>CAWGLP010000013.1:0-756596 GCA_963823485.1 uncultured Alphaproteobacteria bacterium
CTGCCGTGCTGGTGTCCGAACTCAACGCCTTCGGCATTCTGATTTTTCCGAAGATCTCCATCATCCTGGTGTTTCTGGTGATGGCGGTGGTGCTGATCGTTCGGCCATGGGGCCTGTTCGGCAAGCCGGAGGCGGCCGCGCGGCGCACGCCGGGCCTGACCGTCAATCCGTGGCGGCCGCTCACCACGGGCGAGCGGTGGATGTCGGCGGGCGCGCTGGCCCTTGCGGCGATGCTGCCGCTGTTCGCCGGCAACTATGCGCTGACGGTTGGCTCGGAGATCGCGATCTTCGTGATCTTCGCCGCCAGCCTGCATTTCCTGATGTCGGTCGGCGGGCTGGCTTCGTTTGGTCACGCCGCCTATTTCGGGCTCGGCGCGTACGGCGTGGCGTTCCTCGCCAAGGCGGCGGGACTGCCGATGATCGTTTCGCTGCTGCTCGGTCCGCTGCTGGGGATGCTCGGCGCGGCCGTGTTCGGCTTCTTCGCCGTTCAACTGTCCGGCGTCTATTTCGCGATGCTGACGCTGGCCTTTGCGCAGATCGTCTGGTCGATCGCGTTCCAGTGGGTCGCCGTCACCGGCGGCGACAACGGCATCCTCGGAGTTCTGGCCGGATAAATGGGCGGCGGGGCCGGCCAGTTTCTACTGGCTGTCGCTCGGCATTGCCGCGGTCGTCGTCGTGGCGCTGCGGGTCATGGTGTTTTCCCCGTTCGGCTACGCGTTGCGCGCGACGCGGGACTTGCCGCTGCGCAGTGAAGCGATCGGCATCAACGGCAAACGGGTGCAGTGGACGGCGTTCGTCATATCGGGAACGGTCGCAGGCATCGGCGGCGCATTGTTCGCCTATCTGAAGGGCAGCGTCTTTCCTGACAGCCTCGGCATCTCGCTGTCGGTCGACGCGCTGGTCATGGTGCTGCTCGGCGGTGTGGAGACGGTTTCCGGCGCGGTCATCGGCGCCATCGTATTCAAGGCGGCCAACATCTGGCTGGTGAGCCAGACCGATCTGTCCAAGCTGGTGCTGGGTGGTTTCATCGTGCTGATGGTGGTGGCCTTCCCCAAGGGCATCGTCGGGACGCTGGAGACGATCAGGAATCGCTGGCGGTCTCCTGAGAAGAAATTCGCCGAAAAGAAATCCGCGCTTGCCACCTCCCGGATCGAGACCGCCGAATGAGCATGGTTCCCACATTGCTGTCGGTCGAGAACCTGAGCAAATCCTATGGCGGCGTGCACGCTGTGCGCAGCGTGTCGTTCCAGCTCAGGGCCGGTGAAATTCTGGCGCTGATCGGTCCCAACGGCGCCGGGAAAAGCACCTGCTTCGACATGCTGAACGGCCAGAATACCCCCGACAGCGGCCGGATCAATCTGCTTGGCGAGGATACCGTTGGCCGGAAGCCGCGCGCGATCTGGCGGCTCGGCGTCGGACGCACGTTCCAGATCACGGCGACGTTTCCGACCATGACGGTGCGCGAGAACGTACAGGTCGCGCTGGTGTCATATGGCCGGCAGTTGTTCAATCTCTGGGGCTCGACGGCGCAATTCGCGCGCGAGGAGGCGGGCCGGCTGCTCGATCTCGTCGGCATGGGCGCCTATGCCGGACGGCCCTGCGGCGAGCTTGCCTATGGCGATCTCAAGCGGCTGGAGCTGGCGATCGCTCTCGCCAACCAGCCGAAACTGCTGCTGATGGACGAGCCGACCGCCGGCATGGCGCCGCGCGAGCGGATCGAACTGATGCGGCTCACCGCGCGCATCGCCCGCGAACAGTCGATCGGCGTGCTGTTCACCGAGCACGACATGGACGTGGTGTTCGAACATGCCGATCGCATCCTTGTGCTGAATCGCGGCAGCCTGATCGCCGAAGGCTCGCCGGAAGAAGTTCGTGGCAACCGCGAGGTGCGCGCCATCTATCTCGGTGAAGGCCTGGTCTACGATGCACGCCACCGCGAGGGAGCGGGCGCATGAAGCTCCAGGTCGCCGATCTCAACAGCTTCTACGGCCCGGCGCATATCCTGTTCGACATCGCACTCGACGTCAGCGAGGGCGAGGTAGTGGCGCTGCTCGGCCGCAACGGCGCCGGCAAGTCCACGACGTTTCGTTCCATCGTCGGCCTGGTCGAGAACCGTTCCGGGCGAATCGTGTTCGAGGGCAGGGACGTTTCGAGCGAGCCGACGCATGCGATCGTACGCGGCGGGCTCGGCTACGTGCCGGAAGAGCGGCGCATCTTCACCGACCTGACGGTTGACGAAAATCTCGAGGTCGGCCGCCAGCCGAAGCGGCCAAACGCGCCGTACTGGACCCGCGAGAAACTTTTCACGCTGTTTCCCAATCTCGGTGAAATGCGTAACCGGCCCGGAGGGCGGATGAGCGGTGGCGAGCAGCAGATGCTGACGATCGCGCGCACGCTGATGGGCAATCCCTCGCTGGTGCTGCTCGACGAGCCCTCCGAAGGGCTGTCGCCTAAAATCGTCGAACAGATGGTCGACGCCATCCTCGCGATGAAGAAGGAGGGGGTCAGCATCGTGGTGTCCGAGCAGAACCTGCATTTTGCGCGGCTGATTTCGGACCGCGCCTACATCATCGAGCGCGGCAAGATCTGCTTCGGCGGCACGATGGCCGAACTCGACGCGCGACCGGACATCCGGGACGCGCATCTGTCGCTGTAGCGGCGGGGAAACGAAGGGCGGGGAGCGCAGATGGGAAGGAGTGTTTCGCCGAAACGGAGCGTCAAGCCGCAGAAGCCATCCTATGTGCTCGACGAGCAGATCGGCTTCATCCTGCGCCAGGTGTGGCAGCGCCACGCCACCATCTTCGCCCGCGAGATCGGCATCAACCTGACGCCGACGCAATGGGCGGCGCTCGCCAAATTGATCGAGACCGGCCCGTGCTCGCAGAACCTGCTCGGGCGCTTGACGGCGATGGATGTCGCCACCATCAAGGGCGTGATCGATCGCCTCACCGCGCGTGGCCTGACCGAGACCAGCCCGGATCCCGAGGATGGCCGCCGTCTGCTGGTGAGCCTGACGCGCGCCGGCCAGCAACTGGCGGAGAAAGCCGCGCCCAATGCGCTCGCGATCACGAAGGAAACGCTGGCGCCGCTCGACGCCAAGGAGCGTGAAGCCTTGATGGTGCTGTTGAACAAGTTGCGGTGAGCCGCGACCAATCCAGCGAATGATGCCGGCCAGGCATTCCCGCCAATGAAATTGTCAGTCCCGTCCGGGCCATCGGGCACGGTAGCGGATCTCGCTGCCGTCGGCAGAAGGTTGCCACGGCCCGAACTCCGCACCGTGCGGCGCCTTGTCGGACAGGCCGATGCGATAGGTTCGGTCGGGCTGCCCCTTGATCTTTACCGCCAGTTGCCGATGGCGGGTGCGATATGCAAGATCGACCCCGCTCGCAATCACCGGCCGGTCGCCTTCGTGGCGGAATTGGGTGAGCCTGGATTCGGCCGGCATGGTGTTGATGTCCGTCTCGAGGTCGATGGCGACCTCGCGGGCGGAAGCTGGCAGCGTTGTCCCTGCCGGAAGGCGAACCTCGAACTGGAGAATCGGATTCGGCGCATTGGGATTGAGCCAGGGCGTGGCGGTATTGACCGCATAGAGATAGTAGGCGACGCCGGCCGCGACGCACAGCGCGATGAGTGTCGCGAATGCCTTCAGGCCGTTGCGCAGCAGTCCACTGGTTTTGTCTCCAGCGCGCAGCCGCCCGGCCAGCATCGTGCCAAGCAGCAGGCCCGCGATGGCGCCGGCCGGTGCGAACCCGAGCAGCGCCAGCATGCCGGACGCAATGGGATCGGCGCGGTTTCCGAAGCCGACCAGTTCAAGCAGCAGCAGCGTGGCAACAAAGCCTGCGACCGCGCCGACGACCCCACCGGCCACTTGCAGCGAATTCTTCACGTATTCCTCGGCGCCTGAAGCATGACTGCCACTCTGGCAGCCCGCATTAGACGGCGCTGCCCGGCAATCCGTTCATGCCGTTCGAGGCTTCATGCACGTTTTTCTGATTCGGCTGGCGCAGCCGCGCCGGCTCAATGCCCGCTGATGATCTCCGGGACCTTGCCGGCCGGCGGCGTGTTGCGGCTGCGCTGGGTTCGGACGATGCCGTCGATGATGGTCATGCCGATGCCGGGCAGGTCGCCGAGCTGGACGCTTTCGAGGATGTTCCTGCCGGGCGAATGCTGCGCCCTGTCCATCAGCACGAAATCGGCCGCACGCCCGACCTCGATGATGCCGCAGTCGAGCTCGCGCATGCGGGCGGTGTTGCCGGTGGCGAGGCAGAAGGCGAGTTCGGCGGGCAAATCGCCGAGCGAGGACAGCATCGACACCATCCGCAGGATACCGAGCGGCTGCACGCCGGAGCCGGCCGGCGCATCGGTGCCGAGGATGACGCGGTGCAGGTCGCCCATCTCGCGCGCGGTGCGCAGCGTGAACAGCGCCGAGCGCTCGTTGCCGTTGTGAACCAGCTCCAGCCCGCGCTTGCAGCCCTCGCAGATGCAGCGGATCTGGTCGTCGGGCAGCGCGGTGTGGCCGCCATTGATGTGGCCGACGACATCGGTGTCGGCTTCCAGCACCACGTCCTTGTCGATCAGCCCCGAGCCGGGGATCGACGGCCCGCCGGTGTGGATCGTGCTCTGGATGCCGTATTTGCGCGCCCATCCCACCATCTTGCGCGCGGTCGGACCGTCCTTGACGCCGCCAAGGCCGACTTCGCCGAGCAGTTTGACGCCGGCCGCGGCCAATTCCTTGAAATCGTCCTCGACCATTTCGCATTCGATCACGGGCGCGCCGGCATGCACCTTTACCCCGCCGGGGCGCAGCGTCCAGAACGCGCGCTGCGCGAAGATCGCCATCGCCTTCAGGCCGACCACGTCGCGGGGACGGCCGGGCATGTGAACCTCGCCCGCGGAGATCATGGTGGTGACGCCGCCGTGAAGATAGCTGTCGATCCAGTTGGTCTGGTTCTGCCGCGGGGTCCAGTCGCCGGCGACGGGATGGACGTGGCTGTCGATCAGGCCGGGCGCGACGGTGGTGCCATTGGCATCGACAACGGTGGTGGCGCCTTCGGTATCGAGGTCCTTGAAGCGGCCGATCGCGGTGATCCTGCCGTTCTCGGCGACGATCGTGTCGCCGTCCAGGATCGGCCTCTCCAGCGCCCCCGAGAGCAACAGCCCGATATTGCGGATCACGAGCTTGCTCGGGCCGGCCGCCTGGGGTGCATCGTGGGCCATCGGGTTTATCCTTTTTGTTCAAAGCCTTCGCGGCGCTGAAAGCCATCTTGCCCGCGGCTTGACGCCGGGATCAAGCTGGATTATTCGTTTGTATACGAATGATCGTATACAAATAATTTGAGCCTCGCAATCCGCCTCCGGGCGATGGGATCGGCAAGATGAGCAATTTCAACCAGGAAAGCGTGCTGAGCGTCCACCACTGGACCGACACGCTGTTCAGCTTCACCACCACGCGCGATCCCTCGTTCCGTTTCCGCAACGGCGAGTTCACCATGATCGGGCTGAAGGTCGGCGAGAAGCCACTGCTGCGCGCCTACTCGGTCGCGAGCGCCAATTACGAGGACCGGCTCGAATTTTTCTCGATCAAGGTACCGGACGGGCCGCTGACCTCGCGCCTCCAGCATCTGAAGCAGGGCGACGAGATCATCGTCAGCCGCAAGGCGACCGGCACGCTCGTCATCGACAACCTCGAGGATGGCCGCAACCTCTATCTGATTGGCACGGGTACAGGGCTCGCGCCGTTCCTCAGCGTGATCAAGGATCCGGAGACCTATGAGCGGTTCGAAAAGGTGGTGCTGCTGCACGGCTGTCGCCGCGTGAAAGAACTCGCCTATGGCGAGATGATCACCGAGAAGCTGCCGAATGACGAACTGATCGGCGAGTACATCCGCAACCAACTGATCTATTACCCGACCGTGACGCGCGATCCCTTCCGCAACCGCGGCCGCATCACCGACCTGATCAATTCAGGCAAGCTGTTTGCCGATATCGGACTGGCCTCGCTCGATCCCGTGCATGACCGCGTCATGATCTGCGGCAGCCCGGCGCTGGTCACCGACACCCGCGCGCTGCTCAACGGTCGGGGATTCGTCGAGGGCAATCATGGCGAACCGGCGCAGTTCGTGGTCGAGAAGGCGTTCGCGGAGCGGTAGTTCTCCAACCCTCGTGGTGAGGAGCCGCGCAGCGGCGTCTCGAACCATGAGGCCACGAACGGGCCTGCATCCTTCGAGACGCGCGTTCCGCGCTCCTCAGGATGAGGGGATACATGCTGGCTGGCCGGTGTTGCTAAGGCCGCACCGCCGGCGCCTCGACCGGCATGCCGCGCGCCCGCGACATCAGATAGAGTTCGAGTTCGACCAACTCGGGCGCGCCGTAATCATAGGCTTGTGCCCGGATGCCTGACATGCAGGCGCGCAGGCGCCGCTGCAGCGATCCCATCGATTGCCATTCCAGCCGGTAAAGCGGGTAGCCGGTCGGGTGTCCCTGCGTGATCGCCGATCCCGCCAGCCGCTTGTCCCAGTTTTCGTCGTGGCAATTGGCGCAGGCGAGATTGAGCTGGCCCTGCCGCTGCATGAAGCGTTCGCGTCCCTTGGCGACGAACGGCGCAAGCTGCGGGTCCGCGCCGGTCTGGATCGGAGCGCCCTGCGACTGCCGGGCGACGAGGGCGCTCAGCGCCAGCAGGTCGCGGCTCTCGAACGGCAGCGGCGTCGCCTGCTGGCGATCGATGCGGCAGAGATTGATGCGTTGCTCCAGGTCGACCGGCCGGTCGCTTGCCTTGTCGAAAGCGGGATAGCGGGCCGCGACGCCCTTCATGCTGGTGCGGACTTCGCCATGGCAATCGGCGCAGGCCTTGTCGGCGGTGCCGGTCTTGCGCTTCCACAGCCTGTCGCCGTCGAGCACCCAGAGCAGGCCCGGATTGGCGGTGTCGTCGTCCTGCATCGCCCTGGTTTCCGGCTTCATGAAGCTGTAGCCGGAACGGCGGTCGGCTGACAGGATGTCCGCATAGACGGCGGAAACGATCACCGTCGCGGCGATGGTGCCGACGCATATGGCAGCCGCGGGCCTCATTCGACGGTAATCGACGCGGACGCGGTTTCGGAGAAGCCGCGATCGCCGGTCCATTCGAATTCGAACTTGCCGCTTTCGGTCGCGGTCGTGAAGAAGGCGATGAACGGGTTGGCCGCCACGGCCGGAAACAGGTCGGCGCGGAAAATTTCGGTGCCGTTGAAGCGGCACGTGAAGCTCGTGATGATGTCGCGCGGCACGACTTCACCAGCAGCCGTATGGCGATAGCCGGTTTCCATGATGTGCGACATCAGCGTCTTGATCTCGATGATGTCGCCGCGTTTCGCTTTCGCCGGAACGTTGATCAGCGCGGAAGCCATCAGATCACTTCCTCGGTACAGGCCGCCAGCGTCACCACCACCTCGACGCTTGCCGACCAGAACGAGCCATCCGAGAGTTTGGCGATAGCGACGATCTTCTGGCTGTCGGCGAGGCGGATCCGCACCGAAACCTGCGCGCGGCCGGCATGCGGGCCGAGATGGAAATTGGCGATGTTCGGCTGCGGATTCTTCTCGTTGAAGATGTGGATGCTGCTGACGTGATCTTCCGGCGCCATCGGGCTGGCGACGCTGACCGTCAGCGGCACGGTATTGCCGTTCTCGACCAGCGGCGGCACGTCGAGCTTGACCTTGCCGGTCTTCACCGCGGCGCCGCCCGTCGTGTTGCGAATGGCAGCGGCGAGCATCGCAGGCGTGGCCTCGGCAGGCTGAAGCGTGACGGTGGGCACCGCGCCAAGCACGGCCGCGCCGCCGGCGAGGCTGAGGAACTGGCGTCGTGTCGAATCCGGTCGTCGATCCATCGGTCTTCCTATTCGCGCAAGCTGGCGAGATACGCCACGATATCCTCGATCTGTTCGGCCGACAGAATCGGCTTGCCGCGCCATAACGTCCCGACGCGATACAAGCCATCGACACGGTAATAGGACGGCATGATGGTCGCGGCATTGAGGCGCGAGGCGTCCACCAGCCGCAGCCGAAGCTGGCCTTCGGACCAGCGGCGGCCGGAACCGGAAAGATCGGGCGCCAGATCGCCCTGGAACTTCTGCTCCGGAAATGGGCCGCTGTGGCAAAGAATGCAGGTGCTCGATCGTTCCACGACGAGCGCCCGCCCGCGCGCCGCATCGCCGCGCGCAGGCGTGAGCGGTTCCGGAATGGCATCGTCGACCACGGCATAGGGACGCAGCGTTTGCGCGGCCGCCGGGCAGGGCAGTGCGAGCAGCGTGGCTGCAAGGAGCAGTCGGAGATGCCCAGCCGGTCTAGCCAAAGGTTTCCACCGTGATCGTTCGAAACCATTCTTTCGCGGCGTCTGCTTCGCGCTGGCGCATTTCGCGCGTGGCGTTGACCGGGCTCGTCGCTCCCTCGATCTCGGCGAATTGCCCGTCTCTGGGCTGGTAGACTCCGGACAGCGAGAAAGCATAGCCCGGTGCGACCGTGTTGTAGCATGCGCCAGTAAGCCGCGGCGGGTGCGGCGCGTTGTCCGACATCAGGCTGACGATGGCTGCGGCGCAGGCCTTGCCCTGTGCGCTCGCGGCGGACGCTGATTTCGGAATGCCGCCGGCGATGCAGGCGTCGCCGATGACGTGGATGTCCGGCACCAGCTTCGAGACGAAGCTTGTGGGATCGATCGGACACCAGCCGGTGTTGTCGGCGGCACCGGCGATCTCGGCGACACGCCCGGCCTTCTGCGGCGGGATCACGCTTGCGACCTGTGCGACATAATTGCCGAAATCGGTGACGATGGTGTTGGTAGCAGGATCGATCGACGTCACCCGTCCGCCCTGCGACAGTCCGATCCGTTCGATCATGCCGGGATAGAGTTCCGCCCACGCGGCTTCGAACAGTTTTTGCTGCGAGAAGCCGTCCTTGGCGTCGAGGATCAGCACTTTCGACCGGGGCTTCCTGGTTTTAAGATAATGCGCGATCAGGCTGGCGCGTTCGTAAGGTGCGGGCGGACAGCGCAGCGGCGCGGCCGGTACCGCAATCACCACCGTGCCACCATCCTCCATCGCCTCGATCTGCCGGCGCAGCAGCATCGTTTGTTCGCCGGCCTTCCAGGCATGCGGCATCCTGGCGGACGCGGCCTCGTCATAACCGGGCAGGGCGTCGAAACGCAGGTCGATGCCAGGCGCCAGCACCATGCGGTCATAGCTGAACGAACTGCCGTCGGCCAACGTCAGAGCGCGCGCCTGTGCGTCGATCCTTGTGGCGGCTTGGTGGACGACAGTCACACCTTGCGCCGCGATCCCGTCATAGGCGAATTGCTGCGCCGGCAGTTCGCGCATGCCGGCAATCACTTCGTTGCTGAACGGGCAGGCGGTGAAAACGCGGTTCGGCTCGACCAGGGTCACCCGAAGTTTCGGATCGAGTTGCCGCAACGCGCGGGCGCAATTCGCACCGCCAAAGCCGCCGCCGACCACGACGATATGCGCGGCCGCCCGCGCAAAGGCCGGGCAGGGCAAGCCGGTCGCCGCCGCGGACGCGACGATGCCGCTAGCGACATCTCTGCGCGTCAGGCCGCGCCTGGCTTGCATGGGTACGATCCGGGGGAGTGGAGCGGCGGCACCCCGGTGCCGCTGCTGCTTTCATCAGGCAAAGGTGATGTTCTGGTCCCGCAGCGGGATCGAACGGATGCGCTTGCCGGTGGCGGCGAAATAGGCGTTGAGCACCGCAGGCGCGGCGACACCGATCGTGGGTTCGCCGACGCCGCCCCAGAAGCCGCCGCTTGGCACCATGACGCATTCGACCTTCGGCATTTCAGCGATCCGCATCGAGTTGTAGGTATCGAAATTGGTCTGCTCGATCTTGCCGTCCTTCACCGTGCAGCCGCCATAGAACAGGGCGGACAGGCCGTAGACGAACGAACCCGCGATCTGCCGCTCGACCTGCGCCGGGTTGACGACGTAGCCGGGATCGGTCGATGCGACGATGCGATGCACCTTGATCTTGCTGCCCTCGGTGACGGAGATTTCCGCAGCACCGGCGACATAGCTGCCGTAGCCCATCACCTGCGCGATCCCGCGATAGACGCCTTTCGGCGCAGGCTTGCCCCAGCCGATCTTCTCGGCCACGGCGTTGAGCACGGCAAGATGCTTCGGATGCTTGCTCATCAGCTTGCGGCGGAATTCCACCGGATCCTGGCCGACCGATTGCGCCAGTTCATCCATGAAGCATTCCAGATAGATCGCATTCTGGTTGACGTTGACGCCGCGCCAGAAGCCGGGCGGGACGTGTGGATTGCGCATCGCGTGCTCGACCAGCAGGTTCGGTACGCCGTAGCCGATCGCCGCATCGCCGGACGGGCTCAAGCCCTGGAACGCGACCGGATCCATGCCGTTCGCCAGCGCCGCCGGACGCACCGAGAACAGGATCGATTGGCCGGACAATCGGATGTGCAGCGCCGTCAGATTGTTCTTGGCATCGAACGCACCGGTCAGCTTGCATTGCGTGATCGGATGAAACCTGCCTTGCGCCATGTCCTCTTCGCGCGACCACAGCAGCTTGACCGGCGTGCCCGGCATCTGTTTGGCGATCAGTACCGCCTGCCGCACATAATCGGTCATGCCGCGCCGGCCGAAGCCGCCGCCGAGCATCAGCTTGTGCACTTCGCATTTCTCGGCCGGCAATCCTGACGCTTCCATCGCCGCGGCGAAGACAGCCTCGCCGTTCTGCGTGCCGCACCAGACTTCGCAGCTGTCCGCGGTGTAGAGCACCGTGGCATTGAGCGGCTCCATCGCAGCATGGTTCTGGTAGGGATAGTTGTAGACCGCCTCGACCTTCTTGGCGGCGCCGGCGATCGCTGCCTTGGCGTCGCCGTTCTGGTTACCGACATAGGCCGGCTGCGAATTGTCGAGACCCTCCGCCAGCCATTTGGCGATCGAATCGCTGGAGACCCTGGCGTTCTCGCCTTCGTCCCAAACGATCGGCAGCGCGTCGAGCGCGGTCTTGGCGTGCCACCAGGTATCGGCGACCACGGCGACCGCACTGTCGCCGACGCGCACGACCTTGCTGACGCCCTTCATGCCGGCGACCTTGGCTTCGTCAAAGCTCTTCAGCTTGCCGCCGAAAACAGGACAATCCTTGATCGCGGCATTGAGCATGCCGGGCAGCTTGACGTCGGCGCCGTAGACCATGGCGCCGGTGGTCTTCTCGACCGTATCGAGGCGCTTGACGCCCTTGCCGATAACCTTCCAGTCCTTGGGATCCTTCAGCTTGACGTCGGCCGGCGCTTCGAGTTTTGCGGCAGCTTCCGCCACCTTGCCATAGGTCGTGCTCTTTCCGGACGGCGTGTGGGTGATGACGCTGTTGGCAGCGATGCATTCGGAGGCCGGCACCTTCCACTCATTGGCGGCGGCCTGCACCAGCATTACGCGCGCGGTCGCACCCCCCTTGCGGACATAGTCGTGGCTGGAGCGGATGCCGCGGCTGCCGCCGGTGGAGAAATCGCCCCAGGCGCGCTTACGCGCGACACTCTGTCCCGGAGTCGGATATTCGGTAGTGACTTTCGACCAGTTGCATTCGAGTTCTTCGGCAACGAGCTGCGCGAGCCCGGTGAGCGTGCCTTGTCCCATCTCCGAGCGGGCGATCCGGATCACGACAGTGTCGTCGGGGCGAATCACCACCCAGGCGTTGACTTCGGGCGAGCCGTCGGCGGCGCGAGCCACGGCCGGGCCGCCAAAGGGAAGATCGAGGCCGATCGCCAGGCCGGCGCCCGCGGCCGCGGTGCCGATCACGAAGGCGCGGCGATTGAGATTGAGATTGGCGTTGGGAAGACGTGCTTGTTCATGGCATTCCCTCAGGCGTTCGCGGCGGCGTGGATCGCCTCGCGAACCTGCTGAAAGGTCCCGCAGCGGCAGATATTGGTAATGGCCTCGTCGATGTCCTGGTCGGTCGGCTTCGGCTTCTCCGTGAGGAGGGCGGCAACCGCCATGATCATGCCGCTCTGGCAGTAGCCGCATTGCGGAACGTCGTTGGCGACCCAGGCCTCCTGCACCTTGTGCAGCGCGCCATTGTTGGCGAGGCCTTCAATGGTGGTGATCTGCTTGCCGGCGGCTTCGCCGACCGAGACGCCGCAGGAGCGCATCGCGACTCCGTCGATGTGAACGGTGCAGGCGCCGCATAGCGCGATGCCGCATCCATATTTGGTGCCGGTCAGCCCGACGTTTTCCCGGATTGCCCAAAGAAGCGGCGTGTCGTCTTCGACGTCCACGCTGATCGGTTTGCCGTTGATCGTGAGATTAGCCATCGCATGTCCCTCTTTGAGTTCAATTCGCCAATTGAACCGGCGGCGATGTTGGACTGCGACCTGGAATGTTTCAAATCAAGAAAATGCGTTTGCCCGGAGGATGAAAGTTGATCGCCGCTGTCGCGTGGACGCCATACTCCTGCATGGCTGTCATGTCCGTTCAGCACCCACGGCCAGCCGCAGGAAGCTCATCAGGCTTCCCAGCGCGGCAAATCCGGCGCCGAGCATCAAGGCAACCGTCGCGCCGTTGTGTCCGGCGAGGGCAAAGCACAGGGCTGCAAGTGCTGCGCCGAAGGTCTGGCCGGTCAGGCGTGCGGTCGCGACGATGCCGCTCGCGCTTCCGCTGCGATGCGATGGTGCGCTCGACATCAGCGCCCGCAGATTGGGCGTCTGGAAAAAACCGAACCCGACCCCGCAGATCACGGTGCGCCAGACGATGTTGGCGATGCTCGGGTCCGGTGGCAGCGTCGCCAGCAGCGCCATGCCGATGCCGAGCAGCACCAGTCCGATGCCGCCGAGGATGCCGACGGGATAGCGGTCGGACAGCCGTCCTCCGATCGGCGCCATGATCGCCACCACCAGCGGCCAAGGCGTCATGAAGAAGCCGGTTTCCACCTGGGATCGCTGCAGCACGTCCTCGAAGTAGAACGGCAGCGAAACGAAGGCCAGCCCCTGCACCGCGAAGGCGCAAACCGAGGTGGCTGCCGACAGCGCGAACATCGGGCGTCGAAACAGGTCGATCGGCAACATCGGCGCCGGATGGTCGGCATGCCTGCGGGTCATGATCCAGCCGAGCAGCAATGCGGCGCCAAGCGCCAGTCCGACCAGGGCGGGAGGAGCCTGGTGCGCCGCGCCTGCCTATCCCAATAATAAAGAGTCCGAGGCAGCTTGCGGTCAGCGCCGCGCTGGCAAAATCGAAAGCGTGCACCGCGCGCGGCGTCTTCGGCAGGGTCTTGAGGCCGATCCAGATGGCGATCAGGCCGAACGGGATGTTGATCGCGAACAGCCACGGCCAGGTGCCGATCGAAAGGATCGCGGAAGCAATCGTCGGACCGAGCGTGAATGCAGTCCCGACCACCAGCGCATTGTGGCCGAAGCCGCGGCCCAACATGTGGGTCGGGTAGACGAAGCGGACCAGCGCCGCATTGACGCTCATGATGCCGCTGGCGCCGAGACCCTGCAGCGCCCGCGCCGCCGTCAGGCTGGGTAGCGACCATGCGAACGCGCAGCCCAGCGAGGCCAGCGTGAACAGCAGCAGCCCGCCGAGATAGATGCGCTCATGACCAACGATTTCGCCAAGCGCGCCGAGCGGCAGCAGCGTCGCCACCAGCGCGATCTGATAGATGTTGACCACCCAGACCACATCGGCCGGGCTGACATGGAGATCTGCGGCGATCGCGGGAAGGGCAATGTTGGCGATCGCCGTGTCCAGCGACGCCAGCGCCAGCGCGGTAAAGATCGCTGCGACCGCCCAGCGCCTGAGTTCCGGTGGCAGGCCGTCCATGGGCGCGGCCGATGACTTTGAGGTTGCCTCTGCGGACATTCTGTCGGGCTCTCCACGCCAGGGCGGATGCGCCCTCTGCGGCGTGTACTACGGACGCGCCACGAGCCACAGGCTGTTCGATGCATGATGCGTATGCAGCGGCCCGGCGTTCTCCGCCGTCATTGCGACGCACGTTGCTGTCTCGCAATGAGCGGAGACGGACGGCCACCCTTGTACTCACTGCAGCGCCATGCCCGAGGTCACGATCACCCTGGTCAGCTTCTCATGATCCGCCTTCATCAGCCTGGCGAGATCGGCAAGCGGCATCGGCTTGCCCGGGATGTTGGCGACGGCGAGCTGGCGCTGCACGTCCGGGTTCTGCAGCGCCTTGTTGATGCCGTCGTTGATCTTCTCGACGATGGCATCGGGCGTTCCGGCCTGAACGTAGATGCCATACCAGGGCACGTAGGTCGCTTCCGGAAATCCCGCTTCGGCGATCGTCGGCACGTCGGGCAGATCGGCTACGCGCTTGTCGGTCATGACGGCGAGCGGCTTGACGCTGCCGGCCTTGATGTGCGGCAATGCCAGTTCGAGCGAGACGATCTCGAAGTGCATCAGGTTCGTCATCAGGTCGATCAGGGCCTGCGGCTGGCCCTTGTAGCCGACATTGGTGAGCTTGATGTTGGCGGCCTGGAACAGCTTCTGCGCGCTCAGGTCGATCGACGAGCCGGTGCCGGGATTGCCGAAATTCAGTTCGCCCGGCTTCTTGCGCGCGATCTCGACGAATTCCTCGATGGTGGTGGCCGGCATCGAGGGATGAACCAGCGCGACGCTTTGATTCCAGACGGCGAGCCCGACGCATTTGAGATCCTTGCATCGCGTCCCAGCCGGCGTCCTTGTAGAGCGTCGGATTGACCAGCGCGGCGGGACCGGTGACCAGCCAGGTGTAACCGTCGGGCTCGCTGCGCGCGACCGACGGCGGTGCCGATGTTGCTGTTGCCGCCGGGCCTGGCCTCGACGACGACGGTCTGCTTCCAGTCGCGGCCGACCTGTTCGGTGACGGTGCGGGCAACGATGTCGACGATGCCGCCGGCAGGGTAGGGCACGACGATCCGGATCGGACGGTTCGGATAATTGCTCTGCGCCGTGCGCCGCGTCGCCGAGCAGCATGCGCCATGCCCACGGCAAGGCCCAGCACGGTTTTGAACCCGTTCATTCTCTCCCTCCCCATATGTGTGCATCGTTCGAGCGATGCGCCTTGCCCCTCTGATCGGGGGAATTCAGTCGTTGGCGACCAGCGAGCGGATGCTGCGCGCGAGGCCGAGCATGCGCGGCCCGCATTCGCGCTCGATCTGCTCGGCGCTGAAGCGAAACGAGGGAATGCCGCAATTGACGGAAAGGCAATCGCCCGACGGCGTGCGGTACAGCGGCGCGGCGACGCCAAAAATCTCGCGCCGCCATTCGCCGAGCGAAACCGCAAAGCCGCGCTCCCGGCAGAGTTCGACGTCCGGCAGCGTCCGCTCCTGCACGTAGTCGGCTTCTTCCGGACGCTCGACCTTCACGGCCGCCACGTAGGCCTCAAGTTCTTCGCTGGTGAAGAGCGAAAGCAGGGCGCGGCCGACCGCGGTCGGCGCCAGCGAACTGGCAAAGCCGACATCCGGCAGGTGCGCCACCGCGTCGGTGGTGCGCAGCGTCTCGACATAGATGAAGTCGAGGCCGAACGGCATCGCGATCGAAACGGTGCCGCCGGTGTAGGCGGCGAATTCGCGCATCAGCGGGCGCGCCAGTTGCCGGACCTTCAGCGCCGACAGCACCGGATAGGCGGCGGCCAGAATGCCGAGCCCGAGTTCGAAACGTCCCTTGGCGTCGCGCTTGAGATAGCCGAGTTGCGCCAGCGTGTAGGTCAGCCGCGACACCGTCGGCCGCGACAGCCCCGTATGCAGCGCAAGCTCGGCGTTCGACAGCGAACCGCTGCGGTTACGGAACGCGGCCAGCACGTCGAGCCCGTGCGCCAGCGTGGTCGCGAAGGACGGATCGGCCTGGTCTTCCGCAGCCTTGGCCCTGGATGAGGAGGCGGGATCGATGGTCGAGGTCGCTGCCATGGCGAAAGATTGGTCGGAGATAAGCTCATTTGTCAATATATCGAAATGAATTTGCAAATCGTGTCGATATACGTTTAGTTGTCGCCCAAAAGTGGGAGGCGACATGGATTTCGATCTTTCCGGTCGTTCGGAGACGTGGCTGGAGAAGCTGCAGGCGTTCTTCGACGAGGAAGTGCTGCCGCGCCATCGGGCCTGGCTCGGCCATGTCGCCAAAGGCGAGGCCGCGCCCTTCATGGGCGACCTGCAGCGGAAAGCGCGTGCGGCAGGCCTGTGGAATCTCGGCCTTCCGGAACTGGCCGATGACGAGCCCGGCACGCGGCTTTCCAATCTCGAATACGCGCCGCTGGCGGAGATCATGGGCCGGCTGTTCTGGGCGCCGGAAGTCTTCAACTGCCAGGCCCCCGACGTGCCCAACATGATCGCGCTGCAGAACTGCGCCACGCCGGAGCAGAAGGCGCGCTGGCTGCAGCCGCTGCTGGAAGGCCGGACCCGCTCGGCCTTCGGCATGACCGAGCCCGATGTGGCCTCGTCCGATGCGACCAACATCGCCACCCGCATGGTGCGCGACGGCGACGACTACATCATCAACGGACGGAAATGGTTCATCACAGGCGCTGCGCATCCGCGATGCAGCTTCCTGATCGTGATGGGCGTGACCGATTCCGGCGCCGACCGCACCAGCCGCCATTCCTGCATCATCGTGCCGATGGAGACGCCGGGCGTTCGCCTGGTGCGGCGGCTGCGCTGGATGGGCTGCGAAGATCACGTCGCGCCGATCGGCGAACTTGCCTTCGATGATGTCCGCGTGCCGCGCGCGAACCTGCTCGGCGCCGAGGGCGAGGGCTTCAAGGTCGCGCAGATCAGGCTTGGGCCGGCGCGCATCCATCATTGCATGCGCTCGATCGGGCTGTGCGAACTCCTGATCGAACTGATGATGGTGCGCTCGTCCGAGCGCTCGGCCTTCGGACGCACGGTGATCCAGTACGACACCGTGCAGCGCTGGATCGCGGAGTCCCGCGTCGAACTCGAACAGGCGCGGCTGCTCGCCTATCGCTGCGCATGGCGGCTCGATCAGGCCGGCCACCACGGCGCCTGGCGCGACGTGTCGCTGATCAAGGTCGCGGTGCCGGCCATGCTGCAGCGGATCGCCGACCGCGCCATGCAGGTGTTCGGCGCGATGGGCGGCTCCGACGACACCCCGATCCACCAGGCGCTGGCCTGGGGACGGCTGCTGCGGATCGGCGACGGCCCCGACGAAGTGCATCTGCGGCAGATCTTCCGGATGGAGCCGATGCCGTCATGGTCGATCGCCAACTCGCCATATCTGTCGGCCCACCCGTCCTGAGCGGTGGTAAGGACGATGGCGTATCGCGACGACTGAAAGGCGCCTTTCGATGACGATCACCGACCAGCCCCAGAGCTTCGCAGAACGCTGCCATCGACAAGGACCGGCTGCGCCAGAAATACCTGGAGGAGCGCAACAAGCGGCTGCGTCCCGACGGCAACGACCAGTATCTCCGGGTCGCGGGACAGCTCGCGCATTATCTCGACGATCCCTACACGCCCGTCACCGCGCGCGCGGCCGAAGACCGATCACGTCACCTTCGCCTTCATCGGCGGCGGCTTCGCCGGGCTTGCCACCGCCGCGCGGTTGTCGGAGGCCGGCGTCAAGGATGTCCGCATCATCGAGAAGGGCGGCGACTTCGGCGGCACCTGGTACTGGAACAGGTATCCCGGCGCGCAATGCGACACCGCCTCGCTGGTCTACATGCCGCTGCTCGAAGAGACCGGCCACATGCCGTCCGAGAAATACGCGCATGCGCCGGAGATCCTCGCGCACTGCCAGCGCATCGGCAGGCAATACGGTCTGTACGACAACGCGCTGTTTCACACCGAGGTCGTGAGCCTCGACTGGGACGAGGCGAAATCGCGCTGGACCATCCGCACCAACCGCGGCGATGCCTTCACCGCGCAGTTCGTCGGCATGGGCACGGGACCGCTGCACGTGCCGAAGCTGCCGGGCATCCCCGGCATCGAATCGTTCAAGGGACACTCGTTCCACACCAGCCGCTGGGACTATGACTACACCGGCGGCGATCCCTCGGGCGCGCCGATGGACAAGCTGGCGGACAAGCGCGTCGGCATCATCGGCACCGGCGCCACGTCGGTGCAGTGCGTGCCGCATCTCGCGCGCGCCTGCAAGGAACTCTACGTCTTCCAGCGCACGCCGTCCTCGGTCGATGTCCGCGCCAACGCGCCGATCGATCCCGAATGGTTTTCGGAGCATCGCGACACCAGGCTGGCAGCAGCGCTGGCTGGAGAATTTCACCGCGAACCAGGCCGGCGGCACCGCGGAGGAAGATCTCGTCAGGACGGCTGGACCGACCTGTCGCGGCGGATCCGCGCCAAGATCATGGATCTGCCGCGCGAGCAGCGCACCCCGCAAAACATGCTGGCGGCGTTCGAGGATTCCGACTTCGAGAAGATGGAGGAGATCCGCGCGCGGGTCGATAGCCGTCGTCAGGGATCGCGAGACCGCCGCGAAACTCAAGGCCTGGTATCGCCAGCTCTGCAAGCGGCCGTGCTTCCATGACGAGTATCTGGAGGCGTTCAACACGCCCGGGCACGCATCTGGTCGACACCGACGGCAAGGGCGTCGAGCGGATCACCGCAAACGGCGTCGTCGTCGCGGGCAAGGAATATCAGCTCGACTGCATCATCTACGCGTCCGGGTTCGAGGTCGGCACCGAGTACAAGCGGCGCGCCGGCTTCGACCTGACCGGCCGCGGACGGCGTCAAGCTGTCGGAGCACTGGGCCTCGGGCATGCGCACGCTGCACGGCATCCACGTCCACGGCTTTCCGAACGCGTTCTTCGTGCAGCCGACGCAGGGCGCCAATCTCATCTCCAACGTGCCGCACAATCTGACGGAGTCGGCGCGGACCATCGCGCTGATGGTGC
Source organism: uncultured Alphaproteobacteria bacterium (assembly GCA_963823485.1). Taxonomy (GTDB): domain Bacteria; phylum Pseudomonadota; class Alphaproteobacteria; order Rhizobiales; family Xanthobacteraceae; genus Bradyrhizobium. The sequence continues at coordinate 18,849 of CAWGLP010000013.1, forward strand.
GGCATGCGCAGGACGACGGCTTCAGGCAGATCGAAGTCAGCAAGGAAGCCGAGGATCGCTGGGTCGAATTGCTGCTGACCGGCGCCGGCCGTATGATCGGCTCACCCGATTGCACGCCCGGCTATTACAACAATGAAGGACGCGAGCCCGGTCCGGCGGCCAAGCTCAATGTCGGCCATCCCGCCGGCCCGATGGCCTATTTCAAGTATATCGACGGGTGGCGCAACAGCGGCCAGTTCGAGGGGCTGCAGTTTCGCTGAGACATTTTGAATCTTCGAGTTTGTATTGTTGCGCGAGGGAGAACGAGCATGAGCCAGCCCGCCACTGTGGAAGCACCCAAGGAAACGCCCAAGCAGGCGTCCGCGCCCGTCATCGCGCAGCACGCGGCGACGCTCAAGGCGCTGCCGTTCTCCGACACGCGCGACTTCGACGACGCGGCGCGCGGCTTTCTCGGCACGGTGGAGAACGCGAAGATCACCTCGCCGCAGGGCAGGGTGGTGTGGAGCCTCGAGCCCTACGGCTTCCTGTCCGCGGAAGAAGCGCCGCCGACGGTCGATCCCAGCCTGTGGCGGCAGTCGCGGCTCAACATGCATCACGGCCTGTTCGAGGTGGTGCCCGGCGTCTACCAGGTGCGCGGGCTCGACATCGCCAACATGACGCTGATCGAGGGCGACAGCGGCGTGATCGTGGTGGATACGCTGACCTCGATCGAGGGAGCGCGGGCCGCGATGGAGCTCTATTTCCAGCACCGCGGCAAACGGCCGGTGACGGCGGTGATCTTCACCCACACCCACACTGACCATTGGGGTGGCGCGCGGGGCGTGCTCGACGACGCGACGCTTGCCGACGGTCATGTGCCGATCATCGCGCCCAACCTGTTCATGGAGCATGCGGTCTCCGAGAACATCATCGCCGGGCCGGCGATGCTGCGCCGCGCGCAGTACCAGTTCGGGCCGTTCCTCGCCAAGGGCGTGCGCGGACAGGTCGATTGCGGGCTCGGCAAGTCGATGGCGGCGGGCTCGGTGGCGCTGTTGCGCCCGACCGACCTGATCATCGCCACCGGCGATACGCGAACCATCGACGGCGTCGAATTCGAATTCCAGATGGCGCCGAACAGCGAAGCCCCGGCGGAGATGCATTTCTTCATACCCCGCTACAAGCTGCTGAACCTCGCGGAAAACTGCACGCATAATTTCCACAATCTGCTGCCGTTCCGCGGCGCCGACGTGCGTGACGCGCTGGCCTGGTCGAAATATCTCGGCGAGGCCTTGCAGATGTGGGGCGGCAAGGCGGATGCGATGTGCGGCCAGCACCACTGGCCGGTCTGGGGCCATGAGCGGATCGACACCATGATCCGACAGCAACGCGATCTCTACAAGTTCGCGCATGACCAGACCATCCGCCTGATGAACCACGGCATGACCGCGACCGAAATCGCGGAAGCGATCCGCCTGCCGGCAAGTCTTGAGGGCGCCTGGCACGGTCGCGGCTACTACGGCCATATCAGGCACAATGTGAAGGCGATCTACCAGAAATATCTCGGCTGGTACGACGCCAATCCGGTCCATCTCGATCCGCTGCCGCCGGTCGAGTCCGGCAAGAAGTATGTCGAGTATATGGGTGGGGCAGATGCGATCCTGGCGCGGGCGGAGAAGGATTTTGCCAAGGGCGAATTCCGCTTCGTGGCGCAAGCCGTTGAGTCACCTGGTGTTCGCCGAACCCGACAACCAGGCGGCGCGCGCGATGCTCGCCGATACGTTCGAACAGCTCGGCTATGCCTCGGAGAGTTCGACCTGGCGCAACGCCTATCTGTTCGGCGCGCAGGAATTGCGGCAGGGCATGCCGAAGGCGCCGCCGCGGGCGGCGATGCCGCGCGAAACGCTGGCGGCGCTGCGCACCGAGCAGCTATGGGACGTGCTCGGCGTGCGCCTCAACGGCCCGAAGGCCGAAGGCAAGCGCATCGTGCTGAACTGGAATTTCACCGATACCGGCGAGAGCTTCGTCCTCAACCTGGAAAATTGCGCATTGACATATGCCGCCGGCACCCAGGCCGCCGATGCCGACGCCGGCTTTACGCTGGCGCGCGGCGTGCTCGACGAAGTCATCGCCAAGCTGACCACGTTCCCGGAGGCGGTCGGCAGCGGCAAGATCAAGGTGACGGGCAATCCGATGCGGCTTGGTGAATTGATGATGTTGATGGACGAATTCCCACGGATGTTCGAGATCGTCGAGCCGAAGCGGACGATGGTCACTTGACGTCATTGCGAGCGAAGCGAAGCAATCCATGCCGCCGCAGGCAAACGTGGATTGCTTCGTCGCTACGCTCCTCGCAACGACGAACGGTGCGCTCTACTCCGCGCTGCTGACGAGCTTGATCCGCGGGTTCGCCGCCTCCATCAGCCGGCGATAGACGGCAAGATAATCGAGCGCCATGCGGCGGGCGGTGAAGCGGGCTTCGAACTGCTTGCGGATCGCCGCACGGTCCAGCCCGGAGAGCCGATCCACCACTCCGACGGCGCTGGTTTCATCTTCCACGATGAAGCCGGTGAGGCCTGGATCGATGATTTCAGGCACCGAGCCGCGATTATATGCGATCACAGGCGTGCCGCAGGCCATTGCCTCGATCATGACCAGGCCAAAGGGCTCCGGCCAGTCGATCGGAACCAGCAGACCGATTGCGCCGCTGAGGAACTCGGGCTTTTGGAGATCGCTTATCTCGCCGATATACTCGACCAGCGGACTGGCCTTGATCAGTGGATTGATCACCTCGTCATAGTATTCCTGGTCGGTGCGATCGACCTTTGCCGCGATCTTGAGCGGAATGCCGCAGCGGTTCGCGATCCTGATGGCTCGGTCGACGCCCTTTTCCGGCGCTATACGTCCAAGCACGGCGAGATATGATGGCTTTATTTGCTGCGGCGTCAGCAGCTCTTCCGGCAGCCCGTGGTGAATGGTGCGCGCCCAGTTGGCTTGCGGCACCGGACGCCGCTGTGAGTCGGAAATCGAGATCACGGGAACCTTGGAGAAGGTGTTGAAGACCGGCTGGTGCTCCGGCAGGTCGAGCCTGCCGTGCAGCGTGGTCAGGAATGGTGTCGGCTGCCGGTAAAACAGCGAGAAAGGATAGTAATCGAGATGAAAGTGGAGAAAATCGAACTCTTCATCGTCGCATTTTTGACGTACCCGCTCCAACATCACCATATGTAGTGCGTTGGGGTCGCGTACCGAGCCGTCGAGGCGCAACGCCTTGGGCCATGTGGCGTCCAGTTTGGCGGAGGTGCGTGAATCGCCGCTGGCAAACAGCGTGACGTCGTGTCCCAACTTCACCAGTTCTTCGGTCAGCCAGTGCACCACCCGTTCGGTGCCGCCGTACAGTTTGGGGGGAACAGCCTCCGTCAGCGGGGCAACCTGCGCAATGCGCATCTTTGCGTCTCCTGTCTGAGAATGTGGTGGGCCTTCCGCCTTCGACCGGCATCGGCGTGAGGTGGGAACGTTCCCGCATCTGCGAAGTTCCTTGATCAGCACACCTTGCTTCCTCCACATGGTTGTCTTGCTGATGCCATCTGAACCATCGAGATTTCCGATCGACGTGATGCTGCAAAATTGTTGCGCGTTGATGGCGACGCAGCATGAAACCTCCAAGCAGCATGCTCACGTCATTGTGCGCGACGAGCGCTGAAGATTCCCGTTCACTCTCAACAGGTTTGCAGACGCATGGATAATCTTTCAGGATATGCGCGTCGGCCGTTTCCGTTTGTGATGCGCTATCTGCGGCAACGCCGTGCGGCCCATGCCGTCATCTTGCTGGCTGTCGTTGCGGCAGTTGCCTGTTCGGTGGGCACGCAATACGGCGTGAAGACTCTCGTTGACAGTCTTTCGGCAGGCCCTTCGCAAGCGGCCGGCGTATGGCTGGCATTCGTTATCCTCATGTCGCTGATCGCAGCCGACAACCTCCTGTGGCGGGTTGCAAGCTGGACGGCAAGCTTCACCTTTGTCGGTGTCACCGGCGATCTTCGTCGCGACATGTTCCGTCATTTGACCGGCCACGCGCCGAGCTATTTTTCGGACCGCCTGCCGGGCATGCTGACCAGCCGCATTACAGCTACCTCCAATGCGGTCTTCACGGTCGAGAATATGTTCGTCTGGAACGTATTGCCGCCCTGCATCGCGACTGTTTCGGCAATCCTGCTGATTGGAACCGTCAGCGTGGCTATGTCGGCCGGGTTGATCGTGATCGCGGGCATCATGGTGGTGGCGATGTTCCACCTGGCCGCTGCGGGCCGGCCGCTGCATGACGACTTCGCCGACAAGGCTGCCGCGGTCGACGGCGAAATGGTCGACGTGATCAACAATTTGCCGCTGGTGCGGGCGTTCTGCGGCCTGCGCTACGAGCACGATCGCTTCGATGCGACCGTCGAGCGGGAACTCGACGCGCGCGGACGCAGCCTGCGCTATCTCGAAAAGCTGCGGTTGACCCATGCGATCGTGACAGTGCTGCTGACGATTGCCCTGCTGGCCTGGGTCATTACGCTCTGGCAACGCGGCTCGGCCACGACTGGCGATGTCGTGCTGGTCTGCACGCTGGGGATTTCGATCCTGAGCGCGACGCGCGACCTCGCCGTGGCGCTGGTCGACGTCACCCAGCACGTGGCGCGCCTGACGGAAGCGATCGCGACGCTGCTGCTGCCGCACGAATTGAAGGATCACCCCGAAGCCGAACCGCTGGTTCGGAGCGGCGCCGCCGTCACCTTCAACCAGGTTTCCTTCCGCTATCCGGGGGGCGGCCAGGTGTTCGACAGGTTCACCCTGCGCATCCAGCCGGGGCAGCGGGTAGGGCTGGTCGGGCAATCCGGCGGCGGCAAATCCAGCCTGTTCACGCTGCTGCAGCGGTTCTACGACATCCAGCACGGCCATATCGCGATCGACGGTCAGGACATTTCGCGCGTGACGCAACAGAGTCTGCGCGAGGCAATCTCGGTGGTGCCGCAGGACATTTCGCTGTTCCATCGTTCGATCATGGAAAATATCCGCTATGGCCGGCCGAACGCGACGGATGACGAGGTGCTGCGCGCGGCCATCGCGGCGCGTTGTGACTTCATCGAAAGCCTTCCCGAGGGCATGGACACGATCGTTGGCGACCGTGGCATCAAGGTTTCGGGCGGACAGCGGCAGCGGATCGCGATAGCGCGCGCGTTCCTGAAGGACTCGCCCATTCTCCTGCTCGACGAGGCGACCGCCGCGCTCGACAGCGAGTCCGAGGAGGCGATCCGCGAGGCATTGTCGCGGCTGATGCGGGGGCGTACCGTGATCGCCATCGCCCATCGCCTGGCGACGTTGCGCAATTTCGACCGCGTGGTGATGCTGCAGGGCGGCCGGATCATCGAGGATGGGCCGCCCGACATGCTTGTCAAGGCAAAGGGTCCCTACCGAGAACTGGTCAATCGGGAAATGGGCCGTCTCGCCGCCCATGCGGTCTGACCAGCGGCGGCGATATTTGCGTCCCGGTGCGTCCATCGCCATGCGAGAAATTCACTCGAGGTCCAAATGACAGCCGAACTTACCCAACTGATCTCCCTCCACGCCGACGAGCAGGTATCGGAATCGCCGTTCTACATTCCGATGACGGGCCCCGCGACGCGACCGCGCCGCTCGCTCAAGCACGACGACACCTTTATTGTGCTCGACAGCCACGGCGATATCGGCGCTTCCGCCGGTGGAACCGACGGCCTCTTCAACGCCGACACGCGCTATCTCGCCCGGCTGGAAATGGTGCTCGACGACGTGCAGCCGCTGCTGCTCGGCTCCAACCTGCGCGACGACAATTCGGCGTTGAGCATCGATCTCACAAATTCGGACGTCTATCGAAACGGCAAGCTGGTGTTGCAGAAGGATACCCTGCACATCATGCGCTCGATCTTTCTGTGGCGCGGCACCGCCTACCAGCGCATCGCCCTGCAAAATCACGGCGACAGCCTCGCAAGTTTCGACCTGACGCTGCTGTTCGACAATGACTTTGCCGATCTGTTCGAAGTGCGCGGCCAGCGTCGTCCCCGCCGGGGAATCGGCTCCAGCCGATTACTGGGACCGGCCGACGTGGTGCTGGACTATGCCGGGCTCGACCGTCAGGCCCGTATCACAGCCCTGCATTTCGATCCGCGGCCGACGCGGCTTGCCGTCAACTCCGCGACTTACCATTTCGACCTGGCGCCGAAGGGAATCGTTGCGCTGTTTGTCTCGGTAACCTGCAACAAGCCGGTCATGCAGAAACCCGTACCGTTCTTCCGCGGCCTGCTGGCGCATCGCCGCGAAATGCGCCGATCCACAGCCGGCGGTACCAGCATCGATACCTCGAACAACATCTTCAACGAGGTGCTCTGCCGCGCGATGGCCGATCTCAACATGCTGATGACGGAAACGCCGCAGGGCAGGTATCCCTATGCAGGCATTCCCTGGTATTCGACCACGTTCGGCCGCGACGGACTGATTACCGCGCTGCAGATGCTGTGGATCGATCCGCGAATTGCCCGCGGCGTGCTGCGACGGCTTGCGTTCTTCCAGGCCAAGACGACGGATCCTCTCTCCGATGCCGAGCCCGGCAAGATCCTGCATGAGATGCGCGGCGGCGAGATGGCGGCGCTGCGCGAAGTTCCGTTCGCGCAATATTACGGCAGCGTCGATTCGACGCCGCTGTTCGTGCTGCTGGCCGGGCTCTATGTCGAGCGCACCGGCGACGAGGCGACACTGGTCGAATTGTGGCCCGCGATCGAGGCGGCGCTGCAGTGGATTGATGGGCCCGGTGATCCCGACAAGGACGGTTTTGTCGAATACCAGCGCGCCACCGAGCAGGGACTTGTCAATCAAGGCTGGAAGGACTCGTTCGACGCCATCTTCCATGCCGACGGGCAACTGGCGGATGGCTACATCGCACTGGCGGAAGTGCAGGGATATGTCTTCGCCGGCAAGCAACTGGCGGCGCGTTGCGCCCGGCGGCTGGGGATGGCCGAGCGTGCCGCGCAGCTCGACGCCGCGGCGCTGCGCCTCGCCGAGCGCTTCGAGGCGGCGTTCTGGTGCGAGGAACTCGGCACCTACGCGCTGGCGCTCGACGGCGCCAAGATGCCATGCGCCGTGCGGACGTCGAATGCGGGCCAGCTTCTGTTCACCGGTATCGTCAGCGAAGACCGCGCCCGGCGGGTCGCTGCGGACCTGATGAGCCAGCGATTCTTTTCGGGCTGGGGCATCCGCACCGTCGCGCGCGGCGAGGCGCGCTACAACCCGATGTCCTATCATGACGGGTCGATCTGGCCGCACGACAATGCGCTGATTGCGCTTGGCTTCGCGCGTTACGGGCTGAAGCATTCGGTAGCGCATCTGTTCAAGGGCCTGTTCGACGCCGCCAGCTACATGGACCTGCGGCGGTTGCCGGAACTGTTCTGCGGATTTCAGCGAGAGCGGCGGCGCGGGCCGGTGCTGTATCCCGTCGCCTGCACGCCGCAAGCCTGGGCGAGTGCGACGGCCTTCACGCTGCTGGAAGCGGCGCTGGGTCTCGAATTCGATGCTGCGCGCGGCGAGATCAGGCTTCGCAATCCGCGCCTGCCGGAATTTCTCAACGAGGTGGTGTTGCGTGAACTGCAACTCGGGCCTTCCAGCGTGGATCTGAAGGTTCGCCGTCACGGCGAGGAGGTGTCGCTCGAAGTGCTGCGAACGCGCGGCCAGATTCAGGTATCCATCATCCTGACGCATTAGGCGCCGCCGCAGTCAACACGCATCAAAAGTCTGGAGGGCCCATGCGCGCCGGCATTTTCATTCTGCTCCTGATCGTTGGAATGATGACGAGCTTCGCGGTTTCGGCAGCGGACGACTTCAACGGCAACCCCGGGCAAGCAGTCCGCTCCAGCAGGAGGCCGCAAAGGAACCACCGCCGCCGCCGTCGGTCACCGTGATCGGCGCCCGGGATGCGCTCGGCATATTGGGGCGTGAGGTCCGCAGCGCTGCCAACGAGAACATGGGGCGGATCGTCGACGTGATCGTCGATCGCGAAGGCAAGGTGCGCGCCGCCGTCATCGATTTCGGCGGCTTCCTCGGCGTCGGCAGCCGAAAGATCGTGGTCGACTGGAACGCACTGCATTTCGGCCGCGTTGCCAGCAAGCGCGACAGCATCACGCTTGAGCTGACGAAGGAGCAGGTGACGGCGGCGCCGGAATACAAGGAGGATGCGCCGGTCATCGTTCTTGGCGCGGCCGGCCGTCTGCAGCCGTGGGACTTCGACAAATAGCGGAGAGATCGCCTGATCGCGCGTCCATCCCAATCGTTCGATCGGATTGACGGTGATCGCGGCGAGCGATCGATCGGCCGCGAGGTCGTGCCGCCACCGACGCCGCCCGACTCCCGTCCGACGCCGTCGCGCCAAAGCCAGCGCGGCCTCGACTGGTTCATCTTCTTTCTCGCCGACGTGCAGACCGGCTTCGGCCCATTCGTTGCGGTCTATCTGACCACGCAGAAATGGACGCAGGTCGAGATCGGCTTTGTGCTTTCGATCGGCGGCATCGTCGGCCTGCTCGGGCAGATGCCGGGCGGGGCGATCGTCGATGCCGCGCGTTCGGAGCGGCTGGTGGCGGGGCTTGCCGTCGCCGCCATCGGCTGCAGCGCGCTGGCCTACGCGTTGTGGCCGATCTTTCCGGTGGTGTCCGCGGCGGCGACGTTGCATGCGCTGGCGAGCTGCGTGCTGGGTCCGACGATCGCGGCGATCAGCCTCGGCCTGGTCGGGCCGTTGGCGATGGGGGAGCGGCTTGGACGCAACGCCCGCTTTGCTTCGCTCGGCAACGGCTCGGCGGCGGCCCTGATGGGCGCGTGCGGCTATTTTCTGTCGAGCCAGTCGGTATTCTTTGTGACCGCACTTCTTGCTATTCCGACATTGATGGCGCTCGCGCGGATCCGCGGGCAGGAAATCGATGTCGCGCAGGCCCACGGCGTTGTGTTTCGCGAAGTCCCCGATAGCAAGGCGACCAGCGTGCTCCGCCTGCTGCGCCAGCGGCCGCTGCTGATTTTCGCCGGCGGCGTCCTGCTGTTTCAACTCGCCAATGCGGCCATGCTGCCGCTGATGGCGGGCGTGGTCACGATGCGGTCGAGCCAATGGGCGACGGTGCTGATTGCGGCGTGCATCATCGTTCCACAGGCGATCGTCGCGCTGACCTCGCCCTCGGTGGGAAGGATGGCGCAGGCCTGGGGCAGGCGGCCCTTGCTGCTGCTGGCGTTCGGCGCGCTGGCGATTCGCGGCCTCTTGTTTGCGGTCGTGACCGATCCCTACCTTCTGGTCGCGGTGCAGGTGTTCGACGGCATCACCGCAGCCGTGCTCAGCGTGATGGTGCCGCTGATCGTGGCCGACATCGCCTTCGGCAGCGGTCATTTTAGTCTGGCGCAGGGTGTCGTCGGCACCGCGACCGGCATTGGCGCGTCGCTCAGCACGGTGCTGGCCGGCTATATCAGCGACACCTTCGGCAGCGGCACCGCCTTTCTCGGTCTCGCAGCCGTCGCAAGCCTCGGCCTGACGGTGATCTGGCTGTTCATGCCGGAGACCCGGCGGACGGCGCGAACGTGAGCTGCATGGTCAGCAGCGCGGCGATCGCAAGCGAGGCTGCAACGCCGACGAGGCAGGCGGCCCAGCCGAAGCGATCGAACAACAGGCCGAGCACGGCGCTGCCGACGAGGCCGCCGAAGAAATAGCAGGCGAGGTAGGTGCCGCTGGCGATGCCGCGGTTGTCGCGGGCGGTCTGCCCGACGAAACCGGTGGCGCAGGCCTGCGCGAAGAACGTGCCGACGCCGACCAGCACCATGCCGGCCAGAACGATCGGCAGATGCGAAGACAGCATCAGCGGCAATCCTGCGGCGGCCACCGCGAGCGCGCCCCAGATCGTCGGCCTCGTGCCGAACAGCGCCACGGCCTTGCCGGCAAACAGCGTCGTCACCACGGAAGGCGCAAAGACGAAATAGACGAGGCCGAGGTCCATCTGCCCGAGCGCAAGCGGCGCGCGGACGAGAATAAAATTGACAAAGGTGAACGTTCCGATGAACGCGAACAGGATACAGAACCCGATGGCGAAGGCTGAGCGGAGCGCCGGGTCGCGCCAATGGTCGAAGCTGGCTGCAAGGGGCGATGACGCCGCCGGCATCGCGGGCATCGGCTTGACGCGCTGAATCGTGAACCAGACCAGCACTGCGCCAGCCAGATTCAATAGCGCGAAGAAATAGAAGTTCGACGCCAGCCCCAGCGTGTCGGCGACGGCGGCCGATACCAGCCGGCCGATGAGGTTGCTCGCCACATTGCCGGTGATGTAGGCGGCAAACGCGCCGCCCGCGTCCATCGCGCTGCATTGCTCGCCGAGATAGGCCAGCGTCAGCACAAATGCCGAGGCCATGCACAGGCCCTGGGCGATACGAAGCACCGTAAATGTCGTGAGATCGGGTGCGCTGGCCAGCAGCGTGGTCGGGATCGCGAGCAGGATCAGGCAGAGGAGAATGCCGAGCCGCCGCTCGATATGCGGGCTCAGGAAACCGATGACGAGGCCGGCGACGGCCATGCCCAGCGTACTGGCATTGACGGCAAAGCCCATCTCCGCCGGCGATACGTTGTAATGCCGGGCCAGCGAGGGAAGGATCGCCTGGGTCGCGAACAGGTCCACCACGGTCAGGAACGCCGTGAGGCCGATGACGAAGGATCGCAGCGCCACGCCCGGCGCGTGACCCCGCATTGCCATCGCTTCGGACATGTCGGCCATGGCTGCTTCTCCCGGTTCAACAAAGAGAAAGGGATGTGATGCCCGGGCGTGTGGGGCGACACGGGGGATCCCGGGCATCACATCCGGCAACGAGACGTCGAAGGCGCTCGTTACGATCAGTTACATGTTGTGGTCGTGCGGATCCTTGCGGACGTCGCCGACATAGAGGATGACGGTCTCCTTGCCGAGGTTCTTCCACCAATGCGAGGTGCCGGCTACTTCGGGCCTGATCTCGCCGGCCTTGTGCACGATCGGCTCCGCGCAGTTGCTGGCGTATTCCACGATCTCGCCCTGCTGCACGAAAATCAGCGCGGGACGGTCGTCGTGGCTGTGCCACGGCACGATGCCGCCGGGCTCGATCGTCAGCTTGCGGAAGCGCAGTTCGCGATCCCGGATCTTGGCGGGCTGCTTCTCCAGGTTGATCGAACCGAGCGTGACGTCGGTGACGCCGACCGGTTTGTAGTCGACCATCGGGCGGACGTTGGGCTGCATCTTGCCGGCCGGGCATTCGCCGGCCATGGCGCCGGTCGTGATCGCAACCGAGCCCGCGATGATTCCGGCGAGCGCCAGCCCTTGGCGGATGGTGCGTGTATTGATGCTGGACTTGAACATGTCGTGGACTCCTCTGTTCCTGATGCTGCCTTGGCCCGAACGGCTGGCCGGCTACGTCACGACAATCAATGAAATCGCGGATCGGAGGAAATGCCGGTTGGCTTCTGAATCTATAGCGCCGCGCTATGCGGTTAGCCGTGGCCGAGCATGTGCTTGATGTCGGAAGTGAAGGTCGGATAGGCGTAGACATTGTCGCGGACCTGAGCCGCGGTGATGCCAAAGCGCATCGCCAGCCCGAAGATATTGATCAGTTCCTGTCCGGCGTGTCCGACGAAGTGAGCGCCGAGGATGCGATCGGTCTCCCGATCGACGATCACCTTGGACCACGCGACGGTCTCGGCATAAGTCCTTGCGGAAAACCAGTCGCGCATGTCGTTGACGTGAACGTCGATGGCGGTGGCCCGATGTCTTGCGGCGGCTTCCGTCAGGCCCACCCCGGCGAGCGGTGGCACCGTGTAGACCGATGTTGCCATATGCGCGTAATCGGGGCTGTGCTTCGGTCCTTCGGCGATGTTGCGGCCGACGATGTCGCCTTCATAGGTCGCGATCGGTGACAGTTGCGGCGAGGCCGGAACTGCGTCGCCGCAGACATGAACACGTGGGTTTGAGGTCGAGCGCAGATGGCGGTCGACACAGACGCGGCCGTTGCCGTGTTCGACCTGGCCGGCGGCGAGGTTCAGCCCATCGACATTGGCGATGCGGCCAGCGCCGTTGACGATGCGGTCGGCCTCGGCCGCGCGTTCGACGCCATCCTGACTGTAGACGACGCGCAGGCGGCCGTTGGCCTTCTCAATGCGCTTCACGTTGACGGCGGTTCTGACCCGGATGCCGATACGCTCGCTCTCGGCCTGCAGCCGAGCGACCGCATCCGCATCCATCGCCGGCAGCAATTGCGGAAGGGCTTCGAGGATCGTGACCTCGGCACCTGCGCGGGCATAGACATGACCGAACTCGAGGGCGATCACACCGCCTCCAACGAAGACCACGGAGCCTGGCAACTCGCGCTGGCTGAGCATGTCGTCGGAGGTTATCAAGAACTCGGCGCCTGGAATCGGCAGCGGTCGCGGCTTCGATCCGGTGGCGATCACGATGTGCCTGGCTTGCAGTTCGCGTTCGCCCACGCGAACGGTGTCAGGGCCGGCGAAGGCGGCGTGGCCCCTGATCACCTCGACATTGCGCTTTGCCATTGCGCGGGCAAGATTTTCCGGGATGTCCTTGATCATGTCCTTCTCGCGGTCGATCAGCTTGGCCCAGTCGAGCGTGGGCTTGCCGACGGCGATGTGATGTGCCGTCGCCTGTTCGATTTCGTGCAACGCATGACCGGCGGCGACCAGCACCTTCTTTGGCGTGCAACCCCGGTTGGGGCAGGTACCGCCGAGAAGATCGGCCTCGATCATCGCGACCGACATGCCGGCCCGCCGGACCGGGCCGGTCACGCCGATGCCGGCATTGCCGCCGCCAAGAATGACCACGTCGAATTTTTCTGTCGTCATTGCATCTGCCGTTTCCGGGCGATCTGTTCGAAAGGGTTGGGCCGCGCCCGGCGCGCGGCCTGACGATGTTGCGCGGCGTCGGCGGATCTTTATCTCGTCGTGAGGGTCGAGGTGATCGAGCCGACCACCTTGGTGGCCATGTCGAACTGCGCGACACGATCCCGGATGCCGTGGCGCCTGGCGATCCATCCGAAATCGGTCCACACCGCCCAGACCTCACCGTTGTCGTCCTGCGTCAGCAATAGCCGCACCGGCCAGTCGAGGCCGGCGTTCGGGTTCGAGGTGATGAACTGGGTTCCGAGCGGAGGATTGCCGAACACCAGGAGTGTCGACGGGCGCAGCTTGATTCCGGCATCGGCCGCGAGCTTGGACTGGTCTATCTCCGCGAAGAATTTGATACCCTTGCTGGCGATATCGGCCTTGATGCGCATGATCGCCTCCGCCATGGGCACCGCGCTCTTGACGCGGACAATGCCGTCGTCGCTGTCAGCCCGGGCCGCGGGCGCGGCCGAAATGACGAGAAGCACCAGTGCCAGTGAGGTCCAGAACTTCGCAAAGCGGTTGGTCAAGGGAAAGATCATGAAAGGTCTCCTGTTTTGTGCATGCGCTCGACATGGCTTCGGCAACAGGATGCGTGCCGGGGAAGGAGAAATGAAATGCGTAGTTGCTCTGAAGTCGATAGCGCCAGGCTATTGGCGCGGTTCGATACCTCAGGGCTATCGAACCGATTGGGCAACGGCATTTCTAATCTGGGCCGGGTCTCTGTCTGATGGATCAGCGCCCGATTGGCGGGCGTCTGCAATCACCTTGAGGAAGTCCCATGACCAAGTTCTCGAAGACCCTGATACTCGCCGCAGGCCTTGCCGCCATCGCTACTTCCGCCGTCTCGCAGACCCCCTGGGAAATGAAGTCGGGCATGGCCTATATGTACGCCGGTCCCGGCAAGATGTCGGCGATGGCGATGGCCGCCTCGCCCAAGAACCACGACGCCATGATGAGGAACGCCGTCAAGGTGCCCAACAACACCGTGTTCTTCATGGACAAGGGCGAGCTCTATTCGACCTCAGGGATGCTCGATCCGACCGGCAACTTCCATCTGCAATGATTGAGCTGTAACGGTCCGGACGGCCCTTGCAGGGCGGTCCGGACCGGAAAATAATGACGACTGCCGGAGCACGACATGACGACAGCGCTAACGCCCGCCAGTGCCGAACGCCTCAAGCAGGCATTCCTGCAATGCCGCGACATGGAAGGCAGCCTGCGTGACCAGCTCGAGGCCTACGCCGCAGCGGGGCGCCAGATCTTTCCGGCCTATGGCGAGGCGGTCGATCGGCTGGTCGCGCGCCTCCACGAAAATGGCGGCGGCGAGAACGCGCCGAGGCCCGGCGAGGCGATGCCACCGTTCCTGCTGCCGGACGAGACCGGCCGGCTGGTCAGCCTGAAATCGCTGATCGATAAAGGTCCGGTCGCCGTGATGTTCTATCGCGGGCACTGGTGTCCTTACTGCCGGCTGAATGTGAGGGCGGTGATCCAGGCCCAGCAACGCATCGAGGCAATTGGGGCGCAGACAGTTGCGATCATGCCGGAGACGCAGGCCTATGCCGAACAATTCAAGTCCGAGGCCAATGCGCCGTTTCCGGTCTTGACCGATCTCGACAATGGTTACGCGCTGTCGCTCAATCTCGCGATCTGGCTCGGTGCAGAAATCCAGAAGCTGCTTTCATACCAGGACATGGCGAGCTTTCACGGCAATGACGGCTGGGTGCTGCCGATCCCGGCGACGTTTGTGGTTGGCCGCGATGGGCTGGTGAAGGCTCGCTTCGTCGATCCGGATTTCCGCAAGCGCATGGAGATTGATGACCTGATTGCGGCGCTGACGAGCGCCAGCGAAGAGCGCTGACGGGACCGGCGCTTCATCGCTTCAGACGCCGGCGGACCTGCCGATGAATTGCTGCCAGTCGGCGCCGCGCAGCATGCGCATCACGGCGGACGCCACGGCCGTCCGTTCACGGCCGGCGACGCCGTAGAGGTTCACGGTACGGCGTGCGTCCAACCCCTCGACCGCGGTGCGCTTGAGGGTCGGCGGGAGAGAGGCAGTATCCGGCACCACGGCCACCCCGATGTCGGCCTCCAGCAGTTCGATCAAGTCGCGCTCCGACGTAATTTCATGGCTGCGGTCGACATCAAGCCCGTGTTCGCGAAGCGAATTGGAAAGTCGCGCCGAATGCTCGCAGTAATTTCGTGACAGCAATTGCTCGGTACGAAGATCGACGAAATCGATTTTCTCGCGGGCCGCCAGCGGATGATTCCTGTTGACGACGAGCTGAAAACTCTCCGTGAACAGCGGCCAGGTGTCGAGCCGGTCCCATTCCTCGCTCAACTCGGCGGCGATGCCGAGTTCGGCTTCGCCCTTCTTGAGAAGCTCCGCGACTTCGCGGCTGTTGCCGCGCAGAAAGCGGAATTCCAGCCGGTTGAACATCCGTTTGATCTGGTCGAGATGCGGAATCAGCAGCGACAGGTCGACGGAGTGGGTCAGCGCAATCCGGAGTGCCCCGACTTCGCCGCTCTTGAACGATGAAGCCAGCTCGCGCGCGCCGGTCGCCGCCTCGTAGCATTGCTTGAGCAGGGGGTGCATGCGCTGGCCGAGCTCGGTCAGTTGTGCGGCGGGACGCTCGCGACGGAACAGATCGCCGCCGAGTTCGGCTTCCAGTTGTTTGATCGCGCGCGTCAGCGACGGCTGGGTGACGTTGCATTCGTCGGCGGCGCGCGTGAAGTTGAGCACGCGCGCAACGGCGAGGAAGTAGCGAACCTGATGCATCTCCATGGTCGTGCCTCGGTCTGTCGTGCCGTCAACCTACCCGATTGCAGCGCCTGGTGACACCAGAACCGCCATAGCGCCGGCGTATGGTTTCGCAAGCCAAACGGCATTTCCTTGCGCAGCGCCGGCCGGGCAGGTTGCAGCAGAAGCCATCTCCTGCGGACGATGACCAACCTCACGGAAGGGCCGGCCATGAACATTCAGCTCAAATCCGATCATATCGCCGGCGCGCGGCCGCTGGCGGGCAAGGTTTCGCTGGTCACGGGTTCGACCAGCGGCATCGGCCTCGGGATCGCCCGCGCGCTGGCCGAAGCCGGTTCGGCGGTGATGCTCAATGGCCTGGGTCTGGCCGCCGATATCGCCAGGACTCGGGACGGGATCGAGGCCGAGTTCGGCGTCAAGGTCAGCTATTCCGCGGCCGACATGGCCAGCCCGGAAGCAATCGCCGAGATGATCGCGGCGACGATTGCCGGACATGGCCGCCTGGACGTGCTCGTCAACAATGCCGGCATCCAGCATGTCGCGCCGCTCGACCAGTTTCCCGTCGATAGATGGAACGCTATCCTGGCGATCAATCTCTCGTCGGCGTTTCACACCACGCGGCTGGCGCTGCCGGCGATGCGCGGCAACAGGTTCGGGCGGATCATCAACATTGCCTCCGCGCACGGGCTGGTCGCTTCACCCTTCAAGGCGGCCTATGTCGCGGCCAAGCACGGCATCGTCGGCCTGACCAAGGTGGCGGCACTGGAGGCGGCCGAAGACGGCATCACCTGCAATGCGATCTGCCCGGGTTATGTCTACACGCCGCTGGTCGAGGCGCAGATCGACGGCCAGGCGAAGTCGCACGGCATCTCCCGCGAGCAGGTCATTCACGATGTGCTGCTGGCGCAGCAACCGAACAGGCGTTTCGCCACGGTCGAGGAATTGGGCGCGCTGACGGTGTTTCTCGCCAGCGACGCGGCAGCATCGATCACCGGGGCGGCGTTGCCGGTCGACGGCGGCTGGACTGCGCACTAGCGCCAACGATGGAGCGTACCATGATTGACGTTCAGGACATCCGGACTGCAACGCAAGCGACATCGCCAGCCAGGTCCGAGCCGGGGCAGGTCGTGCTGGTGTTGCAGGGCGGCGGCGCGCTCGGCTCCTACCAGGCCGGCGTCTATCAGGCGCTGCACGAGGCCGGCATCGAGCCCGACTGGATCATCGGCACCTCGATCGGCGCCATCAACGCCAGCCTGATCGCCGGCAACGCGCCGCAGAACCGGCTGTCGCGGCTGCGCGAGTTCTGGAAGAGGATGGAGCAGAATCCGGTCTGGAGCTTTCGCGATATCTTTCCGGGCTTCAACGAAAAGCTCTCGTACTGGTCGACCGTGACCAACGGCATCCCCGGTTTCTTCCGGCCCAATCCGCTCGCCCATGCCGGCGACAGTTATCCGCTCGGGGCCGACAACGCCGGCTATTACTCGACCGCGCCGCTGCAGCAGACCTTGAGCGACCTGGTCGATTTCGATCTGGTCAATCAATGCTCGCCGCGCCTGACGGTGGGCGCCGCCCACGTCCGCACCAGCCAGATGCGGTATTTCGACAGTCGCGATGGTGAACTCGGCGTCCGGCACATCATGGCGTCGGGCGCGCTGCCGCCGGCGTTTCCGGCCGTGCGCATCGACGGCGAACTGTATTGGGACGGCGGCATTCTATCGAACACACCGACCGAAGCGGTGTTCGACGACAACCCCCGCAGGAATTCACTGATCTTCGCCGTGCACCTCTGGAATCCGTCTGGCGCCGAGCCGAGCACGATGGCGGAGGTGCTGAACCGGCACAAGGACGTACAGTATTCGAGCCGGATCGCCAGCCAGATCGCGCGCCAGCAGCAGGCGCATCGCTTGCGTCATGTCATCAACCAGCTTGCCGCACGCCTGCCGGAGTCCGCGCGCAACAGCGAGGAGGTGAAGGAACTGACGAGTTACGGCTGTCCGACCCGGATGCATGTCGTGCGGCTGCTCGCGCCGCAGCTCAACCGCGAAGACCATACCAAGGACATCGATTTCAGTCCTTCCGGCATCATGCAGCGTTGGGATGCCGGTTACAGCCATACCAGGGCGGTGCTGGCGCGCAGGCCATGGATCGGGGAGTTCGATCCGCTCTCGGGCGTCGTCCTGCACGAGCAGATGGAAGTCCTGCCGGAAGCGGCCGAATGAATCACACGCTGATGGAAGGCGCGATCGTCTTGCGGTACAGCGCGCTGTAACAGGCCGCCGAAAGATCCCAGCTAAAGGATCGCGCCATGGCGCTGCGTCGCATCGCGTCGAGGCGGTCCTTGGCGCTGAAGGCGTCGAACGCGCGCCTGACGCCGCCAAGGAAGGATTCCGCCGATGGTTGCGCGAACAGGAATCCGGTCTCGCCGTCCTTGATGGTCTCTGCCAGCCCGCCGGTCTGGTGGCCGATCGGCAACGATCCAAACCGCTGCGCGTACATCTGGCTCAGTCCGCAGGGTTCGAACCGCGAAGGCATCAAGGTGAAGTCGCTGCCGGCGAAGATGCGGCGCGCCTGTCCGTCGTTGAAGCCGATGGCAACGCCGATCGCGTCCGGCCTGCGGCGATGGGCGTCGACCAGCGCCTGCTCGATTTCTGGCTCGCCGCTGCCGGTCACCACGATCTGCCCGCCGGCCTCGATGATCTCGTCGGCGGCGGACAGCACGAGATCGACGCCCTTCTGGTGAACCAGGCGCGCGACCAGCCCGAACAGGGGCCCGCGCGACAGCGCCAGGCCGAACTGCTTGCGGACATAGTCGGCATTGGCCTGCTTGCCGTCCCAGTCGCCGGCGCCAAAGGTCTGCGCGAGTTGCGAGCAGGCGCGGGGATCCCAGCTCTCGTCAATGCCGTTCAGGATGCCGGTCAGTTGACGTGCGTCCGAGCGAATCCGCAACAGGCCTTCCAGTCCGCAGCCGAGTTCGCGCGTGGTGATCTCGGAGGCGTAGGTGGAACTGACGGTGGTCAGGTGCGAGGCGTAGACGATGCCGCCCTTGAGGAACGACACCTTGTCGTAGAATTCGAGCCCGTCGATGTGGAAGGAGCTTTCGGGTGCGCCGATCCGCCGCAACGAGTCGCGCGGGAATAGCCCCTGATAGGCGAGATTGTGGATGGTCAGGATCGAGGGAAGCCTTGCGCCCTTCCAGGCCAGGTAGGCCGGGGTCAGCGCGGCCTGCCAGTCGTTAGCGTGAACGATGTCCGCTGCCCAATTCTTGTCCAGTGTGCCCATGGCAAGTTCGGCCGCCGCGGACGCGAACCGCCCGAAGCGGACATCATTATCGGGCCAGTCGCGGCCGGTTTCGTCGCCATAGGGATTGCCGGGCCGGTCGTAGAGATGGGGGCAGAGCAGCACGTAGACCGGCAGCCCGTCTTTGGTCGATGCCCGTCCCAGCGAGCAGGCCGGCATTTCAGCCAGATGGCCGCATTTTCCAACAATTTCAATGTGGCTCAACTGTTCGACGACGTCTCGGTAGCCCGGCAGCATGATCCGGACATCACTCCACGGGCGAAGTGCCCGGGGCAGGGCGGCGGAAACGGCAGCAAGACCGCCCACCCGAATGAAATCATCCATCTCCGTGGTAACGAAAAGGACCCTCAAAGAAATGCCCTCGGCCAGCCTTGAACAAAGAAGATGCAAGAACGGGTCCACTTTTTCCCGCCGATAAGTCTGGCCCGCGCAACCGGTTCCCCGCGCGAAAGCCTTTCCTGCCGTGGCGGCGCCCATTAGGGTCGCGCCGCCCACCAGCAATCAAGAGCCGTCAGGCCGAGGGAGCCCCACGATAATGACCATAGCCGGTAACGATCAGAGCAATTTGACAGGCAGCTTCGCCGGCCTGCGCGTGCTCGATTTTTCGACCACGATTGCCGGGCCCCACTGCACGCGGATGCTGGCCGATATGGGCGCGGAGGTCATCAAAATCGAGACCGACGAGGGCGAAACCATGCGGACCCGCCCGCCGGTGCGGAACAATTGCTCGACCGCCTTCGGCCAGCTCAACATCGGCAAGAACAGCCTCGTGCTCGATCTGAAATCGCCGAAGGGGCTCGAAGCGGTCCGCCGGCTGGTCGCGACGGCGGACGTGCTGGTCGAGAATTTCCGCCCCGGCGTGATGCGGCGGTTGAAGCTCGACTATGCGTCCCTCCATGCCCTCAATCCGAAGCTGATCTATTGCTCGATCTCCGGTTATGGCCAGACCGGCCCGTCGGCGGAATTGCCGGCCTATGCGCCGGTAATTCACGCGGCCTCGGGCTACGAGATGGCGCATCTCGCCTATCAGCCCGGCCGAACCCGGCCGGATTATTGCGGCATCTACCACGCCGACGTTCTCACCGGGGTATACGCGTTCGGCGCCATTTCGGCCGCGCTATACCAGCGCGCATCGACCGGGCAGGGCCAGCACATCGACGTCTCGATGCTGGAATCCATGCTCAGCCTGACGCTGAACGAACTGCAATGGTCGCAGTTCGAGGTGAAGCCGACCCAGCGGCCGATGTTCGGCCCGATCGAAACGACGGACGGCTACGTGATGGTGGCGATTGCCAGCGAGAAGACGTTCCAGAGCCTGATGAAGGTGATCGGTCATCCCGAATGGGTGAGCGATGCGCGCTTTGCGAAATATGCCGATCGCCGCGAAAACTGGGCGAGCCTGATGGAAGGCGTCGAGACGTGGTCGCGCGCAGTGACGACCGGGCAATGTCTCGCCGCGCTCAATGAGCACGGCGTGCCGTCGTCGGCCTACCGCACCGTGGCGGAGGCACTTCGCGATCCGCAACTCGCCCATCGCGGCGCATTGGCCGACGTCGAGGACGGCGGCGGGCGCTTCAAGGTGCTCAACCTGCCGTTCCGCATGTCGGGCGCCAGGGTTTCGGCCGCCCCGCGCATGTCGACGCTTGGCGAACACACGCGGGCCTATTTGAAGGCAACCGGCCTGTCGGAGGATGAAATCGCATCCTTTGCCGGCAAGACGCAGGCGGCTGCGCGCGGCTGACGGCGCGTTCGACGCCAAGGTGTTAATCCTGCGGTTTTTCATCCGCCGCTTGTGAACGGTCTTGCCCGCGCCAGCAATTCCGGACAATCTTGCCGGCAGCTATCGATCCGGAACACCGGACGGAACGACACATCGGAGGGAACATCTAATGAAAGCGGCGATCCGTTCGAGCGCGCTTGCGCGAATATTTCTTGTGGCGGGATTTGGTGTGGCCTTGTCGACCGCGCCCGCCAACGCGCAGAAGCCCGGCGGCAGCATCACCTTCGGCCTCGAACTGGATATCCCCGGCTTTGATCCGCTCAAGGTCGGTGTGTTCGACACCTCGGCCGGATCTGCAGCCGCAGTGATTTTCGATACGCTTACGTCTCTGGACGACAAGGGGGTAGTGCAACCCAAGCTCGCGTTGTCCTGGACTCCTTCGGAGGACTTCAAGACCTGGACGTTCAAGCTGCGACCTGGCGTGAAATTCCACGACGGCACGCCATTCAACGCCCAGGCGTTCAGGGAGAATTTCAACCGCCAGAAAGACCCTGCCAACAAGTGCCGCTGCGCCTTCTATATTGCCTTTGTCAACAGCGTGGAGGCGCCCGACGAACTGACGTTGGTCTACAATCTGAAGGACCCGTCGGTGAACCTGCCGGCACTGGTGAGCTTTCCAAGCGCCAACAATTCGGTGCAGTCGCCGACGGCGTGGAAGACCAAGGGCGATGACTACAACCGCAACCCCGTCGGCACCGGCCCCTATATCCTGAAGTCGTGGGCCGCGGGCGACCGGATGGTGCTCGAGAAAAATCCCGACTACTGGAACAAGGGCCGGCCCTATCTCGACCGCATCGTCCTCAAGCCGCTGCCGGACGCGCAGTCGCGCTTCGCCAGCCTGCAATCCGGAGAGGCCGACATCGTCTGGGACGACGAATTCTCCGCTGACAACATCATGAAGGCGCAGAAGGACCCGAAGCTGGCCGTGCATTCCTATGTCGGGTCCGGCGCGCAGGTCTACGCCTTCAACACCAAGGTCGCTCCGTTCGACGACGTACGCGTCCGCCAGGCGCTGGTGATGGCGCTCGACCGCAAGAAGATGTCGCAGGCAATCACCAATGGTCTCGCCAGGCCCGCCAGCAATCCCTATGGCGACGGCTCCTGGGTCAAGTGCAAGGATGATGGTGCGCTTCCGGAAGACCTCGAGAAGGCCAAGGCGCTGCTCAAGGACTACGGCAAGCCCGTCGAATTCAAGATGCTCGTCACGGCGACGCCGCGTGGGCGCACCGTTGGCCAGGTGCTGCAACAGTTCTGGAAGCGGGCCGGCGCCAACATGGAGATCGAGCAGGTCGATCAGGCGACGATCCCGCCGCGCGCCTTCATGCGTCAGTTCCAGTTGACGCCGTGGCGGATCGTCGATCTCGCCGATCCCGATGTGCAGATGTACGCCAATTTCCGCACCGGCAGTCCGGTGGCGCTCGCCAACTATTCCAACCCCGAACTCGACAATCTGCTCGAGCGGGCCCGTAGCACGGCGGATACCGGCAAGCGCATCGAGGATTATTGCGCGATCAGCCGCATCATCAACAAGGAAGCGATCTGGTTCTGGACTTTCCAGAACACCTATTACGCGCTGTCGAGTGCCAAACTGAAGGGCCTGCCTAAGATGTACAGCGGGGTGGTGGATGTCTCCGGCGCCTGGCTGGAATAATCCTTCATGCTGCTCTTTGTTGCGCGCAGGCTTCTGTACCTGATCCCGGTCCTGATCGCCGTATCGCTGCTGACATTCTTCATTGCGTCGCTGCTGCCGGGCGATCTCGCCTATACGATCCTCGGCGATCAGGCGACGCCGGAGAATGTCGCGGCGCTGCGCAAGGACATGGGGCTCGATCAGCCGGTCTGGATCCGCTACTTCGGCTGGCTCGGCAACATCCTGCAGGGCGATTTCGGCCGGTCGTTCCGTACCGGGCAAACCGTGCTGCAGGCGGTGACCGAGCGGTTGCCGGTCTCGTTCCAACTGATGATCCTGGCCGAGGTCATGGGCCTCGTGATCGGCGTTCCGCTGGCGATCGTGTGCGCCGCCCGCAGCGGCAGCGCGTTCGATCGCTTCATGACCGGCAGCGCCTTTGCCATGCTGTCGGTGCCGGCGTTCCTGTCGGCGATCCTGCTGATCTATCTGTTTGCGGTGGAACTGCGCTGGTTGCCCGCGACGGGTTACGTGCCGTTCGGCGAAGACCCGGTCGCAAACCTGCGCTTCATGGTATTGCCCGCGCTGACGCTGGCGCTGGCCGAATGGCCCGGCATCATGCGCGTGCTGCGGTCCGACATGATCGCGACCCTGCAGGAAGACTACATCGCGCTGGCGAAAGCCAAGGGGTTGAAATCCTCGCGAATCCTGTTCGTGCATGCACTGAAGCCTTCGTCGCTGACGCTGGTGACGATTACGGGAATCAACATCGGCCGCCTGATCGGCGGCGCCGTCATCGTCGAGACGATCTTCGCGTTGCCGGGCATCGGCCGGCTGCTGGTCGGCGCCATCTACACCCGCGACCTCATCATCCTGCAGGGCGTGGTGCTGCTGGTCGCCGCCGGCTTCGTGATCATGAATTTCATCGTCGATCTTCTCTACGCCGCCCTCGATCCGAGGATCCGTCATGGCCACGCTTGAACTCACCATCGAGGAGGACGTCGCCGCGCAACCGGCCCGTCGCGTGCGCCGGCTCGGGCCGCTGTTCTGGCTGGCGATCGGCTGGATGGCTTTCATATTTGCGGTCGCGATCTTCGCCCCGGTATTGCCGCTGCCCAGCCCGACCGACATGGACATGCTGGAGCGGCGTGCGCCGTTCTCCGCAGAGCATTGGCTCGGGACCGACGGCCTCGGCCGCGACGAACTGTCCCGGCTGATCTACGGCGCCCGGATTTCGCTCGTGGTCGGCCTCTGTGCCCCGGTGATCGGGCTCACCATCGGTGGCGCGCTCGGCATGGTTGCCGGCTATTTCCGCGGCCGCTTCGAGTCGCTTGTCGTCGGCAGCATGGACGTGCTGCTGGCGTTTCCGCCGCTGATCCTGGCGATGGCGGTGACCGCCTATCTCGGCCAGTCGATCTTCTATCTCACCTGCATTCTCGGCGTCCTCGGCATTCCCGCCTTCATGCGGGTCTCGCGGGCGGCGACGCTGACGCTGGCGCGGCGCGAATTCGTCATCGCCGCGCAGGCGCTCGGCGCAACGCACACCCGCATCCTGCTGCGCGAACTGCTGCCCAATGTGATGCTGCCGCTGCTGGCGTTCTTCCTGCTCGGTGTCGCGGTCACCATCGTCGTCGAAGGCGCATTGTCCTTCCTGGGACTTGGCGTGCCGCCGCCGATATCGAGCTGGGGCAGCATGATCGGCGAGGGGCGCGAGAGTCTTGATATGGCGCCGCGGCTTGCCTTCATGCCGGCAGCGGCAATGTTTCTGACCGTGCTTTCCTTCAATCTTGTTGGCGATACCTTGCGGGCGCTCACCGATCCTCGTCAGGGCGCGCTGTGACTGAAACATTGCTCTCCGTTGAGGATGTCAGCGTCGATCTGCCGACGCCGCGCGGCAATCTGCGGGCGGTGGACCGTGTCGACCTCACCGTCGGCGCCGGGCGGACGCTCGGCATCGTCGGCGAATCCGGCTGCGGCAAGACCATGCTGTCCCGCGCGATCCTGCAACTGCTGCCGAAGAAGGCCAGGCTGTCCGGCCGGGTGATGTTCGACGGGCAGGATCTGCTGAAGCTTTCGCCGGAGCGATTGCGGCGTCTGCGTGGGCGATCGCTGGCGGTCGTGTTCCAGGATCCGATGACCTCGCTCAATCCGGTGCTGACGATTGGCACCCAGTTGATCGAGACGTTGCAGGAACATCTCGAACTCAACGATGCCGCCGCGAGGAAGCGCAGCGTCGAATTGCTTGCCGCGGTCGGCATCCCCGCGCCCGAGCAACGACTCGCGCAGTACCCGCATCAACTCTCGGGCGGCATGCGGCAACGCGTCGCGATTGCGATCGCGCTGTCCTGCGAACCGAAGCTGTTGATCGCCGATGAGCCGACCACGGCGCTCGACGTCACGATCCAGGCGCAGATCCTCGATCTGCTGGCGCGCGAGCAGCGCCGCCGGCACATGGCGATGATCATCATCACCCACGATCTCGGCGTCGTCGCGGGCCGTACCGACGAAGTCGCGGTCATGTATGCCGGCCGCGTGGTCGAGCGCGCGCCGACGCCCGCCTTGTTCAAGAAGATGCGGATGCCCTATACCGAGGCGCTGCTCGCTGCGCTTCCGAGGCTCGACGCCGCGCCGCATACGCCGCTGCCGGCGATATCGGGACGGCCGCCCGACCCGACCCGGCCGTTGCGGGGGTGCTCGTTCTCGCCGCGCTGCCGCTATGCGGTGGCCCGCTGCCATCTCGAAAAGCCCGCGCTCGCGGAGGCCGAGGTCCGCGAGCATCAGTATGCCTGCTTCCATCCGATCGAAGTCCATGCGGAGGCCGGCGCATGATGCAGCAGGCCGTGCCAACCTCCTTGCCGGCCACGTCCGGCGATCCACTGCTCGACGTGGACAATCTGGTCGTCGAATATCCCGTCGGCACCAGGATCGTGCATGCGGTATCAGGCGTCAGCTTGCAGATCGCCCGCGGCGAAACGCTGGGGCTGGTCGGAGAATCCGGCTGCGGCAAGTCGACGCTCGGGCGCGCCGTGCTGCAGTTGCGGCGTCCGACCGCGGGGCGGGTGCTGTTCGACGGCAACGATCTTACGGCGATGCAGGGCGACGCGCTGCGGCTGATGCGGCGGCGCGTGCAGTTGATCTTCCAGGATCCGATTGCCTCGCTCAATCCGCGCCGCAAGATCGGCGACATCGTCGCCGAGCCGCTGGTGATATCAGGCGTCAAGGATCCGGAACGGCGCAACCAGCTCGTGCACGAGGTGCTGAGTGCGGTCGGGCTCGATCCGAACATCGTGGTCGGGCGGCTGCCGCATGAATTTTCCGGCGGCCAGTGTCAGCGCATCTGCATCGCGCGGGCGCTGATCCTCAATCCGGAGTTCATCGTCTGCGACGAGCCGGTCTCCGCGCTCGATGTCTCCATTCGCGCCCAGATACTCAATTTGCTGGAAGAAATGAAGGCGCGGTTCGGCCTGACGCTGCTGTTCATCGCGCACGACCTCGCCGTGGTGAAGGCGGTGAGCGACCGTGTCGCGGTGATGTATCTCGGCCGGCTGTGCGAGGTGGGTCCGTCCGAACAATTGTTCGCCAGCCCGGCGCATCCCTATACCGCGCTTCTGATCGAGGCGATCCCGGTGCCGGATCCGGATGTGCGCCCCACCGAAACCGTGCCGACGGGCGAGCCGCCGTCGCCGATCGCCCCGCCATCGGGCTGCCGCTTCCGCACCCGCTGCCCGAGGGCGGACGCGCAGTGCCGGGACGAGATGCCGGAGCTGCGCGCCGTGGCGCCCGGGCAGTTCGTGGCCTGCCATCACCCGCTGATCTGATCGCCCCGGAACGACCATCCGCGTTTGTCTCGCCTTGAGAGACGTGGCAAGGTCCGCCCCGAGAAATCCAGTACCCAAGAACAAGAATGACGGGAGGCAAGACATGAAGAGTTTCCAGGTCGCCGAATTCAATGCGCCCCTGAAAGAAGTCGATCAGCCGACGCCGCAGCCCACGGGCACGCAGGTTCTGATCAAGGTGAAGGCGGCCGGCGTCTGCCACAGCGACCTCCACATCTGGGAAGGCGGCTACGATCTCGGCCACGGCCGCAAGCCGCTGTCGCTGAAGGATCGCGGCGTGTCGCTGCCGCGCACCATGGGACACGAGACGGTCGGTGAAGTGGTGGCGTTCGGGCCTGATGCCACCGCCGCCGACAAGGGCGATCTCAAGGTCGGCGACGTCGCCTTGGTCTATCCCTGGCTTGGCTGCGGCAAATGCGCCACCTGCGTCGGCGGCGACGAGAACATGTGCGTCGTCAAGCCGAACTCGCTCGGCGTCTATTGCGACGGCGGCTATGCCGATTACATGACGGTGCCGAATCCGAAGTACCTCTTGAACCTGAAGGGACTCGATCCGGTCACCGCGGCGCCCTATGCCTGTTCCGGCGTCACCACCTACAGCGCGTTGAAGAAGGTGGAGTTCGCCTTCGATTCGCCGATCGTGATCTTCGGCGCCGGTGGCCTCGGGCTGATGGCGCTGTCGCTGCTGAAGGCGATGGGCGGCAAGGGCGCCATCGTCGTCGACATCGACGCGCGCAAGCGCGAGGCCGCGGAAGCCGCCGGTGCGCTCGCCACCGTCGACGGCAAGGCGCCCGACGCGCTGGAGCAGCTTGCGAAGAAGGCCGGCGGTCCGATCCGCGCGGTGATCGATCTGGTCGGCAATGCGCAGACCACACAGCTCGGCTTCGACTGTCTGACCAAGGGCGGCAAGCTCGTCATCGTCGGCCTGTTCGGCGGCGGTGCACCCTGGGCGTTGCCGCTGATTCCGATCAAGGCCATCACGATCCAGGGCAGCTATGTCGGAAACCTGCGCGAGACCAGCGAATTGCTCGATCTCGTGCGCAGCAAGAAGATCGCGGCGATCCCGGTGACGACGATGCCGCTCGCCAAGGCCAACGAGGCGCTGACCGATCTGCAGAAAGGCAAGCTGGTCGGCCGTGCGGTGCTGACGCCGTAGTCGCATCACCGTCATTGCGAGGAGCGCAAGCGACGAAGCAATCCATCTATCGCGTTGGGTTGCGATATGGATTGCTTCGCTTCGCTCGCAATGACGGGCATTTTCTGATCTTCATTGGAAAACCCCATGTCCGCAAACAACGCGCTCCACATCGCCGTGCTCGGTGGCGATGGCATCGGCCCCGAAGTGATGGCGCCGGCGATCGAAGTCCTGCGCAGGATCGAGGCGACGTCGGATCTCACGTTCCGCTTCACCGATGCGCCCGCAGGCGCCAACAATTATCTGGCGACCGGCAAATCGATGCCTGAAAGCACCGTCCGGCTGTGCGAGGAGGCCGATGCCATCCTGCTCGGCGCCTGCGGCCTGCCGTCGGTGCGTTACCCCGACAATACCGAGATCGCGCCACAGATCGAACTGCGCTTTCATTTCGATCTCTATGCCGGCGTGCGCCCGGCGCGGCTGATCCCCGGCGTGCCGAGCCCGATCGTCGGCGCCGACCAGCGCGGCATCGACTTCGTGCTGATCCGCGAGTCCACCGAAGGCCTGTTCGCATCGATGGGCAAGGGTGTCGTGACCGATACCGAGGCGCGCGAGACGCTGGTCATCACCCGCAAGACCTCGGAGCGGCTGTTCGAGTTCTCGTTCCGCCTCGCCGAACGCCGCAAGGCGCGCGGCAAGGCGAACGGCGGGCTGACCTGCGTCGACAAGGCCAACGTCTTCCGGGCCTTTGCGTTCTTTCGCGGGATGTTCGACGAGGCGGCCGCGCGGCACCCCGGCATCAAGGCCGACCGGCTCTATGTCGACGCCTGTTCGCTGATGCTGGTGAAGCGCCCGTGGGACTTCGACGTCATGGTGACGGAGAACATGTTCGGCGACATTCTCTCCGACCTCGCCGCCGGCCTGATCGGCGGGCTGGGCATGGCGCCGTCAGCCGATATCGGCGACCGCCACGCCGTGTTCCAACCCTGCCACGGCACCGCGCCCGATATCATGGGGCAGGGCAAGGCCAACCCGACGGCGATGATCCTGTCGGCGGCGATGATGCTGGACTGGCTGGCCGACAAGCACGGGCTCGAAAGCGCCGCCGAAGCCGGCGAGCGCATCGAGCGGGCCGTCGACAAGGCCTACGCTGATGGCATCAAGCCGATGGAATTCGGCGGCGGCAACGGCACCGCGGATATCACGAAGGCGGTGCTGGCGGCGGTTGTAGCCCGGATGAGCGAAGCGACATCCGGGACCACTCTAACACCGCCCCGGATGTCGCTTCGCTCATCCGGGCTACGGGAATGAAACGCGTTACTTTCCCTTGAACTGCGGCTTGCGCTTTTCCATGAAGGCCGTGCGGCCTTCGCGGAAATCTTCCGAATCCATGCAGGCCATGCCGATTTGCCTGATCGCATCCATGTCGCGCCGGCTCTCGTCGTTCAGCACTTCGGCAATGGTGATCTTGGCGGCCTTGATGGCGAGCGGCGCGTTGCCGGAGATGGTCCGCGCGATCTCCATGGTCGTGCCCCACAATTCCTGATCCGGCAGCACGCGGTCGACCAGCCCGATCCGCAACGCTTCCGCAGCGTCGATCCGCATGCCGGTGTACATGATCAGCCGCGCCCATGACGGCCCGACCAGCGAGACCAGATGCTTGAGGCCGTCATAGCCGTAGGCGATGCCGAGCCTTGCCGCAGGAATGCCGAACTGGCTGTTGTCGGAGGCAAAGCGAATGTCCGTGAGCATTGCCACCTGCATGCCGCCGCCGAGGCAGAAGCCGCGGATGCAGGCAATGGTCGGTTTCGGGTAGTTCGCCAGCAGCGCGCGCTGCGCTTCGCTGCGCCTCGAATACTCCTCCGACGCCGCCGCGTTGTGGCGGGTTTTCTCGAACTGGCTGATATCGGCGCCCGAGACGAACGCCTTGTCGCCGGCGCCGACCAGGATCACGACGCGGACCTGCGGATCGTCGCGCAGTTCGACCAGCGCGGTGCCGAGACCTTCCCACATTTCGAGCGACATGGCGTTGCGCTTGTCCGGATTGTTGAACGTCACGATCCCGACGCCGTCGCTGACCCGCTGCAGGATCTTGCCGTCGGCATGAGATTTTTCGCTGTCTTTCGGAGTGTCGAGCATTGGTGCGCGGCTTTCAGGTGAGAGATGTCCGTATTGTCCGACGGCTCCAGTGCCTCGGTCAATCGCTGCGGCCTCAACCCGGCCCAGCCGAATCAGTGGAGCTGTTCCAGCCCAGCAAATCCTGGCGCGATAGGACTTTCGTATTCTTTGATCCCGTACCATGGCCGCTATGGTGCTTCGCGAGATTTGAGGAATTGCGTTCGGAGAACGGGATGCCGTTGACGCGCCGGGAGGCGATGGCGGGATTGGGTGGGCTTTTGTCGCTGGCTGCCGTGCCAGCGCGAGCGCAGGCCGGCTATCCCGGCCGGTCGATCAGGATCGTGGTGCCCTTTCCGACGGGCGGCACCACCGATTTTCTTGGACACCTCGTTGCCGGCCAGCTCAAGAGCGGGCTCGGCGCGGATGTGGTCGTCGAGAACAGGCCGGGCACGGCCAGTATCCTCGGCGCGGAACAGGTCGCGAGGGCCGAACCCGATGGCTACACGCTGTTGATGGCAACCTCGACCACGCTCGCCATCAACAAGACGCTCTATCGCAAGCTCTCCTACGATCCGGTGCGCGACTTCGCGCCTGTCGGCCTCGTGGCCGGCGTGCCGTTCGCGCTGATCGTCAATCCCGCGATCCCGGCCAGGTCGCTGTCTGAATTCCTGACCTACGCCAGATCGAAACCCGGACTTGCCTATGGTTCAGCGGGCAACGGCAGCCCGCAGCATCTCGGTGCCGAGATGCTGAAGACGGCAGCGGGAATTAAGTTCAGGCACGTACCCTACCGCGGCAGCGCGCCGGCATTGCTCGACTTGATCGCCGGCCATATCGCTTTCATGGTGGTCGACCTGCAGCCGGCACTGCAGCACATCAAGGCGGGCAAGGTGAGGGTGCTCGGCATGACCACGACGACGCGCGTGGCCGCCGCACCCGGGATTCCGACACTTGCCGAGGCGGGGCTGTCCGGAGTTGAACTGGTGGCCTGGCAGGGAGTTGTGGCGCCATCCGGAACGCCGCGGCCGATCGTCGATCTGCTGGCGGCGCAACTTGGCAAACTGACTGCCGATGCGGCGGCCCGCGACAGGCTGAAGGCGATGGCGCTGGAGCCGCTGCCGCCATCCACGCCGGACAGCTTCGCAGCCTACATCAAGACCGAGATCGAGCGTTGGGCCGTGATCGTCAGGAATTCCGGCGCCGAACTCGAGTGAGCGCAGCCGGCCGCGACGCCCGCTGGCGGGATCGACGGGGGCGATGGCGACGGCTGGGGGCGTGATTTCTCGCCGGACGTGCCGCGAGGTTCTCGATAAGTGAGGGGCCGGATGCCATCTCCGATGGCGACGAATTGATCCGGTAGGTCAAAAATTTCAGCCTAAGCGCAGCAACAAGCTACCCGGCGATTATCTCGCGTCGATGATCGGGTCCGCGGTGCTGCGATCCAGGCGCAATATACAAAAGGCCTAGTCTTCGTTGGCGGCAATCGACTTCATCAAGGACACCAGTTGACGCTGTACGGTTTGGTCCTTGATCTTGCTGTAGGCGCGCAACAGCCTGAGGCTGAATGCGCTGTCGAGGAACAGCAGGCTCTCGACTTCACGCGCCTTGCCGTCGCCGTCGTAGAAGAACGTGACCGGCACGTCGAGCGCAGTAGCGATCTGCTGCAGACGGGCAGCGCCGACGCGGTTGACGCCCTTTTCGTATTTCTGCACCTGCTGGAAGCTGACGCCGAGCTTGTCGCCGAGTTCAGCCTGCGAGATTTTCTGCTCCACGCGCCTCAGACGAATCCGCTTGCCCAATTCAATGTCGGGCTTGCCGGCACTGCGCTGCTTCATCTTCTTTGCTGCTGATCTATTCATTCTGGTTCTACCGCCCTTCGATCGGAAACCCCTGGCGGAAATAGGGCAGGGGCCCATCTATTTTGCCGCATTAAAGTCCGTCTCGACCGTGTCTCTAGCTTCAGAGGCCACGGACATTCCGACAGATGAGGACGCTATCCAAACGCATTCGCGCGCAGGGAAGCACCCCGGTACCGGCGCCGACAGTCATGAAATTCAACTGTCAACGCACGGGTTCATTTTGTGAAACCCGCGCCTCTACATTTGGCAAAATATTTCGCAAACCACAACCACCGCGAGTTCGATCGCCACAGATTTTGGCAGGAATGATTACCGCACCCGGACATTTACGGGTTTTGGGCCTGATCACGACGCATAATCCTCGCATAGGTACGATGGAACCCGGCTGCTGATGTCTGACGAAATGCAGCAAAGTTCAGTTCGCCTCCAGGTTCCATCGCCGGATAAAGCATGCGGGGCGTGCGCGTGGTTGATTTCAACTCATCTGGAAAGGCATGACCCAAGCCAACGAACCTCCGTCCACGGCGAGCGCGTGTCGTCGTTGGGACCGTCGTCTCGTGCCGCAGCGACGACGCCAAAAGTGTCGATCTGTTTGCCGGTCGATGGATATGCCGCGCAGGCCATGGATCGAGATGGCATCCGGTCAAACCCATGACGGGTCGTGACTTCGAGGTTTGCGCGCCGGCTTCTGTCGCTTCGCGATGCATCGCGGTTCGCCGCGGTAAAATGATTGCAATCATCTGATTGATGCGGCGCACGCCCATGCGTCGTCCGGCGTTCAATCATGTTGGGCACCGCGTAAATCGGCTTCCATCGCCGCACCGTTTTGCTTACGCTTTGCAACCATGGCCGCGCCGTCGGCCGCGCCCAAAGTCCCGCCTACAAGGGACGGGCATCACAGGGGAGGACGCCATGAAGCGAAGAACCGTACTTGCGGGCCTTGGTGCGACGGCTGTTGCCGGCGCTTTGGGCATGCCATCGATCGTCCGGGCGCAAACGCCCGTTACGCTGAACGGAGCCGTGCAGTTCAACGACGACCACGCCTTCAATCGGGCGTTGATCCGGTTTGAAGAACTGGTGAAGAAATATTACGGCAAGCCGGTCAATTTCACCCTGCACAAGAACTCGTCGCTCGGCCTCGAGAAGCAGTATTTCGAATACATGTCACAGGGCAAGGCGGTCGATTACGGCATCGTCTCGCCGGCCCACATGTCGACCTTCGCCAAGGCGGCGCCGTTCATCGACGCGCCCTTCGTGTTCAAGGGCATCGACCACATGAACAAGGTGGTCGAGCAGAACATCCTGGCGCCGATCGCCGACGAAGTCGCGGGCAAGGCCGAGGTGGTTCTGATCGGCTATGCGGGTGGCGGAATCCGCAACATCTTCGCCAACAAGCCGCTCAAGAACCTCGCCGATCTCAAGGGCCTCAAGGTGCGGGTGCAGGGCGCTCCGATCTGGTCGAAGACGTTTGCGGCCGTCGGCATGAGCCCGACCGTGATCGCCTACAACGAAGTCTACAACGCCATCCAGAACGGCGTGATATCGGCGGGTGAAAACGAGGCGGCCGGTGTCGAGGCGATGAAGTTCTACGAAGTCGCACCGCATCTCAACCTGACGCAGCATGCGGTCTCGATCCGCCCGATCTGCTTCTCGGTGAAGACGCTGAAGACCCTGCCGAAGGATTTGCAGGATGCGATCATGAAGGCCGGCAAGGAAGCCGGCGATTACGGCCGCCAACTGGAGTCGAGCGAGGAGGTCGTCAAGCTCGATACGCTGGAGAAGGCCGGCAAGCTCAAGCGCGTTCCGTTCGAAGAGCGCGACGCCATGAAGAAGCTTGCCGATCCCGTGATGGCCACCTACGCCAAGGAGATCGGCGCCGAAGGCATCTTCGAGAAGATCAACATCGCCTAGGCAATATGGCACGACCGCCGATAGCATTCCGGGCAGGCCCCGCTTCCTGCCCGGATCGGCGGACTGGTATCCGCACGGAGCCGAAATGACTGAAATGCCCGTCCCGTCCACCCCGACGCTGTGGCGTCGAGCGACGGCCGCCTATGCGAAACTGCTGCAAGTCCTGCTCGCCGCTTGCGTCGGCATCCTGGTCATACCGGTCACGCTGCAGATCGTCTCGCGCTATACGCCGTTCATTCCTTCCTACATCTGGACCGAGGAGATGGCGCGGTTCCTGTTCGTCTGGACAATCATGATCGGCGCCATGGTCGGCGTGCGGGAAGCGCAGCATTTCGAGGTCGATGTATGGCCCGACCTGTCGCGGCGATCCGAAGCCGCGGTGCGCATCCTCGCCCGCCTCGGCATCCTGGCGCTGGCCGTGGTGTTTGTGTGGGCAGGGCTCGAGTTCACGCGGTTTGCCTGGAACCGAACGTCGGAACTGGCGGATCTGCCGCTCTGGCTGATCCATGTCGCATGGCCCGTCGCCGGCGTGACGTGGATCGCGTTTGCGGGCGAACAGATTGTCGATGAGGCGCGGATTCTGGTTGGGGCACGACGATGAGCGGCAATGCGTTTTCCGCCGGAGAGGCCGCGCTGGTCCTGTTCGGAACCTTCGTTGGCCTGCTCATCGTGCGCGTGCCGGTCGCCTTTGCGCTCGGGCTTGCCTGCGTGCCGATCCTGCTGTTCGAGCCCCGTCTGTCGATCATGACGCTCGCGCAAGAGACCTTCAACGCCTACAACTCGTTCATCCTTCTGGCAGTGCCGTTCTTTCTGCTGACGGCGAACCTGATGAGCATCGGCGGCATCACCGATCGCCTGGTCGCCTTGTCGCGCTCGATGGTCGGGCACTGGCCGGGGTCACTGGCGCAGATCAACGTGGTACTGTCGGTGTTCTTCGCCGGCATTTCCGGCTCCTCGACGGCCGATGCGGCGAGCCAGTCCAAGATATTCATCGATGCCCAGACCAAGGAAGGCTACGACCTTTCATTCTCCATCGCCATAACAGCGGTGTCGGCCGTGCTCGCCGTCATTATCCCGCCCTCGATCTTGATGATCGTGTGGGGCGGATTGATCTCGACCTCGATCGCTGCGATGTATCTGGCCGGTATCGTGCCGGGTCTTCTGATCGCCGGCGCGCAGATGGCGACCGTCCATGTCTATGCGGTGCGCCGCGGCTATCCGACCTATCCGAAGGATAGCTGGCGGGACATGCGCTGTGCGATCTGGCGTTCGATACCGGCGATGATGACGCCGTTCATCATTGTCGGCGGCATCCTGCTGGGGTGGTTTACCGCCACCGAATCTGCTTGCGTCGCGGTGCTCTATTCCGTCGTGTTGTCGACCTTCTTCTACCGCGAGACCGGCCTGCGCGAACTGTACAAGGCCTTGCTCGATACCGGACGTCTGGCCGGGGTCGCGCTGTTCTGCGTGGGTACGGCGAGTGCCTTCGGCTGGCTGCTGGCGTACTACAAGATTCCGCAGGAACTGCTTGCCAACGTCTCGACCTGGGGCATGGGCCCGATTGCGGCGGGCTTCTTCATCGCCTTCTGTTTCCTGGTGGTGGGCTGCTTCCTCGATGCCATACCCGCGATTGTGATCGTCGGCACCGTACTGGAGCCGCTGGCGAAATCGGTCGATCTGCATCCGGTGCAGTTTGCGATCATCTCGATCGTCTCGCTGGCGTTCGGGCTGGTGACGCCGCCCTATGGCCTGTGCCTGATGATCGCCTGCTCGATTGCAGGTGTGCGGCTGCGCTACGCGCTGAAGGATACCGTCATCATGTTGATCCCGATGCTGCTGGTGCTGGCTGCATTGATCATCTGGCCCAGCGTGTCGCTGTTTCTGCCGCGCCTGATCGTGCCCGAGATGCTGAAGTAGCGTTCGCGCGAGAATGCGCGCCGGCTATTCCTCGAGGGCGCAGTCTATCGTGTAGACGACGCCGCGCGGCAGGAAGTCGACGGTCGCTTCACCACCGAGCTGGTCGCGCGTGCTGCGTTCGATCAGCCGCGATCCGAAGCCGCGCTGCACCGGCGCCGTGACAGGCGGTCCGCCGGCTTCGGTCCAGACCAGCCGAAGCTTGCGCCCGGCGCTTTCCTGGATGACCTCCCAATCCAGGGTGACGGTGCCGCTGTCGTTCGAGAGTGCGCCGTATTTGGCGGCATTGGTTGCGATCTCGTGCAGGATCATCGACAGCACCACCGCAAGCCGCGGCGATAGCGGCACGTTGGGGCCAAACATCCGCACCCGCTCGGGATTGTTGAGCCGATAGGGCTGCAGCACCCGCACGGCGACGTCCTGCAGTTCGGCGCTCTGCCATTTCGACTGGCTCAACAAATTGTGCGTTTCCGCCAGCGCGCCGAGCCTGCCTTCGAACTTCTCCCGTTCGGCCCGGCTGGCGCTGCGGAACGTCTGCGTCGCGATCGACTGCAGGACCGCGAGCGTGTTCTTGACGCGATGGTTGAGCTCCTCGATCAGCATGCCGTGCAGCATCTCGGCGCGCGCGATCTGTGTCGCCATCCGCACCGCAAAGGCGAGGCCGATCAGGAGCAGGATCGCACCGATCACGCTGGCAATGGCGAGATTGCGCCAGAGTGGCGCGACCAGCGATCGTTCGGCGATGCCGGCGGCCACCGTCCAGCCGGTGAGGGTGGAGCGCGAGACGCTGGTGATCAGCGGGACGCCTTCCAGCGAAACCGTCGTGAACGTCGCCTCGGGATTCTTGAACATCTCCGCGTAGAGCGAGGGCGAGGCGCGCTTGCCGATGGTTTCCTGCGGGTTCGGCACGCGCGCGAAATTGGTGCCTTCACCGTCGAAGATCGAGATGGTCCAGCTTTCGCTCGGACGCTGCTGCTCGATCATGGCCTGGAACATCTCGATCGGCGGGCTGAACGACAGTTCGTAGAGAACCTCGCCGTCGTGAACGATCGGCACCTCGACAGTCACGATCAGGCGTTGCTTCACCGAGCCGGTGAAGAGGTTGGAATAGACTGGCTTCTTTTCCGCGAACACGCGGTCGACGATGGCGCGGTTGTTGCGCGGCGGCAGGCTTGCGGTATCGGGGGTGACCGTGGAGAACACTTGGCGGCCTTCACGGTCCGCCACCAGGATCACACCGCTGTTGCCATACTGGTCGAGGAAGCCTCGGGAAAGCCGGCGAAATTCGTCGAAATCCCGCTCCCGCAGCGCGTCGGTCAACGCCAGCACCTGCAGGGCACCGGTCATCCGCAGCATTTCGGCATCGAGCACGAGACGAATGCTGCGCACGGTTTCGAGCACCCTTTGCGTCGCCTGCTGGCGGTCCTGCTGGTAGTGATTGTAAACGAGGCCGGCCGCAAAGATGATCAGCGGCAGCGTGGTTCCCGCGACCAGAAGGGCGAGACGCACTGGCAATGAAGGTTTTGGCAACGAGGATCCCGGATCGGCGCCCAACGCCCGGCAGCATAGGAGAAGCGGCCGATTTCCGGCAAGGATATTAGATATCCCGAAAAGCCCGTTCCGAAAGTTCCATGGCGCGCAAGCGGCGCCATGGAACCCGCGCTAGCGCGTCGTCACAGATTGCTGTCGCTGATCGCGGCATAGACCATGGTGCGCAGTTCGCGCCGCAGCGGATAGGCGCTCGACGGCAGCACCTGGGTCATGAAGATCGTGATCAGTTCTTCCGCGGGGTCGATGAAGAACGACGTCGTCGCCGCGCCGCCCCAGTTGAATTCGCCCGGGCTGCCGGCAATCAGCGTTTGCGCGGGGTTCATGGTGACGGCGAAGCCGAGCCCGAACCCGATGCCGTTATAGGCCGCTTCAGAGAACATCGAGCGCGACATCGCCGGCAAGTCGACGCCGCCGGGCAAATGGTTCGACGTCATCAGCTTCAGCGTCTTCGGACCCAGCAGCCTGACACCATCGAGTTCACCGCCATTGAGCAGCGCGCGGCAGAAGGTGAGGTAGTCGGCTGCAGTCGAGCACAGGCCGCCGCCGCCGGATATGAACGAAGGCGGCGACAGGAACGAGCTGGTGGTTGGATCGTCCTGCAGCGTCAGCGTGCCCTTGCGCTCGGCGGCGAGCGGGTTGAAGCCGCCTTGCGGGTCCGCCGAGTAGCACGCCGCGAAGCGATGGGCCTTGTCCTTGGGCACGAAGAAGTCGGTGTCCTTCATGCCGAGCGGATCGAGGATGCGCTCCTTCAGGAATTGCTCGAACGGCCGGCCGCTGATCTTGCCCACGAGATAGCCGACGACATCGGTGGCGACCGAATAGTTCCAGGCTTCGCCGGGCGCGAATTCCAGCGGAATTTTTGCAAGGTCGTCGATCATGGTTTGCAGTGTGCCGGCCTTGATGACTTCGCCGATCTTGTTCTCGCGATAGGCGGCATCGACGTTGGAGCGCTGCTGGAAGCCGTAGGTGAGGCCCGAGGTGTGCCGCAGCAGGTCCACGATCAGCATCGGCCGCGCCGGCGGCCGGGTCAGAAACGCCGGATTGGTGCCGGCGAGAAACACGCCGAGGTTCTTCCATTCCGGAATGTATTTGTGGACGGGCTCGTCGAGAGCCACGCGGCCTTCCTCGACCAGCATCATGAACGCGACACTCGTCAGTGGCTTGGTCATCGAATAGATGCGGAAGATGGTGTCGTCCTTGACCGGCACCTTGCGCTCGAGGTCGGCAAAGCCCTGCACGGCGGAGTGCACGATCTTGCCGCGGCGGTAGACCAGAAGCTGGGTCCCGGGGAAGCGGCCGGCGTCGACGTAGCGCTGTTTCAGGTGATTTTCGAGCCGATCCAGCGCCGCCTTCGACATTCCGGCGGATTCGGGCGAGGCGGGGGTTGGGGCTAACATCGGGACGGATCTCCGGTTGGCTGATGCGGCCTTGATAGCCGAAAAGTGTGCCCCGTTCCAACCGGCCGTGCTTACCCGGGACGGGGCCGTGGTGTAGGCTCGCTTAACCACCCGCTCCCCTGCAGGACAAGCCAAAATGCCCCAATTCAGCGAGACTGAACTGACCGCCGCCGTGATCCGCAGCTTCGACGATACGCCGGATCCGCGCGCCAAATTCCTGCTGCAGGAGCTGGTGAAATCGCTGCACGACTACGTCCGCAAGACCGACCTCACCTTCGAGGAATGGGAGATCGCGATCGATTTCCTGACCCGCACCGGCCAGAAGTGCACGCCGATCCGGCAGGAGTTCATCCTGCTCTCGGACGTGCTGGGCGTGTCGATGCTGGTCGACGCCGTAAATCATCGCGAGCGCGAGGGCGCGACCGAGACCACGGTGCTCGGGCCGTTCTATGTCGGCGAACACAAGGTGACGCCGCATGGCACCGATATCTCGGCCAATCTGACGGGAGAGCGGATGTTCGTGCAGAGCCGCGTTACCGACCTCGAGGGCAAGCCGCTGGCGGGCGTGCCGGTGGACGTCTGGCATGCCGACGACGACGGCTTCTACGATTCCCAGAAGCCGACCTATGCGACGCAGGGCCCGTCGTCGCGGGCGCGCTTCATCACCGACACCGACGGCCGGTTCTTCTTCCGGACCATCCTGCCATGCAGCTATCCGATCCCGACCGATGGCCCGGTCGGCGAGATGATCGTGCAGACACGCCGTCACGCGATGCGGCCGGCGCACGTGCATTTCCTGGTCGATGCCCCCGGCCACCAGCCGCTGATCACCCACGTCTTCATCGACGGCGACAAATATCTCGATACCGACGTGGTGTTCGGGGTCAAAGACGAACTGGTCGCGAAAATCGAAAAGCGCACCGATCCGCTGACGCCGGACGGCAAGCCCGCCGGTGCGCCGTGGCATCTGATGACCTACGAATTCCGCATGAAGCCGGGCGAGGGAAGTGCGCCAAAACCGATGATGGCGAAGGCCAAAGAAGACGCCTGAGACGGCGATTTTCACGCCTGCTCAAATCTTGTGCGCCGCACAAGGATTGGGCGAATCGCAAATTTTGAATGCTGGAATCGCTCTAGGCTGCCGAAAGTGCATCCCTCATGTTTTCCGACAATTGATTGTTGCACTTAGACTTTTTGCGTTGCGGGAGGCTTGGCACGAAGCTTGAATAGTTTGTGCCGACGCCATTGTAGCCGTCCCTCGAGACCACTCATCCGAATTGTGTCGCCACCACTCCGGGGCCTTCCTGGAACGCGCCTTCGTGCGCCTTGCGCGGTGGCACCAAACGGACGGCCCGCGCAGACCACCCTGACCAGACGCAAAGGACAGCGATACACATGACGAAGTCCACTATTCCGACCTCACGAGGTTTCAGCCGCCGTCAGCTCCTGAAGGCGACCGGCGGCACGGCTGCATTGCTCGCAGCCGCCAAGCTGAATTTCCCGGCCGGTGCGTTCGCGCAAGGAGCGGGCCCGGAGGTGAAGGCCGCCAAGCTCGGCTTCATCGCGCTCACCGACGCCTCGCCGCTGTTCGTCGCCAAGGAGAAGGGCATCTTCGCCAAATACGGCATGCCCGACGTCGAAGTGCAGAAGCAGGCTTCCTGGGGCACCACGCGCGACAACCTCGTGCTCGGCTCCGAAGGCAACGGCATCGACGGCGCGCACATCCTGACGCCGATGCCGTATCTGATCTCGGCCGGCAAGGTGACGCAGAACAACGTTCCGACGCCGATGTACATCCTGGCGCGGCTCAATCTGAACGGCCAGTGCATCTCGGTCGCGAAGGAATATGAGGACGTCAAGGTCGGCGTCGATACCGCGCCGTTCAAGGTCGCGCTGGACAAGAAGAAGGCCTCGGGCAAGCCCATCAAGGCTGCGATGACGTTCCCGGGCGGCACCCACGATCTGTGGATTCGGTACTGGCTCGCCGCCGGCGGCATCGATCCCGACAAGGATATCGAAACCATCGTGGTGCCGCCGCCGCAGATGGTCGCCAACATGAAGGTCGGCACCATGGATTGCTTCTGCGTATGCGAGCCGTGGAACCTGCAACTCATTCATCAAAAGATCGGTTACACCGCGATCACGACCGGCGAGCTCTGGAACAAGCATCCGGAAAAATCCTTCGGCATGCGCGCCGCTTACGTCGACAAATATCCGAAGGCGGCGAAGGCGCTGCTGATGGCGGTGATGGAAGCCCAGCAGTGGTGCGAGAAGCCCGAGAACCGCGACGAGGTCGCGGCGATCTGCGCCAAGCGGCAATGGATCAACTGCCCGGTCGATGACGTCACCGATCGCGTCAAGGGCAAGTTCGACTACGGCATTCCCGGCAAGGTGGTCGAGAACAGCCCGCACATCATGCGGTTCTGGGCCGATCATGCCTCGTATCCGTTCCAGAGCCACGACCTCTGGTTCATGACCGAGGACATCCGCTGGGGCAAGTACGAGCCCGGCTTCGACAGCAAGGCGCTGAT
Source organism: uncultured Alphaproteobacteria bacterium (assembly GCA_963823485.1). GTDB lineage: Bacteria > Pseudomonadota > Alphaproteobacteria > Rhizobiales > Xanthobacteraceae > Bradyrhizobium. Next base: position 59,479 of record CAWGLP010000013.1, read on the forward strand.
CGCCAAGGTGAACCGCGAAGACCTGTGGAAGGACGCGGCCAAGGAGCTCGGCGTCGCCGCCGCCGATATTCCGGCCTCGACCTCGCGCGGCAAGGAGACCTTCTTCGACGGCAAGGTGTTCGATCCGGAAAATCCCGCTGCCTATCTGAAGTCGCTGTCGATCAAGCGTGTTGAGGTCTGATCCAAACCGGGACGTGCGCGGCAAGCGTGCGGCCCGCTCATTGAAACGCGGAGATACAATTTCAATGTCGATGCATGCGATGAAAACCGAAGCCACCGCGACGGCCATTCCCGTTCCCTCGCCAGCCGTGGCGGCGCCGGTGGTGACGATGACGCCGAAGCAGGCGCCTCGGGCAGAGAAATACCTTAAGATGGCAAAGGAGACTGCGGTGCGCGTCGTGCCGCCGCTGGTCGTGATTGCGCTCCTGATGCTGTTCTGGGAGCTGGTCTGCCGCCGCGCGGGTTCGACGCTGCCACCGCCATCACGCGTTTTCACGGAAACCAGGGAACTGATCTTCGATCCGTTCTTCGATCGCGGCGGCATCGACAAGGGTCTGTTCTGGCATCTCTCCGCCTCGCTGCAGCGCGTCGCGCTGGGCTACTCGCTGGCAGCGATCGCCGGCATTGCGCTCGGCACGCTGGTCGGGCAGTCGGTGTGGGCGATGCGCGGGCTCGATCCGCTGTTCCAGGTGCTGCGCACCATCCCGCCGCTGGCATGGCTGCCGCTGTCGCTGGCGGCCTTCCGTGACGGCCAGCCCTCGGCGATCTTCGTGATCTTCATCACCTCGATCTGGCCGATCATCATCAATACTGCGGTCGGCATCCGCAACATCCCGCAGGACTACCGCAACGTCGCCGCCGTGGTGCAGCTCAATCCGCTGGAGTTCTTCTCCAAGATCATGATCCCGGCCGCGGCCCCCTACATCTTCACGGGCCTGCGCATCGGCATCGGGCTGTCGTGGCTGGCGATCGTCGCGGCCGAAATGCTGATCGGCGGCGTCGGTATCGGCTTCTTCATCTGGGACGCCTGGAACTCGTCGCACATCAGCGAGATCATCCTGGCCCTGTTCTATGTCGGCATCATCGGCTTCGTGCTCGACCGCCTGATCGCGGGACTGGCGAAGATCGTGACCCGCGGCACCGCGCTGAACTGAGGAGCATGTCATGCAGGCCTATCTGAAGCTCGACCACATCGACAAGTCCTTCAGCCGCGGCAACACCACGACCGAGGTCCTGAAGGAAATCAACCTGACGATCGACAAGGGCGAATACGTCTCGATCATCGGCCATTCCGGCTGCGGCAAGTCAACGCTGCTCAATATCGTCGCCGGTCTCACCACCACCACCAATGGCTGCGTGCTGCTGGAGAACCGCGAGGTCAACTCGCCGGGTCCGGACCGCGCGGTGGTGTTCCAGAACCACAGCCTGCTGCCCTGGCTGACGGTGTACGAGAACGTCAAGCTCGGCGTCGACAAGGTGTTCTCGTCGACCAAGACCCGTGCCGAGCGTGACGCCTGGGTGATGCACAATCTCAACCTGGTGCAGATGGCGCACGCCAAGGACAAGCGGCCGGCGGAAATCTCCGGTGGCATGAAGCAGCGCGTCGGCATTGCCCGCGCGCTCGCGATGGAGCCGAAGGTGTTGCTGCTCGACGAACCGTTCGGCGCGCTCGATGCGTTGACGCGTGCGCATCTGCAGGATTCGGTGATGGCGCTGCACCAGAAGCTCGGCAACACCATCCTGATGATCACCCACGACGTCGACGAGGCCGTGCTGCTGTCGGACCGCATCGTGATGATGACGAACGGGCCCAGCGCGCGGATCGGCGAGGTGCTGGAAGTGCCGCTGGCCCGCCCGCGCAAGCGGCTCGAGCTCGCGACCAACCCCGGCTACCTCAAGTGCCGCCAGCGGGTGCTCGAATTCCTCTACGAACGGCATCGCTTCGTCGAGGCGGCGTAAGCGCGTCATCACTAACGGGAGCTTTGACGTGAACCAAAGTTCCGGGATCGCGACCAACAGGCTCACCTTTGAAACCATTTGAGGAGAGTTGATATGAATCCTGAGCAAGTGAAATTGGTACAGGACAGTTTCGCCAAGGTCGCTCCGATTTCCGAACAGGCCGCGGTGCTGTTCTACGACCGCCTGTTCGAAGTCGCTCCACAGGTCAGGGCAATGTTTCCCGACGACATGACCGAGCAGCGCAAGAAGCTGATGGGAACGCTCGCCGTCGTGGTCAACGGGTTGACTAATCTCGGCGCGGTGCTGCCGGCTGCGAGCGCGCTCGCCAAGCGTCACGTCAAGTATGGCGCCAAGCCGGAGCATTATCCCGTCGTCGGCGGCGCGCTGCTGTGGACGCTGGAAAAGGGACTGGGCGACGGCTGGACGCCCGAACTCGCCGAGGCCTGGACCGCGGCCTACGGCACGTTGTCCGGCTTCATGATTTCGGAAGCCTACGCGCAAGCCGCCGAGTAAGGGTATGCGATGAGCGAACCGCTGGTCATCGTCGGCAATGGCATGGCTGCCGCCCGTCTGGTCGACGAGCTGGCCCGGGTGGCGCTGGGTCGCTACGCCATCGCCGTGATCGGCGACGAACCGCGGCTCGCCTATAACCGCGTGCTGCTGTCGTCGGTGCTGGCTGGCGAGACTGCCTCGCAGGATATCGAGCTTCGTCCGGCTTCCTGGTGGCGCGACCGCGGTGTTACGCTGAAATATGGCTGCGTCGCCACCGAGATCGATGTCGGTCGCCGCGAGCTCAAGATCGAGAACGAGGAATGCGTCTTGTTCTCCAAGCTGGTGCTGGCCACGGGCTCGTCGCCGCTGCGGCTGAACGTGCCAGGCGCCGATCTCGCCGGCGTGCACACGTTTCGTGACAGCCGCGACGTCGACCTGCTGTTGACGCTGGCCGCGCAGAAAAAGCGCGTGGTGGTGGTCGGCGGCGGATTGCTCGGTCTCGAAGCCGCCTATGGCCTCGCCAAGGCCGGCGCGCCGGTGACGCTGGTGCACCTGATGGACCGCCTGATGGAGCGTCAGCTCGACGTGCCCGCGGCCGCGTTGCTGAAATCCCTGGTCGAACGCAAGGGCATCGAGATCCTGCTCAACGCCAACACTGCGCATATCCATGGCGAGACCCGTGTCGAAGGCGTCGAGCTCGCTGACGGTCGCCGGATCGAAGCCGACGCCGTGATCTTCGCGGCCGGCATCCGGCCGAACATCGCACTGGCGAAGGAAGCCGGCATCGTCGTCAACCGCGGCATCGTGGTCGATGACCATCTGCAGACGGCTGCCTCCGATGTCTTTGCGATCGGCGAATGCGCCGAGCACCGTGGCATCTGCTACGGCCTGGTCGAGCCGGCCTACGAGCAGGCGAAGGTGCTGGCGCGGCATCTGGCGGGGCGCGAGGCGTCCTACCCCGGCAGCGTCGTCGCTACCAATCTGAAGGTCTCCGGCGTCAGCGTGTTCTCCGCCGGCGATTTCATGGGCGGCGAGGGCAGCGAGAGCATCGTGCTCTCCGACGTCAATCACGGCGCCTACAAGAAACTCGTGATCGCGGACGGCCGTTTGACCGGCGCGGTCCTGATCGGCGATGTCGGCGACGCGTTATGGTATCTCGAACTGATCCGCACCCGCCGGCCGACGCAGCGAATTCGCGCCGACATGATGTTCGGCCGCTCGCTCGCGGCCCGTTCGGAAGCCGCATGATCCGGTGGGCGCCATGAGCATCGTCGATCCGGATCTCCGCGCCATCAGCACCACCTGCGCCTATTGTGGCGTCGGCTGCGGTATCCTGGCGACGCCCGACGGCCGGGGCGGGGCGGCGATCTCGGGCGATCCCGAACATCCCGCCAATTTCGGCCGGCTGTGCTCCAAGGGCTCGGCGCTCGGCGAGACGCTCGGCCTGAACGACCGCCTGCTGTATCCGATGATCCGTTGCGGCGACGGCGCCATGGAGCGGGTCGCCTGGAGCGACGCGCTCGACCATGTCGCGCATCGTTTCCAGCACATCATCGCGCGCGACGGCCCCGGTGCTGTCGCGTTCTATCTGTCCGGCCAGTTGCTGACCGAGGATTACTATGTCGCCAACAAGCTGATGAAGGGATTCATCGGCAGCGCCAATGTCGACACCAACTCTCGGCTGTGCATGGCCTCGTCGGTCGCCGGCCACCGCCGCGCCTTCGGCGCCGACACGGTGCCGGGATGTTATGAGGATCTCGACGAGGCGGATCTGCTGGTGCTGGTCGGCTCCAACGCGGCCTGGTGCCACCCGGTGCTGTACCAGCGCATGGTCGCCAACAAGCAGCAGCGCGGCGCGCGCATCGTCGTGATCGATCCGCGCCGTACCGATACCGTCGGTGACGACGATCTGTTCCTGGGATTGAAGCCCGGAACCGATACGGCGCTGTTCAGCGGCCTGCTGGTGCATCTCGCCGACAGCGGTACGCTCGATCGCGACTACATCGAACGCCATACCTCGGGCTTCGACGATGCAATTCTCCGGGCGCGCAGCATGGCCGGCAGTATCGGCGCAACCGCGCTGGCGACCGGCCTGTCCGAGCAGGACATCGCCACCTTCTTCCAGATGTTTAGCAGCACGCCGCGCGTGGTGACGCTGTATTCGCAGGGCGTGAACCAGTCGGCGCAGGGCACCGACAAGGTCAACGCCATCGTCAACTGCCACCTCGCGACCGGGCGGATCGGCAAGGTCGGCGCGTCGCCGTTCTCGCTGACCGGGCAGCCCAACGCGATGGGCGGCCGCGAGGTCGGCGGGCTCGCCAACCAGCTTGCCGCGCATATGGGGTTCACGCCGCCGGACATCGACCGCGTGCGCCGGTTCTGGAAAGCGCCGCGCATCGCCACCCATGAGGGGCTGAAGGCGGTGCAGATGTTCGAAGCGGTCGCGCGCGGCGAGATCAAGGCGCTATGGGTGATGGGCACCAATCCGGCGGTGTCGCTGCCGGACGCCGACGGTGTCCGCGATGCGCTGAAGAAGCTCGATCTGTTCGTGATCTCGGAAAACGTGACGTCCAACGACACGGTGGATGCGGGCGCGCATGTGCTGCTGCCGGCGCAGGCCTGGGGCGAGAAATCCGGCACGGTGACCAACTCGGAACGGCGCATCTCGCGGCAGCGCGCCTTCCTCGGTTCGCCCGGCGAGGCGCGGCCCGACTGGTGGATCATCGGCGAAGTCGCGAAGCGTCTGGGTTTTGGCGCGGCCTTCGGCTTCACCTCGGCGGCGGATATCTTCCGCGAGCACGCCGCGCTCTCGGCGTTCGAGAACAATGGCGGCCGCGATTTCGATATCGGCGCGTTGACGTCGCTGTCGGATGAAGCCTTCGATGCCATGACGCCGGTGCAGTGGCCGGTCCGGCAGGGCGCCGAGCCGCAATCGCGCTTCTTCGCCGAAGGCGGCTTCTTCGCCAACGACTTCAGGGCGCGCTTCATCGCACCCGAGATCCCGGTGCTGCGCACCGAGACCACGGCCGCGCGGCCGTTGCGGCTGAACACCGGCCGTATCCGCGACCAGTGGCACACCATGACGCGATCGGGGATGAGCCCGCGGCTCGGCCAGCATCTGCCGGAGCCCTTTGTCGAAGTCCATCCGGACGATGCCTTGAGATATGGCGCTCGCCGACGGCGATTTCGCGCGGGTCACGACCGATTATGGACAATGCACGCTTCGCGTCGTCGTCAGCGAGCGCCAGCAGCGCGGCATGCTGTTCGCGCCGATCCACTGGAGCGAGGCCAACGCGACCGGCGCGCGGGTCGGCTCGCTGGTGGCTCCCTATCACCGATCCATTCTCCGGCCAGCCCGAGAACAAGGCGACACCGGCGTCGATCGCGCCTTACGAATACGTGTTCCGCGGCTTTGCGCTGTCGCGCTGGCCGCTGCAATCTGCCCGCGCATGCGTGGTCGGCGCGCGTCGCGGTCACCGGCGGCCACGGCTATCTGTTCGCTGACAATGCCGATCTCGCCGGCTGGCAATCCTGGATGAAATCCTTCGCAACCGACGATCTCGCCGAATACAGGGACTTCGGCGGCGGCGTCTACCGCGCCGCGTCGTTTGATGGCGATCGCATCGATGCCTGCCTGTTCATCGGCCCTGCGCGCGACGCCGGTGACTGGAACGTCGTCAAGGAGCTGTTTGCCGCGGACGCGCTCACGGCTGATCAGCGCCGCATGCTGCTGTCGGGCAAGTCCGCCGATGGTCTCGCCAATGCCGGACCCATCGTCTGCGCCTGCTTCGGCGTCGGTCGCAACACCATCTGCGACACCATCGCCGCCGGCGCGCGTTCCACCGCCGACATCGGGGGCAAGCTCAAGGCCGGCACCAATTGCGGCTCCTGCATCCCGGAACTGAAGCGGCTGATCGCGCAGACCGGTACGAGCGATCCCGCGCAGCGGAAGCTGGCTGCGGCCAACTGAGGCGATTCGTCCACGGTGGCTGCTCCTTCCTCGCCCCGCGAAGGTGTTCAAGGCGGGGCGAGCGGCGTCACCCCTTCCGGTTCTTCGCATTCACCGCGATCGCCGCCGCGGCGGTGCGGTTCTCGACGCCGAGCTTGGAGTAGATCTGCTCGAGGTGCTTGTCGACGGTGCGCGGGCGAGAGGCCCAGGATCTGCGCGATGTCGCGGTTGGTCTTGCCCTTGGACAGCCACGACAGCACTTCGCCCTCGCGCGTGGTCAGGCCGAGTTCGCTGGAGAATTCCGCCGGCGTCTCGGCGCCGGAATCCTTTGCGAGCCGCAGCAGGAATTCGTTCGCGCCGAGCTGGCCCATATACTGCAGCCGGAGCTGCTCGTTGCCGGGCAGCGTAGCCATGACGGCCGCCTTCGATCCCGACTTGCCCTTGCGGGCCTGATCGAGCCATTGCGGTATCGGGTCCGGCAGCACGAATTCGTCGTCGCCGTCGGCGGCAAGCGTGTCCGCCAGCAGTTTCTGCGCCTGCGGCGTCGCCCACATGATCCTGCCCAGGCTGTTCACGGCGAGCAGGTAGCGGCCGGAGACGTCGAGCGCGGCGCGGGCGCTCTGTGTCAGTCGCGCATTGGCGAGGTGAACGCGGATGCGCGCCAGCATTTCCTCGATCGCGATCGGCTTGGTCACATAGTCGACGCCGCCGGCTTCCAGGCCGCGGACGATGTGCTCGGTTTCGGCCAAGCCCCGTCATGAAGATGATCGGAACATGGTCGAGGCCGGCGTCGCGCTTCAGCCGCCTGCAGGTCTCGAAGCCGTCCATGCCGGGCATGACGGCGTCGAGCAGGACGATGTCGGGCGTGATCTGGTCGACGATCCGCATCGCCGCGGCGCCGTCGAGCGCGACCATGACCGTCATGCCGGCGCCGTCGAGCGCATCGGTCAGCAGCCGCAGCGTCTCCGGGGAATCGTCGACGACGAGGGCGACGTCGCGCTTGGTGGTTTCAGTGATCATAGCTGTGCAGCGCCTTCAAGGTCGCCATGTACTGATCGAGATCGAAGCGGTCGATCAGGGCGCGCATCTGCAGGACGAAATCGGCGTGCTCGGGATATTCGTTGCCGATCTCGTCCAGCTTCAACTGGATGGCGCGGATGTAGCCGAGTTGGCCGAGGCCGATCAGTTCCTCGACATGCTTCACCGGCGGCCGCGATCCGGTTTCCGGTTTCCAGCGCGGCACGGCAACCGGCTCGGTCTCGTGTTGCCATTCGAGTTTCAGGAGCTGCCGAATGGTCTCCAGCAGCCGCGGGATGTCGATCGGCTTCATCAGGTAGCCGTCATGGTAGGGTTGCGCCAGCGGCGCGCCGTGCGCTTCCAGCGCGCTGGCCGATACCATGAGGATGCGCGCCTGATGATGGCCGCTCGAACGCAGCGACTCCGCGACCGTCCATCCGTCCATGCCGGCCATCGAGATATCGAGCAGGAACAGGTCTGGCCGGCAATGCTGCGCCAGCGCGAGGCAGCCGGGTCCGTCCGGCGCACTCAGCAGGATGAAGCCGAGCGGCGCCAGCACCTCGCGCAACAGGTCGCGCTGGGTCGGATCGTCGTCGGTGATCAGGATGGTCTTGCGCGGGCCGTGATAGCCGAAGATCGGCGCTTCGATCGGCGCGATCCGCGTCGGATTGGTCACTTCCGACAGCAGGATCTTGACGCGGAAGATGCTGCCGGTTCCGACCTCGCTCGTCACCCTGATGTCGCCGCCCATCACGCCCGCCAGCAGCCGGCTGATGGTGAGGCCGAGACCGGTACCGGTCTGGGGCTGGGATACGCCGAGCGCGCCGCGCTCGAACGGTGCAAAGATGCGTTCGAGATCGCTCGCCTGGATCCCCGGTCCGGTGTCGATGATCTCGAATTCGGCGACCGGGCTGCGGTAATGGACGACGAACTGCACGCTGCCGGTCTGCGTGAATTTCAGCGCGTTCGACAGCAGGTTGATCAGGACCTGCCGCAGCCGCTTCTCATCGGCATAGACAACGACCGGCAGCACCGAAGGCCGCTTGAACACGAAGTCGATGCCCTTGGCGGCGGCCTGGACACGAAACATGCCGACGAGCTGATCGAGGAATTCGCTCAGGCGGACCTCGTCGCGTGACAGATAAAGCCGGCCGGCCTCGATCTTGGAGATGTCCAGGATGCCGTCGATCAGCCCCGACAGATGGTCGGCGCTGCGGCGAACCACGCGCACCTGGTCGCGCGGCTTGGTGGCAAGGCTGGAATCCTGTTCCAGCAACTGCGCATAGCCCGAGATGGCGTTGAGCGGCGAGCGCAGTTCGTGGCTCAACCCCACGACATAACGGCTCTTGGCGAGGTTGGCGGATTCGGCCACTTCCTTGGCGCGCTGCAATTCGGCGTCGGTGCGCTTGTGCGCGTCGATTTCCTGGATCAGCAACGTGGTCTGACGCCGCGTTTCGGCTTCCGCCGCCCGGCGGCTCTGTTGCGCCAGCACGAACAGCCACGCCACCACGCCGATGATGATGGTGAGCGCGAAGAACACCTTCCACAGCACGTCCGATATCTGGGAGTCGGCGAGCGGAAGCGTCGCCGATGTCTGCAGGTAGATCAGCCCGAGCGTCAGCCCGACCAGGCCTGCGGATACCGCGAACACGCCCAGATAGTGCCCGAACTGGGAGTTGATCCGGGTGTAGATCGCCTCCGGCAGCAACTTGCCCAGCGTCTCCGACACCTGCGCCCCGATCCGCGCATGCGGCTTGCAGAGATCGTGGCAGCGCGCATCGAGCGAGCAGCACAGCGAACAGATCGGGCCGGCATAGGCCGGGCAGGAGGCCATGTCTTCCGGCTCGAACGAATGTTCGCAGATACAGCACTGGATCGCTTCGAGGTTCTGCCAGCTTCGTTTCGGTTTGCGGGCGATGTAGTATTTGCCGTCGGTCGCCCATGCGATCAGGGGCGCGGTGACGAAGGCGACGGCGAGTGCCACGAAGGCGGACAGTGCCTTCGCCGTCGGCCCGAAGAAGCCGTAGAACGCGCTGATCGAGACGATGGTCGCGACCGTCATGGCGCCGACGCCGACCGGATTGATGTCGTAGAGGTGTGCGCGCTTGAACTCGATATGCTGCGGGCGAAGCCCGAGCGGCTTGTTGATGACGAGGTCGGCGACCAGCGCGCCGACCCACGCGATCGCCACGTTGGAATAGAGCGCCAGCGTCTGTTCCAGCGCCTTGTAGACGCCGATCTCCATCAGAGAAGCGCGACCATGACGTTGAAGACGAGCCATACCACGCGGCCGGGATGGCTATGCGTCAGTCGCGAGAAGAAGTTCGACCAGGCGATCGAACCGGCATAGGCGTTGGTGACGTTGATCTTGATCTGCGAGAGAATGACAAAGGCGCCGGTCAGCGCCAGCGCCAGGTCAGGCTGCGACAGCACGTAGCGGAACGCTTCGAGATACATGTGCGCGGGCTCGGCGGCGTGCTCGCTGGAGACGCCATGGGTGAGCGCGAAGTAGGCGAGGAACGAGCCCAGCAGCAGCTTGAGCGCGCCGAAGATGATCCAGCCGGGGCCGGCGCTGAGCAGCGCGATCCACCATGAGGTACGGGACGTACGCCGGTCACGCGGCAGAAAGCGCAGGAAGTCGACCTGCTCGCCGATTTGCGCCACCAGCGAAAACACCACCGAGGCGGCGGTGCCGAACAGCAGCAGATCGAGGTGGCCGGAGGGATCGCCGTGATCGCCGGGGAACTTGCGCCATTCGGCGAACGAATGCGGGCTGGCCCAGGCGATCGCCACGAAGGGCAGGATGTGGAGAACGATCCAGATCGGCTGCGTCCAGAGCTGGAACCGGCTGATCAGGGTGATGCCGTAGGTCACCAGTGGAATGATGACGACGGCGCTGATGAGGTAGCCGATCGGGCGGGGAATGCCGAAGCACATTTCGAGCGCGGCGGCGAGAATGACCGCCTCGATCGCGAAGAAGATGAAGGTAAAGGAGGCGTAGATCAGCGAGGTGATGGTGGAGCCGATATAGCCGAAGCCGGCGCCGCGGGTCAGCAGGTCGATATCGATGCCGCATTTGGCGGCATGATAGGCGATCGGCAGGCCGCAGAAGAAGATGATGACGCTGACGACCAGGATGGCTGCCGTGGCGTTGGTGACGCCGTAGTTCAGCGTAATGGTTCCGCCGATCGCCTCCAGCGCCAGGAACGAAATCGCGCCGAGCGCGGTATTGGCGACGCGGGCGGCAGACCATCGGCGCGCGCTCTTGGCGGTGAAGCGCAGCGCGTAGTCTTCCAGCGTCTGGTTGGCAACCCATTGATTATATTGGCGCCTGACGCGGTCAATCCGCTGCCGCCCTGCCACTATGCTGCTCCTGACCCCCGGCCAACCAGCCCCGCTAGGGCCAGCCAACTCCGTACCAAAACCTACGTCGCTATTTTGCGGTGCAGTATACGCGATCTTGCGTATCTGTGCAGTGCACAAATCTGGGCAATCCTCGCCTGACCAATAAGCGTTCACGAACCAACAATGGGGTGCTCATGTCAGACGAAACCAAATCAGGGCCTGCAGTCTCCGCTTCGCCGCAAACTGCTGATGGGAGCGGCGGCTTTGCCGCTCATTTCGATGCTTCCGCGCCCCTCGTTCGGGGCCGGTCCCGCCACCGCCACCGTCAACACGACGGGTCTTGCGGTAACCGATACCGAAGTCACCGTCGGCATCCTTCACTCCGCCACCGGCACGATGGCGATCTCGGAAACCGGCTCGATCCAGGCCGAAAAGCTCGCGATCGAACAGATCAACGCGCTGGGCGGCGTGCTCGGACGCAAGATCAAGTTCATCCAGGAAGACGGCGCCAGCGACTGGCCGACGTTTGCGGAAAAGGCCAAGAAGCTGCTCGTCAACGACAAGGTCGCGGCGATCATGGGCTGCTGGACCTCGGCATCCCGCAAGGCGGTGCTGCCGGTCATGGAGCAGTACAACGGCATGCTCTACTACCCGACCTTCTATGAAGGCCTCGAGCAGTCCAAGAACGTCATCTACACCGGCCAGGAAGCGACCCAGCAGATCCTCGCCGGCCTGAACTGGATCGCCAAGGAGAAGGGCGCGAAGTCGTTCTTCTTCATCGGTTCGGACTACATCTGGCCGCGTACCTCGAACAAGATCGCGCGCAAGCACGTCGAGAACGTGCTGAAGGGCAAGGTTGTCGGCGAAGAGTATTACGCGCTCGGCAGCACCCAGTTCAATTCGGTCATCAACAAGATCAAGCTGACCAAGCCCGACGTGATCTTCACCGACGTGGTCGGCGGCTCGAACGTCGCGTTCTACAAGCAGCTCAAGGCGGCCGGCATCGACCTTTCGAAGCAGGCGCTGCTGACGATCTCGGTGACCGAGGACGAAATCGACGGCATCGGCGGCGAAAACATCGCAGGCGCCTATGCTTGCATGAAATACTTCCAGTCGCTCGACAATGCGAACAACAAGGCGTTCGTTCCCGCCTTCAAGAAGTTGTGGGGCGAGAAGACCGTGATCGGCGACGTCACGCAGGCCGCCTATCTCGGCCCGTGGCTGTGGAAGTTAACGGTCGAGAAGGCCGGCAGCTTCGACATCGACAAGATCGCAGCCGCCTCGGCCGGCGTCGAGTTCAAGGAGGCGCCCGAAGGTTACGTGCGCATCCATGAAAACCATCACCTCTGGTCGAAGACCCGGGTCGGACGCGCCAAGCTCGACGGCCAGTTCGAACTGATCTTCGAGACCGCCGACCTGATCGAGCCCGATCCGTTCCCGAAGGGCTACCAGTAAGCGCGCGGCACTCCCCGCAGTTCTCTTCTCCCGCTCCCTGGCGTGGACCGTCAATCCGCGCTTCACCAGCCCGCGTCGCGAATTCTCTCGCGGCGCGGGAGCCTTCCCCCAACGGAGAAATCAGATGTTCGGCGACTATTCGATTGGCGATCTGGCCTCAATTTTCGTCATGCAGGGCTTTGCCGGCCTGATCCTGTTCTCCGTCTACGTTCTGATGGCGCTCGGTCTTGCGATCATCTTCGGCCAGATGGGCGTCATCAACATGGCGCATGGCGAATTCATGATCCTCGGCGCCTACGTCACCTGGATGACGTCGAATGTGTTCCAGGCGCTATCTGCCCGGCCTGTTCAGCGGCTACTTCTTCCTCGCGATGATCCTGGCGTTTGTCGCCTCCGGCGCGCTCGGCATGCTGGTGGAATGGGTGCTGATCCGCCATCTCTACAAGCGGCCGCTCGACACGCTGCTGGCGACCTGGGGCCTCAGCCTGATCATGCAGCAGGCTTATCGCTCGATCTTCGGCGCGCGTGAAGTCGGCGTCGAACTGCCGCAGTGGATGCTGGGCTCGCTCAAGGTCACCGACTCCATCGAGGTGCCGATCAACGGCGTCTTCGTCATGGTGCTGACCGTGATGATCACGCTGGCGGTCGCCTACTCATGTACAAGTCGCGCTGGGGCCGCCAGGTCCGCGCCGTCGTGCAGAACCGGATCATGGCGGGCGCGGTCGGCATCAACACCGCGCAAGGTCGATCGCTACACCTTCGCGCTCGGCTGCGGCATCGCCGGCGTCGCCGGCAGCGCCTTCACCATGATCGGCTCGACCGGGCCGACCGCGGGCCAGCTCTACATCGTCGATACCTTCCTGGTGGTCGTGTTCGGCGGCGCGGCGAGCCTGCTCGGCACCATCGCATCGGCCTTCTCGATCTCGCAGACGCAATCGACGCTCGAATTCTTCATGTCGGGCTCGATGGCGAAGGTGCTGACGCTGCTCGCGGTCGTCGGAATTCTGATGCTGCGGCCGCAGGGGCTGTTCGCCCTCAAGGTCCGCAAGTAACAAAAGGGGCTGAGCCATGAACGACAATCGCTTTTCCAACTCGTTCGGAGCTGATCGGCATCCTGGTGCTTGCAGCCCTGCTGGTGGTGGTCCTGCCGCTCTGCCTCGACGTCTTCAGGCTCAACCTCGTCGGCAAGTATCTGACCTACGCGTTCGTCGCGCTCGGGCTGGTGCTGTGCTGGGGCTATGGCGGCATTCTGAGCCTCGGGCAGGGCGTGTTCTTCGGCCTCGGCGGCTACTGCATGGCGATGTTCCTCAAGCTCGAAGCCTCGAGCGTCGAGAACACCAAGATCCAGTCGACGCCCGGCATTCCCGACTTCATGGACTGGAATCAGATCACTGCGCTGCCGTTGTTCTGGCAGCCGTTCCACAGCCTCACCTTCACCATCGCGGCCATCATTCTGGTGCCGGGCCTGTTTGCCCTGATCATCGGCGCCGCGATGTTCAAGCGCCGCGTCGGCGGCATCTATTTCGCCATCATCACCCAGGCGATGGCGGCGATCCTGACCATCCTGATCGTCGGCCAGCAGGGCTACACCGGCGGCATCAACGGCATCACCGACCTGCGGACGCTGCAGGGCTGGGACATCCGTCACCGACCACGCCAAGGTCATTCTCTACTTCGTCGAGGTCGGCCTGCTGTTCGTCTGCATCCTGATCGCGCCAGTTCATCCGGCACTCCAAGCTCGGCCGCATCCTGGTCGCGATGCGCGACCAGGAGGACCGGGTGCGCTTCTCCGGCTACGACGTCGCCAACTTCAAGATCTTCGTCTTCTGCCTGGCCGCGATCTTCGCCGCGATCGGCGGCGCGATGTTCACGCTCCAGGTCGGATTCATGTCGCCGTCCTTCGTCGGCATCGTGCCGTCGATCGAGATGGTGATCTTCTCCGCGGTCGGCGGCCGGCTCTCGCTGGTCGGCGCGGTCTACGGCAGCGCTGCTCGTCAACTGCGCCAAGACCAGCTTCTCGGAAATCTTCCCCGAACTCTGGCTGTTCGGGATGGGCGGATTGTTCATCGCCGTGGTGCTGGCGTTCCCCAACGGCCTGGCCGGCATCTGGCAGGACTACGTCCAGCCGCGGATCGACCGCCTGATCGCCTCGCGCAAGCCGAAGTCCGGCGCCGGCTGGACCGACAACTCCGTCGCCGACGGCGCACCGGCAGAGTGAGGAGAACAACATGCTCGTCGGTCATCAGCCAAAACCTTTCCTGCTCGCGGTCGAGGGGCTCACGGTGTCCTTCGACGGCTTCAAGGCGGTCAACGATCTCTCCTTCTATGTCGAGGAGAACGAGATCCGCGTCATCATCGGCCCCAACGGCGCCGGCAAGACCACGGTGCTCGACCTGATCTGCGGCAAGACCAAGGCGACCTCGGGCTCGATCAAGTTCCGCGGCACCGGAGATCACGAAGCTGAAGGAGCACCAGATCGTGCAGGCCGGCGTCGGCCGCAAGTTCCAGACGCCGTCGATCTACGACGATCTCACCGTGTTCGAGAATCTGGAGATCTCGTTTCCGCGCGGGCGCACCGTGTTCGGCGCGCTGACCTTCACGCGCGACGCCACCGTGCGTCGACCGGGTCCACGAGGTCGCCGAGATGATCTTCCTGAAAGATCACCTCGACATGAGCGCGGCGCTGCTCAGCCACGGCCAGAAGCAGTGGCTCGAGATCGGCATGCTGCTGATCCAGGACCCGGAGCTGCTGATGCTCGACGAGCCGGTGGCCGGCATGAGCGTCAGCGAGCGCGTCAAGACCGCCGAGCTGCTCAACCGCATCATCAAGGACCGCTCGGTGATCGTGATCGAGCACGACATGAAATTCGTCGAGGACATCGCCCACCAGGTCACGGTGCTGCACCAGGGCAAGATCCTGTCGGAGGGCACGATGGAGAAGGTGCAAGAACGATCCCAAGGTCATCGAAGTCTACTTCGGCCACTAGCACATGATGGCGGAAGTGGCGTCCGGCTTCCGGACAACATCATGCGCAAGGAATAAGGAACGGGTTCATGCTGGCTATTTCGGATCTTCACGTCGCCTACGGCCAGAGCGAGGTGCTGCACGGCCTCAACGTCTCGGTCGCGCCCAACGAGATCGTCGCGATCATGGGCCGCAACGGCATGGGCAAGACCACGCTGATGAAGTCGCTGATGGGCATCGTGCCGACCAAGAGCGGCTCGGTGAGCGATGGATGGCAGCGAACTCA
The DNA here is from genome assembly GCA_963823485.1 of uncultured Alphaproteobacteria bacterium. Lineage (GTDB taxonomy): Bacteria > Pseudomonadota > Alphaproteobacteria > Rhizobiales > Xanthobacteraceae > Bradyrhizobium. The sequence goes on from CAWGLP010000013.1 coordinate 74,947, forward strand.
CCGCGCTGCCGAGCTATGAGCGCGTTGCCAAGGGCCTCGCCTACGTGCCGCAGGGCCGCATGATCTTCTCGACCATGACGGTGAAGGAGAACATCGAGACCGGCCTGGTGGTATCCGGCGGCTCCGAGGTGCCCGAGGACATCTACGAACTGTTCCCGGTGCTGCTGGAGATGAAGGGCCGGCGCGGCGGCAATCTTTCCGGCGGCCAGCAGCAGCAGCTGGCGATCGCGCGCGCGCTCGCCACCAAGCCGAAGGTGCTGCTGCTCGACGAGCCGACCGAAGGCATCCAGCCGTCGATCATCAAGGACATGGCGCGCACCCTGAAGCGGATCCGTGACGAGCGTGGCCTGTCTATCGTGGTGTCGGAGCAGGTGCTGAGCTTCGCGCTCGATATCGCCGACCGCGTGCTGGTGATCGAAAACGGCGAGATCGTCCACGACGATCCGCGCGACAGCGTCGATGCCGCGCAGGTCTCGAAATATCTGTCTGTCTGAACGGGCATGATCCGGAAAAGCGTGAAGCGGTTTTCCGGCAGGATCATGCTCAAAAGTAAACCTAACCGTACTGTCTGAAAAAGGGGAGCTATCGATGCCAGAGACACTGATCAAGGTCGATCTAACGAAGTCGGCCTACGACAACGACATGATCCACAATCGCTGGCATCCCGACATTCCGATGGTATCCTGGGTCAAGCCGGGCGACGATTTCATCATCGAGACCTATGACTGGACCGGCGGCTTCATCAAGAACAACGATTCCGCCGACGACGTGCGCGACATCGATCTGTCGATCGTGCACTTCCTGTCCGGCCCGATCGGCGTCAAGGGCGCCGAGCCCGGCGATCTGCTGGTGGTCGACCTGCTCGACGTCGGCCCGCTCAAGGAAAGCCTGTGGGGCTTCAACGGCTTCTTCTCCAAGAAGAACGGCGGCGGCTTCCTCACCGACCATTTCCCGCTGGCGCAGAAATCGATCTGGGACATCTCGGGTCTCTACACCTCGTCGCGGCACGTGCCCGGCGTCAATTTCGCCGGCCTGATCCATCCCGGCCTGATCGGCTGTCTGCCCGATCCGAAACTGCTGGAGACCTGGAACGAACGCGAGAACGCGCTGATCGCGACCAATCCGACCCGCGTGCCGCCTCTCGCCAATCCGCCGTTCGCCGCGACCGCGCATGCCGGCCGCGCCAAGGGCGATGCCAAGGCCAAGGTCGGGGCGGAGGGCGCGCGCACCGTGCCGCCGCGCGAGCATGGCGGCAATTGCGACATCAAGGACCTGTCGCGCGGCTCGAAGATCTACTTCCCGGTCTATGTCTCCGGTGGCGGACTGTCGATGGGCGATCTGCATTTCAGCCAGGGCGACGGCGAGATCACCTTCTGCGGCGCGATCGAGATGGCTGGCTGGCTGCATCTCAAGGTCGACGTCATCAAGGACGGCGTCGCCAAATACGGCATCAAGAACCCGATGTTCAAGCCGTCGCCGATCACGCCGAACTACAAGGACTATCTGATCTTCGAGGGCATCTCGGTCGACGAGGCCGGCAAGCAGCATTACCTCGACGTTCACATCGCCTATCGCCAGGCCTGCCTGAACGCGATCGAGTATCTGAAGAAGTTCGGCTATTCCGGCGCCCAGGCCTATTCGATCCTGGGCACCGCGCCGTGTCAGGGCCACATCTCGGGCGTCGTCGACGTGCCCAACGCCTGCGCCACGCTGTGGCTGCCGACGGAGATCTTCGACTTCGACATCATGCCGTCGTCGGCGGGGCCGATCAAGCACATCACGGGCGACATCCAGATGCCGCTCTCCCAAGACAAGTGATCCCTGCGCGAAGGGTGCGGGACGGCGGCCTTTCTTGCCGCCCCGCATCCATCGCCGCATCCCCGGACTTCGCGCAAGGAAAATCCAATGCCCGTCTATGAGTATCTCTGCAACGATTGCGGTCCGTTCACGGACATGCGGCCGATGGCTGAATGCGACGATCCGCAGGACTGCCCGAAATGCGAACTTAAATCGCCGCGCGTGATCCTGACCGCTCCGGCGTTCTTCTGCATGCCGTCAGACAAGCGCAAGGCGATCGCCACCAACGAACGCAGCGCCCATGCGCCGAAGACGCTTGGCGAATACAAGGCCTCGCACGGTCCCGGCTGCGGTTGCTGTTCGGGCAAGAAGCCGGCGCGGCTGGTGACGAAATCGAAGAGTGGCGCGAAGGGTTTTCCAACCGCGCGTCCCTGGATGATCAGCCACTGAGGCGCGATCCCGAGAACTCAACCCAGAACGAGAGGCGACTCCAATGCTTCACGGTGACATTTCTTCCAGCAACGACACGGTCGGCGTCGCCGTCGTCAACTACAAGATGCCGCGCCTGCACACCAGGGCCGAGGTGCTCGACAACGCCCGCAAGATCGCCGACATGATCGTCGGCATGAAACTCGGCCTGCCGGGCATGGATCTCGTGATCTTCCCGGAATACTCCACCCACGGCATCATGTACGACTCCAAGGAGATGTACGAGACCGCCTCGCAGGTCCCCGGAGAGGAGACTGAAATCTTCGCCGCAGCCTGCCGCAAGGCCAAGGTCTGGGGCGTGTTCTCGCTGACCGGCGAGCGCCACGAGGAGCATCCGAACAAGGCGCCGTACAACACCTTGATCCTGATGAACGACAAGGGCGAGATCGTTCAGAAGTACCGCAAGATCATGCCATGGGTGCCGATCGAAGGCTGGTATCCCGGCAACTGCACCTACGTCTCCGAGGGACCGAAGGGACTCAAGGTCAGCCTGATCATCTGCGACGACGGCAATTTTCCGGAGATCTGGCGCGACTGCGCCATGAAGGGCGCCGAACTGATCGTGCGCTGCCAGGGCTACATGTATCCCGCCAAGGAACAGCAGATCCTCATTTCCAAGGCGATGGCCTGGGCCAACAATGTCTATGTCGCGGTCGCCAATGCCGCCGGCTTCGACGGCGTCTATTCCTATTTCGGCCATTCCGCCATCATCGGTTTCGACGGCCGCACGCTCGGCGAAACCGGCGAGGAGGAATACGGCATCCAGTACGCAGGATTATCGAAGAGCCTGATCCGCGATGCGCGCCGCAACGGCCAGTCGCAGAACCACCTCTTCAAGCTGGTCCATCGCGGCTACACCGGCATGATCAATTCCGGCGAAGGCGCGAAGGGCGTCGCGGCCTGTCCCTATGATTTCTACAAGAACTGGATCGCCGACCCGGAAGGCACGCGCGAAATGGTCGAGGCGATGACGCGGCCGACGGTCGGCACCGACGAATGTCCGATCGACGGCATTCCGAACCAGGCGACGGCGACGAATTACTAGCGCAATTGCTGCCGTAGCAGAACTGTAGGGTGGACAAAGCGAAGCGTGCGCACCATTCACGGTGAACATGTCGGTGGATGGTGGGCACGGCGCGAAGTCGCGCCTTTGCCCACCCTACGGCTATAGACCGGTTCGGCCGCGACATTTCCTCATCGTTCGTCTAAGGTCCGTACTCACGACCTGGACGAACGAGGCGAGCTTGCAAACAAGAACATTCGGCACAAGCGGCCCGGCCGTTTCCGTGATCGGGCAGGGCACCTGGTATCTCGATCGCGGCGACCGCGGAAGCGCGGTTGCGGCCTTGCGCCATGGCATCGAGCTCGGCATGACGCATATCGACACCGCCGAAATGTACGGCGATGCGGAACTCGTGATCGCGGATGCGATCGCCGGCCTGCCGCGCGATGAGCTCTTTCTGGTGTCGAAGGTGCTGCCGAGCAACGCCTCGCGGCGCGGCGCCATCACGGCCTGCGAGCGTTCGCTGAAGCGGCTGCAGACCGATCATCTCGATTGCTACCTTCTGCACTGGCGCGGCTCCTATCCGCTGGAGGAGACGGTCGCGGCCTTTGACGAACTGGTCGCGAGCGGAAAAATCCGTTCCTGGGGTGTCAGCAATTTCGATGCGGACGATCTCGATCAATTGCTTGCGGTCGTCGGCAGGGGAAAGATTGCCTGCAACCAGGTGCTCTATCATTTGCAGGAGCGTGCGATCGAACACGCCGTGATCCCGTGGTGCGAGCGCAACGGCACGGCCGTGGTCGCCTATTCGCCGTTCGGGCACAACGAGTTTCCGTCACCGCGCAGCAACGGCGGCGAGGTGCTGCAATCGATCGCCGCCGCGCATGAGGCAAGCGCGCGTCAGGTCGCGCTGGCGTTCCTTACGCGGGCATCGTCGGTGCTGGCAATCCCGAAAGCATCGCGCGCAGAACACGCCGCCGACAACGCCGGCGCCGGCGATATCGAGCTGAGCGCCGCCGAGATCGACGCGCTAGACAAGGCCTTTCCGCGCGGTCCCAAACCGCGTGGCCTGCCGATGCTGTGAGGGAACCCCATTCTTAACAAGATGTTGCAATTGGCCCCTTGGCGCATATCCGCATCCTGTTTTCGGGCCTAGTCGCACCTGCTGGATTGGTGTTTTTTCAGGCTTCGCCCAATTCGACCATTACTGCCTTTCGAGATTGCCGTGACACCGCCCCCCGCCGTAGCCGCAAGGCTGGACAGCGCTCCAATACCTTTGCCCGAGAAGAAGTCCGCTGCTCGCAAGGCACCCGCGCGCGCCGACCGTCCGTTCAAGGGCATCGCGCTGGTGCTGGCTTCCACGATCTTCCTCGGCGCCTCCGACGTCACAGCGAAATATCTCTCGGCGACCTTGCCCTCGATCGAGATCGCCTGGATCAGGTTTCTCGTCTTCGCGATGATCATGACGCCGGCGATGCTGCCGGGTTCGCCGCTGTTTGCGATGCGGACCGACCGGCTCGGGCTGCATCTGATGCGCGGCCTGGCCATCCTGGGCTCGTCCCTGTTCTTCATTTCCGGCCTGCGGTTCCTGCCGATCGCGGAAGCCTCCGCCACCGGTTTCGTCGCGCCGCTGCTGGTCACCGCGTTGTCGATCGTGTTCCTCGGCGAGAAGGTCGGCATGCGCCGATGGATCGCGACGGGGGTCGGCCTGATCGGCGTGCTGATCATCCTTCGCCCCGGCACCGGTGCGTTCCATCCCGCGGCGTTCTTTCCGCTGGTTTCGGCGCTGGCCTGGGCCTGCACGCTGATCATGACGCGGATGATGAGCGGTACCGAACGCGCCGTCACCACCATGGCCTATTCGTCGATCGTGGGTCTTGTCATTCTGTCGGCGCTGGTGCCGTTCGTCTGGGTAACGCCGAGCTGGCACGATATCGCCTTCGGCATTTTCATCGGCGTCGCCTCCACCGCGGGGCAGTGGATCGTGGTGCTGGCGTTCCGCTATGCGGATGCCTCCGTGCTCGCGCCGTTCTCCTATACGCAGTTGTTGTGGGTCAGCTTCCTCGGCTTCCTGATCTTCGGCGAAGTCCCTGACGCCTACACCGTCACCGGGGCGGCCTTCATCGTCGCCAGCGGGCTGTACACCGCTCACCGCGAGCGGGTGCGGCGGTCGCAGCTTCTGGCCGTGCCCGGCGAGCCGTCGCCGAACCCCTGACGCAAATTCCCCGAGCCGGTGAGGCCATCGCGCTGGCCCCGGCGCTTCTCTGTGGTAAGAGGAAGAAAAACCACGGGGAGAAGACGCCGATGCGCGCTGCAATTTTCCGGAACGGCGAGATCGTCGTCGATGAGATGCCCGAGCCCAGGCCGGGTCCGGGCATGGTGCTGGTCAAGACTCTGGCCTGCGGCATCTGCGGTTCCGACCTGCACGCCCGCAAGCATGCCCATCGCATGGTCGAGCTTGCAAAGCACTTTCCCGGCCGCAAACCGATGGATCTCTCCCGCGACGTCGTGTTCGGCCACGAATTCTGCTGCGAGGTGCTGGATTACGGTCCGGGCACCACGCAGAAATTCAAGCCCGGCACCAAGGTCTGCTCATTGCCGGCGCTGCTCACGGCGCAAGGCCCGCAGGGCATCGGCTATTCCAACGATAATGTCGGCGCCTATGCCGAGCGCATGCTGCTCAGCGAAGCCCTGCTGCTGGAAGTCCCCAACGGGCTGTCGGCCGAGCACGCCGCGCTGACCGAGCCGCTGGCGGTCGGCGTTCATGCCGTTGAAAAAGCCAATATCAGGGGAGGCGAGGTGCCGCTGGTGATCGGCTGCGGTCCGGTCGGTCTGGCCGTCATCGCCGCCCTGAAGATCAAGGGGATGCACCCGATCGTCGCCGCCGATTATTCCCCGGCGCGGCGTGCGCTCGCCGAAAAGCTCGGCGCCGACATTGTCGTCGATCCCGCCCGCACGCAGCCCTACGCGACCTGGGCCGAGCACGCCCAGATGTCGCCGGAGGAAAAGGCCGCGCGGCCGCCGCTGCAGGCGCTGCTGCCGGCACTGAAGCCCGCGCTGATTTTCGAATGCGTCGGCGTCCCCGGTGTGATCCAGCAGGTGTTCGAGGGCGCGCCGCGCGATGCGCGCATCGTCGTGGTCGGCGTCTGCATGGAGACCGACCGCTCCGAACCGATGCTCGGCATCATGAAGGAACTCAACGTGCAATATGTCCTGGGCTACACGCCGGACGAATTCGCCCATTCGCTGCGGCTGATCGCGGAAGGCAAGGTGGATGCGGCATCGATGGTGACCGCCAGCGTCGGCATCGACGGCGTCGCCCAGGCGTTTGCCGATCTCGCCAATCCCGAAGCGCATACCAAGATCATCGTCCAGCCGTGGCGATAAGCCAGAAGGGTGAGCAGCCATGATAACGCTGACAGCACAGGATCTCCTGCCTGAAGACGGCACCAAGGGCGCGCTGGTGGGGCGTGTCTGGCTTCCGCAGCCCGGCGGTCCCGCCGTGGTGGCGATCCGCGACGAGGGCGTCTTCGACGTCACCGCGCGCTTTCCGACGGTCAGCGCGTTGTGCGAGGAGGCTGATCCGGCCGCCGCCTTGCGCAGCGCCAAGGGCGAGCGGATCGGCGATCTTGACGCGATCCTCGCCAACACGCCGCCCGATGGTCGCGACCGGCAGAAGCCCTGGCTGCTGGCGCCGCTCGATCTGCAGGTGCTGAAGGCCGCGGGCGTCACCTTCGCGATCTCGATGCTGGAACGCGTGATCGAGGAGCGGGCGCGCGGCAATCCCGCCTCCGCGGAGGCGATCCGCAAGGAGGTGGTGCGGCTGGTCGGCGACGATCTCTCCCAGCTCAAGCCCGGCTCTGCCGAGGCGATGAAGCTGAAGCAGGTGCTGATCGAACAGAACGCCTGGAGCCAGTATCTCGAAGTCGGCATCGGACCGGACGCGGAGGTCTTTACCAAGGCGCCGGTGCTGTCCTCGGTCGGCGCCGGCATGGATGCCGGGTTGCATCCGAAATCGACCTGGAACAATCCGGAGCCCGAGGTCGTGCTCGTGGTGTCAAGCGGCGGCAAGATCGTCGGGGCGATGCTCGGCAACGACGTCAACCTGCGCGACTTCGAGGGACGCTCGGCGCTGCTGCTGTCCAAGGCCAAGGACAACAACGCTTCCTGCGCCGTCGGCCCGCTGCTTCGCCTGTTCGATCGCACGTTCTCGCTCGATGATGTGCGCAACATGGATGTCGACCTGACCGTCAGGGGCGTAGATGGTTTTGTGCTCGAGGGCCGTTCCTCGATCAGCAAGATCAGCCGCGATCCGACCGATCTCGTCGTCCAGACCATCGGGCCGGAGCATCAATATCCCGATGGCTTCGCGCTGTTCCTCGGCACCATGTTCGCGCCGGTGAAGGATCGCGACACGCCCGGCCAGGGCTTCACCCACAAGCGCGACGATATCGTCACCATTGCAGCGCCTCATCTCGGCAAGTTGACCAACCGCATGCGCACCAGCGGTGAATGCGAGCCGTGGACCTTCGGCGTCTCGGCGCTGATGAAGAGCCTGGCGGCAAGGAAGCTGCTCTGAACGACGCTTTCGGGGCGTGCGAGCGAACCCGGAACCATGGCGCACGTCAGCGAGAATGACGGGTTCAGCCCTGCGGGCAGCCTGGAATGACGGTTGTGTCGAAACGCGCGCAACAAAACTGCCCGACGGGCAAATCAACTTCGTCTCGCATGTCGCGCTGTCCAGTCCCTCGCGCGAAAATATTCCGCTTAATCCGTCGGGCAAATCAGTGGCTATAATCAGCGCGTCTCATCCCTCACGAGGGGCGTATCGCGATCGTCACGAAGCGCGGGGTGAGATGCGGTGGACGCGGCAGCGTCGGCGCGAAGGTGCGTTCGCAGGGTGGGTTGAACCTCGTGAGCGGGCACGGCGCGCAGGACGACGGCGCTGAAGCGTACGGCAAAACCGTGTGGTCCCGACACCCGTTGCTGGTGCCAAGCTGCCGGTGGCGAGTTCGATCCAACCGGATCGATTGAGCCATCAAGCCGGCGGCGACGGAGGCAAGACGAATTCGTCTCCGGGGAGATCACGGCATAAGCCGTCAAGCCATTGCGCAGGGAATGCCGGAGTGTTCCGACTGTACCTGTATGCTCGTGTGCGTTTTTCTGCGCACTATTTGCACACGAGACCGCGGGTGCAGCAAGCACCCGGCATTCCCTGCTCCCTCTGTGGAGGGACAGCTTCTTGCAAATCTCGGACGCAACGCGCCGCGAGATCGCGAATGCATACTCAGGTGTCATCACCCGCCAACGGGTCGCGCGAATGCGCGCCCGATGACAGGCTCCGGCGGGTGATCCAGTATTCTAGAGGCAGCAGTGATCGAACCGACACGATACAGCCTACTGGATACCCCGCATGCGCGGGGTATGACAGCCATGATGCCGCGCTACCGTCCCTACACCGGCAGCGCGATCGAGTACTTCACCTGGCTCAGCGCAAAGCTCGACTCGATCGAGGCGATGCCGTCGAGCCGGGTCAGCTTGTTCTTCAGGAAGGCTTCATAGGAGGACAGGTCGGCGGCGACGACGCGCAGCAGATAGTCGCGGTTGCCGGTCATCAGATAGCACTCCAGCACCTCGTCCCATTTCGAAATCGCCTTGGCAAAGCGGTTGAGGTCCTCTTCCTTCTGCCGCGCCAGCTTGATCGAGATGAAGACGCTGACATGCAGGCCCAGCGATTTCTGGTCGACGGTTGCGATGTAGCGGGTGATGACGCCGCGCTGTTCGAGCAGCTTGACCCGGCGATGGCAGGGCGACACCGACAGGCCGACCTTGTCGGCGAGTTCCTGCATCGTCATGCGGCTGTCCGATTGCAGCAGGCCGAGGATCTTGCGGTCGATGGCGTCGAGGGCGTGCATTGGAATAATCTCTGGGTTTGAGGGTTTCCATTGGTAATTTATCCCAATATTGGACGGTATGTCGCGCGAATTTGAGATTTCTGGAACCCGCAGCCCCGGTAGAATTTGGCCCATACTGAACCGTGCCCGGAGCACTGCCATGGGAATCGAGCCTGCACGCCTCGAATTGCTGTCCGCGCTGTGCCGCAAGGTGCTCTGGCTGTCGTCATGGACGATCCATCACGCCAATCATGTCAGGTCCAACGCCGATGGCCTGAAGGTCGGCGGTCACCAGGCGTCGTCCGCCTCGCTCGCCAATATCATGTCGGCGCTGTATTTCTCGGTGCTGCGGCCGCAGGACCGCGTCGCGGTGAAGCCGCATGCGAGTCCGGTGTTCCACGCCATTCAATATCTGTTCGGACACCAGAGCCGCGACAAGCTGGAGAATTTCCGCGGCTACAAGGGCGCGCAATCCTATCCCTCGCGCACCAAGGATTCCGACGACGTCGATTTCTCCACCGGCTCGGTCGGCCTCGGGGTGGCGCAAACCCTGTTCTCCTCGCTGGTGCAGGACTACGTCACCGCGCATGGCTGGATGAAAGACCGTCCCGAGGGGCGGATGATCGCACTGGTCGGCGACGCCGAGATGGACGAGGGCAATATCTTCGAGGCGTTGCTGGAAGGCTGGAAGCACGGCCTGCGCAACACCTGGTGGGTGGTCGACTACAACCGCCAGAGCCTCGATGCCGTGGTGCGCGAAGGACTGTGGGAAAAATTCGAATCCATGTTCCGCAATTTCGGCTGGGACGTGGTGATCGTGAAGTACGGCAGGCTGATGCAGGCGGCGTTCGCCGAACCCGGCGGCGAGGCGCTGAAGCGCTGGATCGATAATTGTCCGAACCAGATGTATGCGGCGCTGTGCTTCCAGGGCGGGGCTGCGTTCCGCAAGCATTTGCAGGACGACATCGGCGATCAGGGGCAGGTATCGCAACTGATCGACCGGCGCAGCGACGACGAACTGCTGGCCCTGATGTCCAACCTCGGCGGCCACGACATGGCCAGCATGATCGAGGCCTTTGAGGCGATCGACCACGATCGTCCGGTCTGCTTCATTGCCTACACGATCAAGGGCGTCGGCCTGCCGATGCAGGGCCACAAGGATAACCACGCCGGGTTGATGACGGTCGCGCAGATGGAGAAATGGCGCGGCGCGCAGAATATTCGTCCCGGCCATGAATGGGACAAGTTCGAGGGCCTGTCGCAGGCGACGGCCGAACTCGACGCGTTCCTGGCGGCAGCGCCTTTCAACCAGGAAGGCCGCCGCCGTCTCACCGCACCCGTGATCGACGTTCCGCAACAGCTTGCCTTCAAGCCCGCGGCGCAGATGTCGACGCAGCAGGGGTTTGGACTGGTGCTCAATGAACTCGCGCGCGGCGATACCGAATTGGCTGCGCGGATCGTCACCGTGTCGCCCGACGTCACCGTGTCGACCAATCTCGGCGCATGGGTCAACCGCCGTGGGCTGTTCGCCAAGGCTGAAAACCACGACCTGTTCCGGCAGGAGAAAATCCCGTCGACCTTCAACTGGGACTTTTCGCCGAAGGGGCAGCACCTGGAACTCGGCATCGCCGAGATGAACCTGTTCATCATGCTCTCCGCGCTCGGCCTGTCGCATGCGATCAATGGCGAGCGGCTGCTGCCGGTCGGCACGCTGTATGATCCCTTCATCCAGCGCGGCCTCGATGCGATGAACTATGCCTGCTACCAGGATGCCCGCTTCATGGTGGTGGCGACGCCGTCGGGCATCACGCTGGCGCCGGAGGGCGGCGCGCACCAGTCGATCGCGACGCCCCTGATCGGCATGGCGCAGGACGGCCTGGCTTCGTTCGAGCCGGCCTTCGTCGATGAACTTGCCGTGATCATGGGATGGGGTTTCCGCCACATGCAGCGTGAGGGCGGCGAGGGCGGTTCGGTCTATCTGCGGCTTTCCACCCGCACGCTGGACCAGCCGCAGCGCATCATGACGCCGGACCTGCAACGGGACATCACCGAGGGTGCCTACTGGCTGCGCGAGCCGGGGGCGAATTGCGATCTCGTGATCGCCTATACCGGCGCGGTCGCACCTGAGGCGATCGAGGCCACCGGGTTCATCGGCGAAAGCCACCGCGACGTCGGTTTACTCGCGGTAACCTCCGCCGACCGGCTGCATGCGGGATGGACCGCCGCGCGGAATTTGCGCCGTGACCGCCGGGGCACACAGCATCTCAGCCATGTCGAAAAGCTGCTGGCCCCGCTCACCCGCGACTGCGGCATAGTGACCGCGATCGATGGCCATCCGGCGGCGCTGGGGTGGCTCGGCAGCGTCCGCGGCCACCGGGTCGAGGCGCTCGGCGTCGAACAGTTCGGCCAGACCGGCACTATTCGAGACCTCTACCGCCACCACGGCATCGACGCCAACGCCATCATCGACGCCGCCGAAACCCTGACCGCCGGGGCCCCGGTACGGCACCGCAAAATGGCGGTGTGAAGCACATCCTCCCCCGGAGGGGTCCGAGACGAGCGAAGCTCGCTCGTGGATCGGTTCGCATGAAATGCGAACCGAGGTGGGGTGACGGTCTCTCCGCGTCCAACAGTACCCGAATGGAGAGACGGTCACCCCACCCCGCCTCACATCTCGCTTCGCTCGCTGCGATGCGACCCTCCCCCTCCAGGGGAGGGTAAAATAAGAGCGCTCCTTGCCACGTGCACCGCACTGATCTTATATCCAGCCCCTGCCGCATCGCGGCCCCCCGCATATGGCGGGTTCAATTGTCCGGGCTTTCGTGCAAGGATGCCTGCCGAACGCTTACGTTCCCCTCCAATCGCACCGCAATAAGAAATAAAGAGGTTTACGATGGTCAACCGCATGCAGTTCTACATCGATGGCGCCTGGGTCGATCCGGTCGTCAAGAAATCCACGCCCGTCATCAACCCGGCGACCGAAGACGCGATGTATGACGTTGCGCTCGGCTCCAAGGCCGATGTCGACAAGGCCGTGGCTGCCGCCAAGCGCGCGTTCGTGACCTTTTCGCAGACCACCCGTGAGGAGCGCATCGCCCTCCTTGAAAAGATCATCGAGATCTACAAGGGTCGCATGAAGGACATCGGCGCCGCCGTGTCCGACGAGATGGGCGCACCGCTGCCGATGGCCGAGCGCCTGCAGGCCGGCGCCGGCCTCGGCCACATCGCCTCCACTTTGGAAGTCCTCAAAAACTATCATTTCGAAGAGACGATCGGTTCAGCCGTCGTCCTGCGCGAGCCGGTCGGCGTCATCGGCATGATCACGCCCTGGAACTGGCCGCTGAACCAGATCGCCTGCAAGGTCGCGCCCGCGCTCGCCGCCGGCTGCACCATGATCCTCAAGCCTTCGGAATTCACCCCGACCTCGGCGCTGATTTTCGCCGAAATCCTGCACGAAGCCGGCGTGCCGAAGGGCGTGTTCAACCTGATCAACGGCCTCGGCCCGGAAGTCGGCGCCGCCATGAGCGAGCACCCTGACATCGACATGATCTCGTTCACCGGCTCGACCCGCGCCGGCGTCGACGTCGCCAAGCGCGCCGCGCCGACCGTGAAGCGCGTCAGCCAGGAACTGGGCGGCAAGTCGCCGAACGTCATCCTCGAAGGCGCCGACCTCACCAAGGCCGTCACCGGCGGCGTGATGCACATGTTCAACAACTCCGGACAGTCGTGCAACGCACCGTCGCGGATGATCGTGCCGCTGTCGAAGATGAAGGAAGTCGCCGCGATCGCCAAGGGCGTCGCCGACAAGACCAAGGCGGGCGATCCCCGCGCCGAAGGCACCACCATCGGTCCGGTCGTGTCGCGCATCCAGTGGGACAAGATCCAGGCGCTGATCAAGAAGGGCATCGACGAGGGTGCAACGCTGGTGGCTGGCGGCCCCGGCCTGCCCGAGGGTGTCAACAAGGGCTTCTATGTCCGCCCGACCATCTTCGCCGACGTCACCAACGACATGACGATCGCCCGCGAGGAAATCTTCGGGCCCGTGCTCACGATCATCGGCGCCAAGGACGAAGCCGAGGCGGTGAAGATCGCCAATGACACGCCCTATGGCCTGGCCGGTTACGTCACCGGCGACACGGTTGAAACCGCGCGTCGCGTCGGCAAGCAGATCCGCGCCGGCAACGTCAATCTGCAGGGCGTGCCGAACGACCGCACCGCGCCGTTCGGCGGCTACAAGCAGTCCGGCAACGGCCGCGAATGGGGCAAATACGGCCTCGAGGAATATCTCGAGGTGAAGGCGGTCGCCGGCTACAACGCCGCGTAACGCAAAATCCGTAAGGTGGGCAACGGCGATCTTCGCGCCGTGCCCACCGCAAGAAACGAATGCGCCGGGGCGGGTCATTCCGCTCCGGCGCATTGTATTTGGTAACCGCAGTAACAAATTCAGTGTTGTTCCTGCGAACGCAGGGACCGCAGGAACATCAGCCCCCCGGCGTACCCTGGGTGTTCACATACAGCGCGTAGATCGATTGGCTCGCGGCCATGAACAGGCGATTGCGCTTCAAACCGCCGAAGCAGAGGTTGGCGCAGCGCTCGGGCAGGGCGATGCGGCCGATCATGACGCCGTCGGGTGCGAACACCACGACGCCGTCGAGTTCGGGGTCGCCCATGCCCCACCCGCACCACAGATTGCCGTCGATGTCGGCCCGCATGCCGTCGGGCGTGCCGGGGCCGGCGTCGACGAAGGTGCGCTTGTTGGTGAGCCTGTCGCCGCTGGCGGCGACGTCGTAGGCGAGGATCTTGCGGGTCGGCACGCCGCGGGATTCGATGACGTAGAGAATTTTCTCGTCCGGCGAGAAGCACAGTCCGTTGGGACCGAGGATGCCTTCGGCGACGATATCAGCCTTTCCGGTCGCGCCGTCGATCCGGTAGACGTTCATGTCGATCTCGGGCTCGGCCTTGTAGCCCTCGTAATTGCCGAGCAGGCCGAATACGGGATCGGTGAACCAGATCGAGCCGTCGGATTTGACGACGACGTCGTTGGGCGAGTTCAGCCGCTTGCCGTCGAAGGAATCGATCAGCACCGTGATCGATCCGTCGTATTCGGTGCGGGTGACGCGGCGGCCGCCGTGCTCGCAGGTGACGAGGCGTCCCTGACGGTCGCGGGTATTGCCGTTGGCGAAGTTCGATGGCTTGCGGAACACGCTGACCGCGCCGGTCTCCTCTTCCCATTTGAGGATGCGCTGGTTCGGGATGTCGCTGCACAGCAGATAACGCCCGTCGCCGAACCACACCGGACCTTCGGCCCAGCGCAGGCCGGTGGTCAGCCGTTCCACGGCCGACAGCTTGAGCCAGTATTTCTCGAACCGCGGATCAAGGGCATGGATGGCCGGATCGGGATAACAGGTCGCCGGGCGCCAGCCGGCGGAATGAGATGCTGCATCGGACATTTGCTGTTCTCGTTGTTGCGTTTCCCCGCAGTTTGGTTTGCTATCATCCCCAGCCACCGGCCGCAAACAGGTTGCGAGACGAGAGGGATGAGATGCCACGCATATTGATGACCGGCGCTGCGGGCGGGATCGGCACCAGCCTGCGAAAGCTGTTGCCGCCGATCTATCCGGACCTCCTGCTCAGCGATCTGAAGGCGCCGGCCGATCTCGCCGCGAACGAGAAGTTCAAGGCGGCGGATCTCGCTGACCTCGCGCAGGTCGAGGCGATCTGCGAGGGCGTCGACGGCATCCTGCATTTCGGCGGCCATTCGGTCGAGGGGCCCTGGGACACGATCCTGCAGTCCAACATCATCGGCTGCTACAATCTGTTCGAGGCGGCGCGCAGGAAGGGCGTCAGGCGCGTGGTGTTCGCTTCGTCGAACCACGCGGTCGGCTTCTATCCGCGCCATCACCGGATCGGCACCGACGTCACCGCGCGTCCCGACAGCCGTTATGGCGTCAGCAAGGTGTTCGGTGAGGCGGTCGGCGCGCTCTATGCCGACAAGCACGGGCTCGGCGTCACCTGTCTGCGGATCGGCAATTTCGGCGACATGCCGCTCGACCACCGGCGCCTGTCGATCTGGCTGAAGCCGGAGGATCTGGCGCAACTCTGCCGGATCGGGCTCGAACATCCCGATATCAGCTTCGAGATTCTTTACGGCGCCTCCTACAACGAACGCGCCTGGTGGGACAATCACCGCGCCTACGAACTCGGTTATCGGCCGACGGGAAGGGCAGAGGATTTTCGCGAACACGCGATGGCCGAGCAAAGCAAACTCAAGCCGGATCCGGTCGGCGATTACTACCAGGGCGGCACGTTCTGCAGCATGGAGTTCGACGGCGACACCAGCCGGGTCGTTGACTGGAAGCGAGATTTGTAACAAGCCATGGAAAACGGGAACAACAAGATGGCCGACGGACTTCGCAAGGGGCTCACCAGTTATGGCGACGCAGGCTTCTCGCTGTTCCTGCGCAAGGCCTTCATCAAGGCGATGGGCTATTCGGACGACGCGCTCAATCGGCCGATCGTCGGCATCACCAACACCTACAGCGACTACAATCCCTGTCACGGCAACGTTCCGCAGATCATCGAGGCGGTCAAGCGCGGCGTGATGCTGAGCGGCGCGATGCCGATGGTGTTTCCGACCATCTCGATCGCCGAGAGTTTTGCATTCCCGACCTCGATGTACCTGCGCAATCTGATGGCGATGGATACCGAGGAGATGATCCGCGCGCAGCCGATGGACGCCGTGGTGGTGATCGGCGGCTGCGACAAGACGCTGCCGGCGCAGATCATGGCCGCGGTCTCGGCCGATCTGCCGACGGTCGTCATCCCGGTCGGGCCGATGGTGGTCGGGCATCACAAGGGCGAAGTGCTGGGAGCCTGCACCGATTGCCGCCGGCTGTGGGCAAAATATCGCGCCGGCGAAATCGATGACGACGAGATCGAGGCGGTTAACGGAAGGTTGGCGCCGTCGGTCGGCACCTGCATGGTGATGGGCACCGCCAGCACCATGGCGTGCATTACCGAGACGCTGGGGCTCTCGCTGCCGATGAGCGCGACGATCCCGGCGCCGCATGCCGAGCGTTTCCGTTCGGCGGAGGCGAGCGGCAGGGTCGCCGCGGCGATGGCGAAGGACAAAGGTCCCAAGCCGAGCGAATTGCTGACACCGGCCGCGTTCCGCAACGCGCAGGTGGTGCTGCAGGCGATCGGCGGATCCACCAACGGCCTGATCCATCTCACTGCGATCGCCCATCGCTCGCCGCACAGGATCGACCTCGAGACGTTCGACAAGCTCGGGCGGGAGGTGCCGGTGCTCATCGACCTGAAGCCTTCGGGCGAGCATTACATGGAACATTTCCATCACGCCGGCGGTGTGCCGAAGCTGATGGCGCAGCTTGGCGATCTCATCGATCTCGACGCGAAAACCATCACGGGGCAGACGCTGCGCGACATTGTCGCCGGTGCGGAGGAAGTGCCGGGGCAGGATGCGATCCGTCCGCGCGACAATCCGATCAAGGCCGAAGGCGCGATGGCGGTACTTCACGGCAACCTCGCGCCGCGCGGGGCCGTCATCAAGCAGTCGGCCGCGAGCCCGAAGCTGCTGCAGCACACCGGTCGCGCCGTCGTGTTCGAATCCGTCGAGGACATGACGCTGCGGGTCGACGATCCCGCGCTCGACGTCAACGCCGACGACGTTCTGGTGCTGCGCAACGCGGGACCGAAGGGCGCGCCGGGCATGCCGGAGGCGGGCTATCTGCCGATCCCCAGGAAGCTCGCGCGTGGCGGCGTCAAGGATATGGTGCGGATATCGGATGCGCGCATGAGCGGAACGGCGTTCGGCACCATCGTGCTGCACATCACGCCGGAATCCGCGGTCGGCGGGCCGCTCGCGCTGGTGAAGAACGGCGACATGATTCGCCTCGATGTCGCAAAGCGCAGCATCGATCTGCTGGTGGATGCCGCCGAGCTGGAAAAGCGCCGCGCGTCGCTGGCGCCGGCCGTGACGCCCGACTGGGCGAAGCGCGGCTATGCGCACCTGTTCAACGAAACCATCCTGCAGGCCGACGAAGGCTGCGATTTCGACTTCATGCGCGGCGAGGGGAAGGGGTAGTGGGTCCGAAGGCGCCAACTACCGCTGCCGCCGATGGTCTCACTTCGACTTGCTGGTGAACTTCTTCACCGCAACGCGAAAATCATCGGTGTGCATGGAGTCGATGATTCCCCGTTCCTCGGCGTCGAGCTGTTGTCGGGTCGGCGCGGTCGCGGCCTGGTAAACCAGTGACTTGGTGCCCGCGATGGCCGCCGGCGGATTCTGCGCCAGGCGCTCGGCGAATTTTCGTGTCTCTGCCTTCAATTCCGCGGCCGGAACGACGCGGGCCACCAGGCCCCACGCATGGGCTTGCTGCGCGGTGAAGCTGTCTTCGGCGAGAAAGATCTGCAGGGCGCGGCGGGTTCCGACGGTGCCCACCATGCCAACCGTGCTGCCGCCATCCGGCGAGACACCGATCTTGGCGTAAGCCGGAGTGAAGCGGGCATCGTCGGCGGCGATGCAGAGGTCGGTAACGAAGGCGAGGCCCATGCCTGCGCCGGCTGCCGATCCGTTGACGCTGGACAGCACGATCTTCGGCATTCGCCGCACTGTCTCGATGAAGGCGTGGTAGTGCTTTAGCAACTCCCCGACCACCGGTGCGATCGTATCGCTGGCGGCGGCAGCGCCAATGGTCTGCAGATCGCCGCCCGCCGAGAAGGCGCGCCCTTCGCCCTCGATCACCAGCACCCTGATGTCGTCGTTAGCCTCGACCTCGGCGCCGAGCTGCTCGAGCTTCTGTGCGATCGACAGGTTGATCGAGTTGAAGGCCGAAGGCCGATTGAGCGTGATGGTTGCGATCCGGCCATCGATCCTGAGCAGGGCGGTGTCGTTGACGGCAATGTCGTCGGAGCTCGGCATGGCTGGACCTCGGGCGGCGGGACGGGAGCCGGGCATTTAAATCTCAGATGACAGGGGGTGACAATCCCCGTGCCGCAGTCGAAAAATGCCGTGTGACGCTCCTCGGCACAAAGACGCTCTTGCGTCCCGCAGTGCCATGGGGTCAGATGGCCTCCCGTCATCGTTCGGGACGCGGACACGAGCGCCGCTCCGGGGGACGAGACGGGCAAGCCAAAATCAACGGAGAGAGAAGTCGACATGGGTCATTCCTGTGCCCTCGTAATCGGGCTGTTCCTGTGACGCAGGGATCGGTCGTCATCATTGGCGCCGGCCATGCCGGCTACCAGCTTGCAGCCTCGCTGCGCCAGCAGGGTTTCGCGGAACCGATCGCGCTCCTCAACGATGAAGGCCATCTGCCCTATCAGCGGCCGCCGCTATCCAAGGCCTACCTGAAGGGGACCGGTGGCCCTGAAAGCCTGATGTTCCGGCCGGAGAAGTTTTACCACGACCAGAAGATCGAGCTGATCTCCGACCATGTGGTTTCGATCGACCGTGCGGCGCGAAAAGTCATGCTCGCCTCGGGCAAGTCGCTCGACTACGGGCATCTGGTGCTGGCGACCGGCGCGCGAAACCGGCTGCTCGACATTCCCAACGCCAACCTCCCCAACGTGCGGTACCTGCGGACGCTGGATGAAAGCCAGTCGTTGCGCGACGACGTTGCGCCGGGCCAGCGCGCGATCGTGATCGGCGCCGGATTCATCGGTCTCGAATTTGCCGCGACCGCACGGGCCAAGGGGCTCGAGGTCGACGTGATCGAACTCGGTACGCGGGTAATGGCGCGGGCAGTGACCGCGGAGATCTCGGAATATTTTCAGTTGCGGCACACCGCCGCCGGCATCCGGATTCACCTCGGCGTGCAGGTGACCAGCATCGAAAGCGACGGCAGCAAGGTCACCGGTGTCAGCCTCAGCGATGGCCGGCACATGAAGGCCGATCTCATCGTGGTCGGTGTCGGTGTCCTGCCCAATGTCGAACTGGCGGCGGAAGCAGGGTTGCCTGTAGCGGCGGGCATTATCGTCGATCAATATCTCCTGACGGCCGATCCGGACATCTCCGCGATTGGCGATTGTGCGCTGTATGAGAGCCCGCGGTTCGGCGGTTCGTTGCGGCTGGAGTCGGTGCAGAACGCGACCGACCACGCGCGCTGCGTCGCAGCACGGTTGACGGGCAACGCCAAGCCCTATGATGGCCTGCCATGGTTCTGGAGCGACCAGGGCCCGGACAAGCTGCAGATGGTTGGGCTGACTACCGGCTATGACCGCGTGGTGGTACGCGGCGACCGTGAGGCTGGGGCGTTCTCGGCGTTTTGCTACAAGTCGGGACAGCTTGTCGGAATCGAGTCCGTCAATCGCGCCGGCGACCACATGTTCGGACGGCGCCTGCTTGCGGCGCACGGATCGATCACGCCCGAACAGGCGGCTGATGCCAGCTTCGACCTGAAAAGCGCGCTCACTTAGATAAGCCTGCGGCGTCGGCTTGCTTGCATCCGACGGCCAATTCAGCGACGTTGTTGCCGAACGCCCGCCAAGAAGGATTCCTTGGGGAGGGAAACATGTCCGTATGGACGCGTTGTCTCGCGCTGACCGGTGCTGTTGTCATCGCTCTGGGCACGTGTGGCGTTGCCTCGGCGCAGACGCGGCTGAAATGGGCGCACGTCTACGAAATCACCGAGCCGTTTCACACCGAGGCGCTGTGGGCCGCCAGCGAGATCAGGAAGCGCAGCAACGGCAAATTCGACATTGCGGTGTTTCCGGCCTCCCAGCTCGGCAACGAGAACCAGCTCGCCGAGGCGCTCGGTCTCGGTACCATCGATATCGTCTATATCGGCGTCAACTTCGCCGCGGCGACCTACAAGCCGCTCGGCATCAGCGGCGCGCCGTTCATGCTGCGCGATTTCGATCACTGGAAGGCCTATCGCGCCAGCAAGCTGTTCACTGATCTGGCGAATGGATATGAAGACAAGACCCGGCACAAGATCGTCGCGCTTACCTACTACGGCGAGCGTCACGTCACCGCCAACAAGCCGATCAAAAAGCCCGAGGACATGAAGGGCATGAAGCTGCGGGTGCCGCCGGCGCCGCTGATGCTGATGTTCACCAAATCCGTCGGCGCCAACGCCACGCCGATCGCTTTCTCTGACGTTTATCGCGCGCTCCAGCAGGGGCTGGTCGATGGCCAGGAGAACCCGCTGCCGACCATCTTGGCGAAGAAGTTCCACGAGGTGCAGAGCCACATCGTGCTGACGGGACACATCATGGAGTCGATGGTGACGGTGGTCGGCAATCACGTCTGGAACAAGCTGACGCCGGATGACCAACAATTGTTCGCCGATACGATGAAGGAGGCCGCTTCGAGGGCGACCGAAGCGATCGAGGCTTCCGAGCGGGTGTTGGCCGGAGAGTTCAGGAAGCTCGGCGTGACCGTCATCGAACCCGACCGCGAGGCATTTCGCAGAGCGGCGATCCCGCTGCACAATGATGCTTCCGCCGGCGCCGGCTGGACCAGAGCGCAATACGATGAGTTGCAGGCGCTGAAGTAGCTAGCCGCGCAGGACGGACGCCACTTCCGCCGCCGTCGGCATCGATGGCGCGGCGCCCATTCGTTGCACGCAGATCGAGGCTGCGGCATTGGCGTAATCGAGCGCTTCGCGGATCGGGATGCCGGCGGCCAGTTGCGCCGCGATGGCACCGACAAAGCAATCGCCCGCGCCGGTGGTGTCGACGGCCTCCACGGTCCGACCGTTCACGATCGACGCTTCGCCATCGATCAGCGCAAGCGCGCCGCGCCTGCCGAGCGTGACGCAGATGCAGCGGCCTGGGCCGATGGGAAGGGATCGCGCTGCGCCAATGAAACGGGCGAGGTCGTCGCCATCGGCGAGTTCGGTGCCGGTCAGAAATCCCAGTTCGGTCTCGTTGAGGATCAGGACGTCGACGAGATCGAGCAATTCGGAACCGCATCGGGAGGCCGGCGCCGGGTTGAGGATCGTCGTCGCGCCGCCGGCGCGCGCCCGGCTGAAGAAGGCCGCGATCGCGGGCTGCGGGATTTCGAACTGGCTGACGGCGACGTCGCCTTTCGCCAGCACGGGGACGGCGACATCCTCCGGCGTCACGCGTGCGTTGGCGCCGGGCACGACCACGATGGTGTTGTCGGCATCGGCGATGGTGATGATCGCCGTCCCGGTATGGACATCCGGAGTGTCCTGGACGAGCGCGAGGTCGATGCCTTGCACGGCGAGAAACCTCCGCAACTGCTGGCCGAAGGCATCCGTGCCGAGCCGGCCGATCAGCGCAGTCGGTGCGCCAAGCTTCGCAGCGGCGACCGCCTGGTTAGCGCCCTTGCCGCCGGGAAAATATAGCACGGCTTTTCCGGCTACGGTCTCGCCGATCCTTGGATGCCGGTCGGCGGTCGCCACCACATCCATGTTGATGCTTCCGGCGACGAAGACGCGCCCCATGCGTAACGACCCCCGTCAGGCGTTGACCCGAAACTCCTGCCTGACCGCCTCGATGTCCGCCAGCACGGGCAATCCGGCCTCGTTGCCGAGGCGCTGGATCTTGAAGGTCGATGCGGCGCGCGCAAATTCGAAATGCTCGTGCCAGCCTTTGGACGGATTGCTGAGATAGGAATAGACATAGGCGCCGTGGAAGACGTCGCCGGCGCCGTTGGTATCGATCACACGCTCGCGCGGGATCGGCAGCGCGGGCATGCGGCGAACGGCGCCGGTCTCGTCGTACCAGAGCAGGCCCTGTTCGCCCATCGTGACGCCGCCGACGCGGCAGCCGCGGCTCTTCAGGTAATCCAGCATGGCGTCGGGCGTCTTGTCCATCTGTTCGCACAGCCGCTCGGCGACGATGGCGACGTCGATGAATTCGAGCAGTTCATGGGTATTGGTCCGCAGGCCGCCGCCGTCGAGCGAGGTCAGGATGCCGTCCTCGCGGCAGAGCTTGGCGTAGTGGATCGCGGCATCCGGCTGGTGGCCGTCGACATGCAGCGCCCGGCAGCCCTTCAGGTTGAGGATCGGGAAGGGGTGGATGTGCTCGTCGTCTCGACAGCGCACGATGGCGCGCTTGCCGTCCTTCGGCATGATGAACGACAGCGACGAAGAATTGACCTTGCGCGGATGGATCGAGATTCCGTACTTCGCGCTCATGTCCTGAAACATGCGGCCGAGCCAGTCGTTGGCGACGGTCGCGATCAGGTCGGGCACGATGCCGAGTTTGGCGCAGCAGAACGCTGCCGTGACGGCGTTGCCGCCAAAGGAAACCGCGTAGGCGGAGGCCACGTGTTTTTCGTCGCCGGTCGGCATGTGGTCGGTGATGAAGGTAACGTCGATATAGGTCTGTCCGATGAAGAGGGCCTGCATTCGTTTTCCGTCATGAGCTGATGGGTGATCCCGGCCCGGCGCGGCTACATTAGCACCGGTTATCGGATGCATTCGCTGAAATTATTCGCAACCGTGCCGTCTTTGCGGCCCTTGATGGGGGTATAGAGGGGCTACGACCGTCCTAGAGGGCTTTCGGGCATACCGCCGTATAACGGCTGAACGCTGCCCGGGTTTCCAGACGGTGCGACAAAAGGGAGGGAAATGATGACCGTCTACTCCGGTCCGGTGTTCGACATGGCGGTGAACCAGTTCGGTGTCATCGCCAACCATCTGGAGATCCCGATGGACGAGCGCGACCGCATCCTGATGCCGAAGCGGTCGGTCACCATATCCTGTCCCATACACCGCGACGACGGCACGATCGCGGTGTACGAAGGCTATCGGGTGCAGCATCACCTCACGCTCGGCCCCACCAAGGGCGGCACGCGATTTGCGCCCTCCGTCGATATCGGCGAGGTGGCAGCGCTCGCGATCTGGATGAGCTGGAAATGTGCGCTCGTCGGCCTGCCCTATGGTGGGGCCAAGGGCGGGGTCAATGTCGATCTCTCGACCATCTCCAAACGCGAACTGGAAGCGCTGTCGCGCCGCTACATGCAGGAGATGATCCCGTTCGTCGGCCCGCACACCGACGTGATGGCGCCCGACATGGGCACCAATGAGCAGGTGATGGCCTGGTTCATGGACACCTACTCGATGTATCAGGGCCGCACCGTGACCGAGATCGTCACCGGCAAGCCGGTGGCGTCGGGCGGAACGCTCGGGCGGCGCGAAGCCACCGGACGCGGTGTTGCCTATCTCGCGCGAAGGGTGCTGAAGGAGCTCTCGATCAATCCCGGCACCGCCACGGCGGTGATCCAGGGCTTCGGCAATGTCGGCTCCTATGCCGCGCTGGAGCTGCACCAATACGGCCTCAAGGTGATCGCGGTCAGCGATCACACCGGCGCGCTTCATGATCCGGCCGGGCTCGATATTCCCGCGCTGATGCGGCACGCCGGCGCGCATGGCAGCATCGCCGGTTTCTCCAGCCAGTTGGCCTTCGATCCCGCGCAGATCCTCACGCTGCGCTGCGACGTGCTGGTGCCGGCGGCGATGGAGCGGGTGATCGACGCTGAGGTTGCCGCGAACCTGAAATGTCGCGTGCTGGCCGAGGGCGCCAATGGCCCGACCACGCCGGAGGCCGATCTGGTGCTGGAAAAGCGCCAGGCCGAATTGTTCCTGATCCCCGATGTCCTGTGTAATTCGGGCGGTGTCGTTGTCAGCTACTTCGAATGGGTGCAGGACCTGCAGCAATTGTTCTGGGAGGAAGAGGAAGTGACGCGGCGCGAATATGCAATTCTCGATCGCGCTTTCGACCAGATGCTAAGGCGTGCGAAGAAGGACAATATCCCGCACCGCACGGCGGCGATGGCGATCGGCGTCGAGAAGGTCCGCGCCGCCAAGAACACGCGGGGGCTGTTTCCGTGATTAGCGCGCTCGATCACGTCGTCGTCCTCGCGGGCGATATCGATGCCGCCACCGCGGGCTACGCGACCCTGTTGGCGCGGGCACCATCCTGGCGCGACAGCGGTGACGGCGCGGATCGCGTCCTGTTCACGCTCCGCAACACGACGCTGGAATTGATGGCGCCGAGCGGCGAGGGCGAAAGCGCGGACCGGATTCGCGCGGTGCTCGCGGCGCAGGGCGAGGGGCTTGCCAGCATCTGTTTCCGGACCGGTGACATTGCCAAAATGCACCGCAGGCTCGACCGGCTGGCGCTGAAGCCGGAGCCGGTGGCCGAGGTGGAAAGCCGCGACGCGGACAGTGGCGCGGTGCTCGCATGGAAGCGCACGCGTGCGGCCACCGAGGCAACGCGCGGCGTCCGCCTGTTCTTCCTCGAACGCGACGGCGAGCGCCCGCTATCGGCCGGGACGGCGTCAGGGCCGATCACGGCGATGGATCATGTCGTGGTCTCGACCTCGGACCCCGAACGGGCGGCCGCGCTCTACGGCGCCCGGCTCGGGCTCGACATGGCGCTCGACCGCTCGCATCCGGACTGGGGCCGGCTGATGTTCTTCCGCTGCGGCGACCTCATCGTCGAGGTGACCCACCGGCCGGGCAAGCACGAGGATACATCGCAGGACCGGTTGCGCGGCCTGTGCTGGCGCGTCGCCGACATCGACGCCACCCATGCGCGGCTGGTTCAGGCCGGCGTCGACGTCTCCGAGGTCCGTAACGGCCGCAAGCCGGGGACACGGGTGATGACCGTGCGCAGCGGCACCTGCGGCGTTCCGACGCTGCTGGTGCAGCCATCGGCGGGGCCGGGAACGACTACCGATTGACCCGCTCGTCATTGCGAGGAGCGCAAGCGACGAAGCAATCCAGTCCTGCTTCTCGGCCTATGGATTGCTTCGCTGGCGCTCGCATTGACGGGGATAGAGCATCCCTCGTTCTCAAGCCGGCCCCTGCATGCTACAGCTTGGCCCATGCAAGTATCGAGCGACTGATTTGGCCAAGGCAAAACGCATCCAGAAATGGCAGCGCGACCCCGAGGGCATGCGGCTTCGCATTCTCGAGGCCGCCAAGCAGGAGTTCGCCGCCCATGGCCTTGCCGGCGCTCGCGTCGACCGCATCGCGGCCAACGCCGGCGCCAACAAGCGCATGCTGTATTACCACGTCGGCAACAAGGAAGACCTCTACCTCGCGGTGCTCGAAGGCGCCTATGAGAAGATCCGCTCCGAGGAGCGCGGGCTCGATCTCGAACATCTCGATCCGCCCGAGGCGATCGAGCGGCTGATCGACTTCACCTGGAATTATTTCATCCGCAACCCGGAATTTCTGGCGTTGCTCAACACCGAAAATCTCGCCAAAGCTCGCCACCTGAAGCGCTCGACCAAGGTCAAGTCGATGCACTCGCCGTTCGTCGAGATGATCCGCACGGTGGTGCGGCGCGGTGTCGAGAGCGGCGACTTCCGCGTCGCCGTCGATCCGGTGCAACTCTACATCTCGATCGCCGCGCTGTGCTTCTTCTATCTCTCCAACAGCGCCACGCTGTCGGTGATCTTCGGCCGCGACCTCCTGAAGAAGGAGGCGAGGGACGAGCGCCTCGCCCACATGGTGTCGCTGGTGCTGGCGGCGCTGACCGGCAAATCGACCGCCGATTTCGGCAAGGTGGTGAAGCCCGGCGTGCGGGCGCCGGCGCATCAGCCGGTGTGAGCCGCGTGCCCGCGGCGAGCACCGCCGAGCGAGGTCCGTAGGATGGGTGGAGCGAAGCGATACCCATCGCCACACGCCCGGCATTGATGGGTATCGCTTCGCTCCACCCATCCTACGAATTGACGCCGGCGCATCATGGGCCGCAGGAACGACAAAGTACCGCACGAAAACCTGCTTGCCAGTATTTATCCAACGGGTTAATTTTTACCCAGAAAAGACGACCGGACAGGGAGCGGGATGTGGCCGAGGCGAGGCGCGAGAGTGGCGTGTCGAAAGCGCTGAATGCTGCGTGGGTGCGGCCGTTCCTGTTCCTGCTGTTCATCGTGGTGATGTGGGACGTCACCATCCGCCTGTTCCAGATTCCGCCCTATCAGATCCCGGCGCCCGGCGATGTGCTGGCGGTGCTGCGGACGGACTGGCCGGAACTGCTGCGGCAGGCCTGGCCCACCACCTACGCCACCCTTTGCGGGTTCCTGCTGTCGGCGGTGTTCGGCATTCCCGTGGCGATGCTGATCGCGGGATCGAAGACGGTGGAAAGCTATGTCTATCCGCTGCTGGTGTTCTCGCAATCGGTGCCGAAGATCGCGATCGCGCCGCTGTTCGTGGTGTGGTTCGGGTTCGGCATCATCCCGAAAGTGATCTCGGCGTTCCTGCTCGGGTTTTTTCCTGTCGTGGTGTCGGCCGTGCAGGGTTTCAAGTCGGTCGATCCCGACATGGTCGATCTGGCGCGGGCGATGCAGGGCAGCCGCTTTCAGGTGTTTCGCGCCGTCAACCTGCCGCACGCGATGCCGGCGATCTTCTCCGGGCTGAAAGTCTCGGTGACGCTCGCGGTCGTCGGCGCCGTGGTCGGTGAGTTCGTCGGCTCCAATTCCGGCATCGGCTATGTGCTGCAGCGCTCGATCGGCACCTTCGATCTGCCGACGATGTTCGCTGCCCTGGTCATTCTCGCGCTGCTCGGCGTGGTGCTGTTCTGGGCCGTCGACCGCATCGAACGCCTCGTGATCCCATGGCATGTCAGCCAGCGCGAGGACCTCATTTTCGCTTCGTAAGCCAAACCAGAAAAGCGGCCTGCTCAAGCGCCGCGCCAACACCACCGGGAGGATGACCATGATACGAGTGACAGCGGCGATCTCCGCCGCCCTGATCTGGACCGCGCTTTCAGTGCTTCCCGCATCGGCCGCCGACAAGGTCGTGCTGATGCTGAACTGGTATGTCTATGGCGAGCACGCGCCGTTCTATTACGGCAAGGCCAAGGGCATCTATGCCGCCGAGGGCATCGATCTCGAAATCCAGGAAGGCCGCGGTTCGGCGGCGACCACGCAGGCGGTTGCGGCCAAGACCGCGAATTTCGGCTATGTCGACGTGCCCACCATGATGCGCGCGGCGGTGAAGGGCGCGCCGATTGTCGCCACCGGGGTGCTGCTGCAGACCAGCCCGATGTCGGCGATGGGCTTTGTCGAAAAGAACATCAAGAAGCCCGAGGACATCAAGGGCAAGACGGTGGCGATCACGCCGGCCGATTCGATGACGCAGATCTGGCCGCTGTTCCTGAAGAAGACCGGCCTGAAGGAAAGCGACTTCCAGACGGTCGCCGGCGACGGCCAGACCAAGCTGAACGCCGTCATCAACGGCCAGGCCGATCTCCTGCTCGGCTACGTCATGGACCAGTCGATGAAGATCAAGGACGCCACCGGCAAGGACGTCAACGCAATCAAGTTCGCCGACTACGGCATCAACATGGTCTGCTCGGGCGTCGTCGCCAACACCGAGTTCGTCAAGGCCAATGCCGATCTCGTCAAGCGCTTCATGTCGGCGACCACGAAGGCCGTCGAAGCCGCCGAGAAGGACCCCAAGGGCGCGGCGCAATCGATCCTCGACGCCAACCCGAAGGGCGGCAAGATCGAAACGCTGACGAAGGGGTTCGAACTGACAATTCCGCTCTATCGCACGGCGGAGACCAAGGCCAAGCGGCCGTTCCAGGTGACCGACCAGAACATGACCGACACGGTCAACCTCATGGTCGAATATGGCGGGCTCGATGCCAAGGCCAAGGACAATCCGAAGGCGTTCTACACCAACGACTACCTGCCGCAGGGCGGTTCGTGAGTGGAAGTCGTCATTCCGGGATGGTCCGAAGGACCAGACCCGGAATCTCGAGATTCCGGGTTCGATGCTACGCATCGCCCCGGAATGACGGGCATCTCGACAATGGAATCACCTGAATGAACCCCGCGATCAAACCTTCCGGCATCGATCCGTCAGGCGCGCATCTGCGCCTGGTGTCGGATCGCGCCGGCGGCGCGGCGGCGGGCATCACGCTGTCAGGCGTCTCCAAGACCTACCGTTCGCGCGACGGCGACGTGCCGTCGCTGCGGCCGCTGGATTTCCAGATCAACGAGGGCGAGTTCTTCGTCGTGGTCGGCCCTTCCGGCTGCGGCAAGTCCACGCTGCTGAAGATGATCTCGGGGCTGCTGGCGCCATCGGCGGGCGAGATCCTGGTCGAGGGCGAACGGGTGACCAAGCCGCACGGCAATGTCGGTATCGTGTTCCAGAACGCGCTGCTGCTGCCCTGGCGCAACATCCTGTCCAATGTGATGTTGCCGATCGACATGAAGAAATTGCCGCGGCACGAATATTTGCCGCGAGCGCAGGCGCTGTTGAAACTGGTGGGACTGGAAGGTTTCGAGAGGAAGCTGCCCTGGCAGCTCTCCGGCGGCATGCAGCAGCGCGCCTCGATCTGCCGGGCGCTGGTGCACGATCCCAAGATCATGCTGATGGACGAGCCGTTCGGCGCGCTCGACGCCATGACGCGCGAGAAGATGAACGTCGAGTTGATGCGCATCCAGCGCGAAACCGGCAAGACCGTGCTGCTGATTACGCATTCGATTCCCGAAGCGGTGTTTCTAGCCGACCGTGTGCTGGTCATGACTGAACGCCCGGGCGCGATCGCCGCCATCTACGACGTGCCGCTGCCGCGTCCGCGCTCGCTGGACGCGATGGCCGATCCCGCCTTCACCGAACTGGTGCAGCGCATTCGCAAGCACTTTTTCACCCAAAGCGCGCTGGACTGAGACAAGGCCCGTCATGCCGCCCCGCCTGGTCGTAAAGGATATCGCTTTTTTCGAACGGCAGGTCAGCTTTGCCCGGCCGTTCCGCTTTGGTGCGGTCGTCATCAACGCGACGCCGCAGGCTTTTGTGCGCGTCGAAATCGAGGTCGAGGGCAAGGGAAGCGCGACCGGGGCCAGCGCCGAGTTCCTGGTCGCCAAATGGTTCGACAAGCGGCCGCACCTTTCGCCGCAGCAGACGATCGAGGAATTGCGCCGCGCGCTGGTCATCGCGCGGGACATCTATCTCGCGCATTCGTTCCTTGAGACGGCCTTCGGCCTGCACGCCGCCTGCATCGGCGCGCAGGTCGAGGCCTGCGCCCGCGAGGATATTCCGCCGCTGGCCGCCGCCTATGGTCCGGCCGAGATCGACAAGGCGATCCTCGATGCGCTGCTGCGCTGTATGGGGGGCAACTTCTTCGACGGCATGGCGGCCAATATCGGCGGCGTCGATGCCCGACTGTCGCCCGACCTGACTGATGCCGACGTGTCGCAGTTCCTTGCGGGCCGCAAGCGGCTGGAGCGCGTGGCGATCCGTCACACGGTCGGCATGGACGACAAGGTCGAAGGCGAGGGCGGCGTTGCCGACATCAGCGAAAACGCGGGTGCGCGCTATTTCAAGCTCAAGCTCAACGGCGATCCAGGCCACGATGCGGAGCGGCTGATCCGGGTAGGCCGCGAACTCGCTACGCTGCCGCATGACTACGGCGTCACGCTGGACGCCAACGAGCAGTATGCGGACCTTGCAGCCCTGGGCGCGCTGGTCGAACGCCTCGACCGCGATGCCGCGCTGCGGCCGATCGCGTCGAAACTGCTCTATATCGAGCAGCCGATGCCGCGCGACATCACGCGACAATCGCCGCTCGGAGCGCTGGCGCGGCGCGACTTCATCGTCGATGAGGCCGATGATTCCTACGATGTATTTCCGCAGGCGCGAGCACTCGGCTATCGCGGCATCTCCTCGAAATCCTGCAAGGGCATCTACAAGTCGGTGGTCAACGCCACGCGCGCGGCCAAATGGAGCGCGGCGGGCGAAAAATGCTTCGTCGCCGGCGAGGACCTGACCTGCCAGGCCGGACTGGCGGTGCAACAGGATCTTGCGCTCGGCGCGCTGATCGGCATCACCCATGCCGAGCGCAATGGCCACCATTATGTCGACGGCTTCGGCGCAACGCCGGTGGCCGAAGCGGAAGCATTTCTCGCGGGCCATCCCGATCTCTATGCCCGCGACGGCGACAAAATTCGCCTGGCGATCCACGACGGCGATCTCCTGACGGGATCGCTGACCACACCGGGCTTTGCCACCTCGGTGCATCCGGACTGGTCCGCGATGTCGCCGCTCGCGCAGCCCACAGCCGGAATTTCCCTGGAGAAAGCAGAATGACGACCAAACGCCTCGGCCTGATCATGAACGGCGTGACCGGCCGCATGGGCCTCAACCAGCATCTGATCCGCTCCATCATCGCCATCCGCGACCAGGGCGGCGTGCTGCTTTCGAACGGCGACCGCATGCTGCCCGATCCGATCCTGATCGGCCGCGATGCGGGCAAGGTGGAGCGCCTTGCCAAACGCTTCGACGTGGAACGCTGGTCGACCGATCTCGACAAGGCGCTGGCCGCGAAAGACGACACGATCTTCTTCGATGCGGCTACCACGCAGGCGCGTCCGTCGCTGCTGACCAGGGCGATCAACGCCGGCAAGCATGTCTATTGCGAGAAGCCAATCGCGACCAACCTGGAAGAGGCGGTCGCGGTCTTGAGGCTCGCCAACGCCAGGGGCGTCAAGCACGGAACGGTGCAGGACAAGCTGTTCCTGCCGGGCCTGAAGAAGCTCGCCTTCCTGCGCGACTCCGGTTTCTTTGGCCGCATGCTCTCGGTGCGCGGCGAGTTCGGCTACTGGGTGTTCGAGGGGGGCTGGCAAGAAGCGCAGCGGCCGTCATGGAATTATCGCAGCGAGGACGGCGGCGGCATCATCCTCGACATGGTGTGCCACTGGCGCTACGTGCTCGACAATCTGTTCGGCGAGGTCGAGAGCGTTTCCTGCCTCGGCACCACGGACATTCCCGAACGGTTCGACGAGAAGGGCAAGAAATATACGGCGACCGCCGACGACTCCGCCTATGCCACCTTCCGGCTCAAGGGCGGCGTGATCGCGCATATCAACATGAGCTGGGTGACGCGGGTCTATCGCGACGATCTCGTCACCTTCCAGGTCGACGGCACCCACGGCTCGGCGGTGGCCGGCCTGACCGACTGCGTGATCCAGGCCCGTCAGGCGACGCCGCGGCCGGTGTGGAACCCGGACGAAAAGCGCACCCACGATTTCTATGCCGACTGGCAGAAGGTGCCGGAGAACGTCGTCTACGACAACGGATTCAAGGAGCAGTGGGAGATGTTCATCCGGCACGTCTGCGAGGACGCGCCCTACAAGTTCACGCTGCTGGAAGGCGCCAAGGGCGTCCAGCTTGCCGAATGCGCGCTGCAGAGCTGGCGCGAGCGGCGCTGGATCGACGTCGCCCCGATCAAGGTGTGAGGAGGCCAATCATGAACAAGCCTGTCCTGCCGATGTCATCGCTGTCGCTCAAGCTACCGACGGCGGATCGTTCGATCGAAACCTATCGCCTGGCGGCGTCGCGGACGTTTCCGGCCAAACTCGAAGGCACGCTCAATCGCGTCGCGTTCTCCGCCGCGCATGTGGTGGCCGATCCGCTCGCGGACAACGACCCGTGGCTGTCAGCTGCGATCGACTGGGACCGGACCATTGCCTTCCGCGAGCACGTCTGGGATCTCGGCCTTGGCGTGGCGGAGGCGATGGATACCGCACAGCGCGGCATGGGGCTGGACTGGCCGACCTCGCTGGAGCTGATCCAGCGTTCGGTAAAGGCCGCCAGGGCCAAGGGCAACGCGCTGGTGTTTTCCGGCGCCGGCACCGATCATCTTGCGGTCGAGGACGCAAGGTCGATCGACGACGTGATCCGCGCTTACGAAGAGCAGATCGCGGCGGTGGAGAAAGCCGGCGGCCGCATCATCCTGATGGCCTCGCGCGCGCTGGCCAAGCTCGGCCGCAGCGCCGACGATTATGCCAAGGTCTATGACCGCGTGCTGGGCCAGGTTCGCGAGCCGGTGATCATCCACTGGCTCGGCGACATGTTCGATCCGGCGCTGACGGGTTACTGGGGAACGGCTGATCTCGACAGGGCAATGGACACGGCGGTCGCCATCATCAACGCCAATGCGGCCAAGGTCGATGGCGTCAAGGTCTCGCTGCTCGACAAGCAGCGCGAGATCGACATGCGCCGGCGTCTCGACAAGAACGTCAAAATGTACACCGGCGATGACTTCAATTACGCCGAATTGATCGCCGGTGACGACAAGGGGTATTCGCACGCGCTGCTCGGCATCTTCGACGCCATCGCACCCGCAGCATCCTATGCGCTGTCGCGGCTTGCAGCCGGCGATGAAGCCGGCTTCCATGACGTGCTGGGTCCGACCGTGCCGCTGTCGCGCCACATCTTCCGGGCCCCGACACGGTTCTACAAGACTGGCATCGTGTTCATGGCCTGGCTCAACGGCCACCAGGATCATTTCACCATGGTCGGCGGGCAGGAGAGCACGCGCTCGACGCTGCATCTGGCCGAACTGTTTCGCCTCGCCGACAAGGCAGGGCTGCTTTCCAATCCTGAACTGGCGACGCGGCGCATGAAGACGTTGCTGGCGACCCGCGGCATCGAGGCCTGATGCGCGATTTTTCTGCCGACCATCGCTGGCTGTCGCTGAATACGGCGACGGTTCGCAAGCAGGGCGATCTCGCCGCGATCATCGAGGCCTGCGCGCGGCACGGGATCCGCGCCATCGACCCGTGGCGGGACCAGGTCGCGGCGATCGGCCTCGATCGCGCGGTGCGGGCGGTGCGTGACGCCGGGCTCGAATTGTCGGGCTATTGCCGCGGCGGCATGTTCACGTCGGACACGCCGCGCCGCGTCGAAGTCCGCGACGACAATCGCCGTGCGATCGACGAAGCCAGGGCGCTCGGCGCGCCCTGCGTGGTGCTGGTGGTGGGCGGTCTGCCGCAATATTCGCGGCCGGGAAGTGCGGCCTCAAGGGACATCGTGCAGGCGCGCACGCAGGTGCATGACGCCATCGCGGAAATGCTGGAATATGCGAAGCAGGCCAACATGCCGCTCGCGATCGAACCGCTGCATCCGGCCTATGCCGCCGACCGCGCCTGCGTGAATACGACGAAGCAGGCGCTGGATATCTGCGACCTGCTCGATCCGCAGCGCAGCGGCGCGCTCGGCGTGGCGCTCGATGTCTATCACATCTGGTGGGACCCCGAGCTGATGCCGCAGATCGCGCGCGCCGGCAAGGATCGCCTGCTGGCGTTTCACGTCTGCGACTGGCTGGTGCCGACCAAAGACATTCTCAACGATCGCGGCATGATGGGAGACGGCGTGATCGACATCAGGTCGGTGCGTGCGGCGGTGGAAGCGCAGGGTTTTGCCGGATATTCCGAGATCGAAATCTTCTCCGACGACTGGTGGGGAAAGCCGATCGACGAAGTCCTGCAAACCTGCATCGCGCGGCATCGAACGGTGGTCTAGAAAGGGCCGCCAGAATCGCTGGCGCGCTGTATCAACGGTGGACGATGTTGTCTCGAATTCGAGCCGGCGCGCATTGTGATCGAACAGGCTTGTCGCGCGATGCGACAGCGCCCGGTTCCAGATTTAACCTTTTCCCGCGCTATTCAGCTTAACAAAGGGTTAGCGTTGCACCGGCGCGCACGGCGGCGCTAGCTACACCGCACGGAGAAAGTTCCGAAAGCGGTGAGCGAACCATGAAGATCCTTTTGGCAATTGTAACTCTCGCCCTGCTGTCGACGTCGGCGCAGGCGTGGCAGGTCGTGGAACGATGCACCCACAGCCAGTTCTTCGGCAAGATGTGCACGACCTCCTATCTCGACGATCCGCCGCGCAATGCCGCGCAGGATCAGGAGGACGAAAAGGCGCGACGCGCCAGCATCGAGAAATGGGAAACGTTCTGCAAGCCGACGCGCACCTATGACCGGGAAGGCGTCGTTCGCCTGGTCTACGCCCGCAAGGGCTGCGAGTTCGGCCGCAGCGAATAGCCCCGGCCCACTTATCCGCGCTCGCCGGGAACGGAGAGCGCGCCGGAACTGCGTGGCTCGATGAACAGGTCCGGCCCGCGACGTCTCCCGATGTCCGTTAAATCTTTATCGATCAAGTTGCGCTGCGGTTAGCCACGCCGCTTTACGCTGCCTCAATGCTTGTCGGGCCATCCTGACGGACGGCATTCCTTCAAGAGGCAGCATCCATGCGTATCTTCATTGCGATCTCGATCGTTGTCGCGTCGGTCTCGTCGGCGTCCGCGCAGTTCGCGCTGGATCACGGTCAGGCCGCAGCTGCGGTGCAGGCTGCGCGCGCGGCGAAGGCCGCAGCGGACGCCAAGGCTGCGGCCATCGCTTCCGGTGCGCCGCTGCTTCCCAGCCAGCAGACCAATTTTCATGTCGGCAGCCGCAACACGATCAAAATCCATGCGCGGACGGCGGCAGAACTGAAGGCCGATGAAGAGGCCCAGGGCGCCTGGCGCGCGCGCTGCCAGCCGACCGTGTTCGAGGATCGCGACGGCCTGCGTCGCGTGAAATACGCCGAGCGGGATTGCGATCTATCGCGCTTCAATACCGCCGGCAATTAAGCTCATAGAACAGCGACGCGGTCCTCGCCCACCGTGCACGGCACGCTGAGGTATCCGCGGAAGCGCACCCGGCCGCCGCGCACCGGCTCGCCGTCCAGCACGTAATCCGGAAAACGTGCAAGGAAGCGCGAGATCGCAATCGCACCCTCCAGCCGCGCCAGGGCCATTCCGGCGCATTGATGCGCGCCGGTGCCGAAGGCGAGATGCCGGTTCGGCGTGCGGCCGATATCGAGACGTTCGGGATCGGCGAAATGGGCGGGATCGCGGTTGGCCGCGCCGATGCACAGCGTCACCGGCGTTCCGGCCGGCATGGCGATGCCGCCGAGTTCGACCGCTTCGACCGTCATGCGGTTGCCGAGCTGGTTCGAGCTCTCGAACCGCAGCATCTCCTCGACCGCGGTCTTGATCAGTATGGGATCCTCGATCAGCCGCCGCTTCTCGCCCGCGTGGGCCTGCAGCGCCACCAGCCCGTTGCCGATCAGGTTGGTGGTGGTCTCATGGCCGGCATTGAGCAGGAAGATGCAGTTGTGCAGCAGCTCCTTCTCCGTCAGCCGCTCGCCACTGTCTTCGCCCTGGATGAGCCGTGTCAGCACGTCGCGGTCGGGATTGCCCGGCCTGGCGCGCCGCCGCGCCACCAGTCCTTCGAGGTAGCTGAGAAAATCCTTCACCGCCTGATTGCCGCGGGCAAATACGTCGGGGCTGATCACCGGCTCCAGCGCGCCAAGGATCGCCAGTGACCAGTCGCGCAACGGTTCGCGTTCATCGTGCGGCACGTCGAGCAGGTTGCCGATCACTTCGATCGGGATCGCCGATGCAAAGTCCTCGATCAGGTCCACTTTGCCCTTGGCGGCGATGGCGTCGAGCAGATGATCCACCAGCTTCACCAGGTCGGGCTCCATGCCCGCGATCGCGCGCGGCGACAGCGCGCCCATGATCAGCCGGCGCACGCGGGTGTGGGCGGGGGGATCGTTGAAGACGAGGCTGGTGGTGTGGTGCTCGTAGAGCAGGGAGTCGCCGTATTTGGGCGCGAACTCCTTCTTCTTGTCCGACGAGAATATCGTTGTGTGCTTGTAGGCTGCGACCAGGTCGTCGTAGCGGGTCAGGAAATACGAACCGTTCGGCAGTCGCTTGACCGGTGCGTGCTCGCGCAAGGCACGGTAGGTCGGGTAGGGGTTGGCATAGAATTCCGCCGGCAGCTTCTCGAGGTCGAATGTGGCCGCCAACTCGCGCGCGTCTGCCGTCATGCGTTTCATTCTCGTTGTCGAGAACGGATAGGCCGTTTTGATCCGTTCGTGAAGCGATCGCCCTGCAGCTTTCTCCGGTTCCACTGCCGCCTCGGAGCGGTTTCGGCGTCCGGCGTCGGCCGTGCCGCAGCCCGTTCGAGTTGCAACGATCCGGAATCGGTCGAAAGCGGGGAGGTGTGATCTTTCAGAAAAGTGGTGCTAAGTCAGAGAGATAAGACGATGAATCTGGAGTTGCATCGTAGCTGACGATGACTACTGCGCTGCAATAAAACCTTGACTTCGTCAAGGTGAGTGATTACTCACGCGCTCATGTCCACACTACGCATGACCAGTGATTTACGGCGGCAATTGATCTTGAGCGCCGCTAAGCGATGCTTTGCCAGGAACGGCTTTGCCGGCACCACGACCAAGAGCGTGGCGGCCGCAGCCGCCATTTCGGAAGGGCTGTTGTTCAAGCACTTTCCTTCCAAAGCCGCGCTCTATGCCGAGATCCTCGCGGAAGAGTGCGAGGCCGATCCGGATTTTTCCAATCTGCTCGGCCAGGAACCGTCGACGGGAACGCTCGTCGAACTGATCAAAGGCATGGTT
This sequence comes from uncultured Alphaproteobacteria bacterium, assembly GCA_963823485.1. Taxonomy (GTDB): domain Bacteria; phylum Pseudomonadota; class Alphaproteobacteria; order Rhizobiales; family Xanthobacteraceae; genus Bradyrhizobium. Next base: position 111,333 of record CAWGLP010000013.1, read on the forward strand.
GGACATTTCGTTGAGGTATCGAACGGGTCGGATCAAGAGGAAGCGCAGCGGCTGCGGCTGATGACGACCAGCCACCTCGATGATGGTGAGTTCGCGCGGCTGCTTTACGACAAGATCGGCGGCCTGATCGGCCCGGTGTTTGCCGCATCGATCGAAAGCGCGGTCGCGGCTGGCGACGCAGTGCGGATCGGCAGCAACCCGCTTAACCTGTTCTGGTTCGCGCACCACACCGTACTGATGGCGGCTTTGACCAGGCTTCCGGTCGTGCCCTGTCTTTCCTATGGCGACGCTCCCGACCTGGAGGGGCAACTGTGTCAATTCATTCTGCGCGGCATCGGACTTACCGAAGCCGCAATTGATTTTCATCTGGACCGCGAGCTGTCGCCGAATTCGGGACAATCGGTAACTGCAGAAAGTGCATGAAATGAATATCGTGACGGAGCCGAAGATTTCGGGCAAGCCGATCACCGACCAGCCGCACAAGCGGCCGGTCCGGATGGTGCGCTGGTTCATCATCGTGGGATTGCTGCTTGCGGCCATCGTAAGCGGTCTGGGTTTCTTCAAGTTCGTCTTTTTGCCCAATCTGTTCAAAGAGATCTTCAGCAAACCGCCGCCGCCGACCAGCGTCAATATCGCCACGGCGAAGTCCGAAACCATTCCGAACCTCCTGACCGCGGTCGGCGACCTCGCCGCCGTGCATCAGGTCAATGTCACGTCTGATGTCAACGGGCGCATCACCGAGATCATGTTCACGGCGGGCACCAGCGTGAAAGCCGGTACGCCGCTGGTGCAACTGTTCGACGGTCCCGAGCAGGGCGACCTCGCCAGCTTCAAGGCGCAGCAGCGGGTGTCGCAGATATCGCTGGATCGCGCCAAGCAGCTTGCGGAACGCCAGTTCGGACCGCAGGCGACCGTGGATAACGCACAGGCGGCGTTCGATCAGGCCAGCGCCGGCATAGCCAAGACGCAGGCGATCATCTCGCAGAAACTGGTGCGGGCGCCGTTCGACGGTGATCTCGGCGTTCGCAAGGTCGAGGTCGGACAATATCTGACCGCCGGCACGCAGATCGTCTCGCTGACCGATCTCTCCGTGCTGTTTGCGAACTTCACCGTGACGGAAAAGGACTCCGGTAACCTCAAGGTCGGTCAGATCGTGCGTATCGCCGTCGATGCCTATCCAGGCCGGACCTTCGAAGGCAAGATCACCACCATCGAGCCGCAGATCGCGACCGATACGCGCAACATTCGCGTGCAGGCGACGATCCAGAATCCGGATCGCATCCTCAAGCCCGGCATGTTTGCAACCACCACGGTGGTGCTGCCGGATAAGCCGCCTGTTATCACCGTGCCCGAAACCGCGGTCGATTACACGCTCTATGGCGACTCGGTCTATCTCCTCAGCGAGAAGAAAGAGGAAGGCGGCAAGACCAGCCTCACGGTCACACGCACGTTCGTGCAGACCGGCAACCGCATCGAGGGACGTGCCGAGATCCTGAAAGGGTTGAAGGACGGCGATCGCGTCGTGGCGGTGGGGCAGCTCAAGCTGCAATCGGGATCGGCCGTGACGATCTCGAACGATCCGACACCGCCGATTCCGGCGAAGCCGCCGCGCTACTGAACCATGAACGTGGCCCCCGGGGGCTGCGCAGGCGAAAGACGGGCAGCGGTCTTCCAAGCGGGACCGCGCCCGAAAATGCTGAATTCAGCGGGATAATTTTGCGATGGCCTTAACCGATATTTTCATCAAGCGTCCGGTCCTGGCGGTCGTCGTCAGCCTGCTGATCCTCCTGATCGGTTTGCGGGCCGCCAGCGTGTTGCCGATCCGGCAATATCCGAAGCTGTCGAATACGGTGATCAACGTCACCACCGTCTATCCCGGTGCGTCGGCCAACCTGATCCAGGGCTTCATCACCACGCCGATCGAGCAGGCGATCGCTTCTGCCGAGGGTGTCGACTACATCACGTCGTCGTCGGTGCAGGGCACCAGCACGATCCAGGTCTACATCAAGTTGAATTTCGACCCGAACCAGGCGCTGACCGAAGTTCTGGCCAAGACGAATTCGGTCAAATACCTGATTCCGAAGGAATCGAACGATCCGATCGTGACCAAGACGACCGGCCAGACGACGGCCGTGATGTATCTCGGATTCTCCAGCGACGAGCTCTCGGGCTCGGCGATCTCGGACTATCTGACGCGCGTGGTGCAGCCGGTGCTGTCGACGGTCGACGGCGTGGCTTCCGCCGATATTCTCGGCGGGCAGACATTTGCGATGCGGCTGTGGCTCGATCCGGTGCGGATGGCGGGGCGCGGCGTATCGCCAAGCGATGTTTCGGCGGCGATTGCCGCCAACAACTTCCAGGCAGCGGCCGGCCAGGCCAAGGGCTACCTCATCGTCTCGAACATTCAGACCAACACCGACCTCCGGAACCTCGATCAGTTCAAGAAGATGATCGTCAAGTCCAAGGACGGCGGCTTCGTGCGGGTCGAGGATATCGCGACCGTCGAACTCGCCGCCCAAAGTTCGGATGCGAGCGTTGCGTTCAGCGGTGAGCGTGCGATCTTCATCGGCGTGCAGTCTACCCCGCAAGGCAACCCGCTGACGCTGGTCAAGGGTGTGCGCGCGCTGTTTCCGGAGCTGGAGCGCAATCTGCCGCCGTCGATGAAGATGAAGGTGGCCTACGATTCCACCAAATTCATCCAATCGTCGATCGACGAGGTGAAGAACACGCTGATCGAGGCCGTGCTGATCGTTGTGGTCGTGATCTTCCTGTTCCTGGCCTCGTTCCGCTCGGTCATCATTCCAGTGGTCACGATACCGCTGTCGCTGATCGGCGTCTGCAGCCTGATGCTGGCGATGGGCTTCAGCTTCAACCTGTTGACGCTGCTGGCGATGGTGCTTGCGATCGGACTCGTGGTCGACGACGCCATCGTGGTGGTCGAGAACATCCATCGACATCTGGAGGAAGGAAAAACCCCGGTCCAGGCGTCGCTGCAGGGCGCGCGCGAAATCGTCGGCCCCGTGATCTCGATGACGATCACGCTGGCGGCGGTGTATGCGCCGATCGGCTTCCTCGGCGGCCTGACCGGTTCGCTGTTCCGCGAATTCGCCTTCACGCTGGCGGGCTCGGTGATCGTGTCGGGCGTGATCGCGCTGACGCTGTCGCCGATGATGTGCTCGATCTTCCTCACGAGTGCGGAAGAGGGGCGGTTCGCCAAACTGGTCAACAAGGTGTTCGGCGCGGTGACGCGCGGGTACGGCCGCATGCTCGACCGCTCGCTCGACTATCGTCCGGTCACCGGACTGTTCGCGCTGACAATGCTTGGGCTGGTCGGTTTCCTCTATATGAACACGGCCAAGGAACTGGCGCCCGAGGAGGACCAGGGCATCGTGTTCTCGGTTACCAAGGCGCCGAAATACGCCAACATCGACTATGTCGATTTCTACGGCGACAAGCTCGACAAGGCGTTTGCCAAGTTTCCGGAAACGGACCTGCGCTTCGTCCTGAACGGCATCAACGGGCCGCAGGGCGGCATTGCCGGCATGCTGCTCAAGCCGTGGGACGAACGCAAGCGGTCCTCGATCAAGCTGAAGCCGCTGGTGCAGGCGGAGCTCAGCGAAGATCGAAGGCGTTCAGGCATTCGCGTTCAACCTGCCGCCGCTTCCGGGTGGACCCGGCGGCCTGCCGATCCAGATGGTGATCAATTCGACCTCCGGTTTCCAGGCAGTCTATGATCAGATGGTGAAGTTGAAGGACGCCGCGCGCAAGAGTGGCCTGTTCATCGTCTCCGATAGCGACCTCGACTTCAATCAGCCGGTGGTGCGCGTCTCTATCGATCGTTCCAAGGCGAGCGATCTCGGTATCAACATGGCCCAGGTCGGCGCCACGTTGCAGACGCTGTTGGGCGGCAACTACGTCAATCGCTTCAACCTCGAAGGCCGATCGTATCAGGTGATCCCGCAAGTACCCCGCGGTATGCGGTTGTCGCCGGAATCGCTCGGCGGCTACTATGTACCGACCAACACCGGGCAACTGGTGCCGCTGTCGACCATCGTGTCGATCGAGACCGGCACCGATCCGAATTCGCTGACCCATTTCAACCAGCTCAACTCCGCGACCTTTTCAGCGGTGCCGATGCCGGGCGTGACGGTCGGGCAGGCGGTTGACTTCCTGGAGGGCGAAGCGAAGAAGTTGCCTGCCGGCTTCGGCCACGACTATCTGGCTGACTCTCCGCCAATACGTGCAGGAGGGCAATCAGCTCGCGATCACCTTCGGTTTCGCGCTGGTCATCATCTTCCTGGTGCTGGCGGCGCAGTTCGAGAGCCTGCGCGATCCCTTGGTGATCATGATCAGCGTTCCCATGGCGATCGTCGGCGCCCTGATCCCGTTGTTCTTCGGTGTGGCCACCATCAACATCTATACCCAGGTCGGACTGCTGACCTTGGTCGGCCTCATCACCAAGCACGGCATTCTGATGGTCGAGTTCGCCAACGAGCTGCAGCTCAAGGAAGGTCTCGACAAGCGGTCGGCGATCGAGATGGCGGCCCGCATCCGGCTGCGTCCGATCCTGATGACGACGGCCGCGATGGTCACCGGCCTGATCCCGCTGTTGACCGCCACCGGCGCCGGCGCGGCGAGCCGCTTCTCGATCGGTCTCGTCGTCGTATCCGGCATGTCGATCGGCACGCTGTTCACGCTGTTCGTGCTGCCGGCGGTCTATGTCTGGATGGCTACCGACCACCAGGCCAAGGCCGGATCGAAGCGGACCAAGGAGATCGCCGATTTCGATCTCGGCAACAAGGCGCTGAAGCCGAGCTGATCCGGCTTCGCGGGAGTACGAAAAGGGCGGCAGCGGAAATCGCTGCCGCCTTTTTTGTGCCTGCGTCACGCGGGCCGGCGACGGCCCCGGTTCCCCATGCTAGGAGAGAGAAAAACGGGGAGCCAACATGACGAGCGAGTTTTCTGCCGGCAACTACCGCTTCATTCCGGGGGTGTTCCAGTATTCCGCCGGCGTGGCCGCCAGTGCGGGCCATGAAATCGAGCGGGTGCGCTTCGACAGGCCGGTGCCGCTGGCCGAGGGATTTGCGCAGATCGCAAAGTACATTCAGGCGGCGGGCAGGCCGCTGACATCGTTTTGCGCCTGCGAATTGCGCTCGCCGGCGGCGTTCACCGACGAGGGCTTCCGCAATTTCAACCTGCATTACGTCAAGACGCTGCAGGAGTGGGGCGTGTACGACGGCAAGACCAATCCGGTGGCGCGCAGCAATGTCTGTCCGGAGATCGACCCGCCGGCCGAGCCGTCGTTCCATGCTTTCTGCTTTACGCGCCCGAGCCAGAGCGCCAGCCCAAGCTTCGTCGTCGCGGGCAGCGGCGAGTTGCAGGAGGGCAACGCGAGCTATGCCGAACGCACGGTACGCTACCGCGATATCAGCCCTGAGGGTATTGCCGAGAAGGTCCGTTATGTTGTCGGCGTGATGGAGACGCGGATGGGCGAATTCGGCTTCGGCTGGAAAGATGCGACGGCGACACAGACCTATACCGTGCACGACTTCTATCCGGTGTTCGCCGAGGCGCTGGTCCGGCGCGGCGCGTCGCGTTCGGGCCTGACCTGGCACTTCGCGCGGCCACCGGTGATCGATCTCGAATACGAGATGGATTGCCGCCGGGTGGCGCGGGAGATCGTGATCTAGATTTCAGGCCTGTCGGTTAGCCCTTGCTCGCAGCCGCTGCTTCCATGCTTGCATCGATGATTGCGCGGTCGGTGATCCCGGCCGGGTTCTGGCGCGTCGGCATGAACGGGCGGAAATGCACCCAGTGCTCGCGGCTGACCTGTTCCAGCCGTTCGAGTTCGGCCAGCGGATCGGCATGATCGTCGACCCGCAGGTCGAGGTCGGACCATTCCTCCTCGCCATGGATCAGAAGGGCCGCCGACTGCTTGCCGCGCTTGTCGCCGCCGGCGGCTTCGCCGGCTTTCAGGGCTGCGATCAGCCGCTGCGCAAACGGCAGGTGGGAGTTGGCGGCGTAGGCCCTGGCGGTCTCGTCGAGCACGGCGGCGCCGGCCAGCATGTTGCCGGCGATGGAAAAGCCGTCGCCTTCGAGGTGGCCGCACCAGTCGACGCAGTCGCGCCCGGTGAATGCGGCGATGCGGCCGTTGCCGTCCATGACATGCACCTGCCGGCTTTCGCGGCCGTCATCGGCGGCGATCAGCGTGTCGATCACCTCCCGGGGGCTGCGTCCCTCTCGCAGCAGCTTGACGCCATCGATGCCGTAAAAGGGATTGACCATCGCCTGCGTGGCGACGGCGCCGATGCCGGTGGCGATATGCGGCACGCGCGCACCGACGGCAAAAAACCTCGTCGCGACGGCGATGCCGATCTGGCAGGTCGCGGGATCGCGGGCGATGATCGACCAGGTCATCCTGTCGGTTCCCTTGCTAGCGTCCCGCCGCGTAGCCTTGCATGCCCCGGGGATTGGCGGCGGCGCGGCGGCGGCGGCCGACCCGCGAGGCCGCGGTGAGGCGGCCTTCCGACCAGTCGGGGCCGATTTCGACGACATGGCCGCGGCTCTTCAGCGTATCGACCGTCGCCTTCGGCACGCGGCCCTCCACCACCAGCACGCCGGGGCGCGCGGTGCGCGGCCAGAACGAGATCGGGAAATGCTCGGAGTGCCAGGCCGGCGCGTCGATCGCTTCCTGCAGGTTCAGCCTGGCGTGGACGTGGCGCAGGAAGAACTGCGTGGTCCACTGGTCCTGCTGGTCGCCGCCGGGCGAACCCCAGGCCATGTACGGCTCGCCGTCGCGCAGCGCCATGGTGGGCGAGAGCGTGGTGCGCGGCCGCTTGCCCGGCGCCAGCGCGGCCGGGTGATCCTCCTCCAGCCAGAACATCTGCGCACGGCTGCCCAGGCAGAAGCCGAGTTCGGGGATCACCGGAGAGGATTGCAGCCAGCCGCCGGACGGCGTCGCCGAGATCATGTTGCCGGCCTGGTCGATAATGTCGAAATGCACGGTGTCGCCGCGCACCTCGCCGAAGCGGCCGACGGTGGGCTCGCCCGCACCCATGGCGCCGACCGCCTCGCGATGGCCCTCGGCGCGGCGAAGCTTGACGACCGATCCGAAGCCTTCGACCGAGCCGGGAATGAAATCGAGCGAAGCCTTGTCGCTGGCGACCAGCTTGCGGCGTTCGTCATTGTAGGCGTCCGACAGCAAAGTCGCGATCGGGATCTCGGTGAAATCAGGATCGCCGTAGAATTTCTCGCGGTCGGCGAAGGCGAGCTTGGCGCATTCGATCTGCAGGTGGATGAATTCGGGACCGGCGGGATCGAGCCCGTCGAGTTCAAATCCCTTCAGCAGCGCCAGTTGCTGCAGCATCACCGGGCCCTGGCTCCAGACGCCGGGCTTGCAGACGGTGTAGCGGCCATAGTCGTAGGTCAGCGGCGCCTCGACGGTCGGCTGCCAGCGCGCCATGTCGTCGGCGGAGAGCACACCGCGATGCGGCGAGCCGCTCACATCCATGACTTCCTGGGTACGGCAGAATTTGTCGATCGCTTCCGCCACGAAGCCGTGCGACCAGGATTTCCGCGCGCGCTCGATCTGCGCGACGCGATCGCCGCCGGCGCTTTCGGCCTCCTTCAGGATGCGGGCGTAAGTCTCCGAGAGCTGCCTGTTGGTGAACAGCGTGCCCGGCTTCGGCACCTCGTTGTTTGGCAGGTAGACCGCGGCCGACGTCGTCCAATGCTTGCGGAACAGGTTCTCGACGATCTGGATGGTCGCCGCCGCGCGCTCGACCAGCGGATAGCCATCGCGGGCATAGGCGATCGCCGGTTCCAGCACGTCGCGCAGCCGCATCGTGCCGTAATCGCGCAACAACAACATCCAGGATTCGAATGTGCCGGGCACGCAGGCGGCGAGGAGCCCGGTGCCTGGTACCATTTCGAGCCCTTCGCTCTTGTAATGCGCGATCGTGGCCTTCGCAGGCGCAGGCCCTTGGCCGCAGATGACCTCGGTGCGGCCGCGTCTGACGTCGTGCACGATAACAGGTACGTCGCCGCCGGGTCCGTTCAGATGCGGCTCGACCACCTGCAGCGTGAAGGCGGTGGCGACGCCGGCATCGAACGCGTTGCCGCCCTTCTCCAGAATGCCCATCCCGACCGCGGTGGCGATCCAGTGGGTGGAGGTGACTACGCCAAAGGTGCCCTCGATTTCAGGCCGCGTGGTGAACGGATCGGGATTGATGTTGCTCATGGGGCGTCCAATGCGATGCGGGCTTCGCGGTGCCGCACTTGATCACAGGCGATGCTGGCTGCCAACCGGCGGCCTTTCCCTGCATTGCTGCCATCCGCGTGATCACACGGCGGCAGCGGCCTCGGCCGGACTGTTGACGGCATGGCAGGCGACGCCGTCGATCAGCGCCGGCGCCTGCTTGCGGCAGCGATCGAACGCCAGCGGGCAGCGCGGGTTGAACGCGCAGCCGGGCGGCGGATCGATCGGGTTCGGGATTTCGCCCTTGACCGGAATCGCGCTGGCGCCCGGACATGGCGAGATCGGGCACCGCGTCGAGCAGCATCCGGTGTAGGGCATGCCGGGGATTGGCGAACAATTCGCGGCCCTCGGCGATCTCGACGATGCGGCCGAGATACATCACGCCGATGCGGGTCGCCATGTGGCGGACCACGGCGAGGTTGTGGCTGATGAACAGGTAGGTCAGGCCGAACTTGTCCTGCAGGTCGCGCATCAGGTTGAGGATCTGCGCCTGCACCGAGACGTCGAGCGCCGAGGTCGGCTCGTCGCAGACGATGAATTCGGCCTCGGACGCCAGCGCGCGGGCGATTGCGATGCGCTGGCGCTGGCCGCCGGAGAACTCGTGCGGGAAATTTCAGGCCGTCGTCGGGATGCAGGCCGACCAGGCTGAGCAGCTCGCCGACGCGCGCGGCGATGTGGCGCTCACCCTGGATCAGGTCAAAGGCGCGGATCGGTTCGGAGACGATGGCATCGACCCGCAAGCGGGGATTGAGGCTCGCATATGGATCCTGGAAGACCATCTGGATGCGGCGGCGCAGGCGCTGGCGGGTCTGCGACTGACGGGAATCCGTCATCGACACGCCGTCGATGATGACTTCGCCCGAACTCGGCGGCAGCAGCCCCACGACCATCCGCGCCACCGTGGACTTGCCCGATCCGGATTCGCCGACGAGCGCGAAGGTCTCGCCCTTCCTGATGTCGAAGGTCACGCCGTCGACCGCTTTCAGGAACTCCAAATGGCCGCCTTCCAGCACGCGGTTGAGCCACGGTTTCGAAACGTCGAATACGCGGCGCAAGTCTCGCACGTCGACAAAGGAGGCCGTCATGCCGCGGTCTCCGTTCGCGGTGTCGAAGAGATGACAGGCCACCGCATGCGAGCCGTGCTGGATCGGTTCCGGCCGCTCGACGCGGCAGCGGTCGAACGCGAAGGCGCAGCGCGGATTGAACGCGCAGCCCGGCGGGATCGCCGACAGCCGCGGCATCGAGCCCGGAATCTGCACCAGCCGCTTGTCTTCACCTGCAAGCGTCGGGATCGCGCCCATCAGCCCCTTGGCGTAGGGATGCAGCGGGTTCTGCACCACGTCCTGCACCGGGCCGATCTCGGCGATCCGGCCCGAATACATCACGGCGACGCGGTCCGCCGTCTCGGCGATCACGCCCATGTCATGGGTGACGAGCATCACCGCGGTGCCGTGATCGCGCCCGAGCCGCTTGATCAGCGAGATGATCTGCGCCTGAACGGAGACGTCGAGCGCGGTGGTCGGCTCGTCGGCAATGATCAGTTCCGGTTCGGCGCAGATCGCCAGCGCAATCACCACGCGCTGGCGCATGCCGCCGGAGAATTCGTGCGGATAGGCGTCGATGCGCTTCTCCGGCGCGGGGATGCCGACCTCGGCCAGCAGGTCGATGGCGCGCTTGCGCGCCGCGGTCTCGGAAAGATTCAGATGCGTCCGGATCGTCTCGACGATCTGCTCGCCGATCCGGTAGAGCGGATTGAGGCTCGTCAGCGGATCCTGGAAGATCATGCCGATGCGCTTGCCCCGGATGCGGCGGATTTCCTCCGGCGGCAGGTGGTCGATCCGCATGCCCGACAGATAGATCTCGCCGCCCGCGATCCGGCCGGGCGGATCGATCAATCCGATCACGGCAAGGCCGGTGACCGATTTGCCGGCGCCGGACTCGCCGACCACGCCGAGCACTTCGCCCTTGGCGATGTCGAAGGACACGCCATTGATCGCGCGCAGGGTGCTGCGGCGGGTGAGGAATTCGACCTCGAGGTTGCGGACGGAGAGGACGGGAACGGTCATCGGAGCTTTGGATTGAGCGCGTCGCGCAGCCAGTCGCCGAGCAGGTTGATGGACAGGATCAGTCCGGCGAGCGCAATGCCCGGGAAGGCGACGATCCACCATTCGCCGGCGAACAGGTAGTTGTTGCCGATCCGGATCAGCGTGCCGAGCGAGGGCATGCGTGTCGGGCATGCCGGACGCCCAGGAACGACAGCGTCGCCTCGGTGATGATGGCGAGCGCCAGGTTGATGGTGGCGATCACGAGGATCGGCCCCATCGTGTTCGGCAGCACGTGGCGCAGCATGATGACAGGCGCGGGAAGGCCGATCAATTGCGCGGCGGCCACATAGTCCTTGTTCTTCTCGACCATGACGGAGCCGCGCACGGTGCGGGCATACTGCACCCAGAAACTCAGTCCGATCGCGACCACCAGCACCGAGAGCGTGCTCATCGCGTCGAGCTTGTTGCCGAACACGGATTTGGCGACGCCGTTGACGAGGAGCGCGATCAGGATCGCCGGGAAGGTGAGCTGCACGTCGGCGATGCGCATGATCAACCCGTCGACGGCACCGCCGACATAGCCCGCGACCAGCCCGAGCGTGATGCCGATCGTGCCCGCAAGCACGACGCCGAGCACGCCGACGGCGAGTGAAATGCGCAGGCCGTACAGAATGGCCGAGAACACGTCGCGGCCCTGTTCGTCGGTGCCGAGCAGGAACGGGCTCTGTCCCTCGGCGGTCCACAGCGGCGAGATCCGCGAATTCATCAATTGCAGCTGCGCCGGATCGAACGGGTTCTGCACCGCGAGCTGCGATGCAAACAGCGCCAGCAGGAAGAACAGCGCGGTTACCGCCGCCGCCACCATGGTCATCCGCGAGCGGCGGAACGAATAGAAGATGTCGCTGTCGAGCGCGCGTTTCAGCCAGCCCGTACCGGCATGCGTCGGCGGCGTGCCGGGTTCTGCCTGGTGTGGGACGACGGCGTCGGACATCTTGTGTCTTGCTCTATGCCGGACGGCTGATGGTCGAGCGCAGGCGCGGATCGACGACGGTGTAGAGGATATCGACCACCAGGTTGATGGTGACGAAGATCAGCGAAATCATCAGCAGGTACGCCGCCATGATCGGGATATCGACGTTCTGGATCGCCTGCACGAACAACAGGCCCATGCCGGGCCACTGGAACACGGTTTCGGTGATGATCGAAAAAGCAATTACCGTACCAAACTGCAAGCCTGCGACGGTGATGACCGGAACCAGCGTGTTCTTCAGCGCATGACCGAAATGGACCGCCCGTGTCGTCAGGCCGCGGGCGCGCGCGAAGCGGATGTAATCGGTGCGAAGCACCTCGAGCATTTCGGCGCGCACCAGCCGCATGATCAGGGTCATCTGGAACAGCCCCAGCGTGATCGAGGGCATGATCAGCGCCTTGAGGCCGGACAGCGTCAGCAGACCCGGTGGTCCACCAGCCGATCCGCACCACGTCGCCGCGGCCGAACGAGGGCAGCCAGCCCAGCGTCACCGAGAACAGGTAGATCATGAGAATGCCGATCAGGAACGTCGGCAGCGAGATTCCGATCAGAGACACCGCCTGGAACACCTTGGTGAGAATGGTATCGCGCCGCAGCGCCGAATACACGCCCATCAGGATGCCGAACACCATGGAGAAAATCGTGGCGCAGGCGGCGAGCTCCAGCGTCGCCGGCATCCGCTCCATCAGCAGGTTCGAAACCGGCTGGCGAAATTGATAGGAAACGCCGAATTTGAACTGCACCGCATTGGCGAAGTAGCGGATGAACTGCACCGGTACGGGGTCGTCGAGGCCGAGGGATTTGCGCACCGCTTCGCGCTCGGCGGCAGGCGTATCAAGCGAAACGATCTGGTTGACCGGATCGCCGGCGAAGCGGAACATCGAGAACGCGATGACGCCGACCGCGATCATGACGCCGATGGCCTGGATCGCGCGGCGAAGGGTGAAAGCGAGCATGTGTTCCTTTCACTGCCCTCGGATGCAGCGGCGGACATCGCTGTCGCCGGAAACGAAAGGTCCCGGAAGCCGTTAAGCCGCCGGGACCTGGTGTCGGAGCCTGCTAGTCCTGCTTGTTCGCCCAGTAGAGCAGGACCTGATTGTCGGCGCGCTGGTTCAGCTTGACCTTTTTCGAGACGCCCCATGCCAGCGCCTGCTGATGCAGCGGGATATATCCGAAATCCTTCAGGCCGATCTCAAACGCTTCCTTGATCAGGAGGTCGCGCTTGGTCGTGTCGGATTCCTGCAGCACCTTGTCCGCCAGTTCGTCGAGCTTCTTGTTGCAGTAGCCGCCGAGGTTGGCTTCGCCGCGGTTGGACTTCGGATCGTCGCGGCAACCCATGATGTCGTGCAGAACATTGTGGGAGTCGAGCGTGCCGGGCGTCCAGCCGAGCAGATAGAACGAGGTCTGGTAGCCGCCCGGCTTCAGCACCTTGGCGAAATACTGCGCCTTGGGCTGGGCCAGCAGCGTTACCTTGACGCCGATGCGGGCCAGCATGCCGACGACAGCCTGACAGATCGCGGCGTCGTTGACATAGCGGTCGTTGGGGCAGTCCATCGTGACTTCGAAACCGTCGGGATAGCCGGCTTCGGTCAAAAGCTTCTTGGCGCCGTCAGGATCGAACTTCGGGCGTGTGAAGTCACCCGAAAGCTTGAACAATTGCGGGGCGATCATCAGTGCCGAGGGTGTCGACAGGCCGCGCATGACGCGGGTCTTGATCAGCTCGATATCGATCGCCTTGAAGAAGGCTTCGCGGACCTTGATGTCCTTGAACGGATTCTTGCCCTTGACGTTGGAGTAGAGCAGTTCGTCGCGCACCTGGTCCATGCCGAGGAAGATGGTGCGCAGCTCCGGTCCCTTCAGCACCTGCGCATTCGGGCTGGAATCCACGCGCGTGATGTCCTGGATCGGAACCGGCTCGACGACATCGACTTCGCCCGAAAGCAGGGCGGCGACGCGGGTGGCGTCCGAGCCGATCGGCGTGAAGACGATTTCCTTGATGTTGTGCTCGGGCTTGCGCCACGAGTTCGGGTTTGCCTTGTAGACGGTCTTGACGCCGGGCTGGTGGCTCTCGACGGTGAAGAGGCCGGTGCCATTGGCGTTGAGCGAGGCAAAGCTTGGCGTCGTTGCCGCGGCGGGCGTCGGTTCGACGGCGTTGTTCGCCTCGGCCCACTTCTTGTCCATGATGTACCAGGTATCCCATTGCGAATGCATGATGGGATTGGGCGACGTCAGGATGAAATCCACCGTGAAATCGTCGACCTTGACGACCTTGGCATCGGCGGGAATGCGGGTCTGCAGGTTGGACCCTTTCTTGCGAACGCGCTCGGCAGAGAACACCACGTCATCGGCGGTGAAGGGATCGCCGTTCTGGAATTTCACGCCCTTGCGCAGATGGAACCGCCAGCGGGTCGGCTCAGGGATTTCCCAACTCTCCGCCAGGGCGGGGACGATCTTCAGGTCCTTGTCGCGGGCGATCAGACCGTCATAGACGTGGCCGAGATGGGCGTGGGTGGTGGTTTCGTTCAGCGTGTAGGGGTCCAGCGATTTGAGGTCACCCTGGTTGGCATAGCGCAGGGTCTGGGCCGATGCCGGCACTGCCGCCAGCGCGATGAGTGAAGCCGTGGCTGCTGCAAGCAAACTCCGACGTATCGACATTTGTTCGATTTCCCCGCTTTGATCAGCAAATTTTCGCAAGTCGCGGCGATATTGCCGACCCATGTTGCCAAAGTCCAGCCGCCGCGCAAGCATCATTTCCCCGCATCGCATGCCGGTTTGCGCGGCGGTGCGGCAATGGCTAGCCTCACCTTAGGCGGCGGGGGCGCGTGCGTGACATTGAACTTTCGGAGTGCCGGATGGCGGAACTGAAGGCCGACGTTCTCGTTCTGGGTGCAGGCATGGTCGGCGTCTCGGCCGCCCTGCACCTGCAGAAGCGTGGCCGGAATGTGGTTCTGATCGACCGCCACGACACCGCCGGCGAGGAGACCAGTCACGGCAATGGCGGATTGATCGAGTGCGCCTCGGTTTTTCCCTACATGTTTCCCCGGGATGTGGGCCAGATCCTGCGCTATGCATTCTTCCGTGCCCCGCAGGTGCGTTACCATTTCCGGGATTTGCCGGCTTTCGTGCCGTGGCTGGTGCGCTATTTCCTCGCTTCCTCGCCGGAGCGTGCGCTGCACAGCGCCATGGCGGAATTGCCGTTGATCCAGCGCAGCCTGATCGAACATGAGGCGTTGATCGCGGAAGCCAACGTGCCGGAGCTGTTGCGGCGGACCGGCTGGATCAAGCTGTTTCGCTCCGAGGCGACGCTTGGCAATGCGGTAAAGGACCTGGAGCGTGCCCGGCAGTATGGCGTCGCGGGCGATGTGCTGGACACCAGGGCGATCGTCGCGCGCGAGCCGCATCTGACCGGCGAATTCAGCGGCGCGATCCATTTTCCGGCGCCGGGATTTGTGCCTGATCCCGGCGGGTTGGCGAAGGCCTATGCGGCGTTGTTCGGCCGCAAGGGCGGACGGTACCTGGTGGGCGATGCGCGAACCCTCGAACAATCGGGCGCCCGCTGGCGGCTGGCGACGCTGGAAGGCACCATCACCGCGCGCGACGTGGTGGTGGCGATGGGTCCGTGGTCCGACCAAATCTTTACGCCGCTCGGCTATTCGATCCCGCTTCAGGTCAAGCGCGGCTATCATCTGCATCTGAAACCGCGCGGCAACGCGGTGCTGCACCATCCCGTGCTGGATTCCGATCTCGGCTACCTGCTGGCGCCGATGAACCGCGGCATCCGCCTGACTACCGGCGCGGAGTTCGCCCATCGCGACGCGCCGCCGACGCCGGTCCAGGTCGAGCGGGCGCTGCCCCGGGCGCACCGGCTGTTTCCGCTGGGCGAGCCGGTCGACGCCGCGCCATGGAAGGGCGCGCGGCCCTGCCTGCCGGACATGCTCCCTGTCATCGGCAAGGCGCCCCGCCATGGCGGGCTGTGGTTTGATTTCGGCCACCAGCACCACGGGCTGACGCTCGGTCCCGCGACCGGTCGGCTGCTGGCCGAAATGATGACCGGGGAGACCCCGTTTGCCGACGCCAGGCCCTTTGCCGTCGAGCGCTTTGGTTGACCATACCGACGATTGAGGGGGCCAGCGCAGGGGCTTGTCCTTGCGTGCCGGCGGCTATCGTTGCGATACTGCGGCCAAGCAAGCAAGAGGAGCGGTCATGAAGGTTAACGTCGAGATAGATTGCACGCCGCTCGAGGCCAGGCAGTTCTTCGGGCTTCCGGACGTGCAGCCGATGCAGATGGCGGTGATGGACAAGATGCAGCAGCAGGTGATGGCCAACATCGAAAAGGTTTCGCCGGAGTTGCTGCTCCAGAGCTGGTTCACCTTCGATCCCAAGATTGCGGAGCGCTTCCAGGATATGTTCGTGACCATGGCCGGCCTCGGCGGCATGACCAAGAAGGACAACAAATAGTGCCGGCCGCGGAAGGCGGCGCAGCGACGGGAGGACAACGACTTCGGCCGCCGAGCCTGTTTCTGATGCTGGCCGAGGCAAGGAGCCTGTTCGAACTGAATTCGAGCCTGCTGCTGTC
Source organism: uncultured Alphaproteobacteria bacterium (assembly GCA_963823485.1). GTDB lineage: Bacteria > Pseudomonadota > Alphaproteobacteria > Rhizobiales > Xanthobacteraceae > Bradyrhizobium. The sequence goes on from CAWGLP010000013.1 coordinate 127,241, forward strand.
GCCGCTGCTGCTGCGTGCGCCGAAGGGCGATGGGCATCCGGTGCTGGCGCTGCCGGGCTTTCTCGCCAGCGATCTCTCGATGGTGCCGATGCGGCGCTACCTGAAAGAACTCGGCTACGACGCCTACGCCTGGCAGATGGGCCGTAATTTTGGCGGCGTCGCCTCCAAGCGCAGTGCGCTGCGCGATCTGCTGCGGCGGATTCATGAGGGGAGCGGACGCAAGGTCAGCGTCGTCGGCTGGAGCCTCGGCGGCATCTATGCGCGCGACCTCGCGCTGCAGATGCCGGACATGGTGCGCTCCGTGATCACGCTCGGCAGTCCGTTCGCCAACGACGTGACCGCAACCAATGCGACACGGCTCTACGAGCTTTTGTCGGGCGAGGCGGTCGACGACAATCCCGAGATCAGGGAGGCGATTGCCGGCGATCTGCCGGTTCCCGCGACCTCGATCTATTCGCGCACGGACGGTATCGTGAACTGGCGCACCAGCCTGTTGCGTCCCTCGGCGACCGCCGAGAATATCGAGGTTCATTTCGCCAGCCATATCGGGCTTGGCGTCAACCCGGCCGCCCTGTGGGCCGTGGCCGACCGCCTGGCGCAGCCGGAGGGCGAATTCAGGCAATTTGACCGGTCGGGGCCGTTTGCCATTGCCTATGGCGTCCCGGAGAATGCACAATCCTGATCAATGCCCTGAGGCATGGACATGATCCCGGATGAACCTGCCCCGCAATTGCCGCGGGGCGGCTGGCGGTTTTCGGAAAATGCTCCAATAATAAAGACGACCTGAACGCCAGAAGCGCCAGACAAGGCGCCGCGTTTTCTACTGCGGGAGGAAAAAATGGCGGACGCCAAGAAGCTTTCTTCGATGGACGCGTCGTTTCTGTACCTGGAAACGCCCGAGATGCCGATGCACGTCGGCAGCATGGCGATCTTTCGCCTGCCCGAGAACTACAGCGGCAACTTCTTCGAGGACTTCAAGGCGATGATCGCCTCGCGGCTGCATATCGCACCGATCCTGAAAGCGCGGCTGGAGAAGGCGCCGCTCGACATCGATCATCCGTCCTGGGTCGAGGACGACCAGTTCGACATCGACCGGCATATCTTCCGCGGCAGCCTGCCGGCGCCCTACGACCGCGCCACGCTGGAGCGCATCGTCGGCTGGATGCATGCCAAGCTCCTCAACCGCGCCCGGCCGCTCTGGGAGTTCTATGTCTTCGAGGGCATGAAGGACAACGAGATCGGGCTTTACTCCAAGATGCACCATGCCTGCATCGACGGTGGCGCCGGAGCAGCGCTGACCAACATGATCTACGACCTCACGCCGATCCCGCGCAAGGTCGATGCGCCGATTCCGCAGGCGAAGGGTGCAAACGAGCCGCGCGACATTGCCGCCACCCTGATCGATTCCTATCAGCAGCTCTGGCGCCAGCCGTTCGACGCTTCGTCGACGCCGAAGAGCATCGACCTGCCGCGTTCCGGCAAGAGCGACCTCGGATCGATCCTGTTCGACAACGCCATGTTCCAGATCGAGAGCGCGGTGAAATTCGCCGGCAGCATCCCGACCATGCTCAAGAGCGTTTCCGACGTGGTCGGCAAGATTTCCGATCCGAAGGCGCGCGACAGCATCGCCAGCATGGTTTCGCCGCCGACCGTACTGAACAAGGCGATTTCGTCCGAGCGCAGTTTCGCCGGCACCTCGATCTCGCTGTCGCGGGCGAAGGCGCTGGCCAAGCTGTCCGGCGGCAAGCTCAACGACGTGGTGCTGGCGCTCGCCTCGGGGGTGGTCCGGCGCTATCTGCTGGAACGCGGCGCGCTGCCGGCCAAGTCGATGACGGCCGCGGTGCCGATATCGCTGCGCGAGGAGGGCAACACCGAGGCCAACAACCAGGTGTTCGGCATGATCTGCTCGATCGCCACCAACATCGAGAACCCGAAGGAGCGGCTGGAGGCGATCATCGCGCAATCCACCAAGTCCAAGGAAATGTCGCATCCGCTGCGGGCGCTGATGCCGCAGGTATCCAACGTCTCGATGCTGGGCGCGCCGATCCTGGTGCAGATCCTGGCGCTGCTGTACAGCCGCTCCAATCTGTCCGATGTGCTGCCGCCGTCCGCCAACATCACGGTCTCCAACGTACCCGGGCCGCGGCAGACGCTCTACGCCGCGGGCGCCGAACTGCTGCACATCTTCCCGGTGTCGATCTCGACCCACGGGATTGCGCTCAACATCACCGTGCAGAGCTACCGCGACCAGCTCGATTTCGGCTTCATCGCCGGCGCCAACATTATTCCCCATGTCCAGGTTTTATGCGACATGCTGCCGGTCGAGTTTGAAGCGCTGGAGGCGGCGTTCGCACCGCCGCCGAGCATGACCAGCGCGGCCGAATAGGATCTGACGATGATTGAAATGCCGCCGCTGCAGTTCGCCCGGGTGAACGGGATTCGCATGGGCTATTACGAGGCGGGGCCGAAGTCGGACAAGCCGCCGGTCGTGCTGTGCCATGGCTGGCCGGAGCTCGCATTTTCCTGGCGTCACCAGATCAAGGCGCTGAGCGAAGCCGGCATCCGCGTCATTGCGCCGGACCAGCGCGGTTACGGTGCGACCGACCGGCCCGAGCCGGTCGAGGACTACGATATGGAGCACCTGACCGGGGACCTCGTCGGGCTGCTCGACCATCTCGAGATCGACAAGGCAATCTTCGTCGGCCACGACTGGGGCGGCTTTGTCGTCTGGCAGATGCCGCTGCGTCATCCCGATCGCGTCGCCGGCGTCGTCGGCGTCAACACGCCGCATTGGGATCGCGCGCCGGCCGACCCGATCGAGTTGTTCCGCCAGCGCTTCGGCGACAGCATGTATATCGTACAGTTCCAGGATCCCGGCCGTGAGCCGGACAGGATCTTCGGCAGCCGTGTCGAACAGACCTTCGACGCCTTCATGCGCAAGCCGCTGCCACGCAAGGATGACGGGCCAACCGCGGCGCCGGTTGCCGGCGTCGGTGCGTCGGCCAAGACCAACCTCGCATTCCCGCAGATGATTGCGGCGTATGACGCGAAATTCGATCCGCGCACGCCGATCCTGTCGCCGGAGGAAAAGAAGGTGTTCGTCGATGCCTTCACCCGCACCGGCTTTACCGGCGGCATCAACTGGTACCGCAATTTTTCACGCAACTGGCAGCGCGCCAAGGGGCTCGACCATCACATTCGCGTCCCATCGCTGATGATCATGGCCGAGAATGACGCGGTGCTGCCGCCGTCGGCCGCCGACGGCATGGAGAAGCTCGTTCCGGATCTGGAGAAGTATCTCGTGCGCGACAGCGGCCACTGGACGCAGCAGGAAAAGCCGGACGAAGTCAGCGCCAAGCTGATCGAATGGCGCAAGAAGCGATTTGGGTGAGGATGATGCGGTCATTGCGAGCAAAGACGTCATGCGCCGTCATTCCGGGATGCGCATAGCGCAGACCCGGAATCTCGAGATTCCGGGTTCGATGCTTCGCACCGCCCCGGAATGACAGTGTCAAGAAACTGGGCAGGAGACACCTCGAAAATGGCGGCCATCAATAAGTTAGACCCGATCCCGCATCCGCCGAAGAAGCCCGTCGTCGGCAACATGCTGTCGCTGGACCCGAATGCGCCGGTGCAGCATCTGGTGCGGTTGTCCAAGGAGCTCGGGCCGATCTTCTGGCTGGACATGATGGGCGCGCCGCTCGTCATCGTCTCGGGTCACGATCTCATCGACGAGCTTTCCGACGAGAAGCGCTTCGACAAGGCGGTACGCGGGTCGCTGCGCCGCGTCCGCGCCGTCGGCGGCGACGGCCTGTTCACCGCCGATACCAATGAGCCGAACTGGAGCAAGGCGCACAACATCCTGCTGCAGCCGTTCGGCAACCGCGCGATGCAGTCCTATCACCCGAGCATGGTCGACATCGCCGAGCAGCTCGTGAAAAAGTGGGAGCGGCTCAACGGCGACGAGGAAATCGACGTCGTTCACGACATGACCGCGCTGACGCTCGATACCATCGGCCTGTGCGGCTTCGACTACCGCTTCAACTCGTTCTATCGCCGCGACTATCACCCGTTTGTGGAATTGCTGGTGCGCTCGCTCGAAACCATCATGATGACGCGCGGCATTCCGCTGGAAGGCCTGTGGCTGCAGAAGCGCCGCCGCGACCTCGCGCAGGACGTCGCCTTCATGAACAGGATGGTCGACGAAATCATCGCCGAGCGCCGCGGCAACGCCGACGCCATTGATTCCAAGAAGGACATGCTCGGCGCCATGATGACCGGTGTCGACCGCGCCACCGGCGAACAGCTCGACGACGTCAACATCCGCTACCAGATCAATACGTTCCTGATCGCGGGCCACGAGACCACCAGCGGGCTTCTTTCCTGCACGATCTACGCGCTGCTCAAGCATCCCGAAGTGCTCAGGAAAGCCTACGAGGAGGTTGACCGGGTGCTCGGGCCCGATCTCGGCGCAAGGCCGACCTACCAGCAGGTCACGCAACTCACCTACATCACGCAGATCCTGAAAGAAGCGCTGCGGCTGTGGCCGCCGGCGCCGGCCTACGGCATCGCGCCGCTGCAGGACGAGACCATCGGCGGCAAGTACAGGCTGAAGAAGAACACCTTCGTCACGGTACTGGTGATGGCGCTGCACCGTGATCCCAGCGTCTGGGGTCCGAACCCCGACGCGTTCGATCCGGAGAATTTCAGCCGCGAGGCCGAGGCCAAACGTCCGGTCAACGCCTGGAAGCCGTTCGGCAATGGCCAGCGCGCCTGCATCGGCCGCGGCTTTGCGATGCACGAGGCGGCGCTTGCGATCGGCATGATCCTGCAGCGCTTCAGGCTGATCGACCCGCACCGCTACCAGATGCATTTGAAGGAGACGCTGACGGTCAAGCCTGATGGTTTCAAGATCAAGGTGCGGCCGCGCGCCGACAAGGACCGCGGCGCCTTCGCCGGCCGCGCCGCCGTTGCGGCTGCAGCCTCGAACGCCGCGGCGCCGCAGGCGCGGACCCGTCCCGGACACAACACGCCGCTGTTGGTGCTCTATGGCTCCAATCTCGGCACCGCGGAAGAACTGGCGACGCGCGTGGCCGATCTCGCGGAGGTCAACGGCTTTGCGACCAAGCTGGGCGCGCTCGACGACTATGTCGGCAAGCTGCCGGAGCAGGGCGGGGTGCTGATCTTCTGCGCTTCCTACAACGGCGCACCGCCCGACAACGCTACCCAGTTCGTCAAATGGCTGGGCGGCGATCTGCCGAAGGATGCGTTCGCCAAGCTGCGCTACGCGGTGTTCGGCTGCGGCAACAGCGACTGGGCCGCGACCTATCAATCGGTGCCGCGCCTGATCGACGAGCAACTTGCCGCGCATGGCGGACGCAACGTCTATGCCCGCGGCGAGGGCGATGCCCGCAGCGACCTCGACGGTCAGTTCGAGAAGTGGTTTGCGGCAGTCGCTCCCGCGGCAATGAAGGAGTTCGGTATCGATTCCAGCTTCAGCCGCAGTGCCGACGACGCGCCGCTGTATTCGATCGAGCCGGTGGCGCCCGCCGCCGTCAACGCGATCGTCGCGCAGGGCGGCGTGGCCCGGATGAAGGTGCTGGTCAATTCCGAACTGCAGAACAGAGGCGGCGCCAATCCGTCCGACCGTTCGACGCGGCATATCGAGGTGCAACTGCCGCCGGGGATTACCTATCGCGTCGGCGATCATCTCAGCGTCGTGCCGCGCAACGATCCGACGCTGGTCGATTTCGTGGCGCGCCGCTTCGGCTTCCTGCCGGCCGACCAGATCCGCCTGCAGGTCGCCGAAGGCCGCCGTGCCCAATTGCCGGTCGGCGATGCCGTCTCGGTCGGGCGGCTGCTGACCGAGTTCGTCGAACTGCAGCAGGTCGCGACCCGCAAGCAGATCCAGATCATGTCGGAACATACGCGCTGTCCCGTCACCAAACCGAAGCTGCTCGCCTATGTCGGCGACGACGACGCTTCGACGGAGCGCTATCGTGCGGACGTCTTGAGCAAGCGCAAATCGGTGTTCGATCTGCTGGAAGAACACCCGGCGTGTGAACTGCCGTTCCACGCCTATCTGGAAATGCTGTCGCTGCTGGCGCCGCGCTACTATTCGATCTCGTCGTCGCCCTCGATCGAGCCGGCGCGTTGCAGCGTGACCGTCGGCGTCGTGGAAGCGCCGGCAAGTTCCGGGCGCGGCGTCTACAGGGGCGTCTGCTCCAACTACCTCGCCGGCCGCCGCGTCGGCGACGCCGTCCACGCCACCGTGCGGGAGACCAAGGCCGGCTTCCGGCTGCCTGACGATGCCGCCGTTCCCGTCATCATGATCGGTCCGGGCACCGGGCTGGCGCCGTTCCGTGGCTTCCTGCAGGAGCGTGCCCACCGCAAGGCGCAAGGCGCGAAGCTTGGCCCTGCGATGCTGTTCTTTGGCTGCCGCCATCCCGAACAGGATTTCCTCTATGCGGAAGAACTGAAGGCATTCGCGGCCGACGGCATCACCGAATTGCACACCGCGTTCTCGCGCGCGGACGGGCCGAAGACCTATGTGCAGCATCTGGTCGCGGCGCAGAAGGATCGCGTCTGGACCCTGATCGAGCAGGGCGCGATCGTCTATGTCTGCGGCGACGGCGGCAAGATGGAACCGGATGTCAAGGCGGCGCTGGTTGCGATCTATCGCGAAAAATCAGGCGCCACCGCCGAGGACGCGCTGCGCTGGATCGACGATCTCGGCACCAGCAACCGCTACGTGCTCGACGTCTGGGCGAGCGGATAGGCCTTGCGCCGCTGTCGTCCTCCGCGAAAGCGGGGACCCAATACGCCGTGGCGGTCGTGAGACGTGCTAAGTATCCAGCATGATTCCCTGGGAAAAGATCGACACGGCCCGCATTCCCGGCACCGAGGATGAACTCCGCCTGAAGCGCCGCGGCAAGGAGTTCTCGATCATGCTCGGCACCAACGAGCTGATGAACAGCCGCCTGTCGGGTTCCGAGGCTGCGCTCGCGACACTTGCGGCGAAGAAGATCGAGCATGTCGCGAACCCGCATGTGCTGATCGGCGGATTGGGCATGGGGTTCACGCTGCGGGCGGCGCTCGCCGTGCTCGGAAGCAAGGCTGAGATCGTCGTGGCGGAACTGGTGCCGGCGGTCGTCGCTTGGGCACGGGGCCCGATGGCGGAAATCTTCGGTGACAGCCTGAATGATCCGCGCGTGAGCATTCGCGAAACCGATGTCACCGACATTATCCGGTCGCAGCGTTCGACATTCGACGCCATTCTGCTCGACGTCGACAACGGGCCGGAGGGGCTGACCCGCAAGGCCAACGATGCGCTCTACGATGCGGCGGGCTTGAAGGCCGCACAGTCGGCATTGCGGCCGCGCGGCGTGCTCGCGGTCTGGTCGTCGGGACCCAATGCGCCGTTCACAAAACGGCTTCGCGCCACCGGTTTAGACGTCAACGAAGTCAACGTCCGCGCCACCGGGAGAGGTGGCGGCGCCCGCCATGTGATCTGGATCGCGACGAAGAATTAAGCCGCCTTCGCCGCCGCGCCGTGGGCGTGCTTGTCGATCGCGTCGATGATCTGCGGCCACATCGGGATCGGCAGGGCATGGCCCATGCCTTCGATCATCAGAAGCTTCGCGCCCGGGATCGAGGCCGCGGTGTCCTTGCCGCCTTCGGGGCGCACCAGCGGATCGACGGTGCCGTGAATCACCAGCGTCGGAATCTTGACGTGATGCAGCCGCTCCTTGCGGCTGCCGGAAGCCAGCACCGCGCGCAATTGCCGGCCGACGCCGGCCGGGTTGAGACCGCGCTCGAAGGTGCGGGCGGCGCGTGACGGGTCGAGCGCCTCGTCTTCCGGGAACGAGCCGACCCGCAGCACTTTCCAGGTTCGAGCGAACCGCGCGAAATATTCCTCTTTGGTGTTCGGCGGCGGGGCCATCAGCATGGCGGCAGCCTCGCGCGTCGGCGGCGGGATTTTGGGATTGCCGGTCGTCGACATGATCGAGGTCAGCGAGCGCACCCGTTGCGGGAACGAGATCGCGATTTCCTGCGCGATCATGCCGCCCATCGACGCGCCGACCAGATGCGCGGACTTGATGCCGAGCACGTCCATCAGGCCGACGGTGTCTTTCGCCATGTCGATCAATTTGTAGGGGGCGGCAACCGGGATCTTGAGGAACCGCAGCTTGAGCAGTTCGAACGGCGTCAGGCGCTTGCCGCCGGACAGATGCGAGGACTTGCCGATGTCGCGGTTGTCGAAGCGGATGACGCGGAACCCGCGCGCGGCGAGCTGGCGGCAGAACTCGTCGTCCCAATGGATCATCTGGGCGCCGAGCCCCATGATCAGCAGCAGCGGTTCCGCAGCAGGCTCGCCGAAGATCTCGTAGCAGATGTCGATGCCATTGGCGCGGGCGATCTGGGGCGGCTGATGGGCGAGCATCGCTTGTGTCTTCCCTCAAGTGATACCGTGTCGCGCAACTATGGCACGGTTTCCCGCACCGCAGAAGGCTTCGCCGTGGTTGACCGGTCCATCGCAACGGTGTGGTATGGACCAAACATCAGGCGAAGCGTGGCAAGCGCTCGTGAGTATCGGGAGAGGGCGCCATGGCCGACAAGGGCAATGATCCTGCCGTGATCTGGCAGACCATGATTGGAGAGATGGAGAAGGGGTTCAACTCCTTTGCCAACCAGGCGATGACGTCGCCGGAGTTCTCCAAGGTGATGAACCAGGTCGGCGGCGCCTCGGCAGGCGCGCAGAAGCAGCTCGGCGAGCTGATGGAAAAATATCTGCTCGCGATGAACCTGCCGAGCCGGGCGCAGATGGTCGGCATGGCCGAGCGCATCCAGGCGATCGAGGGCCAGCTCAACGAGATCAAGGCGCTGCTGCATCAGGTGCACCATAACTCGCTGGCGCAGAACGGCGGCCTGGGTGCGACGCGGCCGCCGCGCACCAAGCGACCGCCATCGGAGGGAGAGCAGAAATGAACGCTCCCGCAGGCCTCGATCTGGCGTCGATCCCGGAGCGGATCCAGTCCGAGGTGCAGCGCGCGATCCAGCGCAGCATCAAGGGCGTCGAATATATTTCCTCGTCTGGGCCGTCGCTCGGCTCGACGCCGAAGGACATTCTCGCCGTCCGCGGCACCATGAACCTCTATCACTACCGGCCGATGGCCGACGAAATCTACCGCGTGCCGATCCTGATCGTGATGGCGACCACCAACCGCGGCTACATTCTCGACATGGTGCCGGGCCAGAGCTTCATCGAGTTTCTCCTGAAGCGCGGCTACGACGTCTACATGCTGGACTGGACCGCACCGAAGCCGGAGGAGAAATCTCTCCGGATGGAGGACTACGTTCTCGACTTCATTCCGGATTGCGTTCGCCGCGTGCAGCAGGATTCCGGCGAGCGCGAGGTCAGCGTGATCGGCTATTGCTTCGGCGGCGTGCTGTCGCTGCTGTATGGCTCGATCTTCAACGACGGGCCGATGAAGAATCTGATCTGCTTCACCACGCCGATCGATTTCCGCGAGATGAAGCTGTTCTCGAATTTCTCCGACCGCCGCTATTTCGACGTCGACCGGCTGGTCGACAGCATCGGCAATGTGCCGCCCGAAATGATCCTGTCCTCGTTCGAGATGCTGCGGCCGGCCTCGCGCGCCGCCAGCCAGGTGCAGTTGTGGGACAACATCTGGAACGACGAATACGTCAAGGCCTACCGGATGATGGATCGCTGGGGCACCGACACCCTGCCGCTGGCCGGCGAGTATTTCCGCGACATCACCAAGAACCTGATGTGGGACAACAAGCTCTACAACGACACCATGTCGGTCGGCGGACGCGCGGCGGAACTTTCGAAGATCAAGGTGCCGATCCTGCACGCGGTCGCGGAGCACGATCATATCGTGCCCTACGATGCGGCAAGGCATCTGATCACCAAGGTCGGCTCGACAGACAAGGAAGAGGTGATGCTGAAGGGCGGTCACGTCAGCCTCGTCGCCGGCGCCAACGCGATCAAGCGGCTGTGGCCGAAACTGGACTCCTGGCTGGGCAAGAGATCGACATGAGTGAAACCCGTTCCTATCCGCGCCACGTCAAGACCGATGCGGGCGACATTGAATTCCGCCTGATGACTCGCAGCGATGAGCCCGCGGTGCTGGCGTTCGCGCAGAAGCTGCCGACCCACGATCTGTTGTTCCTGCCGCGCAATATCAGCCAGCCCAAGGTGCTGTCGGCCTGGGTCAACGAGATCGAGCGCGGCGCGATCACGAGCCTGCTGGCGGTGAAGGCCGGCACGGTGGTCGGCTGCGGCACGCTGGTGCGCGACCCGCATTCCTGGTCGCCCCATGTCGGCGAAATCCGGATGGTGGTGTCGCAGGACGTCCGCGGGCAGGGCGTCGGCCGCGCGCTCTCGCAGGAGACTTTCGCGATCGCCCTGGGCGCCGGGCTGGAGAAACTGTCGGTGCAGATGACGGTCGATCAGCAGGCGGCGATCGCGCTGTTCGAAAGCCTCGGCTTCAAGGCCGAGGCCCTGCTGCGGGATCACGTCTGCGACGTCGACGGCAGGAAGCACGACATCGTCGTGCTCGGGCATAATGTGGCGCAGGTCAGGGCACAGATGGAAGCCTACGGGTTGCCGGGGGCGGTCCAGCACTAGGGCATTATCGGTTCTGTTGAATTAGAACCGAAGCTCTAAATTTCTGTTCGACGCGTTTTCTCACGCGAACCGGTATCCATACGCTCGAAACCGCACCTCGACGCACTCCAAAAACTCGCGAAACAACCCCATGCAAAGTAGCGGGGGGCGACGCTGGATTAGACTAAAGTGGAGCTTTTGCCGGTTCCTCGGGCAAAGTGCCTGTCTATCGTGCTGTTCACGAATTCGTGACAGTGCAATGCAACATAGATGTTGCGATGCACCATTAACTATGGCACAACGATCTCGCCCCGGGCCAAACCGGACGGGGTGAGCCCCATAGCTCAACCCTGAGGATGGAGAAACCCCAATGACCACCGATACCAATTCCATGCTGAACACCGTCAAGGAAGCCTTCGCGCCCGTCACCGAGGCCTTTACCAAGCTCCAGAACATGGAAGTTCCGGAAGCTGCTCGTGATTTCGTGAAGAAGCAGGCCGAGACCGCCAAGGTTCGCGCCGCCGACATGCACGCCGGTTCCGAGAAGGTGACCGCCGCGATCGAAACCGCCGTTGCCGGTTCCGTTTCCGAGGCCGCCAAGATCAGCCGCAATATCCAGCAGGCGCTCTACCAGGACGCGGAAGCGTTCTTCGCCGGCATCGACAAGCTCGCTTCGGCCAAGTCGCTGAGCGAAGCCGCCCAGATCCAGTCGGAGGCGGTCCGTGCGCACGGTGAAGTGCTCGTCTCCCGCGCCAAGGCGACTTCCGAATATCTCGGCAAGCTCGTCACCGAGGGTGCCAAGACCGCGCAGGACAATCTCTCCAAGGTCTATTCCAAGACCGCCTGATCGCGATCCGCCTGACAACTGCCGTTTTGAAGGCCCGCCTTGGCGGGCCTTCTTTTTGTCGGGTGTATCCATAAGTCAGTCCGGCCCTCATGGTGAGGAGGCGCCCTTGCGCCGTCTCGAACCATGAGGCCACGATGGGGCCTGCATCCTTCGAGACGCGGCGAAGACGCCGCTCCTCAGGATGAGGGGCGTCGTCCATTCGAAAGCCGTCATGAGCCTTCCCGGCACCTTCACCCTCGACACCCCCGGCGACGCCGCGCGCGCGGCCGAGCTGCGGCGCGTCAAGTTGCTGGCGACGCTGGTGCTGGCCGCGACGTTTGCGATCTTCCTCGCCGCACGCGCGATGCTGCCGCTGCATCCGGCGCTGGGCTTCGTCGCGGCCTTTGCCGAGGCCGCCACCATCGGCGGCCTGGCCGACTGGTATGCCGTGGTCGCCTTGTTCAAGCGGCCGCTGGGACTGCCGATCCCGCATACCGCGATCATCCAGAGCAACCAGCACCGCATCGCCGACAAGCTCGGCGAGTTCATCGAGGTGCATTTCCTGGAATCTGCGCCGGTGGAAGCCAAGCTGCGGCAGATCGATTTCGGTTCGTTCATCGCCGACTGGCTGCGCGATCGCAAGCGCAGCGAGGATCTGGCGCGCTTTGCATTGCGGCTGCTGCCTGACGCCTTCGCCGCGACCGAGAATTCAGGGCTGATGACCTTCGTCAGCCGCCGCATCACCTCGCAACTGATGTCGATCGATCTGGCGCCGCTCGCCGCCGGAACGCTGCGTGCCTTCGTCAGGGAAGGCCGCCATCAGGGGCTGCTCGACGATCTCCTGCGTGGAATGCACCAGACCCTGACGCAGGCCGAGACGATGGCCATGATCCGCGAGAAGATCCGCGATGAATTGCCGACGCTGCTGAAGCTCTACCGTGCCGACAAGTTTCTCGTGAACAAGATCGTGGCATCCGCCGGCGCCTTCTTCGAGGAAGTCCGTAACGATCCCGCCCATCCGTTCCGCGGCGAGTTCGACCGCATGGTGCTGGGCTTCGTCGACCGGCTCGGCACTGATCCCGTCTATGCCGAGCGCATCGACGGCCTGAAACGCGATCTCTTGGCGCGGCCCGAACTGAGCAGCCTGGCCCGCAACGTCTGGGACAATGTGCGATCATTCGTCGAACGCAGCGCCTCGGGCGAGACGCAGGTGTTGCAGCAATATCTGGTACGCATGTTCGTAACGGCAGGCGAGGCGCTGGCCGGCGATGCCGAGCTGCGCGCCGAAATCAACCAGGGCCTCGTTGCCGTGCTTCGCAGCGTCGTGGCCGAACAGAAGAGCGGCGTTTCGAGCTTCATCTCCGATCAGGTCAAATCCTGGGACATGGGGCAGTTGATCTCGCTGATCGAGATCAATATCGGCCGCGACCTGCAATACATCCGCTTCAACGGCTCGCTGATCGGCGGGCTGGCCGGGCTGGCCCTTTACACCCTTGAATACCTGCTGCGGCTGCTGTGACTAATTGATCACGTCAATGCTTTTACTTGTCCCGGATGTGATCCGGGCGGCTTGCAAGCGGAAAACCGCTTCCCTAGCTTTTTGTTTAATAATGCTGCATTGCGGAACGATTCTGCTGCGTTTGCGTCTACTCAACCTAACCAGTGGCGGTGCTGCCGAGACGTAAGGGGCCCGCCCGAGAGGAGATACGATGTCCGTTGCTACGCAGACGCTGGCGCCGCCCTCCAGGACCCTGATGTTTCTGGAAGGACGCGCCATTTCAGAGTTGGGCGCGTTCCTCGGCGCCTTGCCGCTGCTGAGCCTCGCGCCGCGCGGCGACGGTCATCCGGTGCTGGTGCTCCCGGGGCTTGTTGCCTCGGATACTTCGACGCGTCCGCTGCGAAGCTTCCTGAAGAGCCGTGGCTATGCCGTGAGCGGCTGGCGTCAGGGCCGCAACCTCGGCCTCCGTCACGGCGTGCAGGACGCGATGGTCGATCTGGTGCAGGAGTTGAACGACACCCATGGCCGCAAGGTCTCGCTCGTGGGCTGGAGCCTCGGCGGTCTCTATGCGCGCCAGCTCGCCAAGATGCTGCCGGACCGCGTGCGCTCGGTGATCACGCTGGGCAGCCCATTCGCATCAGGCCGAAGGCGACCAATGCGTGGCGGGTGTACGAACTGGCGAGCGGCCGCAGCGCCGAGGAGGAAGACCACCGTTTCGGCGGCGCGCTGTCGGATGCCCCGCCGGTGCCGACCACGGCGATCTTCAGCCGCACCGACGGCATCTGCGCCTGGCAGGGCTGCATGGAGAAGACGTCGGCGACGTCGGAAAGCATCGAGGTCGAGAGCAGCCATTGCGGTATGGGCCATCACCCGGCGGCCGTCTACGCCGTTGCCGATCGCCTGGCGCAGGCGGAAGGCGAATGGTCGCCGTTCGATCGAAGCGGCTGGCGCAGTTTGGTGTATCCGAACCCGCATCGGTAGGCGCGCTTCTTACCTCGCCCGCGCTTTGCGCGGAACGTATAGTTGTCGCGGCAACGGTCTTCATCATAGCCCTGTTGGCACTGGTCCCTTGGACTTTCCGGTAAGCGGTTTCGTGATTGCACCAATCCTATGGTTGTGCTGCGGCCGTACTTCGCTTTCGTGCGGGAATGCAGTATGCCCCTTGCATGGCGTACGAATTCGACATCGAGGTTGACCCCGACCCGCCGTTCACTGACAATCTTGGTCTGGAGATCGTGGAGTTCGCGCTGGGTTACGACGTGGATGCTGACCTCGTTGTTGTGATGTCGGTAATGCTCGTGCCCGTACACGACCCCGAAGCGCACGATTTGAGGTTCGGCATTCGGGAAAACAGCCTATCCAAGGACTGGAGAGTAGGCGGTTTGGACTACACCAAAGAGTCCGTCGATAAGTACATTCCCAAGGAATGGCGCGCTTTCGTCCTCACGCAGGTTGGACGAGCCGTAAGGACGTTGGTCGATAAGGTTAAGCCAGACAACGTAACCATGGAGACCTATTACGCCGGCCTGGAACAAAAGGCCCTGCAAAAATATGCTCTTATTGGTGCCGCCGTGTGCGGGTGTGGGTATCTCGTCGGAGACCAGTTCCGCGACGAGGGATCACAAAAGGACTACTGGTTGTTTACCAAGCGGGTTTAAGACCATCGGAAGCGTGTTATATCTATGGTAGCCGGAGTTGATGCTATGACGCGTGACCAGATCAAGAAGGCAAGCAAAGAGGGTGCTCGCAAGGCGGCCGATCCGAAGTCGGGCAAACCGGTGAGCGCCAAGCATATACAGCGTTTGGCCGAGCTGAAGCTGAAGCGCACAAAGGCGAAATCCGTCCCGGTCGACCAGGAGCGCAAGAGGGCCTGAGGCCGCCTGTTTGCGTGAATTGGTGGGACGATAGAGGCTGCCGGCAGGCGGCCGTTTTATTATGCATTCGACGTTCCCGTTTTACGCGAACTCCTATCCACCGTTGTCGCTCTCCCGAAAAACGCGCTATGCCTTGACGCATGCCGCCGCCGCTTGCCCGCATCGTCCAGCAGTTGAAGCGCGAACCGTCGCGCACCGGCTCGATCGTCATCACCGTGTTCGGCGATGCCATCGTGCCGCGCGGCGGCTCGGTCTGGCTCGGCACGCTGCTGGAATTCTTCGAGCGAGCTGGACATCGACGCCAGCGTGGTGCGCACCGCGATGTCGCGGCTGACCGCCGACGGCTGGTTCGAGCGCACTAGAATTGGCCGCAACAGCTTCTATCGCCTGGTGCAGAGCGGCCGGCAAACTTTTGATATCGCAACAAAACACATCTACGGGCCGCCGGCGTCCGACTGGACCGGGCGGTTCGAACTGCTGCTGATCGGCAATGGCGGGGACCGCGACGCCGCGCGCGAGGCGCTGAAGAATGCCGGTTTCGGCAGTCCGCTGCCGGGCGTGTGGGTCGCGCCCTCGGGCGTGCCGGTGCCGGAGCAGGCCGCCGGCGCCATTCGTCTCGAGGTCTCGGCCGAGGACGACAGCGGGCGGCGCCTGCTCAGCGCAAGCTGGCCGCTCGATCGCACCGCCGACGCCTATCAGAAGTTCATGAAGACCTTCGACGCCGCTGCGCGAGTGGATCGGCCGCGGCGAGCGGCTGGCGGAGGCCGATGCCTTCACCGCGCGGATCCTGCTGATCCATCATTATCGCCGCGTCGTGCTGCGCGATCCCTTGCTGCCGACCGCGCTGCTGCCGGCGGACTGGCCGGGCAGGGCCGCGCGGGCGCTGTGCGGCGAGATTTATCGGGCGCTGCTTCCCGCGTCCGAACAATGGCTTGACCGCCATGCGACCAGTGAGAGCGGCCCGCTGCCGAAACCGGGGACGGAACTTTCACGACGGTTCGGCGAGTTGTGAACATGTTACAGAAATATATTGCATATCTGAAATTTGTGTTATATATTGTCTCCCAACAAAATATCGGGAGGTCCGCCATGTACACGCAGGCGCTCAATTCGTCCGATGGCGAGGAACGCCATATCGAGGACGCCGAACGGGCCGCGCAATTCCAGGCGCGCATCGACGCCGAGGAGCGGATCGAGCCCAACGACTGGATGCCGGCGGCCTACCGCAGGACGCTGATGCGGCAGATCTCGCAGCACGCGCATTCCGAGATCGTCGGCATGCAGCCCGAGGGCAACTGGATCACGCGCGCGCCGTCGCTGCGCCGCAAGGCGGCGCTGCTGGCCAAGGTGCAGGACGAGGGCGGCCACGGCCTCTATCTCTACGCCGCCGCCGAGACGCTCGGCGTCATCGCGCGAGGAGCTGGTCGACCAGCTGCTGGCGGGCAAGGCCAAGTATTCCTCGATCTTCAACTATCCGACGCTGACCTGGGCCGACATCGGCGCCATCGGCTGGCTGGTCGACGGCGCGGCGATCATGAACCAGATCCCGCTGTGCCGCTGCTCCTACGGCCCCTACGCGCGCGCCATGATCCGCGTCTGCAAGGAGGAGAGCTTCCACCAGCGCCAGGGCTACGAGATCATGCTGACGCTGTGCCGCGGCACCGCCGAGCAGAAGGCGATGGCGCAGGACGCGCTGAACCGCTGGTGGTGGCCGGTGCTGATGATGTTCGGCCCGCCCGACAAGGACAGCCAGCACTCAGCGACACCTCGACGAGGTGGAAGATCAAGCGCTTCTCCAACGACGAGCTGCGCCAGAAGTTCGTCGACGCCACCGTGCCGCAGGCGCACTTCCTCGGGCTGACGTTTCCCGATCCCGGCCTGAAACGAACGAGGCGACGGCCACTGGGAATACGGCGCGATCGACTGGGACGAGTTCAAGCGCGTGCTGGCCGGCGACGGCCCCTGCAACCGCGAGCGCATGGCGGCGCCGGCGCAAGGCGCACGACGACGGCGCCTGGGTGCGCGAGGCGGCGCTGGCCCATGCCGAGAAGCGCAGGCAGCGCGCCACCTTGCAGGCTGCAGAGTAGGGAGATCATGATGGCAACGCCGAACATTCCGCTCTGGGAAGTCTTCATCCGCAGCCGCAACGGGCTGGCGCACAAGCATGTCGGCTCGCTGCACGCCACCGACGCGACGCTGGCGCTGCAGGCCGCGCGCGACATCTACACGCGCCGCGGCGAGGGCCTGTCGATCTGGGTGGTGCCGTCGACCGCGATCACCGCGTCCGACCCGTCCGAAAAGGGCATGATGTTCGAGCCGACGGAGTCGAAGATCTACCGCCACCCGACGTTTTACGACGTGCCGGACGAAGTCGGGCATATGTAGCTTTCACACCTCATGGTGAGGAGGCGCGCAGCGCCGTCTTCGGACGATGCTTCGCATCGCCGAGCGAACCATGAGGGCCAGGACAGGCCTCATCCTGAGGAGCTTGCGAAGCAAGCGTCTCGAAGGATGGCGGCAAAGGGATTCGCGGCCCATCCTTCGAGACGCGCGTTCCGCGCTCCTCAGGATGAGGTCGGAATATGAGCAGGCATGGATCGAAGATATGACCGCAGCTAATATCCAGGTCTCCGAAACGCCGCTGGTGCTCTACACGCTGCGCCGCGCCGATGACGCGCTGATCCTCGGGCATCGGCTGTCGGAATGGTGCGGGCACGCGCCGATGTTGGAAGAGGACATGGCGCTCGCCAATATGGGCCTCGACCTGCTCGGTCAGGCCCGCGAACTCTATTCCTATGCGGCCAGGGTCGAAGGCGGGGACAACGACGAGGACAAGTTTGCCTACCTGCGCGACGTCAGGCAGTACCGCAATCTCTTGCTGCTGGAACAGCCCAATGGCGACTTCGCGCGGACCATGGTCCGGCAGTTCTTCTACGCAGCCTTCGCCGATCTCTATTGGCGCGCGATGATGCGCTCCAGCGATGCGACGCTGGCGGCGATCGCGGCCAAATCGGAAAAGGAAAGCGCCTATCACCTCCGCCATTCCTCGGAATGGATCGTCCGCCTCGGTGACGGCACCGAGGAAAGCCATCGCCGCGCGCAGGACGCCATCGAAGAACTCTGGGCCTTTACCGGCGAGATGTTTGCCACTGACGACAGCGAACACGGACTGATCGATGCCGGCATCGCGATCGATCCCGCCCTGCTGCGCGCGCAATGGCTCGGGACGGTATCCGACGTCGTGCGCGAGGCGACGCTCGTCCTGCCGAACAGTAACTGGATGCAGCAGGGCGGCCGCAGCGGCCGGCACAGCGAGCACCTCGGCCATCTCCTCAGTGAATTGCAGTCGATGCCGCGGACCTTTCCGGGGGCGACATGGTAATCGCCGTATCAACCGATGCCGATCTGCGGCGGCGCGCCTGGGAGGCGGCGTCGCAGGTGGTCGACCCCGAAATACCCGTCCTTACCATCGCCGATCTCGGCGTGCTGCGTGACGTCCAGATCCATGACGGGCGCATCGAGGTCGCGATCACGCCGACCTATTCCGGCTGTCCCGCGATGAACATGATCGCACTCGAGATCGAACTGGCGCTGGAGCGTGCCGGAATGGCCCGGCCTACCGTCCGCACCGTGCTGTCGCCGGCCTGGACCACGGACTGGATGAGCGAGGACGGCCGCAGCAAGCTCAGGGAATACGGCATCGCGCCGCCGCAGGCCTCACATTCCCGCCGCGCGCTGTTCGGCGAGCAGCATGTCGCGTGCCCGCAATGCGGTTCGCAGGATACCGAGTTGCTGTCCGAATTCGGCTCGACCTCCTGCAAGGCGCTGTGGCGCTGCAGGAGCTGCCGCGAACCGTTCGATTATTTCAAGTGCCATTGAAACGATAGGGAAACACTGATGTCCCACGCGCCGCGCTTCCACCGTCTCGCCGTCAACGACTTGCGGCGCGAAGCGGCCGATGCGGTTTCAATGACCTTTGCCATTCCGAAGGAACTTGCGGACGATTACGGATTCACGCCGGGCCAATACCTCACGCTCCGTACCATGATGGATGGCGAGGAAGTGCGCCGCTCCTACTCGATCTGCTCGGGGCCTGACGATGGCGAATTGCGGATCGCGGTGAAGAAGGTCGATGGCGGCGCATTCTCGAGCTGGGCCGCGGACGAATTGAAGCGAGGCGACGAACTCGACGTGATGACGCCGACCGGCCGCTTCGGCATCGCCCATGCGCCGGACCAGGCGCGGGTCTATGTCGGCTTTGCCGCAGGAAGCGGCATCACGCCGATCCTGTCGATCGTCAAGGGCGTGCTGGCGCGCGAACCGAACAGCCGGTTTTTTCTGTTCTACGGCAACCGGTCGACGTCGAGCATGCTGTTCCTCGAAGAGCTGGAGGAGCTGAAAGATCGCTTCATGCAGCGGCTGTCGCTGTTCCATGTCATCTCGGGCGAGGAGCAGGACATTCCGATCCTGCACGGCCGGCTCGACGGTGAAAAAGTGCGTGTGCTGCTGCGTTCGCTGGTGCCGGCGGCGAGCGTCGATCACGTCTTCATCTGCGGTCCCATCGGCATGAGCGAAGACGTCGAGGCGACCTGCCGCGACGTCGGCATTCCCGAGGATCGTATTCACGTCGAGCGCTTCGTCTCGGAGTTCGGCGGCAAGCCACGTCCGAAGAAGGTCATCGAAGCGTCGGCGCCGCCAAGGGCCATGGCGTCGCTGATCATCGACGGCAAGCGCCGCGAGGTGCCGGTGGCCGAGGACAAGTCCATCCTCGATGCGGCACTGCGCGCCGGCATGGACCTGCCGTTCGCCTGCAAGGGTGGCATGTGCTCGACCTGCCGCGCCAAGCTGGTCGAGGGCGAGGCGCAGATGGAGTTCAATTATTCGCTGGAGCCGTGGGAACTGAAGGCGGGATTCATCCTGACCTGCCAGGCGCGGCCCTGTTCAGACAAGGTCGTGGTGGATTACGATCATGTGTGACATGTGTGAGTAGTCTCCCGTCATTCCGGGGAGCGAAGCGAACCCGGAATCTCGAGATTCTCAGGTGCGCAATTGCGCACCGTAGTTCGATGCTTCGCATCGCCCCGGAATGACGGGAGTGAGACGCGGGATCGTTGACACCCGGGGTGCTTCGACCCAAGACTGAAGTGTTACGAAAAGAGGCTGCTTCAACAGCCCGTACGCAAAAGGAGAGAACGTCGTGAAACCGTCTCGCAGAGCGGGCAACCCGCTATGAACCTCGCGCTGTCGCCGGACGAGATCGCCCGCGCTTGCGCGGATGCGATGTGGCAGGAAGACGACGCCAGCAAGGGTCTCGGCATGACAATTGTCGAGGTCAAGCCCGGGCAGGCGACGATGACGATGACCGTGGCTCCGCACATGGTCAACGGCCAGCGCATCGCCCATGGCGGCTTCATTTTCCTGCTGGCGGATTCGACCTTCGCCTTTGCATGCAATTCCCGCAACCAACGTGCGGTCGCCGCGCAGTGCGACATCACCTTCATCCGGCCGGGCAAGCTGGGCGACGTGCTGGTTGCGACCGCGCGGGAAATTTCGCGCAGCGGCCGGTCCGGCATCTACGACGTCCGCGTCACCGCGGGCGACGTGGTGATCGCCGAGTTCCGTGGCCATTCCCGCACCATCGCCGGCACGTGGCTGCCGGTGGCGGATGCCGGGACCAGATAGCGATCGAGGAACGCGCCATGGCCGCAACGAGCATGCAATCCAGGACAACGAGCTACCAGCCCGAGCTGGACGAGGCCGAGCGCGCCTCGCGCGATGCGATCATGGCGCTGCAAACCAGGCGCCTCGCCTGGTCGCTGCAACATGCCTACGACAATGTCGCGCACTACAGGAAGGCGTTCGACGCGGCGGGCGTGCACCCCTCCGATTTCAGGCAGCTTGCCGATCTCGCCAAATTCCCGTTCACGGTGAAGACCGACCTGCGCGACAATTATCCCTTCGACATGTTCGCGGTCCCCCGCGAAAGGCTGGTCCGCGTCCATGCTTCATCAGGCACGACCGGCAAGCCGATCGTGGTCGGCTACACGCAGGGCGACATCGACATCTGGTCGGACGTCATGGCGCGCTCGATCCGCGCCGCCGGCGGCCGCACCGGCATGATCATTCATAACGCCTATGGTTACGGCCTGTTCACCGGCGGACTCGGTGTGCATTACGGCGCCGAAAAGCTCGGCTGCACGGTGGTGCCGGTGTCCGGCGGCATGACCGAACGCCAGGTGCAACTCA
This sequence comes from uncultured Alphaproteobacteria bacterium, assembly GCA_963823485.1. GTDB lineage: Bacteria > Pseudomonadota > Alphaproteobacteria > Rhizobiales > Xanthobacteraceae > Bradyrhizobium. The sequence continues at coordinate 148,321 of CAWGLP010000013.1, forward strand.
TCAACGACTTCAAGCCCGACATCATCACGGTGACGCCGAGCTACATGCTGGCGATATCCGACGAGTTCAAGCGGCAGGGGCTCGATCCCGGAAAGTCGTCGCTGAAGTTCGGTATCTTCGGCGCCGAGCCCTGGACCAACGCGATGCGCGCCGAGATCGAGCAGACGTTCAATATGGACGCGACCGACATCTACGGCCTGTCGGAAGTGATCGGCCCCGGCGTGGCGCAGGAATGCGTGGAGACCAAGGACGGGCTGCATATCTGGGAGGATCATTTCTATCCCGAAGTGATCGACCCCGAGACCGGCGCGGTGCTGCCCGACGGCGAGAAGGGCGAACTGGTCTTCACCTCGCTGACCAAGGAAGGCTTTCCGATCATCCGCTACCGCACCCGCGACCTGACGCGGCTGCTGCCGGGCACCGCGCGGCCGGGCATGCGGCGCATGGAGAAGGTCACCGGCCGTTCCGACGACATGATCATCCTGCGCGGCGTCAACGTATTCCCGACCCAGATCGAGGAAGCCTTGCTCGCGACCGAGTGGTGCGGCGGCCATTTCATCATCGAGCTCACGCGCGAGGGGCGGATGGACGAGATGACGGTGCTGGCCGAAGCCCGCCCCGAAAGCTGGGACGGCAGCGGGTTGCACGGGCATGCCGAGAAGGTTTCGGTCTTCATCAAGAACACCATCGGCATCACCGCGCGCATCCGGGCGGTAGCCCCCGAAACGCTGGAGCGCTCGCTCGGCAAGGCGAAACGTGTTTACGACAAGCGGCCGAAGGGCTAACTCCTGTTGCTCACGAACGAGAGGGCGGGAAGGCCGCAATGCCGGTTGCCAAGCATGTTAAGCCCGTTGCGGTTCAGGCCCGCTGCGTCCGGCTGCCGGCAAAGGTGGCCGATGCCGCTTCGCTCGCGCCGGTCATCGAGATGCGCGCGCTATCGCGCGGCGAAGATGACCTGCTGATCGAGATCAAGGCTGCCGCGGTCAATCCGTCCGATGTGAAGGCCGCGACCGGGCTGATGCCCTATGCGGTCTTTCCCCGCACGCCGGGCCGGGACTACGCCGGCGTCGTCATCGACGGGCCGGAGGGCTGGATCGGACGCGAGGTGTTCGGCTCGTCGGGCGATCTCGGCATCCGCCGCGACGGCACCCATGCCACGCATTTCGTGGTCGAGGCCGAAGCGGTGGTGGAGAAGCCCGCCGGCATTTCCTGGGAAGAGGCCGCCGGCATCGGCGTGCCCTTCGTCACCGCCATGGAGGGCTTGCGCCGCGCCGGTATTCCGAAAGCCGGCGAGACCGTGCTGGTCATGGGCGTCAACGGCAAGGTCGGGCAGGCCGCCGTGCAGATCGCAAGCTGGCACGGCGCGCGCGTGATCGGCGTGGTGCGCAAGGACGAGCCTTATGAAGGTCACGCCTCCTCGCAGGTTGAAGTCATCGATGCTTCCGCGACCGATGTCGCGCCGCGCGTGCGCGAACTCACCGGCGGCAAGGGCGCTGATGTCGTGTTCAATACCGTCGGCGATCCCTGTTTCCAGGCCGCGCACCAATCGCTGGCGCTGCGCGGACGCCAGATCCTGATCGCGGCGGTCGACCGCATCGTGCCGTTCAACATCCTGGAATTCTATCGCGGCCAGCACACCTATGTCGGCATCGATACGCTCGGGCTGTCGTCGATCGCGACCGGCGCAGTGCTGCGGGAACTCGGCGCGGGTTTTGCCGGCGGACATCTCAAGCCGTTCCCGATCAAATCAGGCGCGATCTATGCGCTGGAGCAGGCCAGGGCGGCCTTCGTCGCCGTGGCCGGTTCGTCGCGCGACCGCGTGATTTTGCGACCTTCCGGATAGGTATTCGTCGCGCCGGTGTGGCGCTTTTTGCGCCCGGTTGCAGAAGGCAAATCTTTTGCAGCCTCGGGGAGTGGCAGAAGCTTTGTCCTCTCATGCGCGACGTGTGCGGCAAATTCATTCTCTTGTCTGCCAGGGCGTGGACGGGCCCATGCGTCCGACGTATGAGCAGCGCGGAAATTCCATCCTATTTCATCGATGACAGCCGTGTTGGCGGCGCCCGGAGCGGGAAGTGCCAGTGCTTGACAGTAGCAACATCATCATCCTGAGCGGATTGCTGATTGGTTTGGTCTATGGGGCGGTCGGCCTGTTGAGCGGCTTTTGCCTGCTGAGCAGTCTGCGCGGCTGGTGGGCCGATGGCGACGGCCGGCTGATCCGCACCTATGCGCTGGCGATCGGTGTCGCGGTGGCGGCGACGCAGTTGCTTGCAGCGGCCGGTCTCGTCGATATCGGCAAGTCGATCTATCTGCAACCCCAGTTCTCGGTGCCGGTGCTGTTCTTCGGCGGGTTGCTGTTCGGTTACGGCATGGTGCTGTCGAACGGCTGCGGTTCGCGCGCGCTGGTGCTGCTCGGACGCGGCAATCTTCGTTCATTCATGGTGGTGATCGTGCTGGCGATTTGCGCGCAGATGACGCTGAAGGGCCTGATCGCGCCGCCGCGCGTCGCGATGGTCGCGGCGTCCCAGACCACGGCTGCGGCAAACTCGGTGCCGGCGCTGCTGGCGGGGGCGGGCCTGAGCGCGACGGCCGCACGGATGTTTGCGGCCTCGGTCATCTCGGCGGCGCTCATCATCTTCGCCTTTGCCCATCCCGCCTTCCGGCGTTCGCCCGGGCAGATCGCCACGGGATTGATCGTTGGCCTGCTGGTGGGTGCAGGCTGGTTCGCTACCGGCTATCTCGGCGCGGATGATTTCAACCCGGTGCCGGTAACTTCGCTCACCTTCATCGCGCCGATTGCGGATGCCCTGCAATACGTCATGCTGTCGACGGGATCGACGCTGAATTTCGGCATCGTCACTGTGTTCGGCGTGTTCGTCGGCAGCCTCGCGACCGCGCTGATGACCGGACGGTTTCAGCTCGAGGGGTTTCACTCGCCGCGCCACATGCTGCGCTCGGGCGGCGGCGCGGCGCTGATGGGCGCCGGTGGCGTGATGGCCTTCGGCTGCTCGGTCGGGCAGGGGTTGACTGGTTTCTCGACGTTGGCGCTGGCGTCACTGATCGCCTTCGCAGGCATCCTGCTCGGAACCGCCGCTGGTCTGCGCGGCGCGCTCCGCGTCCGTCCGCTGGCCGCGGCCTAATCCGCAGCCTTCGTCACGATCCTGATCTCCGACTTCAGCGTCCGGTGCACAGGGCACTTGTCGGCGATTTCCATCAAACGCTGTCGCTGCTCGGCATCGAGTGCGGCGCCTTCGATCGCGATCACGCGGTCGATCTGATCCAGCATGCCCTCGCGGGTTTCGCATTCCGCGCAATCCTTAGCGTGAATCTTGCTGTGTTTCAGCGTCACGGTGACGCGATCGAGCGGCAGTGATTTGCGATCGGCATACATCCGCATCGTCATCGAGGTGCAGGCGCCGAGCCCCGCCAGCAGCAAGTCATACGGGCCGGGTCCGCTGTCCTGGCCGCCAACGGCAATTGGTTCGTCCGCGATCATCCGGTGCGGACCTGTCGTCACCGTCTGCTGGAACTTGCTGTCGCGGGTCTCGCGCACCACGACATGGCGCGGAGCCTCGGTCGATGGTGTGGCTGGCTGGGCTGCGGCGAGATCGACATAGCGTTCGGCCCAGGCGGCGATGACATCGGCCACATAGGCGCCATCCTGCTTGCGGCTCAGCAGATGGTCGGCGCCCGCCAGCGAGACGAAGCTTTTCGGATGCTTCGCCGCGACGAAGATGCTGGTGGCGTTGTCGATCCCGACCGTGTCATCGGTCGGCGAATGCATGATCAGCAGCGCCTTGTGCAGCCTGGCGACGCGCGACATCAGGCTGTGTTCGGCGACATCGTCGAGGAATTCGCGCTTGATGCGGAATGGCCGCCCGGCCAGCTGAACCTCGACCTCGCCGTGCTTGCGGATGTCCTCGATCCGGTCCTTGAACAGATGCGTGACATGGACGGGATCGGACGGCGCGGCGATCGTCACCACCGCCTTCGCGTCCGGAATTTTCTCCGCCGCGGCCAGGATCGCTGCGCCGCCGAGGCTGTGCCCGATCAGGATCGCGGGTGGTCCTCGCGTTTCACGCAGATGATCGGCAGCGTGGACCAGATCGGCCACGTTGGACGAGAAGGTGGAGTTGGCGAAATCGCCCTCGCTGGAGCCGAGCCCCGTAAAGTCGAACCGCAGCACCGCGATGCCTTTGGCGGCCAGCGCGGTCGCGATGCGTTTTGCCGCCAGCACATCCTTGCCGCAGGTGAAGCAATGCGCAAACAGCGCGTAGGCGTGGACCGGGCCGTCAGGCAAATCCAGCGCGGCGGCGAGCGCATGGCCGCCTTCTCCGGTGAATTGAAAGCGTTCATGCGGCACGGGCACACTCCACGGATTGAGTTGGTTCTAGTCGCCGGAGTAACGCTGCTCGGCCCACGGATCGCCGCGGTTGTGATAGCCGCGGACTTCCCAGTAGCCTGGCTTGTCGTCAGCGAGGAACTCGATGCTCTGCAGCCATTTCGCACTTTTCCAGAAGTAGAGATGCGGCACCACCAGCCGCACCGGGCCGCCATGCTCCTGCTCCAGCGGCTGGCCGGACCAGCTATGGGCGAGCAGGGCGTCTTCGGCCGCGAAATCCTCCAGCGCCAGGTTGGTGGTGTAGCCGTCGTGCGAATGCAGCACCACGAACCGCGCCTCGCCACGCGGCCGGCAGGCGTCGAGCAGGTCGCGGGTGGACAGCCCTTCCCATTGGTTGTCGTAGCGCGACCATGTGGTGACGCAATGGATATCGGACAGGAACTTGCCCTGCGGCTGTGCGGTGAACTGCGCAAAATCCCAGAAGATGGGGTTCTCGACCGCGCCATAGACGTCGAGCCGCCAGCGCTCGCGCGAAATGTTCGGCGTCAGTCCAAGATCGAGCGTCGGCCAGTCGTTTGTCAGGTGCTGGCCGGGTGGCAGGCGGTCCTGCTCCGGCCGCGAGATTTTTCCGGTGAGGAATTTTCCCTCGCGCGCCCAGCGTTCCTTGCTGCGCGTCAGCTTGCTTTCCGGCGGCGGCTCGTTCTCGTCGGCCATGTTTCCTCTTACTTCGGTGGCCGCGGATCGATCGGCGTCGTTCCGCGCATGCCCAGAATATCCTCCAGCACCTTGCTGCCCGCCAGCAGCTGCGCCTCGCCGCGCGGCGGCGCCACCACCTGCAACCCGACCGGCAGGCCGGAGGCGGTGAAGCCGCAGGGCAGCGACAGCGCCGGACAGCACACCAGCGTGATCGCGTAGACGATGCCGAGCCACTCGACGTAATTGTCGAACTTCTTGCCGGCGCATTCGGCGACGTAGCGGTTCTCGATCGGGAACGGCGGCACGATGGTGGCCGGGCACAGCAGCAGGTCGTAGGTGTCGAAGAATTCCAGCGTGCGCGCGGTCATGGCGACGCGCTGCGCCTCGGCGCGCTCGATCTGCTCGACCGTCAGCTTGAGCCCTTCCTCGATGTTCCAGATCACCTCGGGCTTGAGCTGGTCGCGTTGGAGCGGAGCAGCGCCGCCTTGGAGAGCGCGAAGTCGAACGCGCGCAGCACGTGGAAGCACTCGTGGGCCTCGCGCAGGTCCGGATGCGCCTCCTCGACGATGGCGCCAGCTTCCGCAAAGCGCTGCGCCGCCTTGCGGGTGATGGCGGCGACCTCGGGATCGACCGGCGTGATGCCGAGATCGGGCGAATAGGCGATGCGCTTCGGCTTGCTGCCGGAGCGGGCGGCCGACAGGAACGATGTCGGCAGCACCGGCAGCGACAGCGGATCGCCCGGGTGCTCGCCGCTCATGGCGTCGAGCAGCAAGGCGAGGTCCTCGACATTGCGCGCCATCGGGCCCTGAACGCCGAGATTGCGATCGATCGCCGCCACCGGCGTATGCGCGACGCGGCCGATGCTCGGCCGCATGCCGACGATGCCGCAGAAGCTCGCCGGGTTGCGCAGGCTGCCGCCCATGTCGGAACCATGCGCCAGCCACGCCGTGCCGGTGGCGAGCGCGACCGCTGCGCCGCCCGAGGATCCGGCCGCCGAGCGCGACGTGTCGCAGGGGTTACGCGTCGGGCCGAACACCTCGTTGAAGGTGTTGGCGCCGGCGCCGAATTCCGGGGTGTTGGACTTGGCGTAGATCACGCCGCCATTGCTTTCGAGATGCTCGACCAGGATGTCCGATTTCGCCGGGATATTATCCTTGTAGATCGGCGATCCCTGCGTGGTCAGCACGCCGGCGACATTGGTCAGGTCCTTGATCGGGATCGGCAGCCCGGCAAGCAGGCCGCGCTCGGAAGCCGGCTTCTTCATCAGGGCGGTGGCATGCTTGCGGGCACGGTCGAAGCACAGCGTCGGCAGCGCGTTGACCTTGCCGTCGACCTCGGCGATGCGCTTTTCCAGCACGTCGAGCAGATCGAGCGGCGTGACTTCGCCCGACTTCAGCTTGCCGACGACGGCACACGCCGTCTCTCGCACCAGACCCTGATCAGCCACGTCGCTCTCTCCCGCTCATTTCCGTTTCTCGCCCGTTTCCTGGTCGCAGTTGGTGCTGTAGAACATTTTCCGGCAAAGTGGAACGCACGGAATTTGCGGCCGTGCCGGAGATATCTGCATGACGACGCTGTTTTCTGCGCTGGACTGGCGCGCGATGGACCGGAACGCGCTCGACCTCGGCTTCAACAACAGCGTCGCGGTGTCCGGAAGTGCAGAGCTGGTCGCCGGCTGGGAGCAACGTTCCGCCGCGCTGCGCATGCGTTATCGCGACCACATCGATCTCCGATACGGCCCGCGCGAGCGCAACCGGATCGATTTCCTGAAAGCCGCCGACAACGCGCCGACGCTGCTGTTCATTCACGGCGGTTACTGGCAGATGCGGTCGAAGGAGGTCTTCACCGTTGTGGCCGAAGGGCCGATGGCGCACGGCATCAACGTCGCGCTGATCGGCTACACGCTGGCGCCGGATGCGACGCTCGACCAGATCGTCGCCGAAATTCATTCCGGGATCGACTTCCTCTCCGGACAATTGCCGGCGCTTGGTGCTGCTCCCGAGGGCATCGTCGTCTCCGGCTGGTCCGCCGGCGGGCATCTGACTTCGATGGCGCTGTCGCATCCGAAGGTGAGGGGCGGGATGGCGATATCGGGGATCTACGACCTCGAGCCGATCCGCCACAGCTATCTCAACGAAAAGCTGCGGGCCGATGAGGCGACCTCACGCCGCAATTCCCCTGCCATGCAGGAAGGTGGCCCGCTCAAACCGCTGTCGCTGGTGGTCGGCAGCGCCGAATTGCCGCTGCTGCGCAAGCAGACCGCCGACTTCGCGGCTCACCGCGCCAGGTTCGGATTGCCGGTGACGTATGAGGAGATTCCCGGCGCGAACCATTTCACCATCCTGCACGAGATGATGTCGCCGAAAGGGAGGATCACGACGCTGATCCGGCAGTTGTTCGAGCGGACGGCGGGTTGATCCTCATGGTGAGGAGACGCGTAGCGCCGTCTCGAACCATGAGGCCCGCGGCTCATCCTTCGAGACGCCGCGCCATGCGCGGCTCCTCAGGATGACGTCGTGTGTGTGGCCACGCAACCTAACCCCACCCCGCCGTATGCCCGCCATCCACCGTAAAGATCACCCCGGACGTATATCCCGACCGATCCGAGGCCAGGAACGCCATGAGGTCGCCGATCTCGCGGGCATGGGCGGGACGGCCGAGCGGCATGTTCTTCTGGAATTCCCGGTAGCGGTTCTCGTCGCCGAACTGGTTCTTGGCCCGCGTCTTCAGCAGCGTGACATGGCGGTCGGTGCCGACGGGGCCGGGATTGATGCCGACCACGCGGATATTGTCGGCGAGGCTTTTTCCGCCGAGCGCGCGGGTCAGCGCCATCAGCGCCGCGTTGCCGGCGCTGCCGCAGATGTAGTTGGCGTCGAATTTCTCGCCGGCCGCACCGATGTCGTTGATGATGACGCCGCCGCCGCGCGCCTTCATCTGCGCATAGATCGCGCGGGTCAGGTTGATGTAGCCGAACACCTTCAACTCCCAGGCGTGACGCCAGGTTGCCTCGTCGATCTTCTCGATCGAGCCGCCGGGAATGTCGCCGGCATTGTTGACGAGGATGTCGATGTCGGCGGCGTCCCTGGCGAGCCTGGCGATGTCCTCGGGCTTGCGCAGGTCGACGACATGGGCGGTCGCGCCGATCTGGTGCGTCGAGCGCAGCCGCTCGGTCAGCGCTTTCAACTGCTCGCCGCTGCGGGCGGCCAGCATGACGTCGCAGCCTTCTTCAGCGAAGGCTTCGGCGGCGGCGGCGCCAATGCCCTTGGAGGCGCCGGTGATCAGGACGCGCTTGCCGCGCAGGTGCAGATCCATGGGAATACTCGCTTGGCTGGGGGAGGGGCCGAAAGAAGTCTGCGGGATTGGTAGGCGGCTGACGCGGATGCGGTCAACATTGCAGTGCAGCGTTGCACCGCCAGCAAGTTTGGTCCATTGCAGGGCAGTCAAATAAACGGCATCAGCCCGGCCAGTAAAGACAAGGAAACTCTCGATGAGCAGCGCCAAGAAGCCATATCGCATCGCGGTCATTCCCGGCGACGGCATCGGCAAGGAAGTGGTCCCGGAGGGCCTGCGCGTGCTGGAGGCGGCGGCCAGGAAACATGGCGTCGCCGTCCATTTCGACCATTTCGATTTCGCTTCCTGGGACTATTACGAGAAGCACGGCGAGATGATGCCGGAGGACTGGAAGGCAAAGATCGGCAAGCACGACGCGATCTATTTCGGTGCCGTCGGCTGGCCCGCCAAGATCCCCGATCACATTTCCTTGTGGGGCTCGCTGATCAAGTTCCGGCGCGAGTTCGACCAGTACGTCAATTTGCGACCGGTGCGGCTGATGCCCGGCGTGCCGTCGCCGCTCGCCAACCGCAAGCCCGGCGATATCGATTTCTGGGTGGTGCGCGAGAATACCGAGGGCGAATATTCCTCCGTCGGCGGCCGCATGTTCCCGGACACCGACCGCGAATTCGTCACGCAGCAGACGGTGATGACGCGCATCGGCGTCGACCGCATCCTGAAGTTCGCGTTCGAACTGGCGCAGTCGCGGCCGAAGAAGCACCTGACCTCGGCGACCAAGTCCAACGGCATCTCGATCACGATGCCCTATTGGGACGAGCGCGTGGAGGCGATGGCAAAGAATTACCCAAAGGTGAAGTGGGACAAGTACCACATCGACATCCTCACGGCGAACTTCGTGCTGCATCCGGACTGGTTTGACGTCGTGGTCGGCTCCAATCTGTTCGGCGATATCCTTTCTGACCTTGGCCCGGCCTGCACCGGCACCATCGGCATCGCGCCGTCGGGCAATATCAACCCGGAAGGCAATTTCCCGTCGGTGTTCGAACCGGTGCACGGCTCGGCGCCCGACATCGCGGGGCAGGGCATCGCCAACCCGATCGGCATGATCTGGTCGGGCGCGATGATGCTGGAGCATCTCGGCGAAAAGACTGCGGCCCAATCCATCGTCGATGCCATCGAGCGCACGCTCGGCGAACGCACGCTGCGCACGCGCGACCTCGGCGGCAATGCCGACACGACGGCCTGCGGCAAGGCGGTCGCGGAAATGGTGGATTGACCCTTCTGCCTTCTCCCCTTGTGGGAGAAGGTGGCGCGCAGCGCCGGATGAGGGGTTCCCTCAACGAACATGACTCGCGGAGAGAACCCCTCATCCGTCTCGCTGCCGCTCCGCGTCAGCGATCCACCTTCTCCCACAAGGGGAGAAGGGAAGTGAGATCAGACGTACGACTTCCGCGATGGGTCGAAAATCGTGGGATAATCGTTCTCATCGATAAGATCGAGAAACTCGCCCAGACCGTTGTTTTTGATCAACTCGTATTCGCCGTCGGAGATCAGGTTCACCGTGAGGATTTCCACCGGATCGCCTGCGACCGATAGTGCTTCCGCGATGCGCTGGTCCGGGGCGATGATAGGCGTGAGAAACAGGAACGTCTTGAAATCTGTTCCCGGCACAGGCGGCTCCGGCATCGGCACCCGATGTCCGAAACCGAACCAGGTGTCGTCGATGAACGGCAGAGAGGCGAGCCAGCGCAGCGTCGCACTGGTCTCCGGCGTGGCTTCACGGACGTACCACATCAGCTCGGCGCGGTGTTTGGCTTCCGCCTGAACCGGAATCGCCATGCGCCGTTCGCTCATACCGTTGGTCAGCAGAACGTAGCCTTCATCCGAACCTTCTTCGCAATCCGGCACGAAATCGCGCCCGAAAGCGTGCACGTCGATGCGGTTGGCGCCGGGGTCGAGGAACGTGTGTTCGCGTTCGCCGAGCTCGCGCTCGTAGATCGCGAGCCGCAGCGCATGGGAATCCGCAAGCGAGGCGGGCTTATCTCGATTGAACCGCGGCTTCTTGAACAGGGACAGCATTTGAACCTCGTGGATGGCCATCTGCCGTGGCGCCGTTGGTTGTCGCAGGGCGGCGCCAGGAGGTTCAAATGCATTCCGCCCGCGGCGGGTTACTTCTTCTTCACGATCCGCCGGCAATGTTCCCACGCGGCGTGGAGCAGGTTCTCGCTCGCTTCCGGCGTGCGGAAGGCGGAATGCGCCGACAGCGTCACGTTCGGCAATTTCGTCAGCGGATGATCCGCCGGCAGCGGCTCGATGTTGAAGACGTCAAGGCCGGCGTGCCGGATCTGGCCGGATTTCAGCGCATCGATCATTGCATCCTCGTCGACGATGGCGCCGCGCGCGGTGTTGACGAGGATCACGCCGGGCTTCATCGCCTCGATGCACGCGCGCGAGACCAGGCCGCGCGTCTCGTCGTTCAGCAGCAGGTGGATCGAGATGACGTCGCTGCCGCTCAGCAATTCGTCGAGATCGACGAACTCGACCTTCGGATACTTCTTGGGTGACCGGTTCCAGGCAATCACGCGCATGCCGCTGCCGATTGCAATGCGCGCGACTTCGCCGGCGATGCCGCCAAAGCCGATCAGGCCGAGCGTCTTGCCGGTAAGCTGCATGCCGTCGTCGCGCAGCCAGTTGCCGGCGCGCATTTCGCGGTCCATTTTTGCGAGCCCGCGCGCGGCCTCCCACATCAGCGCAATCGCGCATTCGGCGACCGCGGTGTCGCCGTAACCCTTGATCAGGTGCACGGTGATGCCGAGTTCGGCGAGTTCTTCCGGATTCATGTAGCTGCGCGCGCCGGTGCCGAGGAACACCACGTGCTTCAGCCCCTTGCACTTCTTCGCAATCTCGGTCGGCAGCGCGGTGTGGTCGACGATCGCGATCTCGGCGCCGTCGAGCACGGCCGGATACTGCTCCGGGGTGATATCAGGGTCCAGATTGACCCTCACCTCGGGATCACCGGGCTTTTGCTGCCGTTCGAAGATCACGGCGAGCAACTCGTTGGCGTCGACAAATACTCCACGCACGGCATTCCCCCTGTTTTGGTTCGTTGGTCAGGACGCGACGCCGGCCAGCGCCAGCACGGTGTGCATCAAAACATTGGCGCCCGCCGCGCAATCGGCCTGCGTGGCGTCTTCCAGTTCGTTGTGGCTGATGCCGTCCTTGCAGGGCACGAACACCATCGCCGCCGGCATCACGGTGTTGAGGTTGCAGGCGTCGTGGCCGGCGCCGGAGGTGATGCGGCGGTGCGAAAGTCCCAGCATCTTCGCGGCATTCTCGACGGCGTCCACCAGTTTGGGATCGAAATGCGTCGGCGGCTTGCGCCAGACCAGGTCGAGCTTGACGTCAACCTTGCGACGCGCCGCGATCTCGGCGATGGCGCTGCGCAAATCCTTGTCCAGTGCGTCCATGATCGCGGCGTCCGCGCTGCGGCAATCAACGGTGAAAGCGATCTCGCCGGGGATGACGTTGCGCGAGGGATTGGCGATCACGGCCTCGCCGATGGTGCCGACCGCTTTCGGTCCGTGCTTCTTCGCAACCGATTCCATCGCCAGCACGATTTCCGACAGCGTCGCCAGCGCATCGCGACGAAGCGGCATCGGCGTCGAGCCGGCATGGCTCTCGAAGCCGGTGATCTTGCCGTCGTACCACAGCACGCCCTGGCCGGAATCGACCACGCCGATGGTCTTGTTCTCGGCCTCCAGGATCGGGCCCTGTTCGATGTGCAGTTCGACAAAGCTGGTGAATTTCTGCGTCCCCACCGGACGGTCGCCGCGATAGCCGATGCTGTCCAGCGCCTGCGCCACGGTGACGCCCTCGGCGTCCTTGCGCGACAAAATGTCGTCGGTGGTGAAGTCGCCGACATAGGCCGCGGACGCCATCATCGCCGGCGCAAAGCGCGAGCCTTCCTCGTTGGTCCAGTTGCAGATGCAGATCGGCATTTCGGTCTCGATGCCGGCGTCGTTGAGCGTCCGGACCACTTCCAGCGCCGCCAGCGTGCCGAGCACGCCGTCGAATTTGCCGCCGGTCGGCTGGGTGTCGAGGTGCGAGCCGAGGCCCACCGGCGGCTTCGACATGTCGCGGCCCTTGCGCAGGCCGAACATCGAACCCAGCGCATCGACATGCACTTCCAGCCCCGCGGCCTCGCAGGCGTTGCGGAACCAGTCCCGCACCTGCTTGTCCTCCGGCCCGAGCGTCAGCCGCCGCACGCCGCCCTTGGGCGTCGCGCCGAATTTGGCGGTTTCGTGAATGGTGTCCCACAGCCGGGCCGAGTTGATCTGCAGATTGGAGGCGATTTTGGTCATGGGTTCATTCCGAGTATACGCGGGGACGCACGTCTGCATTTTCAATGACGTGCCTGCGTCGGCGCGTCAACAATGACGCTGCCCTGCGCCAGCATGACGATCAGTGATCGGGAGATTGCGGCAGCGTCAGCCCGAACACCTTGGTCAGGTCCTCCACCTGTTCCGGCGACAGGTACCGCGGGTTCAACCCGCGCAGCAGCAGATAGAGTTTTGCCGTCTCCTCCAGTTCCTCGATCGCGTAGACCGCCGCTTCCAGCGTATCGCCTGACACGACCGGGCCGTGATTGGCGAGCAGCACGGACGAGTATTTCCCCGCCAGCCCCTTGATCGCGTCGGCCACCGCGGGATCGCCCGGGCGGTAATAGGGCACGAGCGCGGTCTGGCCGCATTTCATCAGATAATAGGGCGTCATCGGCGGCAGCGCGGCGCGGGGGTCGATTTCGGGCAGCATCGACAGCGCCACCGAATGGGTCGAATGCAGATGCACCACGGCGCGTGCGGCGCTGCGGGTCTGGTAGAGCGCAGTGTGCAGCGGAACTTCCTTGGTCGGCGCATCGCCGGACACAAGCCGGCCGTCGGGGCCAAGCCGCGACATTCGCGCCGGGTCGAGCGAGCCGAGCGAGGCGTTGGTCGGCGTCACCAGCCAGCCGCCGTCATCGAGCTTGACGCTGATATTGCCCGAGGAGCCCGGCGTCAGCCCGCGCTCGAACAGCGAGCGCCCAAGGCGGCAGATGTCCTCGCGGATTTTTGTTTCGCTCATCAGGCGACCCCGTTTCAGGACCTTGTCTCACGCTTTGGCAGCGCGGCCAAGCCGTGGTACCCAGAGGTAAAGCCGCCGCCAGATGGCGGCTAACGAGAAACCATCGGGGGGCCGTCGCATGCCAGAATCCGCCAAACCGCGTGTCGCCGTCATCGGGCTGGGCTCGATGGGCTATGGCATGGCGACCTCGCTGCGCCGCGCCGGCTTCGAGGTGACTGGCTGCGACGTCTCGGCCGATGCGGTCAACCGTTTCGTAGCCGATGGCGGCAAGGGCGCCGGCACGCCGGCGGAAGCCGCAAAGACCGCCGACATCGTCGTCAGCGTGGTCGTCAACGCCGCCCAGACCGAGACCATCCTGTTCGGTTCCGATGGCGTCGCGGAGACGCTGGCGAAGGGCGCCGTGTTCGTTTCCTCCGCCACCATGGACCCCGACGTCGCGCGGCGGCTGGCGAAACAGCTCGAGGCAACCGGGCGGCATTATCTGGACGCGCCGATCTCGGGCGGCGCGCAGCGCGCGGCGCAGGGCGAACTCACCGTCCTGGCGTCCGGCAGCCCGGCTGCCTTCGCCAGGGCGCGTCCGGCGCTGGATGCGATGGCGGCCAAGCTCTACGAACTCGGCGACGCCGCCGGCCAGGGCGCGGCGTTCAAGATGATCAACCAGTTGCTCGCCGGCGTCCACATCGCCGCCGCCTCGGAAGCCATTGCGTTCGCCGCCAGGCAGGGCCTCGACATCCGCAAGGTCTACGAGGTGATCACGGCCTCCGCCGGCAATTCCTGGATGTTCGAGAACCGCATGCCGCATGTGCTGGATGGCGATTATACGCCACGCAGCGCGGTCGAGATTTTCGTGAAAGACCTCGGCATCATCCAGGACATGGCGCGCACCGCAAGATTCCCGGTGCCGGTCGCGGCCGCCGCGCTGCAGATGTTTCTGATGACGGCCGCATCCGGCATGGGGCGCGACGACGACGCTTCCGTGGCGCGGATGTATGCGAAGGTCACCGGTACGCACCTGCCGGGCGAACCGAACTAGCCGAGAAAGACAAGAGGACCGCCGATGCCCCGCTTTGCCGCCAATCTCTCCATGATGTTCACCGACGTGCCGTTCCTCGATCGTTTCGAGGCCGCGGCCAGGGCCGGCTTCACCGCGGTCGAATTCCTGTTTCCCTACGATCATCCGGCGGAGACCGTCGGCGAACGGCTGAAGCGCAACGGCCTGACGCAGGCGCTGTTCAACCTGCCGCCGGGCAACTGGGAGGCGGGCGAGAAGGGTTTTGCGGCGCTGCCGGAACGTTTCGACGATTTGAAACGGAGCCTGGAAACGGCGCTTCCTTACGCAAAGGCCACCGGGGTCAAGCGACTGCATCTGATGGCCGGCATCGCCAGCCGCGGCGACGCCAAGGCCGTGGAGCAGTTCTACAAGTCGGTGGCGTGGGCGGCGGAATTCTTTGCGCCCCACGGCCTCGACGTGGTGATCGAGCCGATCAATTCGCGCAATGTTCCCGGCTATTTCCTCAACGACTTTAATTTTGCACGCGAACTGATCGCCGAACTGAAGATTGCAAACCTGAAGCTGCAGTTCGACATCTATCACTGCCAGATCATCCACGGCGACGTGACGATGCGGCTGCGCGAGATGATGCCGATCATTGGCCATATCCAGATCGCCAGCATCCCCTCGCGCAACGAACCTGATGGTGAGGAACTGAACTATCCGTTCCTGTTCGCCGAACTCGACCGGCTCGGCTATGGTGGCTTCGTCGGCTGCGAATACAACCCGCGGGCTAAGACCACCGACGGCCTCGGCTGGTTCAAGCCCTATGCCGGAGCAGGGCAGTGAAACTCTCCCTGGGCTGCATCGCCGACGACTACACCGGCGCCTCCGACCTCGCCAATACGCTGACCCGTCAGGGTCTGCGCACGGTGCAGACCATCGGCGTGCCGCCGGACGATCTCGCGTTGCCGGAGGTCGATGCGGTGGTGGTGTCGCTGAAAAGTCGTTCGATCGAGGCATCTCTGGCGGTCTCGCGTTCGCGCGCGGCCGAGAAATGGCTGCGCAACCGCGGCGCCGGCCATGTCCTGTTCAAGATCTGCTCGACCTTCGATTCTACCGACGCCGGCAATATCGGGCCTGTCATGGATGCGCTGCGCGCCGAGACCGGCGACGCCATCGTGCTGGTGACGCCGGCCTTTCCGGAAACCGGCCGCACCGTCTATCAGGGCAATTTGTTCGTAGGCGCGGTCCCGCTGAACGAAAGTCCGTTGAAGGATCATCCGCTCAACCCGATGCACGATTCCAATTTGGTGCGGGTGCTGGCGCGGCAGAGCCGGACCAAGGTCGGGCTGGTCGATCTGGCTACACTGGCGCGCGGCGCGGACGCCGTTCGCGCGCGCCTCGGCGATCTCGCGGGGAATGGCATCGGCGCCGCGATCATCGACGCCGTGTTCGACCGCGACCTGGAGACCATCGGCAGCGTGGCGCTGGATCATCGTCTCTCCGTCGGCGCCTCCGGAATCGGCCTCGGCCTCGCCCGGGCGCTGACCGGCTCCGGCAAGGTCGGCGCGGAGCGGCCGGTGCCGCGTCCGGCGCGGCGGTCGGCGGACCGGCGGCGTGCCTTGCCGGAAGCTGTTCGCAGGCGACCCTGCAGCAGGTTGCGAATGCCGAGAAGGCGATGGCCGTGCTGCATCTCGATCCCGAACAGATCATCGCAGGCCCCGCCGAGGCCCGCCGCGCGCTGGCCTGGGCCGCGGATCGGATCAGTGACGGCCCAATCCTGATCGCCAGCAGTTCGACTCCCGATCAGGTTGCAGCTCTGCAATCCCGTCATGGCCGCGATGCAGCCGGGCATGCCATCGAGCAGGCGATGGCCGACATCGCGGAAGGACTGGTGGAGTCCGGTGTGCGCCGGCTGGTGGTTGCAGGTGGTGAAACTTCAGGCGCTGTCGTCGATCGGCTGCGCATTCCCGGATTCCTCGTCGGTGCAGAAATCGCTGCAGGCGTGCCGGTTTTGCGCGCCGTCGGCGCCGCGAAGGGCGAGATGCTGCTTGCCTTGAAATCGGGCAATTTCGGTGGCGCGGAATTTTTCTCCGACGCGCTGAAGCTGATGCGCTGACGCTTCGCGTTCATTCACTCTTCGATGGGTTGTTTCACGTACCGTAATATTACGGACGAGCAAATTAACTCAACCTCAGGACGCGCGAAGCTTGGTGGCAGCAAGGCATCCGTTCGTGATTCTACAGCCTGCCGCCTTGTCACAATCGGTGCGTCCATCGCGCCCAATACCAAGAGATCCCAGCCATGCTCGCCAGATACTCGATCCGCTCCAAGATCATCGCCGTGGTCGCCTTCCTGCTCGTCGCCATGACAGGCATGGGCCTGCTCGCGGTCAAGAACATGCGCGCCATCAACGCCAGCACGGTCGACATCGCGACGAACTGGCTGCCGAGCGTCCGCGTGCTGGGCGACCTGCGGGCCGGCGTCATCACCTATCGCAATGTGATCCGCGAGCACATGCTGTGCGAGACGCTGGACGAGAAGCTGGCGATGGAAAAGACGCTGGCGACGGTCATCGAGGCCAACACCAAGATCCGCGCGACCTATGAGCCGATGATTACCTCGGCCGCGGAGCGCGCGTTGTATGGCGAGTGGTCACAGCTCTGGGACAAATACCGCAAGGGCACCCAGGAAGTCATGGCGCTGTCCCGCGCGGCGGTCGGCAAGATCCCGACGGAAGCGCACGACCTGAACACGCACACCGTCAACAAGATCGGGCTGGAGGCCGACGCCGTGCTGAAGAAGAGCGTCGATCTCAACAACGCCGGCGCCGACAAGGCTGCAAGCGGAGCCGCTGATGATTATGCATCCGCCTTCATGATGCTCGCAGCGATCCTCGGCGTGGCCGTCGTCATCGGCATCGCCGTCAGCTACTATCTGGTCCGCGACGTCTCGTCCGGCATCGCCTCCATCGTCATGCCGATGCAGGCGCTCGGCAAGGGCGATCTGAGCGCCGAGGTGCCGCACCGGGGCGAGAAGACCGAGATTGGCGCGATGGCGGATACGCTGCAGGTCTTCAAGGAGGCGCTGATCGCCAAGAAGGCCGCCGATGAGGCCGCCGCCGCCGATGCCGAAGCCAAGATCGAGCGTGGCCGTCGCGTCGACGGCATCACCCGCAATTTCGAATCCATGATCGGCGAAATCGTCCAGACCGTGTCGTCGGCTTCGACCCAGCTCGAATCCGCGGCCAGCACGCTGACGGCGACCGCCGAACGTTCGCAGCAATTGACCACCGTGGTGGCGGGCGCCTCCGAGGAAGCCTCGGCCAACGTCCAGTCGGTGGCGTCTGCGACCGAAGAGCTGTCCTCGTCGGTGAACGAGATCAGCCGACAGGTCCAGGAATCGGCGCGGATGGCGACCGATGCCGTCGGCCAGGCCCGCGTCACCAACGACCGCGTCAGCGAATTGTCGAAGGCTGCAGCCCGCATCGGCGACGTCGTGGAACTCATCAACACCATTGCCGGCCAGACCAACCTGCTGGCGCTCAACGCCACCATCGAGGCCGCGCGTGCCGGCGAGGCCGGTCGCGGTTTTGCGGTCGTGGCATCCGAGGTCAAGGCGCTGGCAGAGCAAACGGCCAAGGCTACCGGCGAGATCGGTCAGCAGATCACCGGCATCCAGGCGGCGACCCAGGAGTCGGTCGGCGCGATCAAGGAGATCAGCGGCACCATCGAAAAGCTTGCGGAAATCTCCTCGACGATTGCGGCTGCGGTGGAAGAGCAGGGCGCGGCGACCCAGGAAATCTCCCGCAACGTGCAGCAGGCGGCCCAGGGTACCCAGCAGGTCTCATCCAACATCGCCGACGTGCAGCGCGGCGCCAGCGAGACCGGCTCCGCCTCCACGCAGGTGCTATCGGCGGCCCAGTCGCTGTCCGGCGACAGCAACCGCCTCAAGCTCGAGGTCGGCAAGTTCCTGGACTCGGTCCGGGCGGCCTGACCGCGGACGGTGAAGGATGATGGCCCGGCCTCAGGGAGGTCGGGCTTTTTCGCGCCCAGCGCGAACTTCACCCGGACACACCGAATAAGTGTCCGGTGGCTCAAGCGGAAATTAACCGGTCCTCACTAGTCTGCCGGCTTGTTCGGGGATGGCACGCGCAGGTTGCCGTCCGCCGTTCGGTTCCGGAAACGCTGTTTTCCGGAGCGGGTGCTTCGGAACTGGGGTCGCTGACATGATCAAGCTCAATCGTATCGGAAACAAACTGGGCTTGGCCGGGGCGGTCGCCATTCTGCTGGCTGCCGGCATGGTGGCCAACCAGTTGATGACCGAGGCTGCCGTCACCGCCTCCAATGAACGCGCCGCCCGATCGCAGACGGTCGCGGACGCCTCGCTCTCGGCTCACCTCGAGCTGCGCAAGATTCAGCTCACCGCCCGCGACGTCAGGCTGGCGCGCACTCCGGCCGAAGTCCAGAAGGCGGTCGCCGACCTGCAGCGCTACAAGGCTGTCATGACGAAGGACATGGAGGTGGCGCTCGCCACTGCGCAACGGCCGGACACAAGGGATCGGTTGCAGAAGACCAAGGCGCTGATGGAGAGCTTCACCGTCGCGGTGGAGGATCTCGCCAAGGCGCAGACCACGCTGCTGACGCAAATCGACGCGCGTTCGGCGGTCTCGAACGAATGGACCAAGAGCCTCGAGACGCAGCTGGCTTCGCCGGCGCTGGCCAAGCTGGACAATCGCGCTGACATCGAGCGGCTGCTGTTTCTTGGCGACGCCAAGGTGAACGGCTTGCGCGCCATGGTCTGGCGGCTCGGCGCCACCGGCGATCAAAGCATGGTCGCGGCCATCTCGAAGACCGAGGCTTCGCTGAAGGATGTGTTCAACAAGCTGCGGGGCGAGGCCGACGACCGCGACCTGCTGGTCGTGGTCAGTTCGCTGTCCTCGATCGTCAAGCGCTTCCTCGCCGCTAACGAGGTAGTGGTCAAGACCGAGCAGTTGAAGAACGACATCATCGTCAATCGCACCGTCAAGTCGGTGGCGGATGCCGCCGAACTGATGGAGATCACGGTCGACAATGCCAAGAAGAACGCGGAGACGGCCAAGGCGGAAATGGTGGCGGAGATCGCGCAGGCCAACCGGATCGGTATGATCATGGCGATCGTCGTCGTTCTCGCGCTGATTGCCTCGATGGTGTTCTCGTTCCTCGGCGTGGCGCGTCCGATGACGCGCCTGAACGGCGCACTCGGCAAGATGGCCGGCGGCGATCTCGACGTGGTGATCCCCGGCGCCAGCCGCGGCGACGAAATCGGCGATCTTGCCAAGACGGTGACCGTCATCCGCGAGAATGCCGAGCATAAGGCGCGCGAGGAAGCCGAGGCCAAGGTCAAGCAGGATCTGATTGCAGCCGAGCGGCGCAAGGCCGAGATGATCAAGCTTGCCGATGATTTCGAAGGCGCGGTCGGCGAGATCGTGGAAACCGTGTCGTCGGCCTCGACCGAACTCGAAGCCGCCGCCGGCACGCTGACTGCGACCGCCGAGCGTTCGCAGGAATTGACCACCATGGTCGCCGCAGCCTCCGAGGAAGCCTCCGCCAACGTGCAGTCGGTTGCGTCCTCCACCGAGGAGATGGCCTCGTCCATCACCGAGATCAGCCGCCAGGTGCAGGAATCGGCGCGCATGGCCAATGAAGCCGTCAGCCAGGCCCGCACCACCAACGGCCGGGTCAGTGAATTGTCGAAGGCGGCCGCCCGTATCGGCGCCGTGGTCGAACTCATCAACACCATCGCTGAACAGACCAACCTGCTGGCGCTCAATGCCACCATCGAGGCGGCCCGCGCCGGCGATGCCGGCCGCGGCTTCGCGGTCGTGGCCTCGGAAGTGAAGGCGCTCGCGGAGCAGACCTCGAAGGCGACCGGCGAGATCGGCCAGCAGATATCCGGCATCCAGGCCGCTACCCAGGAGTCGGTCGGCGCGATCCAGGCGATCAGCACCACGATCGAGAAGCTGTCGGAGATCTCCTCGACGATCGCTTCCGCCGTGGAAGAGCAGGGCGCGGCGACGCAGGAAATCTCCCGCAACGTGCAGCAGGCTGCCCACGGCACGCAGCAGGTGTCCGCCAACATCGTCGACGTGCAGCGCGGCGCCGGCGAGACCGGCTCGGCGTCTTCGCAGGTGCTCTCCTCGGCCCAGTCGCTCTCGACGGACAGCAACCGCCTCAAGCTCGAGGTTGGCAAGTTCCTGAACTCGGTGCGGGCGGCCTGAGCCGCCGCGTGTGCCCGCGACAAAATGGTAAATTCAGGTCAGTAGAACTACTGAGCACGCATTAACGGGAATAGAGCGGCCGACCTATACGATTCCGTGCACTGAGCCGGGGTGAAGCCCCTTTGCGCGCGGAGATCGAGCATGTTCGGAATGACAGGTCGGGCCAAGATGACCGTTGGCCGGAAAATCTACGCCCTCATCTGCCTCAGCTTCGTCGGGCTTCTCGGTGTCGCCTTCCTCGACTCGCGCGAGCTGGCGTCGAGCCTCAATCAGCAGAAACAGATCGAGCTGCAGCACCTCGGCGAACTGGCGCTCGGCATCGTCAAGGAAGAGCATGCTGCCGCGCAGAAGGGCGGGGTCAGCGATGCCGAGGCACAGAAGCGGGCAATGGCGCGGGTCGCGGCACTTCGCTACGGCAACAACGATTATTACTGGATCAACGACATGCATCCCCGCATGGTGATGCATCCGATCAAGCCGGAGATGAACGGCAGCGATCTGTCGACCTACAAGGATCCAAACGGCAAGCCGTTGTTCGTCGATTTCGTCAACACGGTGAAAAAGGATGGCTCCGGCTTCATTCCCTATGAATGGCCCAAGCCGGGCTTTGACAAGCCGCAGCCGAAATTATCCTACGTGGTCGGCTTTGCGCCCTGGAACTGGGTCATCGGCACCGGCGTCTATATCGACGATCTCAAGGCGCAGACCTGGGTGTCGACGCAGCGATCCCTGATCGTGGCCGGCCTGGTGCTGCTGTTCATGCTCGCGGTGTCGATCATGGTGGCGCGGCGCATCACCGTTCCGTTGCAGCGCATCACCGCCACCATGAACGCTCTCGCCAGCGGCAGGCTCGACGTCGAGGTGCCCGGCATCGGGCGCGGCGACGAGGTCGGCGAGATGGCCAAGGCCGTCGAGGTGTTCAAGAGCAATGCGGTAGCCCGGCAGGGGCTCGAGGTCGAGCAGCGCGAGGCGGCGACACGCACGGCCGCGAACCGCAAGGCGGACATGAACAAGATGGCGAATGATTTCGAGGCCGCGGTCGGCCAGATCGTGGAGGCGGTATCCTCGGCGTCGGATCAGCTCGAAGCCTCCGCCGGTACCCTGACGGCGACCGCCGAACGTGCGCAGGACGTGACGACCAGGGTGGCCGAGGCCTCCGGAGAGGCGTCGAGCAATGTGCAATCGGTGGCATCGGCCACGGAGGAGATGGCGTCGTCCGTCAACGAGATCAGCCGTCAGGTGCAGGCATCGGCGCGGATGGCCAACGAGGCGGTCGACCAGGCTCGCATCACCAACGACCGCGTCAGCGAATTGTCGAAGGCGGCAACTCGCATCGGCGACGTCGTCGAATTGATCAACACCATTGCCGGCCAGACCAACCTGCTGGCGCTCAATGCCACCATCGAGGCGGCGCGCGCCGGCGAGGCTGGTCGCGGCTTCGCGGTGGTGGCGTCGGAAGTAAAGGCGCTCGCCGAGCAGACCGCCAAGGCCACCGGCGAGATCGGTCAGCAGGTATCGGGTATCCAGGCCGCGACCCAGGACTCGGTGAGCGCGATCCAGGAGATCAGCACCACCATCGAGAAGCTGTCGGAGATATCGTCCACCATCGCAGCCGCGGTGGAAGAGCAGGGCGCGGCGACGCAGGAAATCTCCCGCAACGTCCAGCAGGCGGCGCAGGGCACCCAGCAGGTGTCGTCCAATATCGCCGACGTGCAGCGCGGGGCCACCGCGACCGGTTCCGCTTCCTCGCAGGTGCTTGCTGCGGCGCAGTCGCTGTCGGGTGACAGCAATCGCCTCAAACTCGAAGTCGGCAAGTTCCTCAGTTCGGTGCGGGCGGCCTGACTCTGCGCCAGCACGTGATGCGAATCGGAAGACCTGCCGCTAGTGGAACCCGGAACGGCGGCGGGATCAGGCGGATGCACGGCAGGATCGGGACACCCTAAGATCGCCAAAGAGAGATTGTGTCGCGCGCCCATCAATCGCTGTGAGTGAAACTGCGGGTCGAATCCGCCGGAAAACTTCCGAAAAAAGCAAAACTTGCTAGGCTGTCATGGCATCAGAAAGTCTGATGCCAGTTGTTCCCCCGTCAGTGAAGACGGGCAAGCACTCAAGACGCTTCATCCGACGGCAGGGCGCACCGATGCGCCGAACCGCCGTGGTCAAGTTGCGCAAACCGAATCCACTTATCGCGGTATGCGCATTTCTTCGTTTTGTGACGAGCGCTACCACCTGGATGACTGGAGCGTGTCGTTGCTTGATCAGTTGGTTGAATCGAACTTCGTGAGGATCAGCCGGTCTCCGGATTTCGATCATTTCCGGAGTATCGAAAGCCTCGGCGAGGCGAAGAGCATTCCGCTCGATTGCCGGGATTTCGCGGCGTCGTTCGCGGAATTGCGGCTGAAATCCTGTTCGATCTATCTGCAGCGGACGTTCCCCCGGATTCTTCAGTCGCGATACGCGACGGCCGGCGCGATCATCGGGTTCATGATGAACGATGAGGCCGCATTGACCCTGAACGGAATGGCCGCGCGCGCACCCGATCTGCTCCTGGTCAAGGGCGCCGGGGTCTGCGATTTCGTCGAGCCGCGCGCCAATCTGGTGGGCCTCATCAATTTCAATTCCGTGAGCGAACGCGGCTGGCCGGGTGAGGCTGACAGCGTCCAGATGATCGCGGCGCGGCCCGCCAGCTTCGAGGCGATCCGCTCGATGGTGCACGAGGTGCTCAAGCTCGCGTCGCATTCGCCCGAGATTTTTTCGCAGCCGTCGGTGATCGACAGCGTCGAGGAATCGATCCTGCAGGTGGTCGATCTCGCGATGGCCAGCGCGACGCCGGCGTTCGATGGCAAGCGAACCAGCCTTGGCCACTATCTGACGCTGGTCAGAAAGTTCGACGAGTTTCTGGCTGCCAATGCAGGCAAGACGCTCTACAGCGCCGAAGTGGCGCAGCAGCTTGGGGTGTCGGTGCGAACGCTGCATAACGCCGTGGTTGCCATTCGCGGCATGAGCATGCATCGCTATACGCGCTTGCGGCGGCTGTGGAATGTGCGCCAGCATCTGGTGCGGGGCGCGCCGGTGGAATCGATCAAGGCGGTCGCGCTCGTGAACGGTTTCTGGCACATGGGCGAATTCACTGGCCTGTATCGCGAGATGTTCGGTGAAACGCCGCAGCAGACCTTGTCGGCAACCAGAGGCAAGTCGGGCGGCCTGACGTGACGTCGTCAGCCGACGTGGCTCCGTAGTACTACCAGCCGGTCGGCATGCACCGGCTTAGGTCAAAGTTTACCAACGCATGGAATTCTGGTGCGCATGAGTGCCGCTCTGTGGTTTTGCCGCAGGAGCCCTTCGTTCGCAACGAATCGGCTCGTCCAGTTTTATGGCCCGGCACTCTTTCAACCGTAATCCCGCCGAGCGGGAGCAGACGGTCGTCGCCGCGATTTAGTTGATTCAGCTGTTTTCAAGGACGCCATTCCATGTCGATCTTCCGTCTCATCCAGAATCTGTCCATTGGTGCCAAGCTCGGCATCGCTTCCGGCCTCGGCGTTCTGCTGGTTGGCACGATGGTGATCGTTCAGATGCGGGCCAATGCGGCGACGCGCAATCTCGAGGCGCGCATGGCGGCGCAGCAGACCATCGCGCGGGACGCAATGGATACGAAGGCCTCGATCCGCGGCATGCAGACCGGCATCCGCGATCTTCGTCTCGCCGCCGCGCCGGCGGATCTGCAGAAGGCCAGCGACTACCTCGCGACCCGGTTCAAGTCGGCGGATCATCTTGCAGACGAAATGCTCAAACTGTCGAAGTCCCCGAGAATCGCGCCCGTATCGAGAAGCTGAAGGCGAAGGCGCACGAATACTATAAGGGCGGGGAGCAGATCACCGCCGTTCGCAACGAGGCGATTGCCGCGTCTGGCGGTGGCGCCGACGCCGCGGCGCGGATTGCAAAGCTGAACGCGGACGTTGTCCGCATCGCGCGTGATGTCACGCTGCCGATTGCCGCTGAAGTTGAAGAACTGGCCAATCAGATCGGCGAATTCGCCAAGCATGGCGTGGAAGAACAGGCGGCCGAAGTCGGCCCGTGAAATGGCTGCGGCGGAATGGGAATCCCTGGCGCTGGGCCTCGGCACGGTTCTGCTGCTGATCGGCACCAGCATCTTCTCCTACGTCACGATCGCCCGTCCGATGCGCGCGCTGAGCGTGTCGATGGAAGAACTCGCCGGCGGCAATTTCTCGGTGGTGCTGCCGGGCCTCGGGCGCAAGGATGAACTCGGCGCCGTCGCTGGCGCGGTGGAAAAATTCAAGGTCGTCTCGGAGCAGAAGGCGCGCGACGAGGCCGAGGCCAAGATCAGGCAGGACCAGATCGCCGCCGAGCATCGCAAGGCCGAGATGGTCAAGCTTGCCGAACTCGTTCGAAGCCGCCGTCGGCGAGATCGTCGAGACCGTGTCGTCGGCCTCGACCGAGCTCGAGGCGTCGGCCGGCACGCTGACGGCGACCGCTGAGCGCGCGCAGGAAGTGACCACGATGGTGGCGGCGGCGTCCGAAGAAGCTTCCACCAACGTGCAGTCGGTGGCATCGGCGACGGAGGAACTGTCCTCGTCGGTGAACGAGATCAGCCGCCAGGTGCAGGAATCGGCACGGATGGCAAGCGAGGCCGTCGACCAGGCCCGCATCACCAACGACCGCGTCAGCGAATTGTCGAAGGCGGCGAGCCGTATCGGCGACGTCGTCGAACTGATCAACACCATCGCGGGACAAACCAACCTCTTGGCGCTCAACGCCACCATCGAAGCGGCGCGTGCCGGCGAGGCCGGCCGCGGTTTTGCGGTCGTGGCCTCGGAGGTGAAGGCGCTGGCCGAGCAAACGGCCAGGGCCACCGGCGAGATCAGCCAGCAGATATCGGGCATCCAGGGCGCGACCCAGGAGTCGGTGCATGCGATCAAGGAGATCAGCGGCACCATCGAGCGGCTGTCGGAGATATCGTCCACGATTGCGGCGGCGGTGGAAGAGCAGGGGGCGGCGACGCAGGAAATCTCCCGCAACGTGCAGCAGGCAGCGCAGGGCACCCAGCAGGTCTCATCCAACATCACCGACGTGCAGCGCGGCGCCAGCGAGACCGGCTCGGCGTCTTCGCAGGTGCTCTCGGCGGCGCAGTCGCTGTCCGGCGACAGCAACCGCCTCAAGCTCGAAGTCGGCAAGTTCCTCGATTCGGTTCGGGCGGCCTGATACCGGCCGGCGGGCCCCGGCCCGCCGAGCTATGCCGGGGAAGTGAAGGGCGACTGCGCTGGCGGAATTGGCCTTTTGGGCCTGGTTCGGGTAAATCAGCGCAGTCGAACCGGGCTTATTTCAGCGCCGGTTCCCATCCCGTCGCGGGGCCCCGGGGAATGCCACCTTCATGATTTCGCTGGTCCGTATTGCACTGAGCCGGCCGTACACCTTCGTCGTGCTCGCGCTGCTGCTGCTGATCATCGGACCGCTGGCCGCGCTGCGTACGCCCACCGACATCTTCCCGGACATCCGCATTCCGGTCATCGGCGTCGTCTGGAACTATACCGGCCTGCCGCCGGACCAGATGTCCGGGCGCATCATCACGCCGTTCCAGCGGGCGCTGACCACGACGGTCAACGACATCGAGCACATCGACGCCAATTCCTACACCGGCATCGGGATCGTCAAGATCTTCTTCCAGCCGAACGTCGATATCCGCACCGCCAACGCCCAGGTCACCGCGATCTCGCAGACGATGATCCGGCAGATTGCCGCCAGGATGCTACGCCGCCGCTGATCCTCAACTACAGCGCGTCGACCGTCCCGATCCTGCAGCTCGCGCTGTCTGGCGAAGGTCTGACCGAGCAGAACGCTCGCTCGATCTCGGCATCAACCAGTTGCGCACGCCGCTGGTCACCGTGCCCGGCGCGGCGATCCCGTATCCCTTCGGCGGCAAGCAGCGCCAGGTGCAGATCGATCTCGACCCGGCGGCGCTGCAGGCCCGCGGTCTGTCGGGCCAGGACGTCGCCAATGCGCTGGCGGCGCAGAACCTCATCACCCCGGTCGGCACCCAGAAGATCGGCCAGTTCGAATACGTCGATCCAGCTCAACAACCGCCGCTCCGCATGCGAAGAGCTGGGCCGGACTGCCGATCAAGACCGTCAATGGCGCCATGGTCTACATCCGCGACGTCGCCTCGGTGCGCGACGGCAACCCGCCGCAGACCAACATCGTCCACGTCGACGGCAACCGCTCGGTGCTGATGATGGTGCTGAAGGACGGCGCGACCTCGACGCTCGACATCATCGCCGGCATCAAGGAGAAGGTGATCGACGTCAGGGGCCAGCTCCCGGAAGCGCTGAAGATCGGCTTCATCGGCGACCAGTCGGTGTTCGTCCGCGGCGCGATCGAGGGCGTCGTCATCGAAGGCGTCATCGCCGCGGTGCTGACCAGCGTGATGATCCTGCTGTTTCTCGGAAGCTGGCGCTCCACCGTCATCATCGCCATGTCGATCCCGTTGTCGGTGCTCGGCGCCATCATCATGCTGTCGGCGATCGGCGAGACCCTCAACATCATGACGCTCGGCGGGCTGGCGCTGGCGGTCGGCATCCTGGTCGACGACGCCACCGTCACCATCGAGAACATCAACTATCATCTGGAACAGGGCAAGCCGGTCGAGACAGCGATCCTGGACGGCGCGCAACCAGATCGTGACGCCGGCCTTCGTGTCCCTGCTTTGCATCTGCATCGTGTTCGTGCCGATGTTCTTCCTGGAGGGTGTCTGCGCGCTTCCTGTTCGTGCCGATGGCGGAAGCGGTGATGTTCGCGATGATCTGGTCGTTCATCCTGTCGCGCACGCTGGTGCCGACGATGGCGAAGTATCTGCTGCAGCCGCACGTCGCATCGATGCACGGCGAGCCGCCGCCGGTCGCGCAATCCGCTGGTG
The DNA here is from genome assembly GCA_963823485.1 of uncultured Alphaproteobacteria bacterium. Lineage (GTDB taxonomy): Bacteria > Pseudomonadota > Alphaproteobacteria > Rhizobiales > Xanthobacteraceae > Bradyrhizobium. The sequence continues at coordinate 175,949 of CAWGLP010000013.1, forward strand.
CGGTTCCAGCGCGGTTTCGAGGCGCGGTTCGAGCGCGTTCGCGCCACGCTATCGCGATCTGCTGTCGATGGCGTTGCGGCGTCGCGGCGCTGTTCGTCATCGGCTTCATCGGCGTTCGTCGCGCTGTCGTTTCTGCTGGTGCCGTTCCTCGGCCGCAACTTCTTCCCCGCGGTCGATGCCGGCCAGATCCTGATGCACGTCCGCACCCAGGTCGGCACGCGCGTCGAGGAAACCGCCGACCAGCTTGCCGACGTCCAGAAGGCGATCCGCAAGATCATTCCGCCGCGGCGAGATCGAAACGCTCGTCGACAACATCGGCATGCCGATCTCCGGCATCAACATGACCTACAACAACACCGGCATGATCGGTCCGGCAGGACGGCGACATCCAGATCACGCTCCGGGAAGGCCACCGGCCGACCGAGGAATACGTCGCGGAGCTGCGCGAGCAGTTGCCGCGCGCTGTTCCCCGGCATGACCTTCTCGTTCCTGCCGGCCGACATCGTCAGCCAGATCCTGAATTTCGGCGCGCCGGCGCCGATCGACCTGCAGGTCCGCGGCGCCAACGTCGCGGCCAACTTCGCCTACGCCAACAAGCTGCTGAGCCAGATCCGCCAGATTCCCGGCGTAGCCGACGCGCGCATCCAGCAGTCGCCCAACAACCCGACCTTCGACGTCGATGTCGACCGCACGCGGGCGCAGTATGTCGGCCTGACCGAACGCGACGTCACCAACAGCCTGGTCGTCAATCTCGCCGGCAGCTCGCAGGTGGCGCCGACCTTCTGGCTCAATCCCGAGAACGGCGTGTCCTATTCGATCGTGATGCAGACGCCGCAGTACAAGCTCGACTCGCTCAGCGCGCTGCAGGCGCTGCCGATCACCGCCGGCGGCAACCGCAGTCGCAGTGCTGGGCGGCATCGCGGACGTCGAGGCGTCGACGTCGAGCGCGGTGGTGTCGCAATACGACATCCAGTCGATGGTGCAGATCTTCGCCACGACGCAGGGCCGCGACCTCGGCGCGGTCGCAGCCGACATCCAGAAGGCGATCGCGCGACACCGCAAGGAGCGTGCCGAACGGCTCGACGGTGGTGCTGCTCGGCCAGGTCGAGACCATGAACAGCGCCTTCTCCGGCCTGCTGTTCGGCCTGCTCGCCGCCGTGGTGCTGATCTACCTGCTGATCGTGGTGAACTTCCAGTCCTGGATCGATCCGTTCGTCATCATCACCGCGCTGCCGGCGGCGCTCGCCGGCATCGTCTGGATGCTGTTCGCCACCCGGACCACGCTGTCGGTGCCGGCGCTGACCGGCGCGATCATGTGCATGGGCGTGGCGACCGCCAACAGCGTGCTGGTGATCAGCTTCGCGCGCGAACGTCTGGACGAACTGGGCGATCCCGTCGCGCGCGGCGCTGGAGGCCGGCTTCGTCCGCTTCCGCCCGGTGCTGATGACCGCGCTGGCCATGATCATCGGCATGATGCCGATGGCGCTGGGCCTGGGCGAAGGCGGCGAGCAGAACGCGCCGCTCGGCCGCGCCGTGATCGGCGGCCTGATCTTCGCGACCATCGCCACCCTGATGTTCGTGCCGGTCGTGTTCAGTATGGTACACAAGAAGCAAGGCGCCAAAGCCGCCGCCGACCTGGAGAATTCGCATGTCCACTGACCGCATCCGCCGGTATCGCGCCGGAAGCTGGGCATTGTCGGGATCGTGGCGCTGATCGGGGCAGGGCTGATCGTCGCCACCGGCATCCGGGCGCGTGAGGATTCCAGTGCGAAGCTCAAGGAATGGACCGACGCGCAGGCGGTCCCCACCGTCGCCGTGGCGCTGCCCAGTGCGCGGGCACTCAATCCCACCATCGATCTGCCGGGCCGGATGGAGGCCTATTCGCGCGCGCCGATCTTCGCGCGCGTCAATGGCTACCTGAAGAGCTGGAGCGCCGACATCGGCGCCAAGGTCAAGGCGGGCCAGGTCATCGCCGAGATCGAGGCGCCGGATCTCGACCAGCAATTGCTGCAGGCGAGGGCCGATCTCGTCAGCCAGCAGTCCAGCGCGCAACTGTCGGAAGCAACGCTTACGCGGCGCAAGACGCTGCTCGCCTCGAACTTCGTCTCGATGCAGGAAATTGACGAGCGCACGGCGGACCTCAACAACAAGAAGGCCGCCGTCAAATCCGGCCAGGCCAATGTCGAACGGCTGGAAGCGCTGGCCGGCTACAAGAATATCACCGTGCCGTTCGACGGCGTGGTCACTTCGCGCGAGACCGACGTCGGCGCGCTGATCAACGCCGGCGGCGGCTCGGGCCCGCCGATGTTCGTGGTGTCCGACATCACGCGGCTGCGCGTCTATGTCAACGTTCCCCAGAGCTATGTGCCGGCGGTCAGGATCGGCGCCAAGGCCGTGCTGACGATGCCGGAATATCCGAGCCGGACGTTTACGGCCACGGTGGAAGCCTCGTCGCAGTCGGTCGATATCGGCTCCGGAACGACGCGCATGCAACTCGGCCTCGACAACACCGGCGGCGAACTGATGCCGGGCGGGTTTGCCAGCGTCCGCCTGCCGCTGCAGCGCGACGTCGTGCCGCTGCACATTCCCGCCAGCGCGCTGATCTTCAACAAGGACGGCCTGCGGGTTGCCACCGTCGGTGCCGACGACAAGGTGCTGTTCAAGACGGTGACGATCGCCCGCGACCTCGGCAGGGAGATCGAACTGGCTTCGGGCGTCGGGCCCGACGATCGCATCATCACCGCGCCGCCGGACGGCATCGCCGATGGTGACCAGGTCCGTGTTGTCGGTGCTGACGCCAAGGGCAAGCCCGCAACGGCATCGGAAAAGCAGGACGTGAAGGGATAGCTTTCCCTTAACCTCCATGTCCTCCGCCGCAAACGCGCGGCGTGCCGCGTCTTACCACCAGCGCGGCTGCAGCGGCTGATAGTCCTGGCCACCGCGCCGCCGCGTATTGACGGGTTGCGAGTTCCAGGGCTGGAAAAACGGGCTGAAGCCGACATCGTCGTCAGGGCCTGCGACGAGGATATCGGTTGTGGGCTTGCGCGTGATGAAGCCGCCTTGCGGCTGATTGCTCAGCACCGTGACGAACTCGGTCCGATAGTTGGTCTCCTTGCTCAGCGGCTCGTCCGAGATGACGATCGAGGATCGCGGCAACGCGGTCGGCGCGATGCGATCGAGCACATCCTGCGGGATGGTGATGCGGTCGAGTGCGGATCTCGCATTGTCTCCGTGGTCGATGGTGACCGCGGTCCAGCGCAGGCCCGAATTCGTTGCGCGCCACCGCCGTGAACACATGCGTACCGATCGGCGTGTCGGGATTGCGGATATTGACCGGAACCTCAATGGTTGCATCGAACACCACGCCGCCGCCGTCGGGGGCCGGCTTCTGCGTAGGGCGGCGCACGTAAAGCTTCTGCGTCGTGCGGCTGACATAGATCGAGACCGGCTCCAGCGCGAGCTTCGCCTCGCTCGCCGCCCTGGCGGTGTCGGCCTTCCTCGTCTGGGCCGCCTTGGCCGCTTCCTTGGCGGAGGCCGCGGCGTCGAGCTTCGATTTTGCATCGGCCCTGGCGGTGTCGAGCTGCGTTCCCAGTTCCGTGGCCTTGGCGGCGGCCTTTTGCTGGAGGTCCTCGGCACGCGCTTTGGCCTCGTCCGTCTTGGCTGAAACGAGCACTTTCCCGGTGTAGGCGAGTTCGGCGTCGGCGCGAGCCTTCAGTTTCTCCAGCTTGCGCAGCGACGCCGTCAGCGAAGCCGTCTCGCGTGTGGCGGCCGCTGCGGCCTTCTTCGCCTCATCGGCGGTCTTGGCGGCCTCGGCCGCCTCGCGGGGAAGCTCTTCGGCCTTGGCCGGCGCGGCGGCGACGGCCTCCCGGTTCGGCACCAGCAGCGCCGGATGGGAGAATTCCGCCGGCTCGGCGTCATCGGGTGAGATGATCACCCGCATTCCGATTCGCGTCTTGTCGAACAGCTTCTCGGCAAAGCCGAACGGCATCCGCACGCAGCCGTGCGAGGCCGCATAGCCGGGCAGAGGCCCGCCGTGCAGGGCGATGCCGTTCCAGGTGATGCGCTGCATGTTCGGCATCGCAGCATCGTCGTACATGTTCGAGCGGTGATCCTTTTCCTTCTCGACGACCGCGAAGACGCCGGCTGGGGTCTCGCGTCCCGTGGTGCCGGTAGACACCGGCGCGCGCAGGATCCAGCCGTCGGCGTCGTATAAAGTGACGTGCTGGGTCTTGATCGACACGATGGCCATGATCGGCTCGCCGGCATCGCGCGGAGCCGTCGTCTCCTTGAGGGGCGCGGGGCGCGCCTGTTTGGCCGCGGCGTCGGCGGTCAGCGCCGTCAGGGTGGACACCGCCACGAGCGCCATGATGGCAGGAGGAACCCAACGCCGCGCCGCCCCGGTGGTTCGCGCGGTTCCAGATCGATTTGCCATGCCATGCCCTGGTCGAAATGCCTGTCGGTGCTTCGTCGATACATACACGACAGCCCGCGCAGGACGAAGGGCGGTTAGCTGCGGTTAGCTGCCGCAAGCGCGGGATGGGAACCGGGATAGCGAGGCTACCCCACCCGCCATTCCAGCACGCCGTCCTCGGCCGCGACGATATTGCCGATGGTACCCACCGGCGTCCGGTCCAAATCGAGCAGATGCGCCAGCGTTGCGGCATCGTTGGCGGGAATCCGGGCCAGCGCCCGCGCATCGGCCTCGGTGCGCATCATCACGACGCCGTGCTCGACCTCGCCCTTGCCCTTGTAGATCACGGTGAAGCTCTCGACCTTGCCCTTGCCTGATGCTTCGGTGACGAAATCCGGCACCGTGCGGCGGTTGCGGTCGGCCTCGGCCTGGACGCTGGTGTCCTGTGCGAGGGCGCCCTTCGGCGCTTCGCGTGACAGCACCAGGCCGTGATGCTTGGTGACGAAGCCGCCCTGGCCGTAGAGCAGGCCGAGCTTGCCGCCTTCGCGCAGTTTCCGCACCATCGCCACCGCCGCGTGCGTCATGTAGGTGTTGAGCGGGGCGCCGAAGAAGGTCAGTCCGCCGGTCACCGTCGGCTGCACGTCGGCACCTAACGCCAGCGTCCGCCGCGCCATCTTCGGCACGCAGGGGAAGCAGCTATAGAGTTCGATGGCGTCGAATTTTTTGCCGTCGCCCTCGACGAGATCCATCACCGCCTTCAGCACGGCATTCTGCGGATGGCTTTCATAGAACTGGTCGCGCACGAGGTAGTCGCGCGGCTCTTCCGCCGAGGCGCCGCCGATCGGATAGATCAGGCGATCTTCGGGCACGCCGGCCGCGCGCGCCTTGGCCAGCGACGTCAGCAGCACCGCGCCGCCCATGTTGACGGTCGGGTTGGCGACCATCAGCTTGGTGTACGGCCAGGCGATCAGGCGGTTGTCTGCGGTCGGCGTCGTGATCTCGTCGGGCGCAAAGCGCTTCTTCAGCCACGAATTCGGGTTCTCCGAGGCGACCTTCGAGTAGGTCGACCACAGCGCGCCGGACTCGGCCAGCGCCTCGCGCGGCGTCTGGCCCCAATGCGCCGATGTCGCGGATTCATAGAGCGGGTAGACCGTGATCGGGCGGAACACGCCGAGCTTCACCGCCATCGGCTTCTGGAACGCGGCGCCGCGCTTCGGCTCCTCGACGTCATGGGCGAACGGCGTCCAGGGCAGCGTGATGCCGCCGCGCTCGGCCTTGGTCGCGGTCGATTGCGCTTCCGCGCCGCAGACCACTGCGACGCTGCACTCGCCGCGGGCGATGCGCTTGGCCGCCTCATGGATGTAGCGGATCGGGCTCTCGCCGCCGACCGGGCCGTAATAGCAATGCGCCGGGTTGGCGCCGAGCTTTGCTGCGAGCTGCTTTTCGGGATCGCGATAGCGCCAGCTCAGGAAATTGACGACGTCGAGCGAGCCGAGCTCGCCGAGGAATTTTCCGCCGCTGTCGGCTTCCGCGCGCCGCACCGCCTGTTCGAGCAGCGCCATCGGCTCCAGCCCGGCGGCGATGTCCTTGGGCCGGTCGACGATTTCGCCGACGCCGACGATGACGGGAATGCGGTCTTCGGGGAGAGGGGAGTTGTTCGACATTGTTTCTTGTTTCTCTTTCAGTTCGTCATCGTTAGATCCGTAGGGTGGGCAAAGCGAAGCGTGCCCACCACCACAAGCCGAGGAGTAAATGGTGGGCACTGCGCAAGCGCGCCTTTGCCGACCCTACAAGATTTCGGAATTCACTCCTCCATCAGCGCGTTCATGTGCTCCACCGCGTCGGCGAAATCTTCCTTGAATTCCTGCACCACGGCGCCGGCCGATTTCACGCTGTCGATCAGGCCGACGCCCTGGCCGACGAAGTAGGTGACGAGGTCGCGCGCCTGGCGTATTGCCGGCGGCGGCGGCGCGGTCGATCGAGTTGAAGGCATCGCGGCTGATGATGCTTTGCAGCGGCATCGGCAGCGCGCCGGGACTGTCCGGCCCGCGGTCCCAGGCGTCGGTCCATACCGAGCGCAGTTGCCGCGCCGGCTTTCCGGTGCGTCCCTTGGAGCGGATGGCGTCGCGCGAGGATGCCGCGATCATCTTCTCGCGGAAGATTTCGGTGGTCTCGGATTCGACGGTGGCGAGCCACACCGAGCCGGTCCACGCGCCGGCCGCGCCCATCGCCATGCACGCCGCCATCTGCGCGCCCGGTCATGATGCCGCCCGCGGCCAGCACCGGCACGTTGCGGATCGGCTTGATGGCCTTGATCACCTCGGGCACCAGCACCATGGTCGAGACCTCGCCGCAATGGCCGCCGGCCTCGGTGCCCTGTGCGACCAGAATATCGACGCCGGCCGCGACCTGCCGCAGCGCGTGTTCCTTGGAGCCGACCAGGGCGGCGACCGGCACATCGTGCTTGCGGCCCATGTCGATCATCGCTTTCGGCGGCACGCCGAGCGCGTTCGCGATCAGCTTGATCGGGTGGCGGAAGGAAACATCGAGCACTTCAAGCGCGCGCTGCGCATCGAACGGCTGCGGCTGGTTGTCGGCGACGTTGGTCGTCGTCAGTTCGATGCCGTATTTCTTCAGCAGGTTGCGGGTGAAGTCGCGGTGCTGCGGCGATATCCGCGCCTCCAGGCTCTTCCAGGTGACGTCCTTTTCGCCCGCGGTCGAGATGTTTTCGGGGATCAGCACGTCGAGCCCATAGGGCTTGCCGTCGACGTGGTCGTCGATCCATTTCAGCTCCTGCTCGATCGTTTCCGGCGAATGCGCGGTCGCGCCCAGCACGCCGAAGCCGCCGGCGCGGCTGACGGCGGCGACCACGTCGCGGCAATGGCTGAAGGCGAGCAGCGGAAACTCGATTCCCAGCATGTCGCAGATCGGCGATTTCATGGTGATGCCCTCCCGGTGGCAGCCGGTTGGTCGGCTGTTCATTGCTGGTTTGACTGGCCGTGTTGGCGGAACGCTAGCGCATTACGTGTCGGAATGCCAAGCGCAGCAACATATACAACCTCATCCTGAGGAGCGGCCCCTGGGCCGCGTCTCGAAGGATGGGCCACGGGCCTCATGCTTCGAGACGGCGCTTAATACGCCTCCTCTCCATGAGGAGTGAACATTCCACCTCGCAAAATATGCAAGGCCAGCCGGCCGATTTGCGTCTTGCGCTTTGGCGCTGCGGGATGAATGCTGTTCGCCAAATCGATAAGAATTTCAGGGAGTCCGTATCCATGTCCGCCATGCCTTCCGCTACCACTAATCCCGTCGAAGCCTACGACGTCGTCGTGGTCGGCGCGGGCTTTGCCGGCATGTACATGCTGCACCGGCTGCGCGGGCAGGGCATGACGGCGCGGGTCTATGAGCAGGGCTCCGGCGTCGGCGGCACCTGGTACTGGAACCGCTATCCCGGCGCACGCTGTGACGTCGAGAGCATGCAGTATTCCTATTCGTTCTCCGAGGAGTTGCAGCAGGATTGGGACTGGAGCGAACGCTATGCGCCGCAGCCCGAGATCCTCAAATACGCCAATCACGTCGCCGACCGCTTCGACCTGCGGCCGGACATCCAGTTCAACACCCGCGTCGATCGTGCCGACTTCGACGAGACGACCTCGCGCTGGTCGGTCGCCACCTCGGACGGCAGGACGGTGACGCGCAAAATTCGTCGTGCTCGCCACCGGCTGCCTGTCGAACGCGCGGATGCCCGACATCAAGGGGCTCGATCGCTTCAAGGGCAAGGTCTATCACACCGGCCACTGGCCGCATGAAGAAGTCGATTTCACCGGCCAGCGCGTCGGCGTCATCGGCACCGGCTCGTCGGCGATCCAGTCGGTGCCGCTCATCGCCGAGCAGGCGAGCCAGCTCACGGTATTCCAGCGCACCGCCAATTTCTCCATTCCCGCCCGCAACGCGTCGCTGACCGAAGCCGAGCGGAAGAAATTCCGCGACAACTATCCCGAGATCAGGCGCGTTGCGCGCGAGGAGGCGAAGAACGGCATCTATACCGAGCTGCCCGATCGCGGCGCGCTGGACGACGGCGACAACGAACGCCGCTCGAAATACGAGGCGCGCTGGACCCGCGGCGGCCTCACCTTCATGTCGGTCTACAACAATCTCGCGCTGGACAAGACCGCCAACGATACCGCGGCCAATTTCGTCCGCGAAAAGATCGCCGAGATCGTCAAGGACCCGCAGACGGCAAGGCTGCTGCAGCCGGACAACCATCCGATCGGCTCGAAGCGCATCTGCATCGACACTGATTATTTTGCGACCTTCAACCGCCCCAACGTGACGCTGGTCGACATCCGGTCGAACCCCATCGAGGAGATCACCGAGAACGCGGTGCGGACCGGGGCCAAGGATTACGAAGTCGATGCGCTGGTGCTGGCGACCGGATTCGACGCCATGACCGGATCGGTCGCGAAGATCGACATAAGCGGCCGGGGCGGACAGACGCTGAATGAGAAGTGGGCCGCAGGCCCGCGCACCTATCTCGGCCTGATGAGCGCAGGCTTTCCCAATCTCTTTGTCATCACCGGACCCGGCAGCCCCTCGGTGCTGTCGAACATGATCGTCTCGATCGAACAGCACGTCGACTGGATCACCGACTGCATGGCCTATATGCGCGACCAGGGCCTCGACACCATCGAGGCGGCCGTCGACGCCGAGGACAAATGGGTCGACCATGTCAACGAGGTCGCGTCCAACACGCTCTATCCGCCAGGCCAATTCCTGGTACATGGGCGCCAACGTACCGGGCAAGCCGCGCATCTTCATGCCCTATATCGGCGGTGTCGGCCCCTACAGGCAGATCTGCAACGACGTCGCGGCCAAGGGCTATGAAGGATTTGTGATGGAGCGGGCGGAAGCGCCGCGGAAGGTGGCGGCGTCGTAGCCGCTGCCGGCCGCTAAACCTCGAGCCACTCCTTGCGCACGCCGGCGTTGGCGGCGAGTTCGGCGGGCGTTCCCTCGAACACGATGCGGCCGTGGCCCATCACGTAGAGGCGGCGGGAAATTCTCAGCGCGATGGTGAGCTTCTGCTCCACCAGCAGGATCGCGGTGCCGCGCCGGGCGATCTCGTCCAGCAGCGTGCCGACCTGCTCGACCAGCTTGGGCGCCAGCCCCTCGGTCGGCTCGTCGATGATGACCAGATCGGGGTCGCCCATCAGGGTGCGGCACATGGTGAGCATCTGCTGCTCGCCGCCCGACAGCACGCCGGCCGGATTGTCCTGGCGCGCGGCAAGGTTGGGAAACAGCGCAGAACACGTCGTCGAATTTCCAGCGCCCGAACGACGCCGGCGCGCTTCAGCCCGAGCTCGAGGTTCTGCCGCACGGTCAGTCCCGGAAACACCTGGCGGTCTTCGGGCACGTAGCCGATGCCGAGCATGGGCGATCTGGTCGGGCCGCAGGCCGGCGATCGGCGCGGCCCTTGAAGCCGATCTGCGCCGACCGGCGGCACCAGCCCCATGATGGTCTTGCAGGCGGTCGAGCGGCCGACGCCGTTGCGGCCGAGCAGGCTGACGATCTCGCCCTGGTCGACCGTGAGGTCGACGCCCTGCAGGATGTGGCTCTTGCCGTAGAAGGCGTGGAGGTCGCGGACCTCGAGCATCATGCCGCCACCGTCCCGAGATAGGCTTCCTGCACGGCGGCGTTGCCGCGGATGGCGGTCGGCGCGTCGGAGGCGATCACCTCGCCGTAGACCAGCACGGTGATGCGGTCGGCAAGGCCGAACACCACGCTCATGTCGTGCTCGACCATGATCAGCGTCTTGCCTTCCGAGACCGCTGCGGATCAGCGCGACCGCGCTGTCGGTCTCGCTGTGGCTCATGCCGGCGGTCGGCTCGTCGAGCAGGATGATCTCGGCGCCGCCGGCGATGGTGATGCCGATCTCCAGCGCGCGCTGTTCGGCATAGGACAGCAGGCCCGCCGGCAGATTGCGCCGGTCTGAGAGCTTCAGCCGTTCGAGCAGCTGGTCGGCCGCTTCGTTCAGCGCCTTCTGCCGGCCCAGCAGGTGCCAGAACGAATAGCGGTAGCCCTGCGACCACAGCAGGCCGCAGCGGATGTTCTCGAACACCGTCATGCGCGGGAAGATCGAGGTGATCTGGAAGCTGCGCGACAGGCCGAGCCGGTTGATCTCCTGCGGCGCCAGGTCGGCGGTCGACTGGCCGTTGACCGTGATCGATGCCCGAGCTGATCGGAAATCGTCCCGATGATCAGGTTGAACAGCGTGGTCTTGCCGGCGCCGTTGGGGCCGATGATGGCATGGCGCTCGCCGTGCGGAATCGAGAGGCTGACGCCGCGGATGATCTCGGTGGCGCCGAAGTTCTTGCACACGTCGCGCAGCTCGACCGCGGGCACGTTTGCGAATCCGTGCTCACGACATCGCCTCCTGCGCCTTGACGCCGAGTATCTTGGCGCCACCCTGGTCTTGGTACCCTCCATCAGTTCGTCCCAGCGCTGGCGGAAGTTGCGCGCCTCGCGGCGCAGCCACAGCCCGCCCAGGACCAGGGCAGCGAGGGCGACGATCCATGGCAGTGGCGCCGTGGTGTCGATGAGATGCCCGCCGATCGAGAACTTCTTGCCCTGCGCCGCGCCGATGGTGGTGAAGGACGCCAGTTCGACCAGCAGCACGAAGCCCAGCAGGACCAGCAGCGCCGGCGGAAACGCCCGCGCATAGGGCAGCGCCAGTTCGCGCAGCCGCCCGGCGCGCCAGATCGGCACATGCATGAAGATCAGCCCGATCATCCCGCCCGGCGCGTACATCACCATGACGATGAACAGCACGCCGACATAGAGCAGCCAGGCGTTGCTGAGCAGGCTGACCCCGCTCTGCAGCAGCACCACCACGATGGTGCCGAGGATCGGCCCGAAGAACCCGCCGGCGCCGCCGATATAGACGGCGAGCAGCGCGTTGGCCGACTTCGCCGCGGACACGGTGTCGAAGGTGACGATTTCGTAGATCAGCACATACAGCCCGCCGCCGATGCCGGCGAAAAAGCCGGACAGCGTGAATTGATAGCAGCCGCACCAGGCGCGGATCGTAGCCGACGAACTGGGCGCGCTCGAAATTGTCGCGGGTGGCATTGGCCATGCTGCCGAGCGGCGTCTGGGTCTGCAGCCGCATCAGGGCGGCGGCGATGAAGGCCCAGGCCAGCACCAGGCAGTAGACCTGCCAGGGCGAGGTGTATTTGACGCCGAGCAGGCTGGTGTCCATCACGCGGTCGACGGTGATGCCGCCTTCGCCGCCGAAGAAGCCCATGAACATCAGGGCCGCGGCCGAGACCAGTTCGCCGAGCCCCATCGTGATCATCGCAAACGCGGTGGCGCGCTGCTTGGTCACCAGCCAGCCGAAGACGTAGCCGAAGAACATCCCGCCGAGCCCGCCGGCCAGCGGCACCAGTTCGGTCGGCAGCCAGAACGAGCCGGCCTTCACCAGAAGGACCATGTGCGCCGCGCAATAGGCGCCCATTCCGAACAACACGGCATGGCCGAACGACAGCAGCCCGGCCTGTCCCATCAGCATGTTGTAGGACAGCGCGAAGATCGCCATCACGCCGATCTCGCTCATCAGCGTCAGCACGAAGCCGGAATGACGTCCCTTGGTCCAGTCGTAGAACAGGAACGGGATCGCGAGCAGGACGACGATGACCAGCAGCCAGGGCCAATGGCGGCGCAGCATGTTCATGTGTCGCGCGTCCCCATCAGCCCGCGCGGCCGGAACACCAGGATCAGCACCAGCATCAGGAACGGCAGCAGCGCGCCGACCCGCGGCAGGGTCACGTTGAGCACCTCGGCAAACGGCGTGCTCGAGGTCACCACGAAGCCGAACTTCGCCAGCAGGTCGGCCAGCGACACGTCGAACACCACGGCAAAGGTCTGGATCAGCCCCATCAGGATCGAGGCGATGAAGCAGCCGGTCAGCGAGCCCAGCCCGCCGAACACCACGACGACGAAGACGATCGGCCCCATGGTGAAGGCCATCGCCGGCTCGGTGACCTGGTAGTTGCCGCCGATCACGCCGGCGAGCCCGGCCAGCGCGGTGCCGGCGGCGAACACCAGGGTGAAGATGCGCGGCACGTTGTGGCCGAGCGCCGAGGCCATGTCGGGATGCGTGAGCGCGGCCTGGATCACCAGGCCGACGCGGGTGCGCGTCAGCCCGAGCCAGATCGCGCCGAACATCAGCGCCGATATCAGCAGCATGAAGGCGCGATAGGCGGGAAACTGCGTGCCGTAGATTTTGAACAGCGGGAAATCGAGCAGCTCCGGCACCCGATAGGGCACCGGCAGCAGGCCCCAGGTCATCTGCACGCACCTTCTCGATGATGCAGCGCCAGGCCGAAGGTGAACAGCAGCTCGGCGATGTGGCCGTTGCGATGGACGCGCCGCAGCCCGCACATCTCGATGGCCGCGCCGATCAGCCCGCACAGCAGCGGCGCCACGATCAGTGCCGGCCAGAAGCCGACATAGGTGGCTGATGGTGTAGGCGAAATAGGCGCCCAGCATGTAGGCGCTGGCATGGGCGAAGTTGAGCACGCCCATCATGCTGAGGATGAGCGTGAGCCCGCTCGCCAGCATGAACAGCAGCATGCCGTAGACGAGGCCGTTCAGAAGCGAGACGACAAAGACTTCCATTGCACCTGACCACTGCAGAGGCGACGCCTGCTCCCCGTCAGGGAAGCAGGCGACTGTTTATGTTGGTCAGGAGGCGCTCGGACGCTTCATCTTGCAGGTATTGGGCTGGTCGACATCCTTGGCGAGGATGGTCGCCGAGGTCGCCCAGCCGAGCCCGGTGCCTTCGGCGTCGTACTTGACGCCCTTCTTGAAGGTGCCGACGAAGTACTCGGTGATGATCTGGTGGTCTGTCCTTGCGCATCTTGGTGTCGAAGCCGAGGAAGTCCTTGACCGTGAGGTCTTCCAGCGCCAGCGCGATCTTGGTCGGGTCGACCGAGCCAGCCTTGTTCACCGCGCCTTGCAGATATTCGAAGATGGTGCGGAAGCCGGCGGCGGAGAAGTCGAACTTGTGCTTGTCGCGGAACGCCTTGGTGAAGGCCTCGGCCTCCGCGTTGCCGATTTCCGGCGCCACGTTCTCGCCGAAGGACATCACGGACAGCACGCGGTTGTCGCCGCCGACGCCGATCGCGGTCGGGCCGCCGGCCAGATGGGCGTAGAAGGTGTAGTAGCGCAGATCGGCGCCGGCATCGACGCCGGCCTTGATCAGCAGGTTCATGTCCGGGCCCCAGTTGCCGGTGAGCAGCGCCTGCGCGCCCGAGGCCTTGATCTTGGTGATGTAGGGCGAGAAGTCCTTGATCTTGCCGAGCGGGATCAGCTCGTCACCGACGACCTGCACGTCGGGCCGCAGCTTGGCGAGATAGTTCTTCACCTCGCGCTGCACCGACTGGCCGAACAGATAGTCCTGGTTGATCAGGTAGACCTTCTTCACTTCCTTCGGCAGCGCGCGAACCATCACTTCGGCCTTCATGCCGACATGCAGGTCGAAGCGGAAATGCCAGAAGCTGCACTGCTCGTTGGTCAGCTCGGTGGCGACCGCGCCGCAGTTCAGATAGATGATGCGGTTGTCGGGATTGCGGTCGTTGTGCTTGTTGACGCCGTCGATCAGGGCGGCGGCGATGTTGGAGCCGCTGCACTGCATGATGAAGGGCATGTTCTGGTCGGTCGCGCTCTTCAGCGCGATCAGCGCGTCCGACGGCTGCGACTTGTTGTCGAACGGAACCAGTTCGAACTTCTTGCCGAGCGCGCCGCCCTTGGCGTTGATGTAATCGATGATGTACTGCATCTGCTTCAGGTTGGCGTCGCCGACCTGCGCGAATGGCCCTGAAAGCGGATCGGTGTAGGCGACCTTGATGGTCGCTTGCGCCCAGGCGTGACCGCCACAGGCGATCGCGAGCATCATACCAAAGAACGGCGTCAACCACTTGCTTCGCAGCATGGTGCATTCCTCCCCAGATTTTGCCCGCTGTTTGTTTTGTGGCGGTGCTGGTAGAAATCGTAACATGGAGATCGCGCCGACCGCCACAACGATTTGTAGACATTTGACGTTGCCGCGGCGATACCCCGCAGTGGCGATATAACAGGCAAGATAATTCCGCCGAGCGGCAGATCACGCAACCAGCAAGACACGGCCGACAGAAGCCAGGAGCCAAGCCAATGACCGATGCCCCCGCCACCGACCCCGCAGCCTACGTCCCGCCGAAGGTGTGGACCTGGAATAAAGAGAGCGGCGGCCGCTTCGCCAGCATCAATCGCCCGATCGCCGGCGCTACGCACGAGGCGGAGCTGCCGGTCGGCCGCCATCCGTTCCAGCTCTATTCGCTGGCGACGCCGAACGGCGTCAAGGTCACCGTCATGTTCGAGGAGCTTTTGGCCGCCGGCCACAGTGGCGCGGAATACGACGCCTGGCTGATCAGGATCGACGGCAACCAGTTCGGCAGCGGCTTTGTCGCGGTCAATCCGAACTCCAAGATTCCGGCGCTGATGGATCGCAGCGGGCCGACGCCAATCCGGGTGTTCGAGTCCGGCGCCATCCTGGTGCATCTGGCCGAGAAGTTCGGCGCCTTCCTGCCGACCGGCGGACAGGCGCGCGCCGAGTGCCTGTCATGGCTGTTCTGGCAGATGGGCAGCGCGCCGTTCCTCGGCGGCGGCTTCGGGCACTTCTACGCCTACGCGCCGACCAGGATCGAATACGCCATCGACCGCTACGCCATGGAAGTGAAGCGTCAGCTCGACGTGCTCGACCGCCGTCTGGCCGACAACGAATATCTCGCCGGCAGCGAATACACGATCGCCGACATGGCGACCTGGCCGTGGTATGGCGCGCTGGCCAAGGGGCTGGTCTACGGCGCCGGCGAATTCCTCTCGGTGCACGAATACAAGAACGTGCAGCGCTGGACCGATGCAATTGCCAAACGCCCGGCAGTGAAGCGCGGGCGCATGGTCAACCGCATCTCCGGCGATCCGGCCAGCCAGTTGCACGAGCGGCACGACGCCGGCGATTTCGACACGAAGACACAGGACAAGATCGGCGAACCCGCCAGGACCTGACGCGGGCAGGGGCAACGCCATGAGTTTCTTCGAAAAGGGCGACGTTCGCATTCGCTACGAGGAAGCCGGCTCCGGCTTCCCCCGCTGCTGCTGATCGCCGGCGGCGGGCTGCGCGCGCACCGGCCGGTTACGGCATAGCGTCGCTCAATCCGGCAATTTCTCTCCGGAGCCGCCGAGGTCGGAAGGGAAGTCGGCATATTTCGGCAAGCCGTCTTTCACCGAGAGCGTCTTGCTGGCGTAGTTCACATGCAGGGTCGGCTGGTGGGTGTAGCCCTGCAGCAGGTTGGCATAGACGTCGGTCAGCCGCATGCGCGGATGCTCGGTCATGACATGGCCGCCGCACGTCTTGCAGAACTTGCGGTACGAATTCTCGGTCTTGTGGAAGGTGCCGATCTCTGCTGCCCCTTTGGTGACGCGCACGTCGCCCGACTTCCACAGGCTGAAGGCGTTGACCGGCGCGGCCGACCAGGCCTGGCAGTCCCTGCAGTGACAGTAGCCTGCGAATACGGGCTTGCCGCTCGCCTCGACCTCCACCGCGCCGCAGAAGCAGGCGGCCTTGTAGCTCGCATTGGCCGCCGTCGTGGCGGCGCCTTCTGCCAGCAGGTCGTTATCGGCGGGATGCTTGCCCATGAAGTTGCGGATGAAGTCGCATTCGACCGTGAGCTTGCGCGCTTGCGCCCGCACCGCATCGAGCGTCGCGCGCGCGAGCCTGGAGCCGACGCCCTTGCCGCCGAGTTCCGGCGGCACCTCGGTATGCACCAGCGTGATCGCGCCCGGTGACTTCCGGTAGGTGACGAAGGCGATGTGTCCCTCGACGTCGAGTTCAAATCGCTTGCGGGCTTCATTGTCGCGGAAGTTTTCGGCCATGTGCTTCCCCTCCTGTCGGCGTACTGCTCAGCGCTTGGCCACCCCCTCGGCCGGCGGAAACACCACGCGATCGTCCGTCCGGCAATAACGATCCGCGAACATGCGGCCGATCGGGTGATAGCGATCCATGTGCACGCGCATCGCGGCGTGGTCCCATAATTCGTCGCGGATGTGGAACTGGATGCCTTCGCCCATCACAAGCAGGCGGTCGCCGTTGACGTCGATTTCCTTCCAGGTCTTGCACTCCATCGCAAACGGCGCATCGGCGAGCCGCGGCACGGCGATCCTGGTCGAGGGCGCAAGCTTCAGGTTCAGATAGTCCGGCTCGCTGATATCAGGGGGAAAGTCGCCGCTGCTCTCGTGCATCGCCCGCGCCAGCGGCTCGTCGGTCATGTTGACCACGAACTCGTTGGTGCGGCGGATGTTGATCACCGTGTCCTTGATGCGGCCGTCGGGGCGCAGATTGGCCGCGAACATGCAGAGCGGTGGATCCTCGCAGAACACGTTGAAGAAGCTGAACGGCGCGGCGTTGACCACGCCGGTTGCGCCGATCGTCGTCACCCACGCGATCGGCCGCGGCAGCACAAAGGACGTGAGCACCTTGTAGCGCTCGCGGGGTTGTAGATCGTTGGGGTCGTATTGCATGGGGAGGGGTCCGCGTGAATGGCAGGGTGGGCAAAGCGCAGCGTGCCCACCATCCGGCGCGGGCGCAAGGTGTGGTGGGCACGGCGCTTGCGCGCCTTTGCCCACCCTACGCAGATCAGCTTACGGCATGCTCAGTTCGTGCCGTCCGACCACCATCCAGTGCACTTCATCGGGTCCGTCCGCGAAGCGCAGGTGGCGGACGTCCTGATACATCTCGCCGAGCGGGCTCCATTGCGAAATGCCGGTGGCGCCGTGCATCTGGATCGCCTGGTCGATGATCTTGCAGGCGCGCTCCGGCACCATGGCCTTGACCATGCTGACCCAGATCCGCGCTTCCTTGTTGCCGAGCACGTCCATCGCCTTCGCGGCCTTGAGCACCATCAGCCGCATCGCCTCGATCTCGCAGCGCGCCTGCGCGATGATCTGCAGATTGCCGCCGAGATGGGCGATCTTCTTGCCGAAGGCTTCGCGGGTCAGTCCGCGCGACACCATCAGGTCGAGCGCCTTTTCCGCCTTGCCGATCGTGCGCATGCAGTGATGGATGCGGCCGGGGCCGAGGCGGACCTGCGAGATTTCGAAGCCGCGGCCTTCGCCGAGCAGCATGTTTTCCTTCGGCACCCGGCAATTGTTGAAGCGCAGGTGCATGTGGCCGCGCGGCGCGTGGTCGTGGCCGAACACGTGCATCGGGCCCAGGATTTCCACGCCGGGGGTGTCGATCGGCACCAGGATCTGCGACTGCTGCTTGCTCGGCGGCGCGTCCGGGCTGGTCTTCACCATCACGATCATGATCTTGCAGCGCGGGTCGCCGGCGCCGGAGATGTAGTACTTCTCGCCGTTGATCACCCACTCGTCGCCGACCAGCTTGGCGGTGGTCGAGATGTTCTTGGCGTCGGAGGAGGCGACGTTGGGCTCGGTCATCGCATAGGCGGAGCGGATCTCGCCGGCCAGCAGCGGCTTCAGCCACTTCTCCTTCTGCGCCTTGGTGCCGACGCGCTCCAGCACCTCCATGTTGCCGGTATCCGGCGCCGAGCAGTTCATGGTTTCCGAGGCCATCGGATTTTTCGCAAGCTCGACCGCGATATAGGCATAGTCGAGGTTCTTCAGGCCCTGGCCGGTCTCGTCGTCGGGCAGGAAGAAGTTCCACAGGCCTTCTTCCTTGGCCTTGTCCTTGGCCTTCTGCAGCACCGCGAGCTGCTCGGGCGTAAAGCTCCAGCGGTCCTTCTTGCCCTCGCCGAGCCGCAGGAACTCGACCGACATCGGGTCGACGGTTTCGCGGATGAATTTCTTGACGTGCTCGTAGAGCGGACGAACCTCGTCCGACATGCGCAAATCGTTGAGTTCCTCGCCCGGATTGAGGTTGTAGGTCGTCGTTCGCGGGATGTAGGCGTGTTTCATGGATTATTTCCTCCCATTTGCGCAGAGCGTTTCCTCTGCGGGCGCGCGCTTGGCTCGTTGGCCGGCAATGTAGACGCGAGGGCAGGGCTTGTACAAGCGCGGGCGGAAGTCGGGATTTTCCGCCTCGTGGCAAGTGCGCTCCTCATGGTGGTGAGAAGGCACGGTAGCGCCATCTCCGGACGATGCTTTCGCATCGCCGGGAGAACCATGAGGCCACGACGGGCCTGCATCCTTCGAGACGCCGCTTTCGCGGCTCCCCAGGATGAGGTCTGACAGCTTACGCCGGAATCCGGTGCATCGCGCAGATCTTGTTGCCGTCGGGATCGCGCAGATAGGCGAGGTAGAGTTTGCCGGCCGCGCCTTCGCGAATGCCGGGCGGGTCTTCGCAGGAGGTGGCGCCATTGGCGATGCCGGCCGCATGCCAGGCGTCGGCCTGTTCCGGCGAATTGGCCAGAAAGCCGATGGTGCCGCCATTGGCGGGGGTCGCAGGCTGGCCATTGATCGGCTTCGAGACCGAGAAGGTGCCGGTCTTGGTGAAGTAGAAGATGCGGTGGCGGTCCACCTTGGCCGGCCGGACATCGAGCGTGCCAAGCAGCGCATCGTAAAACGACTTGGCCTTGTCGAGGTCGTTGGTGCCGATCATCACATGCGAAAACATAGGTAATTTCCTCCCGGGTTCTTGAAAACGAACAGCGTTCTTCTCTCGCGTTGCCCGTTGCGAGAATAATGTAGACGGCGGCAGCGGGGGAGGACAAGCCGGTGAACGGCGGATGCGAAGGTGCCGCCGGTACCGGCCGGCGTCGCCGATGCGTTCCCGAAAGCCATGACGTCCGGATTACGGTTTGGTAACCCGGTTTCTCCGGCAAACGCGGCGCCGCGACGCACCCCGGCATCTTGAAGGCTGGCCAGGGAAATCACTACCTCTGGGATGCCAGCCTCGGCGTTTCGGCCGCGGCGGCAAGGAGACGACAATGAGCTATTTCAAGACTGCCATTCTATTGGCCGGTCTCACCGGCCTCTTCATGGGCGTCGGCTATCTGATCGGCGGCGCCAGCGGTGCCCTGATCGCGCTCGTGATCGCCGCCGCGACCAACCTGTTCGCCTACTGGAATTCGGATCGCATGGTGCTGTCGATGTACGGCGCCCATGAGGTCGACCAGCGAACGGCGCCTGACCTCCATAATCTCGTGGCCGAGCTTGCCGGCCGCGCCGGCCTGCCGATGCCGCGCGTCTTCATCATGGACGAGGCGCAGCCCAACGCCTTCGCCACCGGGCGCAATCCGCAGAACGCTGCGGTTGCCGTGACCACCGGCTTGATGCATTCGCTCAGCCGCGAGGAACTCGCCGGCGTGATCGCGCACGAGCTTGCGCACATCAAGAACCACGATACGCTGCTGATGACCGTCACCGCGACGATCGCCGGCGCGATCTCGATGGTGGCGCAGTTCGGCATGTTCTTCGGCGGCGGCAACCGTGAGAGCAACAACGGGCTCGGTGTCATCGGCTCGATCGCCATGATGATCCTTGCGCCGCTCGGCGCCATGCTGGTGCAGATGGCGATCAGCCGGACCCGCGAATACGCCGCCGACGACCTCGGCGCGCGCATCTGCGGCCAGCCGATGTGGCTTGCGTCCGCGCTGGCGAAGATCGCCAACGGCGCACACCAGGTGCCGAACCCGGAAGCGGAGCGCAATCCGGCAACCGCACACATGTTCATCATCAACCCGCTGTCGGGACACGGCGTCGACAACCTGTTCACGACGCATCCCGCAACCGAGAACCGCATCGCCGCCTTGCAGCAGCTTGCGGCGCAGATGGGCGCGCAGGGCGGAATGCCTTCGGTCGGCACGCGAGGCAGCTACCCGCGTCGCGGCCCGTGGGGTCGTCCCTCGGCCCCGCGCGGTCCGTGGGGATAAGTTCCGTCATTCCCCGGTGCGCAATTGCGCACCTGAGGGCGCGCGTAGCGCGAACCCGGAATCCATTTCACCACAGAGCGTGCGGCTGGCCGTCATTGCGAGCGCAGTGAAGCAATCCACGCCTCCACTTGCGGCGCTATGGATTGCTTCGCTGCGCTCGCAATGATGAAATGCGGCATTGGCTGCGACAAAACAACCCGTCGGGCAAATCAGGACAAGGTCTGTCCAGCCCTCCCACGAAAAATATTCCGCTTAACGCGTCGGGCAAATCAGTGGCTAGATTCTGCCCGTCTCACCCGATGAGAGGGGCGGATCGCGATCGTCACGAACGCGCGGTGGGATGCGGTGGACGCTGAATGCGCGAAGACGAACGCGCAGGACGCGTACGGCGAAGTCGTGTGGTCCTGACGCCCGAAGCTGGCGTCAAGCCGCGCAGAAATATCTGCGCGGCGACGGTGGCAACAGAGCCCGTCTCACCGGGGAGATCACGATATAAGCCGTCAACCCACTGCGCAGGGAAGGCCGGATGCTCTCCGCTGAACCTGTATGCTCGTGTGCGTTTTTGCCATGTGCATTTGCACGCGAGACCGCGGGTGCAGCGCGCACCCGGTCTTCCCTGCGCCCTCTTGTTTTTCGGAGGGCAAGGTCAACAGCAAACCTCGGGCGCCATGCGTCGCGAGATCGCAGTCACCACATTCACTCGTCATCCCCGCGAAGGCGGGGATCCAGTATTCCAGAGACAGCAGTGATTGAATCGAGGAGCCGCGGCGTACTGGGTCCCCCGCCTTCGCGGGGGATGACGACCTTTCGTGCGGTATTGTCTCGCTCCCGACGGCCAATCTCAAAACGCCGTATACCCGCCATCGATCACAAAACAGTCCGCCGTGTGATACGACGACGCCTTGCTCATGATGTAGACCGCGATGCCGCCGAAGTCGCTCGGTTCGCCGAAGCGGCGCACCGGGATGCGCGGCATCACGTTGGCGACGAATTTTTCGTTGCCCATGATGCCGGCGGTCATGTCGCTCTTGATCCAGCCGGGCAGGATCGCGTTCGCGGTGACGCCGTAGCGCGCCAGTTCGACCGCGAGCGCGCGGCACAGCGCGTTCAGCGCCGCCTTGGTGCCGGCGTAGTGTTCGTTGCGCGCGGTGCCGAACAGCGACGCCAGGCTCGATGTCGCCACCAGCCGGCCGAACTTGTCGCCGGCCTCGGCGCGCTCCGTCATGTGGCGGGCGGCGGCCTGGAAGACGTGGAAGACGCCGTCGAGGTTGGTTGCGAACATTTTTCGCCACTCCTCCTCGGTGCGGTCGATGAAGGCGCGCCGTCCGCCGCCGCCGATGCCGGCATTGGCGAAGCAGCCGTCGACGCGGCCGAATTTATCGAGCGTAGCCTTCATCGCCGCCTTGACGGAGGCGGGGTCGGAGACGTCGCAGATCACGGTGTCGACCTTGCCGGGACCAGCCGCCATGGTGGCCGCGGCGCTCCTGTTCTTCTCGGCGTTGCGGCCCCAGATCGAGACGTTGCAGCCCTGCGCGTTCAGCGCCTGCGCGATGCCGAGCCCGATGCCGCCATTGCCGCCGGTGATGACAGCCGTCCGGCCGGTGAGGTCGAAGATGCTCATTGGATGTTTCCATTTGCGTTGGCGCGCGCTAAATCGTGCGCCGAGTGATGGGCAGATGTTCAGGGCCAACCATGGACAAGCGTGCCCGGAAAATCAAATATGGACCGAAACGTCAGGTCCACTGCCGCGCCATCAAATAGCGCGTAAACACAAGTCATGAGGAAACCATGCAGTTCAAGCACGTCACGCTCGATTTCGACGGCTCGGTCGCCATTCTCAAGCTCGACCATCAGGAGGTCATGAACGCGGTCTCGATGGACATGCTGGGCGGGCTCTCGGAGGCGCTCGATGCGATCGAGGAGAAGCGGGACGAGGTGCGCTGCCTGGTGCTGACCGGCGCCGGGCGAGCGTTCTGCACCGGCGCCAATCTGCAGGGCCGCGGCAACCAGAAGCCCGGCAAGAGCAACGCCGGCCAATCGCTTGAAATCGGCTTTCATCCGTTCCTGCGGCGGCTGCGCCGGTTGCATTGCCCGATCGTCACGGCGGTCAATGGCCCCGCCGCCGGCGCCGGGATGAGTTTCGCGCTGATGGGCGACATGATCCTGTGCGCGCGCTCGTCCTATTTCCTGCAGGCGTTTCGCCGCATCGGCCTGGTGCCGGATTGCGGCTCGACCTGGCTGCTGCCGCGGATGATCGGAAAGGCGCGCTCGGTCGAGCTGTCGCTGATGGGCGAACGGCTGCCGGCGGAAAAGGCACTGGAATGGGGCCTCGTCAACCGCGTCCATGACGACGGCGTGCTGATGGAGGAAGCCATGAAGCTCGCGCATGATCTCGCCAATGGCCCGACCATCGCGCTCTCGCTGATCCGCAAGCTCTATTGGGACAGTCCGGAAAATTCGTTCGAGGAGCAGCTCAACCTCGAATTCGAATCGCAGCGCATCGCGGGCGCGGCGGAGGATTTCAAGGAGGGCGTCACCGCCTTCCTCGAAAAGCGTCCCGCCAAGTTCAAGGGCAAATGATCGAGGATCAGCTCGGACGCTGCGTCGCCTCCTGGTACGAGGGGGCGACCGGCGTCACTGGCGCCGCAAGACTTTCCGGCGGCGCCAGCCAGGAGACCTGGAGGTTCGACATCGTGCACCCGGACGGCAATGTTGGCGCCATCCTGCGCCGTTCGCCGCCGGGCTATGCCGCGTCGCCTTCGCCCTCGCGCGGCGTTGACCTCGATGGCGAAGCCGTACTGATGCAGCTGGCGTACGATGTAGGCCTGCCGTCGCCGCGGGTGATGCACGTGTTGACGCCGGAGGATGGGCTCGGCCGAGGCTTCATCATGGTGCGGGTGGAGGGCGAGACCATCGCGCGCAAGATCCTGCGCGACGCCGAATTTGCCCAGGCAAGACCGCTGCTGGCGCGACAGATCGGCAGGATCGCGGCCGGCATTCACGGCCTTCCACAAGCCAGGCTGCCGGAGTTGCGCAACAATACCGCGACAAGGGAGATTGCCGACCTCACGCGCGAATACCGGAAGTCCAACTGGCCGCGTCCGGTGTTCGAGCTGGCGCTGCGCTGGCTCGCTGACCACGATCCCGGCCCGTCGCGCGAGGTCACGCTGGTGCACGGCGATTTCCGCCACGGCAATCTCATCATCGGCTCCGACGGCGTGCGCGCGGTGCTGGACTGGGAGCTCGCGCATCTGGGCGATCCGATGGAGGACCTCGGCTGGATCTGCGTCAACTCCTGGCGTTTCGGCGAGATCGACAAGCCGGTCGGCGGTTTCGGCACACGCGAGGATCTGTTCGCGGGCTACGAGGAAGCGGGCGGCAAGGCCGACCCCGATCGTGTGATGTTCTGGGAGGTGATGGGTACGCTGCGTTGGGGCACCATGTGCGGCCGCATGATGCAGCGATTCCGCAACGCCCCCGACCACCCGATGGAGCAGGCGATGATCGGGCGGCGCTCGTCGGAGACGGAAATCGATCTGCTGCGGCTGCTGGCGCCGAGGGGGAAATAAATGCAGGACGAACCGACACCCACCGAGTTGGTCAAGGCGGTTGCGGATTTCCTCCGCAACGAGATCACACCCGTCATCAAGGGTCACAACGCCTTCAAGCTCCGCGTCGGCATCAACGCGCTGGATCTCGTTGCGCGGCAACTGACGCTGGAGCAGGGCGGTGACGCGGCGGAGGCCGCGCGACTGAAGCAGTTGCTCGGCGCTGACGGATCGCTGCTGGAACTCAATCGCGCACTGTCGGAAAAGATCGCAACAGGCGAGGTCGATCTGCAGACACCGGGATTGGCCGAGCATCTCTGGCAGACCACGATGGACAAGCTCGCCGTCGACCAGCCGAACTACGGATCGTACAAGAGGGAGCTGGGGAATAAGTGATTGTCTTCGTCATTCCGGGATGGTGCGTTAGCACCAGACCCGGAATCTCGAGATTCTCAGGTGCGCAGTTGCGCACCGTAGTTCGATGCTTCGCATCGTCCCGGAATGACGACTAGAGCATTATCGGTTCTGTTTGAATCAGAACCGAAGCTCTAGATTCTTGTTTTGACGCGTTTTCTTCCCGCGAACCGGTATCCACTTCGCTCGAAAACGCTCTAAGTCGTCACCTCCCCTGCCATTTCGGCGGTCGCTTCTCGGAAAACGCCTTCGGTCCCTCGATGTAGTCCTGTGATGCCGCCATCGCCTTCACCGCGGGATATTCGCGCTGTTCGGCGATCGCCTGTTCCAGCGACACTTCGAGGCCGCGCTGGATCGCCTGCTTGGAGGCGCGGATCGACATCGGCGAATTCTTGCAGATGGTCTCCGCCCAGCGCTCCGCCGCCGCGAGCGCTTCGCCGGTTGGAACCACCTCGTTGACGAAGCCGAGTTCGAGGCCTTCCTTGGCCGAAACGTGGCGGGCGGTGAGGATCATGCCCATGGCGCGCTTGAGGCCAATTTGCCGCGGCAGCCGGTGCACGCCGCCGGCGAGCGCGGCGAGGCCGACGCGCGGCTCCGGCAGCGCGAAGGTGGCGTTCTCGGCGGCGATGATGAGGTCGCAGGCCAGCGCGATCTCGAAACCGCCACCCATGGCGACGCCGTTGACGGCGGCGATGATCGGCTTGTCGCAGTCGAAGCGCGAGGTGAGGCCGGCGAAGCCGCCCTTGTCCCAGCCACGTTTTCCCCCCGCCGCCTGCCATTTCAGGTCGTTGCCGGCGCAGAACGCCTTGTCGCCGGCGCCCGTGACGATCGCGACCCATTGCTCGGGATCGGCGGAGAAATCGTCGAACACCTTGTCGAGTTCGAAATGCGCGTCGGTATGCAGCGCGTTGTACACTTCGGGGCGCGACAGCGTGATGATCGTGACCGGGCCCTTGCGCGTCACCTTGGAGAATTTCAGGTCCATGTTTGCTCCCGTTCGGATTTTCTGTGGCAAAGAATATCTGGCCGCAAGTGTAGCGCCGCCCCGGCGTCCGATACCATCCAATTACGCAAGGCCCCCGCGCGTGCCAAGCGATATTCCCTCGCTTGACTTGGCTCCGCTCTTCCAACCTTAATCGATCCGAGCATGAGCGCCTCGTAGCGCCTAAACGCAAATCAAAACAGACGATAGTTCCGGGAGAGACCGCCTTGGATTTCAACCTGCCTGCCGAACTGACAGCCTATCTCGACGAACTCGACCGCTTCATCGCGCGCGAGATCAAGCCGCTGGAGGAGGCCGACGACAACATCCGCTTTTTCGATCATCGCCGCGAATGGGCGCGCACCGATTTCGAGAATGGTGGCCTGCCGCGGCACGAGTGGGAAGTTCTGCTGCGCAAGGCCAAGAACCTCGCGGACGCCGCGGGACACTTGCGGTTCGCAATCCCGAAGCGCTACGGCGGCAAGGACGGTTCCAACCTCTGGATGGCGGTGATCCGCGAGCATTTCGCCTCGAAGGGCCTCGGCCTGCACAACGACCTGCAGAACGAACACTCGGTCGTTGGTAACCTGCCCATCGTCACCATGCTCGACCGCTACGGCACCGAGGAGCAGAAGGCGATGATCGACGGCTCGATCACGGGAAAGTACCGCATCACCTTCGGCCTGACCGAGCCCAACCACGGCTCGGACGCGACGCATATGGAGACCAAGGCGGTTCAGGCGGCGCGCGACAACGTCAAGGGCTGGATCATCAACGGCGAGAAGATGTGGACGACGGGCATGCACGTCGCCACGCATTGCGCGCTGTTTGCCCGGACCGCGGGCGACGACGGCGACGCGCGGGGCATTACCTGCTTCCTGGTGCCGGCCAAGAGCCTCGGCGTCAAGGTCGAGGAATACATGTGGACCTTCAACATGCCGACGGACCATCCGCGCGTCAGCTTCACTGACGTGTTCGTGCCGGAGGACGCACTGTTCGGCGAGGTCGGCCGCGGCCTGTCGCTGGCGCAATGCTTCGTGCACGAAAACCGGATCCGGCAGGCGGCGAGTTCGCTGGGGGCGGCCGTCTATTGCATCAACGAAAGCGTCAAATATGCGCGCGAGCGCAAGCCGTTCGGCAAGGCACTGGCCGAGAACCAGGCGATCCAGTGGCCGCTGGTCGAATTGGCGACGCAGGCCGAGATGCTCAGGCTGCTGATCCGCAAGACCGCGTGGGAGATGGATCAGCTAACCCAAGCGCAGGTCGAACACACGCTCTCCGACCGCGTGTCGATGTGTAATTTCTGGGCCAACCGGCTGTGCTGCGAAGCCGCCGACCGCGCCATGCAGGTGCATGGCGGCATGGGTTACTCGCGCCACAAGCCGTTCGAACACATCTACCGCCATCACCGCCGCTACCGCATCACCGAAGGCAGCGAGGAAATCCAGAAGCGCAAGGTGGCTGGGTTCCTGTTCGGCTACATGGGGGCGGGGAAGCATTGAGGCGAGGCGCGCGGCGATCGGCACACGTTGTCGTCATACCCCGCCAAAGCGGGGTATCCAGTAAGCTGCGGCCCATCCGTTCAATCACCGCCTGCTCTGGAATACTGGGTCACCCGCCTGCGCGGGTGACGACAGCGGAGAAAATCAATTCACCTGGCGATCCTTCCCCGCCCAATACGGATCGCGCAAATTCCGCCGCAGGATCTTGCCCGACGGATTGCGCGGCAGGGCTTCGAGAAAGTCGATCGATTTGGGCGTCTTGAATCCGGCGATCCGCTCGCGGGTGAAGTTGATGATGTCGGTGGCGGTCGCCTGCCTGCCTGGCTTCATCACCACGATCGCCTTGACGGCTTCGCCCCATTTGTCGTCGGGGATACCGATCACGGCGGCTTCGGCGACGTCAGGATGATCGCAGATCGCGCTTTCGACTTCGGCGGGGTAGATGTTCTCGCCGCCGGAGATGATCATGTCCTTGATGCGGTCGTGGATATAGAGGTAGCCGTCCTCGTCCATGTAGCCGGCGTCGCCGGTGCGCAGCCAGCCGTCGGCGCCAAGTGTCCGGGCCGTGGCCTCCGGCAGGTTCCAGTAGCCGGCCATGTTGGAGCCGGAGCGGGTGGCGATTTCGCCGACCTGGCGCGGCGGCAATGGTTTGCCGTCAGGATCGAGGATCGCAAGCTCGATACCGGGCAGCGCCTTGCCGGCGGAGCGCATGCGCTCCAGCCCCTCGATGTGGTCCTCGGGCGGCAGCGCCACGATGGTGCCTGTGGTCTCGGTCATGCCGTACATCTGCACGAAGCCGCATTTGAACACCTCGATGCATTCCTTCAGCAGCGCCGCGGGAATCGGCGAGGCGCCATAGAGCATGTATTTCAGCCGGGAGAAATCCACCTCGCGCGCGCGGGGCTGGCGCACCACGAACTGCATCGCGGCGGGCACCATGAACAGCTTGGTGATGCCGGATTGCTCGAAGAAATCCAGCACTTTGGTCGGGTCGAACTCGCGCGCGATCACGCCCCTGGCGCCGTGGTAGAGGCCCATCACGCCCCAGCCGGAGCCGCCGATATGGAAGATCGGCATCGCCACCAGCGACACGTCGTCGGTCGACCATTTGTTCCAGTCGGGCTTCTCGGTCTCGCTGCCGGTCTGCACCAGATTGAGGAAATTGGCGTGCGAGAGCATCGCGCCCTTGGGCTTGCCGGTCGTGCCCGACGTATAGAGCTGGATCGCGATGTCCTTCGGGCTGATCGGCACCTTCGGGTCGTCACTGCTGGCAGCGTCGCGCCACGCCGTAAAGTCCTGCCATTCCGGCGCGCCGCCCTCGGTGGTGATGATGGTGCGGACATCAGGCAGTTGCGGCTTGATGTTGCGGACCTGGGTGATGAACTCGGGACCAACGAACAGCACCGGCGCCTTGCAGTCGCCGACGATGAACGCGATCTCGGGGCCGGCAAGGCGCCAGTTCACCGGCGCCATCACCACATTGGCCTTCATCGCGCCCATCAGCAGTTCGAAATAGATGTCGCTGTTCTTGCCGAGATAGGCGATGCGCTCGGCCGGCTTGACACCGAGCGCGATCAGCGCGTTCGCAACGCGGTTGGTCTTGATGTCGAACTCGGCGAAGCTGGTCTGGCGTCCCTCGAATTCATAGGCCAGCGCGTTGCCGCGCGTCCTGGCGCGGTCACGCACGACGTCGGCGAGGTTCGCCGGTTGCTGCGAAGCGGACATGTCTCTCCCGTGGCGTCTTGTTTTCGTTGCGCGGAGTGTGGCGTCATCCGGCAACAAAGACAATACGTTCGGAGATCATCCGCGCGCCGCGCGGTCCTTCTCGTTCTGCGCCTTGATCGAGTCACGCGCCTGGTTCCAATCGGCGTCAGACCAGTCGCGCAACTGGTAGAAGTTGCCGCCCATGGCGAGCGCCTGCGCGCCGTCCATGGCGATGGTTTCGCCGTTGATCCAGTCGCAGCCGCCGGAGATCAGGAACACCGCAAGGTTCTGCAACTCCTCCATGGTGCCGACCCGGCCCATCGGATTCATCGCCTTGGTGCGCGCGCCGGCCTCGTCGCCGGGCTTGATGCGCTTGCTCATGCCTTCGGTCGGGATTTCGCCCGGCGCAATGGTGTTGAGGCGGATGCCGTATTTGCCCCATTCGACCGCCAGCGACATGGTCATGGCATGGATCGCCGATTTGCTCATCGCCGACGGCACCACATAGGGCGAGCCATTGCGCACCCAGGTCACGGTGATCGACACCACGTTGCCGGGCAGCTTGGCGGCGATCCAGCGCCGGCCCACCGCATGCGTCACATAGAACGTGCCGTGCATGACGATGTTGGCAACGGCATCGAAGCCGCGCGGCGAGAGCTCTTCCGAGCGCGAGATGAAATTGCCGGCGGCGTTGTTGATGAGGTCGGTGAGGGGGCCGGAGGTCCAGATGGCCTCGACCATCTCGTCAACGGCCATGGCGTTGCGGATGTCGACGCCGTGGCTGACGACGCGTCCGCCGTGCAGGTCCATCAGTTCGGTTGCGGTCTCGTCGCACACGCTCTTGCGCCGGCCGCAGATATGGACCTCGGCGCCAAGCTGAAGGAATCGCGCGGCCATGGATTTGCCGAGGCCGGTGCCGCCACCGGTCACCAGAATGCGCCGCCCGGCGAGAAGCTGATCGTTGAACATCGTTTCCACCCACGGGGATTGTCTGTTAATTGGTCGATTGACTAAATCCGGACAACACCGTTCTGTAAAGCGTCAAGAAACGTAGAGTGGAGGATTTCTCATGGAGCAACGCGTCTCGATCTCGATTTCGGACGGCATTGCCGATGTCCGCCTGGTGCGGGCCGACAAGATGAATGCGCTCGATGCCGCGATGTTCGAGGCGCTGGTGGCCGCCACCGAGCGGCTTGCCCATGAAAAGGCTGTCCGGGTGGTAGTATTGTCCGGGGAGGGGCGGGCGTTTTGCGCCGGCCTCGATATGGGACGCTTCGCCGCGATGAAGGAAAATGGCGGTAACGGGGTCGCCGGTGGCGAGAAGCGGGACCTGTCTGCACGCACGCATGGCCTGGCGAATTTTCCGCAGCAGGCGGTGTGGGGCTGGCGGCAGCTCCAGGTACCCGTCATCGCCGCGATCCAGGGCGTGGCCTTCGGCGGCGGCTTCCAGCTCGCACTCGGCGCCGACATGCGCTTCCTCACGCCGGACGCGCGGATGTCGATCATGGAAATCAAATGGGGCCTGGTGCCCGACATGGCGGGCACGCCGATCCTCGCGACCCTCGTTCGTGACGATATCCTGCGCGAACTCACCTATACCGGCCGCATCTTCTCGGCGCAGGAAGCCATGAGCTATGGCCTGGCGACGCGGATTTGCGACGATCCGCGCGCAGCCGCGCTCGAGCTGGCGCGCGAAATCGCCGGCAAGAGCCCGGATGCGATCCGCGCCGCCAAGCGCATGCTGAACAAGCTGTCCGTCGACCCCGGCCCGGCGCTGCTGGCCGAATCGGTCGAGCAGCAGAAATTGCTCGGCAGCCCCAACCAGACCGAAGCCGTGCGTGCCAATATGGAGAAGCGCGCGCCGAAGTTCGCGGAAGCGGGGTAGTTTCATTCGTCATTCCGGGTCTGGTCCTTCGGACATCCCGGAATGACGACAAATTGAGATCATCCGTAAAAGCCGACGACAGATCGGAACGCAACAATGTCATCTCCCCAACTCTTCCACGGCGTCATCAGCGGCCAGCGCCGGCGCAGCCACGATGAAGTTGCCGATCGCGCTGACCGCATCGCCAGCGGATTGCAGAAGCTCGGCGTCAAGCAGGGCGACAGCGTCGCCATGCTGATGCGCAACGACATCGCCTTTATCGAGGCAGCCTATGCCGCGATGCGGCTCGGCGCCTATGGCGTGCCGGTCAACTGGCACTTCAAGCCGGAAGAGATCAACTACGTGCTGGAAGATTGCGGCACGTCGGTGCTGATCGCGCATGCCGACATGCTGCATCAGCTTCGCGATGCGATACCGGCAGGCGTTACCGTGCTCAGCGCGCCGACGCCGCCGGAAATCATTGCGAACTACAAGATCAACCCGGATCATCTGGCGACGCCGGATTTCGCGATCGATCTCGAATCCTGGCTGGCGCAATTCCCGCGCTATGACGGGCCGGCGGTGCCGCAGCCGCAGAACATGATCTACACCTCGGGCACGACCGGCCATCCCAAGGGCGTGCGCCGCGCCGCGCCGACGCCGGAGCAGACCGCCAACGGGGAACAGCTGCGCGCGATGATCTATGGCCTGAAGCCGGGCTCGCGCGCGCTGCTTCCCGGGCCGCTCTATCATTCGGCGCCGAACTCGTTCGGCCTGCGCGCCGGCCGTCTGGGAGGCGCGCTGGTGCTGATGCCGCGCTTCGATCCCGAGGAGTTTTTGCGGGTGGTCGATAGCGAGAAGATCGACACCATCTTCATGGTGCCGACCATGTTCATCCGGCTGATGAAGCTGCCGGAGGAAGTGCGCAAGAAATATGACATATCGTCGTTGCGCCATGTCATCCATGCCGCCGCACCGTGCCCCGCCGACGTCAAGCGGGCGATGATCGAATGGTGGGGTCCAGTAATTTATGAATTCTACGGCTCGACCGAGTCGAGTGCGGTGACCTTCGCGAATTCCGAGGACGCGCTGAAGAAGCCGGGAACGGTCGGCAAGATCGCGCCGGGCGCAGAGCTGCGTTTCATCGGCGACGACGGAAGGGAACTGCCGCAGGGCGAGATCGGCGAAATCTATTCGCGCATCGCGGGCAATCCGGACTTCACCTATCACAACAAGCCCGAGAAGCGCGCGGAGATCGACCGCGAAGGCTTCATCACCTCAGGCGACGTCGGCTACATCGATGCCGATGGCTATGTCTTCATCTGCGACCGCAAGCGCGACATGGTGATTTCTGGCGGCGTCAACATCTATCCGGCCGAGATCGAGGCCGCGCTGCATGCGATTCCGGGCGTGCACGATTGCGCGGTGTTCGGCATTCCCGACGCGGAGTTTGGCGAGGCGCTGATGGCGGTCGTCGAGCCGCAGCCGGGCGTCACGCTCGACCTCGCTGCGCTCCGTGCGCAGCTCAAGGTGTCGCTGGCCGATTACAAGGTTCCCAAGCACATCGAGATCCAGGGCAACCTGCCGCGGGAAGATTCCGGCAAGATCTTCAAGCGCCGCCTGCGCGATCCCTATTGGGAGCGGGCAGGACGGAGGATTTAGCGTCCGTTTGCAGCGCCTCTATCTTTATCTTGCGCTGCGGCAAAAAAATTGCACACTCAGGACTGCCGGGCAGTTTCTGAGGTGGCCAGCCATGTCTTCCCAGACCATGCCTTCCGAGATCGAGGTGCGATCCAACCGTACCGATGACGCGCTGGCGCTGGAGGAAGATGCCCGGCTGCGGACGGACATCCGCCTGCTTGGCCGCATTCTCGGCGATACCGTGCGCGACCAGGAAGGCGCTGACGTGTTCGACCTGGTCGAGCGCATCCGGCAGACCTCGATCCGGTTCCACCGCGACGAGGACAAGCTGGCGCGGCGGGAACTTGAAGCCATTCTCGACAGCATGTCGACCAGCGACACCGTGCGGATCGTCCGCGCCTTCAGCTATTTTTCGCATCTCGCCAACATCGCCGAGGACCAGAACAACATCCGCCAGATGCGCGGGCGGGGCGCCGGCGGTCCGCGCGCGAGCATGCTGACGCAGACGCTGGCGCACGCGAAGACCGCCGGCTTCAGCGCCGCCGACCTGCGTCGCTTCTTCCGGGATGCGCTGGTCAGTCCGGTATTGACAGCGCATCCGACCGAAGTCCGCCGCAAGAGCACGATCGACCGCGAAATGGAAATCGCGGCACTGCTGGAGCAGCGCGAACGGGTGCAGCTCACGCCCGAGGAAGTCGAGGCCAGCGACGAGCAATTGCGCCGGGCCGTGCTGACGCTGTGGCAGACCAACCTGCTGCGCCGGACCAAGCTGACGGTTCTGGACGAAGTCGCCAACGGCCTTTCATTCTACGACTACACGTTCCTGCACGAGGTGCCGCGGCTGCACAGCGCGCTGGAAGATCGTTTGAACCAGGAGGAGGGTGGCGAGCCCGGCGAACTGGCCTCGTTCCTGACCATGGGAAGCTGGATCGGCGGCGACCGCGACGGCAACCCGTTCGTCACCGCCGACGTGATGCACGGCACGCTGCGGCTGCAGTCGAGCCGGGTGATGCGCTTCTATCTGGAGGAACTGCACATCCTCGGCTCGGAGCTGTCGCTGGCGGCGCATCTTGCCGACGTCTCTGACGAACTGCGTGCACTGGCCGAGCGTTCACCGGATACCTCGCCGCACCGGAGCGGCGAGCCGTATCGGCTGGCGGTCTCCGGCATCTATGCGCGGCTGACCGCGACCGCGCTGCGGCTGGAGGTCGAGACCACGCGCCCGCCGGTCGGCGAAGCCTCGCCTTACGCCAGCGTGAAGGAGTTCAAGGCTGATCTCGATGTACTCGATCGGTCGCTGATTGCGAACAACTCGGGCGTGATCGCGCGCGGGCGCCTGCGCCTGCTGCGCCGGGCGGTGGATTGCTTCGGCTTTCATCTCGCCCGGCTCGACATCAGGCAGAATTCGGCCGTGCACGAACGCACGGTGGCGGAATTGTTCGACGCGGCGATCCCCGGCATGTCCTATCTGGCGCTGAGCGAGGAAGCCCGCGTCACCCTGCTGACGAATGAACTGCGCAGCGCCAGGCCGCTCAGCTCGGCGTTCGTCAAGTACAGCGAGGAAACGCTGGGCGAACTTGCGCTGTTCCGCGCCGCTGCCGAGGCGCATGCCAGGTTCGGCCCCGACGTGATCTCCCAGTGCATCATCTCGATGTGCAAGGGCATGTCCGACATGCTGGAGGTCGCGGTACTGCTCAAGGAGGTCGGCCTCGTCAATCCGTCCGGCCGCAGCGCCATCAATATCGTGCCGCTGTTCGAGACCATCGAGGATTTGCAGGCATCGGCCGCCATCATGGATCGGATGCTGTCGCTGCATGATTACCGCAAGCTGGTGGACAGCCGCGGCAGCGTGCAGGAAGTGATGCTCGGCTATTCGGACAGCAACAAGGACGGCGGTTTCGTCACCTCGGGCTGGGAGCTCTACAAGGCCGAGATTGGCCTGGTCGAGGTCTTCGAACGTCACCACGTGCGGCTGCGGCTCTTCCACGGCCGCGGCGGCTCGGTCGGCCGCGGCGGCGGCCCGAGCTACGACGCCATCATCGCGCAGCCCGGTGGCGCCGTGAATGGCCAGATACGCATCACCGAGCAGGGCGAAATCATCTCCAGCAAATATTCCAACGCCGAAGTCGGCCGCAACAATCTGGAAATCCTCGCCGCCGCCACGCTGGAGGCGAGCCTGCTGCATCCCCGACAAAGCGCACCGCGGAGGGAATATCTGACCGCGATGGACGAACTGTCGGCGCTGGCGTTCAAGGCCTATCGCGGCCTGGTGTACGAGACCGAGGGCTTTGCCGATTATTTCTGGGGCTCGACGGTCATCACCGAAATCGCGACGCTCAACATCGGCAGCCGCCCGGCGTCGCGCAAGAAGACCCGCGAGATCGAAGACCTCCGCGCCATTCCCTGGGTGTTCAGTTGGGCGCAATGCCGGCTGATGCTGCCGGGCTGGTATGGCTTCGGCACCGCCGTCGAGACCTGGATTGCGGAGCATCCCGAGCAGGGCATGCCGTTCCTGCAGGAACTCTATCGCGAATGGCCGTTCTTCCGCATGCTGCTGTCGAACATGGATATGGTGCTGGCCAAGAGCTCCATCGCGATCGCCTCGCGCTATGCCGAACTGGTGCCGGATGCTGCCTTGCGCGAGAAGATTTTCGGGCGCATCCGGCGCGAATGGCACGCCTCGATCGAGACGCTGCTCGACATCATGGGGCACGAACGGCTGCTGCAGGGCAACCCGCTGCTGGACCGCTCGATCCGCAACCGCTTTCCGTATCTCGACCCGCTCAACCACGTGCAGGTGGAGTTGCTGAAGGAGCACCGCGCGCAGAATCCCGACGAGCAGGTGCTGCGCGGGATTCAGCTGACGATCAACGGGATATCGGCGGGACTACGGAACAGCGGCTAGCTGTCATTGCGAGGAGCGAAGCGACGAAGCAATCCATGGCCTCCGTATGTGCGGAGGAGTGGATTGCGTCGCTTCGCTTGCAATGACGGGTGCGACCTCAGATCGGATCCCACGGGAAGATGTCCGCGGAACGGTCGAGCTTGTAGAACGATCCCTTGAGCGCCGGCATGCCGTGCTCGGCGATGGTCTGCGGCGTCCAGCCTTCGCCACGGTGCACCGAGCGGATCGGGCGATTCTGGCTGAACAGGAAGATTTCGTTCATGCGCACACCGAAGATCTGTCCGGTGACGTCCTTGGCGGCGTCGGAAAGCAGATAGGCGCAGATCGGCGCGATCTTCTCCGGGCCCATCTGCTTGATCTTGTCGACGCGCGCCTTCTCGGCCTCGGTCTCGGTCGGAATCGTTCCGATCATGCGGGTCCAGGCGAACGGCGAGACGCAGTTCGAGCGCACGTTGAAGCGGCCCATGTCGAGGGCGATGGACTTCGACAGGCCGACGATGCCGAGCTTGGCGGCGGCATAGTTGGCCTGACCGAAATTGCCGATCAGGCCCGAGGTCGAGGTGAAGTGCACGAACGAGCCGCTTTCCTGTTCGCGATAAATCCGTGCCGCGGCGTGAGAGACGTAGAACGAGCCCATCAGGTGCACCTTGATGACGGCTTCGAACGCTTCCACGCTCATCTTGTGGAAGATCATGTCGCGCAGGATGCCGGCATTGTTGACCACGCCGTCGAGCCGGCCGAAATGATCGGTCGCCGTCTTGACGATCTTGCTCGCCGGGATCGCTTCGGCCACCGACTCGAAGTTGGCAACGGCCGTGCCGCCACGCTTCTTGATCTCCTCGACCACCTCCTCGGCGGGTGCGGCGCTCGAACCGGCGCCATCCGCGGCGCCGCCGGGATCGTTGACCACGACCTTGGCGCCTTCGGCCGCGCAGAGCAGCGCGATCTCGCGCCCGATGCCGCGGCCCGCGCCGGTGACGATGATGACCTTGTCCTGCAGTGATTTTGCCATGGTGTTTTCCATCCTGTTCTGGGTGGCCGAGGCAGAACTCAACTCGTCATGCGCGGGCTTGACCCGCGCATCCATCCCTCTTCAGTAGAGGATGGATTGCCGGGTCAAGCCCGGCAATGACGCTTTGATGGCCGCGCCCGCGCCGTTCATTTTCTACTTCTCGTTCGTAAAGATGATCGTGCCTGACGCTGCGAACATGCCGCCGACGCCGTGGCAGACCGAGATTTTGGCGTCCTTGACCTGGGCCGGCGCGATGCCGCGCATCTGCCGCACGCTCTCCTGCAGCGCGTACATGCCGTACATGCCGGAATGCATGTAGCTGAGCCCGCCGCCATTGGTGTTGAGCGGCAGCTTGCCGCCGGGGCGGGTGTTGCCGTCGGCGATGAACTTGCCGGTCTCCTCGTGCGGCATGAAGCCGAGATCGCCGAGGCCAAAAAGCGGCAGATGCGCAAAGGCGTCGTAGATCATCAGGTGGTCGACGTCCTTGTGGCTGATGCCGGCCTCTCTGAACGCGGTGGGGCCGGCGACCTTGAAGGCGCGCGAGGAGTTGAACGTCTCCATCTGGCTGACCATCGGCGTTTCCACGCTCTCGCCGGTGCCGAGGACGTAGACCGGCTTGTTCGGAAAGTCCTTGGCGCGGTCCGCCGAGGTCAGGATCAGCGCACCGCCGCCGTCGGTGACGAGGCAGCATTGCAGGATGCGGAATGGATAGGCGATCATTCGCGAATTGAGCACGTCCGCGACCGTGATCGGCGCCTTCATGGTGGCGCGCGGGTTCTTCGCCGCCCATTCGCGCTGCACCACGGCGACCATGGCGATCTGCTCATGGGTGATGCCGTAGGTCTTCATGAAGCGCAGCACCGGAATCGGGAACATGCTGGGCGGACCGTAGACGCCGAACGGCGATTCGAACTGGCCGTTGAGGCTGTCCGGCGGCGTCGAGCGCGGCAGCTTGCCGATCATCGACTTGCCGCTCTCGGCATGGGTGATCAGCACGGTCTTGCAGAGGCCGGCCTCGATCGCAGCCGCCGCATGGCGGACATGCAGCATGAACGAGCAGCCGCCGACCGAGGTGCCGTCGACCCAGGTCGGGGTGATGCCGAGGTAATGGGCGATCTGCTGCGGGGTTTCCACGGCAGTGGCGATGCCGTCGATGTCGGACAGCTTCAGCCCGGCGTCGGCGATGGCGTTGAGCGCCGCATCCGCATGGAGCTGGATCTGCGACATGTTGGGGATGACGCCGAGCTCGGTGGTCTCGGCTGCGCCGACGACGGCGACTGCATTCTTGCGCATGGTGCGTTAGCCCTTCGCCGGACGGAACTGGGGAAGGGTGATCTTGTCGTCGAGCTTCTCGAACGCGACTTCGAGCTTCATGTCGAGCTCCAGCGCCTCCGGCGTCTGCGGACAGTCGATGATGTTGCTCATCATGCGCGGGCCTTCGTCGAGTTCGACCACGGCGATCGCGTAAGGCGGCGTGAAGCCGGGCGCCGCCGGACGGTGGTTGATGACGTAGCTGTACAACTTGGCCTTGCCGCTGGCCTTGAACACCGAGACCTTGCGCGAGGCGCAGGACGGGCAGAACGGACGCGGCGGAAAATAGACGTTGGCGCAGGCATCGCAGCGCTGCAGGCGCAACTCGCCGGCCGCAGTGCCGTCCCAGAAATGCTGGGTTTCCGGGGTCGGTTTCGGTCTGGCGCGCGCGGGCTCTGCCATGTCGGCAACTCTCCTTGGGGCAAATGCGGGCTTGGCCCGCGTGTTGCGGTCTTGATGCGCCATTGACCGTTTCCCGTCAACGGTCGAACAACGGCGGCGCCGCATGGCTGCATTCCCGAAGGCCACGGCGCTTGTATGCCAGCGATTTTCCGCGCTAGGGTATTTCTCATTGCGAAACATGTCGTGCGAACTGATGTCGGAGATCAGGTGCGAACCATTCGAATTGGATCGGGTGCCGGCTATTCGGGCGATCGCATCGAACCCGCGATCGAACTCGCCGAGAAGGGCGACATCCAGTATCTCGTGTTCGAATGCCTGGGTGAACGCACCGTGGCGCTGGCGCAGCAGGCGCGGATGAAAAGCCCGGATAGCGGCTATGATCCGCTGCTCGAGGAGCGGATGCGCGCGGTGTTGCCGATCTGCGCCGCCAAGGGCATCAAGATCGTCACCAACATGGGCGCTGCCAACCCGGAAGCGGCGGCGCGCAAGACTGCCGATATCGCAAAGTCGCTCGGATTGTCGGCGCTGAAGATCGCTGCCGTCGTCGGCGACGACGTGCTCGACGCCTGCAAGGACGGCGATTTCGCCATCATGGAGTTCGACGGCACGATCCGGCAGCTCGGCAACCGGCTGTTGTCCGCCAATGCCTATCTCGGTGCCGAGCCGATGGCGCAGGCGCTGACTTCGGGCGCCGATATCGTCATCACCGGGCGCGCGTCCGATCCGGCGCTGTTTCTGGCGCCGATGATCCATGCGTTCGGCTGGGCGCTGGATGACTGGAATCTGCTGGGGCAGGGCACCGTCGCCGGGCATCTGCTGGAATGCGCCGGCCAGATCACCGGAGGCTATTTCGCCGATCCCGGCTACAAGGACGTTTCCGATCTCGCGCGGCTCGGCTTTCCGATCGGCGAAGTCGGCGAGGACGGCAGTCTCGTCATCACCAAGGTGGCGGGCTCCGGCGGCGCGGTGACGGCGCAGACCTGCAAGGAACAGTTGCTGTACGAGGTGCATGATCCCGCACGATATTTTCAGCCTGACGTGGTGGCGGATTTCTCGCAGGTGACGGTCGAGGAGATCGCGCCCGACCGCGTTCGTGTCAGCGGCGGGCGTGGCGCGAAGCGAACCGACACGCTCAAGGTCTCGGTCGGCTATGTCGACAGCTATATCGGCGAAGGCCAGATCTCCTATGCCGGCCTGGGCGCGCTGGCGCGCGGGCGGCTGGCGCTGGAGATCGTTCGCGAGCGGCTGAAGCTGACAGGCGTGGCTGCGAGCGAGCTGCGGTTCGAACTCGTCGGCGTCGATTCCCTGCACGGGCCGGAAGTTTCCGCGCGCGCCAACGAGCCCTATGAGGTGCGCGTTCGCGTGAGCGGCCGCACCGAGAATCTGCGCGAGGCGGTCAGGATCGGCAACGAGGTCGAAACGCTCTATACCAACGGCCCGGCGGCCGGCGGCGGCGCCTGGAAATCGGCGCGGGACGTGGTCGCGGTGGCCTCGGTTCTGCTGCCGCGCGAGCTGGTCAGGCCGCAAGTCCGTTTCGTCGGAGCCTGACGATGAAGCTGCGCGAAATTGCCCATTCCCGTACCGGCGACAAGGGCAACATCTCCAATATTTCCGTCATCGCCTATGACGCAAAGGACTATCCGCTGCTGCTCGAGCAGGTCACGGCATCGCGGGTGAAGTCTCACTTCGCCGGCATTGTCCAGGGCGAGGTGGTTCGCTATGAACTGCCCAATTTGTCGGCGCTGAACTTCGTGATGGATCAGGCGCTCGGCGGCGGCGTGACGCGCTCGCTGGCGATCGACGCGCACGGCAAATCGCTGAGTTCGGCGCTGCTCGATCTCGACATTATTCCCGCACCTGACACGCCAATATAAAGAGAGCGACCCGTCATCATGTCCGATCATCCGACACTTGCCACATTGGCCGCCGACCTCGATGCCGGCCGTACCACGGCGCGCAAACTGGTCGAGGAATGCCTGGCAAGGATCGCCGATCCCGCCGGCGAGGGTGCGCGAGCCTTTATTCACGTCGACAAGGCTGCCGCGATAGCTGCAGCGGACGCGATGGACCATCTGCGGAAGGCGCACGCCGCACCGTCGCCCTATGCCGGCATCCCGGTTTCGATCAAGGACCTGTTCGACATCAAGGGACAGGTGACCCGCGCCGGCTCGCGCGCGCTGGAGGATTCCGCCCCCGCCGAAGCCGATGCGCCCGTGGTGGCACGTCTGCGCCGGGCCGGCTTCATCGTGATCGGCCGCACCAACATGACCGAGTTCGCCTATTCCGGCATCGGCATCAATCCGCATTACGGCACGCCGAAAAGCGTCTTCAACCGCAGCGTCGGCCACGTGCCCGGCGGCTCGTCCTCGGGGGCCGCGGTGTCGATCGCGGACGGCATGGCGTATGGTGCGCTCGGCACCGACACCGGCGGTTCCTGCCGGATTCCGGCCGCCTTCAACGGCATCGTCGGTTACAAGCCGACGCAGTGGCGGGTGCCGCTGGACGGCGGCGTGCCGCTGTCGTCCTCGCTCGACAGTTTCGGGCCGCTGGCGCGCAGCGTCGCTTGCTGCGCGGTACTGGACGCCGTGCTCGCCGATGAAGCGGTCGAGCCGCTGCAGCCGCGCCCGGTCAAGGGCATGCGGCTTGCCGTGCCGACCACGGTCGCGCTCGACGATCTCGACGAGCAGGTCGCGAAGACCTTCGAGCGCGCGCTGGAGACGCTGTCGCGTCATGGCGCGCTGATCGAACGGATCGAGGTGCCGGAATTCCACGATGTCGGGATCATGAACAGCAAGGGCGGCTTTGCCGCCGCGGAGAGCTATGCCTGGCACCGCTTCCTGATCGTCAGCCATGGCGACGTCTACGATCCGCGCGTCCATGTGCGGATCCTGCGCGGCGAGGGCATCAGCGCCGCCGATTATATCGATATCCTGAACGCGCGGCGCTCGTTCATTGCCCGGACGGAACGGCGCATCGCGCCCTACGACGCGCTGGTGTTGCCGACCACCGCCAACACGCCGCCCGTCATTTCCGACCTCGCCGACGACAAGGCGTTCACCACGGAGAATTTGCGCGCGCTGCGCAATTGCACCCTGATCAACATGCTCGACGGCTGCGCGATCTCGCTGCCGGCGCATCGCGAAGGCGAGGCGCCGGTCGGCCTGATGCTGGCAGCGGCGGGCGGATCGGACCGCCGCATCTTCGAACTGGCCGCCGGAATGGAGAACATCATCCGTGTTTGACCTGACCTTCACCGTCGAGGACAAGGGCGCAGGCACGCCGCTCACGCTCGCGATCGACAAGGCCGTCATCGCCGGCTGGACCGGCCGCGATCCGGTGGCGCGCGACAAGCACATCGCCGAACTGGAAGCGATCGGGATTGCGCGCCCCGCGACGACGCCGATCTACTACCGCTGCTCGGCGCGGCGGATTACGCAGGAAGACCGCATCGAGGTCTCGGGCGAAAATTCCAGCGGCGAGGTCGAGTTCGTGCTGATCGGCTGGCAGGGCCGCATCTTCGTCGGCTGCGGCTCCGACCATACCGACCGCAAGGTGGAAGCCTACAGCGTCACCGTCTCCAAGCAGATGTGCGACAAGCCGGTGGCCTCCGTGCTGTGGGAACTCGAGGACGTCATTGCGCACTGGGACAGGATGATCCTGCGTTCCTGGGCCGTCATCGACGGCGCGCGGGTGCTGTACCAGGAAGGCACGCTCGATGCGATGCTGCCGGTCAAGGACCTGATCGAACGCGGCTTTGATGGCAAGGGACTGCCCGACGGTTGCGCCATGTTCGGCGGCACCTTTGCCGCCAAGGGCGGCATCCGCCCGGCGGATCGCTTCGAGTTCGAACTGGAGGATCCCGTGCTGAAGCGCAAGATCAGCCATGGCTATGATGTGATCACGATGCCGGTGCTGGGCTGATCCGTCGTCCCGGCCTTGAGCCGGGACCCATAACCGCCGACCTTCGTTGTTTTGGGCGCTGGAGCCACAGTTCCACGAACTGGAAGGACCTGTGGTTATGGGTTCCTGCTTTCGCAGGAACGACAACGGCCGGAAATCGGGTGGCATGGTGAGCCCGCCCTTGCGAGACTGCCTGCCATGAAAGCCACCGCAGAAAAAATCGACCATTCCGCTCCCTCCGACATCTCCGCCCGCGTCGAGGCCATCGATTGGGCGCAAGTGACTGCCGACCTCGACGCGCAGGGCTGCGCCGTCCTGAAGGGATTGCTGTCGTCAGAAGAATGCAGGGCGCTCGTCTCGCTCTACCCGGACGACAGGAGATTCCGCAGCCGGATCGTGATGGGCCGCCACGGCTTTGGCCGCGGCGAATACAAGTATTTCGCCTATCCGCTGCCCGACCTGATCGCGCAGTTACGCCCTGCGCTTTACGCGCGGCTTTGTCCCGTCGCCAATCGCTGGAACGAGACGATGGCGATCGATATCCGCTATCCGGATCGTCATGAGGCATTCCTGAAGCGCTGTCACGACGCGGGGCAGACGCGGCCGACGCCGCTGCTGCTGCAATATGGCGAGGGCGACTACAATTGCCTGCATCAGGACCTCTACGGCGAGCACGTGTTTCCGCTGCAGGTCGCCATCCTGCTGTCGCAGCCGGGGCGCGATTTCGAAGGCGGCGAGTTCGTGCTGACGGAGCAGCGGCCGCGGATGCAGTCGCGCCCCGAAGTGGTTCCGCTGGCACAGGGTGACGCGGTCGCCTTTGCTGTGCATCACAGGCCGGTGCAGGGGACGCGCGGACCCTATCGGGTTAACCTGCGCCACGGCGTCAGCCGGGTCCGTTCCGGCCACCGCCACACCGTCGGCGTGATCTTCCACGACGCCAAATAGAAGTGAGCGCAAGCCTGCCTTGACCGCGGATTTGTTCGAGATCGTTCCGGATGCACGCCCGTCGCGGGAAGCGATGGCGGAGGGCGCGGTGTTGCTGCGCGGCTTCGAAGTGCCATTCGAAAGCGAATTGATTCCCGCGCTGCGCGAGATCGTTGCGCAGGCGCCGTTCCGCCGCATGTTCACGCCCGGCGGTCACCAGATGTCGGTCGCCATGACCAATTGCGGC
The DNA here is from genome assembly GCA_963823485.1 of uncultured Alphaproteobacteria bacterium. Lineage (GTDB taxonomy): Bacteria > Pseudomonadota > Alphaproteobacteria > Rhizobiales > Xanthobacteraceae > Bradyrhizobium. Next base: position 218,639 of record CAWGLP010000013.1, read on the forward strand.
AGCGCCGGCTGGGTCACGGACCAGCGCGGCTATCGCTATGACGGCACCGATCCCGGCTCCGGCCAGCCCTGGCCGGCGATGCCGCCCGTGCTGCGTCAACTGGCGGAGCAGGCCGCCACCGCCGGCGGCTTCGACGGCTTTGCGCCGGATGCCTGCCTGATCAACCGCTACGCGCCCGGCGCGCGGATGTCGCTGCATCAGGACAAGGACGAGCAGGATTTTGATGCGCCGATCGTGTCGGTGTCGCTGGGACTATCCGCGATCTTCCTGTTCGGCGGCTTGAAGCGCGCCGACAAGCCGCGCCGTTACCGGCTGGAGCATGGCGATGTCGTGGTCTGGGGCGGGCCATCGCGGCTGTACTTTCACGGAATCGCGCCGCTCGCCGACGGCGAACATGCCGTGATGGGCCGCCAGCGCATCAACCTGACTTTTCGCAAGGCGCGGTGAGGGCTCTCTTCCTTCTCCCACAAGGGGAGAAGGGAAGGGGCGTTCCATCGGCCTGTGCCCTGGTCTATGCTGCACATGCCGGGGGCCGACATGAGCAGTACTGAAGCAACGTCCAACACCAGCGCCAGCCACGCTGGCGTCTATCTCGCTATTCTGCAACTCGTCTTCACGCTGGGTTGGACCACTTACGTCGTCTACCTGCCGAAGCTGTGCGCCGATGTGGGGATCGCGCCGTCGGCGGTCATTCTGATCCTGATGCTGGATCAGGCGATCTTCACCGTCACCGATACGGCGATGGGAATTGCCGCGGACCGCATAGCGCCGTTCGTCGGCAGGCTCGGCGTCTTCGTCGGAGCCCTGACCGCGGTCTCCTGCACGGCCTTCATCGCGCTGCCGTTCGTGGCCGGCACCGGCCCGGGCGCGCAGGTCTGGTTCATCGGGCTGATCGTGATCTGGGTGGTGACCTCATCGGCGCTGCGCGCGCCGCCCCTGACGTTGCTCGGCAAATATGGTGCGCGGCCGGCGATCCCGTTCCTGTCGGCGCTGGCGATGCTTGGTTATGGTCTGGCGGGAGCGGTGTCGCCCTATCTCGGCGTGGTGCTGCGCAATCACGATCCGCGGCTGCCTTTCGTGATCGCCGGCGTCGTGCTGCTGATCACGACGCTCGCGCTGTCGAAGGTCGAGCGTGGCCTGGCCCAGACGGCACCAGTCGAGAAACGGCCCGCCGCGCCGGCAAAAACGCTTGGCCAGGTGCCGATGTTCTTCATCGCCTCGATGGTCATCCTGTCGCTCGGCTACCAATTGCATTTTTCCATCAACAGCACGCCGTTCTTCCTGCGCTTCGCCAGGCCGGATGATCTGCAATGGCTGATGCCGGTGTTCTGGATCGGCTTCAACATCGCGATGTTTCCGGCAAGCGTCGTCGTCAAGCATCGCGGCGGATTGATCGTGATGGGCGCTGCCGGCCTGCTCGGCGCGCTGGCCGTGCTGGGCGCGGAAGTGGCCGGCAACCTGAACATGCTGATCGTGGCGCAGTTCGTCGCGGGCGCCGCGTGGGGCTGCATGCTGATGGCAGCGGTTTCGGCTGCGCTCGCGATCGGCGAGACCGGCGCCGAGGGCAAGGTGGTCGGCCTGGTGTTCTCCGCGCTCGCGCTTGCGACCTTCGCGCGGATGGCGGCCGTCGCCGGCGGCTTGCAGAAGCTGCCGGAATACGCGCCGCTGCTGCAATGGGCGCCGGTCGCATGCTGGTCGGTCGCGGGCGCCGGCCTGCTGGTGATTGCGGCGTCGCGGATGCATCGGAGTGTGGTGGTGAAAAGGGTGTAGTCGCCCTCATCCTGAGGAGCCGCGTAGCGGCGTCGCGAAGGATGATTGGCGGCAGCCGGGCCTCATGGTTCGAGACGGCGCTGCGCGCCTCCTCACCATGAGGATGACTTATGGCTTCGCCGGATGAATGAACGCCCAGGGCGAGACTTCCGAATCCGTCGGCACCTCCACCGAAATCAAATACGGTCCGCCATCGGCCAGCGCCTTTTCCAGCGCCGGGCGGAACTGATCCGGCGAGGTCACGCGCGCAGCGCCTACGCCGAAAGACTCCGCCAGCTTGACGAAATCCGGATTGACGAGGTCGGACGCCACCACGCGGCCATCGAAATGCTGGCGCTGGTCGCGGCGCACATTGCCGTAGGCATTGTTGTTGAACACCAGCGTCACCACGCCGATCTTGAACTGCACGGCGGTCGAGAGTTCCTGCACTGCGAACATGAAGCCGCCGTCGCCGGTGATCGCAACCACGGGCTTGTCCGGATTGGCGACCTTGGCGCCGAGCGCGGTCGGGAAACCGGAGCCGAGCGTTCCCTGATAGCCTGACGTAATGAACGTGCGCGGCTGAAAGACCGGAAAACCGTACCAGGAGGCGAAGCCGACCTGCGAAAGTTCGTCGGTGACAATGGCGTTATCAGGCAAGACTTCGCGCAGGATGTTGAGATACGCCATCTGCGGCTGGATCTTCTGGATTTCCACAAGCGCCGCCGCGGTGGCTTCGCGGATCGCGACACGCCGGCCGCTGGTCCTGCTGTAGCCGGCCTTCTTCACGGCCGCCACGAGATCGGCGGCACCGGCTTTAGCGTCCGCGACGATCGCAGCGTCGGAAACGACCCGGCGCATCTCCACAGGGTCGATATCGATGCGAATGGATTTCAATCCCTGCGGCTGGTACGGCCAGCGGAATCCGGACGCGGGCAATTCCATGCGGGTGCCGATCCCGATCATCAGATCGGTGGTCGGCCAGAGCTTGTAGGCCGCCGCCATGGTCAGCCCGAGCTCATGCGCGTTTGAGACGATGCCGCGGCCGCTGCGGAAGGCCACCACGGGCGCGTCGAGCATTTCGGCGAGTTCGAGGATTTCCTCAGCCGCATGGATCGCGCCGCTGCCGACGAAGATCATCGGCCGCTTGCTGGCCTTGACGAGATCGGCGGCGGCCTTGATACGGTCGGGGTCGGGTTGCGGCGCGGGCAGGGCGTCGAACACCAGCGAAGGGCCGACCTGCGCGCGTTGCGTGAAGATGTCCCACGGCATTTCCAGCGAGGCCGGACCCCGGCGGCCCGACAGCATTTCCTGGAACGCGCGTGCCACCATGGCTGGCGCTGCGTCGGGATATTCGATCCGCTCGGCCCATTTGACGAAGGTGCGCAGCGTCGCCAGCTGATCCGGCATCTCGTGCAGATGGCCGCGGCCCTTGCCAAGGAAGGAGGTCGGCACCTGGCCGGTGAGGCAGAGCACCGGTTCGTTGCAGCCGAAAGCGGTCAGCAGCGCCGCGCCGGCATTGAGCACGCCGGGGCCGGGCACCACGCTGAATACCCCTGGCTTGCCCGAAGAGCGGGCATAGCCGAAGGCCATGTAGCCGCAGGCCTGCTCATGCCGCGCACCGATTACCTTCAACTGGGCCTGATGGAAAGCGTCGAACAGGCCGTAGACCTGTGCGCCGGGCAGGCCGAACACGGTGTCGACCCCATGCGCGACAAGGCCGTTGACGATCGCTTCGCCGCCGGAGGTTGATTTCATCGTTCTGTCCACTCGCTCGCAGGTTCAGGCTTCGTCGATCACGCCGTTCTTCAGCACGCCGATACCCTCGGCTTCAACCTCGATCGTGTCGCCGGGCTTGAGATAGCGCGGCGGATCGAACCGCGCACCAGCCCCGGTCGGTGTTCCCGTCACGATGACGTCACCGGGCACCAGTGTGGTGAAAGTCGAGAGATAGTTGATGAGGTAGCGGAAGCCGAAGATCAAGCGGCCGGTGCGGTCGTCCTGCCGGGTCTCGCCATTGACCCGCGTCGTCAGGCGGATGTCCGCGATCTGGCTCTCGCTTGTGTAGGGCACCAGCCACGGTCCGAGGCTGCCGGTGGAGTCGAAATTCTTGCCCTGCGTCACGTTGAACTTGGCGTGCCGGACCCAGTCGCGGATGGTGCCCTCGTTGCAGAGCGTGACGGCGGCGATGTGATCCAGCGCGTCCGCCTCCTTGATGTGCCGGCCGGCCCTGCCGATGATCAATACCAGTTCACCCTCGTAGTCGAGTTGCGCGGAGGCGCGCGGGCGGACCAGCGGCGCGTTGTGGCCGACAAAGGAGCGCGGCGTCCGCATGAACATGCTGGGATATTTCGGCGCGTCCTGGCCGTCCTTGTATTCGGCGTTGCGGTCCGGGTAGTTCACGCCGATGCAGATGATCTTCTCCGGCGAGGGGATCGGCGGCTGCCAGGCGATCGCATCGAGGGCGTGATCCGGGGAATGCCGGGCGGCTTCGTCGGCAAGCTTTGTCAGCGCGCCGGCGGCGATGACTTCGCGCAGCGTCGGATAGTCGTTCCCGAAGCGCGCGGAGAGATCGATGATGCCGGCATCGGTGACGGCGCCATATTTCTGCGCGCCGTTGACGGTGTAGGTGGCGAGGCGGGAAGGGGCCATGTCCGGTCAATCCGCGATGGTGACGTCGGCGACGAACGCCGGTTCGCGCACCGCCTGGCCCGTGAACGGCGTACCTTCCTCGAACCACGAGCGCGGCGCCGGTGCGCCCCACAATGTTTGCCGACGCGGGTCCTTCAGTGACCAGCGCAGCGGCTCGTGGTCGTGGTCGCCGGTGAAATAGTCGCTGGTGTAGAGCTCGAGCCGGTGGCCGTCGGGGTCGCGCACGTAGAGGAAGAACGCGTTCGAGATGCCGTGCCGGCCCGGGCCGCGCTCGATGTTCTTCAGGTAGCCGCTGGAGGCCATGACGTCGCACAGGTGCAGGACGTTCATCGCCGTCGGCACCCAATAGGCGAAATGGTGCAGGCGCGGGCCACGGCCATTGGTGATGGCGAAGTCGTGGACATTGCCCTTGCGGTGCATCCAGGCCGCCGCGATGCGGCCGTTCGGCCCGTCTTCCTCGCCATACTCAGTCAGGCGGAAGCCGAGTCGGGCGTAGAAATCGATGGTGTTCTGTACTTCGGGTGCAAAGACGTTGAAGTGATCAAGCCGCTGCGGGTGACAGCCCTTGTAGAGGTCGTAGCGCCTGAGCAGATGCGGGCGCTTTTCCATCGTCGCATAGAGTTCGAGCTGGAAACCGGCGGAATCGGTGAATTGCAGGGTGCGGCCCTGGAACGGCTGTTCGCTGAAGGCATAGGTGATGCCGTTCTCGGAAAAGAAACTCGCGGCCTTGTCGAGGTCGCCATCATTGCCGACCTTGAAGCCGAGGCGGCTGCAAGCCGCAACCGGCGCCTTCCGCAGCACCAGCGAGTGATGCTGATGCTCCTCCGAGCCGCGCAGGTAGACTGCCTTGTCGTCGGCGTCCTCGACATGCAGGCCCACGGTGGTCTCGTAGAACGCGCGGCTCTTGTCGAGGTCGATGACATCGAGCACGGCGTGGCTGCAGCGGATGATGTTGAAGGGGGGATCGAAAATGTGGGTTGGAATGGGCATGTGGCTTAATCCAGTCCTCAATGGTTGATCCTCATGGTGAGGAGGCGCGCTTGCGCCGTCTCGAACCATGTGGCCCGCGGCCCATCCTTCGAGACGCGGGCTTTGCCCGCTCCTCAGGATGAGGGAAGGCCCAGTTTCTGAATCTTGTGCGTCCCGCGGGCGAGCGAGACGTGTTTGGTTTCCATGTAGAAGTCGAACGAATAGTCGCCGCCGTCGCGGCCGATGCCTGACGATTTCATGCCGCCGAACGGCGTCGGCAGATGACGGACGTTTTCGGAGTTGAGCCAGATCATGCCCGCTTCCAGCGCATCTGCCACGCGCAGCGCACGCCCCATGTCGCCGGTCCAGACATAGCCGGTCAGGCCGTACTGCACGCCGTTGGCGATCTCGATCGCATCCTTTTCGTCCTTGAACGGGATGACGGTGAGGAACGGACCGAATACTTCCTCCTGTGCCACCCGCATCTGCGCGCTGGCGCCGGTGACGAGCGTCGGCTGCACGTAATGGCCGCCGCCGGGCCCGTCATGCGGCTTGCCGCCGACGGCGATGGTGGCGCCGTCGTTCCGCGCCACGTCGAAATAGCTGCACACTTTTGCAAGATGCCGCTCGTGGATCAGCGGACCGATTTCCGTGGCGGGATCGAGCGGATGGCCGACCTTCAGCGCCTTCACCCGCGAGGTCAGCCTTTCGATGAACTTTCCGGCGATGCTCTCCTGTACCAGCAGCCGGCTGGAGGAGGTGCAGCGTTCGCCGTTGAGCGAGTAGATCATGAAGACCACGGCATCGAGCGCGCGGTCGAGGTCGGCGTCGTCGAACACGATCACCGGATTCTTGCCGCCGAGTTCGAAGTGAACGCGCTTCAGGGTGGGCGCACCCTGCGCCATGATCGCCGAGCCGGTGGCGCTCTCGCCGACGAAGCCGATCGCCTTGATGGCGGGATGTTCGGTCAGCGCCTTGCCGGCTTCCTCGCCGATGCCGTGGACGGTGTTGAGCACGCCGTCAGGAAGCCCAGCCTGTTTCGCGAGTTTCGCCAGCAGATCGGCGGTGACGGGAGACCATTCCGCCGGCTTGTGCACGACAGTGCAGCCGGCTGCCAGTGCCGGCGCGATCTTCCAGGTCGACAGCATGAACGGCGTGTTCCACGGCGTGATCACGCCGATGGGGCCGATCGGCACCCGGGTCGAGATGTTCCAGTGCTCCTCGCTCGGCGTGTTGAGGCCGTCCCTCGCCTCGGCGCATTTGTCGGCAAAGAAGCGGAAATTCTCCGCCGCCCGGATCGCGGCCTTGGCCATGAAGCGATGGGCCTGGCCGGTATCGATACATTCCAGCACCGCGATGTCGTCGGCATTTTCCTCGATCGCGTCGGCGACGCGATGCAGCAATTTCTTCCGCATCGCCGCCGACATGTCGCGCCAGGACTTGAAGGCAAGGCTTGCGGCCGTTGCCGCGCGATCGATGTCTTCGGCATTGCCGCGGGCAACCGATGCCAGCACCGCGCCGTCGACCGGCGATTTGGTCTCGAAGGTCTGACCGGAGATCGACGGCACGGTCCTGCCGTCGATCATATGCCCGATGCCTTCGGACTTCAGCCTGGCGAGCAGGGGTGCTGCGCGGTCGCGGTTGGCCTGAAAGACGTCCTTGGGTGTCGCCTTATCCATGGGCAGTCTCCACTTTGAGGGCTTCGTGGATGTTGTTGCGCTTCCAGCTCGTGTCCTTGTCGTTGATCTGCATATCGAACGACAGCGCGAACTTGCTGTCCGCAAACACGGGATCGAGATAGGCCGACAAGGCCTTGAATATATGTTCGCCGGCCTTCTGGCGCGCCGGCAGGTCGCGGCCTTCGCCAAGACGCAGCACCATGTCGAGGAAACCAAAACTCCTGTTGCCGTCGGCGATCGCATGATGCTCGCATTTGATGGCGCGAACGCGAATGCCCCCGAGCGGAAAGATGCCGGTCTCGACCGCGGCCTTCCGCACCAGCTCCACGACCAGTCCCATGTCGACGCGGCCGTCGAGATTGGCGGAATATTCAATCGTGAAATGCGGCATGTTCCGTTGCTCCAACAGCTCACGAAAAAGGATGCTGAAATATGTTTAACATGTTAAGTGTATCGCGCAAACCGATTTGATGCTTGTTGCAGCGCAAAACCTTATCCTCTCTCTACTCAATGGTTTCGAACGGCGGACAACTGACGATGGCAAGCAAGAAGGCAGGCGAAGGCCGCACCGTACCGATGCGCGAATTTTCCCGGTCGCTGCCGATGTCGTTGTTGCGCGCCCGCGAAGCGGTGATGCGGCAGTTCCGTCCATCCCTGCGCAATTACGGCCTGACCGAACAGCAATGGCGGATTTTACGGGCGCTGACGGCGGTGGATACGATCGAGGTGACCGAACTGGCGCGCGTCGCTTTCCTGCTCGGACCGAGCCTGTCGCGCATCCTGCGCGATCTCGAAGCGCGTGAACTGATCGAACGGCGCACGGCGGAGGCCGATTTGCGTCGCGGCGTGGTGTCGATTTCCGTGAAGGGATTGAAGCTGATCGAAGCCGTCGCGCCGACTTCGGAAGCCATCTATGCCGAGATCACCAGCCGCTACGGCACCCGCAAGCTCGTCGAACTGCAGGACATGCTGGGCGAACTGGAGCAAAGCCTCGCGGGCATGGATGTGGCAAACGAGTTGGATGGCGAGGCTGCCGAGTAAGCGCAAATTTGCATGATGATACCGGCCCGATGCATAGCGGCGGCCCAAATGATTGCAATCATTTGTCAAATGCGAGCGAAGCGGTAGACACGCGCGATTTTTCGTTCAAAGTGCCGATCAAGCTGGTCATGAAAACCGGCGCGGGAGTTCTCGGGTTTCGCCGCTCACGACGCCGGCTTCCCGATGCAAGGACAGGGCTGAAATCCGGACATGGTCACCATAAAAGTCAACAATCTGATCGACTTCGTCGCCGAAGTTTTCTCTCACTCTGAAATCCTCTCCCGAGGAGGCAAGGCGCATCGCGACCTACCTCACCACGGCCAATCTCACCGGCCATGACAGCCACGGCGTGATCCGGGTGCCGGTCTATATCCGCTGGAAGAAGATGGGTTCGGTGGTGCCGGACCAGAAAGTCGAACTCGTGGTCGATACGCCGTCGCTGGCGGTCGTCGACGGCAAGTTCGGCTACGGCCAGACCGTGACGCCGCAGGCGGTCAGGATCGGCATCGAGAAATGCAAGAAGGCGGGTCTGGCCGCGGTCGCGCTACGCAATGCCGGCCACATCGGCCGTGTCGGCGACTGGGCTGAAATGGCCGCCGCCGAAGGCCTCGTGTCGGTGCACTTCGTCAATGCCGCGGGCTCGTTGCTGGTCGCGCCGTTCGGCGGCGTGGAGAAGCGGCTTTCGACCGCGCCCTATTGCGTCGGCATTCCGCGCCAGGGCCAGGACCCGATCGTGCTCGATTTCGCGACCTCGATCGTCGCCGAAGGCAAGGTGCTGGTTGCAAGCCGCGGCGGCAAGAAGCTGCCGACCGGCGCGCTGGTCGACGCCGACGGCACGCTGAGCGAGGATCCGTCCGTGCTCTACGGGCCCTACACGCCGGACGGCCCACGTGACCACACCAAGGGGACAGGGGCGATCCGCGCGTTCGGCGAGCACAAGGGGTCGGGTCTTGCGTTCATTTGCGAACTGCTGGGCGGCGCGCTGACCGGCACCGGCGCCACCGCGGGCGACCGCCGTTTCGCCAACGGCATGCTGGCCTTCTATGTCGATCCCAAGGTGATCGACACCACCAATTTCTTCGACGGCGAAATCTCGCGCTATGTCGATTTCATCCGGGAGACCAAGACCATCGCCGGCGTCGAGTCCGTGCTGATCCCCGGAGACCCCGAACGGAAGACTCGCGCCGAGCGGACCAAAAACGGCGTGCCGCTGCCGGACGATACCTGGGCTGCGATCGTCAACACCGCCCGCGAGGTCGGCGTCAGCGAAGTCAGCATTCAGCGCGCCACATCATGATTCTCCGTCATTGCGAGCGCAGCGAAGCAATCCACGTCGCCCCAGAGGGACGACGGATTGCTACGTCGCTTCAGCGCAAAATTGCTTTGCAATTTTGTCGCAGAGCTCCTCGCAATGACGGGAAGGAAAGATCAACAGGAGAAATAGAGAATGACAACTAACAACGTCAAGAAAGTATGGGCCTCGGGCAAGGCCGTGGTGAACGCGTGGCTCGCGATCCCGTCCGGCTTCTCCGCCGAGGTGATCGCGCAGTGCGGCTTCGACAGCGTGACCGTCGACATGCAGCACGGCGTGCAGGATTACCTCTCGATGGTTCAGTGCTTTCAGGCCATGAACGGCCACCCGGTGACGCCGATGGTTCGCGTGCCGTGGAACGAACCCGGCATCATCGGCAAGGTGCTCGACGGCGGCGCCTATGGCGTGATCTGCCCGATGATCAACACCCCGAAGGAAGCCAAGGACCTCGTTCAGTTCGCCAAGTATCCGCCGAAGGGCACGCGCTCCAACGGTCCGATCCGCGCCGGCATGTACGGCAGCGCCGGTTCGTATCAGCAGACCGCCAATGACGAGATCGTGCTGCTGCCGATGATGGAGACCAAAACGGCGGTGGAGAACATGGAAGCCATCCTCGACGTCGAGGGCATCAACGGCGTCTATATCGGCCCGTCCGATCTCCGCTTCTCGTACGGCCTGACGCCGAAACTCGACGGTGATGAGCCGGAAATCCTCAAGATCTACGAGAAGATCATCAAGGAGTGCGGCAAGCGCGGCCTCAATCCGGGCATCCACTGTTCGGGCGCGGAAGGCGCGGCACGCGCGGTCAACATGGGCTTCAAGCTGGTGACGCTGTCGAACGAAGTCGGCTTGATGTCGACCTACGCCAGGATGCAGGTGAACCAGACCCGCAAGGACGCAGGCGGCAAGGCGTAAGATGCGAATGGCGAGTGGCGAATAGCGAGCAGGATTTCTATTCGCTGCACTCGCAACTCCCAACCCTGAGGAGGTACCCAAATGGCCCCGGCACCCGTCATTCGCCTGCATCCTGACGACGGCGTGCTGATCGCGCGCTCGAGCCTGCCGCCGGGTTTGGCGGTCGCTGAGGGCGTGACCACGGTCGAGCGGATTCCGGCGGGCCACAAGGTGGCGATCAGGCCGATCGCCGTCGGCGAGCCGGTGCGTCGCTACGGCCAGATCATCGGCTTCGCCACCGTGCCGATATCGCCGGGCCAGCATGTGCATACGCAGAACTGCGGCATGGGCGATTTCGCGAAAGATTACGCCTATGGCGTCGACGTCAAGCCGGTGCCGAATTTCGATCTGCCGGCGACCTTCGACGGCATTCGCCGCGCCGACGGACGCGTGGCGACGCGCAATTATATCGGCATCCTGACCTCGGTGAATTGCAGCGCCCATGTCGCCGGCATCGTCGCCGACATGTTCAAGAAGAATCCGTTCACCGGCGACAATCCGCTGGCCGATTTTCCGAACGTCGACGGTGTCGTCGCGCTGACCCACAAGACCGGCTGCGGCATGACGCAGGACGAACCGCTGGCGCTGCTGCGGCGGACGCTCGGCGGCTATGCGCGGCATGTGAATTTCTCTGCGGTGATCGTGCTGGGGCTGGGCTGCGAGGTCAACCAGATCGGCGGGCTGATGGAAGAGCAGAAGCTCGCCGGGCGGCTGCGCGCGATGGACATCCAGGAAGTCGGCGGCACCCGCAAGACGGTCGAGGCCGGCGTCGCCTTCGTCAGGGAAGCGTTGACGGATGCCAACAAGGTCAGGCGCGAGCCGGTGCCCGCCAGCGAATTGACGGTGGCGCTGCAATGCGGCGGCTCCGACGGCTACTCCGGCGTGTCGGCCAATCCGGCGCTGGGCGCGGCGAGCGATCTGCTGGTGCGTCACGGTGGCACCGTGATCCTTTCGGAGACGCCGGAGACCTACGGCGCGGAGCATCTGCTGACCCGGCGCGCGGTCAGCCGCGAGGTCGGCGAAAAACTCGTCGGGCTGATGCGCTGGTGGGAGGACTACACCAGGCGCGAAGGCGCCGAGATGAACGCCAATCCGAGCCCGGGCAACAAGGCCGGCGGCCTCACCACCATCCTCGAGAAATCACTGGGGGCGATGGCCAAGGCCGGCAGTACCAACCTGGTCGACGTGCTCAACTACGCCGAGCCCGTCACCAAGAAGGGTTTCGTGTTCATGGACACGCCCGGCTACGACCCGGTCGCGGCGACCGGGCAGGTGGCCGGCGGCGCCAACATGGTCTGCTTCACCACCGGGCGCGGCAGCGTATTCGGCTGCAAGCCGGCGCCCTCGATCAAGCTCGCCACCAACACGCCGATGTACCGGCGGATGGAAGACGACATGGACGTCAATTGCGGCACGATCCTCGACGGCGAGGAAAGCGTGCAGCAGTGCGGCGAGCGCATTTTCGAGCTGATGCTGAAAACGGCATCCGGCCAGCCGACCAAGAGCGAGAGCTTTGACTTCGGCGGCGCCGAGTTCGCGCCCTGGGTGCTGGGGGCAACGATGTGAGTTGTTGATGTCGTCATTCCGGGATGGTCCCAAGGACCGGACCCGAAATCTCGAGATTTTCAGGTGCGCAATTGCGCACCATGGTTCGATGCTTCGCGTCGCCCCGGGATGACGTCGGGAAAAATCCGCACTTCCCGTAGGCACGCCGTGCCCGTTGTTAGTGCTTGATCCCACCCGGAACCAGTGTTCTGCTTAAAAAAGCTGCTGGAGTTCCCGGTCCGTGTCGATCTACGTCGCACTGCATCATGTCACGCATTATAAATACGACCGACCGATCGACCTCGGCCCCCAAACCGTACGTCTTCGCCCGGCGCCGCATACCCGTACGCCGATCCTGAGCTATTCGCTCAAGGTCACGCCTTCCAACCATTTCGTGAACTGGCAGCAGGATCCACAGGGCAACTGGCTGGCGCGCTTCGTCTTTCCGGAAAAGGCGACCGAGCTGAAGATCGAGGTCGACTTCACCGCACAGATGACGGTGGTCAATCCGTTCGATTTCTTTGTCGAGGGTTACGCCACCAGCTTTCCGTTCAACTACACCAACGATCTCAAGACCGAGCTCGCGCCCTATCTTGCGACCACGGAGCAGGGGCCACTGTTCGCGTCGTATATGAAAGACATTCCGCGCGAGGCCGACAGCACCGTCAATTTCCTGGTCGAGCTCAACGCGCAGCTTCAGAAGAAGATCAAATATGTCATCCGGATGGAGCCGGGCATCCAGACGCCGGAGGAAACGCTGGCCTGCGGCTCCGGATCGTGCCGCGACTCGGCTTGGTTGCTGATCCATATCTTCCGCCACCTCGGTCTCGCCGCGCGTTTCGTCTCTGGCTATCTCATCCAGTTGCGCCCCGACATCGATCCGGTCGAAGGCCCGCGCGAGGTCGAGAGTGATTTCACCGACCTGCACGCCTGGGCCGAGGTCTATCTGCCGGGTGCGGGGTGGATCGGTTTCGACGTCACCTCGGGCATGCTGACCGGCGAAGGGCATATTCCCGTCGCCGCCACGCCGCATTACCGTTCGGCGGCGCCGATCTCGGGCAGTGCCGGTTTCGCCAATGTCGAGTTCGGTTTCGAGATGAGCGTCAGGCGCATCCGCGAGGCGCCGCGGATTACGCGGCCCTTCTCGGATGAGTCCTGGTCGCGTCTCGATCGCCTCGGCGAGCAGGTCGATGCCGACCTCAGCCGCGATGACGTACGGCTGACCATGGGCGGCGAGCCGACCTTCGTCTCTATCGACGATCTTGAATTGCCGGAGTGGAACATCGCGGCCACCGGCCCGACCAAGCAGGCGCTGGCCGACGAATTGATCCGCAAGCTGCACGCGCGCTTTGCCCCGGGCGGACTGCTGCATTACGGGCAGGGCAAATGGTATCCGGGCGAGAGCCTGCCGCGCTGGGCGTTTGGGCTCTATTGGCGCAAGGACGGCGTGCCGATCTGGAAGAATGCCGATCTGATCGCCAGGATTGATAGTCCGCGCAAGGCCATCGTCGAGGACGCCCGGCAATTCATGGAAGGCACCGCGAAGCGGCTGGGCCTCGACGCAGGCTATGTGATGCCGGCCTATGAAGATCCGGCGCACTGGCTGCAGAAGGAAGCGTCCCTTCCCGACAATGTCGATCCCGGTGATTCCAGGCTGTCCGATCCCGAAGAGCGCTCGCGGATGGCGCGGGTGTTCGATGAAGGGCTCAACAAGCCCAAAGGGTTCGTGCTGCCGATCCAGCACGGAGACGCAGACGCCCAGGGTGGGATGAAGGGCTGGATCAGCGAGCGCTGGCAGCTTCGGCGCGGCAACCTTTTCCTGATACCCGGCGATTCCCCGCTTGGCCTGCGACTGCCGATGGCATCGCTGCCGCATATCCCTCCGGAAGAGTTCCCCTACATCGTCGAGCAGGATCCGATGGAGCCGCGGCTCGAACTTGCCGTCGAAGACAAGGACGTCGCGGCGGACGGTGTGGCCCCGAGGGTGGTGCAAAAGCCGAAACCGAAGCCCAAGCCGGTGCGGACGGCGGCGTCAGTCGAAATCCGCGACGGCGTGTTGTGCGTCTTCATGCCGCCGGTGGAGAAGGTCGAAGACTACCTCGAACTGATCGCGGCGGTGGAGGCGAGCGCCGAGGCAATGCAGATTCCGGTTCATGTCGAGGGCTATGGGCCGCCCTACGATCCGCGCATCGAGGTGATCAAGGTGACGCCGGATCCCGGCGTGATCGAGATCAACGTCCAGCCGGCGCAAAACTGGCGCGAGGCGGTCGACATCACCTTCGGCCTGTATGAAGACGCCGCGAAAGTCAGGCTCGGCGCCAACCGCTTCCTCGTCGACGGCCGACACACCGGGACCGGCGGCGGCAATCATGTCGTGGTCGGCGGCTCGACGCCGCAGGATTCGCCGTTCCTGCGCCGTCCCGATTTGCTGAAGAGCCTGGTGCTGTACTGGCAGCGGCATCCGTCGCTGTCCTATCTGTTCTCGGGCATGTTCATCGGCCCGACCAGCCAGGCGCCGCGCATGGATGAGGCGCGGCATGACGGGCTCTACGAACTGGAGATCGCGCTGGCCCACGTACCGCCGCCGGATGTTGAGGCGCCGCTGTGGCTGGTGGATCGCCTGTTCCGGCACATCCTGGTCGATATAACAGGCAATACCCACCGCGCTGAAATTTGCATCGACAAGCTCTATTCGCCCGACGGGCCGACCGGCCGTCTCGGCCTGGTCGAATTCCGCGCGCTCGAAATGCCGCCCGATCCCAGGATGTCGCTGGCGCAGCAACTGCTGATCCGGGCGCTGATCGCCAAGCTCTGGCGCGAGCCGCAGCAGGGCAAGTTCGTGCGCTGGGGAACGGCGCTGCATGACCGCTTCATGCTGCCGCATTTCCTCTGGGAGGATTTTCTGGGCGTGCTCGATGAGCTCAGGCAGTCAGGTTATGACTTCTCGCCGGAGTGGTATTCGGCGCAGCTCGAATTCAGGTTCCCGGTGTTCGGCCGCGTGCACCACGGCGGTGTCGCGCTGGAATTGCGCCAGGCACTGGAGCCATGGCACGTGCTCGGCGAAGAGGGATCGGCCGGCGGCACCGTGCGCTATGTCGATTCTTCCGTGGAGCGGCTGCAGGTCAAGGCGACCGGTTTTGTCGAAGGCCGCCATGTCGTGACCTGCAACGGCCGGCGGATGCCGATGACATCCACCGGTCGCTCCGGCGAAGCGGTGGCGGCCGTCCGCTTCAAGGCCTGGCAGCCCGCTTCGGGATTGCACCCGACCATCCCGGTCCACGCCCCCCTGACATTTGACCTGATCGACACCTGGAACGGCCGCTCGCTCGGGGGCTGCGTCTATCACGTCGCCCACCCCGGCGGCCGCAGCTATGAAACCAAGCCGGTTAATTCCTACGAAGCCGAGGCGCGGCGGCTGGCCCGGTTTCAGGACCACGGCCACACCCCGGGACGAATTGATCCGCCGCCCGAGGAACGCACAATTGAGTTCCCCTTGACGCTCGACTTGAGGACGCCGCTCCTGATCTAATCGGGCGGTCTCGGGGAATCGGAATGACAGGTCAAGGCAATAGTCAGGAAGCAAGAGCCCGTCCGGGCCAGCGCCGGATGGCGCAATGGATGCGCGACTACGCCCGGCTGCCCGGTATTCCCGATGAATATATCGGCCAGGACGGCGCACCCCGCGCGGTCTGGAGCCGGTTCTTCGACGCCTTCGCCGCGATGGCGCCGGCCGACATCGAGCGGCGGTTCGCCTCCGCCGACCGGCATTTGCGCGAAGCCGGCGTCACCTATCGGGCGCCCGGCGACACGGCGGACCGGCTGTGGCCGCTCAGCCATCTGCCGCTGATCATCGACGAGGCCGAGTGGCAGCAACTGACCGCGGGGATCGTGCAGCGCGCCGAACTGTTCGAGATGATCCTGCGCGATCTCTACGGCGAGGGCCGCCTGGTTGCCGACGGCGCGGTGCCCGCGGCCGCGATTGCCGGCAGCAGCGAATATCTGCGTCCGGTCTGCGGCGTCAAACCGCCGGGCGGCCGCTATCTGCACTTCTACGCCGCCGATGTCGGCCGCGGTCCCGATGGACGCTGGTGGGTTTTGGGCGATCGCACGCAGGCGCCGTCGGGGGCGGGCTACGCGCTGGAAAACCGCCTGGTGCTGTCGCGCGCCTTCTCCAATCTCTACAAGTCGATGAACGTCGAGCGGGTCGCGCCGTTCTTCGAGGCATTTCGCGATTCACTGCGCGCCAGCGCCGACCGCGACGAGCCGCGGATCGGATTGCTGACGCCGGGCGCCTTCAGCGAGACCTATTTCGAACACGCCACGCTGGCGCGCTATCTCGGCTTCCTGCTGGTCGAGGGCGACGATCTCGCGGTCAGCGGCGACCGCATTCACATCCGCACCGTCGCCGGGCTGAAGCGGCTCGACGTGCTGCTGCGCCGGGTCGATTCCAATTTCCTCGATCCGCTGGAACTCGACGCGTCGTCGCATCTCGGCGTGCCCGGCCTGATCGACGTCCTGCGCAAGAACGGCGTCGTCGTCGCCAACATGCCGGGGTCGGGCGTGCTGGAGGGCAGGGCGCTGCTCGGCTTCCTGCCCAGCCTCAGCCGTCGCCTGCTCGGCGAAGAGCTGAAGATGCCGCACATCGCGACCTGGTGGTGCGGGCAGAAATCGGCGCGCGAGGAGGTGCTGTCGCGGCTCGACGATTTCGCGATCGAGAGCGCCTATGGGCGGACCGTTCCGGGCTTCACCGGCAACGAACCGGTGCTGGCGGCCGACCTATCCGTTGCCGACCGCGACCGGCTGAGGCGCGAGATCGCCAGCCGCGGCATCGACTATGTCGGCCAGGAACTGGTGCGGCTGTCGACCACGCCGGTGTGGGAGCAGGGACGCGTCACGCCGCGGCCGTTCGTGCTGAGAGTATTCGCCGCCGCTACGCCAAATGGCTGGACCATCCTGCCCGGCGGCTTCTGCCGGATCGCCGAACAGCCCGATGCGCGGGCGGTGTCGATGGGTAACGGCGCCCGCTCGGCGGACGTCTGGGTGGTGTCCGACAAAGCGGTGTCGGTTTCGACCTTGCTTCCGGCGGCCGATACGGTGCGCATCAGGCGCATCGCGGGCGTGGTACCGAGCCGCGCTGCGGACAATCTGTTCTGGCTCGGCCGCTACCTTGAACGCGCCGAGGCGACGCTGCGGCTGATCCGGGCGCTCGGCACGTCGAACCGCGATACGGACAAGGGCGGCTCCACCGCGCTGCACTCGGTCGAGCGCATCCAGCGGATTCTGGTGACGTGGGGCGCGACCTCGCAGTCAACGCGGGCGAATCCGGCGCGCGTCATCGCCGAGGCGTTGCAGAGCGAGGAGAAGTTCGGCTCCGCGCTGTCGCTGGTACGATCGGCGCAGCGGACTGCGACCTCGCTGCGCGAGCGGCTGTCGCCCGATGCCTGGCAGATCATCACCGAAATGGTGGAACGCCTGGACTTGCAGGTCGAGGACGATGACAGCGTGGTCAGCGCCGCCGAACTGACGCTGCAGGAACTGGCGAGCATCGCCGGCCTGGCGCAGGAAAACATGAACCGTGCGGCCGGCTGGCGCTTCCTCGACATGGGCCGCCGCGCCGAACGCGCCATCAACACCGCGCGCTTCGCCCGACAGTTCGCCTATGACGAGGCGGGCGAAGACGACCTCGACATGTTGCTGACGCTGGTCGATTGCCAGATCACCTATCGTTCGCGCTATCTGGTCGGTCCGGCGCTGGCGCCGGTGCGCGATCTCGCCGTGCTCGACCCGTATAATCCGCGCTCGGTCGCGTTCCAGGTCGCGGCGCTCAACGACCACATCGCAGCACTTCCGACCCTGAAGGAGCACGGCCTGATCGAGCGGCCGCAGCGGCTGGCAGTGGCGTTGCAGGCCACGCTGACGACGGCGGAAGCAGCGACCCTCGATGTCAAGACCCTGTTCGCGCTGGAGCAGGATCTGCTCAATCTCGCCGATTCCATCGGCCTGCATTACTTCCCGCACGGGCCCAATGCGAGCCGGCCGGAGAAGCTGACGGGTCTCGCGTGATCTACGATATCAGGCATCTCACGAGCTACAGCTACGAAAGCCCGGTGAGTTTTGCGCGATGCTCGCTGCGACTGCAGCCGAGGTCGGGTGACGGTCAGCAACTGATCTCCCATACGGTCGAGATACGGCCGCGGCCGGCGGAGCGCACGGTGCGTCGCGACTTCTTCGGAACCCACACCGAGAATGTCCTGATCGAAACCGCGCACCGCAGCCTGCGGATCGATTCGCGGTCGCGGGTTTCGGTTGCCCGCCAGGTGCTCGATCGCAACATGCAGAGCCCGCCATGGGAAAGCATCCGCGACGTGGCTTTCGAGGCCACCAGCCTCGGTCCTGCTTCGCCGGTGGGCTATGTATTTGCCAGTTCGCTGGTGCCGGTGCAGGCGCCGGTCACCGCCTATGCAGCTTTGAACTTCCCGCCGGGCGGCGGCATTGTCGCTGGCACCGCCGATCTGATGCACCGGATCCGGCATGATTTCAGGTATGATCCAAAGGCCACGGTGATTTCGACGCCGCTTGAGGAGGTGTTCGAGAAGCGCCACGGCGTCTGCCAGGATTTCGCCCATGTAATGATCGCGGGCCTGCGCGGGCTCGGGCTGCCGGCCGCCTATGTCAGCGGCTATCTGCGCACCATTCCGCCGCCCGGCCAGCCGCGCCTGCAGGGCGCCGATGCTACTCACGCCTGGGTCTCGGTCTGGTGCGGCGACGACATCGGCTGGATCGGGTTCGATCCGACCAACGACCTCGTGGTCGCCAACGACCACATCATCCTTGCGGTGGGCCGCGACTTTTCCGACGTGTCGCCGGTCGACGGCATCATCGTGGGATCGCGCAAGCAGAAGCTCGGCGTTGCCGTGGACGTGATGCTGGTGGAGTAAAGACGAGAACCCCCGTCATGCCCGGGACAAGCCCGGCCATGACGAAGAGATGGGAGGCGTCAGGTCCCGGTCTTGCGCGTCTGCTCGAACGTATCGGCGCGCAGGTTGCGGAAGAATGCCTCGACCTCGCGGGACAGCGTATCGGCGGTCGCCGTCAGTTCGCTGGAGGCGGTGAGCACGGAAGCCGCCGCCGTGCTGGTCGTGCCGATGGCGTCGCTGAGCGAGCCGATATTGACGACCAGCGTGCCGTTGCCCTGTGCCGCCAGTTGTGCGTTGGCCGAGATTTCGCGGGTCGCCGCATCCTGCTGCCCGATCGCGCTGGCGATGATGGAGGTCACCTCGTTGATCTCGCGCACGGCGTTGCCAATCTCGCGGACGGCATCGACCGAATTCTTGGTCGAAGTCTGGATCAAGCCGACGTTCTGGCCGATCTCGGCGGTCGCCTTGGCGGTCTGCTCGGCCAGCGCCTTGACTTCATGGGCGACGACCGCAAAGCCGCGACCGGCGTCGCCGGCGCGGGCGGCCTCGATCGTGGCGTTCAGCGCCAGCAGATTGGTCTGCTCGGCAATCGCCTGGATCAGGTTGAGCACGCCGTCGATCCGCTGGGTCGCGGCGGCAAGTCCTTCGATTTCGCTGACCGATTTCTCGGTGCGCTGGCCGGCCTGTTCGACGGCGCCGGCCGACTGGCGAACCTGACGGCCGATCTCCTCGACCGAAGCGGAAAGCTCTTCGGCGGCACTGGCGACGGCCGAAACGTTGCTGGAAGCCTGTTCGGTGGCGCTGGAGGCGGCCACGGCGCGCCCGCTGGCATCCGCCGAGACGCTGGCGATGGTCTGGGCGGTGCCGCGCATGGCGGTCGCATTGTCGGTGACGGCGCGCACCACGCCTCCGATCGCTTCCCGGAAGGCATCGACGGAGGCTTCGATGTGGCGGGTGCGCTCGTCGCGCGCCCTGGAATCCTCGATGACCTGTGAATTGAGGTTGCGGTTGCGGTCCATCGCTTCCTGGAAAATCCTGATCGCACGCGCCAGCGCCCCGATCTCGTCGCTGCGGTTGGTATGCGGGACCTCGATGCCTTCGGCGCCGTCGGCGACCTGCTTGATGGTCGCGGTGATGGCCGAGAGCGGTCGCGCGATCGAACGTGCGATGATCAGCACGCCGATGACGACGACGGCCAGCGCGAAGATGCCCAGGCAGGTGAGCACGAAGGCCATCGTGTGGTTGGTGTCGGTCTGCTGCGCCAGCCGCTTGCTGCGTTCGGCATAGACCCTGGAAAGCGCCTCGAGGTCCTTGTTCAGCGCCGTGCGCACCTCGCGGTTGGCGTCATTGTCGCCCCATTCGCGCCCGGCGGCGGCGTTGATCTCGATACCGCGCCGAACCAGTTCCTTGCGGAAATCGACGAACTGCTCGATGCGCTTCTTGAACGTGGCGAACTGCTGGGCGTCGTCGGCCTGCACCAGCGCCTGCCAGTTCTTGACCAGTTCGAGAATGCGTTCGTTGAACTTGAGCAATCCTTCGCCGTACTTCTTCACCACGGCGGGGTCGGTCGACATGTAGACGCCGCGGGATTCCATCACGACCGCGTAGACCAGCGAATTGACACGCTCGACGTTCAGCGCCGCCCGGCTCGCGGTCGCAACCGCCTCGGTCAGTTCGGCGTTCCGGCGGGTGTTGTAGTCGGACAGGACGGTGATGGCGGCGACCAGCACCGCGAACAGCGCGAAGATGGAGTACAGCCGGGCTGCGAGCGAGAACCGCGATGACATGGCGTTTCCAAGAAATGAGCTGGGGGATTTGGCAATTTCAGCCATTCGGCACTCCAGAGGGGACCGGTTGAGTACCGTCGGCCGTTGATGAGTTTGCTAAATTTTGATGGAGAATGTCTTAATGCGCGAAATATTGCTGATTGCAACTTTCTGATAATAGCAAGCAATATCAATTCATTGATGGTGCCAGTGGGGTTCCAAAGGCAAGGCTGAGACCCGCCTGCGCGACCTGAGCGCTTCTGTGGTGTTCGGAACGTCACAGACTTTCGCGATGCCAATTTGGTGCGTTGCAGCGTTGCTCTGGCCGAATAATAGTGTGGCCACCCGCCATGAATGCGCAAAGGCGGACCGGAACGGACATGCTCTATCGCCAGACGATCGACGCCACCTGCTATCAATTCGACGGCCTGCGCGACCTGCTCGCCAGGGCGACCCCGCCGCGCTCCGGCGACCGTCTGGCCGGCATCGCGGCCGACAGCGCCGAGCAGATGATCGCGGCGCGGATGGCGCTCGCCGACGTCCCGCTCAAGCAGTTCCTCAACGAGGCGGTGGTGCCGTACGAGGACGACGAAGTCACCCGCCTGATCATCGACAGCCACGACGTGGCGGCGTTTGCCGCCGTGTCCTCGCTGACCGTCGGCGGTTTCCGCGACTGGTTGCTTTCCGACGCCGCCACCGCGGCATCGCTGGCCGCAATCGCGCGCGGGATCACGCCCGAGATGGCGGCCGCCGTCTCCAAGCTGATGCGCAACCAGGATCTGATCCTGGTCGCGAAGAAATGCGCCGTGACCACGGCCTTTCGCAACACTATCGGCCTGAAGGGGCGGATGAGCGTGCGGCTGCAGCCCAATCATCCGTTCGACGACGCCAGGGGCATTACCGCCTCGATCCTCGACGGTATCCTGCTCGGATCGGGCGACGCCTGCATCGGCATCAATCCGGCCAGCGACGACCCGGCAACGATCGGCGAAATGCTGCGGCTGCTCGACGGCATTATCGCGCGGCTGCAGATACCGACGCAGGCCTGTGTGCTCACCCATGTGACCACCACGCTTTCACTGATCGGGCAGGGCGCGCCGGTCGATCTGGTGTTCCAGTCGATCGCCGGAACCGAAGCGGCCAACCGCAGCTTCGGGGTCGATCTCGCGCTGTTGCGCGAAGCGTGGGAGGCGGGCCTGTCGCTTCGCCGTGGCACGGTTGGCGACAACGTAATGTATTTCGAGACCGGGCAGGGATCGGCGCTGTCGGCCAACGCCCATCACCATGTCGACCAGCAGACCTGCGAGGCCCGCGCCTACGCGGTGGCGCGCGCGTTCGATCCGCTGCTGGTCAACAGCGTCGTCGGCTTCATCGGCCCGGAGTATCTGTATGACGGCAAGGAAATCATCCGCGCCGGCCTCGAAGATCACTTTTGCGGGAAGCTGCTCGGCCTGCCGCTCGGCGTCGACGTCTGCTACACCAACCATGCCGAGGCCGACCAGGACGACATGGACAATCTGCTGACGCTGCTGGCGGCGGCCGGCGTCACCTTCATCATGGGCGTGCCGGGCGCCGATGACGTGATGTTGAACTACCAGTCGACCTCGTTCCACGACGCGCTATACATCCGCGACCTGTTCGGATTGAAGCGGGCGCCCGAGTTTGACGACTGGCTCTGCCGCACCGGCCTTGCCGGCGCCGATTTCCGGCTTGCGGGCAACGCGGGGCTGCTCCCCGAATTTGCCTCGCGCCTGCTCGCCTGAGGTCAGGGCTGAAAGCGGTTCCGGATTTTGGCTGCAACCATTGAACCCGGAACGGGTTAGAAGTCACAATCTTGAAGAATTTCTGGTCCAGCTTTCAATGTCGTGCTTAGATTTGTGGAAGCTTTGTCTGAGGAAGGTTGATGAGAGCTGAAGGCATCGAAACGGCACGGCGCATCCTGTGCGTCTTCCCGCGCTATACGTCTTCTTTCGGCACGTTCGAATACGCCTATCCCCTGACCGACGGCGTGCAGGCCTTCATGCCGCCGCAGGGCCTGTTGCTGATCGCCGCCTATCTCCCGGCCAACTGGCCGGTCCGCTTCATCGACGAGAACATTCGTCCCGCCACGAAGGAAGACTTCGAATGGGCGGAGGCAGTGTTCGTCAGCGGCATGCACATCCAGCGCCAGCAGATGAACGACATCTGCCGCCGCGCCCATGCGTTTGATCTTGCCGTTGCGATCGGCGGACCGTCGGTGAGCGCGTGTCCGGACTACTATCCGTCGTTCGACTATCTGCATGTCGGTGAACTCGGCGACGCCACCAATGAACTGATCGCGCGGCTGGCGCGAGACCCGTCGCGCCCCGAGCAGCAGGTGGTGCTGACGACCAACGACCGTCTCCCGATGACCGAGTTCCCGATCCCGGCCTATGAGCTGGCGGAAGTGAGGAAATACTTCCTCGGCAGCATCCAGTATTCGAGCGGCTGTCCCTATCAGTGCGAGTTCTGCGATATCCCCGGGCTCTATGGTCGCAATCCGCGCCTGAAAACGCCGCAACAGATCGTCGCCGAACTCGACAGGCTGCTCGAATGCGGCGTCACCGGCTCGGTCTATTTCGTCGACGACAATTTCATCGGCAACCGCAAGGCCGCCCTCGATCTGCTGCCGCATCTGGTCGAATGGCAGCAGCGGACCGGCTACGTGATGCGGCTCGCCTGCGAGGCGACGCTGAACATCGCCAAGCGTCCCGAGATCCTGGAGAAGATGCGCGAGGCATTCTTCGTCACGGTGTTCTGCGGCATCGAGACGCCCGATCCCGCCGCGCTGAAGGCGATGCACAAGGACCACAACATGATGGTCCCGATCCTGGAAGGCATTCAGACCATCAACTCCTACGGCATGGAAGTCGTCTCCGGCATCATCATGGGGCTCGACACCGACAAGCCCGAAACCGGCGATGCGCTGTTGCAGTTCGTCGAGGAATCGCAGATTCCGCTGCTCACGATCAACCTGCTGCAGGCGTTGCCGAAGACGCCTTTGTGGGACCGGCTGGAGCGCGAAGGCCGTCTGGTCAATGACGAGGATGGCCGCGACTCCAACGTCGACTTTCTGCTGCCCTACGATCAGGTGGTGGATTCCTGGCGCAAATGCATGGAAGTCGCCTACCAGCCGGAAAAGCTGTTCGAGCGCTACCAGTACCAGTGCGACTACACTTACTCGCAGCGGATCAAGGTTCCGGTGTCGCCGCAGCAGAAGAGCTGGGCCAACATCAAGCGTGGCCTGATCATGCTGCGGAACATCTTCTGGAAAATCGGCGTGCTCGGCGACTACAAGAAGGTGTTCTGGAAGTTCGCGCTCGGCCGGCTCCGTCGCGGTGACATCGAGGGGCTGATCGGCCCGGCGATGATCGGGCATCATTTGATCATGTTCGCGCGCGCCGCATCGGTGGGTCAGCAGAACGCATCGAACTACTCGATCCGGCTGCGCGAGGCCTCGGTCCCTGCAGAGTAGCGAACCATGAAAACGCCGGCGCCGCCGCTCCGCCCGCTCGAAGCCTTGCGGGAACTGACGCCGGCCCGCGTCGGGCTTGGCCGGGCCGGCGCCAGCATGCCGACGGACGCCTTGCTCGCCTTCACGCTGGACCACGCTCGCGCCCGCGACGCGGTACACGCCGCCTTCGATGTCGCGAATTTGCTTGCCGGCATCGGCAGCCTCGGGTTCGAGGCGACCGCGGTTTCGAGCCAGGCGCGGACCCGGCGTGACTATCTGCGCCGTCCGGATCTCGGCCGCATGCTCGATCAGGCCTCGCGGCATGCGCTGGAAGAGGGCGGCGGAGCGAACGACGTCGTCATCGTGATCGGCGACGGCCTGTCGCCGACCGCAGTCAACGTTCATGCCGCCGAACTGGTCCACCATCTCGCGCCCCGCCTGGCCGATTCGAGGCACCCGGATCGGTCGCGTCGTGATCGCGTCCGGCGCGCGCGTCGCGCTCGGCGACGAGATCGGCGCGGTGCTCGGTGCGCGGATGGTGGTGATGCTGATCGGGGAGCGGCCCGGCCTTTCCGCGCCCGACAGCCTTGGGGCCTACCTGACTTTCGCGCCCCGCCCAGGCCTCACCGATGCCGAACGAAACTGCGTGTCCAACATCCATCGCGCAGGCCTGAACTACGATGAAGCCGCCTTCCGAATCGCGTGGCTGGTGCGTGAAGGCCTGAAGCGACAGGTCACGGGCGTCGCGCTGAAGGATGAAAGCGGCGCTGCAATGATCTCCGCCAGGCCGATCGATTGAACCCTGCGTGGACTTTGTCGGGGTTCCTTTGCCCCAAAGGGGGCATTGGGGGTGTGACAAATCAGAGACTTAACGCGCTTTTTCGTCATCCATGGACCGATTTGCCCTGCCGCCCGCGCTTGCCGGATGCAGTCCGGGCCTGTAAAACGGCGGCGGTTAATTTACCGCGTGATTTCAAGGGCTAGCGCCGATCGGACAGGGTTCGCAAAGCCGTATTTGCGTCACCGAAGCGCGCTGCAACCAAGCTGCATAATCAGGCCGACGTGAGGACTGGACAGGGTATGCTCGACAAGAACTCCGAAAGTCACGTCCACGTCGAAGCCATCGAGGAACCGCCGCCGTCGGGCAAGAGCATCGCCTTCGGACTCGAGCGCATGGGGCTGATCGCGGTCAAGGCGCCGATCCTCTCCTGCATTATTCTGGCGGTCCTGATCGTGGCGGCGATCTTCGGCATCCAGCGGATCAAGATCGACGACTCGCTGAGCCAGCTGTTCCGTTCGGATTCCAAGGACTACAAGCAATACGAGGCGGTGACCAAGCGCTTCCCGGCGACCGAATTCGACGTGCTGGTCGTGGTCGAGGGCAAGACGCTGCTGGCGCGCGAAAACCTCGAGAAGATCCGCGACATGGTCACGGACCTGCAGCTTGTCGAGGGCGTCCGCGGCCTGGTCTCGCTGTTCTCCGCGCGGCAGGCGCCCGAGCCCGGCAAGTTGCCGGCGGCACTGTTTCCGCCGGAACTGCCGGAAGGCGCGGCCTACGACAAGTTCGTCGAAACCGTCAAAGCCAACGAGATCATCCGCGGCAAGCTGTTGTCGGAGGATGGCACGCTCGCGCTGATCGTGCTGTCGCTTGAGCCGAGGGTCGTGTCCAGCAACGATCTCGGCAAGGTGGTCGGCGAAATGCGGAAGATCATGGCCGACGATCTGTCGGGCAGCGGCCTCAACGCCCAGCTCTCCGGCGTTCCCGTGATGCAGCTCGAAATCCGCAACGCGGTCAAGCGCGACGGATTGACCTACAACATTCTCGGCATCGTCGCCGGCTGCATCATCGCGATCATCTTCTTCCGCAAGATATCGTTCATGGTGGTCGCCGCATTCCCGCCGATCATTGCGATCCTGCTGGCGCTCGGCGGCCTCGGCTGGGCCGGGTTCAATCTCAACATGTTCCTGAACGTGATGACGCCGCTCATCATGGTGATCAGCTTCTCGGACTCGATGCAGCTCACATTCGCCGCGCGCGACCGCCTGATCGCGGGCCAGGACAAATACACGGCATTCACCAACGCTGTGCTGGTGGTGGGCCCGGCTTGCGTGCTGACCCACGGTACCGCCGGCATCTCGTTCATCGCGCTGCAGTTTTCCGATTCCGAACTGATCCGCAAATTCGGCGAGGCGGGCCTTGCCGCCACCATCATCGCGCTGATCGCGGTGCTTTCGCTGGTGCCGGTGTTCGGCGTGCTGTTCGTCCGCAACGAGAAGATCTTCGCCGTCAAGTTCCAGAGTGCGGACGCCGGCGTGCAGGCGCTGCGCAATTTCTGCTACTGGATCGCGGTGCGCATGGTCGGCCGCCCCGGGCTGTTCAGCCTGCTTGCCTTGCTGCTCGTCGCCGGCCTCGGCTACATCTACGCCACGCTGGAGCCGCGCTACCGGCTCGCCGATCAGGTGCCGGACAAGCGCCAGGCGGTGGCGGCGTCGAGCCGTCTCGACGCCAAGCTCACCGGCGCCAATCCGATCGACGTGCTGATTGAATTCCCCAAGGGCGCCTCGCTCTATGCGCCGGATACGCTCAAGACGATCGCCGAGGTGCACTCGATGGTCGAGAAATCGGCCGGCGTCGGCAACGTCTGGTCGCTGGAAACCCTGCGCCGCTGGCTCGCCGAGAAGGCCGGCAGCAATGACGTCGCGACGCTGAAGGAATATGTCGGCGTGATTCCGGAGCATCTGGTCCGCCGCTTCATCTCGGCCGATCAGGATGCGGTGGTGGTCTCCGGCCGCGTCCCCGATCTGGATTCGAGCGCGATCCTTCCCGTCATCGACAAGCTCGACACGGCGCTCGACAAGGTGCGCGCCGAACATCCCGGCTATGAAATCGCGGTAACCGGCCTGTCTGCGATCGCCGCGCGCAACAGCGCCAACATGATCTCGAAGCTGAACCACGGCCTGACGATCGAGTTCCTGCTGGTCGCGGTCTTTATCGGGCTGGCGTTCCGCTCCGTCGTGGTGATGCTCTCCTGCATCCTGCCCGGCATCTTCCCGGTGGTGGCGTCGGGTACGGTGCTGTGGATCCTCGGCGAGGGGCTGCAATTCGCCAGCGTGGTCGCGCTGACGGTGTCGTTCGGCCTCGGCTTGAGCGCCACCATCCACTTCCTCAACCGCCTGCGGCTGGAGAGCAAGCCCGGCATCAGTCCGGAACTGGCGGTCGAGCGCGCCACCGTGCTGGTCGGTCCGGCGCTGATCCTGACCACGGTGGTGCTGGCCTGCGGCCTCGTCGTGACCGTATTCTCCGACCTGCCGTCGTTGCGCCTGTTCGGCTGGCTGAGTGCGTTCTCGATGGTGGCGGCCCTGGTGGCGGACCTCTTCATCCTGCGGCCGACATCGATGTTCCTGATCAACCTGTCGGAAAAGATTCGGGGCGTGGGCGCGCACGCCAAGCCGAAGTAGGGACAAAAGCGTTCCAGACGAAAGCCTGCTGCGGACTTGATCCGCAGCAGATTGCGCTCATCCTCAGGGTTCGAGCACGACCTTTCCGATCGCTTCCCGCCGCTCGACGCGGCTGAGCCCCGCGGCGAACTCCGACAGCGGAAGCCTCGTGTCGACCAGCGGATGAAGTCTGCCCGCCTCGTACAGCCGGAACAGTTCCTCGAATAGCTCGCCGACCTTGGCGCGCGTCGCCGGATCGGCCTTGCTCTTTCCCCACGCCATGTAGAAGCCCCAGTACAGCCCGATCACCGTGAGGTTCTTGACCAACACGAGGTTGGCGGGAATCTCGGGGATGCGTCCCGACGCGAAGCCGATCGGCAGCAGCCGCGCCAGCGGCGCCACGCAACGCAGTGAATTGTCGAACATGTCACCGCCGACCGGATCGAACACGACGTCCGCGCCGCGGCCGCCGGTGATGTCAAGCACGGCGTCACGGAAGTCCGCGCATATGTAGTCGATCGCGTGATGCGCGCCGTGCTGCAGCACTGCGGCGGTCTTGCGCGCTCCGCCCGCGGTCGCGATCACCTGCGCCCCCATCGCCCGGCCGATTTCGACCGCGGCCAGTCCGCTCGCCCCAGCGGCACCGTGCACCAGCAGATATTCGCCGGGCTGGAGCGCGGCGCGCCAGACCAGTCCGGCATAGGCGGTGGCGTAGATGGTGGGAAACAGTGTCGCGGCGGCGAAATCCAGCGCATCCGGAATCCCGAACACATTGCCGGCATCGACGACGGCCTCTTCCGCAAATCCGCCCGAGGGCAATCCGGCGCAGACGCGATCGCCGATCCGCAGGCGCGTGGATTACATCAGGCGCAATCCCGGTCACGATGCCGGCGATTTCCGTTCCCGGCACGAACGGAAGCTGCGGCCGGTTTTGATGCTTGCCCGCGATGAACAGCAAATTCGCGAAGCTGACCCCGGCCGCGTGTACCGCGATGCGGATTGTGCCCGGTTCGAGCGCAGGCGAGGGCGTCTCTTCAAGGCGAAGGCTGTCGATGCCGCCGAATGCGTGGCCGACCACCGCGCGCATGCTAGCTGCCGTCCCGCGCGCCGTGGCGGCCGGCGCCGGCGGCGAAGCGCGCGGCGCCGCTGCGCGCCTCCCGCTGCCGTGCTTCCTGCGCCAACTGCGTTTCCAGCGCGATCGCCTCGGCCTCCGGCAAGCTCCATTGCCGGATCGCGGACATCCGGTCGGACCGCATGGCGATTTGCGGAAAGGCCGCGATCTCGCGCGCCAGTTCGATCGCCCGCGGCAGCGCTTCGCCGTCGGGCACCAGCCGGTCGGCCAGCCCCATCGCCACTGCTTCCGCGCCTGACACCTTGCGTGCGGTCAAGAGCATGTCGAGCGCGCGTCCGGCGCCGATCAGCCGCGGCAGCCGCACGGTGGTGCCGTCGCTCATCGGCACGCCCCATCGCCGCGACAGCACGGCGAACGTTGCGCTCGTCTCGGCGACGCGCAGATCGCAACGCAGCGCGACGCCGAGCCCGCCGGCGCAGGCATAACCCGCGACCGCCGCGATCAACGGCTTGGAAAGCACATCGTGGCATGGCCCGTCCGGATCGCCGGCCCAGGGCTTGTAGTCACGGCCCGAGGCGAGTTCCTTCAGGTCGGCGCCGGCGCAGAAATGCCCGCCTGCGCCGGTCAATACCGCGACCTGCACCTCGCTCGACGCGTCGAACGCGCGTAGCGCCCGGGTCAGTTCCGCCGCTGTGTCGGTGTCGAGCGCATTTCGCACGTCCGGCCGGTTGATGGTGAGAACCATGACCGGGCCGTTGACGTCCACCAGCAGCTTGTTGCTCCCGGATGCCATGTCTACTCCCCCGTGATTTCTCCGCGCCGGACCTTTTCTGCAGTTGGATACTGAGTAGTATGTTACACGCATGGTGTCCGTCAATCGGAGCGGCGAGGGAGAGGCGGTTGGGCAGGCTGGACCGGAAGATCACGGCAGAGGAACCGCTGGCCGATCGCAGGATCGACATTCTCGATGCGGCTGCGCGCGCCTTCATGCGCGAGGGATTCGCCGCCACCTCGCTCGACCGGGTCAGCGACGAGATCGGGGCCACCAAGGGCGCCATCTATTATTACTACCGCAGCAAGTCGGAGCTGTTTTTCGCCGTGCACCGTCGCGGAATGGAATTGACCGCAGCGGCAATCCGGCCGCCCTTCGAGAAGCGCGCCGGCGCACGCGAGCGGCTCCATGACATGGCCTGCGCGCACACGTTCCTGATCATGGATCAGCTACCCTATCTCCGCGTCATTGCGCAGGGACTGGAATTGCATCTGCTGGCGCGCACCAACGAGCGCGAGCGGGCAGACCTCGCCGAGGTTGCCGCACTGCGCGAGGCCAACGAAAAATTGTACATTCGGGTGATCAGGGAAGGGGTGGCTTCCCGCGAATTTCGTTCCGTCGATCCGAAGCTCGCGGCGAAGCCGCTCTTGGGTGCGCTGAACTGGACCTCGCGCTGGTACCAGCCGAGGCCCGGCGAGACACCGGCGGCAAGAAAGCGGCTGGCGGAGTTGATCGCCGAATTTGTCGTCGCAGGCCTGGAGAAACGATCATGACGAAATCAGAAGCCTCTCCCCGCAAGACTGCGGCCGACGCCGCCGCCTACCGCGCGGTCGAGCACGTCTATCATTCCTATCTCACCGGGCTGATCCTGATGCTGGCCTCGCGCGCCGGTGCGCCGCGTGCGGCCGAGGTGGTGTTTCGCACCTTCCGTCGCCAGCAACTGGCGCGCTTCGTTCCCGGCTTGAAGAAGCTCGGCCTCGACAAGCTCCCGCATGCGGTGGCGTGCGCGCAGTATCACTATCTCTCCAACCAGGTCGGCGGCGTGAAGGTCGAGTATGTGTTCGAGAGCGACAAGAAGGCATGGGTGCGTTATCCGCCGCCGCGCTGGATCTGGTCGGGCACCGCCATTTGCGGCATCCCTTCGGAAGTATCGCGCGCAATGCTGTGGGGATGGCACGCCAACAATGGCGTCGTGCTCGGCAATCCGCGGCTCGGCTTCGTCTGCACCGGGCAGACGGTCGACGGCCAGCCCGGCCTCGAAGGCTACTACAAGGAGTGGGACCACGATCTCGCGCCTGAGGAGCGGCTGCAGTTCTCGCCGGGCGAGCGATGTCCGCCCTTCCAGGTCGAACTCGCACCGCGGCTGCCCGAAAACGCCTGGCCGGAGGAGCGCTTGCAGAAGGTGCTTCGCAATTATGCGATGGAGTACATCACCTCGATCGTGCCCGAAACGATCAGGGTGCTCGGCCCGGAACAGGGCGGCCATCTCGCAGGAGCCGCGGCGCGGCTCGTCGGCATGCATACGTTCGACGAGGTTGCGGCGCTGCTGGGTGGGGTGGAACCGGGCGCGGCCGGTTTTGCGGAGGCTTTTGCCCGGCTGGCGCGCGGCCAGGATGACGATGCGGAACTGCAAATGGAGGGCAGCAGCGCAGCTGTGCGTCAGACCTCATGGCGCCTGATGGCGGAACGCGAAGCGCTGTCGCCCGCGGTGTTCGATGCCTGGAACGAATTGTGGGTCGGCGCGGGGCTCGCGCATGATCGTTTCATGCGTGTGGAAGTGACGGAGCGCCGTGACCGCGGCGACGCGCATTGGGGCTGGCGCTTCCGCTGAACGCGCGGAGGCAGCGCAGAGGGCGCTGCCGTCGCATTGTGCTGAAAGGGGCGCCTCAGGTCTTGGTCATCGTGATCTTGACGCCGCGGATCTCGCCCTTGGAGTCGATGTGTACGGATTGCTTGTTGCCTGTGGTCCGCAGATTCAGGTTTGCCGCAAAGCCCGAGGCTTCGACGAACACGTCGATCTGGCCGCCGCCCGCGGTTCCCTGCAGATTGCCGAAGATGTTTCGGCTCTTCTCGCTCCAGTTGCCGGAGATGCGGTCGCCCTGGCTGGTGACGTCGCTGGACAGGTCGAACTTGTAGCTGTCGCTGGCGCAGTGCAGGTTCTGCTTCAGGCCCAGGCCGTTGGAGTTGACCTTGTAGTCTGCCTTGCAGCGGATGTTCTCCGTGGTGCCGTTGGACAGTGCGACCGTTCCCGAGCCGCTCCAGTTTCCGTCGAAACCGGCGAATGGGCCGCCCGCCTGGGCATGGCTTGTGGCGACCGAGAACAAAAGCGCGGCGCCGACGCCAGCGGCTGCGAGCGCCTGACCGAACAAGCTGGAACCGAACAGTTTCATTGTGAGTTTCCCATCAAAATAGACGTTCTTTTGCAAGATACGTCGCGCCGCATCGAAGATTTAGTGTTCCCGCAGTATCTTAGGTTCAAAAGACGGAATGCCGTTAGACGATCGCCACGGGCTTCCTGGCCGGACGGAATCAACGGCTCGCGTCCCCGACCCATGAGCAGCATCTAGCTTTGCCGAGCCCGCTCTGCAACAGTCGAAGGGTGCGACAGAAATGGCACAAATAATCTTTATTTCCCAGCCGGTTATTCAACATCCCGGGAGCGTCGCAAATTTGGCCGCATTTGGCAGTGCTTGTCCTATGCTCGTTGCTGCATTACGCGGCGCCCGCCATCCAAAAATCCGTTCCGAAAAAGCCGATACGCTGATCGGGAACGGGATTCTTGCTGCCGAATGAAGGAATACGATGCGCAAATTTCTCCTCGCACTCACCTTGTTGTCGATCGCGGCTTCGTCGGAAGCCTTTGCCCAGCAGCAGCGCAGCGGCACGCCGGAGGAGCAGAAGGCCTGTAACCGCGACGTGCAGAAATTCTGCCGTCCGGTGATCGATCAGGGTGATTTCACCATCCTGGCGTGTCTCAAGGAACATCGGACCAAGATCAGCACGGCCTGCGACCAGGTCCTCAAGAACAACGGGCAATAAGCCGCAGGTTTCGTGGCCTGGACTGGCACGGAGAGCCTGTTTCGGTCCCGGTGACGCGTGCGGCGAGCGGGCCTGACCAGCCCCATATGGCATTGGTTTTGGCGGCGTATTCCCCTATATGGGGCACGCAATTTCCTCGCATGCGCCTGTTGTTGGCGTATGCCGCCAAGCCAGACGAATGTAGCCAGTTTCGCAAATGACCAGCGCGAGTGACCTGCGATCGGGAAAGACCCACCGCGACGAGAACTTTCCGGTCGCGTCGTGGATCATTCATCCGCGCCATCGCGCGCTGATCCTGAGTTTCTACAATTTCGTCAGGACGGCAGACGATATCGCCGATCATGCAACCCTCGCTGCGGACGAGAAGCTCCGCTACCTCGATTTGTTCGAGGCGGAACTGCTGGGTAAGGGCGACACGCAAAAGGAAGCGGTCAGTCTGCGTCGCGCACTGGCCGAGCGCGGCATGGCGCCGCGCCACGCGCTCGATGTGCTGGTGGCGTTCCGGATGGACGTCACCAAGCTTCGTTACGAAAATTGGGACGACGTCATTCACTATTGTCGCTATTCGGCGATGCCGGTCGGCCGCTTCATGCTCGACGTCCACGGCGAGAGCACCTCGACCTGGGCTGCGTCGGACGCGTTGTGCGCCGGCCTGCAGATCAACAACCATCTGCAGGACTGCGGCAAGGACTACAGGAATCTCGAACCGGGTCTACCTGCCGCGCGACGCGTTGTCGGCAAGCGGCGCGACCGTGGAGATGCTGGGGGAAGCGAAGTCGCCGCCGCCGCTGCTGCAATGCCTGCAGGCGCTCGCGGTGCGAACCGAATCCCTGCTCAATGAAAGCAGGTCGCTCAGCGGCGAGGTGAAGGACCTTCGGCTTGGGCTCGAGGTTGCCGTGATCCAGGCCTTTGCCGACAAGATCGTCGGCATGCTCAAGGTGCGCGATCCCCTGGGCGAACGGGTGCATTTGAGCCCGCTCGAATTGCTCGGACAGAGCGCCGGCGGCATCGCCGGCGAGCTCATCCGCCGGGCCGTGGGACGTCGTCCCGTATCCAAGCCGGCGGCAGGCGCATGACGGTCGAGACGGCGGCGGCCAACGCAGATTACGGCACCGCCGCGTCCGGCAGTTCGTTCTACGCGGCGATGCGCATTCTGCCGCGCGCGCAGCGCGAGGCGATGTTCCAGATCTACAGTTTCTGCCGCCAGGTGGACGACATCGCCGATTCCGACGGGCCGCGGCCCGAGCGGCTCGCCGCGCTCCAGCAATGGCGCGACGACATCGACGCGCTGTATCAGGGCCATCCGCCGCCGCGGCTGCAGGATTACGCCGCCTCGGTGCGCACCTTCGGCCTCAAGCGCGAGGATTTCCTGGCCATCGTCGATGGCATGGAGATGGACGTGCCGCAGGACATCCGCGCGCCCGATATGGCGACGCTCGACCTGTATTGTGACCGCGTCGCCAGCGCCGTCGGACGCCTGTCGGTGCGCGTGTTCGGTCTCCCCGAGAATGACGGGATCCTGCTCGCCCATCATCTCGGCCGCGCGCTGCAATTGACCAACATCCTGCGCGACATCGATGAGGACGCGGGCCTCGGCCGTCTGTATTTGCCGCGCGAAGGCCTGCTGCTTGCCGGCATCACCGGCGACGATCCGCAGCGGGTGATTGCCGAGCGCTCGCTGCCGAAAGTGTGCCAGGGGCTGGTCGAGCGCGCGAAGGCGCATTTCGAGAAGGCCGACGAGATCATGAAGCGCAATTCGCGGCGCGTGGTGCGCGCGCCGCGCATCATGTCGAAATATTACCGCGCGATACTGGACTTGCTGATTGCCCGGGGCTTTGCCGCTCCGCGCGAGCCGGTTCGCGTCAACAAGATGGCCAAGATCGCCATCCTTCTCCGTTACGCGATCATCTGATGCAGAAAAACGTTCATATCATCGGCGCCGGCATTTCCGGCCTCTCGGCGGCCGTGCGGCTGGCCAACGCCAATTACCGCGTGCATGTGCACGAAGCCACGCAGCAGACCGGCGGCCGCTGCCGCTCCTATTACGACGCCGCCACCGATCTGATGATCGACAACGGCAATCACCTGCTGCTGTCCGGCAACCGTCACGCGCTGGCCTACGCGAGGTCGATCGGGACCGAGGCGGGACTGGTCGGGCCGAAGCGCGCGCAGTTTCCGTTCGTCGATCTCGCCACCGGCCAGCGCTGGCAGCTCGATCTCGGCGACTCGCGGCTGCCGCTGTGGGTGTTCGATGAAACGCGCCGCGTCCCCGATACGGGCCTGCGCGATTATCTGGCGCTGATGCCTCTGATCTGGGCAGGCACCGACAAGCTGGTCGGCAACGCGATTCCCTGCGACGGCACGCTGTACCAGCGGCTGGTGCAGCCGCTGCTGCTGGCGGCGCTCAACGTCGATCCGCCGGAGGGCTCCGCCGGGCTGGCAGGCGCGATCGTGCGCGAAACGCTGCTGGCGGGCGGGCAGGCCTGCCGGCCGCTGATCGCGCGCGATGGCCTCAGCGCCGTGCTGGTCGAACCCGCGATCAAGCTGTTGCAGGCGAAGGGCGCCTCGGTCCAGCTCGGCCATGAGCTGCGCGAATTCGTGATGAACGGCAGCCAGGTCAGCGAACTGAAGTTCGGCACCGACACGATCGCGCTCGGTGCCGGCGACGTCGTGGTGCTGGCGGTGCCGCCGCGGCCGGCGGCAGCGCTGCTGCCCGGGCTGAAGACGCCGACGAAATTCCGCGCCATCGTCAACGCGCATTTCCGCTTCGATCCGCCGCGGGATGCGGCGCCGATCCTCGGTGTCGTCGGCGGCCTCGTGGAATGGCTGTTCGCCTTTCCGCAGCGGCTGTCGGTCACCATCAGCAATGGCGACCGGCTCGTCGACATGCCGCGCGAGGAGCTGGCGCTGTCGATCTGGCGGGACGTCTGCAAGGCCGCGGGCCTGCAGGATGATCTGCCGTTGCCGCCCTGGCAGATCGTGCGCGAGCGCCGTGCTACGTTCGAGGCCACGCCGGAGCAGAACGCGCTGCGGCCGGGCCCGGTGACATCGTTCAAGAACCTGTTTCTCGCCGGCGACTGGACTGACTACCGGACTGCCGGCAACCATCGAGGGATCGGTGCGGTCGGGCGACCGCGCCGCCGATCTGGTTCTGGCAAGGCAGCCAGCCTGAGCGGACATTGCGTGACCGGCTTCACAGAGCCCGTCGCGAAAACAGGGATGTGTAGCAACATGCTTTCCGTCGATCACACTGCAGCCGTCGATTCCGTCGCGCTGGAGAAGAGCATCTCTTCCGCGACCGAGGCGCTGCTCGGCTACCGGCAGTCCGACGGGCACTGGGTGTTCGAGCTCGAAGCCGACAGCACCATACCGTCCGAATACGTGCTGCTGCGCCACTATCTCGCCGAGCCCGTCGACAGCGAGCTCGAGGCCAAGATCGCCAACTATCTGCGCCGCACGCAGGGCGCCCATGGCGGCTGGCCGCTGGTGCAGGACGGCGCGTTCGACATGAGCGCCAGCGTCAAATCCTATTTCGCGCTGAAGATGATCGGCGATTCCGTCGATGCACCGCATATGGCCCGGGCGCGCGAGGCGATCCGCGTCGCGCGGCGGCGCTGCCCGCGTCAACGTCTTCACGCGCTTCCTGCTGGCTTTCTACGGCGTGCTGACCTGGCGCGCGGTGCCGGTGCTGCCGGTCGAGATCATGCTGCTGCCGACATGGTCGCCGTTTCATCTCAACAAGATTTCCTACTGGGCGCGCACCACGATCGTGCCGCTGATGGTGATGGCGGCGTTGAAGCCGCTGGCGAAGAATCCGAAGGGCGTCGGCATCAACGAACTGTTTCTGGAAGATCCGCAAATCGGTCGGGCTGACGCCGAAGGCGCCGCACCAGAGCTGGGGCTGGTTCACGCTCTTCAGCGCAATCGACAAGATCCTGCGCGTGGTCGAACCGCTGTTTCCGAAGAAGCTGCGCCAGCGCGCCATCGACGCCGCGCTCGCTTTCACCGAAGAGCGGCTGAACGGCGAGGACGGCATGGGCGCGATCTATCCGCCGATGGCCAACATCGTCATGATGTATGAGGCGCTCGGCAAGGGACCGGATTTTCCGCCGCGCGCGATCACGCGCAGCGGCATCGACAAGCTGCTCGTGATCGGCGAGCACGAAGCCTACTGCCAGCCCTGCGTCTCGCCGGTGTGGGACACCGCGCTGACCTGCCACGCGCTGGCGGAGGCCGGTGGCGAGGAGACGCTTGCGAAGATGAAGCAGGGCCTCGACTGGCTGAAGCCGAGGCAGGTGCTCGACCTCAAGGGCGACTGGGCGGCCAAGGCCCCTGATGTCCGTCCGGGCGGCTGGGCATTCCAGTACAACAACCCCCACTATCCCGATCTCGACGACACCGCGGTGGTGGTGATGGCGATGGACCGGGCGCGCCGGGCGTCCGGCAGCACGGAATATGATGAGGCGATTGCGCGCGGCCGCGAGTGGATCGAGGGCCTGCAGAGCCGCGACGGCGGCTGGGCCGCCTTCGACGTCAACAACCTCGAATACTACCTCAACAACATCCCGTTCTCCGACCACGGCGCGCTGCTCGATCCGCCGACCGAGGACGTCACCGCACGCTGTATTTCGATGCTGGCGCAACTCGGCGAGACCGCCGGGACCAGCAAGGCGATGGCGGACGGGATCGCCTATCTGCGCCGCACCCAGCTCGCAGAGGGGTCGTGGTACGGCCGCTGGGGCCTGAATTACGTCTACGGGACCTGGTCGGTGCTCTGCGCGCTCAATGCCGCCGGCGTCGACCACCAGGACCCTATGATCCGCAGGGCGGTGGCCTGGCTGGCCTCGATCCAGAATGGGGATGGCGGCTGGGGCGAGGATGCCATCAGCTATCGACTCGATTACAAGGGATTTGAGGATGCGCCATCGACCTCCTCGCAAACGGCATGGGCCTTGCTTGGACTGATGGCGGCCGGCGAGGTTGAAAACCCCGCCGTCGTGCGGGGGGTCGAGTACCTAAAAGCCACACAGACCGAAAATGGGGTGTGGGACGAGGCGCGCTACACGGCTACAGGCTTTCCGCGGGTGTTTTATTTGCGTTATCATGGCTACTCGAAATTCTTTCCGCTCTGGGCAATGGCGCGGTATCGAAATTTGAGAAGCACCAACAGCAGGGTGGTAGGGGTCGGGATGTGACTTTGGGGGCGGGGGCCGCCGCGACCGCGGAACGTTCGGTTGATGGCAACTCGATTGATCCGCGGCCGGTTTTGATCGTGACAGGATTGGTGCAGGAGGCCCGCATCGCGGCCGGCCCCGGCATGATCGTCATCTGCAGTTCCAGCGATCCGAAGCAATTGAGGGCGTTGCTCGCCACGCTGGATTCCACGACATTCCGGGGGGTCATCTCCTTCGGCGTGGCCGGCGGCCTCGATCCGTCGCTGAAATCCGGCGACGTGGTGGTGGCGACCGAGGTGCTGGCCGGCGATACCCGGTTCCTGGCCGGCCTGGCGCTCAACGAGGAAATGATCGCCCGCGCCACACTTCGCCGCAGGCGTGTGGTTCGCGGCGGCCTGGCCGGCGTCGAACAGGTGATCGCGGCGGCGGCCTGCAAGGCCGCGCTGCATTCGGAGACTGGCGCCGCCGCCGTCGACATGGAAAGCCACATCGCAGCCGCCTATGCCGCCGAGGCCGGGCTTCCGTTCGCGGCGCTGCGGGTGATCTCCGATCCGGCGAGCCGGGCGCTGCCGGCGCTCGCCAAGAGCGCGATCAAGCCCAATGGCGACATCGATCTGCGCAAGGTGCTGCGCGGGGTTGCGCGCAATCCCACCACGCTGCGTGCGCTGGTCTCGACCGGCATCGATTTCAACCGCGCGCTGCGTTCGCTACGCGGCTGCCGCGGCTTCCTGCACAGCGAGAGCCTCGCAACGGCGGATATCTGATCCGCGCCCGGGCCTTTGGATTTCAGAAAGCCTTGGGAATAAGAAAGAGCCTCGGTTCGCGCGAACCGGGGCTCTAATTATGTGACCTTGTCGTTGCGCGCGCACGGATCAGCATGCAATGCCAGACGGTGACGGGGCGGGAGCTATCATGACCGGACAGGAATACGAGCTGTTTGCGATCCGCTACGCCACCCGCGATGCGCGGCGGAGCGATCATTTCATCGGCGGCGATCCGCACGACGGCCCGATGCCGATGGACTATTTCGTCTGGGTGGCGCGGGGCGCGGGCCGGACGTTCGTCATCGACACCGGCTTCAACGCGGAGGTATCGAACAAGCGCAAGCGCACGTTCCTGCGTTGTCCGGTGGAGGCGCTGGCGCGCTCGGCGTCGATGCCGAATGACGGTCGAGGACGTCATCCTAACCCATTTGCATTACGACCATGTCGGCAACTTCGACCGTTTTCCGAAGGCGCGCTTCCATCTGCAGGAACGCGAGACTGGCCTACGCCACCGGCCGCTATATGCGGTATCCGCGGCTCGTCGCATTCCTTCGAGGTCGAGGATGTCTGCGGCATCGTCAGGCTGAACTATGCCCGCCGCGTCGCTGTTCTACGATGGCGACGCCGAGATCGCGCCCGGCATCACCGTTCACGCCGCCAGCGGACATTCGGCCGGGCTTGCAGTTCGTCCGCGTCCGGACCCGTCGCGGCTTCGTCGTGCTCGCCTCCGATGTCAGCCACTTCTACGAGAACATGGCGAGCGAACGGCCGTTCACGACCGCGTTTCACATCGGGGAAATGCTGGAGGGATTCGACAGACTGCTGGCGCTGGCGCCGGATGAAAGCCACATCGTGCCGGGACACGATCCGCTGGTCATGAAGCTCTATCCGGCCCCGACCCCGGAACTGGAGGGCGTCGCCGTGCGCCTCGATGTGGCGCCATCGGGCGCGGCACCGGTGCGCTCCGACTATTCCGGCCATTGACCGGGAAGGATGACGCGGCGCGGACCGCTTGCGCCTATTTGTCCGACGCGGCCTTTAGAATGGGCATCAGCCGGGCGGCTTCGTTCCTGACCAGTTCGGCCAGCGCCTTGGGACCGCGGCGCTCCGGCTCGACGCTTTCAGCGCCGAGGTCCG
Organism: uncultured Alphaproteobacteria bacterium; assembly: GCA_963823485.1. Classification (GTDB taxonomy): domain Bacteria; phylum Pseudomonadota; class Alphaproteobacteria; order Rhizobiales; family Xanthobacteraceae; genus Bradyrhizobium. The sequence goes on from CAWGLP010000013.1 coordinate 258,091, forward strand.
CCAGCCGCTTCTGCACCGCTTCCTCGGCGAGACCCTTGCTCAGGGCTTCCGCGAGTTTCTCGACGATCGGCTTCGGCGTGCCGGCCGGCACGAACACCGCGTAGAAGGGCGCGCAATCGAACTCGGGCAGGCCCTGCTCGTGCGCGGTCGGGACATCGGGCAACAGCGCGCTGCGCTTCTTCGCGGCAACGGCGATCGCCTTGACATTGCCGGCGCGCACATGCCCCAGGGGCCCGAGCACCGGGTCGCATTCATAATCGATCTCGCCGCTGAGCATCGCGTTCAGCACGGGGGCCGTGCCGGTGAACGGCACCATGGTCGGCTTGATGCCGATCGCCGCGTTGAGAAGCAGGCAGCCGATATAGGATACCGAGCCCAGCCCGGCATGGCCGACGTTGAGCTTGCCGGGATTGGCTTTGGCGTAGGCCACGAATTCCTTGAGGTTGTTGGCGGGGAAGTCTTTGCGGACCACCAGCAGTTCGGGATATTCGGCCGTCAGTCCGATCGGCTCGAAATCCTTCTGCGGATCGTAGCCGAGGTTGGGATAGAACGCCGGCGCAAGCGCGTTGGTGCCCGAGGTGTCCGGACAGGATCGTGTAGCCGTCGGCGGGGGCGCGTGCGGCGCGCAGCGCGCCGATGGTGCCTCCGGCGCCGCCGACATTCTCGACCACGAATTTCTGACCGAGATGGCGGGAGAAGATGTCGGCGACAATCCGGCCGGTGATGTCCGCCGGCCCTCCGGCGGCGAACGGCACAATGATCGTGGCGGTCCTCGTCGGATAGTCCTGCGCCTTCGCGCCACTGATCATCGCTGAGGCCAGGACGGCCGCGGCTACTACCCATCGCCTTGTCATGATCGCCCCCTGAGATGTTTTTTCATGACCATAGGCAGGTTTGGCCGGCAGGCAATTTGAAATCTTCCGGTTGGTCTGTCGCGATCTCCGGTCCGGCCCCCACTGCTCGCCGACAACTGCTGTCGTTATCTCCAGGCCGTGGCCGCTGGATACTTGACAACGGCAACTATTCGTCCGACTATGAATACCAATTCTGTATCCATGAATTGAGATTCATCATGGCAATCGCCGCCGTCCGCCTCAATCAGCTCATTGAAACCAAGGCGCGGATTCTGGATGCCGCCCGCGAGGCGGTAGCGCTGAGCGGCTGGAAGGATGCCCAGATCGCCCTGATCGCGGCGCGGGCAGGGGTCGCCACCGGCAGCGTCTACCGCTACTTCGACTCGAAGGCGGACCTCTACGCGCAGGTGCTCGGGCTGGTGTCCGAGCGCGAGGTGGCCGTGGTCGCCGCGATCGCCGAGGCCGAGGGATCGGCGTCGCAATGTCTGGTGGACGCGATCTACACGTTTTCGATCCGGGCGATGCGCGGCCGCCGTCTCGCCTACGCCCTGATCGCCGAACCATGTGAGCCGGAGATCGACGCGGCGCGGCTGAAATACCGCGCGGCGCTCGCCGACCAGATCGCCAGGCTGGTCCGGCGCGGCATCGCCAGCGGGGAGTTCATCGAGATCGACGCCAACGTCGCGGCGTCCTGCGTGACCGGCGCTTTCATGGAAGCTCTGGTCGGCCCGCTCGCGCCGGAGGCGGCCCCGGATTCCGACGCGGCCAAGGCGATCGCGCAGGCGATCGCCGGCCTTTCCGCGCGCATGCTGTTTCGCCGCGCCACGCCCGAATTGAAACTCGTATCGAAGGTCTCGCCATGAACGCGCGTGCCCAGCCGGTTGCCGTCGCCGACGTGAAGGCGAACCCGTTTGCGACCCACGAAGTCCGCAATCAGGCGCGGCCATCTTTCGGTTTCAACGCCTTCGACGATGATCGGGCGTTGAGCGGCGTGGTCGCGAAGTTCGCGCCGTGGGCCAGGGACAAGCTTTCCGCGCTCGGCGCCCATGCCGGCTGCGAGTCCGTGCAGGAGGCCGCGCGGCTTGCCAATGAGCACGAGCCGAAACTGCTTGACCCACGACCGCTACGGCAACCGCAACGACTGGGTCGAGTTTCATCCGGCCTGGCATCAATTGATGGCGCTCGCGTTCCAGGGCGAGGTCCACAGCCTGGCCTGGTCGACCCGCCAGCCGAACGGCCATTTCGCGCGCGCAGGCCTGAGCTATCTCTGGAATCAGATCGAGAATGGCGTCGGCTGCCCGACCGGAATGGCCTACGCCGCGATCGCCGGCTTTACCGGCAAGCCGCAATTTGCGACGTGGCGCGAGCGAACGCTGGTCCGCGGACTACGATCCCCGGCGTCTTCCGATCGAGGCCAAGCGCGCGGCGGTCATCGGCTATGCGATGACCGAAAAGCAGGGCGGCTCCGACCTGCGCGAGACCCAGACGTCAGCACGTCTGGTCGAGCGCGGCGCCCATGGCGAGATCTATGCGATCACCGGCCACAAATGGTTTTTCTCGGTGCCGGTGGCCGACGGCTTCTACACGCTGGCGCGGACCCAATCCGGCGTGAGCTGCCTGTTCGTGCCGCGCCTGCTGCCCGACGGCAGCGCCAACCGAATCTTCATCCAGCGCCTGAAGGACAAGTGCGGCAACCGCTCGAACGCTTCGAGCGAGATCGAGTATCACGACACCTGGTCGATCCTCGTCGGCGAAGAGGGGCGCGGCATCAAGGAAATCCTCTCGCATGCTCACCTCACCAGGCTGGATTTCGCGGTCGGCTCGGCCGGACTGATGCGGCAGGCCCTGAGCCTGGCACTGAGCCACGCGCAGACGCGAACCGCGTTCGGCAAGCCGATGTCCGAGCTTCCCATGCAGCGCAATGTGCTCGCCGACCTCGCGCTCGAAAGCGAGGCGGCGATGCTTGGCGCACTCCGGGTCGCGCGTGCAACCGACGGCATGGAGACCAGTGAACATGAACGGCTGCTGGCGCGGGTCACGACGCCGGTGATGAAGTTCTGGAATTGCCAGCGCGCCCCGGCGTTCAGCTACGAGTGCCTGCAGGTGCACGGCGGCAACGGCTTCATCATGGAGAACGCGATGGCGCGCCTGTACCGGGAAGCGCCGCTGAATTCGATCTGGGAAGGCACCTCGAACATGATGTGCATGGACGTTCTGCGCGCGATGCAACGGGATGCACGCTGCCGGGACGCCTTCATCGACGAACTGCGTACGAGCAGGGGCCTCAACCGGATTTACGACAACAGCACGGACGATCTCGCCGATCGCTTGCGCGCGCACTATCCGGATGACGGCCACGCAAGGGCGCTCGTCACCCGGATGGCGCATGCGTTGCAGGCTGCCGAGATGCTGCAGCATGGCGATGCCGATGCCGCCGATCTGTTCGTGAAATCGCGGCTGGGCGGGGACGGGATGCACGTATTCGGCGGGCTTCCGTTTTCGCAGGGCCTTGGCGGGATCGTGGAGCGCGCCTCCGTGATCCGCCATTGAGGGGGGCCGCTGTCGTGGCGAGCAAGATGCGTCCAACCGAAGTTTGCTCCGTGAACGACATCCGCGCCGCCGTCGGAGAGGCGGAGTGGGCGACACGGGTTGATCTTGCGGCGTGCTACCGCCTGGTGGCGCTCTACGGCATGACCGACCTGATCTACAATCACATCAGCGCGCAGATCCCGGGGCACGAGGACCAGTACCTGATCAATCCTTATGGCATGCTGTACGAGGAAATCACGGCGTCGAGCCTCGTCAAGATCGATATCGAGGGGCAAACCCTGCTGCAGCCCGATCATGGCTACAACGTCAACGTCGCCGGCTTCTACCTGCATGCCCCGATCCACCGGGCGCGGCCCGACGTCAAATGCGTTCTCCACACCCACACCAGGGCAGGCACGGCCGTCAGCACGCTTGCCGAAGGGCTGCTGCCGCTGTCCCAGACCGCGATGCGGTTTCACGGCCGCATCGGCTATCACGATTTTGAGGGACCGGCGATCGATCGGGAGGAATGCGACCGCGTCGTCGCCGATCTCGGCCGGAACAACGTGCTGGTTCTGCGCAATCATGGTCTCCTGGTCTGCGGCAACACGATCCCGCAGGCGTTCAACGCCATCTACTGGCTGGAGCAGGCCTGCCGAATCCAGATCGACGCGCTCGGCTGCGGCCGACCGCTTCACGCGCCGAGCGAAACGGCGGTTCGTAACACCGTGACCTGCTTCGCCGGCACCGAGATCACGCTCGATAATGAGCGCGACACCAATCCGGTCCTGAACGAGGCGGCGCAAAATCTGCAAGCCGGCTACGGCCTGCTGGAATGGCCGGCGCTGCTGCGCAGGCTCGACCGCATCGACGGAAGCTACGCGCGATGAGCGCGGCGCTTGCGGGTCTGAGTATCGGCTTCATCGGCGCCGGCCGTGTGGCGCAGACGCTCGCGCCGGCGTTTGACCATGCCGGCCTGAACGTCGCGGCATTCCACAACCGCAGCCCCGATGCGGCCCGGCTGTTCGGCGCCCGGGTGCCGTCAGCCCGGCCGATGACCGACGCGCAACAGGTCGTGGACAGTTGCGATCTGATCTTTCTGACGGTGAGCGACGACGCGATCCTGCCCGTCTGCCGCGATCTGCGCTGGCAGCCACGGCACCGCGTCGTTCATTGCAGCGGAGCCACCGAACTGGCGGCGCTTGAGCACGCGAAGTCCGCCGGAGCGGCTACCGGTGGATTTCATCCGATGCAGATGTTTGCCAATCCGGACGTCGCGCTGGAGGGGCTGCGCGGATGCACCGTCGGCATCGAGGCCGAGCCTGACTTCAGGGGTGAGCTTGAAACGCTCGCAGCCCGCATCGGCTGCGAACCGCTGGCACTGCCGCCGGGCGTGCGGCCGCTCTATCACGCCTCGGCCTATTATGTCGGCCCGTTCCTGATCGCGCTGCTCAAGGAAGGCGTCGAACTCTGGAAGAGCTTTGGCGCCAGCGAGGCCGATGCGCTGCGGGCCATGATGCCGCTGCTGCGGGGGACGGTCGCGGCCGTTCTGGACGGGGGCCTGGCCAATGGCATGGGCGGCTGCGTGGCGCGCGGCGACGTCGGGACCATCCTCAAGCACCTCGAAGCACTGGACGCGCGCTTTCCTGCCTCGGGCGCGCTGTACCGCGAACTGGCGCTCCGCAATGTCCCGCTCGGGATCGAGCGCGGCACGCTCAGTTCGGACCGCGCGGCGGAGATCGAGAACCTGTTGCTGCGGACGCGCAGGATCGAGCCGGAACTGTCCGGCCGGATTGCGCTGGATTGAGGCGGAATTTCAGGACCGCTATTTCTTGCTGAAGCGCATGATGCCATCCCAGTCGCTGGGCGGCGGCTCGAGCAGAAAGCCGACGACCCGGTCGAGGTAGATTCCAGCCAGCACGTCGTCAGGATACCGGTCGGCGAATGTCTCCAGGGCGTCGAGAGCCCGCAACCAATCCTGACTGGCATACACTTCATGGACGTCGGCCCAGTCCTGGACGAGCTGCGTCATTGCCGGGGTGACGCGAAACTCGTCGGGGCCTTCGATCGTGCCGAGCAGTTCGAGAATATCGAGGGGGTGGCCAACTCCCTTCGGCTGGCTACGGTCGGCATGGCGGAACAGGAATTCGCCGGAACAGACGGCCGCAATCTGTCCACTGGCGAGGATGCTGCTGCCGTAATATTTGTTCAGCCCTTCGAGCCGGGCTGCGATGTTCACGTTGTCGCCGATCGCCGTGTAATCGATTCGATCGGATGAGCCGACATTACCCAGTACCGCATCGCCGACATGAATTCCGAATCGCGTGTGCCAAGGAGGCAACGCCTTGTTTGTCCATCGGGCATTGAGGCGTCGTGACGCAGCGCGGCACTCCAAAGCGGTGATGCACGCCGCATGTTCGTGCCGCGCGACCGCCAGAGGCGCGTTCCAGAATGCAAAGATCGCGTCGCCGATGAATTTGTCGACCGTGCCGTCCCGCCTGATGATCAGGGACGCAAGTTCCTCGAAGTACTCCGACATGTTCTCCATCAGGACGCCCGGCGACATGCCCTCGGCAATTGGTGTGAAGTCCTTGACGTCCGTGAACATGATGCTGATGCGGCGTGTCTCGCCGCCTACCACGACCTGGGTCTCGCTTTCGAGGATATCCCTGACCAAAGCTTTCGGCACAAATTTGGATACTTCGCGAATTGTGCCCTTCATTCCGGACATCGACCGGATCAGCGTGCTGATCTCGTGGACCCGGGAGTGCAGCCTGATTGGATCGTCCAGCTCGAAGGATCTGATCAGTTCCGCCTCTTTTGAAAGCCTGGCGAGCGGCGTTGAAATCGACCGGGCGAGGTAGATGATGGCCGGAAGCGTCAGAAGAAAGATCAGCAGCGCGACGGGAATGCTGCGTTTCGCGGCGTCGGCCAAGGTGCCCTGGAAGTCGGAAAGCGGTGCCGCATATAGCTGAAAGAAGGCGCCGCCATCGCGTGCGACCTGGCGGTCCACCGTGGCCAGATAGCCTGTGCCGCCGACACTGAATTCCTGCAAGGGATAAGGTCCGTCACGGGCGAATATCCGCAACGCCTCGCGAACCACCGGGTCTGTCAGGTCTGTCGTGGTTGCAAGCTCGATCGACCGGTTATCGCCGCCGACCCGCCTGAACATCTGCTGGGGGTTGAAGTGAGCGAGCAAGCGATTTTTTTCGTCGAATGCCATAAAGCGATGCGTGTCGTTCTTTCTGATCGAGCGGACATAGATCATCAACCGCTCGAGCGTCATATCAACCCCGACCACGCCGGCCCCGAATGAGCCCGCCAGGGTCATTCCAACTTCCGACGTCGTCGCGAAAAGGTATGGCAAGGTCCGGACAACCATCGTCGGGTTTTGCCTGGCATCTTTGTACCAGCCGCGATTACGAGGGTCATAGGGTGGAGATGGTTTGATGAGTGATCCAATTTGACGGTTGTCGCTGTCGAAAAAAAGCCAGGTCTGAGTGCGGGCGCCGTCGTCGCCAGAGCGGATTTCCTGAATCGCGAACCGGGTGGAAGGAGGACCGCCCAATTGTTCGATCGACGCTTTCTCGGATTCGGAGATCGAAAGGATGTGATAGAAATTGCCGTTCTCGTAACCGACATATATCGCCGATATCTGCGGATTCGATTTCAGGCTGGTTAGAACCAACTCCCGGGCGACGTCCTTGGAACCGTCCGCCTGCTGAAGTGAGGGCGCCCTGCGAAGAAGTTCACTGATCAGATAGGCGGGCGTAAAGAACGCGACGCGCTGTTCGTTGATTCGGTTGATCGTCGTCGCAAACGTGTCGCTCGCGACCTTCATGGCCGTCTGGTGGGTCTGGAGATAATTGGTGACCGTAACCGCGGTGCCGATCAACAGCGCCACGACCAGGAACAGCGACAGGACCGTGGTAAAGAGCGTCAGTCTTGGTGTTCGAGGCTGGGCGCCATCCATGTGAGTTGCCGTTGCCCGATGTCACTGCGCGGACAGGTCGATGACCCGCTTTGAAAGGTAATCGACCCAGTAGCGGAGAAACGGATCCGCTTCGTCGAGTTTCTGCTTCAGCTTCGCCTCGCTCACTGCAAGCACTTCGCAACCGTGTACCGTCACTGCCGTTGCGTTGCGCTGCGCCCCGGCCATCAGCGCATGAACGCCGAACATTTGTCCGGTCGCGAGAGCGGTTACGGTGCGTTGAAGGGGCGTTCCAAATCCGATGAAGATCGTGACGTCGCCGCGGAGCAGGATATAGGCGACGGTCCCGACCTCGCCTTCGGCAAAGATGGTTGCCCCCGCGGGGAACGTCCTGCGGCTCAGGTCCTTGCGCACCGACTGAACGGATGCCTGTGAGATTCCGGGGTCGGGGGTCATCGGGGAAGCCTCCGCCGGGCCGTCGCGCGCACCTTCAGCAACCGAGCCGAGGCTTCAGCACTGCCGGATCGGTGATCCACGGGTGCAATCCAGGGCGAAGGTCGCGCCATGGATCGAACTATCGGCCTTGCTGCTTCGAATTGTCGAGTTGGCCCAAGGGCCAACACCGTGGTGAAGGCGCAAAAGAAAAGGGCCCCGGTTCGATTAAACCGGGGCCCAAAATCCTGGCTTCATTCCGCTCAGGCGGCGGTGGAGGCCTTCTGTTGCTGCTTGGCCGCGGCCGCGGTGGCCTCGTCGCGGCGAATCTCCGACAGGCGCTTCTGAACTTCGGCCGAGAAGATGTACTGCGCCGGGCGCTGGTGGGAGAGGTCGATCTCGGGCGCCAGCGGTCCCGTGGTGCGGACGCCGCGCAGCGCCACCCACATCGCCTTCAACGGATTGACCAGCGCCGCATTGGCCGCGGTCGGCTCATAGCCGCAATGGGCCATGCAGTCGGCGCACTTCTCGTACTTGCCGGTGCCGTAAGTGTCCCAGTCCGTCGTCTCCATCAGTTCCTTGAAGGTCTTGGTGTAGCCTTCACCGAGCAGATAGCAGGGCTTCTGCCAGCCGAAGATGTTGCGGGCCGGCATGCCCCACGGGGTGCACTCGTAGGACTGGTTGCCGGCGAGGAAGTCGAGGAACAGGCCGGAATGCATGAAGTTCCACTTCTTGCCCTTGCCGAGCGCGAACACGTCGCGGAACAGCTTCTTGGTCTTGGTCCGGTTGAGGAAGTGCTCCTGGTCCGGAGCACGCTCATAGGCATAGCCCGGCGACATCGAGACGCCGACGCCGAGTTCGGTGGTGAAGTCGAGGAACTTGGCGATCTCTTCCGCCGCATGTCCGTCGAAGATCGTCGCATTGACGTTGACCGTGAAGCCACGCGCCTTGGCGGCCTTGATCGCGGAAACCGCGCGGTCGAACACGCCCTTCTGCGACACAGCCTTGTCGTGATGATCCTTCAGGCCGTCGAGATGAACCGAAAAGAACAGGTACGGCGAGGGCTCGAACAGGTCGAGCTTCTTTTCCAGCAGCAGTGCATTGGTGCAGAGCGAGACGAACTTCTTGCGCGCCACGAGGCCGCGCACGATCTCGCCGATCTCCTTGTGGATCAGTGGTTCACCGCCGGGGATCGCCACCATCGGCGCGCCGCATTCCTCGGCCGCGTCCCAGCATTCCTGGGCCGACATGCGGCGGTTGAGGATGGCGTCGGGATAGTCGATCTTGCCGCAGCCGACGCAGGCGAGGTTGCAGCGGAACAACGGCTCCAGCATCAGCACCAGCGGATAGCGCTTCCGGCCAAGCAGCTTCTGCTTGATGAGATAGCCGCCGATACGCAGTTCCTTGAAGAAGGGTATTGCCATTGAGAGATTTTCTTTCTGGACCTGGAAATTGTAAGTAATCAGCCCGCAGTCAGTTCGGCTGGAAGCCGGAATTCGATGTTCTCTTCCCGGCCGGAAAGCACCGACACCTTGACGGGTCCGATACGCCTCAAAGCCTCGATCACGTCATCGACCAAAACTTCGGGCGCCGAGGCGCCCGCCGTGATGCCGACGGCTTTCGCATCTTTCAGCCAATCAGGGTTTAACTCGCTGCCATCGGCAATGAGATAACTCGCGACCCCGACCTCGGTGCCGATTTCGCGAAGCCTGTTTGAGTTGGAACTATTGGCGGCCCCCACCACCAAAATGACGTCCACCAGTTTGCTCAAGTCCCTTACCGCAGATTGGCGGTTCTGTGTCGCATAGCAGATATCCCGGATATCGGGGCCTTGAATATCTGTAAAGCGTGCCTGAAGCGCGGCAATTATGTCTTTTGTGTCATCCACGGAGAGGGTCGTCTGGGTAATATAGGCTATCGGGGCATCGGTCGGCAGGGTCAGGGACGCTACGTCGTCGACATTCTGGACCAGCATGACCGGCCCGGGAACCTGTCCCATGGTACCTTCGACCTCCGGATGCCCGGCATGGCCGATCAGGACCAGGGACCGGCCCTTGGACATGTACCGTTTGCCTTGATTGTGGACCTTGGTGACCAGGGGGCAGGTGGCATTGAGCACGGGCAGGCCGCGGACGGCTGCCTCTTCCTCGACGCTGCGGGCCACGCCATGGGCGCTGAACACCGTCACCGCCAGCGGCGGAACCTCCGACAGGTCCTCGACGAAGATCGCGCCCTTGGCTTTCAGGCTCTCGACCACGTACTTGTTGTGAACGATTTCGTGACGCACGTAGACCGGCGGACCGTATTTCTCGAGCGCACGCTCGACGATCTCGATGGCACGCACGACGCCCGCACAAAATCCGCGGGGCTGCGCAAGATATACTTCCATGAGCCTTCCGTTACGCAAGTTGCATCAAAAACGTTCGCAAATTCATCTGCAATTTCACGCAGACCTCCGTGCAGCCGGTCACACTCGGACAATTGCAATATCCGCACCATGACCCGATCACGCAGGTAATTCCCGCCCAAGCACATGGAAGCACAGCAGTATGTGCCAATAAAGATGCGCCTGTGAAAGGTGCATCGCGCAATGGTTACCGGGATGGAGGTAATATAATAAGGATAAGCCGATTCGAAGGGTGACGTCCTCACCATTACGTCACTTTGTCGCCCCGCCGGGCAGGGTATACCGGCCCGAATCCCTTTCCGTGCTGTTTTGACGGCTATGCCTTGGGCCCCCGGGGAAGTAACCAAAACAACATTAGATCGTCTTCGGGAACTCCGCTAGACAGCGGGCGTTTCCGCCCAGCTCCTTAATCCTCAGAAAGAAACGAAGTGCTGACCAGCATTGTTGTCTCGATCGTCCGAACCTGCACGCGGTTTGCCACTCTCGTCGTCGCACTGTTCCTGCTCCTCTCGATCGGCGCGAGCTTCTATACCGCCCGCAATTTCTCGATCAACACCGATATCAACAAGCTGATTTCACCGGATCTCGACTGGCGCAAGCGCGACAACCAGTTCGAACAGGCCTTCGACCGGGAAAAGCTGATTCTCGCCGTCGTCGAGGCCCCGACGCCCGAGCTAGCCAGCGCTGCCGCCCGGGCGCTGGCCACGAAGCTTGCCGGCGACACGGAGCATTTCGAATTGGTGCAGCCGCTGGGCTCCGGCGAGTTCTTCGAGAAGAACGGGCTGTTGTTCCTGCCGGTCGAGGAAGTGGGCCAGGTCACCGGCCAGCTCGAGGCCGCAGCGCCCCTGATCGAGATCATGGCCGGCGACCCCTCGATCCGCGGGCTCACCGGGGCGCTCGAAACCGGGCTTGCCGGGGTCAAGCGCGGGCAGGTCAAGCTCGACAATGCCGAACGTCCGTTCAACCAGATCAGCCAGACGGTCGAGAACGTTCTCAGCAAGGGGAACGCGACCTTCTCCTGGCGCGAGCTCGTCAGCGACAAGCCGCTGACCGATTCGGATCGCCGCGCCTTCATCGAATTCAAGCCCAAGCTCGATTATGCAGCGCTCGAACCCGGCAAGGATGCGACCGACGCGATCCGGCAGGCCGCGACGGATCTGAAGTTCGCCGAGCAGTACCACGCGCGCGTCAGGCTGACCGGCCCGGTTCCGATCGCCAACGAGGAGTATGCGACCGTACAGGACGGCGCGATCGTCAACGGCGTCGGCACGGTCATCATCGTGCTGGTCATCCTCTGGCTGGCGCTGCATTCGGCGAAGATCATCTTCGCGGTGTTCGTGAACCTGTTCATCGGGCTTGCGCTCACCACCGCCGTCGGCCTGATGATGGTGGGCTCGCTGAACCTGCTGTCGATCGCCTTCGCCGTCCTGTTCGTCGGTCTCGGCGTCGATTTCGGCATTCAGTTCAGCGTCCGCTACCGTTCGGAGCGCTTCAAGAACGACGATCTGGCGCTCGCGCTGGAAAGCGCGGCCAGCCGCTCGGCGGTTCCGCTTTCGCTTGCCGCGATGGCGACTGCCGCAGGCTTCCTGTGCTTCCTGCCGACCGACTACAAGGGCATCTCCGAACTGGGCAAGATCGCCGGCGCCGGCATGCTGATCGCGTTCATCACCAGCATCACGGTACTGCCGGCGATGCTGAAGCTGCTCAACCCGCCCGGCGAAAGCGAGCCGGTCGGCTACGCGTTCCTGGCGCCGGTCGATGAATTCCTCGAACGGCATCGCGTCATCATCATCGTCGGCACGCTGCTGGTCGCGACAGCCGGCCTGCCGCTGCTCTATTTCATGAAGTTCGACTTCAATCCGATCAACCTGCGCAATGCGCAGGTCGAATCGATCGCGACCTTCCTCGACCTGCGCAAGGATCCGAACACCGGCGCCAACGCCGTCAACGTGCTGACCAATTCGGAAGCCGAAGCCAAGAAGATCGAGGCCCGGCTCGAAAAGGTGCCGGAAGTTCTGCGCGTGATGTCGCTCGACAGTTTCGTGCCTGACGACCAGCCGGCCAAGCTGAAGCTGATCGCGCAGGCCGCCAAGGTGGTCGGCCCCGCGCTCAATCCCGATGAGGTCGATGCCGCGCCGACCGACGCGGAGAATGTGGACGCGCTGAAGAGTTCGGTGGACAGCCTGCGCCGGGCCGCCGGTGACGGCAAGGGACCGGGCGCGGTCGCGTCGCGACGGCTGGCGGATGCGCTGTCGAAGCTCGCGGCGACCGACCAGGCGACGCGCGACAAGGCGCAGAGCATTTTCGTGACCCCGCTCAAGATCGTGTTCGACCAGCTCCGCAATACGATGCAGGCCGGGCCAGTGACATTGCAGACACTGCCGCCGGAACTGGTGCGAAGCTGGAAGTCGAAAGACGGGTTGATTCGCGTCGAGGCACTGCCGAAGGGCGATCCGAACGACAACGACAATCTGCGACGGTTTGCCGACGCGGTGCTGGCCGCGGAGCCGAACGCGATCGGCGGGCCGGTCTCGATCCTCAAGTCCGGCGACACCATCGTGCGGGCATTCATCCACGCCGGCATCTGGGCGCTGTTGGTGATCAGCCTGTTGCTGTGGCTGGCGCTGCGGCGGGTCACCGACGTGCTGATGACGATGGTGCCGCTGCTGGTCGCCGGCGCGGTGACGCTGGAGATATGCGTGCTGATCGGGCTGCCGCTCAACTTCGCCAACATCGTCGCGCTGCCGCTGCTGCTCGGCGTCGGCGTCGCCTTCAAGATCTATTATGTCACGGCCTGGCGCGAGGGCAGAACGAATCTGCTGCAGTCGAGCCTGACCCGCGCGATCTTTTTCAGCGCGCTGACGACCGCGACTGCATTCGGGAGCCTGTGGCTATCCAGTCACCCCGGCACCGCCAGCATGGGTAAATTGCTGGCGCTGTCGTTCGTCATCACGCTTGCCGCGGTGCTGCTGTTCCAGCCGGCGCTAATGGGCAAACCGCGCGATGTCGGGAAGTAGGCAGATATCACCGATATCGGCTGGCTGGGCCGCGGCCTGCTTCTGACCGGGCGCGGCCTTCGGCGCGGGGGCCGGAGCGGCGACTACGCCGGTGGTTTTCTGCGGCGCCGGATTTGCCGCTCCACCGGTGGTTTTCTGCGACGCTGGATTTGCCGGAGCGGCGGCCGTTGGTGCTGCGGTGCCGGGTGCCGCCGCCTTCGGCGCGGCGCCGGCCGGATTCTTCGGCGCGCCCTTGGCCATGCTGTTGGCGGGGCTCGAGGGAATCGGCGGACCGACGCGGGTCCAGGTCTCGCCGCCGCAGAGGAAGCCCAGCACACAGCCCTGAATCTCGAGCTGGTCGGCGCCGACCGGCTTGATGGTCGAGCTGTAGAGTTGCCCGTCCTTGGCGTTATAGACTTGGCCTTCCCAGGCATCGACGCCGGGCTTCTTTTTCATTTCGATCAGGATCGGCATGCCGAGTGTCGGTCTGCTCTGCTTTGAGGCATCCGGATTGTTCTTGTCCTTGCCGCCTGGTGTCTTTTCCCAGGCAACCGCACCCCACATGTTGCCGCTGCATTGTGCGACCCGGATGTTGGCGACGCCGTCGGCTACCTTCCAGTCGCCGGTAGGGTCGGCAGCAAGCGCGGTGCTAACACCTGTAGCCAAAAGAATTCCCGAATACGCAATCGTACGCGCAACGATTCTTGGGCAGTGCAACATGGTTCAAACCTGTGTTTATTGACGATGCAAAGCGGGGGTCAAAACGCCGCATTTGGCGTTTTCAGTTGACGAAATGACCATCAACCGACGTATGTAGCGAATGCCAAGTTCATATCTAGATGTTTCCGAGTTGTTTGTGGAGCGGCAGGCACAGCGCAGTGCCATGCATGCGCGCCATCTGAATGAGCAGCTCGTTCGGGTCCTGAAGACCATCGGCTACGATGTGGGCTTTCAGAAGGGTCAAGGTCAATACCTGTTCGATCGTGACGGGGCACGTTACCTCGATCTACTGAGCGGATTTGGCGTTTTTGCGATCGGTCGCAACCATCCGGCGCTGCGTGAGGCGCTGAAGGGCGTCCTCGACAGCGATTTTCCCAATCTCGTTCAACTGGACGTGTCCACGCTCGCCGGCGTGCTGGCGGAACGCCTTTTGGAACATGTGCCATATCTGGACAAGGTATTCTTCGCCAATTCCGGCGCCGAGACGGTCGAAGCCGCCATCAAGTTCGCACGCGGTGCAACGGGCCGGCCCGGCATCGTTTCCTGTTCCCACTCGTTCCACGGTCTGTCCTATGGCGCACTGTCGCTAATGGACGATCCGAATTTCCGTTCCGGGTTCGAACCGCTGCTGCCGGGCTGCACGCAGGTTCCGTTCAACGATCTCGCAGCGCTGGAACAGGCGCTGTCGTCGCGCCAGGTCGCGGCCTTCATTGTCGAGCCGATCCAGGGAAAGGGCGTCAACATGCCGTCCGATGAGTTCCTCCCCGGCGCGGCTGCACTTTGCAGGAAATATGGTTCGCTGTTCATCGCCGACGAGATCCAGACCGGCATCGGCCGCACCGGAAAATTTCTCGCAGTCGAGCACTGGAACGTCGAGCCCGACATGGTGCTGCTGGCGAAGGCGCTGTCGGGTGGCCACGTGCCGGTCGGCGCGCTGCTGACGCGCAAGAGTGTCTTCGACAAGATATTCAACCAGATGGATCGCGCGGTCGTGCACGGCTCGACCTTTGCGAAGAACGATCTGGCGATGGCCGCCGGCATCGCCACGCTCGAAGTGATCAAGGCTGAAAGGCTGGTCGAGCAGGCCGCCAAACGGGGGGCCGAATTGCGGCTCGCGCTCACGCGCATGGTGCCCGGCTACGAGTTGATGAAGGAAGTGCGCGGCAAGGGATTGATGATCGGCGTCGAGTTCGGCCCGCCGAAATCGCTGCGGCTGAAAGCCTCCTGGAACCTGCTGGAGACCGCCAACAAGGGCCTGTTCTGCCAGCTCATCACGGTGCCGCTGTTCAAGGACCACAAGATCCTGACCCAGGTTTCCGGCCACGGCAGCCACACCATCAAGCTGCTGCCGCCGCTCGTGATATCAGAAGAAGATTGCAACTGGATCGAAAAGTCCTTCGATGAGGTCATCGCCGCCAGCCACAAGGTCCCCGGCGCGATCTGGTCGCTGGGCAAGACGCTGGTCGACAACGCCGTGCGGAAGTCGGCGTAGTCCGTCATTGCTTCGCTGCGGTCGCAATGACGACCGGCGCAGCCTGGACATGGTCGGAGAGGAATGCCCATGAGCAACATCACCGGCGGCTGTCATTGCGGCGCGATCCGCTATCAGGTCGAGGGCGAACTCATCGTTCACGCGCTGTGTCACTGCAGCGATTGCCGGCGTCACGCCGGCGCACCGGTCGTGGGCTGGACGATGTATGCCGAGGACGCGGTCCAGGTGACGAAGGGAACGCCGAAGGTCTACCAATCCTCCGAGCATGGCCGTCGCCATTTTTGCGCCGATTGCGGCACCGGCCTGTTCTACGTCAATGCCAGCATCCTGCCGGGCATTATCGACATCCAGAGCGCGACCTATGACGACCCCAATGCCGTCCCGGCGATGGTGCATATCCAGACCGCCGAGCGGCTGCGCTGGATGGAGCGCGCCCACGAACTGCCCAGCTTCGAGCGCTATCCGCCGCAGAGCTAGCGTCAATTGCCGGTGTCGTTCGCGAATGTCTTGAGCGCCTTAAACAACAGCCCAGGCGCTTCCTGCGCCACGCAATGGCCGATGCCGTCGAATCTGTATTGGCTCGCGGCCGGCATCAGCGCGACGGCCCGCGCCGCCATCTCCTTGTAGATTGCCCAGGATTTTTCCGCGGTCGCCACCCGCACCGGGCAGGCGATCTCCGACAGCCAGGCGAACGGGTTGCCGCGCGCATCGCCGGTGTAGACCTGCTCCATGGCTTCGAAGATCGGCCGCAGGATCGCCGATTCCAGTTCCGGCGTGCAGCGCAGTTGTACCCGGCCGTTTTCCTGCGCAGCGAAGCCGTGCTGGATGTAGGCGCGGAGCGAGGTCTCCGTCCAATCCGCAAATGCCGGTGCGGCGCGGTAACGCTGGAACGCGGCGTCCGCGCTCTCGAATTCGGCCTGGCGCCGCAGCACGCCCTGCACGGCGCCGGTCGCAAAATCGCTCAGTCCGCCGGCGCGTTGCGCGTGCGGATCCATCACCGTCGGCTCCATCACGAACAGGCGCGTGAAGCGATCGGGGCGGAGTTTTGCCGCCAGCAGCAGGTCGGTAGCGCCGGCGCTGTGCCCGATTCCATAGATGTCGGTGAGGCCGAGCACCTCGATCACGGTGCAGACGTCCTCGGCAAAATCCTGGAAGTGATAGTGGGCCGCGGCAGGCTTGTGGCTGTCGCCATGGCCGCGGCGGTCGAGTGCATAGACGGTGTAGTCCGCGGCGAGTTCGCGGGCGACGTCGTCCCAGACCTCGGCGACGAAGCCGGTGCCGTGCAGCAGCAAGGCCGGCGGCTTGCGTGAATCCTGCTCACCCCATCGCGCGAGCGCAATGCGCGCGTCAGCAAGCCCGACCGAAAGGCGCTGCGATGTGATCACGCGCGCCTGCCCTCCAGGATCATCGTCGCAGCTTTTTCCGCGATCATTGCGGTCGGCTCCCGCAGAAGTCGGCCGACGGAAGATCGGGCGTAGCAATCTTCAGCAGTCTTCACTCCCCGAGTAACTTTGTCTCTTTGATACTACTGCAAATTTAGATGATAAAGTCCGAGGCTTGCTGAATGCTTCCAAAGACGCCGTTATTGAGCAACGCCTTGTGGCCGTCCTCCCACGCGGGCTCGGCAAGATCAAAACGCCAACGGACGCCGTCAACCTCATACGGCGATACCTTTTCCTCAAATGTGATTCCGAGGTCGCCAGGTTCATAATCAACAACAACCGCTCCGGTGATCTGCTCACCTGCCTGAGTAGTAACACTGATGACGAGATCGGTGTCGTCGAGCCAGAAGTCTATCTGGAAATCTGTACCCAGAGATTGATAGAGCGGAGCATCGGCCTCATCCCAAATCACATCACGAGGCTTGAAAATGGCGTTGGCGTCTCCAATGGTAGTGCCGTGAGGACCCGGATCCCAGGGCGTATTCTCAAAAAATCCCCCTAGAATAGGAACGATGGTCTCACCAGAACCTTCCCCCGCGATGGTCGGAAGGCGGATGAACAAGCGATCGCCGGCATCGGCGTCCATGATTACATCGTAACCATTTCCCAAGATGAACTTGTCGGCTCCGTCGCCTCCGTAAAGCACGTCATCTTCTTCGCCTCCCTCCAGGACATCGTCGCCGGCGCCGCCAACGAGATAGTCTTCACCGCCTCGTCCATAGAGGAACTGATCTCCTTCATTGAACCAAAAGACATCATTTTGTGCCGAGCCAACGAAGGCTTCAAAATTCTTGAGCGAAACGCCTGTCCCGCTGATGACCGAATTCTCTTCTCCATTAACCGGCCCTGTGTAAATCGTGACCGAGGAGGGGGCAGTCGAGAAGTCGAACGAATCGATGCCGTTGCCGCCATCGAGCAACAACGAATCGTCGCCCAGCGAGAGGTCACCCTTGAATTTCTGCGACCCTTCACCAAACGACACCGTTTCAAATCCGCGAATCTTGTCGATTTCGGAGGTTCCGTTCCGCTGAACAGTTATCTGGAATACGGGCTGTCCATTCGCGGCAATATCGTCAGGGACTTCCGATGCTGCAAGCTTCTGAATCTGCACGTTGCCACTGATGCCGCTATAGGCCATTTCATCGATCTGGTTGCCGCCATCGAGGAAATCGTTGCCGGCCCCGCCATCCACCTTGTCGGCCCCTTTTCCGGCAAATACCCAGTCCGCTCCCGCTCCAGCGTTGATGGTGTCGTTGTCGGTCGTCGATTCTGTGCCCGCGGTTTGGTAGGTGCCGACATAGAGGAAGTCGCCGTCCCAGTAGACTCCGCCCTTTATCGTCGAGGATCCGGGCGCTGGAAAGAATCCGCGGGCCGTGATCTCGTCACCAAAGATGAAATCATTTCCATCATTTCCCGTTAGCGTGTTCCCGGTGGCGTTTCCAATGAGAACATCGGCGCCATTTCCGCCAATTGCATTTTCGATTACAGCGCCCTTCGCAATCGAGATATTATTGCTTGGATTTTCAAGATTGTTGCCGGCAAAACCGATAGAGCTGAACGCCGTTTCGTTGAGGTTGATTACGACGCCGTCAGACCGGCCGGCCACATTTATGGTATCATTCCCCTGCGTATCCCAAATGGACGTCATCGAATTGTCTGAATAAAAGGAATATGTGGTGTGACCGGGATTCCGGCTGCTGGCGGCACCATAGAGATATTGCAGGGCGCTAATGTCGTAGAGTTGTAGCGACGTCGGTAATTCCAAACCTCCCGTATCATACGCCATGACCGTGTACGCGCTTTACTTTGCGCGTCAGCGAATGTTGGGTGGTCTAGGCCGAGTGCATGGCCGATCTCGTGCAGCATTGTACTAACGAACTCGTTGCTGGCCGCGTCACCGTAAGATCCAGCTTTAATCCAGATGTCGCCTCCTAGACCGGGAATATTGAGACTAGCCTCCGTTTGGCCAACCCACGACGGTACGAGCAGGTTGTTGCGCATTCCGATCGCGATTTGACCTATCTGGTTTTGGCCATTGTCTTGGGTGACTTCGACGAACTGGACGCCAAGAAAGCTTTGAACGTCAGCAAAGAGTTGCCTCGTCGCTGCTTGTTGCGCCGCCGACAAAACGATTGGGCCTCCTGGCTCTTGGTCGCCTTGCGGAGTGTAAGGCGCGTATTCGGTTATGAAGGTGTAGGTGATGGTGGTGGTTGGCCATTTGTAGCCGGTAAAGAGCTGGGTAATATTCTGTGCCGCCGTCACCGCCGTCCTCCTTTTAGAAGTTCTTGTGCAAGTTCAATGATCTTGAGCATGGTCGCGTCGAAATAGCCGACGATGCGATCTGTCAGGCAGCGCGAAGGGTCCGCTTCGGTAGAACAGAAACTCACGTCAGTTGGGAATTGATGGTGTGGTTTTGGAATGTCGGTATGGTAGGGGCCTGGCGACTTTGGATCGTTGTAGAAGCTGTGCATGATCAGAGAAACAATCAGCCTGCGCGGATGCTCAGGGTCGGGAACCACACGCGCATAGAACAGGAGGCTCAACTGTTGCCGCGCAGTTGCTCGCTCTCTCAAGCAAGCCGGTCCTGCGACGACCGGATAGGTAAGGCCCAACGCGCGAAGTCGCTCCTGGACTGTACTGGCGACGTTTTCATTGATGGTTGCCTTAGCGAATCCCTGTTCCACCTGCGGATCCGCCGAAATTTCCACTGAAGTGCAGATGCTTCGATATGCCCCGTATTCAAAGGGAAGGGTTGTTGCCCGTGACGTTGACGGGCCTGCAACGAGAATCATCGCAATGACGATATTCTGCAAGCGCCTTGCGTAACGTCCCGCGAGTTCATTCATTTGTCGCATCGAACCGCACTTTTCTCTTGGAGGCCGCGCGCCAGTATGGCTGTGGCGGTTAAGTTTGGGTCAATGAGTTGAACAACCTGAGATTGACATTGTATTTCTAGATGTCAACGGGCCCTTTCATGTCGAGCATAGGATTTCACTTCGGATCAAGGTTATTGATTTGTTATTGGCAGCCATAATCTTTAATCAATCGATGCAATTTTTGATTGAGCAAGTGTAAATGGCGTTCCGGTGGCGAGTGCGTATTGTGCTGCTGATTGCGTCCAACGCGTTTGATCAGCGCCCATCCTCCAAAATCATCGCAGCACCTTTCTCCGCGATCATCGCCGTCGGCGTGTTGGTATTGCCTGACGTGATCGTCGGCATCACCGAGGCATCGGCCACGCGCAGTCCGGCGATGCCGTAGAAGCGCAGGCGTTCGTCCACAACAGCCATCGGATCGCTTGCTGTGCCCATCTTCGCGGTGCCGACCGGATGGAAGATCGTGGTGCCGATGTCGCCGGCGGCCTTTGCCAGCGAGGCGTCGTCGTCGCCGACGCCGGGGCCGGGGAGATATTCGGCCGGATGATAGCGCTCGAGCCGCTTCTGCTTCATCAGCCGCCGCGTGGTGCGGATGGCATCGGCTGCGACCTGGCGGTCGTCATCGGTCGAGAGATAATTCGGCGCGATCGCCGGCGCCTCGTCTGCTTTCGCCGAGCGAATGCGCACGGTGCCGCGCGAGGTCGGCTGCAGATTGCAGGCGCTGACGGTGATCGCGGGAAACCGGTGCAGCGGATCGCCGAACTTGTCGAGCGACAGCGGCTGCACGTGGAACTGGATATTGGCGCGCTCGCGATGCGGATCGGAGCGGGTGAAGATGCCGAGTTGCGACGGTGCCATGGTCAGCGGCCCGCGGCGGCGGAACGCATAATCGAGCCCCATCATGCCGCGCCGGATCAAATTGTAGTAGGTCTCGTTCAGCGTACGGACGCCCTCGACCTTGTAGATCGCGCGCTGCTGCAGATGGTCCTGCAGATTGCGCCCGACGCCCGGCCGGTCGAGCACCAGATCGATGCCGAGCGGCGAGAGCCAGTCCGATGGCCCGATACCGGACCGGTGCAGCACCTGCGTCGATCCGATCGAACCCGCGCACAGGATCACTTCGCCTTTGGTGCGGGCCTCGATCACGTCACCGCCTTGCATGAAGCGCACGCCGACCGCGCGGCCATTCTCGACAATCAACCGGTCCACCAGCACGTTCTTTTCCAGCCGCAGATTGCCGCGGTTCAGCACCGGCTTGAGGAAGCCGCGCGCCGACGACCAGCGCCGGCCACGCTTCTGGTTGACGTGGAAATAGCTGGTGCCTTCGTTGTTGCCGGTGTTGAAATCCGGAATCCGCTTGATGCCCATTTCCTCGGCAGCGTCGCCGACCGCGTCGAGAATGTCCCAGGATAGTCGCGGCGCCTCGACCCGCCAGCCGCCGCCGGCGCCGTGATGTTCGCTCTCCCCGAGGAAATGATCTTCCAGCCGCCTGAACAGCGGCAGCACGTCGTCATAGCCCCAGCCGGTCAGGCCGAGCTGCCGCCAGTGGTCGTAATCGGCGGCTTGTCCCCGCATCGAGATCATGGCGTTGATGGCGGAAGAGCCGCCGATCACCTTGCCGCGGGGGTAGGCCAGCGAGCGGCCGTTGAGGCCGGGCTCCGGCTCGGTCCTGAACATCCAGTCCGAGCGCGGATTGCCGATGGCGAAGAGATAGCCGACCGGGATGTGAAACCAGATCCAGTTGTCATTGCCGCCGGCCTCCAGGATCAGGACGCGGTTTTTCGGATCGGCCGACAGGCGGTTGGCCATGATGCAGCCGGCTGTCCCTGCGCCGACGACGATATAGTCGAAATCACCTTCAAGCCGTTTGACCATCCCGAATTCCATTTCCCCGTCATGCCCGCGCTTGTCGCGGCTATCCACGTCTTTCTTCGGTTTCCAATAACAGAATTTAGACTGAGGTGGCCGGGACCCGTCTACGCCAAGGCTTCGCCGGGGCGCGCAAGCCCGGCCATGACCACCGGCAGTGGTCGGTTTGTGACCCAGGCCATTGGGTGGACCGCCCCTTGCATGCTAGACAGGCTGAAGCATTCCAAACAGCAGCCGAGAAATCCCCATGCCCATCGTCAATCGCGTCGCCGATCTGCAACCCGATATCCAGGCCTGGCGCCGCGATATCCATGAAAACCCCGAATTGCTGTATGACGTGCACCGCACTGCAGCATTCGTGGCGGATCGCCTGCGCGAATTCGGCTGCGACGAGGTCGCAACCGGCCTCGGCAGGACCGGCGTCGTCGGCGTCATCAAGGGCAAGAAGCCCGCCGGCAAGGGCGACATCAAGGTCATCGGCCTGCGCGCCGACATGGACGCGCTGCCGATCGAGGAGGACACCAACCTTCCTTACGCCTCCAAGACCCCGGGCAAGATGCACGCCTGTGGCCATGACGGCCACACCGCGATGCTGCTCGGCGCCGCCCGCTATCTGGCCGAAACCCGCAACTTCGCAGGCGATGCGGTCGTGATCTTCCAGCCGGCCGAAGAGGGCGGGGCGGGCGCGGCAGCGATGATCCAGGACGGGCTGATGGACCGGTTCGGCATCGAGCAGGTCTACGGCATGCACAATGGGCCGGGCATTCCGGTCGGCTCCTTCGCCATCCGCCCGGGTCCGGTGATGGCGGCGACCAATTCGATCGAC
Organism: uncultured Alphaproteobacteria bacterium; assembly: GCA_963823485.1. Classification (GTDB taxonomy): domain Bacteria; phylum Pseudomonadota; class Alphaproteobacteria; order Rhizobiales; family Xanthobacteraceae; genus Bradyrhizobium. The sequence goes on from CAWGLP010000013.1 coordinate 280,465, forward strand.
ATCCGGATCGAGGGGATCGGCGGCCACGCCGCCCGTCCCAACAAGTGCATCGATTCCGTTCTCGTCGGCTCGCAGCTCATCACCAGCCTGCAGTCGATCGTGTCGCGCACCCTCGATCCGCTGGACTCCGCGGTGATCTCGATCTGCGAGTTCCACGCCGGCAACGCGCGCAACGTGATCCCGCAGACCGCCGAACTCCGCGGCACCGTGCGGACGCTGACGCCGGAAGTGCGAGAAACCGTCGAGAAGCGCGTCCGCGAGGTGGTCGCAGGCGTCGCGCAGATGACGGGCGCCAAGATCGACCTGGTCTATGAGCGCGGCTATCCCGTCACCAGGAATCATGCGGCGCAGACCGAATTCGCAACGCAGGTTGCGAAAGACGTCGCGGGCGCCCAGAACGTCCACGAGATGCCGCCGCTGATGGGCGCGGAAGATTTCGCCTACATGCTGGAAGCGCGGCCGGGCGCCTTCATCTTCTGCGGCAATGGCGACAGCGCCGGCCTCCACCATCCCGCCTATAATTTCAACGACGAGGCGATCGTGTACGGCACCTCGTACTGGATCAAGCTGGTCGAGAACACGCTGCCGGCGTGAGCCGCGCGTCTCGACGTCGATCGAACCTGAAGTTCGATGTCATATCAGGGAAGGCCTGTATCTCCTGTACAGGCCTTCTCTTTTTGCCGCTAATCCTTGATGCGAGACGCGTTACGTGAAGTGGCGGCGACGCCGACGGTTAACAATTCGTTGATAGCGCTTTCGAGCGAAAGCCTGCGCGGACGCTCATCAGAAAAATGAAACTGCGCGTTGAACAAAGGTCGCGCGCTGCACAGCACCAGGGCTGGATGAAGGACCGTGCAGCGCGCCGACCGCATGGGACGTCATGGCGTGAACACGACGACCCACATTCTCTTGAGAATGCGATTGTGTGTAGTGTCAATTAAAGGTTGTAAATCGAATTGTCAATTTTCGCCGTTATATTTTGTCGGACATGGCGTTCCGAGTTTGCCGGAAACTCAGGCCGCGCGTGCTGATTTTCGCAGCACCGCTGCGGCGATTTTCAGGTCATCGACGAAGCGGCGATATTCCGCAGCCTTTGCCTCGGCGTCGGGCAACCGCAACAGATAGGACGGATGCACCGTCACCAGCGCCTGCGTCTCGCCGAGTTCCATCAGGTGGCCGCGGTTCTTGTTGATCGGCGTGATCTTGCCGAACACGCTTTGCGCCGCGGTCGCGCCCATCGCCACCACCAGTTCGGGTTTGATCGCGGCCAGTTCGCGCTCGTACCATTGCCGGCACGCCTTGATCTCCAGCGTGTTCGGCTTCTGGTGCAGGCGGATTTTTCCGCGCGGCACGAATTTGAAATGCTTCACCGCGTTGGTGACGTAGACCTTGCCGCGGTCGATTCCGGCTTCTTCCAGCGCGCGGTCGAGCATTTGCCCCGCGGGGCCGACGAACGGTTTGCCGGCGAGATCTTCCTTGTCGCCGGGCTGCTCGCCCACCAGCATGATCCTCGCCGTTTTCGGCCCTTCGCCGAACACGGTCTGGGTGGCGTCCTTCCACAGCGGGCAGGCGCGGCAATGCGCAGCTTCCTCGCGAAGGCTTTCGATGTCGTCAAGGTTCCGAACAGGTTTGGCGGGCATGGCCGGTTCCAGCCGTTTCTGCGGTTTGTGCGGTTCGGTCGAAGCCTTCGCAATCATCGCGCTGGCGGAGCGCCCGGCGCCTTCGATCAAGGGTTTAATCAATGAAGCCTCTGGCAGGTTCCGCCAGTATTTTCGCGGCATCTCGGCCTGCATCGCCTTCACCTTCAGCCGTGCCGGGTTGAAGATGGAGGCGTAATAACTCCGCCAGGTTTCTTCGAGCCGGTCTGCCGTCGGGGCTTCGGATTTGGCGACACCCGGCGTGATCGAGACGGCATGGCCGTCCCAATGCGCGCAGAGATCCGGCGTCAGGATCGACCATGGCATGTCGGCGAAGCGGCGCGCGAAGAACGGCGCGGCCAGTTCGACGATATGGTGTTCCGGCTCGAACCAGGCGACAAAGTGCGAGTTGTGCTCGCGGCCGACCTCGCGGAAGCGGACGAAGGCGTGCATCTTGTGCTCGTCGCGGCGCACGGCTTTTGCCATCGCAACGACTTCCGCCACGTCAGGATCGGTCGCGATATCGAGCAGATCGTGATCTTGCCGCAGCCGCCACAGCAGGCGGTAGAGCAGGGCGAACCGCTCCGGATTGCGATGCAGGATCGCGACTTGCGCCAGTTCGATGAATTTGGCCGATACGCTGAAGGTGCCCTCGGCAGGTTCCAGCGGCGGAGCTGTCGGCGCAAACAGTTCCGGCGCATTGCCCGCGACACCCCAGGTCACGTCGGCTGGCTTCACATCGTTCATCGCCAGCGCGCGAGCGGCTTTGCGCCAGCCGTCAAAATCGGTTTCGCCGTCGAGGGTGATGAAGTGCATGTCTGTCCTCCGCGTCATTGCGAGGAGCGAAGCGACGAAGCAATCCATCTATCCCCGTGCCGAGAGGTGGATTGCTTCGCTGCGCTCGCAATGACGGCTTTACTCAAAATCCAAATCCCAGTTGCGTTGCCTTCGGCCTGAATCGCTCTGCCAATCCCGCGCCCTCCAGCAGATGTGCCGTCGGCCGGTGGTCGCTGAGCACGATGAACGGCAGCGCCTTCTTCTGCGGAATGTGCAGCCGCGCCAGGTCGGCAGCGCGGATCGAGGTCAGGCGGCGGGTGGCGATGATGCGGTCGACCGCCTTGGTGCCGAAGCCTGGCACGCGCAACAGTTCCTCGCGGCTGGCGGTTGCGACATCGAGCGGGAAGCGGTCGCGGTGGCGGAGCGCCCAGGCGAGTTTCGGATCGATGTCGAGCGGCAGCATGCCGGCGGCGTCGTCGACGATCTCGCCGGCATCGAAGCCGTAGAACCGCATCAGCCAGTCGGCCTGATAGAGCCGGTGCTCGCGAATCAGCGGCGGCGGAGCAAGCGGCAGCGCGCGGCTGGCGTCGGGGATCGGGCTGAAGGCGGAGTAATAGACGCGCTTGAGCCGGTAGGCGCCGTAGAGATTGGCGCTGGTGTCGAGGATGGTCTCGTCGCTGGCGGCATCCGCGCCGATGATCATCTGCGTGCTCTGGCCGGCGGGAGCAAAGCGCGGCGGCTTTGTCTTCGTCGCGGTCCTGACGTTCTCCCTGGCCTCGTCGAGCTTCAGGCGCAGCCGGCCCATGGTGCGGCGGATCGCGCGCACATCCTTTTCCGGCGCGAGTTTGGCGAGGCTGTTTTCCAGCGGCATTTCGATGTTGATGGAAAGACGGTCGGCATATTTGCCGGCCTCCGCGATCAGCGCGTCGTCGGCCTCGGGGATGGTCTTGAGATGGATGTAGCCGCGGAAGCGATGCTCCTCGCGCAGTTTCCGCGCGACGCTCACCACCTGCTCCATGGTGTAGTCGGCGCTGCGGATGATGCCGGAGGAGAGAAACAGGCCTTCGATGTAGTTGCGGCGGTAGAAGTCGATCGTCAGCTTCACCACCTCGTCGACGGTGAAGCGGGCGCGCGGCACGTTGGAGGAGGTGCGGTTGACGCAATAGAGGCAATCGTAGTTGCAGGCGTTGGTGAGCAGCACCTTCAGCAGCGAGATGCAGCGTCCGTCCGGCGCGTAGGAATGGCAGATGCCCATGCCCGGCGCGGTCGAGCCGAGGCCCTTGCCGTCGCTGGAATCCCGCTTCTCGGTGCCGCGAGGAGGCACAGGAAGCGTCGTATTTCGCGGCATCCGCCAGGATTTCCAGCTTGCGTTGCACGTCCATGGTCAAATCCCTTTGATTTCGTTCATGAATCGACCGGACTGTGATCCCGATTGACTCTGCCCGTCCTGTTAGCTTGTATATTAGAACATATCATGAACAAATGAGCCAGCCGCGGGTTCACTCGGGAAGAAGCGGCAAGGCCAGATTTCCTGAAGGAGCGGCGCATGAGCACCGCACACACACGCACGCTTGCGAGTTTGCGAGGGCGCATCGAGCGGATCGAGACGCATGGCGATGCGCATGACCTCAACAGGATCGCGCTCGGGCATGCGGCGGCGGATGCCATGCTGCAGGGCGGGCTGGCGGTCGCAGCGGTGCATGAAGTGTTCGCCGAGGGACATCAGGGCGCGGCGGCAACGGGTTTCATTGCAGGGCTCGCGGGAAGGGTATCGCCGCGCCGGCCGCTGGTCTGGGTGCGGCAGGAATTTTCGGAAATCGAATCCGGCGCGCTGTCGATGCGCGGATGGTGCGAACTCGGCCTCGATCCACGTCTCGTGGTGACGGTGCGCGCCGCCGATGTCGATGCCGCGTTGCGCACTGCCGCCGATGCGCTGGCCTGCGACGCGCTCGGCGCCGTCGTGCTGGAAGTCTGGGGACAGGCGCGCCAGCTCGATCTCGTCACCAGCCGCAAGCTCACCTTGGCGGCGCAGGCTTCCGGCGTCACCGCGCTGCTGCTGCGGATGGCGGCGGAACCGCGGCCATCGACGGCCGAGACACGATGGATCGTGCGCGCGGCGCATTCGCCGCCGTCTGCGCCCTGGAGTGCGTGGGGCGCGCCTGTCTTCGACGCGCAACTGGTTCGCAACCGTCATGGCCCGGTCGGCCGCTGGATCATGGAATGGAAATGTGATGAGTGCCTTTTCTCCGAGCCGGCGGCGTATCCTCAGCCTGTGGCTGCCACGCCTGCCCATCGACCGCATCAAGCGGCGGCTTTCGGGCGCAGCGACGCGCTGGATGAAACAGCCAGCGTCGTCGTCGCCAGGCAGCACAACGCCATGGTGATCCATTCGCTCGACGATCTGGCCGTGCGCGCCGGCCTTTCGATCGGCCTGCCGCTCGCCAATGCCCGCGCCATCTGCCCTGAATTGACGGTGTTCGACGCCGACGAAGCCGCCGACCGCAAGACGCTCGATGACATCGCCGACTGGTGCGACCGCTTCACGCCGCTGGTGGCGCTCGATCCGCCCTACGGGCTGTTCCTCGACATCACCGGCTGCGCCCATCTGTTCGGCGGCGAACGCGCGTTGCTGCAGATCGTATGCGGCGCGCTGACCCGGCGCGGCTTTACCGTCAGCGCCGCGATCGCGGGCACTTCGATCTGCGCGCGGACGCTGACGCGGCAGACTTCCGGAAACATCATTGCCGATGGCGAGGAGGCGGAGGCGGTCAGTCCGCTGCCGGTATCCGCGCTCGGCGCCGGCGATGCCATCATTGGCGGCCTGCGCCGCGCCGGCTTGAAGACCATCGGCGACGTCGCTTCGCGCGCGCCGCACGAGATCACGGCCCGCTTCGGCGCCGCTTTCACCACGCTGCTGGCGCACGCGCTCGGGCAGGGCGATGCGCCGATCAGCCCGCGAAAGCCGCTGCCGGATTACATCGTCGAAAAGCGCTTCCCCGAACCGGTCGCCACCGAGGCCGTGATCGCGGTGAACCTGTCCGCGCTCGCCGCCATGCTGATCACGGCGATGGACAGGCAGGGCAAGGGCGCCCGCAAGCTGGAAGCGAGCTTCTTCCGTACCGACGGCGCGGTGCGCACGATTCCCGTTGAAGCCGGCCGGCCCGTGACGAAGGCAGAGGTGATCGACCGCCTGTTTCGCGAGCGGCTCGATGCGCTGAACGATCCGCTCGATCCCGGCTTCGGCTTCGACCTCATTCGCCTGTCGGCCAGCCACACCGAAATCGTGGTGCAGCAGCAGCGCGATCTCGACGCCACCATTCATGACAATGACGAATTGTCGGCGCTGATCGACCGCATCGCCGCGCGTATCGGCGGAAAGCGCGTCGTCGTGCATCTGCCCGAGGATACCCATATCCCCGAACGCGCCGTGTCGGCCGTTCCCGCGCAGCATCATCTCGCCGCCGCCGCGCAGGCCGCCTGGCCCGAGCGCATCGAAAGCGAGCCGCCGCTGCGTCCGTTGCGGCTGTTCGACAGACCCGAGCCGATCAAGGTGCCGTTCGCAACCGTGCCCGACGGGCCGCCGCACCAGTTCACCTGGCGCCGCGTTACCCATTCAGTGGTGCGGGTGGAAGGCCCCGAGCGCATCGCCATGGAATGGTGGAAGCAGAACGGTTGTGGCCCGACGCGGGATTATTTCCGCATCGAGGATGAAGCGGGACTGCGTTTCTGGGTGTTTCGGGACGGGCTCTATGAAAGCGAGGGCAAGGACGAGGAGGGCGAACCCGCATCCATCAGATGGTTCGTGCACGGGCTGTTCGCATGAAAAGCCCTCTCAGAGCCGGCGTTGAGTCAACGCCTGGTTATGCCGAGATCGGCATCACCACCAATTTCTCGTTCCTGCGCGGCGGCTCGGATCCGCGCGCCTATGTGCAGCAGGCCAGCGAACTCGGCATTGCTGCGATCGGCATTGCCGACCACAACACGCTGGCCGGCGTGGTGCGCGCGTACAAGGAGCTCGATAATCCCGAGGTTACGCACAAGCCCAAGCTTCTGATCGGCGCGCGCCTCGTCTTCGTCGACGGCACGCCCGACATCCTGGTCTATCCGTGCGACCGCGCCGCCTATGGCCAACTCTGCCAGTTGCTGACCCGCGGCAAGCGCGGCGACGACATCACGCGGATCGAGAAAGGTGAGTGCCATCTGAAGTTCGATGACCTCGTGGAATTCGCCGAGGGCCAGTTGCTGGTGCTGGCGCTGCCGCACCGCTTCGACGCGGCGGAGGCGCAAACAATCCTGGAGCGGCTGAGGCGCACCAGCGCCGACGGCGTCTGGCTCGGCGCAAGCCTGCTCTACCGCGGCGACGACAGGCGTCGGCTGGCCGGACTGCATCGCATCGCGCTCGCTGCGAAAGTGCCGCTGCTGGCGACCAACGAGGTGCTGTATCACCATCCCGCCCGCCGTCCGCTGCAGGACGTGCTGACCTGTATTCGCGAAAAAACCACCATCGACGCCGTCGGCCGGCGGCTCGAAGCCAATGCCGAGCGCCACCTGAAGCCGGGGCACGAAATGGCGCGGCTGTTTCGCGACCTGCCCGAGGCGATTTCGGAGACCATGCGTTTTGCTTCGCGCATCAGCTTTTCGCTCGACCAGCTCAAGTACCAGTATCCGGACGAACCGGTGCCGCCGGGCAAGACCGCGCAGCAGCACCTCGAAGACCTGACCTGGGCCGGCGTCGACAAATATTTCGGCGACGATATCTCCGACACGCTTCGCGCCACCCTGCACAAGGAACTCGCGCTGATCGACGAACTGAAATACGCGCATTATTTCCTCACCGTGCACGACATCGTGCAATATGCCCGCAGCCAGAACATCCTCTGCCAGGGTAGGGGATCGGCGGCGAACTCCGCGGTCTGCTACGTGCTCGGCGTCACCTCGGTCGACCCGACCAAGGTCGACCTGTTGTTCGAGCGCTTCATTTCCAAGGAGCGGCTGGAGCCGCCCGACATCGACGTCGATTTCGAGCATTCGCGGCGCGAGGAGGTGATGCAGTATGTCTACCGCCGCTACGGCCGCCACCGCGCCGCGATCATTGCCACCGTCATCCATTATCGGCCGCGATCCGCGATCCGCGATGTCGGCAAGGCGCTGGGTCTGACCGAGGACGTCACCGCCGCGCTCGCCGATACCGTGTGGGGAAGCTGGGGCAAGGGTCTCAACGAGATGCAGGTCCGCCAGGCCGGACTCGACCCGGCGAATGCGATGGTCGAGCTTGCGGTCGCGCTCGCCACCGAGCTGATCGAGTTTCCACGACACCTGTCGCAGCATGTCGGCGGCTATGTGCTGACGCAGGATCGGCTCGATACCTATGTGCCGATCGGCAACGCCGCGATGGACGACCGCACCTTCATCGAATGGGACAAGGACGACGTCGACGCGCTGAGCATGATGAAGGTCGATGTGCTGGCGCTGGGCATGCTGACCTGCATCCGCAAATGCTTCGACCTGATCGCCGACCACAAGGGGGAGCGATACGAGCTGGCCGACATCAAGTCGGAGGACGACGACGAAGTTTACCAGATGCTGCAGCGGGGCGAGTCGCTCGGCGTGTTCCAGGTCGAAAGCCGCGCGCAGATGAACATGCTGCCGCGCCTGAAACCGCGCACCTTCTACGATCTCGTCATCGAGGTCGCGATCGTGCGGCCCGGCCCGATCCAGGGCGACATGGTGCATCCTTATTTGCGGCGCCGGAACGGCAAGGAAGATGTGACCTATCCGTCGCCATCACCCGAGCACGGCGACAAGGACGAGTTGCGACGAGGTGCTGCACAAGACGCTCGGCGTGCCGCTGTTCCAGGAACAGGCGATGCGGATCGCGATCGAGGCGGCGAGGTTCACGCCGGAGGAAGCCAACGGCCTGCGCCGGGCGATGGCGACCTTCCGCAACGTCGGCACCATCGGCAAGTTCGAGGACAAGATGATCGGCAACATGATCGCGCGCGGCTATGCGCCCGAATTCGCCCAAAACTGCTTCGAGCAGATCAAGGGCTTTGGCAGTTACGGTTTTCCGGAAAGCCACGCCGCGAGCTTTGCCCAGCTCGTCTATGTCTCGTCCTGGCTGAAGCATTATCATCCCGATGCCTTCTGCTGCGGGCTGCTCAATTCGCAGCCGATGGGCTTCTACGCGCCGGCGCAGATCGTCGGCGACGCCCGCGCCAACGGCGTCGAGGTGCGCGAGATCGACGTGTCCTACAGTTTTGCGCAGAACACGCTGGAGCAGGGGAGCGGGAAATATTGCGCGGTGCGGCTGGGATTTCGCCAGATCGACGGGTTCAGTTGGGTCGATGAGGATGAGGAGCGGTTGAAGCGGATCCAGTCGTCGTTCCGGGATGGTGCGTTAGCACCAGACCCGGAACCTCGAGATTCCGGGTTCTCGCTTCGCGAGCCCCGGAATGACGCGGGAGAGAACGACTGGGCCCACCGCATCGTCGCCGCGCGCACGCGCCGTCCCTTCACCTCGCTGGAGGACTTCGCCCGCGACACCGGCCTGCCGAAACGCGCGCTGATCCTGCTGGCGGACGCCGATGCCTTCCGTTCCATCGGGCTCGACCGCCGCGCCGCACTCTGGGCGGTGCGGCGGCTGCCCGACGACGTGGCGCTGCCGCTGTTCGAGGCCGCGACCGCGCGCGAGCAGCCCGACGAGAACGCAAAACCGCTGCCGCTGATGCCGCTGCCGGAGCAGGTGGTCGCCGATTACCAGACCATCCGGCTGTCGCTGAAGGGCCACCCGATGGAATTCCTGCGCGAGCGATTCACCAGGGAGCGCGTGGTCGCCTGCAAGGACGTCAACCACAGGAACGACAGGCGCCGTATCAGTTGCGCCGGCGTGGTGCTGGTGCGGCAGCGCCCGGGCAGCGCCAAGGGCGTCGTCTTCATGACGCTCGAGGATGAAACCGGGATCGCCAATATCGTGGTGTGGCCGAAGGTGATGGAGCAGTACCGGAAAGAAGTGATGGGCGCCCGCCTCATCCTGGTGGAAGGCTATATCCAGAGCAGCCCGGAACAGGTCACGCATCTGGTGGCGCAGCGGATGGTCGACCGCTCCCACGACCTGATCGGCCTCGCCAATGATGCGCTGCGCAAGCATCCGGTGCCGGCAGGGCCCGCGCTGATCGAGCCGCTCAACGACGACCGCCGCGAGCACCCGGACAATCCCGCGCAGAAGATCCGCCATCCCCGCGACGTCCGCATCCTGCCGCCGTCACGGGATTTCCATTGAGACGGCTACCAGTAGATCAGCCCTCTCCGCGCCGTTGTGAATCCGCTTCGGGCAAAGGCCGCGACCCTTTGCTTTTCGGCGCAATGTGCAGCCAGGGTTTCATAGAGCCTCGCCTCCATGAACGGGGCGTGTTCCCTGCTGGTCGACGCCGCATCGGCCGTCGCCGATATCAGGGCGCTGATCTGGCGTATCAGCAGATCGTCTGTCGATGGCTGCATCACCTTCTCCTTCGATCGCGGTTTGAACCAGAGGATTCCTGATTTCGGTTCGGCGCAAGCCCGTAAGTCACTGGAACCGTCACCGCCGGCTGCGACAGATTGCTCGCGCGTTTCGCCAGCGAGCTTCAATGCGAAAGGGTGGACTTGCGCATCTCCTGCAATCGGGCGAGGCAATATTCCCGGTAGAGGATGTCGATGAGATTCCACATGACCGACTCCATTGTCTGATCAAAGGCCACGCTACGACGCTGCCGTTTCCGGAATTCTTCCTCGATCAGCGAAAATGACTTCGCCGGGCCGGCGAATATTTCATGGGGCGCAGGGGCGACGAAATACCTTCACGGCGCCGTGACCTTGTCGGGGCGGAAATAGACATCGGCCTTCATGCCGGTCGTGAGCTCTCCCGGTTCCGTCAATCCGATCATGACGCGAACCACATCCAGTTCGGCCTGATTGCGCGATCCTGACGGTTCGAGCCGGCCGGGCTCGACCAGCGGGGCGATCGAGGAGACGCTTCCCTCGAACTCGCGGCCGGGAAACGCGGCCGCCCGCACCGTCACCGGTTGCCCGACCTTGATCGACCCAAGGTCGCGTTCGTCGAGTTCGGCGCGCACGCACAGGCTTGAGAGGTCGGCAAGCTGCAGCGGCGGCTGCGGCGAACCGGGCGAGACCGCCTCGCCCACCCGGACATTGACCTGCAGCACCGTGCCGTCGATCGGCGCGCGCACCGTCATCTTGTCGAGCGCGGACCGCGCCACGGCGTATTCCGATCGGGCGATACTGAGCTGCCCTTCCAGCGAGGTCGGCAACGCGCCGTCATCCTCGACGGTGCGAAGCTCCTCCTGTCGGGTCGACAATTCATTCTGGGCGCGCGTCAACGCCAGGCGGGCAGCGGTCAGGTCGGCGTCCGACCCGCCGTTGGCCCGCAGCCGCACCGCGGCCCGATCGACCGCCGAACGCGCGTCATGCAGCGTGCGTTCGGCGTCAGCCACGGCATCCAGCGCCTTGCGTCGCGTCTTCGCGCTGCCGGTCGCCGCCCTTTCATCCCGCACGCGCTCGCGCAGGCCGACATTGGTTTCCGCCGCCGCCAGCCGCGCCTGCAACTCGTCGTCCGCCAACTGGATCAGCGGCTCACCGGCGAACACCTTGTCATTGGCCTTTACCAGCACCTTGTGGACCACGCCGATGACCGCCGCCGCTACCTTGATCTGGCCGGAGCAGGCCTCGATCCGCCCGGGCGCCACCGCCTGCCAGCGCTTTTCCGGCGGCGCATCGGCCGATCCGCCCCACATCGCCGGCCGGCCCGGGGCCATGGCGGCAATCGCATACAGGCCCCCGGCGCCCGCTATCAGGGCCACGACCGCGACCAGGCCTATCCGGCGCTTCGACATGACTAGTGGTTCTCCAGCATTTCGCGCTGCAGTTTGCCGGACTCCTCACCAGTGATCCGTCCGTCCTCGATATGAATGACCCGATCCGCGAACGGCAACAAGCGCGGATCATGCGTCACGATCAGCACCGCGTGCCCCCGTTCCCTGGCGATGTCGGCCAGCAGCTTCATGACCGCCTGGCCGTTTTCACCATCCAGGGCGGCGGTCGGTTCGTCGGCCAGGATGATCGAGGGGTTGCCGACAATGGCACGGGCGATCGCGACGCGCTGCTGTTCGCCGCCGCTGAGTTCGCGCGGATACGCCTTTGTCTTGTGGGCGAGGCCGACCTTGGCCAATGCCTCGCGTGATCTGGTCTTTGCGTCTCTCGCGGGCTCACCGCGCACGTCGAGCGCCAGCCTCACATTGTCGGTGGCGGACAAGGTCGGAAACAGGTGAAACGACTGGAAGACGAAACCGATACGCTCGCGCCTCAGCCGCGCCAACTCCTCGGGGTCGGCGCCGGCGGTCGATTGCTGGCAGACACGAACCGTCCCTTCGGTCGGCGACAGCAGGCATCCGAGAATCGACAGCAGCGTGGTCTTGCCGCTGCCGGAAGGTCCCATCAGCAGCGTGAGTTCGCCGCCGTTGAGCGAAAGGCTTACGCCCTTGAGCGCCGCCACCCTGGCAGCGCCGCTGCCGAGGTCCTTCGTCACATTCACCGCCTCGAGCATTGCTTCGGTCATCGCGTGAACACTGTCGCAGGGTCGATGCGGGTGACCTGGACGATCGCCGCGACGGACGACGCGACGCACATGACGAGCGTCAGCACAAACAGCCCGACGATCAGCCCCGGCGTGATGACGATCGGCAACGCGGTCCCCTCGGTCAGTCGCACGACCGCTTCGCCGGCCAGCGCGGCGAGGGTGAAGCCGATCACGGCGCTCAGCAGCGCCTGCCAGACGATGACGTTGTAGATATAGCGTCGGGAGGAACCCATGGCGCGCAGGGTGGCGAATTCGTTCAGATGCTCTTTCGTGCTGGCATAGAGGGTCTGGGCGACCACGACGGTGCCGACGATCACCCCGAGCAGGGCGCCCGCGAACAGGGCGGCGCCGGCGCCGGTGCCGAACAGCCAGAATGTGCGGCTGCGTTCGCGAAACTCGGCCGGGGTAAGCACCTCGACATCGGCAATATCCGACATCAATTGACGCCGAATTCGATCAGGATCGGCATCGGCGCCCAGACGGATGATGAGATAGGTGGCCTTTGTGGATGGCACCCCGGTGTGGGCCCGCGCCCGATCGATGTCCATGAAAACGAACGGCGTCGTGGTGAACGAGCGGATGCCGTTGGTGACGGCCGCCACCTGAACCGGTTGCTGGCGGATTTCGGCGGTTGCCCCGATCCCGGAGATGCCAAGGCGATCGAAATAGGTCCGGTCGACCGCGACGGCCTTGGGGTTTGCCAGCGCCTCGATCTGGCCTTCCACCAGGTTCCACGGCTGCAATCCGCCGGAGCGGAGATCTGAACCGATGACGAAGACCGGTGTCATCGCGCCGCCCGGCATTCGCCAATCGGCAAAGCCGATCACGACGGGAATGGCCTCGGCCACGCCGTTGATGGCCAGCGCGCGATAGCGCTCGCGCGTGTTCAGCAAGGCAGGGTCCTCGAAGGCCTTGGTGCCGCGCGGCATCACCCAGAGATCGGCGGACGCATGGTCGATCATCGTCGTCACCATACGCCCGAAGCCGAAATAGAGGCCCATCTGGATGGTGACCAGAACGATGGAAAACACTATTCCGATCACGGTCGCGACGAAACGCAGCCGGTCGTGAAACAGGTTTCGGAAGGCGATCGTGAAAACCAGCGGCATCTTATCGGGGCCCGAACGGATGCGGGGCGGACGGCGGGAGGGTAGGGCTGGGGAGGGAAATGCCGGGTTTGCTCATTCGTCGAGGCCTCGTGCCGGTTCGCAGGATACGCACGAGAGAGCTCCTCCATTCAATCGGACACCGCCGGAATATTTCGCCCGCAATTCGCCGTTAACGTGACGATTTGGTGGCGCGCCGTGGTGGGGTGCTTCGGGCAGCAGCATTATAGTTCTGGGCACCAGGCCCCAGCGGTTGCGCTGCAGCGCCAGCGATGGCGCTCAGTCCGCCGCCTTGGCATTGCTTTCGTCCTTCACGATGTCGCTTTCTTCCTTGACCAGCGTGAGAAGCTTCAGCGTCAGGAAGGTAAAGACGGCGACCGTGACCGCGACGTCGTAGCTGCCGAGCCCGACCGAAACGCCGATCGCGCCGGTGGCCCACAGGCTGGCGGCGGTCGCTGTGCCCTGGACGGAATCGCCTTGCTTGAGGATCGCGCCGCCGCCGATGAAGCCGATGCCGGTGATCAGACCTTCGATCACCTTTGCCATGCCGTCGGGCGAATGCACCAGCAGGCTTTCGCTGGCCTGCACGAAGCCGCAACTCGCCATCGCAACCAGCGGAAAGGTGCGCAGCCCTGCGCTTCGCGCGCGTTTCTCCCGATCCCATCCGATCGGAACGGCGAGCGCGAAGGCGGCCGCCAGCGCCACGACATGCACGCCGATCTGAAATCTGTCCAAAGCCAGCCCCTTCCGAACGTCGAACGCCCCGCACTGGCGATAGACGAGCGCCCGGCGCGCGACAATGCGACGTTAAGCTTCAGAAACAGGATGGAACCAGAACGCCTGATCGCGCCCGCGCACATCAGGCGCGGCGCAGGCCTTACCCTGCCGGGGCGGTCCGCGCCATGATCGGCGCGTCCGCCGCGCCGGGCAGTGCGCGCTCGACCGCCACGCCGGTGCGATAGCGCGGCAGATGGTTGTCCAGCGAGTAGAACACGCACAGCGCAAGGCTCGACCATACGGCCAGGCTGAAATACAGCGACATCCAGGCGATCTCGTCCTTCCACTCGGAAATATCGTGCGTCACGACCCACCGGGTGCTGACGTCACGAAGACCTTCGAGCGGCTTCAGCCGGTCGCCGCCGTCGGCGGCCCCGGTTCGCCACCGGCTGAAATACATCGGCACGTCGATGGTCATGAGAAACGCCAGATAGGCCACGAGCCCTGCGATTCCGACCACGAGGATCGCGCGAACCAGGCCGTCGAATTCCGGCAGCAACCGGCACAGTCCGACCCCGATGGCGAAAAAGACAATCGCCCATATCGAATTTTCGATGGCGTTGCAGATGTAGTTCCGCGTCAGCACCGCGTACCAGGAGAAGACCTCCGCGATCACGATCAGCGGCACGATCACGAGCGCGATGTTCACCACGGTATCGGCGCCTGTCATCGTGCCGAGTTGATGCAGCATGATCGCCCACTGCACCGCGAAGCAGATTTCGGCCACGGTCGCCACCGATCGCCCGACCATGACGCTCGACAGCCAGGTGTCGAACAGGCAGATCCGCTGAACGTCGGCGCGCGGCAGGAACGACCTGAATGCGCAGCCGAACACGTAGGCCGCACCGAGCAGGAACATCATCTGCGTGTCGGACGCACGCGTGAGGCCGACGGCGGGCTGTTCGCCGAGCTGACGGTACAGCAGGAACCAGGCGATGATGTTCGCGCCGCTGACCAGCGTCAGCAAGCGCCACCACCGCGCCACGGGATTCGACCAGGCCAGCGAACCTGCCTGCGTCCGGGATTCCAACTTCATGCGCCGCTCCGCGTGTAACCGATCTGACATCTGTCTGTATTAATACTGTCACAGACGAACGCGGGTCACGACAAAAATGTGTGTGCGGAGGCGAGGGCGCGAATTATGACAAGACGCCGGCGCGCGGGTCGGCGTCAGCGGGAATTATGACAATGCAACGGGAAGCGAGCGACGAGGGCTCTAATCGCTTTGTGACAGCTCGGGAGCGACCTCGGGCCGGAATTTGACGCCGTAGGTCTTGCCGCGGCGCCAGACGACTTCGCAGAACTGGCGCTTCGGATGCTGCGGCACCAGCGCCAGCATGAAACTGTCCCTGACGTCGATCGCGGCATCGGTCGAGATCTTGGCGCCGCCCGGCGAGACGTCCAGCACCGAACATTCGATCTTCGTCACGCCGTCATCGACCGAAATCCAGGATGAGCGCCGGTTCAGTTGACGCCGCGGCTCGCGCTGAACCTTGGTCCGTTGCTCGTCGACAATCATGATGGCCATCCGTCGTTGGCCCCGGTCAGGCCGGGCACGGAAACAGGCCACCAGATTGGGCCCAATCTCGTAAGGTTTCCTTATCGCGTTCCGTTCAAGTTTACCGGTTTCGCGGGCCGCCGGGCAGGACCCGGCGGCCGCGAACTGGTTCCTAGAAATTCACGCGGTTCGAGATCGCGCCGTCGACCACGAGGTTCGAGCCGGTCGTGAACGACGAAACCGGGCTTGCCAGGAACACCGCCGCGCTGGCGATTTCCTGCGGCGTCGCCATGCGGCCGGTCGGATTGCGGGCGAGCGTGTCCTGGTAGCGCTTGGGCATGTTCTGCTCGATCATGTTCCAGATGCCGCCCTTGAAATAGACCGTGCCCGGCGACACCACGTTGACGCGGATTTTCTTTGCCGCATATTGCCGTGCGAGTCCCTTGGCCATGTGAATCAGCGCGGCCTTGATCGGTCCGTATGAACTGGCGCTATCGGCCTGCGCCGCCGCAATCGACGAGATGAGGACGAAAGCCGCGTCGCCGGTCTTCTCGCCGCTGGCTTCGAGGAAAGGACGCGCCGCCTCGAACGCGTTGACGGCGCCGAGCACGTCGAGCCGGAAATTCTGCTCCCACGAGGCCGGATCGCCGCCTTGCGCCATGGCGCCGGCATTGGAGAACAGCATGTCGACGCTGCCGAGTTCGCCTGCAGCCTTCGCTATCCAGGATGTCAGCGCCGCGCCGTCGGTGACATCGACGGACGCGCCTGTGGCCTTTACGCCCTTCGCCCTCAATTCGGCGACCGTGCCTGCGACCTGATCGGCATTGCGGGCGCACACCGCAACGCCGGTGCCTTCACCGGCCAGCGTGTCCGCGATCGCCCGCCCAATGCCGCGCGTGCCGCCAAGGATGACGGCGTTTCTTCCCTTCAAGCCCAGATCCATCTTGTTCTTCCTTCGTTGGTCAGGTCGGTATTGTAGCGGCGGGGCGGGCCATGGTGAAAGCTCGAATCTCTATGCTCTCCGCTGAACCTGTATGCTCGTGTGCGTCTCCTTTTGCGCGCTTGGCACACGAGACCGCGGGTGCAGCGCGCACCCGGTCTTTCCTGCGCCCTGCATTTTCGAGGGCCAACGATCGATGCAAACCTCGGGCAAATCATGTCGCGAGATCGCGAACCCACATTCACTTGTCATCCCCGCGAAGGCGGGGATCCAGTATTCCAGAGACGCCGATGATTAAACCGATGAGCCACGGCGTACTGGATGCCCCGCATTCGCGGGGCATGACAGTGTGCGCGATGATGGAATGGATTGCTTCCGCCTTCGCTCGTTGAGCTACGGCGGACAAGTCGCTGCGCTCGCAATGACAGTAGAAACATGAGGAGAATCCGCAATGCAAAGCCCCCGGGAAATCCTTCGCGATATCTGGACGTCGGCCGGCGGCGAGGCCGCCGCGCTCGATGCGCTCTCGCTCACCGGTCACGAACCGCAACTGCCGTCCTCGTTTCGCGTGGCGGCGGCAGCGCAGGTGAGCGTTGCCTTGACCGGGCTGGCGGCGGCGGAGATCTGGAAAATGCGCAGCGGCGAGGCGCAGCAGGTCGGCGTCGACATGCGCCACGCCGTGGTCGAATGCCGGAGCGAGCGTTATCTCCGTGTCGACGGCAAGCCGCCGCCGCCGGCATGGGACGCCATCGCCGGCATCTACAAAACCCGCGACCACGGTTTCGTGCGCCTGCACACCAACTTCCCGCATCACCGCGACGCCGTCTGCCGGGTGCTGAACTGCAAGCCCGAGCGCGACGCGGTGCAGGCGGCGCTGATGCAATGGGATGGCGAGGCGTTCGAGACGGCGGCCTATGCCGCCGGCTGCGTCGTCGCCTTCATGCGCTCCCATGACGCTTGGTCGGCGACGCCGCAGGCCAAAGCGCTCGCCGGTTTGCCCCTGATCTCGATCACGAAAATCGGCGAGGCCGCGCCAAAGCCTTTTCCGAAAGGCGACCGGCCGCTCGCGGGCGTGCGCGTGCTCGACCTGTCACGCGTGATCGCAGGTCCGGTCGCAGGGCGAACGCTCGCCGCGCACGGCGCCGACGTGCTGCTGATCTCCGGTCCGGACCTGCCTGCAATTCCCTGGCTCACCATCGATACCGGGCGCGGCAAGCTGACGAGCCTTGTCGAACTCAGGCACGCGCAGGGAAGGGATGTGTTGCGTGAGTTGCTGGCGCACGCGGATATTTTCTCGCAAGGCTACCGGCCGGGCGCACTCGCAGCCCTCGGCTTCTCGCCGGAAGCCGCAGCCCGCATCAATCCCGGCATCGTCTATGTGACGCTGTCGGCCTATGGCCACACCGGGCCGTGGGCGGCGCGACGCGGATTCGATTCGCTGGTGCAGACCGCTGCTGGATTCAACCATGCCGAGGGGCAGGCCGCCGGTGTGGATGGGCCGAAGGAATTGCCGGCGCAGATGCTCGACCATGCCACCGGCTACTTCATGGCGTTCGGCGCCATGATGGCGCGGGCCCGTCAGGCGCGCGAAGGCGGCAGTTGGCATGTCCAGGTGTCGCTGGCGCAGACCGGGCGATGGCTGTGGAATCTCGGCCGGGTCGCTGACGGACTGGGCATCCGTGATCTTACGGGGGACGAGGTGATGCCCTTTATCGAGGAGATCCCGTCAGGCTTTGGTGCACTGCGGTCGGTCAAACATTCGGCAATCCTGTCGAAAACCCCCGCGTTCTGGTCTCGTCCGGCGATGCCGCTCGGCAGCCACCCGGCGCAATGGCCGGCGCTCGCATGAACCGCTGCCGGTGTTCCGATCGGCCTCTCCAAACTTTAATGCCCTCGCCAGAGCTATTTTCGTTTTTCATGTTGTTGGAATGCAAATTGGGCACTATTAGCGCAGGGGTGAGACAAATCGTCGCTGAATGGCTCCGGGCTGGATGCAAAACGTGTTTACCAAGCGATTGCAGATCGTTACCCGGCAGCGGGTGGCCTTGGCCATCGTCCTGTTGGCGTTCGCCGGCGCGGGCGCGTGGGGCTACGCGCAAATTGGCAGCCCAAAGCGTGGGCATTCTGAAGTATCGAGCCAGTCCCGCAAGGGACTGAGCCGCTACACGCCGAGCCCCGCCGAATGGGCAAGCCTGACCATTCAGCCCGTCATCGAACGGGGCTTCCGCGCCGAACACATCACCGAAGGCAAGATCGCCATCGACGAGGACCGCTCGACGCCGGTGTTCTCGCCCTATGCGGGCCGGGTCACCAGGCTGCTCGCCCGGCCCGGCGACAGCGTGGTCAAGGGCCAGCCGCTGTTCGTGATCGAGGCCGCCGACAACGTTCAGGCGCAGAACGATTTCATCGCGCGCGATGACCGCCATGAACAAGGCGAAGTCCGCGCTCGATCTCGCGCAATTGCAGGGACAGCGCGCCAAGGACCTGTTCGAAGGCAAGGCCGTGCCGCTGAAGGATTACCAGCAGAGCCAGGCGACCCTGATCCAGGCGCAGAACGACATGCGCTCGTCGGAGACGGCGCTGGAGGCGGCGCGCAACAAATTGCGGATTCTCGGCCTCACCGATGAGGACATCGCGACCTTCCAGGAGAAGGGCCGCATCAATCCGGAGACCACCATCTTCGCGCCGATCGCAGGCACCGTGGTCCAGCGCAAGATCGGCCCCGGACAATATGTCAACGCCGGCGCCAGCGATCCGGTCTATGTGATCGGCGATCTCTCCACCGTGTGGATGACGGCCTTCGTTCGCGAGTCCGACTGCGCCAACGTCGCGATCGGGCAGGACGTGACCTTCAACGTGCTGGCGCTGCCGGGACGGTCGCTCTCTGCGCGGCTCAATTACGTCGCAACCGCCATCGATCCCGCCACGCGCCGGCTGCTGGTCCGCGCCACCATCGACAACAAGGACTTCGTGCTGAAGCCGGAAATGTTCGCCAACGTCACCATCTATTCGGCGAGCGACCATCCGGCGGTCGGCGTGCCGAAGCAGGCGCTGATCTACGAAGGCGATCAGGTCCGGATCTGGGTCGCCCATCCGGACAAGTCGATCGAACTGCGCCAGATCAAGCCCGGCCTCAGCAATGGCGATCTCGTCGAGGTGGTCGGCAATCTGAAGCCCGGCGAGCAGATCGTCACCAAGGGCGCGCTGTTCATCGACCGGGCCGCATCCGGAAGCTGATCCTCCCTCATTGAAAGCTTCGATCTGAATGGATCGCCTGGTCGCCCTAGCTGTCAGCCGCCGCTATTTGATGGTCGGCATGTTCGTCGCGGTGATCGTCGGCGGCCTGATCGCGTTCCAGCAGCTCAACATCGAGGCCTATCCCGACCCGACCCCGCCGATGGTCGACATCGTGACGCAGAGCCCGGGCCTGTCGTCGGAGGAGATCGAGCGCTACATCACGATCCCGATCGAGACCCAGGTCGCCGGCATCAAGAACCTGCGCACCATCCGCACCATCTCGCTGTACGGACTGTCCGACGTCAAACTGCAGTTCTCCTTCGACTACACCTATGAAGAGGCGCTGCAGCAGGTGCTGAACCGGCTGTCGCAGCTTGCCGCCGCTGCCGGGCAACGCGCAGCCGACGATCTCGCCGCTCAGCCCGATCGGCGAGATTTTTCGTTACCGGCTGAAGGGCCCGCCGAACTACAGCGTGCTCGACCTCAAGACGCTGCAGGACTGGGTGCTGCAGCGCCGCTTCCGCGCCGTGCCCGGCGTCATCGACGTCACCGGCTGGGGCGGCAAGACCAAGACCTACGAGCTGCAGGTCGACTTCAACAAGCTGGTCGCCAACGGGCTGACGCTGCCGCAGGTGCTGCAGGCGGTCGGCAACGCCAACATCAATGTCGGCGGCAACACCGTCAACATCGGCGCGCAGTCCGCCGTGGTGCGCGGCGTCGGCCTGATCCGCTCGATCGACGACCTCAACAACACCATGGTGTCGCAGTCGCGGCGGCAATCCCGGTGCTGGTCAAGGACATCGCCACACGTGACGATCGGCGAGAAGCCGCGGCTCGGCATCGCCGGCCTCGACCAGGACGACGACATCGTGCAGGGCATCGTGCTGATGCGGCGCGGCGAGCAGAGTTCGCCGACCATCGCCCGCGTCGAACAGCTCGTCCGCCAGATCAACAATTCCAGCATCCTGCCGCCCGGCGTGCGGATCGAGCGGATCTACGACCGCAAGGACCTGATCGACATCACCACCCACACCGTGCTGCACAACATGGTGGTGGGCATCATCCTGATCGTGCTGCTGCAGTGGCTGTTCCTCGGCGACCTCCGCAGCGCGCTGATCGTCGGCGCCACGATTCCGTTCGCGCTGTTCTTCGCCGTCATCATCCTGGTGCTGCGCGGCGAATCCGCCAACCTGCTGTCGGTCGGCGCGATCGACTTCGGCCTGATCGTCGATGCCACCGTGCATCATGGTGGAGGCGATCTTCCGCCGGCTGACGCAGACCACGGCGCTGTCCGAAGCCGAGCGAGCCACATCTCCTTCGAGACCACGATGGGCATGAAGAGCCACGCCATCCTGTCGGCGTCCGCCGACGTGTCGCGCTCGATCTTCTTCGCCGCCGCCATCATCATCGCCGCCTTCCTGCCGCTGTTCACGCTGAGCGGCGTCGAGGGCAACATCTTCGGGCCGATGGCGCGGACCTACGCCTACGCGCTGGCCGGCGGGCTGCTCGCGACCTTCACCGTCACGCCGGCGCTGAGCGCGATCATCCTGCCGGCGCACATGCGAGGAGACCGAGACCTGCGTCATGCGCATGCCTGCACCGGGTCTACATGCCGGTGCTGAACTGGGCGGTCGCGCAACCGCAGGATCGTCGCTGGCCGGCGCGGCCGCGCCTCGTGCGTGCATGACCATCGTGTTCGCGCGGCTGCTGGGGCTCGAGTTCCTGCCCAAGCTGGAGGAGGGCAATCTGTGGATCCGCGCCACGCTGCCGCCGACCATCTCGCTGCAGGAGGGCAACGCCTACGTCAACGAGATGCGCAGCATGATCCGCGCGCGTCCCGAGGTGGAATCGGTGGTGTCGCAGCACGGCCGGCCCGACGACGGCACCGACGCCGCCGGCTTCTTCAACGCCGAGTTCTTCGCGCCGCTGAAGCCGCTCGAGCGAGTGGCCGGGCACCCGCGACAAGGACGACCTGACCGCGCGAACTGCTGGCGCAGTTGCAGGACAAGTTCCCCGGCGTCGAATTCAACTTCTCGCAATATCTGCAGGACAACGTCTCGGAGGCCGTCTCGGGCGTGAAGGGCGAGAACTCGATCAAGCTCTACGGCAACGACCTGCAGACGCTGACCGACACCGCCAACAAGATCAAGTCGGTGCTCGCACCGTGCAGGGCGTCACCGACCTCGCGGTGTTCACCTCGCTCGGCCAGCCGACCATCCAGATCGACATCGACCGCGCCCGCGCGGCGCGCTACGGCCTGTCGCCGGGCGACATCAACGCCACCATCAAGGTCGCGATCGGCGGCGACAGCGCCGGCGATCTCTACGAGCCCGGCAGCGACCGCCATTTCCCGATCATCGTCCGGCTCGCGCCGCGAATACCGCAAGAGCGCCGAGGCGATCCACAATCTGCGGATCGGCGTGGCCGGGCCGGGCGGCGCCATCACGCAGATTCCGCTGAGCGAGGTCGCCACGATCAACCTGGTCTCGGGCGCCGCCTATATCTACCGCGAACAGCAGGAGCGCTATCTGCCGATCAAGTTCTCGGTGCGCGACCGCGACCTCGGCAGCGCGATCCAGGAGGCGCAGGACAAGGTCGCAGACGCAGGTCCAGCTGCCGCCGGGCTCGCGGGTCGAATGGGTCGGCGAGTTCGGCAATCTGCAGGACGCCATCAAGCGGCTGTCGATCGTGGTGCCGATCAGCCTCGCGCTGATCGGCGTGCTGCTGTTCTTCAATTTCGGCTCGATGGTCGACACGCTGCTCGCCATGAGCGTGATCCCGATGGCGATCTTCGGCGGCGTGCTCGGCCTCGTTGATCACGGGCATTCCGTTCAGCGTGTCGGCCGCGATCGGCTTCATCGCGCTGTTCGGCATCGCGGTGATGGACGGCATCATCATCCTGTCGCAGTACAACCAGCTGATCGACGAGGGCTATCGAGCGGATGCGCGCGGTGGTCCGCACCGGCGAACTGCAGTTGCGGCCGGTGCTGATGACCTGCGTGGTCGCCGGCGTCGGCCTGTTGCCGGCGGCGCTGTCGGAGGGGATCGGCTCGCAGGTGCAAAAGCCGCTGGCGGTCGTGGTCGTCACCGGCATGATGCTGGCGCCGATCGTGATCCTGGTGACGCTGCCGGTGCTGATCTCGGTGTTCTCGCGCCGGGCGCGATGACCATGTGGGCGCATGCCCATGTTTCCTGCCCACTCGGTTTGTGGTTGACGCGATCCTGCGACCGTCCCTTGATACCGGCAGGGACAACCGCAGGAGCAAGCCATGCGGATCGAGGAGAGCCAGGGACCACGTAGCCTGGGCAACGGCAAGGCGCCGCCGACCGCCGAGCAGATACTCGGCGAAATCCGCGACTTCTGCCGCGAGACCCACACCGCCGAATCGACCTTCGGGCGGCTGGTGGTCAACGACGGCAAGCTGGTGTCGCGCTTGCGCGACGGTGCGCGGATCACGACCGGCACGCTCGACAAGGTCCGCGCCTATCTGTCCGAGCACCGGCCGGCATCGGCCGCAGCGGCCAGCCAGCCATCGCCGAAGCCGCAGAACGGCGCCGCGTCCGCTGCCGTCGCGCCGCCGGGCTTCCGATTCTTCGACAACCGCCAGAAATACCTGCTGTTCGTCTCGACCTGCAGCGAGAAGACCGAGGTCGGCCAGCGGATATCGCTCGAGCTCGGCAATCTGCAGCCGTCGCCGCCGGCGCTTCGGATCTTCGACGCCGGCGTTGGCGACGGCACTGTGCTGTCGCGGGTGATGCGGGCGGTGCATGCGCGATTTCCCACCATGCCGCTCTACGTGGTGGCGAAGGAAATCTCCTACGAAGACGTTCGCCTGATGCTGGAGAAGATGGCGGACCGGCTGTTCGAGCATCCCGCCACGGTGCTGGTCGTCACCAATCTCTATTACGCCGAGGCGCCGTGGCTCACGCCGCGTTCGGCGACCGCTGCCCAGGGCCTGATCTGGAAGGACGTGACGCTGTCAGGCAATACGGCGCACGGCTTCGCCGAGCAGATCGGCGAGCTCGAAGGCTTCCTCGCCGAGAACTGGCGGGCGGGCATCAGCCCGACCACGGGCAATCCGGTCTACCAGCGCCCGGTCATCCTGACGCTGCGGCGCGAGGATCACTCCTTCCTGCTGGACCCGATCATGCCGCGGCCCGGGCGGGTGACGGCCGACTACGACCTCGTCATCGCCTCGCAACCGTATCGGGCGCGGGCGAGTGTCGAGTTCAAGGCCTCGAAGGTGGTGACGCCGCTGGTCAGGGCGCTGCGGCCGGGTGGGCGGCTGATCGGCATCCATTCGCACGGCAGGGATCCCGGCAGCGAGATCATCGACCAGATCTGGCCGGGCGACGATCCGTTCAAGACCGACCGCTACGCCATCCTGCGGCAGGTCAAGCACGAGCTCGGCAGCGCCGCGCGGCATTACAATTTCAACGCCTCCTCGGATGCACGCTCGATCTTCCGCTATCGCATGCACACGCTGCCCGACGAGGTCAGCGGGCCGATCGGGACCTCGACATTGTTCGCGGCATGGAACGCCGCGATCTACGTGGCGCAGATCGAAGACAACAGGCTGTCGGAGGTTGTGCGCGACGGCCGCTATCTGGAGGCCACCGACCGCGTGCTGAAAAAACATGGCGGCCTCTGGTTCAACGACGAAACCTATGTGATCTCGCGCCGCCGTGCACCGGCTTGATCGGGAGACGCCCGTGATCGCCTCCGACCAGGCATCCGTCAGACTGGCCGCGCTGCTGTCGACCGCCTCCGTCGAGGTTTCCTCGCGCGGGCACCAGCTCGGCGAACTGCGCGACCACTTCGCTCAAGGTACCGACGTCACGATCACGTTCCTGCCCGGCGACAATTATCGCCACAATGTCGAGACCGCGATCGCGTTGCGCCGCGCAGGCTTCAACCCGGTGCCGCATATTGCGGCGCGCGAAATGGCCTCGCGCGATGCACTCGATGATTTCCTGGCGCGGGCGAGGGGCGAAGCCGCCATATCGCGCGTCCTGCTGATCGCGGGCGATGTCGCCGCCGCCAAGGGGCCGTTCAAATCGACGCGTGATATCTGCGCTAGCGGGCTGATCGAACGGCATGGAATTGCATCGGTCAGCGTCGCCGGTCATCCCGAGGGCCATCCATTTCTGGAGCTATCCGATGCGATGCAGGCGCTCGGAAGCTGGCGCGATTGGGGACGGCAGACGCGAACGCATGTCGACGTGGTCACGCAGTTCTGCTTCGAGAGCGCGCCGATCCTGCAATGGATCACCGAACTCGATCGCCGTGGTATCTATCTGCCCGTCGTCGTTGGTCTTGCAGGACCTGCGACGCCGGCGACGCTGACGAAATTTGCGCTCCGCTGCGGCATCGGCAATTCGATGCGGGCGTTGCGCGGTCAGATTGGCCGGTTCGGGCGGCTGTTGACGGACACCGGGCCGGACGATGTGGTGAGGGGATTGCGTGCCGCGCCCGTAGAAGCGACGGCATCGATCGCCGGCTTCCACCTGTTTCCGTTCGGCGGGCTGCGCAAGGCCGGCCACTGGCTGCGCGACTACGACGGCGGTCGGCCGGGACAGGCCGGACGAGGTGCGACGTCGAGAGCAGGGCTTCAGAGCCCGTAAGGCTGCGCCGGGCGGCGAAAGGGTGCTCGTCCGTCGGTTGCATCGGCTTATCGGTTCAGTAATGCAATCGGCCTAATCGAACCGGATGCCAGTCCGGTCTGACTAATCATCTGCCCGCCCGGAATATCGCCCATCCCCTGGAATAGTTCATGCGAAAATTCTCTCAGAAGTTCAAGACCGGCGCGTCCGTCGTTGCCGTGGTTGCCGTGCTGCTCGGCGTTTACAGCTATCGCAAGCTGCAGGCGCTGGCCGCCGACCCCGCCGGTGAAAAGGATTGCGGCCCGGCGCTCGGCAGCGGCGAACAGGCAAAGGTCGCTCTGGAGCGGATCAAGGCGATTGCGCCGCTGAAGGATGTGAAGTGGTCGCAACTCGGCGGCAGCATCAATGACGCAAGCTGCCTGAGCAGGACCGAGATCTACGGCGTGGTCGACGTTCGCAGCGTTGACGATATCGCCCGGACGCTGGCCTTTGCGCGCGACAACAAGCTGCCGGTCACGACGGCCGGCGTGCGCCACAGCATGGGCGGGCAGGCGTTCCGCAAGGGCGGTATCGTGCTCGATATGCGCGGCTTCAACAACATCGTCCTCAACGAGAGCACGCGGACGGTGACGGTGCAGCCGGGCGCGACCTGGCATGACATCCAGAACGTGCTGCACCCGCGCTTTGCGGTCCGCGCCATGCAGTCGACCGATATTTTCACGGTCGGAGGTTCGATCTCGGTCAACGCCCATGGCATGGACCATCAGGCCGGCGCACTCGCGAAATCGATCAGGTCGATGAAGGTGATGCTGGCGGATGGCTCGCTGCGTACCGTGTCGTCGACCGAGAACGCGGATCTGTTCAACCTCGTCGTCGGCGGCTATGGGCTGTTCGGGGTGATCGTCGAGGCCGAGCTCGATATCGCCGACAACCTCGTCTACAAGACCGAGCGTCGCCTGCTGGACTACAAGGAGTTTCCCGCGCTGTTCGCCGGAGGCATCGAGAAGGATACCAATATCGGCCTGATGTACGGTCATCTGTCGACGGCGCCGAGCACGTTCCTGAGGGAGTTGCTGCTCTATACCTACACCAAGGTCGACGGGACGGACTTCAAGCGTGCGCCGCTCGGCGAAGCCAGCGGGACCAGGCTGCGCCGGCTGACCATCAACCTGTCAAAGCAGGGTCCGCTGTTTCAGGAAATGAAGTGGCTGTCCGAAAAGCACATCGAACACCGGATGGAAAACTGCACGGTAACGCGGGCGCAGGCGATCGGATCGGCGGAAGCCTGTCTCGTCAGCCGCAACGATCCGATGCACGACTCCGTGCCTTACTTGCGCAACGCGCTGCCGGACGATGCCGACATCCTGCATGAGTATTTCATCCCGCGCAGCCAGTTCGTCTCCTTTGTCGACGGCATGCGCAAGGTGCTGACCGACAACAAGACCAATCTCCTCAATGCGTCGGTGCGTGTCGTGCATCAGGAGAACAATTTCCTGACCTATTCGCCGGAACCGGCGTTCTCGCTCGTGCTCTACATCAACCAGACCACGGATGATGAAGGCAACCGGCGGATGAAGAAGGCGACGGAAGAACTGATCGATCTCACCATTGCGCACAAGGGGCGGTTCTTCCTGCCCTATCAGCTCTATTATTCGAAGGATCAGTTGCAGCGATCGTATCCGCAGATCAACGATTTTTTCGCGGCGAAGCGCAAATACGATCCGTCGGAGCTGTTCACCAATACATTTTACCAGAGGTATGCGTCGTAGCTACGACGCTCGACTCCTGCTGGCAACGACCTGGGCGGCAGGCCGGTGCATCCGCCGGCCTGTTCGGCGTCGAGCACCAGCAACGCTCCAGCGGCGTAGAGGCGGGCGACAAATCCGGCATCGTCGGAACGGGCGATGGTGACGTAGCCGCTCGACGCGAGAACGCGGCCATTCGCCTTGGCAATCGCGACCAGCGCGTGGGATGGCGAACCCACGATAGCCATCGACTTGCCGGGCACCGATCCAAAGGTAAGGGTGACGACGACGGCAAGCCAGCCGATCGCGACAAGGGCAATGGCGCCGGCGATCCGGCCCAAACGCCATTTGCAGTACTGACGCTCGTCAGTAGTCATAGAAGTGCTCAATGGTTGCGCCCCGGGCCTTGAGCTCACGGTTGATGTCCACCAGTTGGTCGATGCTGACTTTCAAACCCGCCCGATGAAAGCCGGGCCGTGCATCCAGCTCCAGCGAGAACAGTTCAGTCATGCCCTTGATGTCTAGTTTGGTGGTATTCGGGCCAATCACGGTGATGAAGATGTCGTGATTACCTGCGATCTCCGCAAGGCCGTATCCCTGATCCAGCAGGCTCCGGACGATCTCGGTGAAGGCCTTGTAGCGCGGGGTCTGCACGAGTTGCCATTGCGGCGTCAGCGCGCGGATCGGCTTGATGCGCGGTTCCCTCGCCAGCACTTCGGGCGGCAGCGTTGCGACGGCAAACATGATATCGCGCGGCTCGTTGTCGTTGCTGGCGTCGAGCGCCTTCTGGATCAGCGAGGCATAGCCGATCTTGACGAAATACTCGGAGCCGAGCGCAAAATCGCGCTCCCATGTCCGCAGCCGGCTTGGTGTCGGCGCGGAGATCGCCAGCAGGCCATCGAGCTTCTCGCGGAACGGATATTTGTACCAGGGGATCGTGTAGAGGAACGCGGCGTAGTCCTGCATCACGCTGCGCGCGAACTCATCCTGCGGCGTTCGCTTTGCGCCCCTGATCCATTCGAACATGCGTCCAATGGTGTTCTCGTAAAGTCCCTTGATGGCGTATTCGACGGAGTAGCTGATGCCGATGATGTAGATCATCGTCTTCACTTCCGTCAGCGACTTGCCATTTGCGGGCACCGCACGGTTGATGGTGCAGAAGCTGTTCCAGAATCCGAAGATGTGGCCCAGATAGTTGAAGTGGCTCTCGCTGGAGCGGTCGAGGAAGCGGCCGAAATCCTCGAAGGAGTAGACGATGTACCATTCAGGGAAGGTGAAGTACGTATTGTTCAGCTTGCGCCGGTAACCCGCTTCATCGATCGCAGGCAGGGGCACGGCTGGAGCGCTGGTCGCGGAGACACCCGAGCCCGGCCGGCACGCGCCTTCGATATAGGCCAGCGGCACAAGCACCGACAGCGCGATCAGGATCGCCAGAACGCCAGCGATCCGTAGCAGCCATCTAAGCATGGACGGCGGTCCGGGTCCGCGGCGCCAGTACATAACCGATCAGGATCGCCACGCCACCGAGACCGAGATGCGGGGCGTTGGCGAAGAACCGCGTCGATAGCGGCAGGTTGAGGAAACCGTTGATCAGGATGCCGAAGTCGAGATAGCCGCTGCCGGTGACCAGCCCGAGGAGGCCGTCGGCAAAGTAGAAGGCGCCGAACAACTGGAAAAACAGTTCTGAAGCCCGCCGCGAGGTTATCGCCGCCGCGGCGGCCCACAGGGCCGAAACCAGATGCAGCCCGTCGGCATACCAGGTGCGGCGAAACAGTCCGAAGATCATGTCGTTGGTGTCGATAAAGGCCGGGATGTATCCGGTCAGGATCACAAAGCCGAGCAGGGCGGCGTAACCCCAGGCGCATAGTCTGATGATGTCCATGATGTCTCCGGCCGGGTCGAATCTCGCCCGCGAGTTTAGAGGCTTCCAGGCGCCTTGAGCAGGGCGTCGTCGAACATGCCGGAGAGGTCCCCGGTCTGCAGAACGTGCGAAGCCCTTGGCTGACCAATGGCAGGATCGATGAATTAAATAGCTGACGACTGAAAATACCGGACGTGAACAATGCGTGGTCAATCCGCGAAGGAAATTCCCACTTATTGCCCCGACGGCGTGCGCAGGCCGTGCCAGGCGTCGCGTACCTGATGATAGTGCACCTCAGGCAGATAGTCGGGCGTGTTGAGGCCGAGCGTCTTGACGTCGAGCCGGCCGATGGCGCTCAGCAACGTGTAGGAGGCGATGACGCGGTCGCGCTGTGCACCGATCAACCGCGCCTTCGCCAGGATCAGATCCTGCTGCGCGTTGAGCACGTCGACCGTGGTGCGTTGCCCGCCGGTCGCTTCCCGCTGCACGCCCTCCAACGCGACGGTGGCCGCGCGCACTTCGGATTCGGATGCGGCGACGGCAACCTTGGCGCCTTCGTTGGCGACCCAGGCGCCGACTGCCGCCGTCCGCGCCTGGTTTCGGACCTGATCCAGCACCAGCCGGCTCTGGGTTGTGATTTCCTTGGCCTGCCTGGTTTGCGAGGCCGCCATACCGCCATCGTAAATCGGCTGCGTGAGTTGGCCGGTCACCGAAGCCTGATCGGTCCCCGAGCTGCCGAGGGTAGGATCGGACTGCCTGCTGCGGCTGGCGCTGCCCTGCAGGGTGATCGTCGGCATCAGGCTGCTTTCGGCGACGCGGATCGAGGTTGAGGCTACATCGAAATCGAAGCTCGCCGCCATCACGGCTGGATGCTGCCGGAAGGCGAGGCCGGTGGCGTCGTCGCGGCTGCGCGGCAGAAGACGATCCACGGTTTCGGCGGGACGCAGCAGGTTGGGGGCGTTGCCGATCACCTGGCTATACGTCGCCTGGCTGACGGCCAGATTGACCTCGGCGGCATTGAGATCGGCGCGGCCGCGGTTCAGGCGGGCCTCCGCCTGTGCGGTGTCGGTCGGGGTAACGTCACCCGCATTGAGGCGCTTCTGGGTGATCCCCAGCGTTTCCTGCAGGAACGAGACGTTGGCGCGCTGGGCTTCGACCAGCGACTGGTTGGCGAGCACATTGGTATAGACGGTGACGGCATCGAGCAGCACGCCCTGGCCGACATTGCGCAGCGCTTCGCGACCGGACTGCACCTGCAGTTCCGCGACGCGTACGCTGTTGGCGGTCTTGAAGCCGTTGAACAGCGTCTGGGTCACGGTCACCCCGATGGTCCAGGGTTTCAGGCTTGCGGACTGGATGGTGTTGTCGGGCAGCAGGTTGCGCACCGCCTGGAGGCCCGCGGAAAGGCCGGCGATGATCTGCGGCCGGTAGCCTGAAAGCGCCTGCGGGACGTTCTCGTCCGTGGCGCGCTGGCGTGCCCGTTCCGCATTGAGCGCAGGATTGGTCTGATAGGCCCGGGCCAGCGCTTCCGGCAGATTCTCGCCACGCGCGGCGGGCGCGGCAAACGCGAAGCAAGTCGCCACGCCAAGAAAAACCCCAAGGCAAGTGCCCGATCGAAGCATCCGCCTTCCGACGTGGTCAACATTCGCGGCACGCCAAGCCATTTGATCCCGTAAACAACACGAGAACGTGATAACCCGTCTTCGAGTCATCCCGCTCTATTTCCTGTTTGAGCATGATCACTTTCGAAAACCGGTCCCCCGCATTTCCGGATCATGCGCCGGCCGCCATCTGCCCGCCGACAGGCCTCGTCTACCTGTTTAGGGGGCGTCACCGCTACAGGCAAACCGCCGCGCGACATCAGTACATGAATTCGGTGGATTTCCGTGCTTGGCTGTTGCCCGTTCGTCACAGACGAACATCGACGGTATATACGTTATAGTTCTCTGGTGGCTGGCGTCCGATTCCTGGGCGGTTGGCTTTCGAGCTGCGCCCGGGTCCGTACTTGATGCCGAAGTTGTTCTCCGATTCCGAAGCGATCGCGGAAGATATCATTCGCGATGTCGGAACCGATCTCGTGGTCGGGTTGCCGCTCGGGCTCGGCAAGGCCAACCACGTCGTCAACGCGCTCTATGCGCGCGCCGCCGCCGATCGCTCCATCAACCTGACCCTGTTTTCGGCGCTGACGCTGGAGAAGCCCCGGCCGTCGAGCCTGCTCGAACGGCGCTTCATCGGGCCGGTGATCGATCGCCTGTTCGGTGGCTATCCCGACCTCACCTACGCCGATGCGCTGCATCGGGGCGAATTGCCGCCGAACGTCAAGGTGATCGAGTTCTTCTTCCTCGCCGGGAAATGGCTGCGCGTGCCGTTCGCGCAGCAGCATTACATCTCCGCGAACTATACCCATGCATCATCCTACCTGCTGGCACGCGGGCTCAATGTCGTCACCCAGCTCGTGGCGAAGCGTGTCGTCGATGGCGTGACGCGCTACAGCCTGAGCTGCAACACCGACACCACGCTCGATATCTTGCGGGCCCGCAGCAGCGGTCGCGCGTCGTTCAAGCTGATCGGCCAGGTCAATTCCGAACTGCCGTTCATGCCCGGTCCCGGCGATTTGCCGGCGGAGGAATTTTCGGCGGTCCTCGACAGCCCCGCGACGGATTTCCCTTTGTTCGCGCCGCCGGCTGAGCCGGTCAGCGACACCAAATACGCGCTGGGGCTTCATGCCGCTGCGCTCGTGCCCGATGGCGGCACGCTGCAGATCGGCATCGGCCAGGTCGGCGACGCGCTGGCGCAGGGACTGATCGTCCGTCACCGCGACAGCGCGCAGTTCGCCGCCATCATGAAGCGGCTCGCGCCGGAAAGCCCGCAAATCCAGACCGCGCCGTTCGAGAAGGGGCTGTATGGCGTCAGCGAAATGCTGATCGATGCGTTTCTCGGCCTGATCAACGCCGGCATTCTCAAGCGCGACGTCGACGGCGTGACGCTGCATGGGGCGTTCTTCCTCGGGCCGAAATCGTTCTATCGGGCCTTGCGTGACATGCCGCCCGAGAAGCTCGCGCGCATCCAGATGATGCCGGTATCCTTCACCAACCAGCTCTACGGCGACGAGGATGCCAAGCGCCGGGCGCGCGTCGACGCACGCTTCGTCAACACCGCGATGATGGCGACCCTGATGGGAGCCGCGATCTCCGACGGTCTCGAAGATGGTCAGGTGGTGAGCGGCGTCGGCGGCCAGTATAATTTCGTCGCGCAGGGCTTCGCGCTCGAGGGCGCGCGATCGATTCTCGCGCTGGAATCGACGCGGCAAGCCGGGCGCAAGACGCTTTCGAACATCCGCTGGAACTATGGTCACGAGACCATCCCGCGGCATCTGCGCGACGTATTCGTCACCGAGTATGGTGTTGCCGATGTCAGGGGAAAATCGGACGCCGAGACCATCGCGGCGATGTTGCAGATCGCGGATTCACGTTTCCAGGACGAGCTTGCAAAGATCGCCAAGGATGCCGGCAAGCTGCCGAAGCACTACGAAATTCCGCGCGGCTGTCGCGAGAATTTCCCGGAACGGATCGCGGCGGCGCTAAAGCCGGCGCGCGAGGCCGGCTTGTTGCCATCGTTCCCGTTCGGCAGCGACTTCACCGAGGTGGAGCAGCGGCTGATCCCGGCGCTGCAATTGCTGCGCGAAGCGCAGCGGAGCCCGCTGAGTTTGCCTGGATTGCTGTGGCAGGGAATGACGCAGCCGCCGGATCTAGCCAGCCGCGAATGCCTGGCGCGCCTCGGTCTCGATCGGCCGGCGACGTTTGCCGAGCGCGGCTATCGCGCGCTGGTCAACGCGGCGCTGGCGAGAAGCGGGACGGTTTAACGACGATCTGTGGTCATTGCGAGGAGCGATAGCGACGAAGCAATCCATACCTCCGATGCGGCACGATGGATTGCTTCGCTTGCGCTCGCAATGACGAATGTCACCTGTTCTTGTTCACCGGCTTGCGCTTCTCGATGAACGCCGCCATGCCTTCGGAGCGGTCTTCGAGCGCGAAGGTGGCGTGAAACAGATTGCGCTCGACGTTCATGCCTTCCGAGAGCGGGGTTTCGAAGGCGCGATTGATGGCCTCCTTGGCCATCGCTGCCGCCGGCTGCGACATCGAGGCGATTTTTTCGGCGGCGGCCATAGCCTCGTCCATCAACTTGTCCGCGGGCACGACGCGGCTGACGAGACCGGAGCGCTCGGCTTCCGCTGCGTCCATCATGCGTCCGGTGAGGCAGAGATCCATCGCCTTGGATTTGCCGATCGCGCGCGTCAGCCGCTGCGTGCCGCCGATGCCGGGGATGGTGCCGAGCGTGATTTCGGGCTGGCCGAATTTCGCGGTGTCGGCGGCGATGATGATGTCGCACATCATGGCGAGCTCGCACCCGCCGCCCAGCGCATAGCCGCTGACGGCTGCGATCGTCGGCTTGCGGCAGGTGGCGACGCGGCCGCCGCCGATGGCGGCGAAATCGCTGGAGAACATGTCGATGAAGCTCTTTGGCTGCATCTCCTTGATGTCGGCGCCGGCGGCGAACGCCTTTTCGCTGCCGGTGAGCAGGATGCAGCCGATCTTGTCGTCGGCTTCCAGGTCGTCGACGGCTGCGGCGATCTCGCGGAATACGCCGAACGACAGCGCGTTCAGCATTTTCGGCCGGTTCAGCGTGATGACGCCGACCGCGCCCTTGCTCTCGACAATGATGTATTCGAACGTCGCCATGATCCACCCCGGGTAGCCGATTTCACGGGCAATGTGCCCGCTGGCGGGGTGGGCTTCAAGTGGCAGTGCCGCGTTCGGCGCGGGAGCCTACGCCATGAACATGCGCGCCGCGGATGCCATCGTCAGCAGGGCGCCGCAGGCGATGAAGATCTTTCCGATCAGCGAGGTTTTGTCCAGGCTGTCGCTGGCCTGGGCCTCCTGCGCTGGCTTGGCCTGCGCCATCGCGACCGTCTGGGCCGGAGCAGGCTGGCTGGAGGCGGGCTGCTGCAGGGCGCGATCGACGTCGTTGAGCTGGTCGGCGGCGACCACGTTGGATTCGGCGGCGGCCGGCGGCTCTGTCGGCTGGTCCGCCGCTGCCATCAGAAGCTTGTTGCCCTTGCCCATCGCCTCCGACATGGCTCTGGCGCTTTCCCGGGCGCGATCCTGCGCCGCATCGGCCAACGGCATTTGCGCGTTGGCGTTGGTGACAGTCTCCGGAATTAAAGGTGCGGTGCTGCCGCTGGCGTCGGCGACTTCCGTTTCCGCAGCCTTGCGGGTTTCAGCCTGTTTCGAGGCCTCCCGCGCGTATTTGCGATGGGCATAGCGCTTCTTGAGGTGACGCGAGCCATGCCTGACGGATTTGGCTGAAGTCGCGTTCTCCGATTTCGCGGCAGCCGCCGCGTCCCGGGCCGCTGCCGTTGTCGGCACTAATGCGGCGAGCCCCGCAAGGAGCCCGGCCGCGAAAATCAAGGTCGCGCCCGCGCTGGCTTTGACCGTCATAGGAAACTCCCCATCGCCACCGCCCAACCGGAAATGAGACCTCGACCCGTGTCGATAGCGCGGCGAAAAAGGGGATTCTTCTGGCAACACCGGGCGAAAGCAGGGCAGCCGTCTGCGGTGGCGGATGCCAGTTCCGCCAATCGATGGTAAGAGCCTGCGGGCTTCGCATGAGCTGCGTTCCAGATTCCCGATCGCAGCCTTGGATGAGCCCGAAGGTTGGATCACGATCTCGTGATCTGATAGTACTGGCGTAACAATTTGAAAGATCAACCGAATTGCAGGGTAGGAGCGCAGGTGCGCGAGCGGGATGACGAATGGACCGGCCTGATGCGGTCGGCCATCGCAGGCGACAGTGCGGCGTATCATCGCCTGCTCAAGGCCGTCACACCGGTGCTCCGCGCGGCGGCGCGACGCGGTCTCGCGCGGGCAGGGCAACCGGTCGATCAATCCGAGGACATCGTGCAGGACATTTTGCTGGCGGTCCATTTGAAGCGGCACACCTGGGACGTCAGCGCCCCGTTTGCCCCGTGGCTGTTTGCGATTGCCCGCAACAAGCTGATCGATGCGCTGCGCCGCCGCGGCCGGCGCACCTTCGTCGACATCGACGATTTCGCCGAGACGCTGGCAGGCGAGGCGCCGGCCGAGACGGCCTCGGCCAGCGAGGTCGCCGCCCAGCTCCAGACGCTGCCGGTGCGGCAGCGCGAGGTGTTGCAGTCGATCGCAGTCGACAGCGCCTCGATCAAGGATACGGCGGCGAAGTTCTCGATGAGCGAGGGTGCGGTGCGGGTGGCGCTGCATCGCGGTCTCAGCAGCCTGACGGCCAAGTTACGGGAATCGTGAGAATGGATACCGATCAGCTCATCCGAACGCTGGCTGCCGACAACACGCATCGTTCGCGTCCGGTCGGCTTTTCCCTGATGCTGGCGCTGCTGGCGGCGGCGCCGGTCTCGCTGTTGATGTTCTTCGCCGAACTCGGGGTCAGGCCCGACGTGATGGTTGCGATTCACAACCCGTTTTTCAATCTCAAATTCGCGGTGACGCTGGCGCTTGCGATCTCGGCGATTGCCGTCAGCCTGCATCTGTCACGCCCCGAAGCCTCGCTGCGGGGCTTCGGCTGGCTGCTGCTGATCCCCGCCGGCATCCTGACCGCCGGAATCGGCGGCGAGATGATGATGCCACAGCGATTGCCGATGATGACACGGCTGGTCGGCAAGAACTCATGGATGTGCATGACCGCGATCCCGGCGCTGTCGCTGCCGATCCTGGCCGGCGCCTTGATCGGGTTGCGCCGCGGGGCGCCGGCGCGGCCGGCCGTGGCCGGAGCCATTGCAGGCATGCTGTCGGCTGGACTGGCGGCGACGCTCTACGCATCGCATTGCACGGACGATTCACCGCTGTTCGTTGCGACCTGGTACACCATCGCAACCGCGCTGGTCGCCGCCATCGGTGCGATGGTCGGCGCGAGGCTGCTCAGGTACTGACGGCTGCCGCCGTGGGCGCGTTCTGCTGCATGCGGTGGAAGCGCAGCACCTGCTGCGCGGTCGAAGGCCGCAGCCGCTCGTAGGTATCCTTGCAGGCGGCGATGTCGGCCGGCTCCGCGCCCGACAGTTCGTCGCGCATCTTGATCAGGGTCTGGACGGTCGACCACGAAAGTCCCGCGACCTTCGCCAGTATCATCACGCCTTCGGCGCGGCTTTCGATCATCATGTTTTCGGCGATCGTCACCGGCACATTCGCCATCGCCGCGATCGAGGCATTGGCTTCGTCGAATTTTCCGGTGTCGGCAAACGATGCCACCTGCGATTCGTCGAGGCGTCCGTCGTCATACAGCGACTTGATCAGCGCATGCGCGATCTCGGTGTTCATGGTCATCGTCGAGGTAGCCGAGCGCGCGCGCCGCGTCGCCTCTCTTACCACGTTCGGCACTTGCGCCGCCTGTTGGGGATTGGCGACCTCCAGCCGCTGGCGCACCGTGTCGGACGCCTTGGCGAGCAGCTTCAGATAGAGGTGGCGTGGCACGGCCGGATGCAGGCCGACGCAGGTCGCGAGCTTGTCGTCGCCTTCGGCGCGGCTGACCAGGCGGGTGAAGCCGCGCTCGGTGAATTGCGCGCCGGGATTGTTGACCGTGCTCTGGACGACCTCGTCGCTGCCGCGCTGAACCAGCACCTCGGTGACCGCGCCGCTCAGCACCCTGCGGGTCGAGATCGCCATCAGATGCGCCTGGCTCTTGCTGCGGGCGTTCTCGATCAGGGTCTTGTCGTCGAGCCGCAGCGATCGCGAAAGCACCGGTCCGGCGACCTCGATCACGTCGTCGAAGGCGAGTGCGCGGATGGTGAGCGGCGGCGCGGTTTCGATCGGGGCAAGACGGTTGGCGAGCAGCGTTTTGGCCGAGGTTTCGATGTGATGGATCAGGCACTGGAAGACGTCGTCGAACAGCCCGATCTGCTCATCAGAATAGTCGACCGCGCCGTTGACGAAGAGATCCGTCACCCGGCGCAGCGTTTCGACCCGGCGTGCGACGGTGCCGTGCGCCAGCGTCGTCTGCAGCTCGTCGAGCAGGTTTAACGGAGAAGCAGCGGATTTCGAACTCATGACTCTGTCCTGGAGATAATGCCGGCGTCGGATTCTCCACCGCCGGAAACTGAAATGTGTCGGATCAGGCGCGGGCGATGCGGTTGCGTCCCTGCGCCTTGGCTGCATAGAGCGCGCTGTCGGCGCGCGCGAGGAATGTGTCTGACGTTTCGTTCGGCCTCAGCGCCGTGACGCCGGCGGACATCGTCACCCTCATGCCCGGCGAGAATGCGCTCCAGTCGAGATCGGCGATAATGCCGCGCAGCCGGTCCAGCGCCCGCAGCGCGCTGTCCGCATCCATGTCGGGCAGCACCAGCAGGAATTCCTCGCCGCCATAGCGGCCGAAGCGGTCGACGCTGCGGATGTTGGCGAACATCGTGATCGAGAAGGTGCGCAGCACCTCGTCGCCGGTCGGGTGGCCGTAGGCGTCGTTGATGCGCTTGAACCAGTCGAGGTCGATCAGGGCTATGCAACAGGGCGATCCGCTGCGCGCAGCGCGGGCGAGCTCTTCCTCCAGCATGCGCATGATGCTGCGCCGGTTGGACGCGCCCGTCAGTTCGTCGAGTTCGGCCAGCTCCTCGATCCGCTTGTAGGCTTCCTTGAGCTGCAATCCGCTCTGGTAGAGCGACAGCTTCAGCGAGCTGGAGAATATCCCGATGAACATGCAGCGGCCGATGGTCAGGATGAACACCAGCATGGTGGCGAAGCGTTCCAGGTAGTTGCCGTGCGGCATCGACAGCGGCTCGTCGGTCAGCAGGAACAGTCCGGCCAGGCAGAACGTCATTGTGGTCCAGAGCGCCATGGTCTGCGGCGCGGTCGAGCGGAGCGAGGAGAAGCTGAACACGATGAACAGCGTGCACAGGAACATTCCGCCGACCTGCGGAGCGAGAAAGGTAAACGCCAGCGCGAGCAGCATGCAGGCGGTCGCCTGCGGGGCGACCATGTAATGGTCCCGGAAACGCTCGTTGAAACCGAGTTCCGACAGCACCAGGCTCATGATCACGAACGTCAGGCCGCAGGCTGCATAGGCCGGGCCGATCATGACCGGTATCGTACCGGCCTTCGCGTACAGCAGCAGCACCCCGGCATCGATGATGTAACTGGCGGCGATCATGGCCAGGATTTGCCGCCGCTGCCGCGCGCGGCGCGACAGATTCTCCGCCGTCGGCTGGGCGACGGCGCCATCCATTTCGGCCGGGGTCACGAATGAGGACGCAGCGGTGCCCATGGGTCTCGCCGTAGGTGGAACTCGGAAAAAATCTAAGTGGGAAAGCCTTTAGGTTTGGTATCTTTGGGGGCGATTCTGGTCCGTTAAACTGCTGCCATTGCCCTGTTTCGTAACGGTAATCTGCCAAATTCCGATAGTCCCGACCCCTCTGGAACCCAGGCTCAAGCCAGATGCTGCCTCGTCGGCCGGGCCTTGGTAAGGTCGTACTGCAGATCGGTTTCGTTAGGAAAGTATTGCTGTATTATGGTACCAATTTCGGCGCGCGGCCCGTTTTCGTCGGTGTTTCCACCAAGCAGCGTCCATCTGTGGGGTAGATCACACATGCAGTCCGGGCATTGCCGTAATGTGCAGAATTTTGGCAGTCCCATCGAACCCTCGGCCACCCCCATCAGACCAACCTTGCGAGACGGCCATTGAGCGCGACACAGGCGGCTTCAGACGAGGTTCTGATCGCTCGGATCGCTCAAGGCGACCGGCTTGCCATGCAGGTGCTGTACGGAAGGCATCATGTCAGGGTGTTTCGGTTCGGGCTTCGGCTCGTGCGGGATGAGCAGATCGCGGAAGACCTCATCAGCGAGGTTTTTCTCGATGTGTGGCGTCAGGCCGGCAAGTTCGAAGGCCGATCCGCCGTTACCACCTGGCTGCTGGCGATCACGAGGTTCAAGGCGCTTTCGGCACTCAGACGCCGCAAGGACGTTGGACTGGACGACGAGACCGCGAACGCGATCGAGGATACGTCCGACGATCCGGAAGTGGTGGTGCAGAAGAAGGATACGGGTGAAGCGTTGCGCAAGTGCCTGACGGCGCTTTCGGCAGAGCATCGGGAGATCGTCGATCTGGTCTACTACCACGAGAAATCAGTGGAAGAGGTGGCTGAGATCGTCGGCATTCCGGAAAACACCGTCAAGACGCGCCTGTTTTATGCGCGCAAGAAATTGGCCGATCTGCTCAAGGCAGCCGGCATAGAGCGAGGTTGGCCATGATGGCGGCGAGCAGAAAAATGCTGGATCGAGAGCCCAGCGAAATCGAGATGCTGTTGCCTTTCCACGCCGCCGGCACGCTGAGCGCGCGCGATGCGCGCCGCGTCGAGGATGCGCTGGCCAGCGATCCCGATCTTGCCCGGCAATACGCCGTCATCCAGGAGGAATACGCCGAGACGATCAGCTTCAACGAGAGCCTGGGCGCGCCGTCGGTGCGCGCCATGCAGAAGCTGTTTGCGGCGATCGACGGCGAGCCCGAGCGCAAGCCGCAGCTTTCAGCCAGCCTGTCAGCCCGCATTTCCGAATTTTTCGCGAGATTGTCGCCGCGAACGCTGGCCTGGTCGGCGAGCCTTGGCGCCGTGGCGCTGCTGTTGCAGGCCGGTGTCATCGGCGCGGTGCTGATGAAGAACCAGACGGCTTCGTTCCAGACCGCCTCGCTCAGCCTGAACGAGCCGTCGTCGGCGCCGCTTACCCGCGATCTCGGCAGCAGTGCCGCGCCGCCGCGCGCGCTGGTGCGGTTCGCACCGGAAGCGCGGATCGCCGACATCACCGCGCTGCTCGAAAATTATCAGGCTTCCATCGTCGACGGCGCCAAGGGCGGCATGTTCCGTCTGCAGTTCGGCAACAAGGCGATGGGCAAGGATGAAGCCGCAAGCCTGCTGAAGCGGCTGCAGGGCGAGAAGATCGTCGGCCTTGCGGTCGCGACGCCGTAAGGCCGGCCAGCGCTTGCCGATCCGAGCCGAGGTCCCATGGTCCACGATGGCATGAGTTGGCGGGTACGGGCGCGGTGTGCGGCGCTGGTCGTGTCGGTGCTGCTGCCGCTGATCGCCTTCGGGGCGTCCCGTGTGCACGCGCAGAGCATCATGCGTGCGCCCAATCTCAATGTCGGCGCGCGCGTGCCTACCATCAACCCGAGTGTCGGCGCGGGTACCATCGCGCGGATGCCGCCGGCCGGCGGCGGCTCCACGCTGCGAACCGGACCGCAGACCGGCGTGCAATCGGCACGATCGACGATTTCGAATGCGCGGTTGTCGTCCGGCCCGGCCTGCCAATATGCCTTTCGCGGTCCAGACGGCGAATGCTCCGCTCGCCCGGTGACGTCGACCGGAGGCGGCAAGGGCACGTCCAAGGGCGCATCGGCCGGCAAGGGCGGCGGCAAGCAGCCCAATAACAACGCGCAGGCGGCCATCAACTTGCGCGCTGTCCCCAACGAACTCGTTGCCGAAATCGATGGCGCGTTGTCGCCGGCGGCGGCCGATGAACTGGCGCGGCGTCACGGCCTGGAGCGCATCGCCTCGCAAAACTTCCCGCTGCTCGGCGGCACCATCGGCCTGTTCCGCATCGTCGACCGCCGTCCGCTGGACACCGTGCGCCGGGAACTCGCCGCCGATGCCAGCGTGCGCTCGGTGCAACTCAATTTCCGCTACTTCCTGCAGGACCAGAAAAAGACGTCGACCGAAGGCGATGCCTCGCAATATGCCGTCGCCCAGCTTCGGTTGCCGCAGGCGCATGCGCTGGCTCGCGGCATGAACGTCACGATTGCGGTGATCGATTCAGGCATCGACGCCAAACATCCCGAACTCGCCAATTCGATCGCCGACACCTTCGATGCACTCGGGAGCAAGGAAGGTGCGCACGCCCACGGCACTGGAATTGCCGGTGCGATCGTCGCGCACGCCCGGCTGATGGGCAGTGCACCGGAAGCAAGGCTTCTGGCGATCCGCGCGTTCGGAGCAGGGAAGGGCGGGGCCGAAAGCACCTCCTACGTGATCCTCAAGGGGCTCAACTATGCGGTCGAGCACGGCGCGCAGATCATCAACATGAGTTTCGCAGGCCCCAAGGATCCGATGATCGAGCGCGGCGTGGCCGCAACCGCGGCCAGGGGAATCCTGATGGTCGCGGCGGCAGGCAACGCCGGCGCGAAGTCGCCGCCACTCTATCCAGCCGCCAATCCGAACGTGATTGCGGTGAGCGGTACCGACGCGCAGGCACGGCTGTTCGCCGCGTCCAACCGCGGCAATCACATCGCGATCGCAGCACCCGGAGCGGATATTTTCCTGCCCGCGCCGGACGAGAAATATCAGATCGCCTCAGGCACCTCGTTCTCCGCCGCCTATGTCAGCGGGGTGGCGGCGCTGGTCATGGAGCGTAATCCCGCGTTGAAGCCGGGTGATATCCGTGCGTTGCTGACCAGGACCGCCCGCGACCTCGGGACCCCCGGCCGCGACGATTTGTTCGGTGCGGGGGAGGCCGATGCGTTCGCGGCGGTCACGGCCGCAGCCGCCGCGCCGGCTGTCCCGCTTGCCGCGGTGTCCGGCAAGCCTGTCGGTGAAAAGACTCCGGCGTCCGGCCCGTCGGCTGATAACGCTTCCGTGAGCCGCGCCCTGAACGAGGACGTGCCGTCCATGGCGGCTGAAAAATCGGCTGCAAATACCGTGAATCGGCCAGCGGCGCAGTGATTTTGCGCTGCGTAAACCTGATGGCGGGTTAAAAAAATCGCTCGGCGCTTTGAACGTTCGGCCTGATGCTACGACCAATCTATGTGGGAGCGGTTATCCCTCCCCATCGGCTATATCCGGCGCGAGCGCCCATCCACCCCAAGCGCCCCATATGGCTTTGACCCGTCCGGTTGTCCCCCCGGACGGGTCTTTCCTTTTTGGAGGGTACTTTCCAGGGACGTCCAGACCGGTCGGTCTCCGACGCAACCGGCGGAGCCATCCCCGGCATTTCACGGGGTGATCGGACGAATGCATCGCAACGCCGCCATGCTACCGGACGGCTTGACGACGGATGAGGCGAACAAGGCCCTGTTTGCGCGGGTTTCTTTGATCGATCCGTCCGCGGCGCGCGCCCGCGCTGGACAACGGCGAAGTTTTCCACAGAATATCCATATTCCGTTCAACTGATTCGTCCCGGTTGCGTCTGCGTCCCTCTCTCTCATTGGGGCTGATTAATGACACACCGAGACGCCGCAATCGGGCGCCACATTGTCGTGCGCTGGTGCAATCTCGCCGAGAAGCGACTGGAATATCTCACCGAACTGTTCGAGACGGGACGCTGGCGCCGCTATTATGGCGAGGTAGCCTTCCTCGAAAACATCCAGGAAGCCAAGGCCGCTGTTGAGATCTGGCGTGACCTGTTGCGGTATCAGGACGCGGCCGGCAAGGCTGCGCCCGCGCCGATCGCCGTGCACGCGAGCTGGCGGCAGGCTGAAAGCCTTCGTCCGTCGGGACAGTTGCCCCGGCCGCTACCCGGGCCGATCATCATCGAACCGTTGCGCCAGGTTCCGGCAGACATTCTGGTCGCCCTGGAAAGCCAGCTCCATCCGCCGGACGAGACGCCTGTGCTGGACGACGACGGGCCGCTGCCCGCGCCCGGTCTCGATCGGATGAAGGAACGCTATCCGCTGCTGCGCAACACGCTCTAGAGCGTTTTCGAGCGAAGTGGATACCGGTTCGCGTGAAGAAAACGCGTCAAAACTA
Source organism: uncultured Alphaproteobacteria bacterium (assembly GCA_963823485.1). GTDB lineage: Bacteria > Pseudomonadota > Alphaproteobacteria > Rhizobiales > Xanthobacteraceae > Bradyrhizobium. Next base: position 323,040 of record CAWGLP010000013.1, read on the forward strand.
GACTTTAGAGCTTCGGTTCTGATTCAATCAGAACCGATAATGCGCTAGCCGCGCTATCGGCGGACCGCATTGCCGCCGACCACCACCTGCGCGTAACGCTGGCCGCCCTCGCTGGACAGGTCGGTCGTGATGGTGCGGGCGTGGTCGAGGCCAACCACGGCGCCACGGGGGGTTTCGGAAATCATGTTGTTGCTGACCAGCGCCGTACCGGCGCCCGGCAGCACCGATACACCGATGCCGACGAAGGCGTTGCGGATCACATTGCCCGATATGGCGACGTCGCGCAGATACTTGCCCCAGCCTGCGATGATCCCGAACGACGGCGCGTTCTCGATCACATTGCCGGTTACCGAGGAATCGGCCTCGACATAGATACCGATCCCGGCATCGTCATCCGGCGCGGTGCCGATCGGCCGTTTCGGCAGCAGATTGCGGATGATGTTGCCTTGCACGACCGCGATACGGCCGCCCTCGTTGAAATTGCAGACGGAGACCCCGACGGCGGCGCCGTCGACGGTGTTGTTGGCGATGACGGCAGCCTCGAACGCGAACTCCGAGTAAAGCGCGACCTCGCGGACGTTGCTGACACTGTTGCCTGATGATCTGGATGTTCGAAGCCGAATTGCCGCGCACGGCGGAGTAGTCGCAATTCCTGATGCGGTTGCCGCGCACGATCACATTGCCGGCGCGGAAGGCATTGATGGCGTTGCCATACTGCCCGGAGCCGCCGGGCCCGGCCTTGATGTCCTCGATGCGGTTGTCGAGCACGAGCGTGCCGTCGTCGCCGATCGAGGTACGCAGGATCTCGATGCCGTTGTCGTTGGTCCCTGCAATGGTGTTGCGCGACACGATCAGGCCGAGCGCGTCGAACGACACCACCGCCGTGGTCGCGATCTTCGTGAAAATATTGTTGGAGATGTCGCCGGAGACCTGCTCCAGCCAGATGCCGTTGCCGCCGCTGCCGGTGATTTCGCAATCGGTGATGCGGACGTCGCGCCCGCCGAGGCAATGCACGAGGCCGCGGCGCTGCGGCAGCGGGATGGCGCCGCCATCGAACGTGATGCCGCTCAGGCCGACATTGTTGCCGCCTTCGCTTTGCAGCATCGACGCGCCGCCATTGAAGACGAATTTGGTCGCGCCACGCACGCCGACCAGTTGCGTGCCGTTGGAGAGACGCAGCATGCCGGTGCGATAGACGCCTGGCGGCAGCGACAGCGGCACTTGCGCGCGGGCGGCCTCGTCGATCGCGCGTTGCAGGTTTTTGGTCTGGTCGTCGGGACTGCCGGGGCGAACGCCATATTGCGTGACGTCACGGCCGAACGTCGAAGTGGGGGGCGCCGCGCGCGCGGCATCGGGCGACATTGCCAGCGCGCCGGCAACCCCGGCGGTGGAAGCTCCAATGAGATGGCGGCGGTTCATGTCCATGGCTGGCCTCGCGCAACACAGGCTGCCGGATTCATGCGCCAGAGGTATTGCGAAAAGGCGATCAGGACCGTGTACGCGCGGAAATGAAGCCGCGTTTGTTGGGGTAGGGTTAATGTTGCGTAGGGTAGCTGATAATCCGCAGGAATCATTAAACCCTCATGGTGAGGAGGCGCGTAGCGCCGTCTCGAACCATGAAGCCCGGCTGGTGCCAACTCATCCTTCGAGACGCGGCCAAGGGGCCGCTCCTCAGGATGAGGTCTGCCGCTGCGGGCGCTGCGAAGTGCATCTTTGCAAGCCTACTGCGCCCTCCGCGTCAGCCGCACCATCTCCAGCAGCATCGCTTCGCCGGCATCGACCAGTTCATCCAGGGTGATGCGGGGAAAGCCCTTGCGCCTGGCGGCGCTGCCGCGCGCCAGCGGGGGAATATGGACGAAGGCGGCGAGGCGGGGGCCCTTGTCCAGGCTTACCGTCTCGATCGCGCGCCAGCTCAGGTAGTTGCAGAGGTAACTGCCGGCATCGCGCGAGGCGCGAGCGTCGATGCCTGTCGTCCTGGCCGCACGCAGCAGCTTGGCGGTGTGTGGGCCGAATCTTCGGGCGTCGGCGCCGTCGGCGATCGAGCCCTTGCGAGCATGTGTCTGCGCGGCGTCGGGCCAAAGCATGGTGACGGCATTGCGGGCGCGGGTTTCGATTCGGACATAGCCGGTGCGGCCGGCAAGCCCAAACATCAAAAGCGCGTGCGGCTGGTACTGCTTCAGCGCCAGCGGCAATTCGCGGTCGACCGCCTGATAGGTCACCGGGAAGATATGACTGGATAGTTCAACGTCGGCGAACGCAGGACGTCGCAGCCGCGTCAGCCGCGCCACCAGCGGCTGCGTCGGATTGTAGGGCGCGCCCGGAAACGGGCCGAAGCCGGTGACAAGGATGCGAAGTTTTTCGCTCACCGCAGCCACTCCGCGATCTGTTCGGCGGCAACCGCCGGCGTGACGCGACCGTCAGCGACGTCGGTCTCGGTCTTCTTCACCCTGGCGCGGATCGCGGGATCGGCGCGCAGCCTTGCCATCATCCGCTGCTCCAGCATCGACCACATCCATTTCACCTGCTGCTCGCGGCGTCGCGCGGCAAAATCACCCGAGGCGTTCATGGCGGTGCGGTGTTCGAGGATCTTCTGCCACAGGGTATCCATGCCCGTGCCGGTCAGCGCCGAATAGGTCAGCACCGGCGGATGCCAGTGCTCCGAACGCGGTGTCAGGATATGCAGCGCGCCGCGATATTCGGCCGCCGCCAGGTTGGCGCGCTTGATGTTGTCACCGTCGGCCTTGTTGATCGCGATCATGTCGGCGAGTTCGACCAGCCCCTTCTTGATGCCTTGCAGTTCGTCGCCGGCGCCGGGCAGCATCAGGGCCAGGAAGAAATCGGTCATGTCGCAGACCGCCGTCTCCGACTGGCCGATGCCGACGGTCTCCACCAGCACCACGTCGAAGCCGGCGGCTTCGCACAGGAGCATCGACTCCCGGGTCTTGGCGGCGACCCCGCCGAGCGTGCCTGACGAAGGCGAGGGCCGGATGAAGGCATTGTCGGAATTTGCCAGCCGCGCCATCCGCGTCTTGTCGCCGAGGATCGAGCCGCCGGTGCGGGCCGAGGATGGATCCACCGCCAGCACCGCGACCTTGTGGCCGCGCTCGATCAGGAACATGCCGAGCGCGTCGATGGTGGTGGATTTGCCGACCCCGGGCGAGCCGGTGATGCCGACGCGGATCGCCTTGCCGGTATCGGGCAGCAGCGCCTGCACCAGATCGCGCGCCGCAGCCTGGTGATCGGAGCGCCGGCTCTCGATCAGGGTAATCGCGCGCGCCAGCGCTGCGCGGTGGCCGGCGCGGAGATCCTTGGCGAGCTTCTCGATATCGGGGGAGGCGTTCTTCGGCAGGGTCATGGCCTGCTTTACAACGGCCGCGCCGGGCAGGCGAGAGGGCGCGGCCTCGAGATCAACGGGATGTTGCGGCGGGGGCCGGCGACGCCGGCTTGAACCGCCGCCAGACCCAGACCAGCACGGGCCAGATCAGCGCGCCGATCGCCATGGCGGCGAGGATGGCGGCGATCGGCCGTTCGAAGAACGGCAATATGCTGCCGTCGGACTTGATCAGCGAGGTCACGAAACTCTGTTCGATCATGGTGCCCATCACGATACCGAGCACCATCGCGGCGACCGGATAACCGTTTTCTTCCATGACGTAGCCGATGATCCCGAAGGTCGCGACGGTGACGACGCCGAACATGTTGTTGCCGATCGCAAACGAGCCGACCGCGCAGCACAGCATGATGACCGGCATGATGGAGGAACGCGGCGCGCGCAGCACGTAGCTTGCGAGGCGGATCATGACGATGCCAAGCGGGATCATGATGATGTTGGCAATGATGAACATCAGATAGATCGCATACATGCTCGACGCCTTCTCGGTGAACAGCGTCGGGCCGGGATTGAGGCCCTTCATGTAGAGCACGCCGATCGCGATCGCCGCGATGGTGTCGCCGGGAATGCCGAACAGCAGCGAGGGCACCCACCCCGAGGCAATGCTGGCGTTGTTGCTGGCGCCGGCCTCGACCAGCCCCTCGACATGGCCGGTTCCGAATTTTTCCGGTTCCTTCGAGAAGCGCTTGGACATGGCATAGCTGACCCAGGCAGCCATGTCGGCGCCGGCGCCCGGCAGCACGCCGATGATGATGCCGATGATGTTTCCGCGGGTCATCTGCCAGTGATATTTCTTGGTGAGCCTCCACTGGCCCGCCATGATGCTCCCGAACTTGCGGCGGGGGATCGGCGGCGGTTCCGGCGTCAGCATCGCGCGCATCACCTGCGCCACGGCGAACACGCCGACCAGCGCCGGGATCGGCTCGATGCCGCCGAACAGGTCGGTGATTCCAAATGTGAACCGCGGCACCCCGCCCGGGTTCTCGATGCCGACGCAGGCTACCAGCAGGCCGATGAACATGCTGGCGATCGCCTTCACCGGCGAGGAGCGCGCGACCAGCGTCGCGCACATCAGGCCGAGGAACGCCAGCCAGAAATATTCGAAGGTCGAGAACGACAGCGCGATCTCGGCGAGCGGCGGCGCCAGGATCATCAGCGAGAGCGTGCCGGCGATGCCGCCGACGGCGGAGAACCAGACGCCGGCGCCGAGCGCCAGTTCGGCCTCACCCTTGCGGGTCATGGCATAGGCTTCGTCCGCATACGCCGCCGAGGCCGGGGTGCCGGGAATGCGCAGCAGCGCGCCGGGAATGTCACCGGAGAAGATCGCCATCGTCGATGCCGCGACAATCGTGGCGATCGCGGCGATCGGCGACAGATAGAAGGTGACGGGGACCAGCAGGGCGGTTGCCATCGTCGCAGAAAGACCGGGCAGCGATCCGATGACGAGGCCATACACCGATGCCGCGAGCATCGCGATGATGACTTCCCAGGTGGAGATGAGCGCAAATGCTTGGGCAAGGGTGTTGAGCATCGGTCACCACGGCATCGGCAGCAGCCCGGCCGGGAGCGGCACGCGCAGCAACTTGCTGAAGATCAGGTGGATGCCGATCGGCGCCAGCATGGCGAGCGGCAGGGAGAGCTTCGGCCGCGCGCCGAGCGCCGTCGAGGTGACGAAAACGATCAATCCCGCCGTGATGATGAAGCCGAGCCGGTCGGCAGCCGCCACATAGAACAGCAGCAACGCCGGCGGGAGCAGGGCGCGCAGCCCATAGAGTTTCCCGGCCGGCGGTTTCACCTGGCTGCCCTCGACCGGGATGAGTTCCTCTTCCTCTTCGAAGGAATGACCGATCCCGAATGCAATCGCGAGCCCGCATAGCGCCAGCCCTATCCCGATCACGAGCGGGAACACGTTGGGGCCGACCGGCTGGCCGGGCACCGGAGGCAACAGCCAGCCGCCATAGGCGGCAGCCGCGCCGAGGCCAACGAGAAACAATCCCGTGACGCGATCGGGAAGACGCATGGACTGGCTCCGCGGATTACGACGTTGTCAGCCGACGAAGATCAGGCCTTGGAGAGGCCGGCGGCCTTCATCGCCACGCCCATCTGGGCGTCGCCCTTGTCCATGAACGTCGCGAATTCATTGGCGTCGCCCCAAACGGTTCCAAAGCCGCGGTTGCCCATGAACTCCTTGAACTCCTTGGAGTCGTAGACCTTCTTCAACGACGCGGTGAGTTTTGCCGAGACGTCGGCCGGCAGGCCCTTGGGGCCAGCAATGCCGCGCCACGCGCCGGTCGAATAATTGATACCCATGGCCTCCTTCAGCGTCGGCACGTCGGGGAAGGCGGGATTGCGGGCGTTGGCCATCAGAGCGAGGCTGCGCGCCTTGCCGGCCTCGATGATCGCGCGCGCTTCCGGCACCGAGCAGGTGGTGAGGTCGAGACCGCCGGCGGCCAGATCCTGCATCGCGGGCGCGGCGCCATTCGAGGGCACCCAGGCCACATGGTTCGGCGCCAATCCCATCGCCTGCATCCAGCCGACCAGCGCGAGATGCCAGATGCCGCCCTGGCCGGTGCCGGATGCCTTCATCTTGCCGACGGGCGCGGCCTTGATCGCGTCGGCCAGTTCCTTCACGGTCTTGTAGGGCGAGGTGGAACTGACCTGGATGCCGGGCGGATCCTCGTTCATCAGTGCGAGCGGCGTGTAGCTCTTCGGTCCGAGTTCCGTCAGCCCCTGCCAGTGCATCATCGAGATTTCCACCGTCAGCATGCCGATGGTGTAGCCGTCAGGGGTGCCCGTCGCGATCGCGGAATGGCCGACAACGCCCGAACCGCCGGTACGATTGACGACGTTGAACGGCTGGCCGAGGTCCTTTTCCAAAAGCGCCGCAACGATGCGTGCGGTGGCATCGGTGCCGCCGCCGGCGCCCCATGGCACGATCACGGTCACCGGCCGCGCCGGATAGGCCTGCGCCAGCGCCGGCTTGAAACCAAAGCCCGCGACAGCCGCAGCCGCGGCGGATGAAGCCGCGAACGCGCGGCGCGTGATCTTTTTGGACATCGTGGTCCTCCCTGCGGCGCCCGTGAAGTCAGGCGCTCTTGTGATGGGAGCATTCTAGGCGGCTTTGCGCTGCGGTCGCAAGGCGTCGCCGGGTGGGCAATACACCACGTCCGGCTGCCGACTTACGGACGCTATCGGGTCCCGTCGTCGTCGCCCTTCGGCCGCGCGCCGCCGAAAATTTTGGCACCTTCCGGCGTGAGATATGGCCTCAGCGTTTCCCAGGGCACGAAGGCGACATACTCGCCTTCGGCATAGGGGCCGACCGCATAGGGCGGGTAGTGGAAGGTGAGACCGGAGCTCTTGCCCGATACGGTCGATGGCGCCAGCGTAACGGCGCCGATCTTGAGCAGTTTGGGCTCGACGCCCTTGAACCATTCTGCGGTCGCGGTGTCGCCGACGTCGCGCTTCTTCTTTTCGGCGGTGAGCGAAGCGAGCACGGCCTTCACCATTGCCTTCATGGTCGGGCCGTTGTCGGCGGTCTCGGCAAAGAACGGACGGATGCTGATGCGCTTGTTCGCAGCCTGGTCCCAGAGGATCGTGTTGACGTCCGAATTGGGATGCGCGCCTCTGGTGTCCATGTAGTCGTTGCGGACGACGCTCACATAGCGGTCGTCGACGCGCGAACGGACATTGTAGCGGCGCTCAAAGGTCCAGCCGCCATCGCGGAACAATTGCGGGTCCTCTTTGCGTGAGCTTTCTGCCTCGATCGCGTTTTTCTCCATCCACTTCCTGCCCTCGGCGAGGCAGTCGGCCGCAAGCGCGGGATCGGCCTTGACCGCGTCGTCGAGAAAGACGCGCGCCTCGAACGATTTGTTCTTGATGCTGGCGTCAGGCTTGGGCTCCCCGGCAAGGAGGGGCGATACGAGGCAGGCCATTGCGCCCACAAGACAGAGCCGGCGGGTGAACGTTGACGGCACGGCAGAGCGCACGGGAAATCCTTCAGGGATCGACGGACGATCTACTCCGCCGCCTCGCTGCTGTGGCCTAGCCGCACGTTGAGCTTGTGGATCAGTTCCTCGGCGGCATCCGAGATCACGGTGCCGGGCGGGAAGATGGCTTCGGCGCCCGCCTTGTACAGCGCGTCGTAATCCTGCGGCGGCACCACGCCGCCGATGATGATCATGATGTCCTCGCGGCCGTGCTTCTTCAGCGCCGCCTTCAACTCCGGCACCGCGGTGAGATGGGCGGCCGCCAGCGACGACACGCCGAGGATATGGACGTCGTTCTCCACCGCCTGCCGCGCCGCCTCGTCGGCGGTGGCGAACAGCGGCCCGATATCGACGTCGAAGCCGACATCGGCGAAAGCCGACGCGATCACCTTCTGGCCGCGGTCGTGGCCGTCCTGGCCGATCTTGGCGACGAGGATGCGCGGGCGACGGCCCTCGGCATTCTCGAACGCATCGATGAGCTCCTGCACTTTTTCGACCCGGTTGGACATGGTGGACGCCTCCCGCTTGTAGACGCCGGTGATGGACTTGATCTCGGCGCGGTGACGCCCGAACACCTTCTCCATCGCGTCCGAAATTTCACCGACGGTGGCTTTCGCGCGCGCGGCGTCGATCGCCAGCGCCAGCAGATTGCCGTTGCCTTCGCCGGCACTGCGCGTCAGCGCGGCAAGCGCAGCATCGACTTCCTTCTGGTCGCGCTCGGTGCGCAGCCGCTTCAGCTTGTCGATCTGCAGCCGCGCGCACCGTGGAGTTGTCGACCTTCAGCACGTCGATGGCGGCCTCATTGACCGGCTTGTACTTGTTGACGCCGATCACCGCCTGCCGTCCGGCGTCGATCCGGGCCTGCGTCTTGGCGGAGGCTTCCTCGATCCGCAGTTTCGGCACGCCGGCCTCGATGGCTTTCGCCATGCCGCCGAGCGCCTCGACTTCCTGGATGTGTCCCCAGGCCTTGGCCGCGAGATCGCGGGTCAGCCGCTCGACATAATAGGAGCCGCCCCAGGGATCGATGATGCGGTTGGTGCCGCTTTCCTGCTGCAGGAACAGTTGCGTGTTGCGCGCGATGCGGGCCGAGAAATCGGTCGGCAGCGCCAGCGCCTCGTCGAGCGCATTGGTGTGCAGCGACTGGGTGTGGCCCTGGGTTGCCGCCATCGCCTCGATCGTGGTGCGCATCACATTGTTGAAGACGTCCTGCGCGGTCAGCGACCAGCCGGAGGTCTGGCAGTGCGTGCGCAGCGACAGCGAGCGCGGGTCTTTCGGGTTGAACTGCTTCAGCAGCTTGGCCCACAGCAGCCGCGCGGCGCGCATCTTGGCGACTTCCATGAAGAAGTTCATGCCGATCGCCCAGAAGAACGACAGCCGCGGCGCGAAGCGGTCGACGTCGAGGCCGGCGGCGAGCCCGGCGCGCAGATATTCGACGCCGTCGGCCAGCGTGTAGGCGAGTTCGAGGTCCTGCGTCGCGCCGGCTTCCTGCATGTGATAGCCGGAGATCGAGATCGAATTGAACTTCGGCATCTTCTGCGAGGTGTACGCGAAAATGTCGGAGATGATCCGCATCGAGGGCGTGGGCGGATAGATGTAGGTGTTGCGCACCATGAACTCTTTCAGAATGTCGTTCTGAATGGTGCCCGACGAGTTTCTCCGGCGGCACGCCCTGTTCCTCGGCCGCGACGATGTAAGAGCGCCAGGATCGGCAGCACCGCGCCGTTCATGGTCATCGACACGCTCATCTGGTCGAGCGGAATGCCGGCGAACAGCGTGCGCATGTCGTAGATGGAATCGATCGCCACGCCGGCCATGCCGACGTCGCCGGCCACGCGCGGATGGTCGCTGTCGTAGCCGCGGTGGGTGGCGAGGTCGAACGCGACCGACAGGCCCTTCTGGCCGGCGGCGAGGTTGCGGCGGTAGAAGGCGTTGGAATCTTCCGCCGTCGAGAAGCCGGCATACTGCCGGATGGTCCAGGGCTGCTTGACGTACATGGTCGGGTAGGGGCCGCGCAGATAGGGCGCGATGCCGGGCCACGTGTCGAGGAAATCGATGCCTTCGAGATCGGCCTCGCTGTAGCCCGGCTTGACCGGGATACCCTCGGGCGTCAGCCATGGCTCGGCGCTGCCGGCGGGCTGCGCGGGCGCGATTGCTTCAAAGGCGATATTCGCAAAGTTCGGTATGCGGCTCATGGTATCCATCATAGCACAGGTGAAAGTCGGGGGTCGCGGCCCCTAATCATGGTCCGGATGCTGGTGGCTGACGATGGTTGCCATCTTTTCCGGGCCGTAGTTCTGCAGCGTGGTCTGGCTCGGCAGGTTGGCGATCGCCACCACCCAGCCGAGCCGGGATTCGGTTCCATATTGCCGCGTCGGCACCACCCGGTCGGGGCGGTCGAACGTGCCCGTCATGATCTCGATCCGGGGACCGCCGATCAATCGGTAGGTCAGGGGCGTGCCGCAGGCGGCGCAGAAATCCCGTTCGGCGATCGAGGAGGATTTGAACGTCGCAGGCTTGCCGCGGGTCCAGGTGAAATGGTCATGCTCGATGTCGGCGAAGGAGGCGAACGGAGCGCCCGATGCCTTCTGGCACATCCGGCAGTGGCAGATGCTGATCTTGGGCGGCGGCACCGAGAGCGCATAGCGAACCGCGCCGCACTGGCAGCCGCCGGTCAGAACCGTTTTGCTCGCCTCCGCCATGCTCACCCCATCCGCTTCCAGGCATCCCGCAGCATCGCCAGCGCATCACCGCCGGCAAAGATGAAATCACTGATGCCGTCCTCGCGCAGCGCGGCCTCCTGTTCGCCGGGGCGTCCGGCCAGATAGATATGACCGGCGCCGGCGGCGTGCAGGGCCTTGGCCGCGGGTGCTGCGTGTTCCGCATAGACCTTGTCCGACGAGCACAGGCAGGCGGTCGTGGCGCCCGATGCCTTGAATGCGTCGGCAAGCGCCGCCGGGTCGGCAAACCCTTGCGTGTCGATCGCCTCGATGCCGCCGGTCTCGAAGAAGCTCTTGGCGAAGGTCGCGCGCGCGGTGAAGTCGGCGGCCGTGCCGAGGTTGGCGAGGAAGATTTTCGGCCGCGCGCCCGACTTCTTCAGCTTGTCGTCCGACTTGTCCCGCAGCGCCTCGAACGGCGCGGCCAGCCGCATCGGCGGCAGCGGATCGAATTTGTACTTTGCCTCGCCGTAAGGCGGCAGCACGACCGGCCTGGCGTCGAGCACGGCGATGTCGGCCTCATGCAGGTTCGGGAATTCGCTTGCGCCGGTCAGCACGTCTCTTCGTTTGGCAATATTCGACTCGCGCGCGGCCCGTGTCGCGGCCACCTTGCGCTGGAGCAGGTTCTGTTCCAGCGAGGCAAAGATGCCGCCGGCCTTTTCGATCTCCTGGAACAGCGACCACGCGGCGTCGCAAAGCTGCTTCGTCAGCGTTTCGATACCGCCCGAGCCGGCCGCGGGATCGGAGACTTTCGCGAGATTGGATTCCTCCAGCAGCACCAGCTGCGTGTTGCGCGCGACGCGCCGCGCGAACGGGTCGGGCAGACCCAGCGCCAGCGTGTGCGGCAATACGGTGATGGCGTTGGCGCCGCCGAGCCCGGCAGAGAACGTCGCCATCGTCGCACGCAGCATGTTCACGTTGGCGTCGCGCTGCGTCAGCATGCGCCACGCCGTATCGGCCGCGATGAAAAGCGGCTTCGGCGTCAGGCCGCAGGCCTGTTCGATCCGCGCCCACAACAGCCGCAGCGCCCGGAACTTGGCCAGGGTAAGATATTGATCGGCGTCGGCGGCAAGCCGCGCATGGATCATGCCCTGCGCATCTTCGAGCGCGATCCCGGCCTGCTCGATCGCACGCAGATAGGCGACGCCGCAAGCCAGCACGAACGCCAGTTCCTGGACTTCCGACCCGCCGGCATCATGGATGACCCGGCCGTCGGCGGCGGCGAGCGGACCCTTGAAGCCCATGGCGGCGAGGCTTTTGATGGCGTCCGTGACCGCAGGCACGATTTCCGCCCAGCCATAGGGGCTGGAACCCCACACCGCGCACGAGCCGAGCGGATCGAGTCCGAAGCGGATGTTGCAGGCCGCCGGATCGATGCCCTTGCCCTTGATGTATTCGGCGAGATGGATGGCGGCCATGCGTGATTGCGGGCCGATCTCGAGTTCGATGCCGATGCCGGCATCGAGATAAATCCCGTCGAGCACCTGCGCGACGGCTTCCGCCGAAGGATCGAGACCATAACCGCGGGCGCCATTGGCTCCGGCGAACACCAGTGTCAGTCCGGTTGCGCCGTTTTCGAGATCGTGGAGTGCCTGTGCATTGGCGGCCTTCGCATCAGGATGATCGATCCGCTGCACGATCTGCCAGGGCGCCGCGGCCGCGCGGCCGGCGACGGGGGCTGCGCCTTGCGCGCGGCGATAGATCGGATCGATTTTCAACCCGTCGGACGTCTTGCTGACCAGTTTTTCGAACGGCGCGCCCTTCAGCACCCCGTCGACCAGCTTGCGCCAGTCCTCATAGGTCGCTGGCGGAAATTCCGCAGCCAATGTCAGTTCATCAGTCTTGGTCATCCGGCCCATTATTCCCTGGTCGTCTCTGGATTTGGCCGGAAATTGCCACGGGGCGAGCGCCAAGCCAAACGGTTGTTTTGGATCCCTGTCGGTTAATCGAGGTCGGGTAGCCGCTGGATACCCTCGGTCGAAACCTGCGCCAGCGCGTCGGCGACGCGGCGTCCCGCAATGACACGGTCGGGCGCGATTTCGGCCAGCGGCGCCAGCACGAAAGCGCGTTCGAACAGTCGGGGGTGGGGCAGGGTCAGTTCCGGCTTGTCCAGCCTGACGTCGTCATAGGCGAGCAGGTCGAGGTCGAGGGTGCGCGGGCCCCAGCGTGTCTCGCTGGCGCGGTCGCGGCCGAACTTTTTCTCGATCTTGTGCAGCGTGAACAGGAGTGCATGCGGATCGAGGCTGGTGTCGATCTCGATGCAGGCATTGATGAAGGGGGCCTGTCGTTCCTCGCCCCAGGGCGGGGTGATGTAGTCGGACGACCGCGCCACAAGGGCGGCCTGCGTCATGCCGCAAATATTGGAGATGGCCTTGTTGAATGTCGCGCGGACGTCGCCGACATTGCCGCCGAGCGCGATCAGCACATCGGCCATGTCAGGGCGATTGCCGCTTGCGCGTCAGCACCACGCCGACGTCTTCGAAGATCGCTGCGATCGGCGCATGCGGCTTGTGGACAGTGATCTTGACCGCATCGATGCGCGCAAACGTTGCGAATATCGCGTCTGCAACGGCGCCGGCCGCGCGCTCCAGGAGTTTGTAGTTGGTGTTCTTGAACGCCGCCGTCGCGGTCGCAACCACGCTGGCATACGATACCGTGTCGGACAGGTGATCGGTCCGCGAGGCTTCCGACAGATCGGCGGAAAGTTCGAGATCGATGACAAAACGCTGCCCGACTTCGGTCTCGTGCTCCATCACGCCATGGCGGGCATGGATGACGACACCGGTGATGAAGATCGTATCGTTCATGCCTGTTCCCTGATTGCGGCTGCTACCCGCAGCGCCTGAACCGTTTCGGCGACGTCGTGCGCCCGGATGATCCGCGCGCCGTTCTGAACCGCCATCAGATGCGCCGCGATCGAGCCGCCGAGCCGCTGATGCGGTTCCGACGGAGCCACGGTGCTGATGAAGCGCTTGCGCGATGCGCCCACCAGCAAGGGCATGCCGAACACTTCCAACTCGCCAAGCCGCGCCAGCGCGGTCATGCTCTGCTCAGGCGTCTTGCCAAAACCGATGCCGGGATCGAGCACGATCCCGTCAGGCGAAATTCCGGCCGCAGCGGCGATGTCGAGCGAACGCGCAAAGAAATCGGCGATGTCCTGCATGATGTCGATTGCAGGATCGGCGCTGTCGCGGTTGTGCATGATGATGACGGGCGCCTGACGCGCGGCGACAAGCTCGGCCATGCCGGGATCGCGCTGCAGGCCCCAGACGTCGTTGGCGATCGTCGCACCCTGGTCGAGCGCCCAGGCGACGACAGTGGATTTCATGCTGTCGATCGACACGGGAACGCCGAGGGCTGCAACCTCAGGCAGTATCAGTTGAAGGCGCTTCAGTTCTTCATCAGCGGAGATCGGCGCGGAGCCATAGGGCCGGGTCGATTCCGCGCCAATGTCGATGATGTCGGCGCCTTCGGCGATCATCCGCCGGGCCTGCGCCAGCGCGCGTTCGGGCGCGGCGAACTGGCCGCCATCGGAAAACGAGTTCGGCGTCACGTTCAGCACGCCCATGACGGCGGGAAAGGGTCTGGATAGCAGCCCGGACAGCGGTGGTTGACCGGCCGTGCCGGCCGCCGTTGCGGGTATGGGCTTGGTTGCGATCATGCGGTCGCTTTGCGCGGTCCGCGCCAGCGAGTTAAGGTATCAGGGGCCGGTTTGGCGGGCCGGGCCGCCAGCGGATCAGTAGCTGATTTTCGGTGACAGCTTGCGCGCCTGCTGGATGAGCTGCTCGACCGACCGTTCAGACGGCAGGACGCGAACCAGTTTGCGCCTGGTATTCACGTCTTTCATGTTCTGGGCCAGCCGCGCCGGATTGCGATGGGCGAGTTCGCGCACCGTGGTGACGCCGGCCGCCCGCACCAGTCCCACCTTGGCCTTGCCCATTCCGGGAATTCGCATGTAGTCCGAAAAATTGGCCCACTCCAGCAACTGCTGTTCGCTGATCCCGGTCTTGGCCGCGAGCGCCTTGCGCCCCTTCACGGTGCGGGCCGCTTCCAGCAGGGCGTCGGTCGTGCGAATCCCAAGCGTCTTTAGTTTCGAAGCGGAGTAGGCGCTCAGGCCTTCGATCTCGGAAAGAGGATATGTCATGATACTCGATTGAAAAAAGGTGCTGGCCGAATGTGCTTGGGAGAGCGCTCTAAGCAAACTGCTTGAGGCCCGGTGTCCCCGAGATGATCTCGCCCATTTGATCCGCTCCGATCTTGTCGCGGCCGAACTTGAAAAGCTCGCGCGCCACGCTCTTTATCTCGTTCATGCCCAGACCAAGCGCCATCAGCCTGGTACCGAGCGCCATCAAGCCACCGCCCATCAGCCGTGAAAGACCAGTGTTGCTGCTCGACGCTGCAATTGCAGCCTCAGCACCTGGAATCTGGTCGATCAGAGCCTGAACCTTGTCGGAGGGCCCCTCGTTACGCAGGAAACCCAGGACGATGCCGATGGTTTTTTCAGCGACAGCACTATCGATGCCGGCCTTTGTGGCCAGCCTACCAATCAGTTCGTCCATATGGCCCCCGCCGCCCTCAACCGGTTTCACCGGGTGTGTGCTCGTAAATTGATCTTGAGCGCGTGCAGCTTGAAATACAAGCGATGTGCGCCCGCGAACGCGGTTTCGACTCGCAAGTGTTGCACGCATGCAAGAGTGACTGACGGATTCACGATGGGTTCTAAGGTTGCATCATCATTTTTTCTGCCGAAGGCCGGAAAAAAGTATGAGAAGCACGTGCAGCGAGGCCAAACCGCCGCTCGCGTCCATGCTGTCTATGGTTTCAATCAGACCGCGGGATGCGATATGATGGGGTGAATCCTGCGACCACCCTCAAGATGCGCGTGAAGAGGCGATCCAATGGCGACCTCCGATATCAAGACTGCGGATACTGACGACAAGGTTTTCATTGGGAGGGGCGAACAAACCGCCTGGTTGACGCTCGCACTCGCAAACCGGCACGGCCTTGTCACCGGAGCGACCGGAACCGGCAAGACGGTGTCGTTGCAAATCATGGCCGAAGGCTTTGCGCGCGCCGGCGTTCCGGTGTTTGCTTCCGACATCAAGGGCGATCTCTCGGGAATCTCCGAAGTCGGCGAGGCCAAGGACTTCATCCTCAAGCGCGCCGGTGAAATGGGCCTCAAATTCCAGCCCGATCAATTCTCGACCGTGTTCTGGGATGTGTTCGGCGAGCAGGGCCATCCGGTCCGCGCCACCGTCACCGAGATGGGACCGCTGCTGCTGTCGCGGATGCTTGATCTGAACGACGTGCAGGAAGGTGTTCTCAACGTCGCCTTCCGTGTGGCCGATGAAAATGGCCTGACCCTGATCGACATGAAGGATCTGCGCTCGCTGCTGGACGCAATCGTTCCACTTGGCGGCAAGAAGTCGGCTGATGCCGAAGCCGATCCGCTCGATGCGATCCGCAAGGCCGCACAGGGCTATGGCAATGTCAGCAAGGCAACCGTCGGCACCATTCAGCGCCAGCTTCTGGTGCTGGAAAACCAGGGCGGCACGAAATTCTTCGGCGAGCCGGCGCTGGCGCTGAAGGACTTCATGAAGACCGACAGCGACGGCCGGGGGATGGTCAACATCCTGGTCGCCGACAAGTTGATGGAGAGCCCAAGGCTCTACGCGACCTTCCTGCTGTGGATGCTGTCGGAGCTGTTTGAAGAACTGCCGGAAGCCGGCGACCTGCCCAAGCCGAAACTGGTGTTTTTCTTCGACGAGGCGCATCTGTTGTTCAACGACGCGCCGAAGGCGCTGATGGACAAGATCGAGCAAGTCGTCCGCCTGATCCGTTCCAAGGGAGTGGGCGTCTATTTCGTCACGCAGAATCCGATCGACGTGCCGGACAAGGTGCTCGCACAGTTGGGCAACCGGGTGCAGCATGCGCTGCGTGCCTTTACGCCGCGAGACCAGAAGGCGGTCGCGGCGGCGGCGCAGACCTTCCGGCCCAATCCGAAACTCGACACCGCTCGCGTCATCATGGAACTCGGCAAGGGCGAGGCGCTGGTGTCGTTCCTTGAAGGCGGCGGTACGCCGACGATGGTCGAGCGCGTCATGATCCGGCCGCCGACGGCGCGGATCGGACCGATCACGCCGGAGGAGCGCAAGGCGATCATGAACAAGAGCCCTCTCAAGGGCAAATACGATACCGCCGTCGATGCGGACTCCGCCTTCGAAATGTTGCAGAAGCGGGTGGCTGGAACGGCGGCACCTGCGGGCGACGCGGAGAGCGGTGCTGCCGGCGATGGCGGCGGAATTCTCGGCCAGATCGGATCGATCGTTGGAACGATCTTCGGCACCAACACCCGGCGAGGCAGGCTATCGACCGGACAGGTGATTGCCCGGGACGTCACGCGTTCCGTCACCAACAAGGTGGTCGGTGGTATCGTCGCCGATCTCGGCAAGTCGGTGGGCGGATCGCTCGGCGCTTCGGTCGGCCGCTCGCTGGTGCGTGGCGCGCTGGGCAGCCTGTTGCGCCGATGATGATGCAGCGCGCGGCCTTGAGGTTCGGAACGAGCTTGTGCTGAGATACCCCTCGTGGCGAGCGCCGCTCGATTGGCTGTTTCTGCTCTGCTGCATCGCGTTGACGGCTGACGTGCTGGTCCCTGAAATCTGGGGACACGGCAAGACCAAGGATTATCCGCTCTGGTTCTGGGCGGGGCAGCAGGTGCTGCAGGGCAAGGATCTCTATCCCGAGAACGCCTCGGCCTATTTCGACTTCATCTATCCGCCGCTGCCGGCGGTGCTGCTCGCGATCCCGAGTTGGTTCGGCAAGATACCGCTCTATCTCGGCCTGTCGCTTCTCAACATCGTCGCCTGGTGGATGACGGCGCAGCTCTCGCACGCGATGGCGGGCTCCGGCCGCAAGCCCGGACCATGGCTGGAAGCGCTGCCAGCCATCGTCACCGTGACGTTCGTATTCGACATGTTCGATCTCGGGCAGCCGAATTTGGTGCTGCTGGCGTTGATGCTCTACGGATTCTGGCTGCTGCGGGACCAGCGTGGCTGGATGGCGGGAAGCATGTTCGCGCTCGCCACCGCCATCAAGGTGTTTCCTGTCGCCGTGTTGCCCTATCTGGTGTGGCGGCGGCAGTGGGCGGCCGCTGCGAGCATGCTGGTTTTCATTGGCGTGTTTCTGTTTCTGCTGCCGGCGCCATTCCGCGGCTTCCAGCACAATGTGACCGAGCTGAAGACCTGGTACCAGGGCATGGTGGGGTCGAGTTCGGAGCAGGGGTTCGGCCAGCGCGCCGAGCAGAACTGGTCCTGGGTCAACCAGTCCATCATCGCGGTGACGCACCGGCTGACGCGGCCGGTGAACTACAATCAGGATAAACCGGCGAAGCCGCCGCGAACCATGAACGTCGTCGATCTCGACTTCAAGACGGCGAACTGGATCGTGCTGGCGGTGTCGCTCCTGATCGGGCTCGGCTATGTCGCGGTCATGCCGAGTGCGTCCCGCCGCACGGAGCGGTCCGATGCGGAGGAACTCGGCATTCTGTTTTGCCTGATGACGGTGGCGTCGCCGCTGGCGCGCCAATATTACTTCATGTGGCTGTTCTTTCCGATCACCGTGCTGGCGCATCGCGCCGCCTATGATCCGCGTCCGGCGGCAAGGACAGGCACATGGGTGCTGCTTGCCGCCGCGGGCTTCCTGCTGTTCCTTTCGCTGCCGCTGTTTCCGAACGACCTGCAGGCCTACGGCAACAATCTCGCGGCGACCGTCCTGCTCGCTGTGGGGCTGGTGTGGCACATGCGCAATCCGCCTGCCGCCGCCGCCTTGCCTCGGGCCGCAGGCCCGCTACAACTCGACGCCAACGACAAGCCCCACAGCCAGGGATAACCGCCATGTCCAACGCGAAAATCCAGCCGGTGCTCGATCACATCGACGCCGATTTCGACAACAGCCTCGAACGGCTGTTTGCGCTGTTGCGGATCAAGTCGATCTCGGCCGATCCTGCCTTTGCTGGCGACTGCAAGACGGCCGCCGACCATCTCGCCAGGGATATCGCCACGCTCGGCTTCAAGGCCGAGGTAAGACCGACCGCTGGGCATCCCGCGGTCGTTGCCAAGGCCAACGGTGGCGCCGGTGGCCGTCCGCACGTTCTGTTCTACGGCCATTATGATGTGCAGCCGGTCGATCCGCTCGAACTGTGGCACCGTCCGCCGTTCGAACCCGCCGTTACCGACCACGCCGACGGCCGCAAGATCATCGTGGCGCGCGGTGCGGAGGACGACAAGGGCCAGTTGATGACCTTTGTCGAAGCCTGCCGCGCCTGGAGGAAGGTCACGGGCTCGCTGCCGGTCGACATCACTATCGTGATCGAAGGCGAGGAAGAGATCGGATCGAAGAATTTCGTGCCGTTCCTCGAACAGAACAAGGCGGAACTGAAGGCCGATTTCGCGCTGGTCTGCGACACCAGCATGTGGGACCCGAACACGCCGGCGATCACGACCTCGCTGCGCGGGCTCGTCTACGACGAGGTCAAGATCAAGGCCGCCAATCGCGACCTGCATTCCGGCATCTTCGGCGGCGGTGCGCGCAACCCGATCCGGGTGCTCACCAACATTCTGGGCACCCTGCATGACGAGAATGGCCACATCACCATTCCGGGTTTCTATGACGGGGTGAAGGATCTGCCGCCCGATATCCTGGCGCAGTGGAAGAATCTCAACCTCACGCCGGATTCATTCCTGAAGCCGATCGGCCTCTCCATTCCGGCCGGCGAGAAGGACCGCCTGCTGATCGAACAGGTCTCGTCGCGGCCGACCTGCGACATCAACGGCATCATCGGCGGATATACCGGGGAGGGCTCCAAGACCGTCATTCCGGCGGAGGCTTCCGCGAAGGTTTCGTTCCGTCTGGTCGAGGGGCAGAGCCCGGAGAAGATCCGCAAGGCCTTCCGCGACTATGTCCGGGCGCGCGTGCCGGCGGACTGCAAGGCCGAGTTCACCGACCATTCCAACGCGCCGGCAATCGCGCTTGACTGGAACATGAAGCCGCTTGCCGCCGCCAAACGCGCGCTGACGGACGAATGGGGCAAGGAGGCGCTCTTGATCGGATCGGGCGCCTCGATCCCGATCGTGGCGGACTTCAAGCGCACGCTCGGCCTCGACACCGTGCTGGTCGGCTTCGGCCTCGACGACGACAACATCCATTCGCCGAACGAGAAGTACGACCTCAAGAGCTACCACAAGGGCATCCGCTCCTGGGCGCGGATACTCGGCGCGTTCGCGGAGGCGCCGCATTAAGCGCGATGGCATGAGCGGGCACTGGATCTGGAAGGCGGCCATTGCGGGTTTCTGCGGAAGCGCCGTCCACACACTGTTGATGTATCTGAAATCCCGGACCGGCCTGCTTCCTGCTTTTCAGCCCTATGAGAACCTTCAGGCTGCGCTCGGTCACCTGACGGGTAGTGAGGTGCATCCGATCGTTCCATGGGCGATGTCGTTCCTCAACGGATCGACATTGCTCGGCTTCTGCTTCGGGTGGCTTTACGCCTGGCTGCCCGGCAATAGCGGGGCGGCAAAGGGAATGACCTTTGGAATTCTCGGTTGGGCCGTGATGGGGCTCGTGTTCTTCCCGCTGCTGGGATTGGGACTGTTCGTCAGCAAGCTCGACCTCGGCATCTGGCCTGCACTGTTTTCTCTCGTGATGATCCTTGCCTACAGCGTCGTTCTCGGAATCGTTTACGCAGCGCTCAATTCATGGCGTCCGGCGGAGCCGCCCGGCCCGGGCCGCAAATGAAGCAAGTTCCAGATGATCCGGCCTCACATAAAAACGCCGCCCGAAATTGGGCGGCGTTTTGATTCCATAGTGCAGAGGTCGTTGAAATTTATTCTACACGGAATCTCCAAAATTTCAATGTCCGCCTCGGTCAGGTTTTACGGCGCCGGAATCGCCAGCAAGGTCGAGATACCGCGGCCGCGGATATCGTAGACGCGCGCGAACACGACGTCGTCGCGCTTGATTTCCACCATGACCGGCGCGGTGAGGCCCTTGCAGTAGAATTCGCCGAGCGTCATCGCGAAGTCGGCGGACTGGCTGTCCCAGCCGATCGTGAATTCCGGGCCGAGTGCGACCTGCGCCGGGCGCTGCGGACCGCAGACAGCGACCTTCCATTTGCGTCCTTGCGGAGGCGATTCCTGCCGTTCGACCAGTTCTTCGCGCAGGCCATCGGACGCCTGCTTCAGTGCCAGGCCCCAATAGTCCAGCATGAAGAGATGGTCGGCGCCGCGAACGGTGCCAACGAGGTGATTGAAGTGCGTGTACTCATAGGGATGAAGGCGGATCATCTCGCTGAGCGGCAGCAGCAGGCCGAACGTGAATACGGCGAGCGCTGGCGGTTGCCAGCGGCGGTGATTGTGCTTCAGCCAGTTCATGCCCCAGGCGAACGCGACGCCGGCGAGCACCGCCATCGGCGGGATCACGAACACGAAATGGCGGATGCCGTTATAGAGCGCCGGGCGCTTCACCATCGCGATCACCAGCGGCAGCGTGGCCGCCAGCGTCAGCATCAGCAGGATGGTCTTGCGGCGGGATGTAACGTCGGCGCGCGACAGCGACATGAACGTGCCGACGATACCGGCAAGCAGCAGCGCGAGCAGGACTTCGGGAAGCTGCAGCGCAAACAGCGTCGGCAGGTACGACCACGGCATGTCGGGCACCGACACCAGCGCGCCGTCGAACATTTCCTTCCAGGGCTTCTCGAAGAAATGCGAGAAATAGGTCAGGGCCTTGAACGGATGGTCGGGTTCCAGGATCGACCACGGCCACACCAGGCCCATGATCAGGTATCCGAGCACGAGGCCGGGCAGCAGCACGTACACCACATGAGCGAAACGATGGGCGGCTTCCCGCACGCCTTGCCTGCGGGCCTCCTCGATCAGCAGCGGCACGAAGCCTGCCATGGCATAGACGAGCGCCAGTCCGCCGAGGATCCGGCAGCCAATGGAGAGGCCGGCGCCCAGACCGATGATCAGGACGGTTCGCGGCGAGGGCGAAGGATACTCCTCGGCGAGACGCACGAGGCCGAGCATCAGGATCACCATCGAGACGGCAAACGGCGCGTCCTTCGGGTTCATGAACATGTGCCCGTAGAAGGTCGGGCAGAGCGCCAGCAGCAACAGCGCCGCCAATCCGGCCAGCGGACCACCTACGCGCCGCGCCAGCCGCCACGTCACCGCCAGACCGATCAGGCCGACAATGGCGCCGAGCAGTCGGCGCGTCTCGAACAGTTCCAGCGGAATGATCTTGTGCAACAGTGCCGCGGCCATGTCGAAGCCGCCGCCATACATGTAGAGATTGGCGAACGACAGCGCGCCGGTGTCCTTGAAACCGGAACCGAACATTCGCAGCAGAAGATCGGCATATTCGGCGTGGGTATAGTCATCCCAGCCTAATCCGTAGTCACGAAAGGTCAGGCCAGCGACCAGCGTGACGGCGGCCAGCACGAAGATGGCAAGGTCGTCGCAGGTCCGCTCCATCGAGCGCCGCGCAGGCGTATCGAGGGCAGATGTCGTGATGGATGACATGGCGATTGGTAACCCGGCGTCCCCTATGGCCCAGCTTCGGTTCTTTTGAGCCTCATTCCCCGGGCATCCATATAGCGTAGTTCCCTTACCAAGTAATTGGGAATTGTGGCTTAAACCTCTGATGCAATGCAGCAAAAGAGTAGTATTTGGTAGAAAGTAGAATTACGGGCGACGTGCTGAACGGGGCCTGAATGACGCCACGGCTCCCGTCCATAGTCCTGCCGGCGGGAATGCGATCGGGGAACTCCGGCTGCAATTGTCCGTTGGCGATGCACACAATATGACGGTATCGTGGCGTGGGCGGCTGCGAGCATTTCGGGCGCGGCTGCAGGGGTTGGTTCAATGAAGTTTGCTATGTTGGTGGTCGGCATCGGCCTTGTTTTGGCGGGCATGCTGGCGATCGGCTTTGGAATCCCGATCAAGGAATTCAGCACCGGCAATACGCTGATCATCGCTGGCGTGATGGGCGTTTGCAGCGGAGTGATCCTGCTCGGGCTGTGGGCGGTGGTTCGGGAGTTGAAGAATATTGCCCGGCGGATCGGCGGTGCCGCCGTCGAGTTGCACGAGTTTGCGGTGCGACCGGTGCTTCCTGCCGGTGCGATGCGGGAGCCTGCGCCCGGCGAGGGCGCTTTATCCTTCAATCAGCCGGCTGGGCATCCCACCGGCAGCCCGGCACCGTCAGTGCCGCCGCCTCCGTGGCAGGATGAAGCCGTGTTGCGGGATCACCCGATGCCGGAGCCGGAGCCGGCCGATATGGCGCCGCCGCCGGCCCCGAAACCAAAGCGCAACCTCCTGTTTTCATCGACGTCGCGCAAGGAGCGGGAGCGCGCCCAGACACGCGCCGGCGAGGCGATGCCGGACCTCTCTTCGTCAGATCTGGGCATCAATGCCCCGATCGAGTCCGCCGAACTGCTGCCGCCTTCATTCGAAGATAGCTGGCCGAAATCGGAGCGTGCGAGACCGTCGGAAATCCCGTCACCGCGGCGCCCGTTTCGTCCGGCAGCCAGCGAAACGCCATCCCGCAAGGAGGATCAGTCGGTCACGGTGCTGAAGTCAGGCGTGGTCGACGGCATGGCCTACTCGCTTTATTCCGACGGCTCGATCGAGGCGGAGTTACCCGAAGGCACCATGCGTTTCGGCTCGATCGACGAATTGCGGGCGCATCTCGACCAGCGGACCTGAATACGCAAATACTTGCCGGAACGTACGCCTGAAAATAAAGCGCCGCCATTCCTGCCAGTTTCCCGGTAGTCCGCTGATATTCGCCAAGTCGTGATAGATTTTGCGCAGGTATTGGTGCGAACGTATACTGTCCGCACCGATTCCCAGGGAGGTTGAGTCATGACCGATTCCGCCGGCAAGACGCCCGTCGAACTGACCGCCAACATCGTCTCGGCCTATCTCAGCAACAACCCGACGCAGGCATCGGAAATCCCGAACCTGATCAGCCAGGTTCACGCGGCCTTGATGCGTGTCTCGAGCGGCCGGGTCGATGCGCCGCTCGAGCCGGCCAAGCCGGCGGTATCGGTGAAGAAGTCGATGACCCCGGAATATCTCGTCTGTCTCGAGGACGGCAAACGCTTCAAGTCGCTGAAGCGCCATCTTCGCACGCAGTACAACATGACGCCGGAGCAATACCGCGACAAATGGGGCCTCCCGCCGGACTATCCGATGGTGGCGCCGAACTACGCGGTGGCGCGTTCGCAACTGGCCAAGAAAATGGGACTAGGTCAGCAGGCGCGAAAACGGAAGTAAGTTCGTCATTGCGCTCGATCAGGAGGCCGCTTCGAGCGCCTCGCGCGCGTCGGAGCGGATGCGCTCCACCATCGACCGCAACCCGTTGGAGCGTTGCGGCGTCAGATGCTCGCGGAATCCGAACTCGTTGAACACGGCAAGCGCGTCGGTTGAGAGAATCTGCTGCGGCGTGTGTCCGGAATAAAGCGTCAGCAGGATCGCGATCAGGCCGCGCACGATATGGGCGTCGCTGTCGCCGAGATATTTCAACCGCGGCTCGCTATTTCCGCTGCGATCAATCTGTTTGGAAAGCCAGACCTGGCTGACGCAGCCGTTCACCTTGTTCTCGGCGGAATGTTCGGCCTCCGGCATCGGCTCGAGCGTGCGGCCGAGTTCGATGACATACCGGTAGCGGTCGTCCCACTCATCCAGCAGCTCGAAATTTTCCCTGATTTCGTCGATCGTCATCGTGGCCTGCATCCGTTCACGACGGAATATATAGGATGCGGGAGCGTCGAAAGCGATGAAAATGGAACCGGTTCCGCTGCCTTATTTGGAGGCGGAGACGATGTGGGGAAGACGCCATTCGACGGCCATGTCTTCCGCCGTCAGCGCATCGCCGGTCGACGCCACGGCTTCCGCATCTCCTGTGCCGTCGATCGAACTGGTGTGGTCGGGCTTCTTGTCGGTGATGATCTGATAGAGCTTGCGGGCGCCATCCTGGGCGCGCTGGCCGATTGCGGTCGCAGCCTGGCCGCCGACCTCACAGGCCGCAGGCTGGCGCTTGCAGAACTGGCCCATGTCGGAGACGGCAGCCGTCGCAGCCGACACGGCTTCGGACGCGCCGATCTGCGGCAGCTTTTCCGATTCCGGCGTCTTTTCCCTTGGCAGCAGCACGAGCACGAGCCCGAGCCAGAATGCCATGCGAAGCAGAAAAAACATCTCGCGACCCCGGTCGTCACTTATGGTTATGCTGCGGTTAGGTCCGCAGGCTGGTTCCTGACTAACAGCCCTCGATAAATCGCAAGTGTTTCCATTGAGGTAAGATCGCCGAAAATTTGCTGAAAATCGCAATGATTCGATTCGGCGTAAATATTCGATTGATGCGGGCCTGCGCGCCCAAAAGTTCCGCCCGGCGACCCGCTACCATTTCGAAACCATAGATCGATCGCGCTGGAAACCAGACGTTCACCATGAGCGTCGAATAGGCGTCGGGCGAGGCGCGAAAGCCCCTCGAACGCACCGTGTTCGTCGGTGTGCCACAGTGCCTTAGCGTTCGCTTAAGTTCGCTCTGACACGGTGACGCAAAGATTAAGGGGGCGTTCCGGCGCGTCTGTCTGACGAACAAGCCGAAGCGCGAGAGCCGTGATTGTTTTGAGTATCATCCGCGATTGTCTCGATGCGTTGTTGCATCCCTCCGCACGTTATGACGCGCTGACGCGCGCGCGTCATCGCGCGTTCATGGCGCCGCGGCTGCTCGGCAGCCTGGGGGCGCTGGCGACGTTTCCGGTCTATCTCGCGCTGCGCGGTGCGCCCTCCGCGATCGAGGTCGCGGCATTCTCCTGGCTGATCGCGCCCATTCTCCTGTCCTGGTTCCTGTCGCGCACCGGTCGCTACGAGGGCGCTCACATTCTGTCGTCGCTGGCGCTGGCCGGGCTGGTCGTCATGATCGCAGTCAATACCGGCGGCATCGATTCCTTTGCGGCGGTCTGGCTGGTCGTGGTTCCGCTCGAGGCGGCGCTGTCGGCTTCGCGCCGCGTGGTCGCCTTTGCCTCGGCGCTGGCGCTGTCCTGCGCCGGTTTGCTGGTTGGGCTCGGATATTTTCACCTGCTGCCGGCAGCGGAGCCTGATGCGGTGCTGCGCGGCATGTTGATGGCGGCCGGCGTGGCTTCGGCGACGCTGTATGCCGCCGGCCTTGCCTTTGGCGCGGAGTTCTGGCGCGTACGTCGGTGTCGCTGCTCTATGTCGAGGAAGACCGCTATCGACTGCTCGCGCGCAACATGAGCGACGTGATTTCGCGCCACAGCCGCAACGGCGCGGTGGAGTTCATTTCGCCGGCTGCGGAAGCCATGCTGGGCACGCCGGTCGCGCGGCTTGCCGGGCATGGGCTGTTTGACCGCGTCCACGTCGCCGATCGCCCGGCCTATCTCACGGCCTTGTCGGACGCCGCGCGGGGCGGTGAATCGCGCAGCGTCGAGTTCCGCATCCGACGCGACACGGTCCGCGGCCAGCACATCGCCGCCGATTTCATCTGGGTCGAGATGCGTTGCCGGCCGCTGGATCAAGCCTCGCCCGAGGCGGGAGTCGTCGCGGTGATGCGCGACGTCACCGACCGCAAGCTTCAACAGGAAGCGCTCGAACTGGCGCGCACCGCAGCCGAGCAGGCGGACGCTTCCAAGACCCGCTTCCTGGCAACCATGAGCCACGAACTGCGTACGCCGCTGAACGCCATCATCGGTTTCTCCGAGATGATCGTGCAGGAAGACGTGCTGATGGTCGATGCCGCGCGCCGCAAGGAATATGCGCAGTTGATCAACGATTCCGGCCAGCATTTGCTGTCGGTGGTCAACGGCATCCTCGACATGTCCAAGATGGAGTCCGGCAATTTCGAGATTTCGCCGGAACCGTTCGCGCCACGTCCGGCGCTGCTGCATTGCTGCAATCTGCTGGCACTGAAGGCGCGGGAGAACGGCGTCGATCTCATCACGCGCGCGCCGGAAGACTTGCCGGTCATGACCGGCGATCCGCGCGCGTTCAAGCAGATCGCGCTGAACCTCGTCGCCAACGCCATCAAGTTCACCGAGCGCGGCGGCAGCGTGACAGTCCAGGCTGCGATCGAGGGAACACGACTGATGCTGCGTGTGACCGACACCGGGGTCGGCATCGCCGCCGACGATCTCAAGCGGATCGGTGATCCGTTCTTCCAGGCCGGCAAGACCTACCAGCGCAGGCATGAAGGAACGGGTCTCGGCCTGTCGATCGTGAAGGGGCTGGTCGGCTTGCACAATGGCGAGATGAACGTACAAAGCAGGGTCGGCGAGGGCACCATGGTGACCGTGGCCCTGCCGCTCGACTTCGCGCCGCCAGCGGCGCCTTCCACCAACATCGCGACGCTGAAACCGGCGCTGCGATCCGGACTGCAAGACCAGGCGCATCGGGTGAAGAAAAGTGCCTAGACGAATTGATGACGATGACGAGATGCCGCGCCGCCGCCGCCGGAGCGCGAAGGCGGCTGCGATCGAAGTGGAGGAAGAGCGCGGCCTTGTGATGCGCGTGCTCCTGCATAGTCCGAAGGACACGGTAGCAGGCCTGCTTGCTGCGACGGCCGTCTGCGCCATCGTCACCAATGCGCTGTTCCTGCAGGCTGGCCGGCACCCGTCGCCGATGTTCGGCTCGGTCGTGACGCTGTCGCCGCCGCAAGCCGCTCTTGCCAACCCGTTGCCGCGCCCACGCCCGGTGGAAATTACCGGCCGGTCGGTCGAGGTCGAGCCGCCGGAAACGCGGCCGGCCGAGGTGAGGGGAGCTGCAGATCCCATGACCAGTCTGGTGGTCAAGTCGACCGGCGCGCCGGCCACGGCGCCTGCCAATGTCGCGCGGCCGCCGGCGCCCGTGCCGGCGACATCAGCGCAAAATGCCGGCGCCCGCCGCGTGGCGGCGGTGCAGCGCGCGCTTACCCAATATGGCTACGGCCAGTTGAAGCCGACCGGCGCCGTCGGTGCGGACACCCAGGCCGCGATCCAGAAGTTCGAGCGCGATCGCAAGCTGCCCGTGACCGGGCAGATGTCCGACCGGCTGGTGAAGGAGCTCATCGCGATGATCGGTCACCCGATCGACTAGCATCTCGTCGGCCGGTCGCCTATCGTCGATCCCATGCGATTGAAATCATCCATCTGGGTGGCCGCTTATTTGCGCCGCTGCCAGACCGAGGGAATTTTTGGCGCCGTGCGCAAGCGCGGCGCGGAAGAGGCCGGGGCGGTGTTCGTCAAGGTGGCGCTGCTCGACGGCAACGCCATGCTCTATGCGCCTGCGCCGCAGACCGTCTATGACGATAGCCGGCCGGCCGAGCGGCTGTTCGCGCCGGCCTCGCCGCAGCCGGTGCCCGAACAATCGGTCGAAGACCGTCTCGCCAAGGAACTTCGCTTCGATCCCGATGCCTGGATCGTCGAGACCGAGGACCGGGCAGGGCGGCATTTTCTCGATCTGGCGAAGGTGTGACCAGAGCGTTTTCGAGCGAAAGCCCGCCCCGGACTTGATCCGGGGTGGACACCGGTTCGCGTGAAGAAAACGCGTCAAAACAAGAATTTGGAGCTTCGGTTCTGATTCAATCAGAACCGAAGGTCTAGCGCTTCGATCCGTCAGTGCCGGTGCGGAACGCCGGAGAACTGCCGGGCTGCACCGCCGGACGCGGTTGCAGGCTCGCGGCACGCGCGCGGGAGCGCTCGTCGTCATACAGCGACGCGCGGTATTTGGCGCGGGTCACGGCCATGGTCGAGCCGCGCCAGGCCGCCAGCATGACGAGTGCGGACCGTTCGCTCAGCCGGTCGTAGAGCCGCGACAGGCGATAGACGTTGTGCACGGACACGCCGAATTCGGGATCGAGAAACATCAGCACGCGCTGGAAGATTTCGCTCGGCATGTCGAGCGCGCGGGCAGCGCAGGCCAGCGGTTCGCGGCCGGGATCGTTGACGACTTGCGCGGCAATTCGCGCCGGCAGGATCAGCGCCTCGCCGAGTTCGAGCGCGAAGTTTTCGGTGTCTTCGGCGTACGCAGCCATCTGCAATATCTCGATCGCACGCGCCGCGCGGACCGCGGGAATGCGCGCCGAGGCCTTCAGCGGCGTATCCTGGAGATTGTGCAGGATCAGCGCACGCTCGCTGGGGCTGGCGGCAAAGAACATATCGCTGATTTCGGCGGCATCGTTCGGCCGCATCGCCAGACTGGACGCCATCCGCAACTGGGCTTCTGTCGGCATTTTCTCCTGTGGCGCCGCGGCCGGCGCGGCGGCAATCGAGGCCGCGAGCGGCACGGCCTCATCGGGATAGAAGCGGCGAAGCCCGAGCTTGCCCAGGATTTCAACCGGCGTCGCCGGATAGATCGCCAGCCGGGCGCGCACTGCGGCGCGCGTGGCGTCATCGACCTGGTCGATGAGGCGCGACGTCAGTTCGACGAATTGCCGTTCCTCGTCGGCGGAATGGGCGCTGGCCTGGACATAGAGGTCGGTCAGCACGCGCAGCAGGGTCGGGCGGATGTCAACGCCCTCGCGACGCGAGAGCGTCATCAGCCCGTCGAAGCCGGGAAACAGGGGAACTGCTGTCATGTCAGGTGTACGCGACGTTGGTCATCGTTCGCGTCAGCCTACGCGGGCCGCTTTAAGAGATGGTTAAGGAAAACAGCCCGTGAAGAAATCCGTTAAAATGCAACATATCGGCCCGGGTCACAGGGCCCGCCCCGTAGGTCTACCGGCCACGAAAATTAAGACGCCGTTAACCACGTTCTGTTCTGAATAATGGCATGTCGCCGGCCAAACCACGTCCGCGCGGCAATCAGAGAGAACGAAACATGTGCACCATCATTGAATTTCCGGCGGATGCGGCTTCGCGGCGGCCGGGCTCAACCATGGATGGCGCTCCACGCGATGGTCTCGGAACCGTATTGATCCTTCCCGTCGTCCGCATCGAACGCCAGGTCGTTGAAACCGGCGACGGCCGCGGACCGGAAGAGGGTACGGCGCCCGGTCGCCGTCGCCGTCGGCGCACCTGAACGGACGCTTGACATGCCGGACATGTGCCTCCCGATCCGGACAACCGGGCATCGGTCACTGCCGGCACTTGTTGTCCTGCTGGCGGGCGTCGCGCTCGGCGGTTGCAGTGGTGGCGATTTTGGCCGTACCCGCGCCGATATGCGCAACGACGACATGCACCGCTGGCTGGGAGCCGAGGCGACCGGCAGCATCGGACTTAAGGCTTCTTACTTTCAGCTCACCGAAAACGAACGCCAGCTTCGCGATCTCGCCTATCCCATGATCGAGCCGCCGCGCTCGCGTCCGGCGTGGAAGAGCGTGTTCGGCAATTACCAGCCGCTGCCCTCGCCGTGGCGGCAGAAGGTCGTGTTCGATCGCACCACCTACGGGCGGACGCTGATCGACGAGCCGCATCGCTCGCATACCTCGCGCTATCAGCAATTGATCGAGGACGTTCGCAACGACATCACCCGGTTTGAGCCGTTCTTTGCCTCGGCGGGTCGGGTGATCGAACTCGACCGCAAGCGCAGTGCGAGCCTGAGGATGGTGTCGGAACTGTCGCCCGCCGAGAAGGCCGACGCGATCGCACGCATGGAAGAGAACACGCTGATCGTGCAGTGGGTCCAGCTATGCCTGGAACAGCGCATCTCGTCCTATCGCTGGGCGCTGGAGCGGCTCGTGATCCATGCCCCGGACGGCATCGCCGCCGATGCCGACCGGCTGATCGGAGAACTCGCGGCGATGGCGGCCAATCCGCCGCTCACATCCCAGCCCGTGATCGGGCGGGCGGTCACGGTGAAGGGCTGATCGGGTTTGGTTCGTCCTGCGCAAGGGATCAGAATTTGGTGCCGACGTACCTGAGGCGGCCTATGTCGGATTGTCCCTGCTCGGGGAATTCGAGCGTCGGCGTGACGTGGCCGACGAGTATGCCGGGTGTCACTGCTGTCTTGATGTACTTCGTCTCGCCCGCTGCCAACTGGAACGTAACCGCATTTTCGACCTCGGTTGCCGTTGTTACGGCATATCGTCCCGGGGGGCGATCGACATAGGAGAAGCCACCGGGCACCGATCTGGCGACGACTTCATTGTTCATCCGAATCTCGGGCTGAACAGCCGACCCCGCCAACTCGGCCGGCCGGGTGAAGTAGACGCGGCCGTAACCTGGCTTCAATGCCGGAATTTGCAAGGGCGGTTCATCGAGGCCGCGTGGACTCGCACAACTCGCCAGCAAGAATCCCACAAGCACAAGGGGCATCGCCCCGACTCTTGACCTCATCTGCCCCCGTCCCAAGAAAGCGCCCAATTCGAAATCGACGGCAAACAACGAACGGCGGGCAATTGCCTCGCTGTTTCCATCGTCCCCAAGGGCGCTATTAGGCATACTCGCTGAGGTTGCGCAACGCTTTTTCGTTCCGCGCGAACTCCGCGTCAGCGCGACAGCCCGTCTTCAGCGCTTGCCCTTCGGCGCGGGCGCAGGCGCTGGTGCAGGCGTCGCCGGTTCGGGTTGTTTGGCCGGCGGAAGCTCGCTCTGCACCGTGCACCGCGAAGCCGCCAGCGAGGCCTGCGCCTGCGGCATCAGGCCGGGCTCCGGCGCCAGCGCCTTCAGCACGATCAGTCCGGTCGTGGTCGGCGAATTGATGATCAGCCGGTCGGCCGCGGTGACTTCCTCGTCTTCCGGCAATGCGGAGTGCTGGTCTTCCGTCATCAGGTCGAGTTCGATCACCTTGCGGCCGGCGGAGCGGTCGTTGATGGCGTAGTAGGCGATCTCGTTGCGCGTGTAGAACGACACCGAAGTATAGGCCTGGCTCACCGGCACCGTCAGCTTGATGGGGCCATCGGAGAGGTCGTAGCGGCAGATCGCGACCGCAAAGGCCGGATCCATGAACGGCATCGGCGCGTTGTTGGGCTCGGCGAGGGGAAGCGCGATGACGGTGTTGAGGCTGGTGATCGGCGTCAGGCGCGAATAGGCGTCCTGGGTGGCGATCCGCGGCAGCGCCAGCACGCTGACGAGATGCACCACGCCGCCCAGCAGCACGCCCGCAACGATGGTGAACAGCAGACGGATCATGGGCAGCCCACCGTCGTGATCGAGGGCATCGGCGCGTCGCGCTGGGTCCGTGTCGCCACGCCGACCGGGGTATCGTAGAGCCGCAGCATCAGCGCATAGCGCTCGATCCCGCCCGTCGGCAGCCAGTTTCCGGCGCGGGAGCGGGCTGCCACACGGATCTCGAACGCGCCGTCGGAGCCGCGGACGATCTCCTGGCTGGTGAAGCCGTAGCGCTGCAGCGAGTTGGCGACCAGATGACCCTTGCGGTCGAACAGCGTCAGCGTCCAGAACCGCGCCGCCGGGGTGACGCCGCTCACCACCACGTCGCAGCGCCCGTCGAGCGGCTTGTTCTTGTCGTCGGTGGTGGCCGAGAACGCGATGCCGTCGCCGGTGCCGATCGGCAATTCACCGCTGCGCGCGATCGAGGCGCGCGAGTAGGGATCGACCTCGGCGGTGCCGCTCTTCGGCCGCGCGGTCCACGCGCCGATGGTCAGCGTGCCGAGTTCGGTGCCACGGGTCGCCGTCATGTAGGTCGAGCCGAGACCGACGACGGTGGCAAGCGCCAACGCCAGCAAGGTGATGAAGATCAGCCGCACGGGCCAGTGCTCCGAAATCTCACGGCTTCAGAATCCGATTGAACCAGGTTCGAACGAAATCTGAGTAGCACCTTTTGGTTTGCCGATGGTGCCCCGGCGAATATTTTGCGCCATCCGCGAGGAAGGCCGGCTAGTTCCCTGGCGGATCATTCCTCTAGTTCTTCCGCTGCGCCGGCGCGGGCTGATCGCCGGCCGCCGCGATATAGTTTTCGGGGAATGCGAGCGCGCCCGATGTGACCGGTTTCGAGGGGGACCTCGGGTCGTTGGACGAGGTCTTGCCTGCGGTCTTGCCGGCCTCGTCGAGCAGCTTCTCGACGCGCACCAGAATGTCTGCGCCGCGCTTGGTCAGCACCGGCGGCGGACCCGGCTTGGTGTCCAGAATCCGCGGCGCGCCGCTGGCCGCGGCAGCAGCGGGGTTGGGCTGCGGCAGCTTCGCGCCCATGCCGACGCCGGGAATTTCCTTCACCTCGACGCCCTGGTGCGCGACGACCATGATGTCGTGCCAGGTCTGCGCCGGCAGCGAGCCGCCGGTCATGCGGTTGGTCGGCGAGTAGTCATCGTTGCCGTACCAGACCGCGCAGGAGAAGTTGCCGGTGTAGCCGACGAACCAGGCGTCACGATAGGCGTTGGTGGTGCCGGTCTTGCCAGCGGTCGGAATGCCGTCGATCGCGGCGCGCCGCGCGGTGCCTTCGCTGACCACGTGGCTCATCATCTCGGCCATGTCGGCGGCGACCGAAGCCGGGATCGCCTGCACCGGCTTCTTGCCGTCGCGGTCGAAGCGCCAGACCAGGTCGCCGGCGCCGGTACGCACTTCCAGCACCGCGTGGGGCTTCACCGACCTGCCCTTGTTCGGGAACGTCGCATAGGCAACCGCATGCTCCAGTACGGTCACTTCGTCGGAGCCGATCGGCATCGACGGCGTGTCGGGCAGCGGCGCGGTGAGGCCGAACCGGCGGGCCACCTCGGTAATCTTGGCGCGTCCGGCCTTGGCCGGGTTCGGCACCTTGCCGCCGAGCGCGATCGACAGCTTTACCGGAACGACGTTGATCGAGCGGGTGATCGCCTGGGTCAGCGTCACCGATCCGGAATAGGAATGGCCGTAATTCTGCGGGCACCAGTTGCCGATGCAGACCGGGCCGTCGACCACGATCGAACTCGGCTTGTACCCGTTCAGCAGTGCGGTGGTGTAGACATAGGGCTTGAACGACGACCCCGGCTGCCGATAGGCGTCGGTGGCGCGGTTGAACTGGCTGGAGCCATAGTCGCGCCCGCCCACCATCGCGCGAACACCGCCGTCGAGATCGGCGACCACGGTGGCGGCTTGCGTCGCGTGATAGTCGCGGCCGAACTGGCGCAACTGGTTTTCGACCGCTTCCTCGGCGGCGCGCTGCACGGTCATGTCGATCGAGGTGCGAACCACGAAGACGCGCTCGACATAGGATTTCGGGAAGGTATCGACCAGCTTCCGCATCTCCTCGAAAGCGTAGTCGAGGTAATAGTTCGGTGAGTTTTCGTCGCGGCGGTCCACCGCGATCGCCGGATTGCGCCGTGCGCCGAACACCTGGCCTTCGGTCATGAAGCCGGCATCGACCAGATTGTCGAGCACGATGTTGGCGCGGGCGCGCGCCGCGGGCAGGTTGATGTGCGGGGCGTATTTGGTCGGCGCCTTGAACAGGCCGGCCAGCATCGCCGACTCCGCGAGATTGACGTCGCGCGCCGACTTGTTGAAGTAGAAATGCGCCGCGCCGTCGACGCCGAACGTACCGCCGCCCATATAGGCGCGGTCGAGATAGAGTTTCAGGATCTCGTTCTTGGTGAGGCGCGTCTCCAGCCAGATCGCGAGGAAGGCTTCCTTGACCTTGCGCTCGATGGTGCGCTCGTTGTTGAGGAACAGGTTCTTGGCGAGCTGTTGCGAGATCGACGAACCACCCTGGCGAACGCCGCCGGCCTGCGCGTTGGTGACGAGGGCGCGCGCGGTGCCGGCGATGTCGATGCCGAAATGGTCGTAGAAGCGCCGGTCTTCGGTGGCCAGTGTCGCCTTGATCAGATTGTCCGGAAAATCTTCCAGCGGGATCGAGTTGTTGTGCTTGATGCCGCGGCTGCCGATCGGATTGCCGTAGCGGTCGAGGAACGACACCGCGAGGTCGGATTTCTTCAGCCAGTCGTCATCGGCGGTTTCGCGGAACGCGGGAATCGCCAGCGCCAGCATCAGGATCAGCCCGCCAAGGCCGATAGTGGCGGCTTCCGACAACGGCTCGATGAAGACCCAGCGCTTCCAGCGGCCGACATAGAAGCGGTCCATGAAGGTGGAGTAGCGCTCGTAGAGTTCGCGCAGGCCCTTGCCCGACGAGAACAGGGTCGAGTTGATGCGCGCATCCAGGTCCAGAAAGAAGTTCCGGATCTTCTGCTTCCAGTGTGGCGGGACGATCTGGCGCACTAGTGCCCGTTTTCCGAAGTTCGTAATGCCTGGCCGCACCCCGCGCGCCCACCCTGGGCGCTATCGATACGTCATGCTTCGATGTTGCGGCAAACCCAAGGCGCTTTTTGGACCCCTGGAGACTCGCCACTGTTCTATCCGAGCGGGGGTTATAAACCAATGCTCAGGCTCATCATTTGGTGGTTCGCCCCAACGTGTTCCAGTCCTTTTTTGCGTCCGTATTCGGCCCGCTTGCGTCCCGGTTGGCGGACCCCCTAGAAGGGCTGCAGCCGAACGTGACCCGTCAACATATCAGGCTTCATGACCGCGCCACCCAAGCCGCCTTCCGGCCAGGAGGGATTCTTCTGGAAAACCAAGACGTTGGAACAGATGTCCAACGCCGAATGGGAAAGCCTGTGCGACGGCTGCGCGCGCTGCTGCCTGGAAAAGCTGGAGGATGAGGATACCGGCAAGATCTATTTCACCCACGTTTCCTGCAAGCTGCTCGATTCGGGGCTGTGCGCCTGCAAGGACTACCCGAATCGTTCGGACAAGGTTCCGGATTGCGTCCGCCTGACGCCCGAGAATGTCCGCACCCTGAACTGGCTGCCGCCGAGCTGCGGCTACAAGCTGGTTGCGGAGGGGCGCGATCTCTACTGGTGGCACCCGCTGATTTCGGGCGACCCCAATACCGTCCATGAAGCCGGCGTTTCCGTGCGCGGGCGGGTGCAGGGCACCGAGGATCAGATACCGGACGAAGAACTCGAGGACCACATCGTGCAGTGGCCCGGATTGTTGCCGAAGCGGGCGCGGCTGAAGAAGCGGCCGAAGGTGTGAACCTGAAGCCTTGAACGCGTTGCGCGGAGCGATCACGCAACTGCGACGATGTCTTCGCGGGATGCACCCATGCGCCCGCCCTGCTGCCGCGAAGGGAAATTGCCCTCTAAAAGGCTTCCAGTATGGCGATTTCATCTCGGCGGCTTCGGTCGCGCGGAACAATATTGCATCCGAAATGAACAAGCACGAACGGCAAGGGCGTGAACCTGCCGACCAGACGACATTGCCTGACGACATCGGTGAAGAGCTCTCGCACATCGCGACCGAGGTGCTCGACGTCAGCGATGCGCCGCCGATCGCGCCACGGGCGCCGCTGACTCAGGACGAGGTTCGTACCATCCTGATGAGCCTGTTGCTGACGATGTTCCTGGCCGCGCTGGACCAGACCATCGTGGCCACGGCGCTGCCGACCATCGGGCGCCAGTTCAACGATGTCAGCAACCTGTCCTGG
The DNA here is from genome assembly GCA_963823485.1 of uncultured Alphaproteobacteria bacterium. Taxonomy (GTDB): domain Bacteria; phylum Pseudomonadota; class Alphaproteobacteria; order Rhizobiales; family Xanthobacteraceae; genus Bradyrhizobium. The sequence continues at coordinate 358,531 of CAWGLP010000013.1, forward strand.
GTGATCACGGCCTATCTGCTGGCCTCGACTGCGGTGGCGCCGGTGTTCGGGACGTTGAGCGACATCTATGGCCGCCGCGCCATGATCACTGTGTCGCTTGTCCTGTTCACCCTGGGCTCGATCCTGTGCGCGGTCGCGCCGAACATGACGGTTCTGATCGTCGCGCGCGGCCTGCAGGGGCTCGGCGGCGGCGGCATCATGCCTGTTGTGCAGACCGTGATCTCTGACGTCGTGAGCCCGCGCGAGCGCGGCAGGTACCAGGCCTATTTCAGCGGCGTCTGGATGGCCGCGGGCCTGCTCGGCCCGGTCCTTGGCGGCGTGTTCGCCGAACATCTGCACTGGTCGATGATCTTCTGGATCAACGTGCCGCTCGCGGTGGGGGCGCTGGTGCTGCTGTTGCCGAAGATGGGCAAGATCCCGGTGTACCATCGCCGGCGCAAGGTCGACTGGCTCGGCGGTCTGCTGCTGATGGCGTCCGCCGTCGGCATCATGCTGGTGCTGAGCTGGGGCGGCCATCGCTTCGCCTGGCTGTCGCCGTCGATCATGGCGATGATTGGCGGTTCGCTGGCGCTGGCGCTGGCCTTCGTCTGGCATGCGCGCAATGCCGAAGAGCCGTTCCTGCCGCTGCCGCTGCTGGGCGGAACGGTGGTGCCTTACGCCGTGCTCGCCGGTGGTTGCGCGCTGGGCGCCATCACGGCGCTGACCGTGCATCTGCCGCTGTACTACGAGGTCGTCTACAATCTGAGCGCCAGCGAAGCGGGGCTGGCGCTGATCCCGCTCGCAGCGGTTTCCACCTGCGGTGCGGCGATCGCCGGACGGACCATGGCGCGCGCCAGGCACTACAAGCGCGTCGCCATCGCCGGCACGACCGCGGCCACGATCTTCGGACTGGTGCTGAGCGTGACGACGCTGCCGCTGTGGGGTCTGCTGGTCGTGCTGTCGCTGTTCGCGCTCGGGCTCGGCACCACGTTCCCGGTCAGCGTGGTTTCGCTGCAGAACTCGGTGGCCCGCGCGCAGATCGGCACCGTGACCGGAGCCATGAATTTTTTCCGCTCGCTGATGTCGTCGTTCATGGTTGCCGCGTTCAGCGCGATCCTGCTGATGGCGCTGGGTGCGGGCGTTTCGCTCGGCGAACATCGGGGACCGGCGAATGCCATACCGGTCGCCGACATGGTCACAGCGTTCCATTACGTGTTCGGCGCCGCCACCGCGCTGCTGGCCTGCGCCGCGCTCTGCATCACTCTCATGGAGGAACGGCCGCTCGCCGGCCCCTCGACCCCGGCGGAGGTGACGGAGTAACAGAATACCGCCGTCTTCAGGCCTGTCTACTTTGCATGGGGTTGTTTTCGATATTTTATCTCAGGTCCCCGGCCTCGAGACCTCGGTCTCCTTGCTGGTGATGAATTCCAGCAGCACCGGGATGCCTTCCTGCGTCTTCTGGATGCCGCGCTTGATGGCGGGGATGATGTCTTCCGGTTTCGTCACCCGCTCGCCGTAGCCGCCGAAGGCGCGTGCCATCGCGGCGTAATCGCCCGAGATGTCGGTGGAGCGATATTTTTCGGTCGAGATCGGCATCACCTTGAGTTCGATCGCCATCGAGAAATTGTTCAACAGGATTGACATGATCGGGATGCGCTCGCGCACCGCAGTCTCGAAATCCATGCCGGTGAAGCCGATCGCGGCATCGCCCCAGACGTTGATGCAGAGCTTGTCCGGCTTGGCGAGCTTGGCGCCCATGGCGAGCCCAAGGCCGTAGCCGAGCTGCGTGGTCTTGCCCCAGCCGATATAGGACAGCGGCTCGACCGACTTCCAGAATGGCGAGAGCTGGTCGCGCGGGCTGCCGGCGTCATGGGTGATGATGGTGTTGTTGATGTCCACGGTGTGCTGGAGATCCCACAGCACGCGGTAGGGGTTCAGCGGCGCATCCTTGTGCGTCAGCTTCGGCATCCATTTTGCCAGCCACTCCTTGTGGGAGGCGGCGATTTCCGCGGCGACTGCGGTCGCGTCGCGATCCGACTTCACCGTCTTGCCGATCTCTTCCAGCAGGGCGTCGAGCACCAGGCCGGCATCGCCGACGAGTCCGATTTTGGCCTCGACGTCCTTGTTGAGATGGTTCGGATCGAGCGTCGAATGAATGATGGTCTTGCCCTTCGGCATGGCGATGCCGAACGAGGTCTCGGTGAAGGAGCAGCCGATACCGAAGATCACATCGGCTTCCCCGAGGAATTTCGGCACCGCGCGCGGCACGGCAAGGCCGCCCGAGCCGAGCGAAAGCGGATGGGTCTCGGGAAAGGACGACTTGCCGCCGAGGCTGGTGGTCACGGGAATGGCGAGGCGTTCGGCCAGACGCCGGAGCTGCGGCCATGCCTTGGCGTAGTGCACGCCCTGGCCGGCATAGATCACCGGACGCTTGGCGGCGACCAGCAGCGCCGCCGCTTCCTTCACATGGAGCGGATCGGCGCCGTAGCGCGTGCGCAGCACCGGCGTGTAGTTCAGCGGCTCCGGGACTTCCTCGTTCCACATGTCGGCCGGGATCTCGACGATGACAGGCCCGCCGCGGCCGTTCTTCAGCTTGGTGAAGGCGCGGCGGAAGATGTTGCAGACTTCGGCGGCAATGTTGATCGGCTCGGAGGACTTGGAGAACGCCTTCATCGCCTGGCTGGAATTGAAATTGGGATCGATATTGGCGAGGCGGCGCGCATAGCCCATCGGCAGCACCAGCACGGGAACGGATTCGCCGTAGCACTGCGCCACGCCGCCCATCGCGTTCTCGGCGCCGGGCCCGTGCTGCATGCAGAACGCCCCGATCGACTGGCCGGAGGTGACGCGCGAGATAGCGTCCGCCATATGGATGCCGACGCGCTCCTGGCGCACCATGATCGGGCGGATATCGGCATTGGCGGCATATTCGATGAGGTGATTGACCGGGTAGCCGCAGAGGATTTCGATCCCCTCGCGCTTCATGATTTCCGCGATGGCGGTGCCGAGTTTCATGACGGTCTTCTCCCTTTGGATCGCAGGCCCGTTGGTCCGGGCCGGTTCCCGACAGTAGGAACAGGATTTTCCGGTCCGGTAAAGCGCGGTCGCCGCGTGCGTGATATGCGTTTGGCCGGGCGGCGGCGGGCATCTGCCGTTCAATCGGTCATTTTTGCCGGACGTCAACGCCTCCTAAACCGTTCCAGCCTAATGTTCTGAGGGCCGGATGAATCCCCAGGGAGCGCTGACCGGAGTTTTTGATGCGTCAATTATTGAAGACATTTTTCGACGACGAGTGCGGCGCGACGGCGATCGAATATTGCATCATCGCAGCCGGCCTGAGCATCGTCATCGTGACGGTGGTGAACGGCATCGGCAGCACGCTCAGCACCAAATTCGCCGACGTCAGCAGTTCGCTGAAGTAACGGGGGCCGCCACGGCGATTGTCCCCGGCGCTATCGCTTTTTGCCGTCGTCGTTCAGCGCCCGCATCACCGCCATCCGTGCGAACATCAGCCAGCCACCGCCGGTCTCGGCGGCATTGATCAGGTTCTCGACGGCGATCTGCCAGCGCTCCTCGCGCTGCGCGGCTTTGGGCAATCCCATGACGTAGTCTGCGGCCTGCTGCAGCGTCGTGAGCTTGCGGCCGCCGCGGAGCGGGATCGGTTCTTCGAACGGACTGGACCAGGGCATGGTGCGCCGGGAAATGCTATCGCGCCAGGCTCAGCGCATCACCCGGCCTTCTTGGCTCGGGCCGCGGTGCGCACCGGCTTCTCCGCCTTCTTCGGCGCTTCCTTCGCCGTCTCCTTGGCGGCGCGCTTGCCGTCGCCGCTGATCGGCAGCAGCATCTCGCGCTGGCCGGCCGCCGCCTTGCGCGGCTTCTTGCCCTTGGCCTTTTCCCTGACGGCAGGGGCAGCCTGCTTTTCGCTGGCAAGGCTGCGCTTGAGCGCATCCATCAGATTGATCACGTTGCCGGTGCTCTTCGGGGCAGCCTTCGCCTTGGTGCCGAGGCCGTTGCGCTTCTGGTTGATGAGATCGATCAGCGCCTGCTCGTAGCGGTCCTCGAACTGCCCGGGCTCGAAGGATGCGGATTTCTGCTCGACGATATGCTTTGCAAGATCAAGCATATCCTTGGTGATCTTTACGTCCTGGATGTCCTCGAAATATTCCTTCTCGCTGCGGACCTCGTAGGGGTAGCGCAGCAGCGTCCCCATCAGCCCCTTGTCCAGCGGCTCCAGCGCGATGATGTGCTCGCGGTTGGTCAGCACCACCCGGCCGATTGCGACCTTGTTCATGGTGCGGATGGTTTCGCGGATCACCGCGAATGCGTCGTGGCCGACCTTGCCGTCCGGTACCAGGTAATAGGGACGGATCAGGTAGCGGCCGTCGATGTCGGACTTCGGAACGAATTCGTCGATCTCGATGGTGCGGGTCGATTCCAGCGCGATATCTTCGAGTTCGTCCTTCGACACCTCGATGTAGGTATCGGTGTCGATCTTGTAGCCCTTCATGATGTCTTCGTTGGCGACTTCCTCGCCGGTGTCGGCGTCGACCTTGGCGTATTTGATGCGGTGGCCGGTCTTGCGGTTGATCTGGTTGAAGGAGACCTTCTCGGTGTCCGACGTCGCCGGATAGAGGGCGACCGGGCAGGTCACGAGCGAAAGGCGCAGAAAGCCTTTCCAGTTGGCGCGGGGGGCCATGGGGATACTCCGGGAACGCGACAGACGACCGGTAATCGTACCATCCGGAGACCTGATCTTAAACCCGAAGGACCGGGAAAACTTGGAATGGCGTTAACTGAAGCACGACGCGGTCCCGGCGACGACTGCGACGTTTTGGACGTCCCGACCAGGAGCAAACCTCAAAAGTCCGGAACATCATCTTCGATCCCGCGTTGCCCTTGGCAGCCAGCGTCGAAGCATTCGCTGGCATTTACAGGCACTTATCCAACGAGGTCCACATGGCAACGCAGCGAGACGGTCAGATAGTCGAAACCGCGACCGAGGCACGTCAGGCCGAACCGGGCCCGTCAGTATTGGCGCTATTGACCGCCTCGACCGGGCTCGCGGTCCTGGTCCTTGGCATCGTCTGGTTCGTGTTCTTTCGGACGTAACCACCTGACTGGTGGGCGCGCAGACGGGCGGGCCGCCTGCGCGCGAGTGCGCTTGGCCTCGTGAGAGGCAGCCTCTTGGGGCATCCGGCACGGCATGTTAGGCGTTTGGACCAGCGGTCCGGGGGGCTCCCCTGAGGCCGCCAAAGCCGCATGAAGAAAAAGTAACATTGCGCCGTGTTCATCGTTCATGGCCCGTTCACGCCGGTGGGCCTCATCTTGAGATCTGATATCGTAGGGCTCACCATTGGAGGCCAGCTTGCGCCTGCTCGTTGTTGAGGACGATCCGGATCTCAACCGTCAGCTTACGACGGCACTGACGGATGCCGGCTATGTGGTCGATCGTGCATTCGATGGCGAGGAGGGGCACTTCCTCGGCGACAGCGAACCTTATGACGCCGTCGTGCTCGACATCGGGCTGCCCAAAATGGACGGCATCTCGGTGCTGGAGGCATGGCGCCGCAATGGCCGGTCGATGCCGGTCCTGATCCTCACAGCGCGTGACCGCTGGAGCGACAAGGTGCAGGGCTTCGACGCCGGCGCCGACGACTACGTCGCCAAGCCGTTTCATCTCGAAGAAGTTTTGGCCCGGATTCGTGCGCTGCTGCGCCGTTCCACCGGTCATGCCCAGTCCGAACTGACCTGCGGTCCGGTGTCGCTGGATACACGCACCGGCCGCGTCAGCGTGTCCGGCAACCCGATCAAGATGACGTCGCACGAATACCGCCTGCTGGCCTATCTGATGCATCATACCGGCCGGGTGGTGTCGCGCACCGAACTGGTCGAGCATCTTTACGACCAGGACTTCGATCGTGATTCCAACACCATCGAGGTGTTTGTCGGCCGTATTCGCAAGAAACTCGATGTCGATATCATCCAGACCGTGCGAGGCCTCGGCTACCTGCTGACGCCGCCGACGCCGGGAACCTGATTCACGGGGATGCGCGCCAGCTCGCTCGCCACGCGGTTGTTCGTCTCGGCGACCGTGTGGCTAGTCGTGATCCTCGTTATCACGGGCGTGGCGCTGTCCTCGGTCTATCGCAACGCGACCGAGCGCGCCTTCGACCGCCGCTTGAACCTCTATCTGCGCACGCTGATCGCAGAGGTCGCAACGCCGGACGAGCCGCCCGACCATCAATTCCAGTCGCTCGGCGAGCCATTGTTCGAACTGCCGCTGTCCGGCTGGTACTGGCAAATCCTGCGCACGGACGAAAAGGCGGAGAAGCGGGCGTCGCGCTCCCTGTGGGACAAGCAGCTGCCGAGACTGGAAGAGCAGGGCGTCGAACTCACGGCGGCCGGCGTCCGTCTCGGTTACGTGGACGGTCCCGAGGGCCAAAATCTGCGAATCGTCGAACGGCCTGTCGATCTTGGCATCGACGGAAAATTTCTCGTCAGCGTCGCCGGCGACGCCAGCGAGATTTTCGACGAGATCAGGAGCTTCGACTACTATCTCGGCGGCACCTTTGCAGCCCTCGGGATCGTGCTGCTTCTGACCACGATTTTCCAGGTCCGTTTCGGACTGGCGCCGCTCAAGCGCATTTCGGAATCGATCGCCGACATCCGCTCCGGCCGCGCCGAACGGCTCGAAGGCGAGTTTCCGGTCGAGATCGCGCCGCTGGCGCGCGAGACCAACGCGCTGATCGACGCCAATCGCGAGATCGTCGAGCGAGCCCGCACCCATGTCGGCAATCTCGCCCACGCCATCAAGACGCCGCTTTCCGTCATCGTCAACGAAGCCTCCACCCACGCCGTCGATCCGTTTGCCAGCAAGGTGCTGGAACAGGCCGACGTGATGCGTGACCAGGTGGCCCATCATCTGGAACGCGCGCGCATCGCCGCCCGCGTCACCACCGTCGGCACGGTCACCGAAGTTGCGCCCGCGATCGAGGCGCTGCGGCGAACCATGGAGAAGATCCATCGCGACCGCGGCATCGCCATCGCGGTCATGGCCGACCCGTCGGCGAAGTTTCGCGGCGAACGCCAGGACCTGGAGGAAATGGCCGGCAATCTGGTTGACAACGCCTGCAAATGGGCCGCGTCCCGGGTCTTTGTCGAGGTGCTGGTGGAACCGCCGGTCGAGCCCGGCGCCGGCCCGCGGCTGCGGATCGTGGTCGACGACGACGGCCGTGGGCTGTCGGCCGCCGAGCGCGCGCAGGTATCCCGGCGCGGCCAGCGCCTGGACGAATCCAAGCCGGGCTCCGGGCTGGGCCTTTCGATCGTGGTCGATCTCGCCGCCCTCTACGGCGGCAGCCTGTCCCTGGGCGACGCCCCGATCGGCGGGTTGCGGGCGGAACTGGTGCTGCCGGCCGTTTGAACGCACCGCTGCCTGAATCCGGGAGATGAGCGGGATACCAGCCGCGCAAGCTGCTGATCTGGCATTCCTAAACGACTTCTTAAGGCGCGCACTTCTAAGATCGGGGGCGGACGCGTATTGCCGTCCGCAAGACGCAGGCATATCCACACCGGGCGCATGAGCCAGACATCGACAGAGCGGCTGAGGGACTATCTCGCCCAGCTCCCGCCACAGGCGCAGGCGCTGCTGATGCGGGAGTTCGAGCGCGCCATCGAACGGGGAGAAGACGTCGCCGTCGCCAATCTGGTGCTCGAGCAACTGCGCAAGGTGGTGCGCGGGGCGGAGGAAGACGAGGAGGCGCGGCCGCGTACCGACGATCCGGCGCGGCTGCTGTTCCGTCCGCTCGAACCGTTTCTGGTCGAAAGCAATTTCCCGGTCCGAGCCGGGCAGATCCGCCGCACCTCTCTGCTGCCGATCTGGCAGTGGCTCGGCCGCGACGGTGCGCCCGAAGCCGTGCGCGCATTCGAGCGCGCGCTGGCCGAAATCAGGAACAGCGGATCGAGCGCGGGTCTCGAAGCTGCGGCCCGCAAGTTCCAGTTCGCCACCGCCGAGGCGATCGTTGCCGTCGCCACGCCGGCGCCCGGCGAGGACAACCAGCGCACGCTCTCCCGTATCGGTCCGCCCAACGTGGTCGAGGATCTGTTGTCGATCGGTGCGGTGCTGCGGGCGCGCGAAGCGCTTGACACGCTCGGCGGCCGGCTTCCCGGCCAGTTGCGCGCGCTGACGGAAGCGCAGATCGCAACGGTGACGTCGGCGCTCAACGTTCCCTCGCTGCAGACGCCGCAATTGCTGCCATTCGCGCTCTCGCTGATCATGCAGCGGCTGATGGCGCCGTGGCAGATCATTCGCCTTGCGATCAAGATGGCGGCTTCCGACGACGAACTTCGCGTCGCCGCCACGCCTTACGGCGTTGCCGTCACGATCGCGCTGCACGACCTCTCTTTCCTGGCGGCCTGCCTGCGCACCGACATCAGACGCGGACAGTTCGACAATGCAGGCGAGCAGTTGAAGGTCCTTCATGACGGCGTGCGTGGCCTGCGCACCGAGCTCGATCTGCGCAACGATTCCGCGTGGGGCCGCCAGTTGACCTCGATCCGAGCCGATATTTCCAACTCGCTGCAATCCGAAATCGAGAGCGTGCCGGGCCGGGTGCGCCGCATCCTGCGCCAGCGCGCCGACAAGGACATTGCTTCCGCGCCCAAGATCGACGTTACCGACATCGAGGATACCGCCGCCCTGATCGATTTCGTGGCGGCATGCCGCACCTATGCCAGCGAACTCGCGATCAACGAGGTGACGCTGCGGACCTATTCCGATCTGCAGCATTACGTCGAGCATTCGACCGAAGCGCTGGTGCAGGCGTTGCGCGGCGGCGATACCAAGGCGCGCACCTACCGGCAGATGCAGGTCAAGGCCGCCATCCGCTTCTGCGAGGTCCTGTTCGGCAACGACTATGCGTCGCTGATGAGCCGGGCGGCCGAAAATGCCATGACCGGCGAGCGCAAGTCGACGCGGGCGAGCTGAAGCTCACGCTTCGATCCCGTTGCCTCAGGCCTTGCGCCGATCCTTGACGTCACGAAGATCCTTGGCGTCGCGAAGAAATTCCGCGAATGCCTTCAGCGTCACATCGGAAACGTGGTGTTCGATGCCCTCGGCGTCGGCTTCAGCTGCTTCCTGCGGTACGCCCAGCGCCAGCAGGACATCCACCACCAGACGGTGACGGGTGCGGACGCGCTTGGCGAGAGTTCTCGCCCTTTTCGGTCAGGAACACCCCGCGATAGGGGCGGGCAGTGACGAGATCCTCTCGCTTCAGCCGCGCGATGGTGTCGATCGCCGTCGGGTGCGATACGCCGAGCCTGCGCGCAATGTCGGTGGGGCGTGCCTCGCCGGTCGTTCCGAGCAGGTCGGAGATCAGCTCGACATAATCTTCCAGAACTGCGGTCGATCGCGCCGAGCGCGCCTTGCCGAAGCGTCGCGCCTGCGTCTGTTCCGCGGGCAGCGGCTGCATCGGTTTGGCCCGATCTGTCGAGGGTTTGCGCAACTCCGTACCTTCCGGCGAATCCAACGCGACGAGGGCAGACCATGGCGCGCTGCCGACCACATTGCAAGGTTGCGACTTGTCGCTGAGATGCAACCGGACGGATGCGCAGGCGGCCGGCGCGACCGCTTGACAGTTAACGGTTCTACATTAACATGTAGCCTTACCTACGTTTTGGTGCCGCGGCTCTTTGGGGATTCCTCGTCGCGCGATCGGGTTGGGGAGGAATATGCGCGCGACGCGAAGAATGGCGCTGCTGGGCACATCGGCACTGGTCATGGTCTGTCTGAACCATGCTCCGGTGTTGGCGCAAACCCCCGCACCGGCGCCGCCGGCCGCCCAGGCGGCGCCTCCTGCCGAGCCACAATCCCCCGCACCCCCGGCCGCGGGGCAGGCTCCGCCGGAGACCGCGCCGTCGCAGGCTGCGCCGGTCCCCGACGCAGCGGCCGGAACACAGGCCGCGCCCGGTGCTCCGGCCGAAATCGACATGCCGCAAGTCACCGTTGAGGGACGTCAGCCAAAGCCGGCACGACGTGCCGCGCGCAGCGAGCCAGGCCGGCGTTCGACGGCCGTCGCCGCGCCGCCGCCGGGTCCCACGCCGGCCGCCGCGCCGACATCGCCCTTCAATCCCCCATTCGCACCGCTGTCGACGATCGGGAGCAACCAGATCCAGACCAGCAGCAGCAATGGCGGCTTCGGCACCCTGTTCACCAACATGCCCGGCGCAACGTCCGCTGGCCTTGCCACCGAATCATCGCGCCCTGTGCTGCGCGGCCTGACAGACGCAAAGGTGCGTATTCAGGAGAATGGCGTTGGTGCGGTCGATGTGTCTGACATCGCGCAGGACCATGCGGTGCCGATCGACCCGCTCGCCATCCAGAAGGTCGATATCGTTCGTGGACCGGGCGCGCTTCGGTTCGGTTCGCAGGCCATCGGCGGCGTTGTCGACGTCAACAACAACCGGATTCCGACGGCAGCTCCGCTCGGGGGGCTGGCCGCGGAATTGAAATCGGGCGTGACGAGCGTCAACCGGGGATGGGAGAGCGGGCTCCTGCTGGACGCGGGTGGCCGCAATGCCGCCGTTCATGCCGACATCTACGGGCGATCTTCCAGCGACTACAGTATCCCGAGTTATCCGTATCTCGTTCCGCCGAACCCGGCGCCGATCTTCAACGGGAAACAGCCGAATTCGGCCTCGCAGAGCGCGGGTGCGGCGGTCGGCGGCTCCTGGCTTTTCGACGGCGGCTATGCCGGCATCGCCGTCTCCCGCTTCACCAGCGACTATTACGTCCCCGGTATTGCGACCGCCGCGGCCCGCCAGCACAACGACCTCGAGCAAACCAAGATCAGTTCCAAGGGCGAATATCGCCCGGACGCCAGTGCGCTGGCGGCGATCAGGTACTGGACCGGACATTCGGAGTACCGGCACGACGAGACGGTGCTCGCCACCACCGGCTTCCAGGAAATCACCGCCACCTTCAAGAACAGGCAGACCGAGGGCAAGCTCGAGTTCGAACTTGCGCCGTTCGCGACGCCGATTGGCGCCCTGACCAGCATTTTGGGGACGCAAGGCGCCTACCAGAAGCTGGATACCGCGGGCCAGGCGATATTGCTTCCGGCCCAGACCAAAACTGCGGCGGCATATTTCCTCAATGAGGTCAGGCATACCGACACGTTGCGCACGCAACTGGCGGGGCGCATCGAGGCGGTCGATGTTGCGGGAACGGCGTTCACCTTCCCGCCGACGTTGCTCCCGCCGCCGGACGAGCCGGGCAGGGCCGCCGCCAAGCTCGACTTCCTGCCGAAGAGCATCAGCTTCGGCGTGCTCAAGGATCTTCCATACGCGCTGGTCGGCAGCCTGACGCTGCAGCGGATCGAACGCGCGCCGCGTGCGCTCGAATTGTTCGCCCAGGGACCCGACGGGTCGGAAAAGACCTTCAAGATCGGCAACGCGAATCTCGGCATCGAGACCGCCCAGACGGCGGAAATCGGCTTGAAGCGCACGGACGGCGATTTCAGGTTCGCCGCAAATGCCTACTACACGGCGTACGACAAGTTTATCTTCTCGCGCGCCACCGGCATCATCTGCCAGGAAACGTTCGCGTCGTGCGGGACCGGCGTCGACTACATCCAGGTCAATTACGATCAGCGCGATGCCATCTTCCGCGGCGGTGAACTGGCCTGGCAATGGGACGCCACCCCACTCGCCAACGGCACGCTCGGTGTCGATGGCCAGTATGATGTTGTCCGGGCGACGTTCACCGATGGCAGCAACGTGCCGCGCATTCCGCCGATGCGGCTCGGCGGCGGCGTCTACTGGCGCAACGACAACTGGTTTGTGCGTGCAGGCTGGCTGCACGCCTTCGCGCAGAACGACGTTCCACAATTCGACACGCCGACCGCCGGATACGATCTGGTCAAGGTGCAACTCGAGCATCGGAAGTTCTGGAAGGATTCGCCGTGGGGAGCGGTCGAGGTCATGACCGGGCTTGTTGGCGACAATCTGCTCAACGCCAACATTCGCAATTCCGTCCAGTTCCACAAGGACGAGATCCTGCAGCCGGGGCGGGGCTTCAAACTGTTTCTCAATGTCAAATACGGCGTCGACCGTCCAAGCGGACCGCCCGGCACCTGGATCGGCGCGGCGCGCGAGCCGGTTGCCGGCGGCTACTACAAGAGCCCGGTGCTCGAGGTGGCAGCCTGGAACTGGGGCGGCCTCTATGCCGGCGGCAATGCCGGATATTTGAGGGGTGAGGGGGGCAGCAACGCGGCGTTCAACGACGCTGTCACTGTCGCGTCGCTCTCCGGAGCCCGCCTGACATCCACCCATGACACCGCGAGTGTCGGCGCTCAGGCCGGTTATCTCTGGGCCTCGGGGCGGCTCGCGGCAGGCATCGAGGGGGACTTCGAATACCGCAATCAGCGCGGGCACAGCACGACCGCGTGCCCTGGCAATATTTGCAACGCAGCGCTGGCGCCGCTTGACGCGACCGCGACGGCAAGCCTGGATTATCGCCTCGGCTGGGTCGCCTCGGTGCGTGGACGAATCGGAACGCTTCTGACGCCGGACCTGCTCGCCTATGCCACCGCCGGCGTTCCGTTCGGCAAGATCACGACGTCGACGACGGTCGCCGGTTTCGACAATGCGGGGGGAGCGACGACTTCAGCCCTGAACACCGACACCTATCGTTTTGGCTGGGCTGCGGGCGCCGGTTTCGAGAAACGCCTGGCCGGCAACTGGACGGCAAGGGTTGAATATCTTCACATGGATTTTGGTTCGGTGCGGTCCACGCCGCCGATCGCCGTCAACACGGTGGTGGCGTTCGACGCCAACACGCGGGTGACCAGCGATGCCGTGAGAGTCGGCGTGAACTACAAGTTCGGCGGCGGCACGATTGTGGCGGATTAGCCGGCCCGCCTCGCCTGGGATCGACGTGGCCCGCCGGCGGTCCTATTTCACGGTGAAACGGATCGGCTGCCGCACGACGACGAATTCGCCAGGAAAGGTCGCCGGCGGCGCGGGGAAGGGCTCGGCGCGCTTGAGCAGCGCGATGGCCTCCGCGTCGAGGGCGCTGGAGCCCGACGTTTGAGTCACGCGCGCGTTGACGACCATTCCCTTGCGATCGAGCGTGAACGACACCTGCGCCGTTCCTTGCTCGCGCCGCGACCGCGCGGCTTCCGGATAGCGCTTGTTCTTTTCGACCAGAGCGAGGACCTGGGTCCGCCATGTCACCACGGCTTCCGAATTCCTGTCATTGGGTACGCCCTGGGTCGGCGCGACGGCGACCGGCGCAATCCGTTCATTGATGGCAGGCGGTGCGGAGGTGGTGGCCGCCGCCTGCTGCTGCGGCGTTACGTCCGGTTGCGGCTTGGCCTGCAGCGCCACGGCGGCGTCCGGATCGGGAGCGGGCGGCAGCTCAGGCGTTTCATCGGGCGTCGTCTCGGCAGGCTTCGCCACCGGCTGCGCCTCCGACATCACCTGTTCCGGGCCGGGCGCGATATCGGTTGGCGTGGTCGCGGGCGCGGCCGGCAATGGCGCCAGATCGACCACGATCGCGCCCGAAGGTTCGGCGGCCACCGTATCGTCCTGATAGCGCCAGTTGGCGAGCGTGGCGGTCAATCCGGCGTAGACGCACAGCACCGCGAGGCTGCTGAACGTCCATCGTTGCAGGTCGGAGCGATCTTCGGCCGCAAGCTGCATCATGGCGATGAGGCTTGCTCCATTCCGACCAGCGCGACTTTCAGGTAACCGGCGGCGCGCAGCATGTTCATGACCTGCATCACCTCGCCATAGGGAACGAGCTTGTCGGCGCGCAGGAAGATGCGGGTATCCTTCTGGCCGCTGGTGCTCGCGTCGAGCACGCCAGCAAGCGCGCCGCGGCCGACGGTCTCGTTTCCGACCGACAGCGACAGGTCCGGCTTGACGGTCAGATAAACCGGCTTGTCGGGCCGAGGCTGCGGTTGCGCGTTCGAGGCCGGCAGATCGACCGCGATATCGACGGTCGCCAGCGGGGCCGCGACCATGAAGATGATGAGCAGAACGAGGATGACGTCGATGAACGGCGTCACGTTGATCTCATGGACCTCGGAGAGATCGCTGTTGCTCTGGTTCAGGCTGACGGCCATGGCTGCTACTCCGCTGCCGCGAGATGTCGCCGCACGGGCATGGCGCCGCTGTCGAGGTCGCGTCCGACGAGCCGCGTGATCTCCGCGGACCCATCCGCGAGCAGGGCGCGGTACGAGGTGATCTGGCGCGCAAACAGATTGTAGATCACGACCGCGGGGATCGCAGCCACCAGTCCCAGCGCCGTCGCCAGCAGCGCTTCGGCGATGCCGGGAGCGACCACGGCGAGGTTGGTGGTCTGCGATTTCGAGATCCCGATGAAGCTGTTCATGATGCCCCAGACCGTCCCGAACAGTCCGACGAACGGGCCGGTCGATCCGATGGTGGCGAGCACGCCGGTGCCGAAGGCGATCCGCCGGCTTGCCGCCGCCTCGATCTGCTGCAGCCGGGAGGCGATCCTGACCTTGATGCCCGTCCTTGTCCATCCGGTCGGTGCTCAGCCTCAGTTCTGCCAGGGCCCCTCGCAGCAGTTGAGCAACCGTGCCCTCGGGCACCTGCCGCACGGCGTCTTCGACGTTTCGTGCGTTGCCAAGTTCGCGCAAGGCGCTGCGGGCGTTCCGTCGCGCCTTTGCCAGTTCGATGGTCTTTGCGAGCCACACCGTCCAGGTGACGGCGGTCGCGAACACCAGGCCGATCATCACCGCTTTGACGACGATGTCGGCCTGCATGAACATGCCCCAGGGGCTGAGATCCCGGGGGAGCACCGCGGCTGCGATCGCCGTCCGTTCCGTCGCGTCCTGCGCTGCCGCCGGGAACCCCAGCAAGAAAGCCGGCAGCGAAAGAAGCCAAAAACGGACGTCGCGTCGAAATGCTTTCCAGGATCGCATCGGTCTGCCTCTGTGGGGGAAATAACGTCTTGCCGCTATTTTGTAGCATCACCTACGTCTTGGTGTAAACACTATGCAAGTGCAGGTCCCGGCCGCGCGCCGTGCATGGGACGGCCGCGCAATTTAAGATTGAACGATCTGGAGCGGTCGGCGTGTCGGGCCCGGATTTGCTGGCGGTCGCGGCCAGGGGGGCGGGACGCATCGGTTACGGTCAAATTCCTGATGGTTTCGGCCGGAGGAGCGGCGGCTACGGCCGTTAACTCCACCCGTTCTTGCTGCCGCAATTGTCAATTGCGGGGCTTGCCGCCGGTGGTGTAAAGCGGCGCATCGGCGCTTGCCAGGAAAGCGTCGTTCCGCCCGGGAACCTGTTGATGACGCTGTGGTTTGTGTTCGCGCTGATGACGGTCGCGGCGATCTTTGCCGTGCTTTGGCCGTTGAGCCGCAGCGCGCCCGCGCAGGCCGGCGGCAACGAGGCGGCGGTCTACCGGGATCAGCTTGCCGAGATCGACCGCGATGTCGCAGCCGGCCTGATCGGCACGTCCGAAGCCGAAGCCGCGCGCGTCGAGATCGGCCGCCGCCTGCTGGCCGCCGTGGACGGCGATCGCGATCGGCCGTCCCGCTCGATCTCGAGCCTGCGCCGCGCGTCCGCCGTCGTGGCCCTGGTCGGGCTCCCGGTCCTGGCGGTCACCCTTTACCTCTCGCTCGGATCCCCGTTCCTCGGCGATTTTCCGCTTGCGTCCCGCACCCGCACCGCCGACGCCAGCCAGCCGCTCGACAACATGGTGGCGCAGGTCGAAGCGCATCTGGAAAAGAATCCCACCGACGGCCGCGGCTGGGCCGTGCTGGCGCCGGTGCTGGCGCGGCTCGGGCGCTACGATGACGCCGTGCGCGCCTATCGCAACGTCATCAGCTACGCCGGCGACAGCGCCGATCGCCGCTCGGACCTGGGGGAGGTGCTGGCAGGCTGCTGCAGGCGGCGTCGTCACGGCGGAAGCCAAGGCCGAATTCGAGCGCGCGGTGGCGATGAACGCCGACGAGCCCAAGGCAAACTATTTCCTCGGGCTTGCCGCCGAGCAGGATGGCCGCCAGGCCGAGGCCGCCGCGACCTGGCGCGGCATGCTCGCCAAGGCGCCGGCCGATGCGCCGTGGCGGCCGCTGGTCCAGGCTGCATTGGCGCGGGTCGGCGGTCCGGCCGCGCCGGAGCTCTCCGGCGAGGCGATGGCCGCAGCCAAGGACATGAGCGAGGACGACCGTGGAACGATGATTCGCGGCATGGTCGACCGGCTGGCAACGCGGCTGAAGCAGAATGGCGACGATGTCGAGGGATGGCTGCGGCTGCTGCGTGCCTATATGGTGATGGGCGACCGCGACAAGGCCGCCAGCGCGCTGGTCGACGCGCGGCAGGCGGTCGCCAATGACAGCGAACGCTTGCGCCAGCTCAATGAGGGCGCGAAAAATCTCGGGCTTGGTGGATAAGGCACGATGCCGGTGGCCGCGAAAAGCGGTTCCCGGTTGTCGTGATGTTTGAAGGCAGAGGACAGGCATGACGCGCAAGCAGCGGCGTTTGACCATGATCGGCGGTTCGCTCGCGGTGCTCGCGGTGGCGGCGGCGCTGGTGCTGAATGCCATGCGCGATTCCATCGTGTTCTTTTCCACGCCGACGATGGCGGCCGAGAAGCAGATTCCGGCGGGCAAGCGGTTCCGCCTCGGCGGGCTGGTGCAGCCGGGTTCGCTGGTGCGCGGCGACAATCTCGCGGTGAATTTCAGCGTGGCCGACGGCAGCGCCATGCTGCCGGTCGCTTACAAGGGAATTCTGCCGGACCTGTTTCGTGAAGGGCAGGGCGTCGTCGCCGAGGGCGCGCTCGATGCGTCGGGCGTGTTCAGGGCCGACACCGTGCTGGCCAAGCATGACGAAACCTACATGCCCAGGGATGTCGCCGACGCCTTGAAGAAGCAGGGTCACTGGAAGGACGATTACGGCGCCAAGCCGGGCGCTGCGGCGACGCAGGGGAATTCGAAGTGATCGCAGAAGCCGGCCATTACGCGCTGGTGCTGGCGCTGGCGCTGGCGCTGATCCAGTCCACGGTGCCGATCCTGGGCGCGCGCTGGGGCGATCATGCGCTGATGAACGTCGCGCGCTCCACCGCGCTGGCGCAGTTGCTGTTTGCGGCGGCGTCCTTCACGGCGCTGGTGATGCTGCACGTCGGATCGGACTTCTCCGTCGTCAACGTGTTCGAGAATTCCCACTCGATGAAGCCGCTGCTCTACAAGATCACCGGCGTGTGGGGCAACCACGAGGGATCGATGCTGCTGTGGGTGGCGATCCTGGCGCTGTTCGGCGGCATGGTCGCCGCTTTCGGCAACAATCTGCCGCTGTCGCTGCGGGCGCATGTGCTGGCGGTGCAGGGCTGGATCGCGGCGGCGTTCTATCTGTTCATCCTCGTCACCTCGAACCCGTTCCTGCGCATCGCCAGTCCGCCGATCGAGGGCCGCGATCTCAATCCGGTGCTGCAGGACATCGGTCTCGCCGTGCATCCGCCGATGCTCTATCTCGGCTATGTCGGCTTCTCGATCTCGTTCTCGTTCGCCGTCGCTGCCCTGATCGAGGGCCGGATCGACGCCGCCTGGGCGCGCTGGGTGCGGCCGTGGACGCTGCTGGCCTGGATATTCCTCACGCTCGGCATCGCGATGGGTTCGTACTGGGCCTATTACGAGCTCGGCTGGGGCGGCTGGTGGTTCTGGGATCCGGTCGAGAACGCCTCGCTGATGCCATGGCTCGCGGGCACCGCGCTGTTGCATTCCGCGGTCGTGATGGAGAAGCGCAACGCGCTGAAGGTCTGGACCATCCTGCTGTCGATCCTGACCTTCTCGCTGTCGCTGCTCGGCACTTTCCTGGTGCGTTCGGGCGTGCTGACCTCGGTGCATGCCTTTGCGACCGATCCGGCGCGCGGCGTGTTCATCCTCCTGATCCTCTGCCTCTTCATCGGCGGCAGCCTGTCGCTATACGCCTGGCGTGCCTCCGCGCTGAAACAGGGCGGCCTGTTTGCGCCGATCTCGCGCGAAGGCGCGCTGGTGCTCAACAACCTCTTTCTCACCACGGCCTGCGCGACCGTGTTCATCGGCACGCTCTATCCGCTGGCGCTGGAGGTCCTGACCGGCGACAAGATTTCGGTCGGTGCGCCGTTCTTCAACCTGACCTTCGGGCCGCTGTTCGTGCCGCTGCTGGTCGCCATGCCGTTCGCCCCGCTGCTGGCATGGAAGCGCGGCGACCTCGCCGGCGCGGCACAGCGGCTGATGGCGGCGGGCATTGCCGCGCTGATCGCGATCGCCGTGCTGTGGGCATGGACCTGGGGCGGCGCCACACTCGCGCCGCTCGCGATCGGGCTTGCGGTCTTCGTCATCGCAGGGGCCGTGACCGACCTCGCCGAACGCACAGCGCTGTTCCGTGCGCCCCTGGCGACCGCGATGGCCCGCGCGCGCGGATTGCCGCGCGCGACCTGGGGCACGGCGTTCGCCCATGCCGGCATCGGCGTGGCGCTGATCGGCATCGTCTGCGAAACCACCTGGAACAGCGAATATATCGGTTCGATGAAACCGAACGATGTCGCCAGGGTCGCCGGCTATGAGCTGAAGCTCGACGACGTCACGCAGCGGCAGGGTCCGAATTTTCGCGAGATGATCGCGCAGTTTTCCGTCACGCGCGACGGCGAAAAATTGCGGGTGATGACGCCCTCGAAGCGCAACTTCACCACGCGCGGCTCGGCGACCACCGAGGCTGCGCTGCTGACCCGCGGCGCCAGCCAGCTCTATATCTCGCTCGGTGAAACCAATGCCGATGGCGCCATTGCCGTGCGCATCTATCACAAGCCGCTGGTGCTGCTGATCTGGTGGGGGCCGGTGCTGATGGCGTTTGGCGGCCTGCTGTCGCTCACCGACCGGCGGCTGCGTGTCGGCGCGCCGAAGCCGGCCAAGGCCGTCCGCACGCTGCAGCCCGCGGAGTGAGCCATTGAAGCGATTGCTGGCATGCGTGATCGTCGTCGCCGCGATGCTGGGCGGTCCGGCCCACGCCGTGCAGCCCGACGAGATCATGGCCGATCCGGCGAAGGAGGCGCGCGCGCGCGAACTGTCGCGCGAGCTGCGCTGCATGGTGTGCCAGAACCAGTCGATCGACGATTCCGATGCGCCGCTGGCGCGCGACCTGCGGCTGCTCGTGCGCGAGCGCATCGCGTCCGGCGACAGCGACAGCCAGGTGATCGATTTCCTGGTGGCGCGCTACGGCGAGTTCGTGCTGCTCAAGCCGCGCTTCACGCCGCATACGCTCGTGCTGTGGCTGCTGCCGCCGCTGGCGCTGCTGGGCGGCGGCATCGCGCTGTGGATCTACAGCCGGCGCCGTTCGAACGCCGCACCGTCAGGCGATCCATCGCTGCTGCATTTGACCGAGGAGGAAGAGGCCCGGCTGGAGCGCCTGATCGCAGCGGAAACGCCGCCGGAAAAGTCATAGTCCCTCCATTGCAAGCGTATCGGTTTCCGCTATGACATCGGGCGGTTCAAGAACAAGCACCGATCAGGGGGAAACCGGACATGGCACTTTCGCTCTACGACGCCAGCGTGGCGAATTACCTGCAGACCCTCGGCGCGGTTGGCGGCATCCTCGATCGCGGTCTCAAGCATTTTCAGGAAAAGGGCGTCGATCCCGAAACGATCGTCGAGGCGCGCCTGGCGCCTGACATGCTGCCGCTGCGTTTTCAGATCATTTCCGTTGCACAGCATTCCCGCGGCGCCATCGAGGGCGTGCAGAATGGCGAATTCCGGCCGCCGTCGTTCAAGACACCGTACGACTATGCGGGGCTGCAGGCGCTGGTCGCGCAGACCCGTGAGGCGCTGAGCGCGTGGACGCCGGAGGCGGTGAATGCGCTCGGCGGCCGCGACGTCGTCTTTAACCTCGGCGAGCACAAACTGCCCTTCACCGCGGAAGGCTTTCTGATGTCGTTCTCGCTGCCGAACTTCTATTTCCACGCCACCACCGCCTACGACATCCTGCGCACCAACGGGGTTCCGCTCGGCAAGCGGGACTTCATGGGCCGCATGAAGATGAAGACCTGAGCGGGGATGCGTGCGCGGGATACCGCCCCGCATCCGGCTGCCTTGGGTTCCCGGGCTAGCCAGGCCTTTCCCGGCCGGCGAGGCGCTTTTTGCGTGCACGAAGCTGTTTTTCGGCCTGCGCCAGGTCTTTGAACGGCTGCGCTAACCTGCCGCATTCATAACCCCCTCCATTACAAAAGTTTAATTCCCCAGCCAGCGCGCGGTAAGGCGCGAACCCCCATCTTCCGTCCGTCAGGTGCTCGCCCCCGCACCGTCGAAATTCAGGCTCTGGAGATCTTAGAAAAATGACCGAACGCCCCGTCGATCTTTCCTCGCTTCCGTCCAACGGCGCGCCGCGCCGCTCGCTGTTTTCGGCGCGCAAGTTCGCGCTGATGGCCTCCGTCGTCGCCGGCCTCGGCGTCGCGGTCTACGGCTTCACCCCGTCGCAGGGCCCGGTCGATGTCTTCACCAGCGCGGCGCATGCGCAGGTCAACACTGAAGTCCGCAAGGTCGAGCGGCCGATCGGCTTTGCCGACATCGTCGAGCGCGTGAAGCCGTCGGTGATTTCGGTCAAGATCAACATCGCCGAGAAGGCCTCCAAGGGTGACGACAGCGCCAACAAGGACGAGGACTCGCCGTTCCAGCCGGGCTCGCCGATGGAGCGCTTCTTCAAGCGTTTCGGCGGACCGGATGGCTTGCCCCCCGGCATGCGCGGCGGCCCGCCGCGGCCGTGGTCCGGTGACCGGCCAGGGTTCCGGCTTCTTCATCTCGGCTGACGGATTTGCCGTGACCAACAACCACGTGGTCGACGGCGCCGACAAGGTCGAAGTCACCATGGACGACGGCAAGACCTACACCGCCAAGGTGATCGGCACCGACCCGCGCACCGACCTGGCGCTGATCAAGGTCGAGGGCCGCACGGATTTCCCGTTCGCCAAGCTGTCCGACACCAAGCCGCGGATCGGCGACTGGGTGCTCGCGGTCGGCAATCCGTTCGGCCTCGGCGGCACCGTGACCGCCGGCATCGTCTCGGCTTGCTGGCCGCGACATCGGCAACGGCCCGTATGACGATTTCATCCAGATCGATGCGCCCGTGAACAAGGGCAACTCCGGTGGCCCGGCGTTCGATACCGGCGGGCGAGGTGATGGGCGTCAACACCGCGATCTATTCGCCGTCCGGCGGCAGCGTCGGCATCGCGTTCTCGATCCCGGCATCGACCGTGAAGAGCGTGATCGCCCAGCTCAAGGACAAGGGCACGGTCAGCCGCGGCTGGATCGGCGTCCAGATCCAGCCGGTTACGGCGGACATCGCCGACAGCCTCGGCATGAAGAAGGCGGAAGGCGCGCTGGTGGCGGAACCGCAGGCCAACGGCCCGGCGGCCAAGGCCGGCATCCAGTCCGGCGACGTGATCACGGCGGTCAATGGCGAGCCGGTCAAGGATGCGCGCGAGCTCGCCCGCACCATCGGCGGTCTGGCGCCCGGCAACGCGGTGAAGCTCAACGTGCTGCACAAGGGCCAGGACAAGGTCGTCAACCTCACGCTCGGCCAGTTGCCGAACACGGTCGAGGCCAAGGCCAGCATCGACAAGGACGAGAAGGGCAGCGCCAGCAAGGGTAGCCGACGTGCCGAAGCTCGGCCTGACGGTTGCTCCCGCCAACAGCGTAGCCGGCGCCGGCAAGGACGGCGTCGTCGTGACCGAGGTCGATCCGAAGAGCGCGGCCGCCGAGCGCGGCTTCAAGGAAGGCGACGTGATTCTCGAAGTCGCCGGCAAGAGCGTCACCAGCGCCGGCGAAGTGCGCGAGGCGATCGATGCCGCGCGTACCGACAACAAGAACAGCGTGCTGATGCGCGTGAAGAGCGGCGGTTCGTCGCGCTTCGTGGCGGTGCCGCTGGCCAAGGGCTGAAGATCAAGAGATGGAGGGTTTCGCCGGCATTCAGTCGCCCCCGCCGACGGCTCCTTCCGGGGAGCGGGCCCAAGGCTCGCTCCCTCAGACTACCTTCCGGTGGAATACGCCCCCCTCCGTCGGAAGGGTCTAAGGGCGGTGAAGTCCCCCAGCTTCACCGCCCGCTTTTTTCACTTCCCAGCATGATAGCGGCCGGTCGCCTTGCATGTGCGGGGCGACCGCGCCATGGTGAGAGAAAGTCATTCCCGTGACAGCCATTGCACACGCCTCCGTTCCCCAGATGCGCCTGTTGATCATCGAAGACGACCGCGAGTCCGCCGACTATCTGGTCAAGGCGTTTCGCGAGGTCGGCCACGTCGCCGATCTCGCCAGCGATGGCGAGGAGGGGCTGTCGCTGGCCGAGAGCGGCGACTACGACGTGCTGGTGGTCGACCGCATGCTGCCCAAGCGCGACGGCCTGTCGCGTGATCGGCACGCTGCGCGAGAAGGGCAACCGCACGCCGGTGCTGATCCTCTCCGCGCTCGGCCAGGTCGACGACCGCATCAAGGGCCTGCGCGCCGGCGGCGACGACTATCTGCCGAAGCCCTATTCGTTCGCCGAACTGCTGGCGCGCGTCGAGGTGCTGTCGCGCCGCCATGGCGGCCCGGCGGAGGAAACCACGCTACCGCGTCGGCGATCTCGAACTCGACCGGCTGTCGCACCGCGTCGCGCGCGGCAAGGACGAGCTGACGCTGCAGCCGCGCGAGTTCCGCCTGCTCGAATATCTGATGAAGCATGCCGGCCAGGTGGTGACGCGCACCATGCTGCTCGAAAACGTCTGGGATTATCATTTCGATCCGCAGACCAACGTCATCGACGTGCACATTTCGCGGCTGCGCTCCAAGATCGACAAGGGTTTCGAACGGCCCTTGCTGCACACGATCCGCGGCGCCGGGTACATGATCCGTGACGGCATTCGGTAAACTGATCCGCACCACGGCGTTTCGCCTGACGCTGGTCTATCTGTTGCTGTTTGCGCTGTTTGCCGCCTCGCTGCTGGGCTATTTCGCCTGGAATACGCGTCGGCTGATCACCGAGCAGATCACCACCACGGTCAACGCCGAGATCGCCGAGATCAGCGAGATCTACGCGCGGCGCGGCCTGCGCGGCCTCGTGTTCACGATCGAGAACCGGGCGCTGCGGCCGGGCGCCAATCTCTATCTGGTGACCACGCCGACCGGGCAGGCGATCGGCCGGCAATGTCGGCTCGCTGGCGCCGGGCGTGATGGCGACGCTCGGCTGGTCGGAGACCGCCTATCGCCGGCTCGACGAGCAGGACACCGCGGACCACCGCGCGCTGGTGCGCGTCGTCGAACTCAGCAACGGATTCCGGCTGCTGATCGGCCGCGATCTGGAGGAGCGGCGGCGGCTGTTCGGCATCGTCGCCAACGCCGCGCAATGGTCGCTTCTGGTCGTCATCGTGCTCGGCATCGGCGGCGGCATCTTCGTGGCGCGCCGGGTGCTGCAGCGGATCGACGCCATGACCGGCACCACGCAGCGCATCATGGCCGGCGATCTGCTCGGGCCGGCTGCCGGTCGGGCGCAGCGGCGACGAACTCGATCGGCTGGCGGAAAACCTCAACGCCATGCTGGAGCGGATCGAGGCCCTGATGATGGGGCTGAAGGAAGTCTCCGACAACATCGCCCACGACCTGAAGACGCCGCTGACGCGGCTGCGCAACCGCGCCGAGGAGGCGCTGGCAAGTTCCGGCAGCGAGGCCGAATATCGCGCGGCGCTGGAGCGGACCATCGAGGAATCCGACGGCCTGATCCGCACCTTCAACGCGCTGCTGATGATCGCGCGCGCCGAATCCGGGCAGGCGCGCGGCAATATGGATGATTTCGACGCCGCCGACGTCGCCAGGGGCATTCACGAACTCTATGAACCGCTGGCCGAAGACGACGGCATGAGCCTGCGCGTCAAGACCGCGCCGCGCCGGTTCACGGCAACCGCGAATTGATCAGCCAGGCGCTCGCCAACCTGGTCGAGAATGCGATCAAATACGGCAAGCCTTCGCCGCGGTGCAGCCGCTGGACCCGGTCGCTGCGGCCGCGCACGCGGGAAATCCTGATCGAGGCGCGGCGCGAGGGCGACACCGTGCTGCTCAGCGTCACCGACCACGGTCCCGGTATACCCGAAGCCGACCGCAAGCACGCGGTGGAGCGGTTCGTACGGCTGGAGGCCAGCCGGACGCAGCCCGGTTCCGGCCTCGGCCTCAGTCTGGCGTCGGCGGTGGCGACGCTGCATGGCGGCGAGCTCCGGCTCGGCGACTCCCATCCCGGCCTGACCGCGACGCTGGCGATCCCGGCGCTGCGCCGCCGGCGGTGACAGGCTTGCGGCTCAAACGCCGGATGTGCCACAGAAGGTGGCATGAATGCGCGTCCGCACTTGGCCGCGCGCTTCGTCAGCGGACCGCATATCGCCGCGACCGACGATGCCGAACAACGCCTGGGAGACTGGCTGGCCGAACTCGAGCCGGCGCAATCGGCTGCGATCGCGCAATGGCTGGATCGGTCCCGTTCGCCAGGGACCATTCTGCTCGGCATCGCCGAATTCTCGCCCTATCTGTTCGATCTGGTCCGCGCCGACGCCGCGCGGCTGATCCGCCTGCTGGCGTGCGACCCGGAGTCGCATCTCGCCGACCTGATCGACAGAACCTCGCGGCGACGTGCTGGCCGCCGCCGAGCGAGGCCGACGTGATGCACCTGCTTCGCCGCATGAAGGCGGAGGCGGCGCTGCTGATCGCGCTGTGCGACATCGGCGGCGTCTGGCCGGTGATGCAGGTGACGTCGGCGCTGACGGACGTCGCGGTGACCTCGGTGCAGGCGGCGCTGCGTTTTCTGCTGCGGCAGGAGGTCGGCCGCGGCCGCATGACCGCCGCCAACGACGACCATCCGGAACAGGGCAGCGGCCTGATCGTGCTCGCCATGGGCAAGATGGGCGCGGGCGAACTGAATTATTCCAGCGACATCGACCTGATCGTGTTCTTCGATTCCGCGTCGACGTCGCTGGTCGCCGACATCGAGCCGCGCCGTTCTTCGTGCGCGTGACGCAGGCGCTCGCGCGCCTGCTGCAGCAGCGCATCGGGCGACGGTTATGTGTTCCGCGTCGATCTGCGCTTGCGGCCCGATCCGGCCTCGACGCCAGGTGGCGATATCGACCGATGCGGCGCTGCATTACTACGAGCGGGAAGGGCGCACCTGGGAGCGCGCGGCGATGATCAAGGCGCGGCCCTGCGCCGGCGATCCGAAGGCGGGCGAGGCGCTGATCGCGGAAATCGCGCCGTTCGTCTGGCGCAAGCATCTCGACTTTGCCGCGCTCGCCGACGTGCACGACATGAAGCGGCAGATGCAGACCTATCGCGGCCAGAGCGAGATCGCGGTCGAGGGCCACAACGTCAAGGTCGGCCGCGGCGGCATCCGCGAGATCGAGTTCTTCGCACAGACGCAGCAATTGATCGCCGGCGGCCGGCATCCGGAATTGCGGGTGCGGCCGACGCTGCAGGCGCTGGATGTGCTGGCGACGAGCAACTGGATCACCGCCCAGGCGCGCGACGAACTGACGGCGGCTTACGAATTCCTGCGCCGGGTCGAGCATCGGCTGCAGATGATCGCGGACGAGCAGACCCATGCGCTGCCCGACGATGCGGAAGCCGTGGAGCGCTTCGCGCACTTCTTCGGCTATGACGAGCCGCGCGGCTTTTGCCGCGGACCTGCTCGGTCATCTCAACATCGTGCAGGGACACTACGGCAAGCTGTTCGAGGGCGATCCGGCCGGATCGGCGAAGCTGCCCGACGTCAGATTACAGCGGCGGTCCCGACGATCCGCGGCTGCTCGATCATCTGGCCACCCTCGGCTTCAAGAAGCCGGCCATGGTGGCCAGCACGCTGCAGGCAATGGATGAGCGGCGATTATCGTGCGCTCCGCGACGAGGCCACCAAGAGCGCGTTCATCGAATTCATTCCCGGCCTGATCGACGGCCTGGCCCATGCCGAGGATCCCGACGACGCGGTCACTGCGTTCGATCGTTTCCTCGGCGCGCTGCAGCGCGGCGGACGGCTGATCTCGCTGCTCCGAGCCAGAACCGCGATCTGGTCGCGCTGCGTGGCGCTGATCCTCGGCGCAGCACCGCGGCTCGGCGACATGCTGGCGCGGCAGCCGCAGATCATGGACGGGCTGATCGATCCGCGCTTCTTCGGCGCCATGCCGGACCAGAAGGAATTGTCCGCGCGGCTGGCGGCGACGCTGAAGGACGCGGCTTCCTACGAAGATTTCCTCGATCGCCTGCGGCTGTTCGGCCAGGAAAGCCTGTTCCTGATCGGCACGCGGATTCTGTCCGGCACGGTGTCGGCCCAGCAGGCCAGCGTCGCCTTTGCCGACGTCGCCGAGGGCATCGTGCACACCGTGCATGATCTGGTCGACCGATCAGTTCGCGGCCCAGTACGGCCGGATCAAGGGACAGGAGACCGCAATCCTGGCGATGGGCCGGCTCGGCAGCCGCGAGATGACGGCGTCCTCCGATCTCGACCTGATCCTGCTGTACGATTTTGACGAGGACAGTCCTGATTCCGACGGCGAACGGTCGCTGCACGGCGCGCAGTATTTCGCGCGGCTCACCCAGCGGCTGATCTCGGCGTTCACGACGCGAACCAACTACGGCGTGCTCTACGATGTCGACATGCGGCTGCGGCCCTCGGGACGCGCCGGCCCGGTGGCGTCGCGGATCGATTCCTTTGCCGACTACCAGGAGCGCGAGGCCTGGACCTGGGAGCACATGGCGCTGACGCGGGCGCGGGTGATCTCGGCCTCACCGGCGTTCCGCAGGAAGATCGAGGGCGTCATTGCCGGCGTGCTGATCCGGCCGCGCGATCCGGCCAGCACTGCGGCCGACGTCGCCGACATGCGCCGGGCGATTGCGCAGGAGAAGGGCGAGGACGACGTCTGGGACCTCAAGCTCGCCGCCGGCGGCCTCGTTGACATCGATTTCATCGCGCAGCACCTGCAACTCGTCCATGCCGCGGCCAAGCCGGACATCCTCAGCGTCAGCACCCTGCAGGTGCTCGACAACGCGGTGCGCCTGGGCGTGCTGCCGCAATCCGAGGCCGAGATCCTGCGCTCCGCGACGCGGCTCTATCACGACCTGACGCAGATCCTGCGGCTCTGTGTTACCGGCAAGTTCAATCCGGAAACGTCTGGTGAAAACCTGCTGCGCGTCATGGCCCGTGCCGGTGACACGCCTGACTTCTCGACGCTGGAGGCCCGCGTGCGCGAGACCCAGGCCGAGGTGAGGCGGGTTTTCCAGGCGCTGGTCGGTTAATCAGACGATGAAGGTCACTTGCGCCGGGATCTTCGCCTGATTGATCACGGCAATGCTCACCTGCAACCTCTCATTCTCATTCTGTTTTGTTCAGCATGGCTGGGCCGCCGGACGGGCTGAAGATGTCGCAAGTCGCAGGCCGTTTGGGTGATGCCGCGCATGTGACGCTCGCGGTTTTATTTGAACCCGGAAACCTGAAATTAAGGACTGCTTAAACGGCAACCTGCATAGTCAGGCTGTGCGAGGTGCAGCCCCTGCGCTGGCTCTCGCGCTACGATAATTTGGCAAATTGTATTTCAAGCAAA
Organism: uncultured Alphaproteobacteria bacterium; assembly: GCA_963823485.1. GTDB lineage: Bacteria > Pseudomonadota > Alphaproteobacteria > Rhizobiales > Xanthobacteraceae > Bradyrhizobium. Next base: position 386,108 of record CAWGLP010000013.1, read on the forward strand.
GACGTTCGGCAGCATATTGCGTAGAGCGCATGGTTTTGGGAGTGACCCGAATGGTCGAAACGCGAATTGCGCCCCGCCACCGCGTCAACAAGTCCGCCAAGATCGAGTATGGCGGCGACAAGATTCCTTGCACGATTCGCGATCTGTCGGTCACCGGGGCGGCACTGGAAATCTCCGGCGTTCATCGCATTCCGGCCGAGTTCAACCTCGTGATGCCGGAGGATGGATTGAAGCTGCCATGCCGCGTGGTCTGGCGCAGGGACTACCGCCTCGGGGTCACGTTCAGCGAGGTATGACGTTACGCCTGCCTCAGCGTCGCGAGCGCATCGCGCACGTCGGGATCAAGCCCGGCGCCGCCGGCGTCCAGATGGGCGAAGATCGCCTTGCGCATCCGCGGGTCCCAGAACTTCCTGATGTGTTCGGCTATTCCCGGCACGGCCTTGTCACGGCCCTGGCTGTGAAAGAACTTGCCGATCTGGTTGGCCATGTAGATCAACCGGTCAGGCGACATGGGCAGCCTCCGCAACGTCGACATCCGGCGCGAACGCGATCCGCGCCGGGTGGGTGAACACTTCAAATCCATCCGCGCGCGCGATGGCGGCAAGCGTGATGCCGGCGGCGTCAGCCATGCGGACCGCCAGCGCGGTCGGTGCCGAGACCGCTGCAATCAGCGGCGCGCCCATCGCGGCGGCCTTCTGCACCATCTCGACCGAGACCCGGCTGGTCACCAGCACGACGCCTTCGGCGGCCGAAATCCCTGCCTGTGCCAGCGCGCCGGCGAGTTTGTCGATGGCGTTATGGCGGCCGACATCCTCGCGCAACGCGATGATGCCGCGCCCCGGCGCCCAGAGCGCGGCGGCGTGAACCGCACGAGTCTCGGTGTTGATGACCTGCAGCGGCGCCACGCTCGCCATGGCGGCGACGATCTCGCGCGGCGCGAACGATCGACCGCCGCTGACCACAGCGGCGGGACGGATCGCCTCCGCGATCGAATCGATGCCGCAGATGCCACAGCCCGTCGGGCCTGCGATGTGCCGCCGCCGCTCGTTGACCAGTTGCGCCCTTGACGCCGCAAGCCACATCCGCAGTTCGATGCCATCGTCGAGTTCGACGATATCCAGCGTCTCGATCTCGTCGGGGGATTGCACCACACCTTCGCTGAGGCTGAATCCGATCGCGAAATCGCGCAGATTCTGTGGCGTGCCCATCATGACAGCGTAGGTGCCGCCATTGTAGGTCAGCGCCAGCGCTGTCTCCTCCGGAATCTGGCGGGTGCCTTCGCCAAGGCTGCCGTCGCGCCAGATCTGCCGACCGACGGTGTGGACCGGATGGGGCATTGCGCTACTCCGCCGCTTCCGCCGGCGCGATCCGGCGCGAGTGGCGGGCCTGTTCGTCATAGGCCTTCTGCCAGTCCGATGGACCGTTGGAGGGCGAGATCTGCACCGCGGTCACCTTGTACTCGGGACAGTTCGTGGCCCAGTCGGAATAGTCCGTCGTGATGACGTTGGCCTGGGTGTCCGGGTGATGGAACGTGGTGTAGACGACGCCGGGCGCGACGCGGTCGGTGATGTCCGCACGCAGGGTGGTTTCACCGGCGCGGCTCTTCAGCCGCACCCAGTCGCCGTCACGGATACCACGTTGTTCGGCGTCGTGCGGGTGAATCTCGAGCAAGTCCTCGCTGTGCCAGACGACGTTCTCGGTGCGCCTGGTCTGCGCGCCGACATTGTACTGGCTGAGGATGCGGCCGGTCGTCAGCAGCAGCGGGAACCGCGGGCCGGTGCGCTCGTCGGTCGGGATATATTCGGTGATGACGAACTTGCCCTTGCCGCGCACGAAGCCGCCGATATGCATCACCGGCGTACCCTCGGGCGCCTTCTCGTTGCAGGGCCATTGCACGGAGCCGAGCTCTTCGAGCCTGGCATAGGAGACGCCGGCGAAGGTCGGCGTCAGCGCCGCGATCTCGTCCATGATCTCGGACGGATGGTTATAGTGCATCTCGAAGCCCATCGCCCGGGCGAGACCGATGGTGACTTCCCAGTCGGCGAGGCCGTTGCGCGGCGCCATCACCTTGCGAACGCGCTGGATGCGCCGCTCGGCGTTGGTGAAGGTGCCGTCCTTCTCCAGGAAGGTCGATCCCGGCAGGAACACATGGGCGTAGTTGGCGGTCTCGTTGAGGAAGAGGTCATGCACGATGACGCATTCCATCGACGACAGCGCCGCCACCACATGGCTGGTGTTCGGGTCGGACTGCAGGATGTCCTCACCCTGCACGTAAAGCCCCATGAACGTGCCTTCGATCGCGGCGTCGAACATGTTGGGAATGCGCAGGCCCGGCTCGGGATTGAGCTTGACGTTCCACATCGCCTCGAACTGGTCGCGCACGGCGTCGCCCGAGATATGGCGGTAGCCGGGCAGTTCATGCGGGAACGAGCCCATGTCGCAGGAACCCTGGACGTTGTTCTGGCCGCGCAGCGGATTCACGCCGACGCCGGGGCGGCCGATATTGCCGGTTGCCATCGCCAGGTTGGCGATCGCAATCACGGTGGTCGAGCCCTGGCTGTGCTCGGTGACGCCAAGGCCGTAATAGATCGCGCCATTGCCGCCGGTGGCGAATAGCCTTGCCGCTTCGCGCAGCGCTTTCGGATCGACGCCGGTCATGATGGCGGTGGATTCCGGGCTGTTCTTCGGCAGTGCCACGAAGGTGGCCCATTCCTCGAACTCGCTCCAGTCGCAGCGCTCGCGCACGAAGGCCTCGTTGACGAGCCCTTCGGTGACAATGACATGCGCCAGCGCCGTCAGCACGGCGACGTTGGTCCCGGGCATCAGCGGCAGATGCAACGCCTTGAGGTGAGGGGCTTCCACCATCTCGGTGCGCCGCGGGTCGATCACGATCAGCCTGGCGCCCTGGCGCAGCCGCTTCTTCAGCCGTGAGGCGAACACCGGATGGGCGGCGGCCGGGTTGGCGCCGATCACCATGACGACGTCGGTGTGTTCGACGGAGTTGAAATCCTGGGTACCGGCCGAGGTGCCGAACGTCGTCGACAGGCCGTAGCCGGTCGGCGAGTGGCAGACGCGGGCGCAGGTATCGACATTGTTGTTGCCGAAGCCGCCGCGGATCAGTTTTTGCACCAGGAAGGTTTCTTCGTTGGTGCAGCGGGACGAGGTGATGCCGCCGATGGCGTCCCGGCCGTATTTCTGCTGGATACCCTTGAACTTCGCCGCCGCGAAGCCGAACGCTTCATCCCACGATACCTCACGCCAGGGATCCTCGATCCGTTCGCGGATCATCGGTTTCAGGATGCGTTCCTTGTGGGTGGTATAGCCCCAGGCGAAGCGCCCCTTGACGCAGGAGTGGCCGCGGTTCGCCTTGCCGTCCTTGTACGGCATCATGCGCACGACTTCCTCGCCGCGCATCTCGGCCTTGAAGGCGCAACCGACGCCGCAATAGGCACACGTCGTCACCACCGAATGCTCGGGCTGACCGATGTCGATGACGGACTTCTCCGTCAGCGTCGCGGTCGGGCAGGCCTGCACGCAGGCGCCGCAGGACACGCATTCGGAGCCGAGGAAGCTTTCGCTCATGCCGGGCGACACCCGGCTGTCGAAGCCGCGGCCGGAAATCGTCAGCGCAAAGGTGCCCTGGACTTCCTCGCAGGCGCGGACGCAGCGCGAGCAGACGATGCATTTCGAGGGGTCGTAGGTGAAGTAGGGATTGGATTCGTCCTTCGGCATCCAGTTGTCATTGGTGCAGCCGTCGGCCTTGGCGAACACATGGTTTTCGCCCTCATAACCGTAGCGCACGTCGCGCAGGCCGACCGCACCAGCCATGTCCTGCAATTCGCAGTCGCCATTGGCGGCGCACGTCAGGCAGTCCAGCGGATGGTCGGAAATGTAGAGTTCCATCACCCCCTTGCGCAGCTTCTTCAGCCGCTCGGTCTGGGTATGGACGACAAGGCCGTTCATGACCGGCGTGGTGCAGGATGCCGGCGTCCCGGCGCGGCCATCGATTTCGATCAGGCACAGCCGGCACGAGCCGAAGGCGTCCACCATGTCCGTGGCGCAGAGTTTGGGAATTTGCGTGCCGGCTTCCATCGCCGCGCGCATGATCGAGGTGCCCTCGGGCACCGTGACGCTTTGCCCGTCGATGGTGAGCGTCACCATCGCTTCGGATTTCGAGCGTGGCGTTCCGAAATCGATTTCCTGGATCAGCGACATGGCGATCTCCTTTATTCCGCGGCCTGCAGGCGGGCCGGCGCCGGGCCAAAATCTTCCCGGAAGTGTTTCAAGGCGCTCATGACCGGGTAGGGCGTGAAGCCGCCCAGCGCACAGAGCGAGCCGAATTTCATGGTGCTGCAGAGGTCTTCGACCACGGCGAGGTTCTCGGTCACGCGCTCGCCATTGATGATCTTGTTGATGGTCTCGACACCGCGGGTAGAGCCGATCCGGCACGGCGTGCACTTGCCGCAGGATTCGATGGCGCAGAACTCCATTGCAAACCGCGCCTGTTTCGCCATGTCGACGCTGTCGTCAAACACGACGATGCCGCCATGGCCGATCAGGCCGTCGCGCGCTGCGAAGGCCTCGTAGTCGAACGGCGTATCGAACAGCGCGCGCGGGAAATACGCGCCGAGCGGACCGCCGACCTGCACCGCGCGCACCGGCCGGCCGGTGAGCGTACCGCCGCCGATATCGTCGATCAGTTCGCCGAGCGTGATGCCGAAGGCGGTCTCGAACAGGCCGCCATGCCTGATATTGCCGGCGAGCTGGATCGGCATGGTGCCACGCGAGCGGCCCATGCCGTAATCGGCATAGGCCTTGGCGCCGCCGGCGAGGATGAACGGGATGGCCGCGAACGAAAGCACGTTGTTGATCACGGTCGGCCGGCCGAACAGGCCCTTGTGGGCGGGCAGCGGCGGCTTGGCGCGGACGATGCCGCGGCGGCCTTCGAGACTTCTCGAGCAGCGATGTTTCTTCGCCGCAGACATAGGCCCCGGCGCCGACCCGGACTTCGAGATCGAATGCATGATTGGAATCGACGATGCGGTCGCCGAGATAGCCGGTGCGGCGGGCGGCCGTGATCGCGGCGTTCATCGCCGCCACCGCGTGCGGATATTCCGAGCGGATATAGATGTAGCCTTTGGTGGCGCCGACGGCGATGCCCGCGATCGTCATGCCTTCGATTACGACGAAAGGATCGCCCTCCATGATCATGCGGTCGGCGAAGGTGCCGCTGTCGCCTTCGTCGGCGTTGCAGACGATGTATTTGCGGTCGGCGCTGGCCTGCGCCACCGTCTTCCACTTGATGCCGGTCGGGAAGCCCGCACCGCCGCGCCCGCGCAATCCGGAAGCGGTGACTTCAGCGAGGATGTCGTCCGGGCCGAGCGTCAGCGCCCGCTCCAGTCCCTTGTACCCCGCATGGTCGCGGTAATCCTTGACCGAGCGCGGATCGATCACGCCGCAGCGGGCAAACGTCAGCCGGGTCTGCCGCTTCAACCAGGGAATTTCGTCGGCGAGACCGAGCCGCAAGGCGTGCGGGCCATGGCTCGTCATCGCATCGAACAAAGAGGGGACGTCCGCCGGACTGACCGGGCCGTACGCGACGCGGCCCTTCACCGTCGCCACCTCGACCATCGGTTCCAGCCAATAAAGCCCCCGCGATCCGTTCCTGATGATCTCGATCGGGAGGCCGCGCTTGGCCGCGGCCTGCTCCAGCGCGGCAACCACATCATCGGCGCCGACGGCAATCGCGCCGGCATCGCGCGGAACGAAAATCCGCATCTTCATCGCTGCGCCTCCGCCACCAGCGCATCGAGGCGCTGTTCATCCAGCCGGCCGACGACGCGGCCATCCAGCATCGCCGACGGTGCGGTGGCGCACAGCCCGAGGCAGTAGATCGGCTCCAGCGTCACCCGCTCGTCGGCCGTGGTGTTGCCAAGCGAAATGCCAAGCGTGGCTTCGGCACGAGCGGCGAGCACGTCGCCGCCCGCGGCCTGGCAGGCCTCGGCGCGGCAAAGCTTCAGCACACGGCGACCGGCGGGTTGGTGGCGGAAATCGTGATAGAAGGTGAACACGCCATGCACCTCGGCGCGCGACAGATTGAGCGCGGATGCGATCATCGGAATCGCGGGCTCCGGCACGTAGCCGAAGGCTTCCTGCACCGCGTGAAGGATCACCAGCGTCGCGCCTTCGAGCTTGCTGTTTTCGGCGATGATTTCGGCAGCGCGCGTCTCATTCCATGGTTCGTATGCCGACATCATTCGCGTTCCCATCGGAGGTTGTACGCCGCCATGAGAATGGGAATTGTTTCGAATATCAATAAAGCTGTTTCATGTTGCGATTTCAAAACGCTATCGTTCGATGCGAATTGCAGCTCATAGGGTGATCCTATGAGTGCGGTGCGCGGGCAATTGGGTGGCTACCAGAACGATATCGCCGCGTTTGGAGCCTGTGCGCGCATGTGTTCGGCTCCTGCAACTCGACTGTCAGGATTTGGTCCAGATTTCTGCCGAAAGATTCCTTGTTTGAAGAATGGACCAGTCAGTTTTCGTCCAGTCGCCGATCGCAAAAAGCGCGGCCCGCAATTTCATCGCGAGCCGCGCCAGTTTGTGGGAAGGGGCAGGTGACCTGCCGCTGCTTCAGAACAGGCGGGGTATGATCATCGCCACCCGGGCCCGATAGCGGCGGTATTCATCGCCGAACAACGTCACCAGGTCGCGCTCTTCGAGATAGATGCCGACGAAGATGTAGGCCGTCGTCACCGCCGCGAATAGCAGGTGACCCAGCGTCATCGTCGGCGTCGACCAGAAGGCGATGATGAAGCCCAGGTAGATCGGGTGCCGGATCAGGCGATACAGGCCCGGCGTCTTGAACTTCATCGGCTCGGTGATGCGGCCAGCAAAATGCGAGACCACCTGCGTCAGGCCGAACAGCTCGAAATGGCTGATCAGGAAGCTGCTGTAGAGCACGATCAGCCAGCCCGCGAAGCCGACCGCAGTCGCGATGCCGGCCAGAACCGGAGCCTCGATGTTCCAGATCACCGTCGGCATCGGCTGCCACTGCCAGAACAGCAGGATCAGCGACAGGCTGGCCAGCAGGACATAGGTGGAGCGTTCGATCGCGGGCGAGGCGAAGCGTGCGAACAGCTTCTTGAACCCTAGCCGCGCCATGCCGCTGTGCTGTACGGCGAAGATCGACATCAGAACGAGGTTGATCAGCAGCGCCTGCGGCAACGCTGTCGTCGCGCCGGTATTGATGGTCTTCGGAACGACGTATTGCGAGACGAATCCGATCGCGTAGAGGAACGTGCCGAGGAAAACGAGATAGGCGACGCCGCCATAGCAGAGCGTGAGCAGCCGCGTTGCAAGCGAAGCGGCGACGGGTGTCGCAGCACTGTTCGGTCCGGTGTGCAGGGTAATCGACATCTTAAATCTCCTGAGATTGAAATGGTGATGTTTGGCAATTGTCTTCTTCAGGACTTCTTGAGGCGCTGCTGCTCGCGCAGCCGCGTCGCTTTTTCGACGGCGTGATCGATCGGACCGCGGTAGAGGTGGGTGTCGGTCAGATCGCGCGCCTGCAATTGGCGCTCGGCCAGGAAAGCGACCTGGCTTTCCCGATAGGCGATGGCGGCGGTGACCCATCCGTCGAGCACGCGCCGCAGGCGCATGATCTGGAAACGGGCACTTCTCCGCATCGTGGGGGTTGTCGCCGACTGGGCGGTGGTGAGCATGCTCATCGGCTCAGCCTTCCCGTAAGGTCAGCGCCTGGTTCGCTTCGTGCATGGTGATCATGGGGCTTCTCCGGTTGAACGAGGGTAGGCCCGGCTATAGATTGAGATGCCTGTTCAAGCTTGGCGGAGTTCTTTAGAAGAGCTTGGTTTTTGCTCCCGAAGCGATTGTTTTTCCTCATTTTGTATCGTTGAGCCGTCGGCTGGCTTCGGGGCGTCGTGCCCCGTCAGCATCAACGGAGGTGGTATTGCAATACCGATTTGCGGAATTCGAGATCGATCTCAGCCAGCAGGAACTGCGCCGGCTCGGCGAATCCGTGCATATCGAACCGCAGGTGTTCGATCTCATTGTGCATCTGGTGCGCAACCACGACCGGATCGTAAGCAAGGACGAACTGATCGAGACGATCTGGAACGGCCGGATCATTTCCGAGGCTGCGCTATCCAGTCGCATCAATGGCGCCCGGCGCGCGCTCGGCGATAACGGCACCGATCAGGTTTTCATTCGCACGCTGCACAAGCGCGGTTTCCGGTTCGTCGGGGATGTTCATGAGGTCAGTGCGCTCGAGGCGGAAGCGGCCCGGCTGGTGCCGGACGATCATGTCGCCGGAGAGGCGCCAGTCAGCGTCTCGGTCTCTGCGGAAGTCAGCCGCCTCGATGATATCGTCTCGGAATCCGTGAAGGCGGAGGCCGTTACGCGATCGTCCATCGCCGTGATGCCGTTCAAGAACATGTCGGATGATCCGGAGAACGACTATTTCAGCTATGGCCTGACCGAGGACATCATCCGGCTCCTCGCCCGCAACCGGTGGCTTTCGGTCATCTCGCGGCATTCCACCATCGTGTTCCAGGGACGCGAGGTCGATGCGCGCGAGGTCGGCGAGCAGCTTGGCGTGCGCTATGTAATGGTCGGCAGCGTTCGCAAGAGTTGCGATACCGTGCGGATTACGGCGGAGCTGGTTCGGGCCGCAGATGGCAAGCAATTGTGGGCCGACAAATACGACCTCCAGCTCGAAGATATCTTCGATATCCAGGAGGAGATGGCAAGGCAGATCGCCGCGACGATCGAACCCGAACTGGCGAAGGTCGAGCAGCAACTCGCCGCCCGCAAGTCACCCGAGAGCCTGGACGCCTGGGATTGCTACCAGCGTGGCCTGTGGCATCTGTGGCGCTTCACCACGCCGGATTTCGACCAGGCTGAAGCCTACTTCCAGCGTGCGGTCGCCGCCGATCCGAGCTTCGCGCGCGGCCATGGCGCGCTCAGCTATGTCAATCTGCAGCGGGCCTTCATCGACGAGCCCAGGGATCGCACGGCGCGGCTGGAAACGTCGTTGCGGCAGGGACGTGAAGCGGTGGCGCTCGACGAACTCGATTGTTTCTGCCACTGCGCGCTCGGACGCGCGCTCTGCCTGAATCATCAGAACGACGAGGCGCTCGCCGCCCTCGACGTTTCGCTTGAGCTCAATCCGAGCTTCGCGCAGGCCTATTTCGCGCAAGGGTTCAACATGCTGTGGTACGGGCGCGAGATCGAGGCGGAAACGCTGCTCGACCGCGCGACCATGCTCAGCCCGCGCGACAGCCATATTTCGAGTTTCCACCACGTTCGTTCATGGACGCACTTCTCGCTCGGCGAGTACGACATCGCGGTCGAGTTCGCCCGAAGGGCGACGCGACAGCCCAATGTCACCTATCAGGCGTTTGCGACGCTGGCGGCCTCGCTGGGCCTTCTCGGCGAGAAAGTTCAGGCGGAGGCGGCAGCCGTCGAATTGTTGCAGCGCAAGCCGAACTACAGCACCGAGACCGCACGGCAGGAGTTTTTCTTCTGCAACGACCGGGCCTTCGTCGATCGCTTCATCAACGGACTTCGCGTCGCCGGGATTTCCTACATCTAGCAATCAGGGCTGCGGGCCGGACAGGTTCATCTCCCGCTCGGCCCGGAAAACATTGCTGTGAAGGTTGGCGATCCACTGGCGCCCGCTGGAGGTGACGTTGAGGTATCGTATCGCCGTCTGAACCTGCGGCGCGACGTTGTTCCAGTAGAACTGCGGATACTTGTAGACGACGTCCGCCGGCGTCTTGTAGCCGAGCGTTTCGTTCAGGCCGATCTCTTCGAACTCGTAGAACAGCGCGTTCGATTTTTTCAGGTAGTTGGGATCGCCGAGTTGCCCGATCAGGTCGGCGGCGCGCAGCAGCAGGCCTTCCTCTTCGATCAAATCGTCCTCCGACGATTCCGCATAGGGAAAGCGGGTATATTCGATCGCCTTGGCGATCCGGCTTGCATTGACATCCTCGGACGTGTCCAGCCGCTCGAACACGAACAGCTTTGAGCGGTCGACGTGATAGGCCGCCAGCGAGGCATCGGAGGAACCGCGCGGCAGGCGAATCGTCCGGCCGCTGAGATCAGCGACGAAGGACTTGCCGTCGTCGCCCTGAACGATGCCGCGAACGTATCCGATGTCGTGGGTCAGGCAGGCAAGAATGAAATTGGCGTAGTCGTCCGAGGTGGTCGGCCGCAACATCGCCCGCCCCATCAGTATATCGTGCCCGGCGAGAGTGACGAGCATCGAGTGCTCGATGTTGTGATACAGCGCGTCGCTGTTTCCGATACATTCGAGCGTGAGCTTGGCTGCGTAGGGCAGGAACTCGCCCAGCCGCGCATTGGAGGCGCCGAACCTGCCCCTGGTCTCGGAAGCCAGGAACGTGCCCAGGGCCTGCGCTACCAGTTCCGGGATTGTGATCATCGGATCCCCTATCTCAGTTGCGCGGCGCGCGCATCGGCACCGCACGATAGCACGTCGTCCCGGTTTCGGACGCGGGTTGCACGCGATTCGTTGCAGCAGCGGTTTTGAGCGCTACCGCGGTTTGGTCAGTTGCCATGACATATCAGGGCGATACGCCCGGCATGAGCGCGCAGCGCCTGGCACCGGGGCGACCGCAAGGGCAAAAATCAAGGTTATCTGCAGATTATCTCCACGTCGGCTGGAAGCCTGGAAAGCCGATCCGGGTCATGTTCACCGGCATGAACAGACGAGATTTCATTGCACTTGTGGGCGCCGGGATGGCGTGGCCGGTTGCCGCGCGGGCCGAGGATTCGACGCGGGTCTATCGCATCTTCTGGGTCTCGACCCAGTCCCAGCCCGATCCGTTCCTGGATGGATTCCGGGAGGGGTTGCGCGCGCGGGGCTATGTCGAGGGCAAGAATCTCGCCCTCGAATTGCATTATGCGATCGGCAATCCGCAGGCGCTGCGTGAAGTGGTGTCCGAGCTGCGGCGCGGCAACATCGACCTCGCCGTGTCGAGCGGCCCGGCGACGCGGGCGATGACCGAAGTCAAGGACATCCCCGTCCTGTTTGCCCTGAGCGGCGATCCGGTGGCGCTGGGCCTCGTCAAGAGCCTCGGCCAACCCGGCGGCAATTTCACGGGTTCGACGTTCCTGTCGCTAGAGTTGGCGGGGAAGCGGGTCGAACTGTTGCGGGATGTCATTCCGAGCGTGCGCACGCTCGCCGTCCTTTCCAACAGCAACCATCCGGGCGAACAATCGGAGTGGCGCGCGACCCAGGACGCCGCCGGCAAGCTTGGCATCGCGCCCATCTATGTGCCGTTTGCCGGCGCCAACGAACTTGAAAGCGCGCTCGCACGGGTGGCCGAGGCGCGCGCGGATGCGTTGCTGGTCTTCCCGGATGCGCTCACCATGGTGCACCGAGCCCGCATCGCTCAGTTCGCCGTCGCGCAACGGCTGCCGTCGATGTTCGGATGGAGCGAGTATTGCGAGGCTGGCGGCCTGCTGAGCTATGGCGCCAACCAGCGCGCAACCTATTTCTGGCTTGCGAATTACGCCGACCGGATACTCCGCGGCGAGCGCCCCGCCGTTCTTCCCGTCGTGCAGCCCACGCAATTCGAGCTCGCGGTCAATCTGACGACGGCAGAACTGCTTGGCATAGACCTCGACAAATCCTCCATCCTGTTTCGCGCCAACAAGGTGATCGAATGAGGCGGACCTGTCTCTTCGTGGCGAGTGACGCCAATTTTCGGATGGCTTCAGCGTGACCCGTCCGCGCCGCTCCCTGTTCGTCAAGTACTTCGTCACGCTGTTTGTCGCGGTAGTGGTGCCGCTCGTGCTTGGCGCCGGAAGCGAGGCCTGGTTCGCGTTCCGCGACCATCGTCTCCATCTCAATGAAGTGCTGCAGGTCGAGGCCCGCGCTGCGGCCGACCGGATCCAGACGTTCACCGATGGAATACGCGATCAGCTCGGCTGGGTCGGTGCAGTTTCCCTGGACGGCGGGCGACGACGACCGGCGCCGGATCGACGGCTTGCGTCTGTTGCAACAGGTGCCCGCGATCGTTTCGCTGTCGCTGGTCGATCCGAACGGCACCGAACGTGTCTTCGTCTCCCGGGTGAGACTGGACAGGACTGGCCGGGGCGCAGACATGTCGGCGGATCCCGCGGTGGTCGGCGCGCGCGCCAACCGTGTCTGGTATGGTCCGGTGCAGTATCGGCGCAATTCCGAGCCCTACATGCGGATCGCGGTCGCAGGAAACCGCGCCGCTGCCGGCGTCGTCGTTGCCGACATCAATCTGAAGCTGATCTGGGACGTCATCGCGGCGATCAAGATCGGCGACACCGGCCATGCCCTTGTCGTCGACGATTCCGGGCGCCTGATCGCCCATCCGGACATCAGCCGCGTGCTGCGCAGCGGCATCGGGGCAGGTGACGACTTCAGCCGGCTCAGGTCTGCCGTCGGCACCGCCGCCAATGGATCGGCAGTCACCACCAGGGGCGATGACGGCAAGCCCGTCGTCGCATTGTCGGTGCGGGCTGCGAACGTCGGGTGGACCGTGATTGCCCAGCAGCCGGTGCAGGAGGCGTTCGAATCCATTCGCGCGGCACTGTGGCGGACGCTGGTGCTGATCGTCACCGGAACCGTGTTCGCATTCGGGCTCGCTTATTGGCGGGCGTGCCGCATGTGGGGGCCGATCCGGAAACTGGAGGACGGCGTCGAGCGGATCGGGATGGGACAGCTCGATCATCGCATCACGATCCAGAGCCGCGACGAGCTGGAGCAGCTGGCGGTCCGCTTCAACCAGATGGCGGAAGAGCTGGCGGCTTCGCAGCAGAAGTCCGAGCGCATCAATCGCCTGAAGCAGTTCCTGGCCCGCGCAGGTCGCCGAACTGGTCGAGCACTCCGATCAACGGTTGCTGGACGGGCAGCGGCGGGAGGTGGTGGCGATTTTCGGCGATCTGCGCGGCTTCACCGCGTTTTCCGCGCGTGCCGAGCCCGACGCCATCCTGGCCGTGCTGCGGGAATATTACGAGGCGATCGGCGCCGTTACCGCGCGCCATGAAGCCACCTTGATCCGCTTCGCTGGCGACGGCGTGATGGTCCTCGTCAACGCGCCGGTGGCTTGCGAGAACCCGGCGCATCGCGGCATCAGGCTTGCGATCGACATGCAGGCGGCGGTGCAATCGCTCGCCGGCACCTGGTACGCCAATGGCTGCGCCATCGGCTTTGGCGTGGGCATCGCGATGGGGCCGGCGACCGTCGGAACCCTCGGCTGTCAAGGCCGGCTCGACTACACCGCGATCGGAAACGTCGTCAACCTGGCGTCGCGGCTGTGCGGCCTGGCGGACGATGGGCAGATCTTGGTGGACCCGGTCGTCACCGGACACGTCAGGGACGATATCGCGCTGGCCTCGGTCGGGCAGCAGCCCATCAAGGGCTATGATCAGGCCGTTGAGGTCTTTGCCGTCGTTCGCAGAGGTGCGCCGGTCCGGTACCTCCGTGGCCGGCTGCAGCCCGCCGAAGCGGGAATTCGCGGGATCGCACCGGAACTCTCATCGACGGACGCCGCCTGAATTCGATTCGACGCAGCCAACAGAGCGTGGCCGCCGGTCTGACTTCGGTCCATACTGGTGCGCGATACGAATTCAGAGGGAGACCAGCATCCCGTGAAGGTTGCCGCCGTCAAAGCCCCGGGCGGGCTCGATAACTCGTCATCGAAAGCCGTTCCGAACCCGTCGCCGGGCCCGGGCAGATCCTGGTCAGGGTGTCTGCCAGCTCGCTGAATTTCCACGATCTCGCGGTGGTCTCCGGGCAGGATCAAGACCGCGGACGGCCGCATTCCGATGTCCGACGGGTCGGCGAAGTCGTTGACGTCGGCGAGGGCGTCAGCACGTTCAAGAACGGCGATCATGTCCTGTCCACCTTCTTCCCGAACTGGATATCGGGCAACCCGACGCGCGAGCGGCTGATGGGTGTGCCGGGAGACGGCGCGGATGGTTTTGCTGCGGAATATGTCGCGATGCCCGCCGAGACCTTCACCCGCCTGCCGAAGGGATGGAGCTTGCCGCGAGGCGGCGACCTTGCCCTGCGCCGCGCTGACGGCATGGCGCGCGCTGATGGTGGAAGCGCGGATCAAGCCGGGTGACGTCGTGCTGACGCAGGGGACCGGTGGCGTGTCGATCTTTGCCAGTTCAGTTCGCCAAGGCTGCCGGAGCCACCGTGATCGCGACGTCGTCATCGGATGAGAAGCTGGCGCGCCTGAAGCAGATCGGCGCCGACCACCTCATCAATTACAACAGCGATCCGAAATGGGGACGATCCGCGGCGGCCTTGACGGACGGGCAAGGGGTCGACGCCGTCGTCGAGATCGGCGGACCCGGAACGCTGGCCCAATCGATCCACGCCTGCCGGATCGGCGGCCATATTTCCCTGATCGGCGTGCTGACCGGGGTCGCCGGCGAGGTGCCGACGGCGCTGGTGATGTCCAAAAACGTGGCGATCAAGGGCATCACCGTCGGCTCGCGGCAGGAGCAGCGGGAAATGATCGCCGCCATCGACGCCAACGGCATCAAGCCGGTGATCGACTTCGACATTCCCGCTGGATCAGATCGCGGCCGCCTTCCGGCACCAGGTCTCGCAACGTCACTTCGGCAAGATCTGCCTTGCGTTTGACGCGGCGGGCGAACGACTTGGTCGGTGCCCGGTCTACTTGCAGTAATCCCAATATCCGCCGGTCATTGCCGGATCGCTCCAGTACCAGCAAAGCGTCGGGGACGGCGCCGGCGGCACCGTGCCCGCGGCCGAAACAACGATCATCGTTCCGAGGGCGACCCCGGCCACCATGGTTCCGTAATAGGGGCGCGGAGCCCAGACGCGAACGGGACGGCGCACGTTGACATTGACGTTGGCGTTTTTGTTGACGTTGACGTTTGTATTTCGGTTGACGTTGGTGTTGCGATTTACGTTCGAGTTGCGGTTGACGTTGGTGTTTCGATTGACGTTCTTGTTCCGGTTGACGTTCGCTTTTCCGCCTCCGTCGCGGACGAGAATCGTATCGGAAGCGCCGCCCTGGCTGAGGGCCGCGCCGCTGGTGAATGCCGGCCAGGCTGCGCCCGGATCGGCCGTTGCTGCCAGCAAGCCGACTCCGAGTAGAATTCCAGCCATCATCCTGTATCGCTGCATTTCCAAGTCCCCCGGTTTTGCACATTGCGGGCACGAACAGCTCATGCCGCTACGTTTGCTTGACTTCTGCGACGCATCAATCCGGCGCAGCGGCGCTGCGGCTATTTTTTCAGATACGTGATCTTTGTAGTGCCGATGGTGCCATTGAAAGCAAACGGCGCCTTGTCGAAATAATCGAGCGACACCGGCGAATCGAGATCTCTGCCGATATCGAAGGTGGCATTCGAGGTGAAGTGAAGCGACATCGTCGCCGGCACGATGCCCTGTGCCATGGCCTTGCCGTTCACCCTCAGTGTGACGTTCATCGGCCCGCCGATCCTGTCGACCAGCTTCGATTCGATCTCGATCTTCGCCTTGCCGGCCGGCAGTTTTTCCGTCGTCCTGATCTTGGTGCGCGTGACTTCGAACAGGTTGAACTCATAGCTCAGGATGCCGTCCATCACGTAGCAAGTGACGCCGCCGGAGAAGCCGGCCAGCGCGTAGAGCACACCGTTGGCGTTCGCCGGCACATCCACATCCATGCTGACAAGGCTGTCCACCTTCCCGAGCTTGGGCGCGGCGGATTCCGGCATCCGGGTCATCGGGCCGTCGAAGGTCCATTCGGTGAGCGACGACGCGGGCGCGTCTTCCGGATGGAACAGCGCAGTAGACCAAAGGCCGCCGCCGATCGGAAGGTTCTTGTTCCTGGCGGATTCGATCAGGAACAGCGCCTTCAACTCTTCGAGTTTTTGCGGATTGGCGGCGGCGAGGTCGCTGGCCTGACTCCAGTCCTTGTCGAGGTTGTAGAGCTCCCACTTGTCAGTCAGCGGCGACCAGTCCTTGATGCCTTTCGGGACGCCCCCGACCCACGGCTCGCGCGGCCCGGGAGCGCTCGCGAACCAGCCGTCGTGATAGATGCCGCGGCTCGCCATGATGTCGAAGAACTGCGTCTTGCGTTGTCCCGGTGCCTTCGCGTTGGTCAAGGTGTAGCTCATGCTCACACCGTGTATCGGGTCCTGCTCGAAGCCGTTGACCACTTTGGGCGGGATGATCTTGAGCTGCTCGTAGATCGTCGGCACGATATCGATGACGTGGTGGAACTGCGCGCGGGGGGAGGCATCGGGCTTGATGCTTTTCGGCCACGCCACCGCCATCGGCTGGCGGGTTCCGCCGAAATGCGCGCCGACCAGCTTGGTCGAACGGTAGGGCGTACTTCCTGCCCATGCCCATCCGGCGTGATACATGTTGTCGGTCTTCGGGCCGCCAAGCGCTTCGAGCCCGCCAAGTTCTTTCAGTGCCGCGAGGTGCTGGGAGATCTTGGTGGGGATACCGTTCTGCGCCAGTTGTTCGCTGATGGTGCCGTTGAGGCCTTCCGCCGAGGAGCCATTGTCGCCCCAGATATAGAAGATCAGTGTGTTGTCCAGTTTGCCCTGCCGCTCGATCTCGGCGATCACCCGGCCGGCGTTGTAGTCCGCGTGCTCGGTGAAGCCGGCGAAGACTTCCATCAGGCGGCGCTGGAACGGCTTTTCCTCTTCGGGGATCGAGGCCCAAGACGCCATCGATTCCGGGCGCGGGGTCAACTGGGTGTCCTGCGGAATCCAGCCCTTTTCCCTGGCGCGCTTGAAGACGCGTTCCCGGTAGGCGTCCCAGCCATCATCGAACTTGCCCTTATACTTGTCGGCCCATTCCTTCATGATCTGGTGCGGGCCGTGCGAGGCGCCCGGCGCCCAGTAAATGAAGAACGGTTTGTCCGGTGCGTAAGCCCTCTGTTCGCGCAACCACTTGATTGCGTCTTCCGCGATGTCGTCGCTGAGATGATAGCCCTTGCGTGGTTCTTCGGTCACTTGCGTGGTGTTACGAACCAGCGTCGGCTCGTATTGCGAAGCTTCGCCGGCGAGGAATCCGTAAAAGTATTCGAACCCGTAGCCGGTCGGCCAGTACTCGAACGGTCCTTTGGAGGTGATCTGCTCCTCCGGCGTGTTGTGCCACTTGCCCCAGGCGCCGGTGTTGTAGCCGTAATTCTTCAGCACCTCCGCGACCGTCGCCGACGACTTCGGGATAGTCCCGCTGAAGCCGTCGAAGTCGTTGGCGATCGCTGCGATCTGGCCGTTGCCGACGAAGGTGTGGTTGCGGCCGGTCAGCAGCGCCGCGCGCGTCGGCGAACACATCGCCGTGGAGTGGAACCGATTGTAGGAGATTCCCATGCTGGCTACACGATCGAGCGTCGGCGTATTGATTTCGCCGCCATAGGTCGAAGCGGTGCCCGGTCCGACATCGTCCATCAAGATGATGAGGATATTCGGCGCACCGTCGGCGAGGCGCTTTGGCTCGACGCGCTTCTTGTAGATGGAGTTCCTGGATCGTCAGCCCTGGTGTGGAGCCGGACGGTGCTGGCGGGAATGGCAGGATTTCCTGGGCGCCTGTCATCGACGAGAACAGCACGGTCAGTGACAGGCCGAGAGCGGTGGAGAGTCCGAGCGATCTTAGGTTCATTTTTCCTATCTCCTCACCGACGTGCGATTTAATGAGAAAGCCGCGTCGATTTTGGCAGCAGTTGCGTGTATGCCACCGGCTGCCGACACTACTTGTTCACCTGCTGCATCTTGAGGATTTGCGATTGGATGCCCTCGAGGGTCTTGCCCATCTGGGCGCTCAGACCGACCTGGCGGATTGGAAATTCCCTGAACGTTGCCAGATGCTGCTCGGCAATGCCGACAATGGGCGTTAGGACCCAGGCCTTGTGCTCCGCATACTGGCGATTGAGGTCACCCCACTGGCGCTCGAAGGGGTCCATCAGCAGATTCGTGATTTGCGGTCGCCCCAAATTGTCCAGCGGCCCATCCCACTTCCCGTTGAATTTGGTTGAGAAGGTAATCTTGAACTGCTTGTAGCGGATCGCCGTCAGCACAGACTCATCGTAGTAGAAGATAAAGTTGCGTGCCGATTGGTCGCTCTTGCCGGAAAACAGCGCTGTCTGGTCGTAACCGTCGAGGTGTAGTTTGTAGTTGCGGCCACCGAACGGCGCGCCTTTTTTCAGCTTGTCGACAACATCGGGCTCTCCTGCTGCCGCGGCCAGCGTTGGCAACAGGTCTGTCATGTCGACAATTTCGCTGCTGACACGTCCGGCGGGGGCTCCCGGCCAACGGATCACAAACGGCACACGTACGCCGGCTTCCCATGTCGTGCCCTTGTCGCCCCGGAACGGCGAGGTCCCGCCCTCAGGCCACATATACTGATAGGCGCCGTTATCAGACGTGTAGATGACGATCGTATTCTTATCGAGGCCGGTCTGTGCCAGCTTGTCCAGCAGTTGACCGACGTGGCTGTCATGTTCTTTCAGTCCGTCGCCGTAGCTGTCTTCTCGGCCAGCGCGGGACTGACCCTGAGTCGCCTGCTTCAGATGAATGAAGACGTGCTGACGCGACGAATTGTGCCAAAGAAAAAACGGTTTGGTGTCCTTGGCGCGCCGATCCAGGAAATCCAGCGACTTGGCAGCGACTTCATCATCGAAGGACTCCATCCGCTTGACTGTCAGCGCACCTTCATCTTTGGTCGGGCCGTCCGCAGTGCCGGAGATAATGCCGCGTGGATTAAATTTCTTGCGAAATTCAGGGTTGGTCGGACGGTCCGGATCCTCCAGATCTTCGCTGGCGTTCAGATGGTAAAGGTTGCCCCAGAATTCGTCGAAGCCGTGCCGATGCGGAAGGTGATCTTCGAGATCACCCAGATGGTTCTTGCCGAATTGAGCCGTCGCATAGCCGCGGGTTTTGAGGATTTCCGCAAGCGTAATGTCTTCCTTCTGCAGGCCCGCTGGCGAGCCGGGCGTTCCAACCGTCGTCAAGCCCGTGCGGACAGGAAGCTGACCTGTAATGAAGGCTGCACGCCCGGCAGTGCAACTCGGTTGCGCGTAGTAGGACGTCAGACGCAGGCCTTCGCGTCCGATTCGGTCGATGTTGGGCGTCTGGACGCCCATGATGTCGCCACCGTTGGAGGAAATGTTCATCCACCCGATGTCATCGCCGAAGATGACGACGATGTTTGGCCTCGTTTGCGCTGGCGCCGAATTTGCCGATAGTGTGAACACCGTGGCAAGTAACGCTCCGGCAATCGATGTCCGACTAATCATGATTGTTCTCCAGTCGCGAGGTCAATTCCGTCTACATCGTCGCCTTGCCCCCTGGCGGCAAAGCCTTGCTGAAGCATTGGGCCAAGAGCCGCATTCACCGCAGTATGACTTCCACCTTCTCGATGTTGCCGTCGAAACGGAACGGACGGCGGTCGAAGTAGTCGATCGACACGGTTGAGCCGAGGTCGACACCGACATCGAACGTCTCGCTGGCGGAGAAGGCGCCGGGCACGGTGCGCTTGACCGTCGTGCTCGCCACTTCCTGTCTGTCGACCTTCAGGACCACTTCGGCAGGCGACAGTGGCTGGGCGCTTTCCAGCCTGGTTACCACCTCGATCCGGTGCTTTCCGGGCGCGATCTTCGAAGTCGAGCGGGCGAGGTAGCGCTCAATGATCATCATGTTGTATTCGTAGGTGATCCAACCTTTGTCCATGTACAGGGTCAGGCCGCCTCCGGCACCACCCAGCGCGTACAACACTCCCGAAGCATCTTCTCCAAACTCGGCATCGATAGTGACGGTATTGCTTGCTCGTCCGACTCCCGGTGCTGTGAATTCGGGCATCCGCGTCGTCGTGGCGTCAAACCGCCAGCTTGTGTAGGGCGTCTTGATGCGATCCTCGGGATGCAGCCGAAGCCAGATGCCGGCGCCGAGCGGATAGACCTTGTTGGCCTTGGCCTGCTCGTCGAAGGTCTTTTGCAACTGGGCCAGCCGCTGCGGCTCCTTGGCAGCGAGGTCATTGGATTCCGAAAAGTCCTTGCTGACCTGATAAAGCTCCCATTTGTCTTTCGCCGAATCCCACTGGGCAAGGCCCGGCGCGCCGGGCAGCCAGGGCACCAGCGGACCGAAAGTGGCTGCGATCCAGCCGTCCTGGTACATGGCGCGGCTGCCGTTGTTGTCGAAATACTGCTGCTTCTTGCGCGTTGGCGTCTTCGGATCGCTGAAGGTGTAGGCGAGACTCACGCCGTCGATCGCATCCTGCGTGACACCGTCGACGACCTTGGGCGGCTTGATGCCGACGATTTCGTAGATTGTCGGCGCGATGTCGTTGACGTGGTGGAATTGGGATCGCGGCGTCTTGTCGGGCTTGATGCCCTTCGGCCATGAGATCACCATCGGATTGCGGGTGCCGCCGAAATGGGAGGCGACCAGCTTGGTGTGCTGGAATGGCGTGTTGCCGGCCCACGCCCACCCGGCGTGATACATGCTGTCGGTCCTGGGGCTGCCCAGTGCATCGAGGCCGCCGATTTTATCCAGCGCGGCTAGCTGCTGCTCTACCGTGTTCGGGATTCCGTTCTGCGCCAGCAACTCGCTGATCGTGCCATTCTGGCCTTCGGCGCTGGCGCCGTTGTCTCCGAAAATATAGATCACGATGGTGTTGTCGCGGATGCCGAGACGTTCCAGTTCGTCCACCATCCGGCCCGCCTGCACGTCGACGTGTTCGACGAAGCCGGCGAAGATTTCCATCAGCCGCCGCTGGAACGGGCGCTGCGCCTCGGGAATGCTGTCCCAGGACGGCATCGATGGCGCGCGTGACGTGAGCTTGGTGTCGGCCGGAATCCAGCCCAGTTGCTTCTGGCGCGCGAACACGCGTTCGCGATAGGCGTCCCAGCCGTTGTCGAACTTGCCTTTGTACTTGTCGGCCCATTCCTTGAAGATCTGGTGTGGGCCGTGGCCGGCGCCCGGTGCCCAGTACAGCAGGAAAGGCTTGTCAGGAGCAAAGGCCTGGTGACGCCGCAGCCAGTCGATGCCGCGCTGCGCAAGGTCTTCGCTGAGGTGGTATTTCTCGCTGTGCGGCGGTTCGATCTGGTTGGTGTTTTCGACCAGCCGCGGCTCCCACTGCGACGTCTCGCCGGCGAGGAAGCCGTAGAAATAGTCAAAGCCATGTCCGGTCGGCCAGCGGTCGAACGGCCCCATCGAGGTGGTTTGGTCGGCGGGGGTATTGTGCCATTTGCCGATCGCCGCCGTCTTGTAACCATAGTGCCGCATGACTTCCGCCATGGTGGCGGAGCTCTTCGGGATCACGCCGGTATAGCCGTCCCAATCGACCGCGCGTTCCGCGATGGTGCCGTTGCCGACGCGCTGGTGATTGCGCCCGGTCAATAACGCAGCGCGCGTCGGCGAGCAGATCGCGGTGGTATGGAAGGTGTTGTAGCTGACGCCCTGGTCGGCGAGTTTGCTGAGCGTCGGCGTATGGACTTCGCCGCCGAACGTCGAGGCTTGGCCGAAGCCGACATCATCCATCAGGATGATGATCACATTGGGCGCATCCTTGTCGCAAATGGCTCGGCTCCACGCGCCGAACGTGCTTCGAATCCTGCAGGCGAGGGGCTGCAATGCTGGCTGATGGCGCGCGCGGGAAGGGTAGCACGGACCCGTCGGCTGACGAAGCGTTCTGCGCGCGTTGGGCAAATGCCGTGTCCATTGGGACGACGAGCATCGCTCCTGCGACCAGGGCGTATTTCGATACACTACGCAACCAACTCATGGTGTTCTCTCAAACTCGGGATTCGTGGCTACGACGTCGGCCATCTTGATCCTGATCAATCGACCTCGCTCTCGGGTAGCACACAGAGGTATCCTGAGATTGATCACGGGCGACCTATTGGAGAAGTCCCTGTTGGATCGGGAAACCGCGAGCGCAGTCGTTCTCCGCAGGGGCTGGCTTCGACGTATGCCCGCGCTGTTTCAGCGAGCCGTGCTCGAACGATGCCGGTTGGAGCAATACAAGGCAGGCACGCCGATCTATCGTATTGGAGATGAACCCGGCGGAATGTTCGGCATCGTTTCGGGAAGCCTCGCAATAACGCTGGCTCCTCGGGAACTGGGGCCATACACGGCACATCTTGCCCTGCCGGGTTCCTGGTTCGGACAGTCAGCCGCCTTCACGCGCGAGCCCCGAAGGGTCGGCCTGATCGCTACGCGGGACACCGTATTGTTGCATCTGTCTCTGCCGGCCTTTGACGAAATCGTCAGGCGCGACCCTTCGGCCTGGCGATGTTTCGGCCTTCTGACGATCGAGCATCTCGATAACGCCGTGGGTGGATCCGACGACCTGATGATCCGAGACCACCTGAAGCGTTTCGTGGCGGTTCTGCTTCGCGCCGGAAATTGCCGCCTCGCCAGCCCGCGAAACCGCCGCCCGATCGAAGTCGATATCAGCCACGAAGACCTCGCTCACATGGCCAATGTCGCCCGGACCACGGCTGGTGCGATCTTGCGCAAGCTCGAAGCAGAAGGGCACCTTGCGCTGTCTTACCGGCGTATCAGCATTCTTGCGCCGGATGCCCTGCGACGAATGTTGCGCGACTAGGTTCGAACCACGGAAATGCCCGTTGCGATCTTTGACCGCAATAGGCCGCCCGTGATCAATCTCCGCCAGCGTTCCGTGCTTGGATGTGCGTTCACCGGGACCTCGTTGAGGTCGGGCGAGCGTCATCATGATCAGGAACGGGCTCTACGCGCTCAGCGTCGAAGTACAAGACGGTATCGAAGGCGGCGATAACGGAGTCGTGGTATTGCGCGACGGCACCATTCGCGGCGGCGACTCGTTCTTCTACTTCGTCGGCAGCTACAGTTGCGATGGCTGCAAATGGAAGGGCGAAGTGACCTCCCAGGAACACACGCCCGCGCTGGCAACCAGGCCCTTTGCGCGAAAAATAGCTACCATCGGTTTTTGCGGCACCTATACGGATACGGGCGCCGAGAGCGACAACACGGCGCTTCTCGGCAAGCAGAGCGTGCGGTTCACGACCCGTCTTCGGCTTCTTGTCGCGGATTGATGCAGGATAGAATATCCGGCAAGCGGCTGCTCAACGTAACCTCGCAGCGCAAACTCGTTGCCCGGCGGGCAAATCACCTTCGCCTCGCACGTTACTGTGTCCAGCCCTCTCGCGAAAAATTTTCCGCTTAACGCGTCGGGCAAATCAAAAGTAAAATCCAGCCATCCTGTCTCGCCAGAGGGGCGTCGGCCGTCGTCACGAACGTTGGGGCAGGTTGCGGTGGACGCGGCAGCGTCGGGCGCGTGAGATGTTCGCAGGGCGGCTATCCGTGAGCGAGCACAGCGCGCCGGACGAACGGCGCTTAAACGCCCTCGCGGGAAACTTCGGCCAGTAGCACATGAGCTCGGTCGTTGCGCCTTGCGAGGGAAGCTGCGGACGGCAAAAGCGTGTGGTCCTGGCACCCGTGGCTGGTGTCAAGCTGATGGAGATTGTCGGGCCCGACCGGGCCTCGATCGATCGCCAATCCGTCAGCGACGGAGGCAAGACGAATTCGTCTCCGGGGAGAGCGCGCCATAAGCCGTTAAAACCACTGCGCAGGGAAGGCCGGGTGTTCCGGTGCACCTGCGGTCTGTCATGTGCGTTCTTGCGCATGACTGCGGGTGCCGAGGGCACCCGGCTTTCCCTGCGCCCTCGTTTCCTTGAGGGCAAACGATCCGCAAGCCTCGGGCGCCTGGCGCCGCGAGATCGTCGATGCTTGTCGTTTGGTCGTCTGGCAGGAATGATCGATAGGAAGAAAAAATGAGGCGATACGAAGATTCAATCGCTTCCAGAAATCGTCCGAGCCAGCCGCCGTTTTGAAGTATTGATGCCGGGCCGACCGTGCTATTCGTGGATACTGGGCCGGTCCTCAATACCCTGTTTTCCGAGGCTTTCTCATTGATCGACAAGCTTGAACTTCTGCTGGCGCTGGCGAAGGAGCGGCATTTCGGGCGGGCCGCCGAGGCCTGCGGCGTGACCCAGCCGACGATGTCGACCAGCCTCAAGCAGCTCGAGGAGATCCTCGGCGTCATGCTGGTGCAGCGCGGCTCCCGCTTCCAGGGTTTTACGCCGGAAGGCGAGCGCACGCTCGACTGGGCGCGGCGGATCGTCGGCGACACCCGCGCGATGAAGCAGGAGATCAACAGCCTCAAGGACAAGCTCTCCGGCGAGATCCGGATCGCCGCGATCCCGACCGCGCTCGGCATGGTGGCGTCGCTGACGACGCCGTTTCGCGCCCGCTATCCCGACGTGCGCTTTCGCATCCAGTCCTGCACCTCGGCCGAGGTGCTCGGCCTTCTGGAAAATCTCGAGGTCGATGCGGGGCTGACCTATATCGAGAACGAGCCGATCGGGAAGGTTCGCACCATTCCGCTCTACAACGAGAGCTACCGGCTGCTGACGGCGCCCGACGCCATGTTCGGCGATCGCGAGCAGGTGACCTGGAAGGAAGTCGGCCAGGTGCCGCTGTGCCTGCTGACGCCGGACATGCAGAACCGCCGCATCATCGACCGCGCGCTGCGGTCGGTCGGCGCGGAAGCGACGCCGACGCTGACGTCGAATTCGCTGCTGGTGCTCTATACGCATGTCAAGACCGGGCGCTGGGCCAGCGTGATGCCGGCGAAGCTCGCCGAGACGCTCGGGCTCGCCGATGCCGTCCGCAGCATCCCGATCGTCGATCCCGTCGTCGACTACAGCATCGGCCTCGTGATCCCGCAGCGCGACCCGATGACGCCGCTGATCGCGGCGCTGGTGCAGGTCGCGCGCGAAGTCGCGCCGACCCTGAGGTGAGATATCAGGCCGCCTCGGCCGTCGCCGCTGCGGATCGCGCGGCAGCGTGATGCGCACGACGGTGCCGGTGCCGAGCTTCGAGCGCAGCCGCATCGTGCCGCCGTGCAGGCTGGTCAGCGATCGCGCGATGGCAAGGCCGAGGCCCGAGCCCTGATAGGTCTTGGTGAGCTGGCTCTCGACCTGTTCGAACGGCTTGCCGAGCCGCTGCAGCGAGTGCCGGCGCGATGCCGATGCCGGTGTCGGCGATCATCAGCACGATCGAATCCGCGCAGCACGTGGCTGCGCACGGTGACCCGCCCGTCGTCGGGGGTGAACTTCACCGCGTTGGACAGCAGGTTGACGAACGATCTGCTTGACCGCGCGGCGGTCGGCGACTGCACGGAAATGGTGCTTTCGATATCGGCATCCAGCGTCAGGTTCTTGTCCTCGGCGCGGCCGGACACCACGCGCAGCGACTCCGCCAGCGATCTTCGACAGGTCGAGCTGCTCGATGTCGAGCTTCATGCGGCCGGCCTCGATCTTCGACATGTCGAGGATGTCGTTGATGACTTCGAGCAGGTATTGTCCCGATGTCAGGATGTCGTGGCAGTACTCCTGGTACTTGTCGGAGCCGAGCACGCCGAACATGCCGCTGCCCATGATCTCGGAGAAGCCGATGATGGCGTTCAGCGGCGTGCGCAGTTCGTGGCTCATATTGGCCAGGAATTTCGACTTGGCCTGGTTGGCTTCCTCGGCGCGGTTCTTTTCCTGCGAGTATTTCTCGGCGAGATCGGCCAGTTCGCGCCTGCGTTAGCGCCTGCGACGCTTCAGGTCGAGCACGTTGGCGCGCAGGCGCGTGTCGTTCTCGATCAGCTTCTGCTCGTGCGCCTTGATGCGGGTGATGTCGGTGCCGACCGAGACGTAGCCGCCGTCCTTGGTGCGGCGCTCGCTGATGTGCAGCCAGCTGCCGTCGTCGAGCTGCGCTTCGAAGGTGCGGGCGCCCGGCGCCTGCGCGCCGGTCTCCTGCAGCCGGGTGCGCACCTCCGGCATGCTGCCGACCTCGATCACGGTCTCGTAGGAGGTGCCGGGGGTCACGGCCGTGTCCGGCAGCTTGTGCAGGCGCTGGAAGTGCGAGTTGCAGAGCACGAGGCGGTCTTCGGCGTCCCACAGCACGAAGGCTTCCGGGATGGTCTCGATCGCGTCGCGCAGCCGCAGGTCGGCTTCCACGGTCTTCTCGGCGAGGCTCTTCTGCTCGGTGATGTCGACGGCGATGCCGATCAGGTGCAGGCCGCCGTCGGCCGCGGCGTGGCTGAGTTCGCAGCGCACGCGCAGCCAGATCCAGTGGCCGTCGGCGTGCTGCATGCGGAAGGTCTGGTCGATGTGGTCGATCTTGCCGGCGATCAGCTGGTCGGCGATCTCGAACAGGTCGATGTCGTCGGACTTCACCAGCGCGTTGACCTCGCCGAAGGTGAGGAGGTCGTTGCGGCTTTCGAGCCCGAGCATGGTGAACATCGACTGCGACCAGAAGATCCGGCCGCGCGACAGGTCCCAGTCCCACAGTCCGCAGCGGCCGCGGTTGAGCGCGGTGTCGATCCGGCCGCGCACCGCGTCGTTGATGAGGTCGCCCTCGCGGGCGCGGGTCGATTGCCAGTGGAAGGCGAAGCCGAGGATCAGCACGACGAAGCCGGTGGTCGCCGAAAGCGTCACCGACAGCGCGGCGTCCGAACCCCACAGCGGTTCGTTCTTTTCCTGGATGACGATGACCTGGCCGGGCAGCGATTTGATCAGCCGCGAGATCGCCATGGCGCCGTTGCCGTTCGGCAGCGTCATGTCGTTGACGACGCCCTGCTGGCCGGCGCGGCGAGCAATTGCGCGGTGCTGATGACGTCGAGAATGCGATCGGCTCGGCGAGGCCGTTCGTCGACCGGGACGCGGGCGAGGACGCGGTGGTCGGCGCCGGTGATGATGACGTGGCGGCCGGCGGCGACGCCCCAGGCCGGGATCAGGTCCGGCAGCAGGGTCTGCAGCCGCTCGATATTGGCGGCGCGGTCCTGCCGCACCGAGGCGAGGCGATCGAGGCGTTCGGCCAGCAGGTCGGTGAGCGCGGAGATGTCGCGCTTCATCGCGGCGCGCTTCTGCCGGCTCTGGTCGATCACCTGCACGAAGGCGCCGAGGCAGATGGTGATCAGGAAGGCGATGATGAGGGTCGGCACGGCGCGGCGAAGCGCCGGCTCGGCGGTGAGCAGCCGGTGATAGGCAGGTTTCGCGATCGATTGCGCCAATCCCTTGATCGAATCGGATTGGACGCACGCGTTCGCCGCATGCGCACGCGCCATGCCTTAGACCCCCGCCGAATGCCTTTTGCACACCACGTCCGGAAGAACCCCACGTCGCTTCCGAATCACAGCTGATTTGAATCCAGTTTTTCGGGGCTGTCGAGAGTCAACGAATTGTTAATTCGAAATAAATCTTGTCCAACGCGAAATCGGCGGCTGCGAAAGTGAGTCCGAAACGGGAACGGCGCTGCTATGCAGTCGCGACACGCGCGTCGGTTCGGCGTGACTGATGACGCGCTTGATGGTCGGAAACGCGCGGCGCAGCGCGCGCTCGATCTCGTCGACATTCTCGTGCACCTTGATGACGCTCATCGACGGCGCGGCGCGGCAATGGAAGTTGACGATCTCGCCGGCGTCGGTGTCGCGGACCCGCACATTGTGGATGTCGTGGATCGCGCCGTCGCGCGGCAAAGCGCGTCAGCGCCGCCCTGATGGTCCTCGACGCGCTCCGGCGCGGCGTCGGTGCCGTGCGGCAGTTCCGGCTCCAGCGGCTCGATGTGGGTGTCGACCTCGACGTCCTCGCCGAAATCCTCGCGGATGTGCCGCTCCAGTGTCGTGGGCGATGTCGTGCGCGGCGGCAAGTTCCATGTCGCCGTCGACTTCGAGGTCGATGCTGACCGTCAGCTTGCCGCCGAGGTCGTGCACGGTGACGTGGTGGACGGCGAGGCCGGAGTTGCGGGCGATCACCATGATGCGCTCGCGCACGCTCTCATTGTCGCGCACGACCGGCACGGCGGTGAAGGTCAGGTCGGCGTCGCCGAGCGCTTCGCTGACGGCGTCCTGCGCGCTCCTCTTGATCGCCTCGACGCGGTCGATCGGGTAGGTGCGCGGCACCTTGGCGATGGCGTCGATGAAATAGGTCGGTCCGACCATGCGCACGCGCAGGCGCTCGACGTCGACCACGCCGGGCACGGCGCGGATGGCGGCCGCGGCCTTTTCCGAAACGCCGTCCGGCGCGCGGTCGAGCAGGGTTTCGATGGTGGAGCGCCCGAGCCGCAGGCCCAGGATCGATATCATCACGGCGACCGCGATGGCGGCGACCGAATCGCCCCAGGCGTAGCCGAGGCCGGTCAGCACCAGCCCGATGATGACGGCGATGGAGCCGAGCACGTCGGAGGCGAAATGCAGCGCGTCGGCCGCCAGCGCCTGGCTTCGGGTCTCGCGCGCCGTGCGATGCAGCGCCCGCGCGCGCCAGAAATTGACGGCGATGTCGATCACCAGCACCACGAAGGGAATCGCGGAAAGCGTCGGCGGCGGTGCGCCCTCGCGCAGCCGGCTCCAGGATTCGACCAGGATGCCGCCGGCCAGCACGTAGAGCAGGGCGATGACGCCGAGCGCCGACAGGCTCTCGAACTTGCCGTGGCCGTAATGATGCTCGTCGTCGGCGGGCCGGTCGGACACCCGCACCACCAGCCAGGTGATGATGGTGGCGATCACGTCGACCGAGGAGTGCAGCGCCTCCGAGATCAGCGCGAGCGAGCCGATCGCGATGCCGACCGCGAACTTGGCCGCGGCCATGCCGGCGCTGGCGAAGATCGAGATCGCCGCGACGTTGGTCTTGAGAGTGGGGCTGGTGCTCATGGGCGGCGGTTTAGCAGGGCGGTGCATGGGATTAAAGCTGGCTGGTGGAGGCGCAATCGCCAGTCATTTGCAGGAGTATTTGTTGCGAATTGTTCCGAGTCTAAAAATGGTGGAGCGATTTTGACAGTCATTGCAAGCGAAGCAATCCATTTGCCGCACAACGGATCGTCATACCCGCGAAGGCGGGTATCCAGTACGCGGCGGCCTATCGGTTCAATCATTGCTGCCTCTGGATACTGGATCGTCCGCCTTCGCGGACGATGACGACTGGATACAGGTCCGCGTTCTCGCGACGCGGATCGCGCCCGAGCCTTGTATGATCATCCGCCCAAAGATTGAGAGGGCGCAGGGAATGCCGGGTGCTTGCTGCACCCGCGGTCTCGTGTGCCGGGATGTGCGAAGAAGATGCACACGAGCATACAGGTACAGTCGGAGCATTCCGGCATTCCCTGCGCAATGGTTTGACGGCTTATGCCGCGCTCTCTCCGGAGACGAATTCGTCTTGCCTCCGTCGCTGCCGGCTTGATGGCCCGCCGATCCGGTTGGACCGGACGCGCCACCGACAGCTTGGCACCAGCCACGGGTGTCGAGACCACACGGTTTTGCCGTACGCTTCAGCGCCGGTCGTCTGCGCGCCGTGCTTGCTCATGAGGTTCAACTCACCCTGCGAACACGCTTCGCGCCCGACACTGCCGCGTCCACCGCAACCCGCCCCAACGTTCGTGACGATGGCCAACGCCCCTCTGGCGGGACGGGATGGCGGGAGTTTTAGCGGTGATTTGGGGTGATCGAGAACAGGTATATTTTTGCGGCGGAGACTGGACGGGGCAAATCGGCTTGAAGTTGCTACGTAAAATCGCTTTCTGGTGCGCCGGCAATTCGCGCTTGGTAACTCCTCCGTCGCCCTTGTCACACACCCCAGATGTCCCACAGGCCGCATTGCGCACTATTTCATGCCAGCCCATCCTGCGGTTTTTCCGCCCTGGTCTTGAGGAATTTGAGGGCGGTAGCTGCGACGATGATTATTGGGCCAACAGCATCACGCACTCCCACCACCGGAATATCTCTCTACCCAAGAATTGCTCACAGTGATCGGGAGATCGAAGAGGCCCGGTAGATTATTCGGTTGAGGGCTTCGGTTCTCAGCTCGAGGAATTCTACAGAAAAGCCCCAGACAGCGTCGCCCGCGCGATGCTGTTGGGTGGTCTTGCCGACCTCTGCCTATCAAAACCCTTCGTCAATGACTTTCATCGAGTTGCGAAGAATTTTGTCGAAATCGCAAAATATTTGCACGATCTTGCCGCAACGAAACCTTACGATTGAGCGCGAATGTGCCTCCGCCGTACGCTTTGCTGTTGTTGATGGTGAGGAAGAGCCCAATAAGGCCGAGCAGCAGGTAAGGGTACTCGATTTCTCGTATCCACCGTCCGTCCGGTCGCCAACGATTGAGTCTCTCGATGAGGCCGAGGAAGAGCAGTTGCGTACAGAATGCAAATACGCAGACGCCCCAAACGATGAGCAGCGTTACGAATTGTCGAATCGGGATTTGTTCCTCTTTGAGCAGGAGATGGAACATCGTCAAGATTACAACGATGGTAAGCATCATCATGGAGATGTCGAATATCTTTCCGTTGCCGCGGCGGTTTGCAAGGTCCCTAAGGAGGTAAAGGAAATATGCAACGAGCGTGACGACGAATGATGTCGAAGTCAGAGAACACAGTCATATTTTCGATCCCCCGGTCAGCGCGTAGGTCGGGTTCGTTCAACGAGTCTGTGCGAGGCTCCACCGCTGCATCTCGGAAAGGGCGCTAGATCGTGCCACGCCAATGTGCATGCCCTCTGGACACGAGCCATCTACGTTGTCCAAAATCTCCCGGTACAGAGGGAGCGGCACCGATGATCATCGTCGATTCCCAGGTTCATGCCTATGAGGCGAACACGCCGAAGCGGCCGTGGCACAGCGTGCCGAACTGGCCGGATCACGTCACGGGTGACGAGATGGTGGCGGCGATGGACAAGGTCGGCGTCGACGGGGCGATCTTCATTTCCGCCTTTTCGCTGTACCGCTACGACGGCAGCTATGCCGTGGAAGTGCAGCGGGCCCATCCAGGCCGGCTCGCCATCGTCAAGCCGGTCGACCCCGATGATCCCGGTGTCGAAGACGTCGTCGCGGACTGGAGGAAGACGCCGGGCGCGGTCGGCATCCGCATGTGGCTGACGAAGGATGCGAAACGCGCGCCTGATGATCCCGGTCTCGACCGGATCGCGCGGGCGGCGGTTCGCCATGATTTTCCGGTCAACGTCCATTGCTGGGACAATCTGGATGTCGCCGCGGCGGTGATCGACCGCCATCCCGACACGCGGTTCATCATCGACCACATGGGCATCCTGCAGCCGCGCGTGCCGCCGGCGCCGGCCGAGCCCTGGGCCGTTCTGCCGAAGGTGCTGGAGCTCGCCAAACGCCCGAACGCCGTCATCAAGATCAGCGGCGCCTGCACGCTGGCGCGCGAGCCGTATCCTTTCCCCGATATCTGGGACCCGCTGGCGAGGATATTCGATGCCTGGGGTTTCGATCGCTGCCTCTGGGGCACGGACTGGACGCGCGCCTTCGCCGTCGTCAATTACGAACAGGCCGTCGAGCCGTTCCGCACAACCAGCCGCCTCAGCGATACCGAGCGGGCGATGCTGATGGGCGGCGCCTGCATCAAGGCCTATCGCTGGTCGCCGAACAAAGGCTAGTCGCGCCTGGCTGCTCGAACCCGCCGAGGTCGTCCGACCTCGATTGATCGCGTCATCGACGCCGAGAATCATTCAACGTCGAAAAGCTGCCCATCCGTCTCGACTCGCGACGGCGGCACATCTAACGTTCGCACCGCAATAACGAGGCGAGAAATGGCAAAGAAGACGGTGGTCAAACGGAAGGGCGGCGCGAAGAAGGCGGCGCCGAAGAAGTCAGCGACAAAGTCGGCCAGCCGCCGCAGCGCCGGCGCAACATCACAGAAGAAGCCTGCACCAAAGCCCGCCAGGGCGCGTCCGCCCAAGGGGCCGGTCTGGCAATGGTCGGCCGTGCAGACCGCGGCTGCGATTCGCTCAGGCGCGATTTCGTCGGTGGAAGTGGTGGAAGCCCATCTCGCGCGCATGCGCGCCGTCAATCCGGGGCTCAACGCCGTTGTCGTCGATCTGTCGGAAGAGGCGCTCGCAGCGGCGAAAGCGGCCGACAAGGCGCTGACCAGGCGAGGCGACGTCGGGCCGCTACATGGTGTGCCGATCACCATCAAGGAAAACGTCGACTACGAGGGGCGGCCCAATCCCAACGGCGTGCCCGCGCAAATGAATATCATTGCGCCATCAGATGCGCCGGTCGTGCGCAACCTCAAGAAGGCCGGCGCGATCGTGATCGGCCTGACCAACACGCCCGAGTTCTCGTTCCGCGGCTTCACGGACAACCCGCTGCACGGGCTGACGCTGAACCCGTGGGATCCCGGGATTACCTGCGGCGGTTCGTCGGGCGGCGCCGGCGCGGCGGTGGCGGCCGGGATCGGAACGATCGCGCACGGCAACGACATCGGCGGTTCGCTGCGCTGGCCGGCGCACTGCAACGGTATCGCCACCATCAAGCCGACGCAGGGCCGTGTGCCGGCGTTCAACGAAAGCGCGAGCGCCGAGCGGCCGATGCTGGCGCATCTGATGTCGGCGCAAGGGCCGCTGGCGCGCAGCGTCGGCGACGTCAGGATGGCGCTGGAGGTCATGAGCCAGCGCGATCCGCGCGATCCCTGGTGGGTGCCGGCGCCGTTGGTGGGGCCGAAACCGAAAGGCCCGATCAAGGTTGCGCTCGCCAAACTGCCCGACGACCTGGACGTCGCGCCCTCGGTGCGCGCCACGCTCCGGCAGGCCGCGGACCATCTGGAGCGTTCGGGCTATCGCGTCAGCGAGGTCGAGGTTCCCGACATCAACGCGGTCTGGCAGACCTGGTGCGACATCATCACCAACGAAACCGCGGTGCTGCAGGAAGCCGCGATGCTGAAGGTGACGTCGGCCGATTTCCACGCCGCCTGGAGCGGCATCAAGGCCGGCGCGACTACGCTCGACCTGCCGGGCTGGATGCGCGCCACGGCGGCGCGCAGCACCCATATCCGGGCCTGGCAGTTGTTCTTCGAGGAATTTCCCGTCGTGCTCGCGCCGACCACGGTGAAGCCGACGCCGGGGCCGCGCGAGGACACCATCAGCGCCGAGCGCACCCGCGAACTGTTCTGGAACGACCTGCGGTTCATCTCCGCGATCAACGTGCTCGGCCTGCCCAGCGCCGTCGTGCCGGTCACGGTGCATGACGGCCAGCCGATCGGCGTGCAACTCATCGCCGGCCGCTACCGCGAGGACCTCGCGCTGGATGCCGCGGCGGCGATCGAGAAGCGCGCGGGGACGCTGGTGCCGCAGTTGTGGGAAAGGATGGGGTAGGCGATCCCTTTGCCTTCACGCGCAGTGTGCTGCCACCAGCGTCATTGCGAGGAGCGAAGCGACGAAGCAATCCATGCCTCAACCCGGGGAAGATGGATTGCTTCGCGGAGCCTGTCATCGGGCGCGCATTCGCGCGACCCGTTGGCTCGCAATGACGGCTGCGATCGCCGCAGCGCCGCTACAGCGTCACCACGATCTTGCCGAGGTGCTTGTTGGCTTCCATGTGCTCGAACGCCTTGCCGATCTCGGCGAACGGATAGACCTTGTCGATCGGCAGTTGCAGTTGGCGGGATTCCACCGCGCTCCAGATGTCCTTGCGGACTTCGTCGAAGATCTCGCGGACTTCCTCGATGGTGCGGGTGCGGAAGGTGACGCCGATATAGTTGATGCGGCGGGCGGCGTGCAGGTCGAAATTGAAGTCGCCATGGGTGCCGCCGAGCCGGCCGACATTGACGATGCGGCCCTTGACCCTGGTGGCCTTCAGATTCTGGTTCGCGACCGGGCCCGAGACCTGATCGACGATCAGGTCGACGCCTTCGCCGCCGGTGGCCTGCAACACCTGATCGACCCAGCCGGGATCGCTGGAATCCACCGCGAGGTCGGCGCCGAATTCCTTCAGCCGGCCGCGACGCATCGGCATCGGTCGAGGAACCGATCACGAGCTTTGCGCCCTTGAACCTGGCGATCTGCATCGCCATCAGGCCGACGCCGGAACTGGCGCCCTGGATCAATACGCTCTGGCCCGCCTGCAGCGCGCCTGCCGTCACGACCGCGTTGTGCATGGTGGCGAGCGCGACGGGGAGGGTGGCGGCTTCCTCGAAATTCATGTTCGAGGGCGCGCGGAACAGCCGGCCGTGGTCCGCCAGCGTGTATTCGGCGAACGCTGCTCCGCCCGAGCCCATGATCTTGTCGCCGACCTTGACGCCCTTGGCGTTGGGACCAAGCTCGACGACTTCACCGGCCCATTCCATGCCGAGCACGGTGCCGACGCCGCCGGCAGCGCCGTGCGCGTGGCCCTTGGTCATGCCGAGATCGGCCCGGTTGAGGCCGCAGGCATGCACCTTGACCAGCACCTGCGTGCCCTTCGGCGACGGCCTGGCGACGTCGGTGATTTCAGCGCCGTTGGCGCCGTAGACATAGGCTTTCATGGGCTCTTCTCTTTGCTGAGAGCGACAAGGCCGCCCGGTTTGGCGGCCTGTCTTTACGATCGATGATCGGCGTCAAGCCGCCTATTCGGCGGCCTGCCTTTGCGCGCCCGACATCATGCCTTCCAGCCGGCTGCGGATGATGGTCTCGGCATCGTGCATGATGCGCGAGACCAGCTCGGCGCAGGTCGGAATGTCGTGGATCAGGCCCTGGACCTGGCCGGCCGACCAGATGCCTTCGTCGGCATCGCCGGTCGCGTACACCATCTTGCCGCGGGCGCCGGCGACGAGCTCGCGCACGTCCTCGAACTTGGCGCCTTCCTTCTCCATCGCGACGACCTTGGTCGAGATCGCGTTCTTGGCGACGCGCGAGGTGTTGCGCATGGTGCGGAAGATCAGCTCGGTCTCGCGCTCGTCATTGGCGACGATGCGCTCCTTCACGAGCTGATGGATCGGGCTCTCCTTGGTGCACATGAAGCGCGTGCCCATGTTGATGCCTTCGGCGCCGAGCGCCAGCGCTGCGACCAGGCCGCGGCCGTCGCCGAAGCCGCCCGAGGCGATCATCGGGATCTTGATCTTGTCGGCGGCAGCCGGGATCAGGATCAGGCCGGGGGTGTCGTCCTCGCCGGGATGGCCGGCGCACTCAAAGCCGTCGATCGAGATCGCATCGACGCCCATCCGCTCCGCCGACAGTCCGTGACGGACGCTGGTGCATTTGTGGACAATCTTGATGCCGTGCTTCTTGAACTCGGTGACGTGCTCCTGCGGCTTGTTGCCGGCGGTCTCCACGATCTTGATGCCGGCCT
Source organism: uncultured Alphaproteobacteria bacterium (assembly GCA_963823485.1). Lineage (GTDB taxonomy): Bacteria > Pseudomonadota > Alphaproteobacteria > Rhizobiales > Xanthobacteraceae > Bradyrhizobium. The sequence continues at coordinate 421,248 of CAWGLP010000013.1, forward strand.
CGATGATGGCCTGGCGGTATTCCGCATAGGGCGGCGGCTTGATGGCGGGCAGGATGGTCAGGTTGACGCCGAACGGCTTGTCGGTCATCTCGCGGCAGCGCGCGATTTCCTTGGTGAGGTCTTCCGGCGTCGGCTGCGTCAGCGCGGTGATCAGGCCGAGCGCGCCGGCATTGGCGACAGCCGCGACCAGCTCGGCGCGGCCGACCCATTGCATGCCGCCCTGGACGATCGGGTGTTCGACGCCGAAGAGTTCGGTGAAGCGCGTCTTGATCATGTCTGCCCTCGGTTTCCCCGGCGCGGCAGGCCCGCGCCCGTGATTTTGTGGATTTCGGCGGGCAGGATGCCGTCGCCCCCCGCAAAAGTCTACGGGGAGAGACGGGGGTGAGGGCAACGCCACCATGCAATAACGGGCTGTTGTTTCCGCACGGCGGACAATTCGGGCGCTCTCGGTGACGAAATGATTGCGCCGCTCAGGCCGCGGTCGCCGCCGACTTTGCGGCGGTCGCCTGTTCGTCGAAGGCGCTCGAGATGTCGCGGATGCTGACGACGCCGATCAGGCTGTAATTGTCGATCACGGGCAGGTGGCGGATGTGTTCCCGGTTCATGACGTGGCGCACGTGTTCGAGCGTGTCGGTCGAATTGCAGGAGACGAGCTGCCGGGCGGAAATCAGTTGCGACACCTTGAGGTTCACGCCGGCTGCGCCGTGTTCGGCGATGGCGCGGACCACGTCGCGCTCGGTGAACATGCCCACCGCCGTGTTGCCCTCGGTGCGGACGACGTCCTTGACGACGAGGGCGCTGATATTGCCCGAGCGCATCAGTTGCGTGGCGATCGCCACCGTCTCGTTCATGCGGATCGTGGCGACACGGGCGGCTTTCTTCCGCAGGATATCTCCGACTTGCATGGCAACCTCCCTGGGTGAAGTTAGCCCCAAGTTTGGTATACATAATGCCAGATGTCAACAGGCAAGAACTGGAGACGCATCAGGAGGGAGGGTCAGGCGACCGCTCCCCGCAGGCGGGTATATCCTTCCTGGATCACCGACCAGAACAGCGCGATCAATCCGAGGATCATGATGGTGCTGACCAGCGGGTTGGACAGGAATACGCCGAACGAGCCCTGGGATCCCAGCAGCGACTGGCGGAACGCCTCTTCCGCCTTGTCGCCGAGCACGATGGCGAGCACCAGCGGGGCGAGCGGATAATTGCACTTCTTCAAGAGATAACCGATCACGCCGAACACCAGCATCAGCACGACGTCGAAGGTCGAACTGTGGACGGAATAGGCGCCGATCGCGCAGAGCACCAGGATCAGCGGCGCGATGATGCTGAAGGGCACGCGCAGGATGGCTGCGAAGATCGGAACGCAGGTCAGCACGACGATCAGGCCGACGAGGTTGCCGAGATACATCGAGGCGATCAGGCCCCAGACGAATTCCTTCTGCTCGACGAACAGCATCGGCCCGGGCTGCAGGCCCCAGATCAGCAGGCCGCCGAGCAGCACCGCGGCCGTTGGTGAACCGGGCACGCCGAGCGACAGCATCGGCAGCAGCGCGGCGGTGCCTGCCGCATGCGCCGCGGTCTCCGGCGCGATCACGCCCTCGATCTCGCCCTTGCCGAAATTGTTGCCGTTCCTGCGAAACGCGCTTGGCGATCCCGTAGCTCATGAACGAAGCCGGCGTCGCGCCTGCCGGCGTGATGCCCATCCAGCAGCCGATGAAGCAGGAGCGCAGCGAGGTCATCCAGTAGGCGGGCAGTCCCTTCCAGGTCTGCAACACCACCCGCAGATTGATCTTGGCCTTGCCGCCGCGGAAGGCGAGCCCTTCCTCCATGGTCAAGAGGATTTCACCGATGCCGAACAGGCCGATCACGGCGATGAGGAAGTCGAACCCGTTCAGCAGTTCGGTGAAGCCGAACGTCAGCCGCAACTGCCCGGTGATGGAATCGAGCCCGACGGCGGCGAGCGCAAAGCCGATCATCATGGCGGCGATGGTCTTGAACGGCGGCTCCTTGCTCAACCCGACGAAAGCTGCAGAAGGCGAGGAAGTAGACCGCGAATTTCTCGGCCGGCCCGAACCGAAGCGCGAAACTGGCGACGAGCGGCGCCACCAGCGTGATCATGACCACGGCGAACAGCGCGCCGACGAAGGAGGACGTGAAGGCGGCGGTCAGTGCCTCGCCGGCCTTGCCCTGTTGCGCCATCGGATAGCCATCGAAGGTGGTCGCCACCGACCACGGCTCGCCCGGAATGTTGAACAGAATCGAGGTGATCGCGCCGCCGAACAGCGCCCCCCAGTAGATGCACGACAGCATGATGATGGCGGAGGTCGGCGACATCGAGAATGTCAGCGGCAGCAGGATGGCGACGCCGTTGGCGCCGCCCAGTCCCGGCAGCACGCCGATGATGACGCCGAGCACGATGCCCAGCACCATCAGCATGATGTTGAACGGCTGCAGTGCGACCGCAAAGCCATGAAAAAGATTGACGAGTTCTTCCATCCCGATAATCCCTGACGATGCGTCGTTGCTAGAGGCCGAGCCACTCTTCAAGCGGCCCCTTCGGAAGCGGGACCATGAACCAGCGCTCGAAGATCAGATAGGTGACGATCGGCATGCCGAACGACACCGCCAGCACGGTGATCCAGTTGTATTTGCCGAGCCACCGCATGAACCACGCGATGAAGATGGTGGAGGCGACATAGAGCCCCATGAACGGAATGGCGCTGACATAGATCGCGGTGGGAAAGACGACACTCAGCACCTGGCGAAGCTGGCCCCACTCCGCGAACAACCTGTCATCGTCCTCGCGCAGGCCGTGCCACAGGTTTATCGCGCTGGAAGCGACGATGAAGATGCCGATGTAGAACGGGAAGAAGCCGGCGCGCGGCCCCTCGGCGCCCCAGTTGATGCCTGCCTTGATGCTGCCGAAGATCACGATCAGCCCGAACAGGGCGATCAAGCCGGTGACGCCGGCTTCAACGAGCCTGTGGGAGGGGCCGGCATTGCTCGAGCTACCTGTTGACATCAAGACTCCATGCGTCATCAAGCCCGCGGAAACAGAGTCCGCCGCCTGCGTTGCCAATACGGTCGATCGGTGCGTCCCGGTCAGTTGCTCGGCGCGAGGAAACCGGCATCTTTCATCAAGGTCTGATGACGCTTTTCCTCGGCCTCGACCCACTTGGCGTAATCGGCGCCGGTGAGGAAGGTCGTGTTGAATGCGCCGCTCTTCATGAATTCCTGCCACTCGGGCGTGGCGCGAACCTTCTTGAAGAGATCGATGTAATACTCGACCTGGTCCTTGGTGGCCTTGGGCGACATGAAGACGCCGCGCAGCATCAGATACTCCATGTCGAGTCCTTGCGACTTGCAGGTCGGAATGTCCTTCCAGCCCTTGCCGTCGGCAATTGGCTCGTCATAGGCCATCGGCTGCGCGTCGAATACGCAGAGGGGACGCAGCTTGCCGCCGCGCCATTGCGCGACCGCCTCGATCGGATTGTTGACGGTCGAATCGATGTGGTTGCCGACGAGTTGCACGGCGACTTCGCCGCCGCCCTTGTAGGGGATGTAGGTGAAGCGCGTGCCGGTCGCCTTTTCGACCGCGACCGTGATGATCTGGTCTTCCTGCTTCGAGCCGGTGCCGCCCATCTTGATCGAGCCCTGGGGCGCAACCTTCACGGCCTCGATGTATTCCTTCGCCGTCTTGTACGGCTTCTCCGCGTTCACCCAGAGCACGAATTCGTCGAGCGCCAGCATCGCGACCGGCGTGAGATCCTTCCAGTTGAACGGAATGCCGGTGGCGAGCGGCGTGGTGAAGAGGTTGGAGAGCGTGATGATGATCTTGTGCGGATTTCCGGCCGATCCCTTGAGGTCGAGGAAACCTTCGCCGCCGGCGCCGCCCGACTTGTTGATGACGACAAGCGGCTGCTTCATCAGATTATGCTTGGTGACGATGCCCTGGATCGTCCGCGCCATCTGATCGGCGCCGCCGCCGGTGCCGGCGGGAACGATGAATTCAACCGGCCGAACCGGTTCCCAGGCTGCGTTCGCGGGAATCGTGATCCCCCCCGCGCACAGTGCCGCAATCGCTCCGAACGCAAGACGTGCAGGACGCATCATTTGTTTCACTCCCGTCGTATTCTGGTTACGCCGGTCTTTGCCGGCTTGCAGGTTCATTCTGTATCAAACGTTGCTGGCCTTCTGCACCTACGATCATGAGCCGCAATGGTCGGCCGACCGTGAGTGCTGCAGGCTTGAATTGTACGAGAGCCTATCGGGGCGATATCCGCTCCTTTCGGCGAATGGCAGGGTCGAGATGTGCGGAAGAGCGGAGGCGTCCGGGCGTGCTGCCCATCCTCGCTGATGTGTCGTTTGCCGTCCGCGAAGGACTGCGCATGCCCATCCCCTCAATGCGCTCTCTTGTTCGCAGTATGAGCGTTGGAGTCATTGTTGTATATGATATGCCAGCATGCAACTGTTTTTTTGCGTCCACTGGTTGGCGGCAAGGATCGCATTGCGTCGCGAAAATAACGTGCCTGGCATTCCAGATTGAAAAAGGCCGCCGGACGCCGGCGGCCTTTGCATCTTCGGTACAAGCCCGGCCTATTCGGCCGCCTGCTTTCGCGGCGGATCGAGTGCGCCGGAATCGTGGATCTCGGCGACCTGGTGATCGGAGAAGCCGAGCACCTGGCGCAGGATCTCATCGGTGTGCTCGCCGAGCAGCGGGGAGCGCGTCACCTCGCTCGGTGAGTCCGACAGCTTGATCGGATTGCCGACCGAAATGTACTTGCCGCGGGTCGGATGATCGACCTCGACCACGGTGCCGGTGGCGCGCAGCGACTGGTCTTCCGCGATCTCCTTCATTGACAGGATCGGGCCGCAGGGAATGTCGTCCTTGTTGAGGATTTCCATCGCCTCGAACTTGGTCTTGGTCATCGTCCACTGTTCGATGCGCGCGAAGATCTCGTTCAGCCGCGACAGCCGGGCAGGCGGCTTGGCGTAATCCGGATGGGTCTTCCAGCCGGGCTCGCCGATCACGTCGCAGATCTTCTCCCACACCGGGGCCTGGGTGATGAAATAGATGTAGGCGTTGGGATCGGTCTCCCAGCCCTTGCACTTGAGGATGCGACCGGGCTGGCCGCCGCCGGAATCGTTGCCGGCGCGCGGCACCGCGTCGCCGAACGGAATGCCTTCGCCGAACTGGCTGTATTCCTTCAGCGGGCCATGGGCGAGGCGCTGCTGGTCGCGCAGCTTGACGCGGGCCAGATTGAGCACGCCGTCCTGCATCGCGGCGGTGACCCTTTGTCCCTGACCGGTCACGGTGCGCTGGTAGAGCGCGGTGACGATGCCGAGCGCCAGATGCAGGCCGGTGCCGCTGTCGCCGATCTGCGCGCCGGTGACCAGCGGCAGGCCGTCGCGGAAGCCGGTGGTCGAGGCCGCGCCGCCGGTGCACTGGGCGACGTTCTCATACACCTTGCAGTCTTCGTAGGGCCCCGGACCAAAGCCCTTGATCGAGGCGACGATCATCTTCGGGTTGATGGCGTGGATCTTCTCCCACGGAAAGCCCATGCGATCGAGCACGCCGGGGCCGAAATTCTCCACCAGCACGTCGCAGCTCTTGATCAGCGCGGTGAGGACTTCCTTGCCCTTCGGGTTCTTGGTGTCGAGCGTGATCGAGCGCTTGTTGTGGTTGAGCATGGTGAAATACAGGCTGTCGACATTCGGGATGTCCTGCAACTGGCCCCGCGTGATGTCGCCGACGCCGGGGCGCTCGACCTTGATCACGTCGGCGCCGAACCAGGCGAGCAATTGCGTGCAGGTCGGTCCCGACTGAACGTGAGTGAAATCGAGAATGCGAACGCCCGTGAGCGCCTTAGACATATTTTCTCTCCTCTTACTATCTGTTACCGTCATGCTCGCGAACGCGGGCATCCAGCAATCACCATCGGTTCGGTCGGGCTCAGCCTTCGTCACGCGATAGCCGGCGCTTACTGGATTCCCCGCCTGCGCGGGGAATGACGCCGATGGGTTGATAAGTTCACTTCTTCTTCAGGGCGCTCTGCGGATTGAGGTTGCCGATGCGGCCACTTTCCGAGCCGGCGCCCGGATCAATCACCGCGTTGATCAGCGTCGGCTTGCCGGAATCCATCGCCTCGTTGACGGCGCGCTTCAGTTCGTCTGGCGAGGTCGCGTTGACGCCGACGCCGCCGAACGCTTCCATCATCTTGTCGTAGCGCGAGCCCTTGACGAACACCGTCGTCGCCGGATCGGAGCCGCCGGGATTGACGTCGGTGCCGCGATAGATGCCGTCATTGTTGAAGATGACGATGCAGACCGGCAGCCTGTAGCGGCAGATGGTCTCGATCTCCATGCCGGAGAAACCGAAGGCGGAGTCGCCTTCGATCGCGAGCACCGGCTTGCCGGTTTCGATGGCGGCGGCGATCGAATAGCCCATACCGATGCCCATGACGCCCCAGGTGCCGACGTCGAGGCGCTTGCGCGGCTTGTACATGTCGATGACGCCGCGGGCGAGGTCGAGCGTGTTGGCGCCTTCATTGACGAGAATAGCGTCCGGCCGCTCCTTGATGATGGTGCGCAACGCGCCCAGCGCGCCGTGATAATCCATCGGCGACGCGTTGCTCATCAGCTTCGGCGCCATCTTGGCAACGTTGTCGTCGCGCTTCTTGTTGACGGCGGAGACCCAGTCGGCCGGCGCGGCGGGCCAGCTTCCGCCCATGGCCTCGCGCAGCGCCGTCACGCAGGAGCCGATGTCGCCGACCACGGGCGCCGCGATCTCGACATTGGAGTCCATTTCCTTCGGCTCGATGTCGACCTGGATGAATTTCTTCGGTGCCTCTCCCCAGGTCTTGCCCTTGCCGTGCGACAGCAGCCAGTTGAGGCGGGCGCCGATCAGCATCACGACGTCGGCGTCCTTGAGCACCGTGGAGCGCGCAGCACCTGCCGACTGCGGGTGAGTGTCCGGCAACAGGCCCTTGGCCATGCTCATCTGCAAAAAAGGCGCGCCGGTCTTTTCGACGAAGGCGCGGATGTCGTCGTCGGCCTGCGCATAGGCTGCGCCCTTGCCGAGAATGATGAGCGGACGCTTGGCGCCCTTGAGCACGTCGAGTGCGCGCTTGATCGCCGACGGGGCAGGGATCTGGGCCGGCGCGGCGTCGATCACCTTGACCAGCGATTTCGCGCCGGCTTCCGCATTGATCACCTGGCCAAAAAGTTTCGCCGGCAGATCGAGATAGACGCCGCCCGGCCGTCCCGACACCGCGGCGCGAATGGCGCGCGCAAAGCCGATGCCGATGTCGGCCGCATGCAGGACGCGGAAGGCCGCCTTGCAGAGCGGCTTGGCGATCGCAAGCTGGTCCATCTCTTCATAGTCGCCCTGCTGCAGATCGACGATCTCGCGCTCGGAGGAGCCGGAGATCAGGATCATCGGGAAGCAGTTGGTGGTGGCGTGGGCGAGCGCGGTCAGGCCGTTCAGGAATCCAGGCGCCGAGACGGTGAGGCAGACGCCGGGTTTCCTGGTCAGGAAGCCGGCGATCGATGCCGCGTAACCCGCGTTCTGCTCGTGGCGGAACGACAGCACGCGAATGCCGGCGGCCTGCATCATGCGTCCGAGATCCGTGATCGGGATGCCCGGCACGCCGTAGATGGTGTTGATGCCGTTGAGCTTGAGTGCGTCGATCACGAGATGAAAGCCGTCGGTCAATTCCTGCTCGGTGCCCGCTGCTTCGGTCCTGGTCGCGGTATTCAGCATGGGCTTCGTCTCCCTGATCATTCTGGTTCGGACGATTTTCCGTCGTCTTCTGGTGCGAGGTCTATGAAAACAGTTCCTGGCCGTGCGCTTCAACGTAGGCGGCAAGGCCCAGCGTGTGATCGCGCGCGCGCTTCTCGGCGAGTTCCGTGTCGCGGGCTTCGAGGGCTTCGATGATGCCCAGATGTTCGGGCAGGGAGGTTGCGGTGCGGTCTTTCCGTCCGATCGTCAATTGCCGGTAGCCGCGAACATGCAGCAGGATGTCATTGGTCATATCCACCAGCACCGGCGACTCCGAGAGCGAGATCAGCGCCTGGTGGAAGGCGATGTTGGCCTTCGAATATTCCTCGACATGATCCTGCGGCAGGCGGTCGTCGCCGAAATCCTTGAAGAAATCGCGCAACGCGGTGATGTCCTTCTTGCGTGCGGTAGTCGTGATCAGGCGCGCCGCCATGCTTTCCAGCGCAGCCCAGGCGCGGATCATGTCGACGATCTCGGTCTTGGTGCGGCGGACCACCACGATGCCGCGGCGCGGCACGGTTTTGACGAAGCCGTCCTGTTCCAGCATCGCGATCGCTTCGCGAATGGGGGTGCGGCTGACGCCGAGACGTTCGGACAGAGCGCGCTCGTCGAGCATCACCTGCTCGGGCGTCGCATAGATGTCCATCTTGAGAATGGCTTCCTTCAAGGCCTCGTAGGCCTTGTTTTTGAAGCTCGTCTCGGGTGCAATCCGGACGATTGCAATGTCTGCCTCAGCCATGACAGGCGGCGCCTTGGTTTCTTTCCTTGCGGGCACGACTCGTCTCCTCCGTGTGGGAGACGTCTTCTTAGCAGAAGAAATATCGAAATATTTTTGGCATACCAAATGCCAGAATGTCAAGTTGCCGGTGTTTCCGAGGTTTCTGCGCAACAGTTTGTCTTGACAATCTTTCTGCTGGCATACCAAATGCCATAAAACGAGCCCCAGGAGGAAGCCAATGTCGAATTCTGCAGATGCGGCCCGCAAGATCGCCGAGCCCAGCGCCAGGGAGGCTGTCCGCCGGGTGCTCGACACGGTGAAGGCCGAGAAGCGCGCCAGCCTCACGGCCCCCGAAGGCAAACTTGTGTGCGATGCCTACGGCATTCCGGTTCCGAAGGAGGGCGTGGCGAAATCCGCCGCCGATGCTGCAAAGATCGCGTCCTCCATGGGCTTTCCGGTGGTGATGAAAATCGTCTCGCCGGACATTCTGCACAAGACCGAAGCGGGCGGCGTCATGGTCGGCGTCAAGACCGCGGCCGATGCCGAAGAGGCCTACGAGACGATTCTCGCCAACGCGAAGAAATACAAGGCCGACGCCAAGATCGACGGCATCCAGGTCCAGCAGATGCTGGCCGGCGGCACCGAAGTCATCGTCGGCTCGATCACGGACGGCTCGTTCGGCAAGCTGGTGGCGTTCGGCCTCGGCGGCGTGCTGGTCGAAGTGCTGAAGGACATCACCTTCCGTCTCGCGCCCGCTACCAAGGACGACGCGCTGTCGATGCTCGACGGCATTCAGGCCCATGACATGCTCAAGGGCGTGCGCGGCGGCGATCCGGTCTCGCGCGACGCGCTGGCCGACGTCATCGTCAAGGTGTCGCAACTCGTCAGCGACTTCCCCGAGATCGTCGAACTCGACCTCAACCCGGTGTTCGCCACCAAGAAGGACGCGACCGCCGCCGACGTGCGCATCGTCGTCGATTTCGATTACAAGCCGCGCCCGGCGCCGCGCCCGACCGAAGAGATCGTCGCCGCGATGAACCGCATCATGCAGCCGGTGGGCGTTGCCGTGATCGGCGCTTCCGCCGAGGACGGCAAGATCGGCAACTCGGTGATGAAGAACCTGATCAACGGCGGCTACAAGGGCGAGATCTATCCGATCCACCCGAAGGCTACCGAGATCCTGGGCTACAAGGCCTACAAGAGCGTCAAGGACGTGCCCGGCGTGATTGACACGGCGGTGTTTGCGATCCCTGCGAAGTTCGTTGCCGGCGCGCTGGTCGAATGCGGCGAGAAGAAAATTCCGGGCGCGGTCCTGATTCCGTCGGGCTTTGCCGAAGCCGGCGCGCCGGAATTGCAGGCCGAGATCGTCGAGATCGGCAGGAAGTACAATGTCCGCCTGATGGGTCCGAACATCTACGGCTTCTACTATACCTGGTCGAATCTCTGCGCCACGTTCTGCACCGCCTACGACGTCAAGGGTCATGCGGCATTGTCGTCGCAGTCCGGCGGCATCGGCATGGCGATCATCGGCTTCTCGCGCTCGGCGAAGATGGGCGTCTCCGCGATTGTCGGCCTCGGCAACAAGTCCGATATCGATGAGGACGATTTGCTGGCGTTCTTCGAGCAGGACCCCAACACCAATTTGATTGCGCAGCACTGCGAAGACCTGAAGGACGGTCGGGCGTTTGCGGAAGCCGCCAAGCGCGTCTCGAAGAAGAAGCCGGTGGTGGTGCTGAAGGCTGGCCGTACCTCGGCCGGCGCGAAGGCTGCCTCGTCGCATACGGGTGCGCTTGCCGGCAATGACAAGATCTACGAGGACGTGTTCAGGCAGTCGGGCGTGATCCGTGCCCGGTCGCTGCGGCAACTGCTCGAATTCGCGCGCGGCGTGCCGGTGCTGCCGACGCCGAAGGGCGAGAACATCCTGATCATCACCGGCGCCGGTGGTTCGGGCGTGCTGCTGTCGGACTCCTGTGTGGACAACGGACTGTCACTGATGCAGATGCCGCCGGATCTCGACGCTGCGTTCCGCAAATTCATCCCGCCGTTCGGGGCGGCCGGCAATCCGGTCGACATCACCGGCGGCGAGCCGCCGATCACCTACATCAACACGGTGAAGCTTGGCCTGTCGGATGAGCGGATCCACTCGCTGATTCTCGGCTACTGGCACACGATCGTGACGCCGCCGATGGTGTTCGCGCGCAACATGGTCGAGGTGAAGAAGGAGATGGAGGCCAAGGGCTTCGTCAAGCCGATCGTCGCCTCGCTCGCCGGCGACGTCGAGGTCGAGGAAGCCGCCGAATATCTCTACCAGAACGGCATCCCGGCCTATGCCTATTCGACCGAAATGCCGGTCGAGGTGCTGGGCGCGAAGTACAAGTGGGCGCGCGGCGCGGGCCTGCTCTAAGTCCAAACACCGATGCCGCTTCGGTTCGCCGAAGCGGCGTTTTTGCGGGTGCTTCGCGTCCTTGTCTGGACAGCGGTGCCGTTTCCGGTTGATATGCGACCAAATGACACACAGCGTGTCCGTGTCAGCCGGGAGGACCTCATCATGAACAAGTTCCACACGCGCCTGTTCGGCGCGGTCGTCGCGCTGACGCTCGCGGCCGGCGGTCCAGCCCTCTCGCAGCAGCTCGAACTCAAGATCATGGCGCCTGCCGCACCCGGCGGCGGATGGGATCAGACTGCGCGTGCGATGCAGCAGGCGCTGGTCGCCGCCAAGATCGCTCGCAGCGTCCAGGTCACCAATGTGGCCGGCGCAGGCGGCAGCGTCGGCATCGCGCAGTTCGTCAATGGCGCCAAGGGCGATGGCAACCAGTTGATGGTGAACGGCTTCGTCATGGTCGGCGCGCTGGCCATGAACAAGTCGCCGGTGACGCTCGACCAGGTGACGCCGATCGCACGGATCACCGAGGAGATCCAGGTCATCGTCGTGCCGGCGAATTCGCCGATCAAGACGGCGCAGGATCTCGCCGCCGCCGTCAAGGCCGATATCGCCAAGGTGACCTTTGCCGGCGGCTCGGCCGGCGGCGTCGACCATGTGATGGCGGCGCTGTTTGCCGGTGCGATCGGCGCCGACGCCAAGAAGGTCAACTACATTCCGTTTTCCGGCGGCGGCGAGTCACTGGCAGCCATCCTCGGCGGCAAGGTCACCGCCGGCATTTCGGGGCTGAGCGAATACGAAGGCCAGATCAAGTCCGGCAAGCTGCGCGCGCTCGGTGTGACCTCGGAAAAGCGCCTGCCGGGCAGCGATATCCCGACCTTCAAGGAGCAGGGGATCGATCTCGTGCTCGCCAACTGGCGCTCGGTGGTCGCGCCACCCGGCATCACCCCCGAACAGCGCAAGACGCTGAGCGACGTGGTCGAGAAGATGGTCAAGTCCGACGCCTGGAAGGATATCCTCAAGCAGAAGGGCTGGGATGATGCCTACCTCGGTGGCGATGCGTTCGCCGAGTTCCTGAAGAAGGAGACGGTGCGCGTCACTGACGTGCTGAGATCGGTCGGCCTCGTCAAGTCATGACGGACCTTCCGCAAGGTCCGCCGTCGCGCCATGCCGATCGCGCCGGCATCGTCATCGCATTGGCTCTCGCGGCGCTCGCTGCGGTGCTGGTGTGGGACGCAAGGCAACTCCCGGCCACGACGATGTACGGCATGGGGCCCGAGGTGATGCCGATCGTCATTGCGATCGGCCTCGGGATTCTTGCGATCGCAAATCTGATCGATGCGCTGCGAGGCAATCTGCCGCCGCGCGAAAGTGCCGATCCGCGGGCCGTACTGCTGATCCTCGCCGGGCTTGCGCTGCTGATTGCCATCATCGGCCTCGGCGGCGGCTTCATCCTGGCGACGTCGGCGCTGTTTGTCGCGACGTCTGCAGCCTTCGGACGCCGCGCCATTCTCGCCGATTCTGCCATCGCGCTCCTCATGACCACGCTGATCTATCTCGCGTTCGATCGGCTGCTGACCTTGAGCCTTCCCGCCGGACCGCTGGAAAGACTGCTGTGATGGAAACCTTCGCAGCACTGGCGCATGGCATGGCCGTGGCCGTTCAGCCCATGAATTTGCTGTACGCGCTGATCGGCGTGTTCCTCGGCACCGCGGTGGGCGTGCTGCCCGGGATCGGTCCGGCGCTGACGGTCGCGCTGCTGCTGCCGGTGACCTACAAGCTCGATCCCGGCGGCTCGCTGATCATGTTCGCCGGCATCTATTATGGCGGCATGTATGGCGGCTCGACCACCGCCATCCTCATCAATACGCCCGGCGAGAGCGCCTCGATGGCGACGGCGCTCGAGGGCAACAAGATGGCCAAGGCCGGCCGCGGCGGCCCTGCGCTTGCGACCGCGGCCATCGGCTCGTTCGTCGCGGGCACCATCGCCACCATCGGTCTGGCCTTCCTGGCGCCGTGGCTGGTCGATGTCGCGGTGCGCTTCGGCCCTGAGGATTATTTTGCGTTGATGTGCGTGGCCTTTGTCACGGTATCGGCCACCTTCGGCGATTCGCCGATCCGCGGGCTGACCAGCCTGTTCATCGGGCTCACGCTCGGGCTTGTCGGCATCGACAAGCTCACCGGCCAGGCGCGGCTTGCCTTCGGTATCCCCGAACTGCTCGACGGCGTCGAAGTCACGACGCTTGCGGTCGGCCTGTTCGCGGTTGGGGAGGCGCTTTACGTCGCGTCGCGCCGCCATCACACCGAGGAAAAGCTCGAGCCGGTGCGCGGCTCGCTGTGGATGACGAAAGAGGACTGGAAGCGGTCGTGGAAGCCGTGGCTGCGCGGCACGATGTTCGGTTTTCCGATCGGCGCGCTCCCCGCCGGCGGCGCTGAGATTCCGACGTTCCTTTCCTATTCCACCGAGAAGCGGCTGGCGAAACATCCGGAGGAATTCGGCAAGGGCGCCATCGAAGGCGTCGCGGGCCCGGAAGCCGCCAACAACGCCTCCGCCGCCGGCACCCTCGTGCCGTTGCTGACGCTCGGCCTGCCGACTTCGGCCACCGCTGCGATGATGCTGGCGGGCTTTCAGCAATATGGATTGAACCCGGGACCGCTGCTGTTTGCGGAGCGGCCCGATCTGGTGTGGGGTCTGATCGCAAGTCTGTTCATCGCCAATCTCATGCTGCTGGTTCTCAACCTGCCGCTGGTCGGCCTGTGGGTGAAACTGCTCGCTATCCCGCAGCCGTGGCTCTACGCCGGCATTCTCGTGTTCGCAACCATGGGTACGATCGCGGCAAAGCCGTCGGTGGTCGAACTGTCGATGCTGGCGGGATTCGGCGTAATGGGCTTCCTGATGCGCCGGTTCGATTTTCCGATCGCGCCTGTTGTCGTCGGTCTTATCCTGGGGCCGATCGCCGAAAGCCAGTTGCGCCGCGCGCTCGCGATCAGTCTCGGCGATCCGATGACGCTGCTGCAGAGCCCGATGTCGGCGACGCTGCTCGGCATAGCCCTGATCGCGCTGGTGGCGCCGTTCGTGATGAAGGGGCTCGGGCGGTTCAAGGCCAGCGAGGATTAGTCCCCACGCGGATCAGGCGGTCGCTTTGATCCAGTGTGCGATGTCAGGCCAGTTCTCTTCGAGCGTCCGCTTGCCCATGAACAGGCTCAGATGATTGCATGGCGCGATCTGGTGCCGAAGCGCCCCCGGTTCGGTGCCGACCAGCCGCTCTACGGCAAGCAATTGTTGCGGCGCCACGACGTCGTCGGCGCTCCCGGCAAGGAGATAGATCGGAAGTCGCAGTTGCGAGAGATCGATCCGTTGTCCCAGCGCGACGAAGTCTCCGCGGGCGAGTGCGTTGCGCTTGTAGAGCTTCTCGACGACCTCGAGGTAGTATTTTCCGGGAACGTCGATCGTCCACGAATTCCATTTCCTGAAGACGGCTTCGAGCTTTGTGAATTCCGGCGATCCGGTTGGATAAGCCGTTTGCAGCGCTTCGCGAATATCGTCGGCGCCGGACTTGTTCCCCCAGAACTTCGCGATATTGCGGCCGATGACGAGGCCGTCGCCGGAACTGACCAGGCTCTGAAACAGACTGAGGGGCGTCGCCTCGGCGACCGCCGACAGGCAGGATTGCTGCGCGGCAAGATCGATCGGCGCGCCGGCCATGACAAGCTTGCGCACCTTCGCCGGGAAACGTGCCGCATAGATCAGGGACAGCCAGCCGCCCTGGCAAAGCCCGACAAGATCGACCCGGCCGCCGACGTGATCGACGAGCACATTGAGATCGGCGAGATACTCATCGATGCCGAGAGATCGCATGTCGGCGCTGGCCGACCGCCAGTCGGCCATCAACAGCCGGTCGATGCCAGCGCCACGCAGCGCAGCAACGAGGCTGTGTCCCGCTGCAAGGTCGGCCATGGCGGCGCCGTGCAGCGCGAGTGGCGTGCACAGCAGGGTAGGGACGCCGCTCTCGACCGTCGTGAAGTCGTGCAGCCACACGGTACGGAGTTGCAGCGCAATCTTGCCCGGCGTGGCGCCTTCGGGTTCCTGCGCGGGGCGGCCGTCAGCCTCGCTCGCGACATTGAGGAAATGCGCCGCCATGGATGAGGCGGTTTCAGCGGCCGATGCAGCGACGATCGCCGGCCAGAACAGTGCCGCATAGGGGAATTGATCGCCTGGGTCCCGATCCATCTAACCGCCCGGTTTTGCCTCGCCGCAGCTAGCTCCCACTTGACCGCGGACACAAGCCGGCTTCTCGACGCATGATGGCTCGCTCCTCGAGCTACCCAAGCTCAAAGCTGGTGACACCGAATACTCGTTCCAGCCGCAGCGGCGCGATCGCGCCAGTATACATCCGCGCCGTTTCGAATACCGGCGCGAGACCGAGATCCTGCGCCAGCGCCATCGCCTCGCGGTTGATGGCGGGGACGTCGATGAATATTTCACCGCCACCCGTGCTCGCGAGCAAGGCCGACAGGATCGCTTCGGCGGTGGCGCGGTCGTCGGCGAAGAGTGGTCCGATCTTGTGGCCCTTCAGGCACGGGCGGATCACGCCCCAGCCCGTGAGCCGGCCATCGCGTATGACAGCGCGGCCGACATGGCCGTGTGCGCCGGTCCAGGCGCGCAGGAACGCAGGTCGCGGCGCGGGAAAGACGGTGGCGTCATACGCGTCGACCATTGCTGACGGAATTTCGCTGAGTGCGACGACGCCGGCCCGCGGGGCATCGCGGGACGCGACGATGCCGCCGTAACGCACATTGGCGTAAGCGAGTTCGAATCCGGATTTCCTGTAGTTTGGCTGCTGCGCCACCACGCCGTCCAATCCGATCACGCGCACGCCGGCATGCGCCATCGCCGCGTTCCAGATCTGCAGCCCGAAGCCGCGGCCACGCAGGTCCGCGCGCACGATGTAGAAGCCGAGAAAGGCGAAGCGCGCATCGTAGTTGACGCAGGAGACGGTTGCTGCCGGGGCGCCGCCGAACTCGCCGATGAGAAAGCCTTGGGGTGCGCTCGCGGCGAAGCAGGCAGCATCGGCAAGGCCGGGATTCCAGCCCTCGGCCGCGGCCCAGTCCACGGCAATCGAGATTTCATCCGGTCGCATCGGCCGGATGTGCAAACCGTCCGCGGCGGGCGTTCGTGCAGATGAACTCATGGATCGGATATCACCACGGGGCTGTCGTTGCTGGCAACCGGCAGCGTTCCGGCAACGACGCTCGCATACCTTCCCGGCGCGCAGGATGGGTGGATCGACTTGCCCGCCGTAAATCGACGCGCGATGCCGCAAAGCGGAACGAGACTTCCGTTGATCTGTGTCAACGTAACGCCCCTTATTGGCGGCCTGACTTTCAGCAACAGTGATTGGGACTTGGCGCTTTGCGGTAGTCGAGATCACCAGATGACGCGTTGCTGGTACGTGACCTTTGAAGTGCCGAGGGAGGGTACGCTGGTCAAAAGGCGAAATCCTCGCTTGACCAGGACATTTGAAACGGAAGCGGACGCCAAAAATTTCGCGCGGATCAAATGTGAAGAGGGGCTAGCCGTCACAGCCGGCACCATCATCCCCCATCTGCCCAGAAAAGCGATCGCATCGGTCGACATTCACGCCTGGCTCGATGATGCACAAGACGACGGAACCGACGATGACGGGAATCCGGCGCAGGCAAACCAACCCGATTGATCGGATTGTATCGGCTGCTGCGCGCGCTCTGACAGAGTGGACGATATGGCGTGCTGGCGGTGCGACCCAAGGTCGGCCGAACGACAGTCGGACAATTGTGCAGTGCAAGAAATCGAATAGATGACTGGTCCATGCGCGCAAGACGCCGAACGAACCGTAACCGCAAGCGCAAGACCGTCGCTCAATCAATTCAATCCAGCCACAAAGCAGCCCAATTGTTTGTGGTTGAACGTTGCCATTTTGGCACACGGTCTGATGGTGGAGCGCGCTTATGGTCGCGTTGTATCAATTCGATTCTGAAGCGATGGAGCGGAGAAAGCATCATGAAGAAGTTTTTGCTTGGCACTGTTGGTGTTGCAGCGTTGGCAGGGCCCGCCGTCGCCGCTGATCTTCCGGCGCGGCCCTACAAGGCACCGCCCCCGGTAATTTCCCCTCTCTATGACTGGTCCGGTTTCTACATCGGCGCCAACGGCGGCTGGGGATCGAGCCGCAATTGCTGGGATATCGTTCCGGTCGCCGGCACGATCATTGGCGACGGTTGCGCCGATCGCTCCGGCGGTCTGCTTGGTGGTCAGATTGGCTACCGCTGGCAATCCGGGCAGTTCGTTTTCGGCCTCGAAGCGCAGGGTGACTGGGCGGACCTCAGCGGCTCGCGCGTCAGCATTTTCAATCCGGCGTTTACGACCCACACTGGAACTGACGGCATAGGCCTTTTCACCGGCCAGATCGGTTATGCGTGGAATGCGGCACTGCTCTACGTGAAGGGTGGCGCTGCAGTCACGAGCAATAGCTACGACATCACCACCACGCTTGGAGCCGTTAATGTTGCCTCCGCAAGCTCGACGCGTTGGGGCGGTACCATCGGCGTCGGGCTGGAGTACGGCTTCGCTCCGAACTGGTCGGCCGGTATCGAATACGATCACCTCTTCATGGGCGACGCGAACAATTCGTTCTCGGTGGTGAATCCCCTGCTGGCAGGCGCACTCAATCGGATCAGCCAGGACGTGGACATGGTGACCTTCAGGCTGAATTACCGCTTCGGCGGCTACGGCGCCCCGGTCACGGCGCGTTACTGATCGTATTTACTGCGAGCGACTTAAAGCCCCGGCCGACGCCGGGGCTTTTTTTCTGAGTACACGGCTCGAACGCAGGTCGCCCAAGCCGCGACGCCTGCCTCTGCCGTTGCGCCGGCAGCGCCAACCTTGAACTGCATGCAAACCCCGCTTAGGCTCGCCGGCGCGCAACGCCTGCCAAGCCATTTCAACGAGAAGCGGGACATTACTCACCGATGCAGTCTGCCGAGCGGCTTCCGTTCCCGCACCGCCGGGGCCTGATCATCGTCACGACATTGGCCACCGCCTATGTGGCCAGCCATTTTTTCCGCGCCGCCAACGTCACCATCGGCCTCGACCTGATGCGCGACCTCGCGATCGGGCCGGAAGCGCTCGGCGCGCTGACCGGAGCCTTCTTCTTCGGCTTTGCTGCGATGCAGATCCCGTGCGGGTTCCTGTTCGACCATTTCGGCCCGCGGCGCACTGTCGCGGGCATGCTCATCCTCGCCACGACAGGCGCTGCCATCTTCACGCTGGCGCCGACCTGGCCGGTCCTGCTCTCTGGCCGCGCGCTGATGGGCGCCGGCTTCGGCGTCATGCTGATCGGCAGCATGGTGGTGATCTCGCGCTGGTTTCCGCCGGATCGATTCTCCACGCTCACCGCCATGGTCCTTTCGATCGGACTGCTCGGCAATCTGGTCGCCACCACGCCGCTGGCCTGGGCTGCAGAGGCGGTCGGCTGGCGCGCCGTGTTCGGCGCCGTCGTCGTCTTCGTCGCGCTCGCGACCGTTGCGGTCTGGCTGGTGGTGCGCGACGCGCCGCCCGGCCACCCCTTTCTGGAACGCACCCCGGAGACGTCGCGCCAGATGTTGCAGGGCCTCGTCGAGGTGCTGAGAAATCCGCGCCTGAAGCCGATCCTGGCGATGAATTTCTGCAATTACGCCTGCACCTTCACCGTGCAGGGGCTGTGGGGCGGTCCGTTCCTGCGCGAAGTTTATGGCCTCACGCCGATCGAGGCCGGCAACGTGCTGCTCGCGGCCGTCGTCGCCTACCAGTTCGGCATCGTCGCCTTCGGCCCGCTGGACCGCGTGCTGGATACGCGCAAGTGGATCGCCGTCGGCGGCACGCTCGTGACCGTCGCCATGCTCGCCATCCTGGCGCTGGCCTCGCGTCCGCCGGTCTGGGTGCCGATCGGCGCCATCCTGTGCATGGGCTTTTTCGGCGCGGCGAGCACCATGGTAATGACGCATGGCCGTGGCATCTTTCCAGACCGCCTGATCGGGCGTGGCGTGGCGACGATCAACACCGCCGTGATGCTCGGCGTCGCCTGCATGCAGACACTTTCCGGCATCATCGTCGGCGCCTTTGAGCCGCTGGCCGACGGAGCCCGCTCCGAGACGGCATATCGTGCGCTGTTCGGCGTGCTCACGGTGGTGCTGATCGTCGCGGTCGGCGTCTACGGGCGCTCGCAGGACATCAAGCCCAGCGATGAAATGCGCGCCAGGGCGACCGGCTGAAGTTTCGGTCCGAGCAATGAAGGAGAATGAATGAGCATCGGACTGATGGCCCTCCTCGACGACGTCGCGGCGATCGCGAAGGTCGCGGCAGCTTCGCTCGACGACGTCGCAAGCCAGGCGGCCAAGGCGGGCGCCAAGGCGGCGGGTGTGGTGATTGACGATACCGCGGTCACCCCGGGTTACGTGATCGGATTTGCCGCCAAACGCGAACTGCCGATCGTGGGCAGGATCGCGGCGGGATCGCTGCGCAACAAGCTCCTGATCCTGCTGCCTGTTGCCCTGGCGCTCAGCTACTTCCTGCCCTGGACCATCACGCCGCTGCTGATGTTCGGCGGTGCCTATCTCTGCTACGAAGGCGTCGAAAAGGTGCTGGCAGCCGTCATGCCGCATCATGCGCACGCGCATGAATCCCAGCTCGGCACCGTCGCGTTGAACGCAACGACGGTCGAGGACGAAAAGGTCGCAAGCGCCATCAAGACCGACTTCATCCTCTCGGCCGAGATCATGGCGATCACGCTGGCCGCACTTCCCGCGGGCAGCCTCGTGATGCAGGCGCTGGTGCTGGCGGTGGTCGGGATCGGGATCACGGTTGCCGTGTATGGCGTCGTCGCGCTGATCGTGAAGGCCGACGATGTCGGCGTGGCGCTTGCGAGGAACGAGAGCGCCTCCGTCATCGGCGGCGCGGGCAGGGCGCTCGGCCGCGCCCTGGTTCGCGGCATGCCTTTTTTCCTGATGTTCCTCAGCGCCGTCGGCACCGCCGCCATGATCTGGGTTGGCGGCGGCATCGTCCTGCATGGTCTCGAAGTGTACGGCCCGCCTGTGATCGCCTCGACGGTCCACGCCGCTGCCGAAGCTGCGGCTCATGCCGTTCCGGCGGCTGCTGGATTACTGGAATGGATCGTGACGGCCGCCATCTCCGGGGTCATTGGATTGATCATCGGCGCAGCCGCGATCCCGATCGTGGGGTATGCCGTTGCGCCGGCATGGAAGCGGTTGAAGGGCTTGCTGCCGAACCGCCAGAAGGGCACCTAGGCGGCCGCCTTCGCCAGCCTTTCAGATCAAGTGCGTCGACCGAAAAGCAGGATGGCGCCTATCGGAAGGACGAGGCCAAGAACCCCGGCCGTGATCAACAACGGGCCAAGCTCCGCGTATTCGCCACGCTGCACGACGAAAATGTGGTTGAGATATTTGGTTTGCAACTGGCCTGCGACAAGCGCGAGGTTCATCAGCGAGGCCATGAGCGCGAACCACGTCGCACGGTGTCCCTCCGGCGCGTAAAACGCGATCAGCGTCAGCAGGGGGATCATGCTGAGCTGCGCGAACGGCGAGGCTGCCGCCGCGTCGATCACGGCGATCGCGCGCGCGCCGAAGCCGAACGTTTCCTCCGTCCAGTGGTGGAGGCCAAAGAACAGGCCGATATTGGGCAACGACAGGACTGCGCCGGCGATGGCAAGCCAGAACAGCACCTTGGTGACGGAATACTCGGTCAGTTGCTTGCTGAAGGTCCACATCGCGACGATGGCGATAATGGCCGCGGTTTGACGAAGGTGGCCGTAGAAGGCCTCGTCGAACTTGAGGACGTCGAGCGTCCACCAGAAATAGCCGTCTCCCACCGACGGCGTGGCGCGGAATGCAAAGATGATGAGGCTCGCGAACAGAATGGCGCGCCGGGTCTTGGCGTCCAGTTCGCGCGTGACGAAAACCAGCATCGTGCAAATGACCAGCATTGACAGCACGAAGACCAGTTCCTGCGCATATGGCAGCCCGCCGAGTGCGACGGCGAGAACGATGAGTCCAAAGCCAATGCCGCCGCCGAGAATGCGCCAGTCGATTGGCCGCCGCTCGCTCGTTTCGGAGCGGATCAGCAGCACGCCTAGCGCCGAGATCGCGGGGATCACAAGGCCGAATAGAAACACGGTTTCACGGGCGAACCACTGCGCGAGCCATCCGGACAATCCCGCCACCGATAGAATTCCGATGCCGAGCGCAAGGCGGCCGAGGACCTGAACCATGCCCAGCTCGGCGCGGACCTCATCTTCCGGGCGAGCAGTCCCTGCGCAGCGTCCACGCGGGATACCACCTCGGTCGACATCGCATCCGCCACGACGTCCTGGATCACGGTCCCGACCACGATCAGCATCGCGCCGAGAATGTAGAGGTGGTCGGCTCGGCTGAACGCGATCCATCCGCCGGCCGCGCCAGCCAGCGTGAGCATCCCGGAGGCCGTGAAGACGGCCCCGATCAGGATGTAGGATCGCCGCTGTGAGCCGAAGACCGGCACACTGTCGACGAGTTGGCCGAACACCATCTTCACCGTCCACGGCAGGCTCAGCCAGACGCCTATTCCGGCGAGTTCCGCCGGGCTGAGAGTGAGTCGCTCCTTGATCCACATGTCGCGGCTGACGTCGATGATCCCCAGCGCGCCGTAGGCAAAATAGACCATTAGCAGCGGCAGATAGGTGCGGCGAAACCCGAGGATGGGGCGCATCAGGCTCGGCGCCCACGCCGTGACAATCTTGACGATCGATTCCTGCAATGTGATTTGCGTCGGAGACCCGTCCGTCGGCTGGCTCATGAAAACTGGTTCCTTGACGCGAATCGAATTTGCCCGCGAGTCAGAATGTAGTGGAGAATATGCTTGCCACCGGCCCTTTGGCACACCCCGGGGCGCTTGTGCCAGTGTTTCCGACAAGAGAGAACGCTTGAATGACTGATCGGTCTGCGACGCAGGATGGATCGCTGCGCCTTGCGCGGTCGCTCACGCTGACACATGCCGTGCTCTACGGACTTGGTGTCACGATCGGAGCCGGCATCTACGTTCTCGTCGGTGTCGCTGCCGGCCGCAGCGGAATGCATGCGCCGCTGGCTTTCGTGGGCGCCGCGCTGGTCATGGCCTTCAGCGCGGCCTCGTTTGCCGAGTTGGGCACGCGCATGCCGGTGAGCGCCAGCGAGGCGGCCTACGTACAAGCAGCTTTCAAGCGCGAGTGGCTGAGCCTTGCGGTCGGGCTGCTCGTGGTCGCCACCGCAATGGTTTCGGCCGCGACGATCAGCGTTGGCAGCGCAGGTTATGTCGGGATATTTTTGCCTGTTTCCGCTCCCTGGATCATTTCCGGCGTGGTCCTTGCGATGGGGATCGTGGCATGCCTCGCTACGGTTCAATCGATCACTTTCGCCGGGATCATGACGGCCGTCGAGGTGGGCGGATTGGGGCTGATCATTATTGCCGGCCTTGGTCACGGCACCGATGTCATCACGCGTCTTCCGGAAGTTTGGCCTTCTGCCGGCGATCAGACGGTGTGGGTCGGAATAGCGGGAACGACGCTGATCGCGGTGTTTGCGTTTATCGGCTTCGAACATCTCGTCAATATCGCGGAAGAATTGAAGGAACCGAGCCGCACCTTGCCCCGTGCGCTGTTCCTGACGCTCGGTCTTACGGCGCTGTTCTACGCGGTGGTGATGTGGGTTGCGGTGATCGCGGTGCCGCCGCAGGAGCTGGCGCGCTCTTCCGCGCCGCTCGCGCTGGTCTTCGAGAGGCTGACAGGCCTGCCGCTCGTCACCATGAGCGCGATCGCGATCGTAGCCACGCTCAACGGTGTCATTGTGCATATGATCATGATCGGTCGGGTGATCTATGGCCTGGCCGATCAGGGAAGCCTGCCGAAGGTGCTTGCCCGATTGAACCCGGTGACGCGAACACCTGTCCTCGCAACAGCGGTCGGCATGTGCGGGATCCTCGTGCTGGCCCTTTCCGTCCCGCTCGTGGGCCTGGCAGAGTGGACTGCGCGCTTCACGCTTCTCATTTTCGCGATCGTGAACGTTGCGCTGATCCGTATCAAGCGGCGAGGCGAGGCCACGCCCGAAGGAGCGTTCATTTGTCCATTGTGGGTGCCAATTGCGGGATTGGTTTCCAGTGTCCTGCTTCTGGTGCTGGACCTGATTGCCTGAGTGAGGTCGGGCTCCGTGCAGGCAGCGACTATTGCGCCGGTTGCCCCGCGCGCCAGCCCATTTCCCAGAAGTCGGCTTCGAGCCTTGTAGCCTCCTTGAAGATCGCGACCAGTTCGGCCTCGCGGGCCGGCGTGGCGTAGCGATCGGCGAGGTTCTCCATGTGCGCCTGCGCTTTCGCCGCGACCTCCTGATAGGGACCGCCGGCATACTCGGCGATCCAGACGCGATAGGGATTCGATTCAGCGAGCGCTTCGGGCCGCGCGGCGAGCCGTGTCGCGATTTCGGCATAGCCGATGACGCAAGGCGCGAGCGCCACCTTGAGCGCCAGCAGGTCGCCGCGCATGCCGGCGTCGAGCACGTAGCGCGTATAGGCCAGCATCTCGACCGCCGGAGCGGCCTGTTCGAGGTCGGCGGCCGACAGGCCCCAGCCGGCGCAGAGATTCACATGCAGGTTCATCTCGACATCGAGAATGGCCGAGATGCCGCCGGCCGCTTCGCGCATGTCGGCGAGGCTGGGCGACTTGTAGACGGCGAGCGCGTAGGCGCGGGCAAACTCGATGAGGAAGAGATAATCCTGGACGAGGTAGTGGCGAAACGCCGCCTCGGCGAGCGAGCCGTCGGCCATCCCATCGGTGAAGGGATGCTCGGTATAGGCCCGCCACTCGGCGGACGCTGCCGTCTTCAGTCGCTCAAAGACACCCATGGTCTTTTATATGCAGGTATCTTGAGCCGGGAACAAGCCGGGCTTCCCAACAACGGCGTCCCCGTGGCGTCCCCATATGATTGCGGCAAATTCTGCATCGTGTCTTCGAGCGGCGGCCCGATGACGCGCCCTATGTTGCCGGTAATGCCTTCCCGGCCGGCTTGGGTTGAAAATCGATGCTGCGCACGATGATGCCGGGCGGGCTGCCTTCGAACTCCCGGGCCAGGAACTTGCGCGACGCACATTCCTCGATGCGATCGCGCAACCGCGCGAACTGTTCCTCGCGCCGGTTGGCAGGTGTTCGCGGCACGTGTTCCAGATCGTCCATCGCCGAAGCGCTGACGGCGCAGGGCACTTCCCTGGCGCCATCCAGCATGGAAAACAACAGCACCATCCGGTCGAATTCATAGCCTCGGATACTGCCGCGCGCGAGCGTCATCTGACCTTCCTCCCGGAACGAAACCATCTGCCTACCTGTTCCTAATTCTTCCTTTTCAACGTCGGCGGCTGCAGTTCAGCGATCTTGCGCAGGCAGTCAGCTTCGGAATGATGCGGGCCCGAGACGAAGGTTCCGCTGACCTTGGTCGAGTACCAGCCGGACTCCACCCCGAGGCGAAGCGATTCTTCTGTCATGACGTGACGTGGCGAGAGATGTTGCATCTGGTGCTTTCTGTTGGGCCCGCTCGATCCTGGTGGAATGAGCGGGATGAGGTGTTCCGTTCTTGAGGCTGAACTCCAGCTTTGGGCTTTGTTCAGGTCTCTTCCCCTGCGAGCCGGGTAAGGTCCGCAAGCACCGCGGCCACGAGGTCGCGGTGGTGCGTATCGGTCGGTGCGAGACTGGCCGAATAGAGATTGAGGACGTAACGCGCCTTGGCCACGGCCTCGGGCCAGGACGTCGCCGGCACCGCAAGGAGCTGGATTTCGGCGATGCCCTGCTTGTCTCGCAGCAGCTTTGCGTTTGCCTCGACCTCGGCAATCACGCGGCGAATGTCGGTTGCCTTCTGCGCGGCCATGCCGCGACGCTTGTCGAGCTCGATTGGCGGATCACTCACGCGGTGCGCTCGCGTCGATGCGCTGCGCGTCGGAAAGATCGACCGAACTGATCGAGATCATTTCCATCGCAGAGCGTTGCGGCGGCGCACCGGGCACCATGATCATGGTTGCGACGCGCCGATAGCACGGAAAGGAAAGGCCCTCGATCATCTCCTCATCGGTGACGACTTCGTACGCCCCCGGCGCGAGCTGCCGGTCAATGCCCTTGAGGCGGAACGGATGCCTGAAATGAACCGTTTCCCGGCGCGAGCGCGTGGTCATGTTCGCAGCCCGGCGTTTCTGCGCACGACAACAACATGTTTTTCGGACATCGGTGCACCGTGCGCGCTTTTGCGGCAATTAGCCATCGTTTTCTCTGCTGCCGGTCGCTTTTGATCGAATAAGGCGCCAATGCCTTGTATTCGATGGTTTCGTAGCCATTTTGGGTACTCAGGGCCTGAAAGGCATTTCGAATGAAGATGCGCGTCGGTTTCGAAATGCTCTACGATTTCCCGCAGCCGACGCCGATGATCATGGTGCTGGGCACACACTTTACCCGCGCTTCCGACGTCATCGTGCCGGACTTCCTCACCACCGACCCGGTGGTCGAGATCTCACCCTATCGCGACCTGTTCGGGAATTGGTGCAGCCGCATGGTTGCGCCTGCCGGCCGCATGCGTCTTGCCGCCGACGGCATCGTCCGCGACAGCGGTCTGCCCGATCCGGTGTTTGCTTCGGCGGCTCAGCATGCCGTGGAGGATCTGCCCGCCGATACCCTGGTCTATCTGCTCGGCAGCCGCTATTGCGAGACCGACCGGCTTTCGGAGATTGCCTGGCAATTGTTTGCGAACACGCCGCCAGGCTGGGCGCGGGTCCAGGCGATCTGCGATTTTGTTCATCGTCACATCGCCTTTGGATACGAGCACGCGCGCGCCACCAGGACGGCATGGGAGGCTTACGAGGAAGGCAAGGGCGTGTGCCGCGACTATGCCCATCTTGCCGTCGCGTTCTGCCGGTGCATGAACATTCCGGCGCGCTACTGCACCGGGTATCTCAGCGACATCGGCACGCCGAAGCCCTGGGCGGTAGGGGATTTTGCCGGCTGGTTTGAAGCCTATATCGGCGGGCACTGGCGCACGTTCGATCCGCGCAACAACGTCCCGAGGATCGGACGTGTGCTGATCGCGCAGGGGCGCGACGCCTCCGATGTTCCGATCACCCAGACGTTCGGGCCAAACACATTGGTCAGCTTCAAGGTCTGGACCGACGAGATCGCAGGCGGTGGATGATCCGCGCGGATCACGTCGAGCAAGCGCGTTTCCGCACCATGGACCTTGACAACGAAACAATAGAGCCCGGCACGGATGCCGGGCTCCATTCATAGCGGATGGTCTTACTTCTTGTAGGCGGCGATCACGGCTTCGCCATCGGCGCCGGCCTTCTTCGACCAATCGGCCGTCAACTGCTCGCCGATTTTCTCGAGTCCGGTCTTCAACGCCGGCGGCGGCGGCAGCACCTTCATCTTGTTGGCTTGAAGCTGTTCGAGATACCACTTCGCTTTTTCTTCGGCGAGCTTCCAGCCGCGTTCCTCGGCGACCGCAGCCGCCTTGAGGATCGCATCCTGGGTCGGCTTGTCGAGCGCGTCGAAGGCCGCCTTGTTCACGAAGGTGACGTTCTTCGGAATCCAGGCCTGCGTATCGTAGAAGTGCGTCATGGTTTCCCAGGCCTTGCTGTCGTAGCCGGTCGAGCCCGAGGTCATGAACGCGTTGACGACGCCGGTCGCCAGCGCCTGCGGCAATTCCGCCGCCTGGATGGTGATCGGCTGCGCGCCGACGAGTTCGGCGATGCGTGAGGTGCCGACATTATAGGCGCGCCACTTCAGGCCTTTCATGTCCTCGACGGTGTTGAGGTCCTTCTTGGCATAGATGCCCTGCGGTCCCCACGGCACCGCGAACAGAAGCATCAGTCCCTGCGAGGCAAGCTTCTTTTCGACGGCGGGTTTCGACGCCAGCCACAGCTTCTTGGCTGCCGGATAGCTCGTCGCCAGGAACGGGATGACATCGATGCCGAAGAGCGGGTCCTCGTTCTCATGCAGCGAGATCAGGACCTCGCCCGCCTGCGCCTGGCCGGTCGTGACCGCGCGCTTGATTTCCGGCGCCTTGAACAGGGACGCCGCGGGATGCACGGTGATCTGCAGCTTGCCGCCGGTGGCATCGCCAACGTCCTTGGCAAAGGCGATCAGATTGACCGAATGCGGATTGTCCGCCGGATAGGCGGCCGGGAGATTCCATTTTGTCTGCGCCATTGCGGGCGCGGCAAGAGCCGCGATGCAGGCAGCCAATGCAAACGTCTTAACAAACCTCAACATGACAACACCTTTCTCTAGCCAGGGAACGCCATCCGCGGCAGCAGCATCACGATATCAGGAAAGACCGTGATGATGGCAACCGCCAGAACGAGCAAAAAGAAGAACGGCAGGGCGGCCTTGGCGACCGTGTTGGAATCCTTGCCGCTCATGGTCTGCAGCACGAACAGATTGAAACCGACGGGCGGGGAGACTTCGGCCATTTCCACCACCAGCACCAGGAAGATACCGAACCAGACCAGATCGAAGCCGGCCTGCTTCACCATCGGAATGACGATCGCCGTGGTTAGCACGATCATGGAAATGCCGTCGAGCGCCGTTCCGAGCACGATGTACATCACGGTGAGCGCCGCGATCAGCGAATAGGGGCTGAGCTGCAGGCTGTTCACCCAGTTCGCGAGCGCCAGCGGGATGCCCGTATAGGCCATCGACGTTCCCATGTAGGAGGCGCCCGCCAGGATCAGCAGGATCATGCAATTGACGCGCGTGGCGCCCATCACGCTCGCCCAGAAGGCGGACCAGGTCAGCGCGCCCTGCCACCATGCGATCGCGAGCGATCCGAGCACGCCCCAGGCCGCGCATTCCGTCGCCGTGGCCCAGCCCATCAGCAATGACAGGAAGACGAACGCGATCAGCAGCAGGCAGGGAATGAGATTGAGCGATTCCGAGATGCGCTTGCGCAGGCTCATGGGCGGATCCGCCGGCGGCGTCCGCTTCGGATTGGCAAGTGACCAGATCGCGATGTAGCCGGAATAAAGCGCCATCACCAGCATGCCCGGCAAAAATCCGGCGAGGAAAACCTGGATGATGGAGACGTTGGCCTGGACCGCATAGACCACCATGGTGATCGACGGCGGGATCAGAATGCCGAGCGTGCCGGCTCCTGCCAGCGACCCCAGGCTGAGGCCTTCGTCATAGCCGCGCTTCTTCAGTTCGGGCAGGGCGATCTTGGCGACAGTGGCGCAGGTCGCGGCCGATGATCCCGAAACCGAACCGAACACGCCGCAGGCAAGCACATTGACGTGCATCAGCCGGCCCGGTAGCCAGTTCAGCCAGGGCGCAAACCCGCGAAACATCTCTTCCGACAGCCGCGTGCGGAACAGGATTTCGCCCATCCAGATGAAGAGCGGCAAGGCGGCGAGCGACCACGACGCGCTGTTGCCCCACACCGTAGTCGCAAGCACGCTGCCCGCCGGAATGGCCCCGCCGGCGAATTGCATCCCGGCCCATCCCGTCGCCATCAAGGCAACGCCGATCCAGACGCCGGCACCCAGCAGCAGCGCGAGAAATCCGAGCAGGATGGCGGCGATCGAGAGCAACTCCATGTCAGACCCCGCTCTGCATGGCACGCTCGACGATTTCCTCGGCGCTCTGCGGCTTGGGCAGTTCATAGCGCGGTGCGAAGCCGCGCAGGACATGGATCAGCTCGTCGACGAAAGCGACGAAGAGAATCACGAGGCCGCCGCTGTAGCCGAGCTGCGGAATCCACAGCGGCACCGCGATGACGCCCTGCGAAATGTCGAAAAATTTCCATGACTGCCAGGTCATGACCACGGCATGCCATGCGAAAAAGCCAATGAAGCCGGTGCCGACGACGAGCGCCGCGATCTCCACATAATGACGGACATTGTCGCTGAGACGGTCGATCAGGAGGCCGACGCGGATCATCTCGCCATGCTTGAACGTATGCGCGAGGCCGAGGAAGGCCGTTGCCGCCATGCACCAGGAGATGAAATCGTCCCCGGCTGGAATATTGATGCCGAGCGGCCGGCCGGCCGAAAGCAGCATCATCAGCACGAAGATCGCGATCAGGAACAGTCCGGCCAGATAGCCGGAGAGAAGGTATAATCGATCGAGAAACAGGCGGATCATCGTGTCCTTCCCCCACACACGTTCATGTCCGGAAGCAATTGACGTACCACTTCCGACAATGGCCCTTTCCAAAGGGCCGGTCGATCCTGGCCCTGCCGAAAGCGGCTGCCGAGAGCAGCCCCGAAGATGCACAGGTTTTCTGAGTTGCCTGGGACCGTCAAGGCGAGGGTGTCAAATCCGGCGCCGCCACGTCAGATCTGCTGTGCGGACCACAACGAGGCAGCCGGGCACCGTGAGGTGAAAATCGTTGCATAAGCGGCAAATGGAACCGGAACATCTCGTTTCGTCCGTGGTTGAGACGCATCGTCAAAATCACTGGAGGACATGATGAACAAGCGACTTGCCGTTTCCTTGATTGCCGCCTCGCTGCTGACGTCGGGTGCGGCCTTTGCCCAATCGACCACCGCCCAGGGTGCCGCCGACGGCGCTGCCGCAGGCGGGCAAGTTGGTGGTCCGATCGGCGCGATGGTCGGTGGTACGGTAGGCGCTGCAGTCGGCGCCGCTGTCGAAATTCCGAACGCGGTGATCACGTCGATCCCGCGGGATCGCTCGGTCGTGGTTCGCGAGCAGGTCGTGGTCGGCGAGCCGCTGCCCGCGGCCGTCGAGTTGCGCACCGTGCCCAGCCACACCGAATATCGTTACGCAGTCGTCAATGATCGCCGCGTGATCGTGGAGCCGCGTACGCGCAGGGTGATCAAGATCATCGACTGACGAATATCGCGTTGATGCGAGTCAGTCCTCGCGGGCTTCCTGCCCGCGGGGATTGCTTGCGTCAGGACGTTCCGACGTTCGGCCGTGCGCGCCTGATTGCCCAATCAAGTCCCGCCGCGAGCACTAATCCGGCGCAGGCGGCCAAGCCGTCGACGAGGAAATCCACGAGCCTCGCATGCCGTCCCGGCATCCAGAACTGCAGCACTTCGAGCAGGCCGATCAGAACCGCCGAGATCGCCGCCGTCCGCCATCGGTTACGGCCATAGGCCAGGCCGAATGCCAGCCCGACCAGCACGAATGCGAGGGCATGTTCGCCGTTCTGACCGAGGTCGGAATGGGGGCGATAGGTCGGTGGCCCGAGGGTCGCGAAGGCAACGGCCGCAGCCAGCAGCCAGGCGATGACTTTGAGAAGGCTATTCATGGCGGCGGGATAGCACGTTCATCGCACCGCATGCCGATCACGACGCGTTGAGATACCCGTGTGGTTAACGCACATAATTACAGCGGTTCCCGCACGCCGAGGCCGTGCATGAAGCGCTCCCTGATCTGTACCGGATCACGCCGGGTGGCGCCGACGCCGGGCTTGTCGTCGATCCGGACGCCGATCAGGGTAGGTGCCGAAGCCGACATCGATTGTTCGATCAGGCGCTCGAAATCGTCCTCGTCGGCGGCCCATGCGCTGTTGGCGAGCCCGCTCGCGACCGCGATGGCGACGATGTCGGCCACGGCCGCCGCCGGCGTCGGCTGCGCGCCGGTGATCTGGTAGACGCCGTTGTCCATCACGACCATGGTCAGATTCTTCGGCGCCAGCGTCGCGATCGTCGTGAGCGACCCCAGTTGCATCAGCAGCGAGCCGTCACCTTCGAGGGCGAAGATCCGCCGGTCGGGCTGCGCCAGCGCCACCCCGAGCGCGATCGGGAAGGCGAGCCCCATGCTGCCGAGCATATAGAAATTCTGCGGCCGATGGCCGGCGGCCCAGAGGTCGAAATTGGTGTTGCCGATGCCGCCGATCACGGCTTCCTCGTGCTTCAGCTTCGCGATCAGCCGCGAGGTGAGATCGAAGCGGTTCATCACCTTGGTGTTGCGGGCGGGGCCGCTGGTGGTGGTGTCCATGGCGGCGCTCACTTGTCGAAGACTTTGCCGCCGGTCAGCAGCGGCGAGAGGATCAGCGCCACCGGCGCCTGCGTGGTGACGGCCTGCTTGATGGAGCGGTCGACGATGAACTCGAACTCGTCGAGCCGCGTCGCGGTGTGATGTTCCATGGCGAGCGAATCCAGCACCGGGCGCATGGTCCGGCACACCAGCGACTGGCCGTAGTTGAACTCGCCGAGCGTGCCGCGTTCGGACACGAACATGATCAGCGGGATCTGGTAGGGGATGGCCAGCGACGCCAGCACATTTGCCAGCGTTGCGAACCCGGACGTCTGCATCAAAACCGCGCCGCGCATGCCGCCCATCCAGGCGCCCGAAACGATGCCGACGGCTTCCTCCTCGCGTGCAGTCGGGAAGGTCGTAAAAAACGGATCGGCGTGCAGGTTGCTGATCAGCGTCGTCAGCACGCGGTCGGGCACGTAGGGGACGAGGCGGATGTCGTTGCGCTTGAGCGTTTGCAGGACCACGCCGTGCCAGCTCTTCTCGGGGGTCTCGGGCGAGGTTTTTCCCTCCGCAACCGCCATGTTGGTCTCCTCATCCGCGACGATGTTTCGTTCGCGCTCAACTCCGGAGCGCCGAACTTGACGCCAATGGCGAGATTGTCAACATGCCTCTGCCGTACCCTTGATCTGCAGGCCTGGCCGATGCCGCTGGCCGGCGACTGTGCGATAAGCGAGGTAACGAGCATAAGAGGGAGGGAGGCATGTTGAGGAGGGGCCGGAATGCCGCCGTAGTGGCGGCGAGCGCGGATGCCATGCTCCTGCGCGTCCTGTTTCCCGACAGATCAGCCTGATCGCGGCCGCAGAACGGCCACCCCGATCCTCCCGCGAAACCACGATTTCCCGAACTGAAGGCTGCCAAGGAAAATGACCGTCAACAACAAGCGCGTCTTCTATGTCAAATATCTCGCCCACGAGATCTACGTCGATATCCTGAAAGCCCGTCCGGACGTCAGGCTCGACCGGCTCGAGAACGAAAGCCCCGATGCGGTCGCCGCGCCGGTCCTGTCGGAAGCCCATGCCTACCAGATCGGCGCGGCGCGGGACGAGATTGCCCCGCATTTCCATGCCCACGCGGATCTGCTGAAGCGGGCGCCGAACCTGCTGATCGTCTCCTCCAACGGCGCGGGCTTCGATCCGGTCGATGTCGATGCCTGCACGGCGGCGGGGGTGCTGGTCGTCAACCAGTCCGGTGGCAACGCCAATTCGGTCGCCGAGCATGCGCTCGGGATGCTGCTGACGCTCTCCAAGCGAATCCTCGAAGCCGATCGCGCGTTGCGCCGCGAAGCCAACGTCAATCGCAATGCGCTGATCGGCAACGAGGCGCAGGGCAAGACCATCGGCATCGTCGGTATCGGCAATGTCGGCCGCCGGATCGCCGAGCTGTGCAAGGGTCTGCTGCACATGAAGGTGATCGCCTATGACCCGTTCCTCACGGCCGAGGAGATCGCTGCGCGGGGCGCGGAGAAGGTCGAGCTTGACGACCTGATGCGGCGATCGGATTTCGTCTCGATCTCCTGTCCGCTGACCAAGGACAACCGCCGCATGATCGGCGCCCGCCAGTTCGCGCTGATGCAGCCGCACGCATTCTTCATCACCACCGCGCGTGGCTTCATTCACGACGAGGAAGCGCTTTATGAGGCCTTGCGCGACAAGCGTATTGCGGGTGCGGGATTGGACGTCTGGGACAAGGAGCCGCCGCCGCCGGAGCATCCGCTGCTGCAGTTCGACAACGTGCTGGCGAGCCCGCATACCGCTGGCGTGACCAGGGAAGCGCGGGTGAACATGGGCAAGATCGCCGCCGAACAGATACTCGATGCGCTCGACGGCAAGCGTCCGCCGCGTATCGTCAATCCCGAGGTGTGGCCGGCCTATGTGAAGCGGTTCGAACGCGCATTCGGGTTTGCGCCGAAATAGCCGTCATCTCTGCGAGATCGTCTGACGATGGTTGAACCGGCAGATCGCTTTTACGAGTTGCAGGGGCTGCGGCTGCATTATGCCGATTGGGGCAACGAGTCCGCGCCGCCGCTCGTCCTGATCCATGGCGGGCTCGACCACTGCCGCAACTGGGATGCGGTCGCGAGAGAATTGCAGCCGCACTTCCATATCATCGCGCCCGACCTGCGCGGGCACGGCGATTCAGACTGGGCGAGGGGAAGCAGCTACAGCCTGTCCGACAATGTCTATGATCTCAGCCGGCTGCTGCGTCACGCGGAGCTGAAGGATGCGGCGATCGTTGGCCATTCGATGGGCGGGATGGTCGCGCTGGCCTATGCCGGTACGTACCCGGAGAATGTATCGCGCCTTGGCGTGCTCGACGGCGCGTTCCTGTCGGGCGCGCAACCTGCGCCGATGCACGAGCAGATGTCGCGGTGGATCGAGCAGCTCGACCGCATCTCGGAGTACGAACCCAGCGCGTTTCTAACGATCGAGCAGGCGGCGCAGCGACTTTCGGCCCGCAACAGGCGGCTGACGCCCGAACTGGCACTGCATCTGGCACGGCACGGCGTCCGTCAGGGCGCCGATGGCCGCTATCGCTGGAAGTTCGATCACTATCAGCGGGCGAGGGCGCCGTATCGGCTGGCGCCGGAGGATTATGCCGCCCTGTGGTCGCGCATTACCTGTCCGACGCTGTTGATGTGGGGCGACGAGAGCTTTCTTGCCGATCCGGAAGCCGCCGGTCTGCTCGCGCATTTCCAGCACGCCGAACTGGTCAAGGTCGCGGGCGCCGGGCACTGGCTTCACCATGACCGGCTCGACGAGGTGCTGGCGTCGCTGCGCCGCCTGCTGGAAAGTGACGCGACCGCCTACTGAAAATCGAACCTGAAGGCCGTGCCGTTCGACACCACCTTGCCGGCCGTCGGTGCGGGAAAGTGCGCCGCAAGCAGAAAGCTCGGCGTGTCCGCAAGCTGTTCGAGCAGCTTGAGGCGTGTGGCCAGCGCGGCCTCGCGGTCGAAATCCGCCGCGTTCGACAGCCATGGCGCCGCACATTGAATCGGGTGATGGATCACATCGCCGGACATGACGGCGTGGTCGTGCCCGGCCTTAAGGTCGATCATCGTGTTGCCGATGGTGTGGCCGGGCGCCGGGACGAAGCGCAAGGTGGCTTCGCGATCGTCGAACACGCAATGATCGGTGCTGACGAATTCGGCCTGGCCGGTCGCGACGACAGGCAGCACCGAATCGACGAATGAGCCGCGATTGATATTGCGTCCCGGGTTCAGCCGGTGCTGCTGATCCCAATGTTCATACTCGGTTCGACCCATCAGATAGCGCGCCCTCGGGAAGGTCGGGACCCAGCTTCCATCGACCAGCCGCGTGTTCCAGCCGACATGATCGACATGCAAATGGGTGCACATGACGAAGTCGACTTCGTCGGGATGCACGCCGAGCGCCTGCATGTTTTCCAGATAGGGCTGGTTGAGCCGGTGCCAGAACGGCGCGCCCGGACGTTCCTTGTGATTGCCGCAGCAGGTATCGACGATCGCCGTCCAGCGAGGCGTACGCACCACGTAGGAATGGTGGCTGAGAATGAAGCGGCCTGTCCCCGGCTCGATGAAGCGTTCATCGAGCCAGCACCGATTGGCCGCGATCACCTCGTCGGTGACGTTGGCAAACAGGAATTCCTTGTCGAGCGGGCAGTGCCGGGATCTCGACCAGCCGGTCGATCCGCATGTCGCCGATTTTCAGTTGTCGCATCTGACGATTTTCCCCGAGCCAAATGGCGGAATAGCGGCTGTTGACGTCTCAGTTTCGCAACAGCTCGCCGAAGCCCACCCATCGCGTGCCATCGAAGCGGATCAGCTGCAGGCTCGTCATCGGCGTATAGCGTTCCGGCGAATTGTTGACGGCGGTGCCGTTGATCAGCATCGGCAGGCGAACGTCTTTCAGGTTGGTCGCCTGCTTCAGCACGTTGGCGCGCGTCAGGTCGTTGCCGGCGGCCTTGAGCGTTGTG
The DNA here is from genome assembly GCA_963823485.1 of uncultured Alphaproteobacteria bacterium. Classification (GTDB taxonomy): domain Bacteria; phylum Pseudomonadota; class Alphaproteobacteria; order Rhizobiales; family Xanthobacteraceae; genus Bradyrhizobium. The sequence goes on from CAWGLP010000013.1 coordinate 456,149, forward strand.
ACCAGCGTCTGCGCGATGGTGTAGCCGTAGACGTTGAGCCAGTCGCTCTTGTTGGCGTCGGGCATATATTTGTTCATGAAGGCCAGCCATTCCTTGTAGCCGGGGTCGTCCTTCAGGCCGGGATCGGTGCTGTCTTTCAGGTACTGGCTGGAGATCACGCCGGTCGAATTGTCGCGTCCGGCCGGCTCGAGCACGCCGCTGATCGAGGCCGACACGTTGGAAATGATCGTTGTCGGCTTCCATCCGATCTCGGCGATCTTGCGGATTGCTTGCGCGGCGAATTTCGGCGTCGCCGCCACCAGCACGACGTCCGCGCCGCTGCTCTTGAGCAGCAAGATCTGGGTGTCGACGGTGGGCTGGGTGGTCTCGTAAGGCGCCTTGGCGACGATCTGGTCGCTGCCGCCCATGCCTTCCTCGAGCGCCTTCAGGTAGTCCTTCCCGAGATCGTCGTTCTGATAGAGAATCGCCGACCTTCGCGGCCGGATGGCTGGCCTTGATGTACTTGGCGTAGGCGATTGCTTCGTCGCGGTAGGTCGGCTGCCAGGCTACGGTCCAAGGGAAGTTCTTCGGATCGTCCCACTTCGCCGCACCGGAGCCGAGGAACAGTTGCGGTACCTTCCGGTCGTTAAGGTATTTGTGAACGGCGCTGTTGGTCGGCGTTCCGACGCCGCCGAATACCAGCAGCACCTCGTCGCTTTCGACCAGCCGCCGCGTCTGCTCGACGGTCTTGGGCGGGCTGTAGGCGTCGTCGACGATGATCATTTCAATGCGCCGTCCGTTCACGCCGCCTTCGTCGTTGACCTTCCTGAAGTAGGCTTCGGCGGATTTGGCGATCTGGGCAAAGGCGGAAACCGGGCCGCTCAGCGGAGCGGTGGTTCCGATCTTGATGGTCTTGTCGTTGGCGCCCGGATCATACTTTGCGGCGGACTGCGCCTGCGCCGGGATTGCCGTGAGCATCGCCACCGCGAAGCCCAGCGCACGCAATTGAATTCCTGAAGAGCGGCCCATGTATTTCTCCCTGTTCTTTCCGCCTCTCTCGGGCGGCTGATCGATTGCGGCGCAATGTTAACGAACGATCGTTCGTCTGTTGACTATCGAACGACCGTTCGTTAGTCAACACGAATGACTTCCACGGCTTCCAAGGCGGCCGACACGGCAGCGCTCTCGACCCGCGAGCGGATTCTTGCGGAAGCGCTGCAGCTGTTTGCCGACAGCGGTTATGGCGGCGCATCGATGCGCGAACTGGCGCGCCGGGTCGGTGTTCGGGAAAGCAGCCTCTACAATCACTTCCCGGGAAAGGCGGCCATTCTCGAGGCCATCGTCAGCGAATACGGGCCTGCGAGTTCTGCAAGCCGTCTGGAAGAGCCGCGTTACCGGCAGCTCAGCCGGCAGCCCGCGGCGTTCTGCCGCCAGTTTGCGCTCGATCTCGTTGCGCAGTGGTCGGATCCGCGCGAGCACCAGTTCCAGAAGGTCATCACGGCGGAACGCAATCGCGTGCCGGGCATCCGCGCGAAATTCGCCGATCAGTTCTACTCGCGCGAGCAGCGCCTGATGACGGATTATTTCCGCGGTTTTGCGCTGGCCGGCCTGATCGCGACGACCGACCCGCGCGAAATGGCGCGGCTGTTGTCGGCCGGCCTGATCTACATTCGGCTCGAACATTACGTCATGGGCGCGCAACCCTCTTCCCGCGCCAGGGTCATGGAAGCCGTCGATCATTTCCTAGCATTCTTCCTGTCGTTGATGGCGGCAAGGGATGAGACCGGGAATGTTCTCGCAAAGCCGGACAAGGCCGCACGAAAACAAGCAGCCAGGAAAGCTGCGCGCGGCTGATGTCCGCGGCCGGTGCAGCCTGGCGACAGCGAATATATCGAGAGGAAAAGATGTCCGACAAAATTCGCCATGTTCGTCAGCCGAGCCTTGAATCCGCAGGAGAGGCGCCGGGCCGTGGGCGGCTGCGGGGTCGCAAGATACTCGTCGTGGGCGGCGGACAGCGGACGTTCGACGCTGCCACCGACCCGGTCGGCAACGGCCGGGCGATGTCGCTATTGTTTGCGCGGGAAGGGGCCCATGTCGCGGTTGCCGACATGAACCGCGCCAGCGCGGATGATACGGTCGGTCGCATCGAGGCCGAGGGCGGAAAGGCGTTTGCGATCGAGGCCAACATCGCGCGCGAAGACGACGTGAACCGGATGATCGACGAGGCGATGGCCGGCCTCGGCGGCATCGACGGCATGGTTCTCAATGTCGGCGTTGGCGTCGGGGCGCTCGGCCTCGACGGCGTGGATTTGGAGCAATGGAACGAGACGTTTACGGTCAACCTGACCGGCCCGATGCTCTGCTGCCGCAAGGCGCTCAGGCACATGGCCGACGGATCGTCGATCGTCTTTATTTCGTCGATCGCGGCGCTCCGTTCAGGTTCGCGACTGATCGCCTATGATGCCTCCAAGGCGGCGCTCGGCGGCCTGATGCGCAACGTCGCGAAAGAAGGGGCCCGGCGCGGCATCCGCGCCAACACCATTTGCCCGGGCCTGGTCGACACGCCGCTCGGCCGCCACACCAGCGCCGGCCGGCCGACGCGCAACGCGTCGGGGGCACCATTTGGGCGGATGGCGACCGGTTGGGAAATCGCGTATGCGGCGCTGTTCTTCATCTCCGACGAGAGTGTCTACATCAACGCCCAGACGCTGGCGGTCGATAGCGGCATTACCGGGCTTTGAGTCCGAATCCGGGGAGAAAATTTCATTCGCCGGCTGTCCGATCATGGCAACAAAACCACTGCCGATCGGCCTTCGGACGAAGCGCGCATTGCTATTTTCCCGGGGATCTCGACTAGTTGGCCGCGCGGGACCATTTTCCCTGAGCGCCCTGTTTTCCTGGGCCGCACATGGAAAATCGAGTGATGCGACAGGTTCGTACATTGCTGCGCGGCGCGTCGTCCCGGATCGGACGCCGGTTGGCCCAGATCGTCGCCATCGCCGCCGCGAGCCTGCCGGCTGCCGGCGCTTAGCTCTCTGGCCGACGCACTGATCTGGACAAGCCGGCACTGTCGGTGGAATAACTATCCGTGTGAAAGCCGTCCACACCGAACTCCATCGCAGCCACGATCCGCAATTTTTCCTGGTGCGGGGCGTCGTCAAGCGCACCACTGAGCAGCCCGAGCGCGCCGATCGATTGCTCGCGGGGCTGAAAGCCGGCAAGCACGATCTGGTTGCGCCGACGGTTTTCGGCCAGGGGCCGCGCGCGCGGGTCCACAGTGCCGAATATCTCCGCTTTCTCGAGGAAGCCTGGGACGCGTGGACTGCGCTGGGGGACGCCGGCCCGGAGATGATTGCCAATGTGCACCCGGTGCGTAACGCTGCCACTTACCCGACCCACATCGTCGGCCGGCTCGGCTGGCACACGGCCGACACGGGCTGCCCGATCGGGCCGGGCACCTGGGCTGCGGCGTGCGCCGCGACCGACGTCGCCGCGACGGCGGCGCAACTGGTCATGGACGGCGAAGATGCTGCCTACGCGTTGTGCCGGCCTCCCGGTCATCATGCCTATAGCGATCTTGCGGGTGGCTTTTGCTTCCTGAACAACAGCGCGGTTGCGGCCGCCCACCTTCGGCTGAAGCACGAGCGCGTCGCGATCCTCGATGTCGATGTCCATCACGGCAACGGCACGCAGGGCATCTTTTACGAACGGTCCGACGTTCTGACCGTGTCGATCCATGCCGATCCAGTCTTCTTCTACCCTTACGTCTGGGGTTATGCGCATGAGCGCGGTGCGGGCCGTGGTCTGGGCGCCAACCTGAACATTCCCTTGCCGAAAGGCACGGCTGACGACGCCTACATGAAGGCGATGGAGGAGGCGGAGAAAACCATTCGCGCGTTTGCGCCCGGCGCGCTCGTGGTGGCGCTCGGGCTCGACGCTTCGGAGAAGGATCCACTCGCAGGACTTGCGGTGACCACCGACGGCTTCCGTCGAATTGGTGCAGCGATCGCGCGGCTGGGGCTTCCGACAATTCTGGTTCAGGAGGGAGGCTATCTGTCTGACATCCTTGGCGCCAATCTTACGGCTGCGCTCGGAGGGTTCGAGCAGGCGCGTTAGGCGGCTTTTCGTGAACGGCGGCCAGTCCAATCAGCTTGGTCTATTCGATGACGATGCGCGGCGGCGGGCGGTGCGCTGCGCCCGTAACGATCGCACTCCAGATGTCGCGCGCGATGGCGATGTAATGCCTGGCATGAACACCATCGGGTTCAATCGCGACGATCGGGCGGCCGTCATCGGAGGTCTGGCAAATCTGCATGTCGAGCGGGATTTCGCCCAGGAACGGAATGCCGCGGCTTTCGGCGTCGGTCCGCGCTCCGCCATGACCGAAGATCGGCGTGACGTGGTTGCAGGTCGGGCAGCAGAAGCCCGACATGTTTTCGATCAGGCCGAGGATCGGAATACTCACCTTCTGGAACATCGCGATGCCGCGCCGCGCGTCGATCAGCGCGATGTCCTGCGGCGTCGAGACGATGACCGCACCGGCCAGCGGCGCCTGCTGCGCCATGGTGAGCTGCGCATCGCCGGTGCCCGGCGGCAGATCGACGACGAGAATGTCGAGATCGCCCCACGCCACCTCGCGCAGCATCTGCGTGATGGCCGAGATCACCATCGCCCCACGCCAGATCATGGCGCTGTCCTCCTCGACCAGAAAGCCGATCGACATCACCTTGACACCGAAGCGTTCCAGCGGCTCCAGCATGCGCGGGCCGATCTGCCGTGGTTTGCCGCGCAGCCCGAACAGCTTTGGCTGCGACGGCCCGTAGATGTCGGCGTCGAGAATGCCGGTTTTCAATCCGAGTGCGGCGAAGCCGAGCGCGAGATTGCAGGAGGTGGTGGATTTGCCGACACCACCCTTGCCGGAGGCGATGGCGATGACGTGCTTTACGCCGGGAATGCCGGCGGCATTCGATGTCGCGCGTGCCTTGAGGTCTGGAGGGGATGCGGCCACGGTCTGCTCACGATCCAAGCGGATCGTCCTTCTTCAGTTCGCGCGCACGGAAATAATCCTCCGTCGACATGACCGGCGGGCGATGCGGCGCCGCATGCGGGTCGAAGCTTTCGTTGACGACGGCTTCGACGCGGCAATCCGCGCACATCTTGATGACGTCGAGACGCCTGGCGTTGGGCCCCTGGAACATCCAGTGCTTGTCGCCGAGCTTGGCCAGCACACGCTCGATCGAGCTCCTGGTGCCGAACGGCTTGCCGCAACCGATGCAGTTGAACGGCTCTTCCTCCTTGAGGACGCGGAGCGGCGAATTCCAGGCGTTGAAGTCGAGGCGCGGCTCGATGGTGATGACGTCTTCGGGGCAGGTTGCTTCGCAAAGCCCGCACTGCACGCAAAGGCTCTCGGTGAAACGCAGCATCGCGCGGTCAGGATTGTCGGACAGTGCGCCGGTCGGACATGCCGTGACGCAGGCATGGCACAGCGTGCAGCCATCGACATTCAGCTTCACGCCGCCAAAGGGCGCACCCGGTGCGAGCGGTATAACATCGACCGGTGCGGGCGCGGCAAGGTGAAGCTCGCGAAAGGTCGTCTCCAGCACGTTGCGTTTCGCACCGCGCGGAACAAAGCTGGCCGGCTTCTGCGTGGCGACGCCGCGGGGCGCGGCGTCCAGCATCGCGCGCAACGCGTCCGGGTCGTCGGTCTCGATGATCCGCACGAGATTCATGCCGAAGCCGAGCGCCGAAATGACGCGATCGGACGTTTCGACCGCGCGGCGCAGCGCGGTGATGTCGTGCCGCGGTCTGGCTCGCGTCACGAGCGCTACGCCGCTGCCGCCATAGGCGAACACCGAAGCGATGATGTCAGGTCCGATCTGCGTAACCTCGTTGACGCGCAGCGGCAGCACGTTCGCCGGCAGGCCGGCGCCGAACCGCGCCAGGGCGTCGATGATCTCTTCGCCATGCTCGCCGTCGTGAAACAGCACGATGGCGTCGCTGCCGCCCGCCTTGCGATAGGTTTGCAATAACGTGCGCAGCCGCCGCATCAGGGCGTCGGCGCTCGGCAGGGCATACGAGGCTGCGCCGGTCGGGCAGACGGATGCGCAGGAACCGCAGCCGGCGCAGACGTTGGCGTCGATCGCGACAAAATTTCCGTTCGGCGAGATCGCACCGGTCGGGCAGAGGTCGAGGCAGCGCGTGCATCCGGTGATGGAAGAGCGCGAATGCGCGCACAGCGATTCCTCGAACTGAACGAAGCGCGGCTTGTCGAATGTGCCGACCATGCCGCCGGCCTCCGCGATCGCGCGTTCCACCGCGGCGCGGTCGCGTGGGTCGGCGCGAAGATAGCCGGGGCGCAATTCGTGCGCGGGAAACAGCGGCGTGCCGCCGGAGAGATCGAGGATCAGGTCGCAGGTCGAGGTCGCGCCGTTGCGTGAAGACCCGAACACGAGCTTTGCGCGCGAGGAGGGCGATGGCAGCGCGTAGTCGTCGATCGCAAGCGTGAACTGCCCGAGATGTCCGCGGGCATTGCTGATGGTGCCCTTGAGAACCGGAAACTCGTTGGTGCGTCGGGGTTGCACGTCACCTGGTTTCGTCAGGAGCACGGTGATGTCGAGGCGGTCGGCGAGCCGCTGCGCGGCTTCGATGGCGATTTCGTCGCGGCCATAGATCAGCGCGACGCCGCCGCTCTCCAATGTCACCAGCGAGACGGGTGGCATGTCTTCGCCTGCTGCCGCAATCAGGGCTGCGGCCTTTGGTCCTGCTGCTGCGGCGTCCTGCGACCAGCCGCCGGTTTCGCGGATGTTGACGAAGGTGAGCTGGGCTTGCGGGAAGTCTTCCGCGACTTCCTGAAACAGCGGTGCTTCCTGGGTGCAGGCGACCGTAATCGGCGCGCTGCCCGCGAGCGCCTTCCTGAAGCGGTCGAGCTCAAGGCCGCAGAGTTGGTTTGCCTGCGTGATGTCGGCTGCACAGCCGCGACCGATTGCCGCCTGATCGAGCGGCATGGTCTTCTCGCAACTGCAAATCAGAAGACGAGGCGTCGCCGCACTCATTGTTAATATACCCTGAACCAGTACACCACGCGGGTGGTTGCATCATCCTACGGTTCTGCGGTAACCGCTCGGACAGATATCTGCAAGACTCGAAAGTCCGCTCGTGCCGGCTTACGCCAGATAGCATGCACAAGCTGCCCCGTCAGGCATCAGGGATCAGCCTTTTGTGATCGCTCCATTGAGAAGACATGGAACAGACACTCGACCTGCCGCCCGGTTATACTTTGGTCGCGTTGCGCGAGCTCGGCGATGCGTTTGAGCATGGCTGCAGGATCGCGGCGGAGGCGGGCGCTGGCACGCTGATATGGGTACGCCGCTACGATCTGGTCGAGTTTGCCGTCGTGCTTGAGCCGGACGAACCGCTTACGTCAGCGCGGCGGGCGTTCTTTGCCGGCATGAATGCGTTGGCCGATGCGATTGCCGCCCATTGCCCGCCGGAACGGGAGGTCAGCTTCGACTGGCCCGACGCGATCCGGTTCGATACGGGATTGCTGGGTGGCGGCCGTCTCGGCTGGCCGCAGGATTGCCCCGAGACCGAGGTGCCTGCATGGCTGGTCTTCGGCGTGCAATTACGAGCGGCGGATATGGCGCATATCGAGGAAGTGCAGGCCGCATCCGGTGTATCGCTGCTGAGCGAAGGTTTCGAGCTGATCGATACCGATGCGATCGTCGAAAGCTTCACCCGGCACCTGATGACCGCGTTCGACCGTTGGAACGAGCGCGGATTCGAGGCGATCGCGCGGGATTATCTGGAACGGCTGCCGCGCCGCAAGGCCGGGGAACGCCGGGGCATCGACGTCAACGGCGATCTCCTGGTCAGCCTGCCTGCCGCAAGCGGACCGCCGGAGCGAACCGGCCTTGTGGACGCGCTCGGAAGGGTTAGCTGGTATGATCCACAGGCGCGCGGTCCGAAATTCGGATGAGGCGGGGATGTTGAAGTTTCCACGAACCATCAGGCTGGACCCGTCGGATACTTTCGTGTTCGACCGCGCGGCCGAGCCCGGGGAATGGGCGGTCTCCGGCGCGTTCGTGTTCTGGAACCGGGATCCCACGGCGCTCGGCCCGAAGCAGCGCGTGGCGCTGCGTTCGGGATTCCTGGGCATCGACAGCCTCGGATGGTCGACGCTTGCCGTCGTCACCGAGGCCACCGAAGCCGAACGACAGGCGATGATTGCCCGTCTGGCCGGTCAGTTGATGGAGAAATTCGGCGCGCCCGACGCCGATGCGGCGCGGCTCGCTGCCGAGGAAGAGATCGCATTTGCAGGCTCGCTGTGCGACCATGCACCGCAGACGCTGCTGGCTGTGCAGCGCAGCGTCGAAAATGGCGAAATCCGCGAGCGCTTTCGTACGCTAAAGCCGCGGCAGGCGACCACGGACGCGGATCGGTTGCACGCGCATGCCAGCGCCTTTACCTTCCATGAGGTTGAAGGTGAGGCGGAAGCTGTCGAAGAGGTTGATCTGCGCGGATTGATCAAGGCCGACCGAATGACGACGGATCGCACATGAGAGAATTCTGGGTCGCTTCGGGCCATCATCTCACGCGCCGCGCCGATCACGGCGGGCTGATCGCGACGCCCGAACTCATTCTGGCCTATCTGGCGCGGCCCGAACTGATGCCGCCGGCCGATGCCTGCGAAGCCGAGCGTCGTCTGCACGAGAGCCTGCTTGCCGATCCGCTGCGCACGGTATCGGGCGCAGAGATCGCCGGGCTGGCCGATCCTGACGCGCGCGAGAACTGGTCCTTCATGATGAATTTCCGCGACCGGCTGCTGGCCGCGCCGTCGCTGGAGGCGATCTATGTCGCGCTCGCCCGCAAGGGAGCGGGTGACTTGCCGCCGATTTTTCTGTCGCAACTCTGTCACCTGATCCTGCGCAACGCGCTCGAAGGCTGCGAGGACCCTTATGTATTGCGCGCGGCCGAACTGTTCTATCGCAACCAACTGGCGGCGCTGCATGAGGGCACGTTGCTGCTCGCGGATGCCGAGGTGATCGAGGCGGAGCAGCATGCCCAGCATGACCTGCACTCATCGCCACTCACGGCCATGTTGCAGCCGAAGGCGTTCGGCGAGATGGACGTCATGGACGACGAAAACGCCTGGACCTACTGGTCGCGTTCGGACGCGCACGCGATGGCGATGAATCTCGGCGGCAACGCCAAGGCGCGCGCCGGGCTGTGCCGGGTGATCGAGCGATGGATCGCGCATCTCGTGGGCGTCAACGTCCAGGTCGAAACAACGGCCTCGGTCGAGGATCGCGACTGGCGCTGGTTCATCGGGCTCGACAGCGAGGCGACGCGGATCGGCAACGCATTGTGGCGCGGCGAGCGACTGGACGGCGATGCCGCCGAGCGTATCGTGGCGTTGATGCGCCTGCGTTTTGAGGATTCCCGGCTGGTGGACGAGCGCGTCGGCGACAAGCCGGTCTACCTCATCCTTGCGATGGGGCCTGACAAGGTGGTGCGGCTGAAGCCGCAGAACCTGGTTGCGGGGTTGCCGCTCGCCTCGTCGGCGAATGCGACGTGATCCCGCGCATGGAGGAGCAGGCATGGCGATGACGGAAGCGTCCCGCGAAGTCGGCGTGGTGGTGCGGCGCCGTTCGATCGACAATCCCTGGATCGATCATCTGTGGTCGCCGGCTGCGGTCCTGGAGGAGGTGCCCGTCACGGCGCCGTGGACAACGCTTTCGACGGAGGTCGATGCGACACTGTACTACGCAGGTGCCGCCAGCATCGAGCTGTTCAGTTCGGATACCGCCAACTATCGCGACAATCTCGCCGACGGCGAACCGCGCATCTGGATTGCACTGCGCCGCCAGGACGGCGGACCCGAACTCGAACTGACGAAGGTGACCGCCGATCCCACCGAAGGGGAGGCGATGTTCGAGAGCGGCTGCGACGTGATCGGTACCGTTCCGATGCCGGCGGAGATCGCGTCATGGATTGCGGCGTTTGTCGATCAATTTCATGTCGAGCGCGTGTTTCACAAGCGCAAGCGTGATCGCGCGGGTGGTGACCGCCGGCGGATGCCGGGCGGTTCGTCCAATGAAGGAACAGGGCGCGGATGAGCGGCTCGGAGCCCCCCGATCAGGATAGAGGCTTTCTTGCCCGCTGGTCGCAGCGGAAGCAGGAGGCACGGCGTCCTGATTCGGAACAGGATTCGGACGTTCGTGACGAGTCGGTATCGACCGAGTTGCCTGCACCCAGGAGCGAGCACATCGATGAGCCGGAATTCGATCTTTCTTCGCTGCCAAAACTGGAAGAATTGACGGATACGACCGACATCACCGCGTTCCTGCGCAAGGGCGTGCCCGAACATCTGCGAAATGCGGCGTTGCGAAAGTCCTGGGCACTGGATCCTGCTATCCGCAATTATGTCAGCCCGGCACTCGAATACGCGTATGACTGGAACACGCCCGGCGGCGTCCCCGGCAACAGCGAACTGTCCGCAGGCCTCGACGTCGCGCGGATGGTCACGCAAATCATGGGTGAGACAGCTGCAGAGGCGGCAAAATCTTGCGCAACTTCCGGCGACAATGTGGCAAGTTCTCCCGTGCCGCCGCCGCAACGCAACCTGTCCGCAGAACAACCGGCTCAATCGCTGCATCGCGACAGTGAAGCCGCGCCAGAAATCGAAGGTCTATCAAGGGCCGAAGTCAGTTCCGATAACTCAAATGCGACGCAAATGTCGGAGCCTGCTGCACCGCAAAATCCGGTGCGACGTCATGGCACCGCAAAACCGATTGTTTAGACAAAAGTTCTTGCAGACATAGGCGAAGCCTATGTTAGAGATTCCTCCTTGGAATAATTCCAGTTCTAAACTGGAGTGCCCGAAGAAGAGACACGGGTGGCAAGGAGAAGTTGGTTACGCCATGCGTGATGCTGGACTGGAACTAGCAATCAAAGCAGCAGGTGGTGTCGGATCGTTGGCGCGGAGCTTGGGCATTGCGCAGCCCTCGGTTTCAGCGTGGTCGCGCATTCCCGCAGAACGGGTTCTCGCCGTCGAAGCGCTCACCCAGGTGAATCGATTTGTGCTTCGCCCCGATCTCTACGGATCATCCGGGAGTCAGGTGACACCTAAAGCCGAAATCGACGAGATCGATCAACTACGCGCCGCGGAGTACGGCCTGTTGTCCTTGCTGCTCGGCAAGGCACCGGATGCGGATACGCTCAAGCGGATCGCGACGCTGAAGGGCGACGGCTCCGATCTTGGCATGGCGCATATCGAACTCGCGTCCGCGGCTGCGGCAATGGACGATCGCGCCGTCAGCAAGGAGTTCTTCGATCTCTTCGTCGGCCTCGGTCGCGGTGAACTGCTGCCCTATGCCTCGTACTATCTGACCGGCTTTCTTCATGAGCGTCCGCTGGCGCGGGTGCGCGAAGATCTGGATGCGCTTGGGATCGAACGCGCGGGTACGTCGCGGGAGCCGGAAGATCACATCGCGATCCTGCTCGAAGTCATGAGCGGCATGGCGCGCGGCGACTTCGGCACCGAGTTCGCGCAGCAGGTGCAGTTCTTCGAGCGTCATCTCAAGCCGTGGGCGGCACGCATGTTCGCGGACCTGGAGATGGCGCAGTCGGCGCGATTCTATCGCGCCGTCGGCCGTGCCGGCCGTGTCTTCATCGAACTGGAATCCGAAGCCTTCACGCTGTCCGAGTGACAGCGCGAGGGCGAGCCGAAAAGGGGAAAATGCAATGAGCAAGTCATCCGACAGCAAGGGAAAGGCGCAATCCCCAGGCGTCGATCGACGCAGTCTGTTCCTGATGGGTGGTTCGGCGGTCGCGGCTGCCGCGGTGGTGCCGCTGGTGGGCGGCGAGGCCGTGGCGGACGAGTCGCAGGCCGAGCAAGTCAAGGCCCGCTACAAGGAAACCGACCACGTCAAGAACTTCTATCGCGTCAACCGCTATTGATGGGACCACGGACATGTTGATCAAGCGAAGAGACGGATCCGCGGGCAGGGCGCGTTTGCAGGGTGTCGCCGCCGGCCTCGCGTCTGGCGTTCTCGATCGCCGCACGTTCCTGCGACGGTCCGGTCTGGCTGCGGGTGCCGGCGCCGCAATCGGCCTGATGCCGCTCGGCTCGGTACGCAAGGCGGAGGCCGGTCCGAAGATCGTCGGCGCACCGACCGAAATCAAAAAGAACATCTGCACCCATTGCTCGGTGGGCTGCACCGTCATCGCCGAAGTTCAGAACGGCGTCTGGGTCGGGCAGGAGCCCGCCTGGGACAGCCCGATCAACCGCGGATCGCATTGCGCCAAGGGCGCCTCCGTGCGTGAACTGGTGCACGGCGATCGCCGCCTGAAATATCCGATGAAACTCGTCAACGGCGAGTGGCAGAAGATCTCGTGGGATCAGGCCATCAACGAGATCGGCGACAAGATGCTCGAAATCCGCGCCAAGTCCGGCGCCGATTCCGTCTATCTGCTCGGCTCTGCGAAATTCTCCAATGAAGGCGGCTACCTGTTCCGCAAGTTCGGCGCGTTCTGGGGCACCAATTCGGTCGATCACCAGGCCCGTATCTGTCACTCAACCACCGTCGCCGGTGTCGCCAATACCTGGGGCTACGGCGCCATGACGAATTCCTACAACGACATCCGGAATTCGAAGACCATTATCTTCATGGGATCGAACGCCGCCGAAGCGCACCCGGTGTCGCTGCAGCACATCCTCACCGGCAAGGAAATCAACCGCGCCAACGTGTTCGTGCTCGATCCGCGCTTCACGCGCACCGCGGCGCACGCCACCGAATATGTCCGGTTCCGCAGCGGTACCGACATCGCGGTCATCTGGGGCATGCTGCACCACATCTTCAACAATGGCTGGGAAGACAAGCAGTTCATCGCGCAGCGCGTCTACGGCATGGACCAGATCCGCGCCGAAGTCGCGAAGTGGACGCCGGAGGAAGTCGAACGCGTTACCGGGATTCCCGGCGAGCAGTTGAAGAAGGTCGCCGAGACCTTCGCCAAGCAGAAGCCGTCGACCTTCATCTGGTGCATGGGCGGCACCCAGCACACCGTCGGCACCGCCAACGTCCGCGCCTATTGCGACCTGCTGCTGGCGACCGGCAATGTCGGCATCTTCGGCGGCGGCGCCAACATCTTCCGCGGCCACTGCAACGTGCAGGGCGCCACCGACATCGGCCTCGATATCACGACGCTGCCGCTCTATTACGGCCTTGTCGAGGGCGCCTGGAAGCACTGGGCGCGCGTGTGGGAAGTCGAATATGATTACCTGCAGTCGCGCTTCGACGAAGTGCCGGCCAAGGCGGGCCGTCCGGCCCGTACCCGCAAGCAGAACATGGAATTGCCGGGCATCCCGTCGACCCGCTGGTTCGATGCGACGCTCGCCAATCCTGACGACGTCGACCAGCGCGATGCGCTCAAGGCGATGGTCATCATGGGGCATGGCGGCAATACCGTGCCGCGCATGACGGAGATGGTGAAGGGGATCGAGAAGCTCGAACTGCTGGTCGTCGCCGATCCGCATCCGACGACGTTCGCTGCGATCTCTGACCGCAAGAACGGCACCTACCTGTTGCCGGCCTGCACCCAGTTCGAGACCTCAGGCTCGCGCACGGCTTCCAACCGTTCGATCCAGTGGGGCGAGCAGATCGTCAAGCCGATCTTCGAATCGAAGGACGATTACGAGATCATCTACCGCCTTTCGGCGAAACTCGGTTTCGCGGACAGGATGTTCAAGAACATCAAGGTCGAGAACAACCGTCCCTTGCCTGAGGACGTGCTGCGGGAAATCAACCGCGGCGGCTTCTCGACCGGCTATTCCGGCCAGTCGCCGGAGCGGCTGAAGGCGCACATGAACAACCAGGGCAAGTTCGATCTGGTGACCCTGCGCGCCAAGGCCGACGAGCCCGAGATCGGCGGCGACTATTACGGCCTGCCATGGCCGTGCTGGGGCACGCCGCAGATCAAGCATCCCGGCACCCACACGCTCTACAACACCAACCTTCATGCCAAGGATGGCGGCGGCACGTTCCGTGCGCGTTTCGGCGTGGTGTACGAAGAGAAGCAGCCGGACGGTTCGGTGAAGAACGTCAACCTGCTGGCCGAGGGCTCCTACAGCAAGGGCTCCGAACTGACAGATGGCTATCCGGAGTTCACCTATGGCGTGCTGAAGAAGCTCGGCTGGGACAAGGATCTCACGGCGGACGAACTCGCCACCATCAACAAGATCGGCGGCAACAATCCGGACAGCGTCGGCTGGGCGGTCGATCTTTCGGGCGGCATTATCCGCGTCACGCTGGAACATGGCGTGATGGCATATGGCAACGGCAAGGCGCGCGCGGTGGCGTGGAATCTGCCCGATCCGGTGCCGGTGCATCGCGAGCCGATCTACACGCCGCGTCCCGAACTGGTCGCCAAATATCCGACGCGTCCGGACGGGCGTCAGTTCCGCATGGCCAATCTCGGCTTCTCGATCCAGAAGGCCGCGGTGGACAAGGGACTGGCGAAGCAATTCCCGATCATCCTGACGTCGGGCCGCCTGGTCGAATACGAAGGCGGCGGCGAGGAAACGCGGTCGAACAAATGGCTTGCCGAACTGCAGCAGGACATGTTCGTCGAGGTCAACACCTCGGATGCCGCCGAGCGCGGCATCAAGGACGGCGGTTGGGTCTGGGTCTACGGCCCGGAGAACAGCTCGAAGGCGCGGGTGAAGGCGCTGGTCACCGACCGCGTCGGCAAGGGAGTGGCATTCATGCCGTTCCACTTCTCCGGCTGGTTCCAGGGCGTCGACCAGCGCGGCAAATATCCGAAGGGTGCCGATCCGATCGTACTCGGCGAAAGCGTCAATACGATCACGTCGTACGGCTACGATCCGGTCACCGGCATGCACGAGGGCAAGGTGACCCTGTGCCAGATTCAATCGGCGTGAGGGGAGAATAGATCATGGCTCGCGTCAAATTTCTTTGTGATGCCGACCGTTGCATCGAGTGCAACGCCTGCGTGACAGCCTGCAAGAACGAACATGAAGTGCCGTGGGGTATCAATCGCCGCCGCGTCGTCACCATCAATGACGGCAAACCGGGCGAGCGCTCGGTCTCCATGGCCTGCATGCACTGCACGGATGCGCCGTGCGCCGCGGTATGCCCGGTGTCGTGCTTCTACACCACCGCCGATGGCGTGGTGCTCCACTCCAAGGATCTCTGCATCGGCTGCGGTTACTGCTTCTACGCCTGTCCGTTCGGCGCGCCGCAGTATCCGAAGGTCGGCAACTTTGGATCGCGCGGCAAGATGGACAAGTGCACCTATTGCGCGGGCGGACCGGAAGCCGAACTCGACGCCGGCGGAATACGCCAAGTACGGCGCCAACCGCCTGGCCGAAGGCAAGCTGCCGATCTGCGCCGAAATGTGCTCGACCAAGTCGCTGCTCGCCGGCGACGGCGCCATCATCGCCGAAATCTACAAGGAGCGCGTGATGAAGCGCGGCTACGGCTCGGGTATGTGGGGCTGGAAAACCGCCTACAGCGATTCACCGACCGGCTGATGCAACAGCCGTCGCGCCTTGGCGTGGCGGCATTCGCGTAATTCGAAACCGAAAAGGCGTTGTGCAAATGCCAGGCTCACTTTCAACCTTCAAGCTCGCGATCTTCAGGCCGCTCTTCGCGGCGTTCGCGCTGCTGTTCGTGCTCAGCCATCCCGCGGCGGCGCAGATTTCCTTCAAGCCGACCGCCGAAGCCGTTCAGGAGGACAAGCTCCTGAATGCGCTGAAGGAGGGCGACAAGATCACCGGGCGGGTATCCATTCCCGACAGGATGGCGTCCAGCCTGATCCAGCCCGCCGGCCGCGACTGGCGCGACTTCCATCGCAGCAAGCTGCCATGGATCGGTGGTGTCGCCATTCTCGGGATGCTGGCCGTGCTCGCGATCTTCCTGATGGTGCGGGGCCGGATCCACCTCCAGCGGGGCTTCTCGGGCAAGACGATCCTGCGGTTTGCCAGCTTCGAACGCTTCACCCATTGGCTGACGGCGAGCTGTTTCATCATCCTGGCGCTGTCAGGCCTGAACGTGAGCTTCGGCCGCACCCTGATCTTGCCGTTGTTCGGCGCAGAAGCCTTTGCGGCGATGTCGGCCTGGGCCAAGCTTGCACATAATTACCTGGCGTTCCCGTTCATGCTGGGTCTCGTGGTCATGTTCCTGATCTGGATCAAGGACAACATCCCGGGCAAGGTCGACCTGGAGTGGATCAAGCAGGGGGGCGGCATTCTGTCCAATGGCAAGCATCCGCCCGCCAAGCGCTTCAACGCCGGCCAGAAGGGCATCTTCTGGATCGTGATCATCGGCGGCGCGCTGATGTCGGTGTCCGGCTGGTTCCTGATATTCCCGTATCTCCCGGGGAACGTCACGGCGCTGCAGTTCTGGACCGTGATCCATGCCGTGATCGCGATGCTCTTCATCGCCGCGATGCTCGCGCACATCTATATCGGTTCGATCGGGATGGAGGGTGCCTTCGACGCGATGGGAACCGGCGAGGTCGATGTGAACTGGGCCAAGGAACACCACTCGCTCTGGGCCGCGGAACAGCAGGGGAAGGCGGGCGCACCGTCCGACCGTGCGCCGCATGCCGTCCCGGCTGAGTAGTCTGTCCGGCTCACGTGAAATGTGAGCCGGCTCGAGTCAAATGTGAGGAAGTGCCATGAAAGTCTTTGTTGCGGCCCTGGCGTTTGCAGTGATCGCCGCCATCGGCGTTGCGATGGTGCTCAATACCATCCAGGAGCCGAGTTCCGTCGCCTTTTCGACGAGCGGTGCCCGGGTCGGCGATCCCGGCCATAACCTGATCGGACCGGGCTGACGCCGGCGGTGCGTGCGCCCGACGTCACCGTGGCATGGCCGGTCGAAATCCGGCTCCTGAAGGATCGTCGCGCGCTGCAGGTGTCGTTCGACGACGGCAAGATACTCAATTTCCCCGCCGAACTGCTCCGGGTCACCAGTCCGTCCGCCGAGGTGCAGGGACATTCCGAAGCCGAACGCAAGACCGTCGGCGGCAAGCGCAACGTCACCATTCTTTCGGTCGATTCCGTCGGTAATTATGCCGTCAGACTGGGGTTTGACGACATGCATTCGACCGGCATCTACTCATGGGCATTCTTGCGGGACCTCGGGGCGAACGCCGAACGTCGCTTTCAGGAATATCTCGACGACCTCAAGGCCAAGGGCCTCGACCGCGACAGACCGGGCATGCGCTGAGGCTGATGCCGATGGTGCAGGGTGTTGCCGCGTTCGCTCCGCTTCGCAAGGAAGTCCGCTCTGCCGCTTTCGTTCTTATTGGCTTGCTGATCGCTCTGTTGACTGCACCGGCTGCGATGGCGCAGTTGCGCGGTCACGGCGGGCCGGTGCGTGGGCTGGCGATTTCCGCCGATGGATTGAGCGTCATTTCGGGCGGATTCGACTCGACCGCCATCCGCTGGTCGCTGGCGCGAAACACGGCCGAGCAGGTGCTTCGTTTCCATGCCGACGCCGTCAACGCAGTTACATGGCTTGGCGATGGGCGCGCGGCAACTGCAGGGGCGGATGGACGCATTGCGATCTGGACTGCGGGCAAGGCCGAGCCCGACGTGGTGCTGGAAGGCCATACCGGTCCAGTCGTGGCGCTGGCGCCATCTCCTGACGGCGCGATGCTCGCTTCGGCATCGTGGGATCACACGGTGAGGCTATGGCCGCTGGCGGGTGGAATCCCACGGGTGCTCGACGAGCATAGCCAGAACGTCAACGGCGTTGCATTCAGCGCCGACGGACGCGCGGTGATCAGCGTCAGTTATGATCAGAGCGTCCGAATCTGGCCGCTGTCGGGGGCACAGACGCCGACCGTGGCTGCAATGCCGACGCCGTTGAACGCGGTGGCGGTCAGCCGCGATGGCGAAATCGCGGTTGGCGGCGCCGATGGAAAGGTCTACCTGCTGGCGGCCGGCGGCGAACGCACCGGCGAAGTTGCGGCCGGGCCGAGACCGGTGATCTCGATCGCGATCTCGCCGGATGGAACGTTGGTCGCGGCGGCGAGCATTGGGGGCGCGGTGGCGGTGATCGATCGCAAGGCGCGCACGCTGGCGCGGACGCTGGTTGGCCCTGGATTGCCGGTGTGGTCGGTGGCATTCATGCCGGACAGCCGCACGTTGCTGACGGGTGGCGCCGACAGCATCATTCGGCGGTGGAACGCGGCGACCGGCGAGCCAATTGATCCGCTGCTCGTGGAAGCGGCGGGCGATCCGCTCGCCGCTTACGCCGGTGATCGTGGTGCGGAAATCTACCGTGCCTGTATCGCCTGCCATACGCTTGGCGCCGAGCAGGCCAATCGGGCGGGGCCGACGCTTGCGGGCGTCTTCGGTCGTCGAATAGCGACCGCGCCGGGCTACAATTTCTCCGAAGCGCTGAAGCACCTCGATATCGTGTGGACGCCGGAGACGGTGTCGAGGCTCTTCGAGGTTGGACCACAGGCCTACACGCCCGGCACCAAGATGCCCGAACAACGTATCGGCTCAGCGCAGGATCGCGCCGCACTGGTACAATTCCTGGAGCGTGCGACCAGGCAATAGTCCGCAGTCCGAATTGATACGTCGTGGACGCATCAGTGTTTCGCCGGCGTCGAAAACACCAGCGACATGTCCTCGAAATCCTCGATCGGAAGCGTGCTTGCCGCAGCGACCGATCGTGCGTTCTTCGATGACGCCATGCCGGTCGTCGTGGCGGAATTGTTGCTGGACGGGGAGTGCGACCCCAGTGTGGTTACAGCGGCGAACAGGGCGAGGGCCACGAATCCGGAAATCAACAGACGCTTCATGGAAACCTCCGTTTGGCACGATATGCAGTGTGGCTTGCACCATCCGCATTACGCCCAACGGCGGCAGGCATATGTGGTCTGCCTCACCTATCACGATCTTGTTTTGATGAAGGGCCTGCTTGGGCGATCTGGCCCGTGGCGACGTGGCCCGGGAGCGCACTTCGGAAGCCGATGACGGCTGATCGAGATCAAAGTCACATATCCGTGGCAGGCGCATCCTGATCTCGGTGGCAACCACCGGGCTCTTGGTGCGTTGGGGCTACATGGAGTATCGCATGACAACTGGATCGAAACCTCTGATTTCCCACAACGCCCTCGTTCTGATCGGTGACGGCCAGAAGGCTCTGTTCCTGCGCAACAAGGGCACGCCGCAGCAGGTCAGCCTCGAGGTCGAGCAGATCCTGGAACAGGACAATCCGGCGACGCGCGAACAGGGCACAGATCGTCCGGGCCGATCCGTTCAAAGCGTCGGCATGGCGCGAAGTGCGGTGGAGGAATCCGATTGGCATCACATCGCCAAGGAGCGGTTCGCCGGCGCCATCGCGGAAGCGCTTTACCGACATGCGCACGACAATCGCTTCGACAAGCTGGTGGTCGTCGCACCGGCGAAGATCCTGGGCAACCTGCGACAGGCGTTTCATCCAGTAGTGAGCGGGCGGATCATCGGCGAAATCGCAAAAGAGCTGACGTCCCATCCGATACCGCACATCGAGAAGCTCATGGCGGCCTAGCGTTGCGCGCGGTAACAGTCTGCGCGACGCGAACGAAAGGCGTTGTCGGCGCAATCGTCAATGCTTCGTGTTGAGAAGAATCTGGAGTTTCAGGTATGGGTCGGAAGCGAACTGTGTCTCAGTTCCTGCGCGAACTCGTGTCGTTCAAGGCCGATGGCGCTGTCGGGCCAAACAGCGAGGAAGTGGAGTCGATCTTGCTCGGGTCGAGAAATGCAATGCGGGCTGCGAGCAATCCGGCCACGATGATCCAGAAGGCGAGAACGCCGTAACCGATCTTTCCTCCACGCGTCGATGCTGCAAGTTCGGCCAATTGGGATGCTTGCGCGTGTCGATGCCCGGGCTGTCTGCGTGTCAGCACTTCCTGCGGCCGCTCGCGATGTGGAACAGCCAACGTTGCCGCGGAGTGCGGCAATCCGCGAACGGCGGCTGGCTTGATGAAAGTCTCGGTTGGCATTTTGCCTCGAAGCATTGTCGACAGCAAAAATGCTCCAAATTTCAAATAGTTCAAGGATATGGAAATCCATAATCGGCGCCGTCCATGGTCGGTTTGGGTCGCGGTGAAAGCCCGCTGGAGGAGTTTTTTCTCACAGCCTCCGCGGCAGCCGCGACCAGGCTGCGGGTGGTTCCGCCCAATTGCCGTGGAGTCATATGTCTTATATAAGACATCGATCCTCTCAACCGGCGCGGCATGGCGCGTCAACGCGCAGCGGCAATCCTCGGCATGAAAGACAGGATGCATTCAGCGGCGGACCCGGCCGGCGGACCCGGCGCTTTCGCGCGTATCATCATTACACGCCTTCCCGGGGTTGCTCTTTGCTGCATGGTCGCCGTCGTCGCTGTGCTATTGCAGGGCGTTCGAAGAGCGCGCGTTGGGCCATCCCTATGTCGAGGCGCTGGTGATTGCCATTCTGCTCGGCATTGCGCTGCGTAGCGCATGGCAGCCGGGCAGGCTCTGGGAAAGCGGCATCGCTCTTCAGCGCGAGGACGCTGCTTGAAGTCGCGGTGATGCTGCTCGGCGCCTCGATCAGCTTCGGCGCGATTATCGGGTCGGGCCCGGCCTTGCTGACCGGCATCGTCATGACGGTCGCTGCGGCGCTCGCGACAAGCTACCGCGATCAGCAGGGCAATGGGATTGCCGCAGCGGGTTTCGATCCTGATTGCATGCGGCAATTCGATCTGCGGCAATTCGGCAATTGCGGCCGTCGCGCCGGTCATTGGCGCCGATAGCGACGACGTCGCTTCGTCGATCGCCTTTACCGCCATTCTCGGCGTTATCGTGGTGCTTGGATTACCGTTGTTCATCCCGCTGCTGCGGCTGAGCGAAACGCAGTACGGCGTGCTGGCCGGGCTGACGGTCTACGCGGTTCCGCAGGTTCTGGCTGCGACCGTGCCGATCAGCGCGGTCAGCGCTCAGCTCGGAACGCTGGTCAAGCTGGTGCGGGTGCTCATGCTCGGGCCGGTCATCATTCTGCTGTCGCTGCTGCGCTCGAAGCTCAACGTGTCCGGGCGGCGGCACCGCACCGCGTGTCGGTTGGCAGTCATCTTTTTCCGTGGTTCATCATCGGCTTTCTCGCGTTCGCGGCGCTGCGCAGTTCCGGACTGTTCCGGAAGGTTTGCTGGCGCCGATCGCGATCACCACGAAATGGCTGACGATCATCTCGATGGCGGCCCTTGGCCTCGGCGTCGATGTCCGCGTCGTCGGCCGGGTCGGTGGCCGCGTCACGGCCGCCGTCGTGATGTCGCTCGTCGTGCTCGTCGCGATCAGCGTGAGCCTCATTTGGGTCTTGCGCATCGCGTGAGGGAAGGACCATGGACAAGCCCTCGTGCATCTTGTCGGTTGGTGAGGTATGGCAGAACATGAGCGATGACGTTCCCCAGCGGCAGAGCGCGAGAATCGGCAAGGCTCGCCTTTCTGCCGAAAATGAAGCGGGCGCCATCACGCTCGGCTATCGGCCGCTCTACCGCCAGGTCAAGGAATTGCTGATGAAGCGCCTGAGCGACGGTAGCTGGTCGCCCGGTCAATGTTGCCGAGCGAACCGGAGATCGCGGCCGGGCTTGGCGTCAGTCGCCGGCACCGTGCGAAAGGCGCTCGACGAGATGAGCGCCGAAAGCCTGGTCACCCGCCGCCAGGGACGCGGCACTTTCGTCGCGCGCCACGACGAGGAGCGCATTCTGTTCCAGTTCTTCAGGATGATGCCCGACAGCGGAGAACGTCATTTTCCGGAAGGCCGCACGATCTCGATATCGGTGGCGAAGGCCGATGAAGCAATTGCCGCTCGTCTCGGTGTTGCACCGAGAACATCCGTGATCGTGATCGAGCGTGTTCGTCTTCTGAATGATCGTCCGTGCATCCATGAGCGCATCGTGCTGCCACGATCGCTGTTTCCCGGCATCGAGCGGAACAAGGATCTTCCCAACAATCTCTATGCGTATCTACTCGGCACAATACGGTGTCACGATTGCGCGTGGCACCGAGCGGCTGAAGGCGGTGGCGGCCAATGCACGGCAGGCCGAGGTGCTGGATGTGAAGGCGGGTACGCCGACGCTGCAGATCGAACGCATCGCGCTCGACGTGAACGGAAAGCCCGCAGAGTGGCGGCTGTCGGTCTGCCGTACCGATGAGACGCACTATGTCAGCGATCTGAGATAGCGCGATATAAATCCGGCGCGCCCCGGCAGAAGCCCTACTGCGGCGTGATGCCGGCTCCTTGATGATCCGGTCCCACTTTGTCGATTTCGGCCTTGAGAAAGCGTTCGAGCGCCGCAGGCGTCGCGCGCTCTTCTTCGACCGGCGCCATGCTCAGTTCGGCGAAGCGGTTGACCAGCGGCGGATCCTTCAGCGCTTTTTGCAGGGCGTCGACGAGCGTATCCACGATCGGCTTGGGCGTGTTGCGCGGCGCGTACATGCCGTACCAGGTCGTGACGTCGAATTTCGGTACTCCGGCTTCCGCCGAGGTCGGTACGTTCGGCAGGGTCGGCTACACGCTTCTTGCTGGTGATGGCGTAGCCCGGAATGGTGCCGGCCTGGATGTAGGGCGTCGGTCCCGTCGCAGGATCGCAGTAGACGTCGATGTGACCGGCGATGATGTCGTTCAGCGCCGGGCCGCCGCCCTTGTAGTAGACCGGAGTGAGCTTGGCTTCGATCGCGCTCATGAACATCAGCCCGCACAGATGCGAGGCGGAGCCGAGGCCGACATTGCCGTAGGTGACCTTGTCGCCCTGGGCGCGCACATAGGCGACCAGTTCCTTCAGGTCCTTGGCGGGAAAGTTCGCGCGCGCCACCAGAATCATCGGCACGTCGGTGACGAGACCGATCGGCGCGAAATCGCCGACCGGATCGAACGGCAGCTTGGCATAGAGCGCGGGCGCGGTCGCCTGGCCGACATGCATCAGCAAGAGCGTGTAGCCGTCGGGTGCAGCCTTGGCGACGCGATTGGTGCCGAGCGTGCCACCGGCGCCGACGACGTTTTCGATCGACGATCGCCTGCTTCAGCGTCGCGCTCATCGACGTTCCGAGCAGGCGCGCAATGACGTCGCCGGGGCCGCCGGCCGAGAAGGGAACGACGAGCGTGATCGGCCGGCTCGGAAATTCCTGGCCGAGCGCCGGCAGCACCGGCGACAACAACAGCATCAGCAAGAACGCCTTTTGACAAACTTCATGGCAGTTTCCTATCGGCCCTCTGGCGCTCTGAATCCTTGGTCGGACCGGGCTGGTTATTCGTCCGCTATCGCCTTTTCGTTCGACGCGGATGATCTGCTCGATCATGCTGAGCGCGGCCACGGCCGCCGCCTTGATATGATCGACGCAGCATTGCTCGGCGAGATCGGGATCGCCGCTCTGGATCGCGCGCCAGATCGCGGTGACTTCGCGCAGGCTCTTGTTGATGCGCTTCGGCTGCGACATCGAGGTAATTCGCAACAGCGTGATGCGGTCGTGCAGCGGCCTGAGCATTCGTTCGATGAAGGCGTTCTGGCAGCCACCGATCAGCGCCGCGTAGAAATTCGGTCTTGGCCTCGAGGGCCGTCAGTCAGGTCGCCATCGGCGAACGCGGCCTTCAGTCGCGCAAGCGCGTCGCCGATCCGGCGCACGACTGCGGGATCGTGCAGGCGGGCGCATTCACGGCCGGCAAAGCCTTCGAGCACGGCGCGCGCGGCGTAGAGCTGCTTTGCTTCCTCGAGGCTGATGGTGCTGACGACAGGACCGCGGTGGGGGACCGTGTTGACGAGGCCGTCGGCCTCCAGCAGCCGAAGCGCCTCGCGAATCGACGGCCGGCTCACGCCGGTCATCTCGCAGAGCTCGCGTTCGATCAGGCGCTGGCCGGGCTTCAGCGTCCCGGACATGATCGCCTCGCGCAGCTTTTGCGCGACCATCGAGCGGACGGTCGGAACGTCCTCGATCCGAAGCGTGGATTGCAGTTCACCGCGTTTGTCCATTGTCTACCGCCTTGGTACCGGCATTGGTTCAATAGCGATTTACGGGCAGAATCATCATCTCCGCAATCTGAACATGCGGCGGCTGGTCCAGCGCAAAGACGATCGACCGGGCAATATCGGCCGGATCGAGCGCCATCTTGAACTGGTCGAAATAGTCCTTTTCCTTCTCCCGGTCGCCGCGATAGCGGGTGAGGATGATGTTGGTCCTGGTCAGGCCGGGCTGCATCTCGGTGACCCGGATCGCGGTTTCCGCAAGCTCGCCCCGGAGCGTTTCGGTAAACATGTGCACGCCGGCCTTGCTGGCGCTGTAGGCGGCCATGTCAGGAACGATGCGGACGGCGTTGATCGAGCTGATGTTGACGATGTGGCCCGAATTGCGCCTGACCATGTCGGGCAGCAGGCTGCGGGTCACCCGCATCAGGCCGATCAGATTGGTCTGGATGATCGCGGACCAATCGTCCGCCGCGCCGGCATCGAAGCGCGTCCGGCCGCCGATGTCGTGGCCGGCATTGTTGACGAGGATGTCGATCGGCTTGAAGGCGTCGGGGACGAGATCGGGCAGGCGGTCGACGGCCTTGGCGTCGGTAGATATCGAGTTCGATCGGGAATGTGTTGTCGCCCATTTCGGCGGCGAACGCGCGAAGCGAGGCGGGATCGCGGTCGGCCAGCACGACCCGCCGTCCGCTTTCGACCAGCGCTTTCGTGATGGCGCGGCCCATGCCGCCGGCGGCGCCGGTCACCACGGCGTTTCGGCCCGATGCTTCAGCCATTGCAGATCTCCTGACTGGGACGGCTGCTGACGCTCATGCGATGGACCAGCCTCCATCGATCGGCAGCGTCGCGCCGGTGATGTCCTGCGCGGCCGGGCTGCACAGGAAGACCGCCATCGCGCCGACGGCTTCCATGGCGACGAACCGCCCGGTCGGCTGGCGGCTCGCCAGATAGTCACTGGTGGTCTCGTCGACGCTGCGGCCTTCGCGGGCCGCGATCCCTGCGATTTTTCCCTGGATGGCCGGCGTCGGCAGCGTGCCCGGGCACAGCGCGTTGCAGGTAATTCCGCTCCTCGTCGTCTCGATCGCGACCGCGCGGGTCATGCCGAGGATGGCCGTCTTGGTGGTCACGTAGTCGATGCGGTCGGCGACCGCGCGGGTCGAATAGATCGACGCCATGTTGATGATGCGGCCCCAGCTTCGCGCTGCTTCATGCGCGGGCAATGCGAGACGGATCAGGTGGAACGGCGCCGACAGATTGACGGCCAGCGCTTCGTCCCATCGTTCCGGCGGGAAGTTCTCGACCGGCGAAAAGTGCCGGACCACCGCGTTGTTCACCAGGATATCGATCGCGCCGATGCGGCCGAGCAGGTCGGCCATCATGGCTTCGATGGCGGCGCGCTGCGACAGGTCGGCGGCGATGCTGATCACGTCGACGCCGAAGCGCGATGCGCAGCCGATCCGCGCGTCTCGCCTCGGTTCGACCAGATCGTGCAGGACGATATTGGCACCCGCGCCGGCAAGGCTTTCGGCCACGGCAAGGCCGAGGCCTGCCGTCGCCCCGGTCACGAGAGCCCATTTGCCCTTCAGCATCGCGGTCAAGGTCCCGGTCTACTTCTTCTGTCCAGTTCGGCGAACACTTCCCGCGCGTTGCGGAAAGCGTCGACGCCGGCCGGCACGCCGCAATAGATCGCGACCTGCATGAACACCTCGCGGATCTCCTCGCGCGTGGCGCCGTTGGTCAGCGCGCCCCGCACATGGGTCTTGAGTTCCTGCGGCCGGTTGAGCGCGCACAGCATCGCAAGGTTGAGGAAGCTGCGGGTCTTGTGCGTAAGGCCGTCGCGGCCCCAGACATAGCCCCAGCAGTATTCCGTCGTGAGGTCCTGCATCGGGCGATTGAAGTCGTCGGCCGATGCGATCGCCTTGTCGACGAACTCGTTGCCGAGGACGCTCTTGCGGATCTTGAGGCCCCGATCGTATGTCGCCTTGTCCATGATGATTTCCTGTAGCTATCGAGATGGCGCCAGTGCTTGCCTTAGTTCTTGGGCCAGAACGGCTGGGCCAGCGCCAGTTGCGGCGGAAAGACGGTGACGGGCACGCCGGCTTGCCATTGCACGATGGTCATGCCGGCGCCGACGCGGCGGCCCTTTTCGTCGAACTTGATTTCGCCGAGCGGATAGTATTTCGACGGACCGCCATCCATTGATGCGCAGCGCTTCGGCAACCGCGACGCGATCGGCCTTGCCGGCCTTCTCGAGCGCGTCCTTGATGACCCACATGTCGCCATAGGTGGAGATCGCGTTCTGCGTCATCCAGGGCTCCTTGTAGCGGGACTTGAGTTCGGCGATCAGCGCCTCATGGCCCTTGGCGCCCCAGCTCGCGACGCAGGTGAGCACGCCCTGCAGCAATTCCGGGCTGACGGTCTGCAGCATGTCGGGCTCGGCAATCGCGATGCCGAACGAGATGGTCGGGATCTTGCCTTGTCCGAGGCCGAACTCGTTCATCTTCTCCAGCAGCAGCTTGGCGTCGGAAATCACGGTCGGCAGGAAGAACAGCAGGTCGGGCTTGGCCGAGCGGATTTTCTGGACCAGCGAGGTGGCGTCGGCGAGCGGCGGGGTGAAGGTTTCGTCGACGATCAGTTGCAGCCCGTTTTCCGCGAGCAGGCCCTCTCGCATCGACTTCGCCGAGGCTACCGATGCCGCCGGTGTTGTCGGTGATGATCGCGACCGTCTTCGGCTTCTTGCCGGAAGCCGTCTCCGCCAGCTTCACGATCTGCGGCAGGGCCTGCTTGGCCTGCGATCCCGCCGTCGCCGAAGTCTGGAAGACGTATTTGAAGCCGCGATCGGTGATCAGGTCGGAGTAGGAGAGGGTGAGCACCGGCAGATTGGCCCGCTCCGTGACTTCTGTGACCGCCAGCGTGAACGAACTCAGATAGGCGCCGCTCGCCGCCACCAGGTCCGGTCTCCTGCGCGACCATGCGTTGCGCCGCGTTCTTGGCCTTCTCGGTGGTGTCGCCGGAATCGAGCACGACCAGCTTGAGCTTGGCGCCGCCGAGCGACTTGATGCCGCCCTGCGCATTGATGTGATCCACCGCCATCTCGGCGCCGTGGCGCATCACCGGTCCCGGGCGCGCATAGAGGCCGGAGATCGGCACCAGCAATCCGACCTTCACTTCGGACGGCTGCTGCGCCCATGCCCGGGGCGACATCAGATCCGACCGATGCGCCGGCAAGCAGCTGCGTCGCGTCAATGGGCCGGATCTTGCGTCATGACTATTCCTCCCTGAAATTATCGGACTGATGTTCGGTCAGGATTTCTTCGGCCAGAACGGCGATCGCCTGCGCGAGGTCGGGCGGATAGACGGTGACGGGCACGCCCGACTGCCATTGCACGATGACCACGCCGGCGCCGACCCGGCGTCCCTTTTCGTCGAACTTCAACTGACCGCCGGGATAGTATTTCGAAGGTCCGCCATCCATGGTCCGGAAGGCGTCTGCGACGGCACGCCGATCGGCCTTGCCGGCCTTTTCGAGCGCCGCCTTCATCAGCCACATGTCGCCATAGGTCGAGATGACGTTCTGCGTCATCCAGGGCTCCTTGTACTTGGCCTTGAGTTCGGCGATCAGGTCTTCGTGACCCTTGCGAGCCCCAGTTGGCGACGATCGTCATGATGCCCTGGACGACCTCGGGCGCTGACGCTTTGCAGCATGTCGGGTTCGGCAATCGTGATGCTGAACGAGACGGTCGGGATCTTGCCCTGGCCCGAGCCCGAATTCGTTGATCTTTTCGAGGCCGAGCTTGGCGTCGGAGACCGCGTTCGGCATGAACAGCAGCAGGTCGGGCCGGGCCGACCTGACCTTCTGGATCAGCGGCGTGGCGTCCGACAGCGGCGGCGTCCAGACTTCCTCGACGACCAGTTGAAGGCCTTCCTGCGCGAGGAGCTTTTCCTTGAGCGCCTTGGCGGTCGCGACCGAGGTCGCCGTGTTGTCCATCAGCATCGCGACCGTCTTCGGACGCTTGCCGGATGCTTTCTCGGCGAGCTTCATCAGTTCGGGCAGGCCGAGTTCGCGACTGCACGCTGGCGGGTGCGGCGGTCTGGAAGATGTATTTGAAGCCGCGCTCGGTCAGCAGATCCGAATAGGACAGGGTCAGCACCGGCAATTCGGCGCGCTCGGTGACTTCGGTCACCGCCAGCGTGAACGAGCTCAGATAGGAGCCGGTCGCAGCGACCAGATCGGTCTCCTGCGCCACCATGCGCTGCGCGGCGTTCTTGGCCTTTTCGGTGGTGTCGCCGCAATCGATCACGACCAGCTTGAGCTTGGCGCCGCCGAGCGACTTGATGCCGCCTTGCGCGTTGATGTGCTCGATGCCCATCTCGGCGCCCATGCTCATCACCTGGCCCGGGCGGGTGTAGATGCCTGAAAGCGGCACGATCAGGCCGACCTTGACTTCGGCCGGCGCTTGCGCCCGCGCGATCGTCGACAGGCCCATGGCGGCCGCGCCGGAGAGCACGGTTCGTCGCGTCAGCGACGTCTTCGATTTCTTGTTGGATACGTTTTCCTGGTTCATTGTTCTTCCTCCCAATTCGCTTGTTTGAGCGTTTGTTACATGCCGAGATAGGCCTTGCGCACGCGGTCGTCCGCCCGCAAGGTTTGGTTGTTGCCTTCGAGTGCGACACGGCCGGCTTCGAGCACATAGCCGTGGTCGGCGGATTCAAGCGCTTCCGCTACGCGCTGCTCGACCAGCAGGATCGTCAGCTTGGATTGCCGGCGGATCTCGATCAGCCGTTCGAAGATGAAATCTGCAATGGTGGGCGCGAGGCCCATCGAGGGTTCATCCAGCATCAGAAGCTTTGGCGACGACGCCAGACCCGCGGCCGATCGCCAGCATCTGCTGCTGTCCGCCCGACAGCGTGCCTGCGAACTGGCCGCGGCGTTCGGCCAGGATCGGCAGCCATTCGAAGATGCGCTCGATGTTGTGCTTCCAGTCGCGCTGGCCGGCCTCGGTCATCGCGCCCATTTCGAGGTTCTCCATCACCGTGAGCGAGGGAAAGACCTGTCGCCCTTCCGGGACGTGGGCAATGCCGAGATGGGCGCGCTGCGCGGGCCGGATCGACAGCAGGTCGTGATCCTCGAACGTGATCGCGCCCGCGCTCGGCCGCACGATGCCGGAGATCGTCTTGAACAGCGTGGTCTTGCCGGCGCCGTTCGGTCCGACGATGGCAACGAACTGCCCTTCTTCGACCTTGATCGAGACGCCGTTCAAGACGGGGATCGCGGAATAGCCGGCGGTCAGCCCTTCAATGCGGAGCATGGGCCACCCATTTTTTGCCGAGATAGGCCTCGATGACGCGGCTGTCGCGGGTGACGGCTTCCGGTTCGCCCTCGACGATGACGGCACCGTGGTCGAGCACCAGGAAGCTGTCGACCAGGCGGACCATGGCCTGCATGGTGTGCTCGATGATGGCGATCGTCATGCCGTCGCGGGCGAGGCGCTGGATCACCGCGACGACCTCGTTGGCCTCGTCATGCCCGAGGCCGGCGAGCGTCTCGTCGAGCAGCAGGATGCGCGGCTGTCCGGCGAGCGCGCGGGCCAGTTCCATCAGCCGCAGTTCCTTGGTGGTCAGTTCGCCGGCGATGCGGTCGGCGATGTCGGACAGGCCGACGCGGGCGATCGCATCGGCCGCCAGCTGCCTTGCCTCGGCATCCGTCTTGGCGCGGACATAGGCACCGACCACGACGTTGTCCGAGATCGACATGCGCAGGAACGGGCGCATGATCTGGAAGGTGCGGCCGATGCCGGCCTCGCAGAGTTCATGCGGCTTGCGGCCGGACATCTCGCGCCCGTCAAGCAGAACTTCGCCGGTATCGGGCCGCAGGAACCCGTTCAGCAGGTTGAACAGCGTGGTCTTGCCGGCGCCATTCGGGCCGATGATGCCGAGGATCTCGTTCTGCCGCAGCTTGAAGCTGACGTCCTGCACGGCCTTCAGTCCGCCGAAGGAGCGCGACAGGTTACGAACCTCGAGGACGACATCGCCTGTCCCGGCGGATCGTTTCGGACGCAGTGGCACGAGGTCGCGGAGACGGCAGCGACAACCGGCATGCGCTCGGCGCGGCCGTGACCGGTGGCGCCGACCGCTTGCGCAAGAAGTCGCGCACCTTCCAGAACAGGCCTTCCGGCGCCAGCAGGATGACGCATGATGATCGCGAGTCCGAAGATCACGCCCTGAATGCCCGGGAAAGCGCGAGCCTGCTTCGGCGTTGAGCGTTTCGGCCAGCGGGATCAGGATCACCGATCCGATCACCGGTCCCCAGACCGTTCCGACGCCGCCGAACATGGCGACGGTCAGCGCCTGCGCCGACACCAGCATGCCGAACACGGATTGCGGGGTCACCACCAGCAGCACGACGGCGTAGAATCCGCCAACCGCGCCCGGCGATGGCGCCGCTGAGCGTGATCGCGCGGAGCTTCCAGGCCAGCGTGTTGATGCCGGCGGCTTCCGCGGCGGCCTCGTTCTGCTTGATCGCGAGCAGCGCCATGCCGAAGCGCGATCGTTCGACGGCGCGCGTCAGCAGGATCGTGGCCGAGCATCATCGCCAGCGCCAGCAGCGTGTAGAGACGGTGATCGGCGAACTGCATATAGGCGATCGGGTTGTCGCGCTTGATCGGCAGCGTGACTTCCTGGAGGCCGAGCCATTCGAACACGTAGAGAATGGCGAGCGGGTAGGCCAGCATCGCCAGCGCGAAGTAATGGCCCTGCAGGCGGAAGGTCGGAAATCCGATCAGCAGTCCGGCGATGCCGCCGAGCACGGCCGCGATCGGGATCATGATCCACGGCGACAGATCGAAATGGATCTGGCCGAGCACGACGGCATAGGCGCCGACGCCGAAGAAGGCGGCATGACCGAACGAGATCAGCCCGGTGTAGCCGCTGAGCAGGTTCCACGACAGGCCGAAGATCGCCCAGACCGGGACCAGCGTCATCACCAACTGGTAGTAGGAGTTGGTCACGCTCAGCGACACCGCGGCATAGAGCGCGGTGAAGACGATGATAGGCAGCAGCGAACGCCATCCGCGCATGGTCATGTCCTCTCGACCATGCGCCCGAAGAAGCCTTGCGGACGGAAGAAGATGATCAGGAGAAAGACGACGAAGATCGCGGCGTTCTGCAATTGCGTCGGCAGGATCAGCGTCGACATCTGCTGCACCAGGCCGATCGTCATGCCGCCCCAGAAGGCGCCGATGATGCTGCCCATGCCGCCGAGCACGACGCCGGCATACATGACGATGACGTATTCGACGCCGACAAAGGGATGAAAGGGATAGTTGGTGGCGAGCAGGCCGCCGGCGATCGCGGTGATGCCGGTGCCGAGCGCGAAGGCGATGCGGTGCGCGCGATCGACGTCGATGCCCATATAGGTCGCCGCGGTCGGATTGTCGGCGGCGGCGCGCAGCGATTTCCCGAGCCGCGACCGCGTGATCAGCAGCGTCAGCAGCAGCATCGTCACCAGCGAGACAACGGCGTCGATCCCGCGCGCCTTGTTGACGAAGACGCTGACGTCATGGAACAGCGGGCCGAGTTCCCAGGCCGAACTCGACAGCGGCGTGCGGATCGAGGCCAGCACCGAGCCGAACACGAGCAGGCCGCCGTTCTGCAGGATGAGCGCGATGCCCGAGCGTCAGAATGAGCTGGGCATAGTGGCCTTCGCCCTCGAGCGAAGAGGTGCGCGTGCCCGATACGCGCGAGATCAGGGTAAGGTGGACGACGTAGCCGAAGACGGCCAGCACCGGACCGGCCAGCAGGATCGCGACGAACGGACCAAAAGTGTTGCCGAACGTGGCCTGCACGCCGAGCGCGGTGAAGAAATAGAACGCCGCATACATGCCGAGCATCATGAAATCGCCCTGGGCGAAGTTGATGACCCGCATGACGCCGAAGATCAGCGCCGAGCCCGACGCACATCAGGCCGTAGACCGCGCCGATCAGCAGCCCGGCGGACAGCGCCTGCAGAAATCCTTCCATCGCCTGCGGTCACCGCTGACCTCGCGCCGCGCGGCGGTTCGGTTGCGCGTTGGCTGGTCGGCGGCTGTCGATCCCGGTTTGACATTGCATCCCCCCATTTTCGTTCGTCGTTCTCGATCATGATGCCGGCCGCAGCCGCTGCTCCGCCGGTTCGAGCCGGCACCGGGCCGCGATGACGCGACTGTCCGGAAGCGACGTGCAGATCGTCGACGAGTTCTTCCAGATGCCGCGCGCGCCCGGTCGCCGATAGCGCCGGCAGCCGCCTGCCGGAAGCGGGCACGGATTTCCGTCCGGCGTTGCGGCAATGACGTTGTCGAGGCGCTGTCGGATCGTCGTCCCGTTGCGCAGGCTGAGCGAGAACTTCGGCGCCCTGCTTGCGCCGGGAAAGCGGCGGTGAAGGCCGGATCGCGTCTGCAGATCGGTCCGCTCGACGAGGCGGAGAATCCCGGGATGCGTCGATCGTCCGCGTAATTGTCTTCTTCGATCGCGCCGCGCGCGAGCACGGCGGCGACGCTGAAGGGAATGCTCATCTTGGCTTGCAGCGCGTTGCTGGAAAGGTCCCTTGGAATCGCAGCCGGGATAGCGCGCCGCCGCTTCGGGAACGCGGATCGAGATCGCTTGCGATCTCCTCCGGGCCGTCGAGTCTCGCGCGCCGACGCGCAGCGCCGCCTGTGCGGCAGTCTGCGCAAAATTGCAGGCGGGCGCCGGCTTGTTGTAGACGGCCATGATTTCCGGTTGCGCGCCTGCGAACAGCCGGATGGCGTCGCGGGGCCGGCTGCGCGGCGGAAGGCGGCGAACAATCCGGCCTCGCCCTCGAGAATGGTTTCGGACGCGTAGGCGCCGGCCTCGGCCAGTTCGATCGCGGTGATCGCATTGCGGGCGGCGAAGCCCGGATGGAAATACATCTCGGAGCCGCCGGCATGCGGCCATTCGTTCAGGCCGGATGAAGTGTTGGCGGCAATGCGACAGCGCTGGTCGCGGCGTCCTCGGCGAGACCGAGCGCGCAGCTTCCCGCGAGCGCCGCGCCAAGCGGCGCCACAAGGCCGGTCGGCCGATAGAGGCGGGCCAGATCGGCGTTGAAGAGGGCGCGGCCGATCTGGGCGCCGGCCTCGTAGCCGACGATCGCTGCCGCGAGCAGGGTCGCGCCGGACAGCGGCGTTCGCTCCGACAGGGCGAGCAGCGTCGGCCAGATCACCACGCCATGGTGGCAGATGCTGGCGGCGTGCATGTCCTCGCGCACCAGCCCGTGGCCCAGCGTCGCGTTGGCGAAGGCCGCGTCGCCTGGCGTGGCGAGCGTTGTCGGTGCCGACGATGGTGGCGCCGTCAGCGATTTCGCGCGCGATGCCGATGGCCTGGCGGCTCCACGGATGATTGCGTGCCTCGAAGGCGCAGGAGAGGAAATCCAGCAGGCAGATCTTGGCCTTGGCGATGACGTCTGCGTCGAACGGCCCGAGATCGACGGCAAGCGCTGCGCGCGCCAGCTGCCGCGCCAGCGACACTTCGCCTGGTCTGTTCGATCCGACCGCCATTGCAGGCGCCCCTTGCTCGACTGGCCGATCTAGCCGCGCATTTCCACGCCGGCCCACTCCTCCAGCACCTTGCGCGATCGAGGTGAAGTCGGACGACGCGCCGTATTTGGCGTTGGTGATGGCGAGCATCTGCCGGACCACGGAGCCGCAGACCATCGGAACGCCCATGGCCTCGGCTTCATCGACGCAGAGCCGCACGTCCTTGTAGGAAAGGCCGGTGGTGAAGCCGAAATCGAAGGTGCCGGGAAGCACTGCGCGCGGGAATTTGTCTTCGGAGGCGCTGTTGCGTCCGCTGCTGGCATTGATGATGTCGATCAGCACCTTGGCGTTGACGCCGCCCTTGACGCCCATCGCGACCGCTTCGGAGGTGATCACGAGGGCGGCGGCCGCCATCAGATTGTTGGCGAGCTTGGCGGTCTGCGCCGTGCCCGGCTTGTCGCCGGTGTAAAACAGCTTTCCGAAATGCTTCAGGATCGGCTCGACCCTGTCATAGGTCGCCTTCGGGCAGGACACCATCACGGCGAGCGTGCCGTTGACGGCGCCCTTGATGCCGCCGCTGACGGGCGCATCGACCAGAGTGATGTTTCTGGGCTTCGAATCCCTCGGCGATCAGTTTAGCTGCGCCCGGACCACGTGGTGGACAGGTCGATCACGATGCTGGCGCGGTTTCCCGCAATGATTCCGTCAGGCCCCAGCGCAACCGCCTTGACGATGTCGGGGGTCGGCAGACTGGCGAGCACGATATCCGCCGAAGACGCGACTTCGGCCGGCGACTTGGCCAGACGTGCGCCCCGCGCGACCAGCGGCTTGGTGGCTTCGCTCTGCGTATCGTAGACGCAGAGCGAATAGCCGGCGTCCAGCAGCCGCCCGGCCATCGGCCCGCCCATACGGCCAGTTCCGACGAAGCCGATCGTTTCTCCCGCCATGGTCTCGCTCCCTGTCGCGCCGCTCCTGGGCAGGCGCGCTCGTTGTTCTTGTCGGCCCGCGGGCCGCGTTGGCGCCGAATGTCCAGATTGTCAGTCAATCTGTCAAGCATAAGATTCGCTATCGACAGGGTGCGGCCCGACGTCATAGAGTTTGGAAAACGTCGAATCGGGGATTTCGCTCAGTGCGGCAGGATGAAGGGCAGGGCGCGAGTGCGACGCTTGCCGAATTTCGTTGCCGCTGCGTCATGGACGGATGTCGCCGCACAAAGTCACGAAGCGAAGCGCTCGATCATGAACTTTTTCGCGACCGCGCTTGGCTCGGCCTATGATCCGGCCGTGACGTCCGCTCTGCGGACGTTGTCGCCGTTCAGCGGTGCTGCAAATTCGGCCATCATCGG
Organism: uncultured Alphaproteobacteria bacterium; assembly: GCA_963823485.1. GTDB lineage: Bacteria > Pseudomonadota > Alphaproteobacteria > Rhizobiales > Xanthobacteraceae > Bradyrhizobium. The sequence continues at coordinate 490,996 of CAWGLP010000013.1, forward strand.
CCGGCCGGAGCGGCTCGACGCGCTCGGCGCGGCTTTCGTCAACGCGATTTCGGCCAATCTGCTCGATTTCGACGATACCCATCTGGATACGATCATCCATCCGGCGGCCCCTGTCGCGGCGCCTGTGCTGGCTCTGGCGCAGGCGCGGGGATTTTCCGGCCGCGAGGTGCTGACGGCCTTCATTCTCGGCGTGGAGGTGGAATGCCGCATCGGCAATGCGGTTTCGCCGGGACATTATGCCCGCGGCTGGCATATCACCTCGACCTGCGGCGTATTCGGCGCGGCGGCTGCCTGCGCCCGGCTGCTCGGGCTAGCGGCGGATGAGATTGCGAATGCGATCGGAATTGCCGCGAGCCAGTCTGCCGGCATCGTCGAGAATCTGCCGAGCGCGGCCAAGAATGTCAGCGTCGGCAACGCGGCGCGCAATGGCCTGTTTGCGGCGCTGCTGGCCGCGGAAGGCTATGCCGCTTCGCCGCGCGCGATCGAGGGGCCGCTGGGCTGGGCGCGCGCCATGGGAGACGAACCCGATCTCGAACGGCTGATCGGCGGTCTCGGCGAAAGCTGGGAGATCGCGAAGAACACCTACAAGCCCTATCCCGCGGGCATCGTTTTCCACGCCGTGATCGACGCCGGTTTCAAGTTGCGGGCGCGGCTGAACCAGAACATCGACGATATCGCGTCGATCGCGGTGCAGGGGTCGGCGCTGTTGCTGGCGCGCGGCGATCGTCCGGTGCGCAACGAACGCGATGCGCGGGTCAGCATTCATCATTGCATCGCCTGCGCGTTGCTGCTTGGCGCGGCCGGCGTTCCGGAATTTACCGAAGTGGTCGTGTTTCGGCCCGACATCGTTTCGCTACGGCAAAAGGTGAGGGCGGAGCTTGACCCCTCGCTCGTCGACGGCGCGGCACGTGTCATCATTCACCTGGCGTCGGGCGAGGTGCTCACGGAAATCGTGATGGACGCGCGGGGCAGTCTCGCCGATCCGCTGTCGGATCGCGACATCGAGGCCAAGCTGCGTGATGGCGCACGAATGAGCGCGACCACATGGAATGTCGACGCCATCATCGAAAACGTCTGGCGTCTCGACACAGCTTGCCGATATTTCCGGGCTCATGAACGCAGGCTGGCCGGGGCGCGACACGGTGTCCGCATCGGCCCGCGCGTCGTACCAACAACAATAACCCAACCTTGGAAGGAGAGACGATGAGTGACAGCAGCTTGTTCGAAAAAGGCCTGAAGGTCCGCAAGGAAGTTCTTGGAGAGGATTACGTCAACAAGTCCATCGCGGGTGCCGACGAGTTCACCCGCACCATGGCGGAATGGTCGACCGAGTTTTGCTGGGGCGCCCTGTGGACCCGGCCGGGACTCGATCGGCGTACCCGCAGCATCGTCAATCTCGCGATGCTCGGCGCGCTCAACCGGCCGCACGAACTGAAGCTGCACGTCAAGGGAGCCTTGAAGAACGGGCTCACCAAGGAAGAGATCAAGGAGATCCTGCTCCAGGTCGCGGTTTATTGCGGCATTCCCTCCGGCATCGACGCTTTCCGGAACGCGCGCGAGGCGTTCAACGAGGTGGACGCGAAGTAGGCCTGTTCGACGCGGCAGCCTTTATATGCTCGCGGATAATAGTTGTTCGCGCGGGTGCCTCGCTGCGCCCGCAGGCCTGCATGTACGCCGGTGCCGGGGTCGCCGCTGCGGTCCCCATGGGCGCCTCTTGACGTATGCTTCGTCAAACGGGCACGGTGGCATGATGCTTCAAGTGCCGGAGCAAATCGTCAGTGCCGTCAGGCGTGATGGGGGGACTAACTATGCACATCGAACCGGAGATCGTGACGGGCGCAAAGCTTGTGCTGAGTTATGCGACGGGAGCTGCCGCCGGCGGCTTCGCGGTCAAGCTCGCGATCGACACGGTGCGTGAGCAGGGCATCGCCTCTTTTATCCTGCGCTCCGTCGCCACGACCGTGCTCGTCTTCTCGTTCTTCGAGGTCCTGCCGCATTTCCGGGCCGGCGTCTCCGAGGTGCATTTCATCCTCGGCTCGACGCTGTTCCTGCTTTTCGGCGCCGCGCCAACCGCATTCGGGCTGGCGCTCGGACTGCTGCTGCAGGGCCTGTTCTTCGCGCCGGCCGACCTGCCGCAATACGGCATGAACGTGACCACGCTGCTGGTGCCGCTGTTTGCGATCCAGGCGCTCGCCGGCCGCATCATTCCCCGCAATACCGCCTATGTCGATCTGCAGTATCGCCAGGCGCTGGCGCTATCGACGGCCTATCAGTCGGGGATCGTGGCGTGGGTTGCGTTCTGGGCGATCTACGGCGCAGGCTTCGGAGCCGCCAACCTCGCCGGTATCGCGACTTTTGCCGGCTCCTACGCACTCGTTATCGTGATCGAGCCGCTGGCCGATCTCGCCGTGCTGGCGCTGGCAAAGTCGCTGCGAGGCATCACAGCGCACGGTTTCGTGACGCACCGCCTGCACAACGCCGCCTGAAGGGATAGCCTGAAGGCGATGCAGGGCTGATGGTTCAAGCGTTCCTGAAGTCGGCCTTGCGCTTGTCCAGGAAGGCGCTCACGCCTTCTGCAAATTCCCGGCTTCCGAAGGCGACCGCCTGCGCCATCGCTTCGGTGGCAAAAAAGTCGTCGATCGGCCCAAAAGCATTGTTCAACAGCATCTTGGTCAGGCCGAATGACGTTGCTGGCCCCGCGGCCAGCTCCCTCGCCAGTTCCATCGCGTCATCCAGCAGGGAGGCCGCAGGCACCATGCGCTTGGCGATGCCGAGCGTCACCGCTTCAGCGGCGTCGATCCGGCGGTTGGTCAGCAGAATATCCTTGGCGCGGGCGGTGCCGATGCTGCGCGGCAATGTCAGCGCCAGGCCGAGGTCGGGGGCAGCGCCGAGGCCGGGGAAGGCGGCGCGGAAGAAGGCCTTGTCGGACACGATCGCGATATCGCACAGCAGCGCCAGTGAAAACCCCGCGCCCGCGGCCGCACCGTTGACGGCTGCCACAACCGGCTTTTCGCCGATCAGGATGGTCTTCGCCCACGCATAGCTTTGAAACATGCGGGCCCGCACGGATGGCGCGCTTCGATCGGCCATGTTGCTGATGTCGCCGCCGGCGCAAAACGATTGCTCGGTGCCGGTGATGACGATGCAGCGCACCGAGCTGTCCCGCATCAAGGCGGGGATTTGTGCCTCGAGATGGCCCTTGATCTCCACGGCCAACGCGTTGCGCGTGGCTGGCCGGTTGAGGCGCAGCAGGGCGACGTCGTCGTGGCGTTCGATGATGACAGCGTCATTTGGCTTGTCGTTGATGGTGCTGTCGCTCATGTCTTCGCTCCGGTCCGTTCTCGCAAATGCAGCTTTTCGCCGCCGATGCGGCAACCCTAGAGCAGTATGCACAAAAATGAAACTCGATTTCGCATATTGAGTTGAAGCGCCGGATGTGTACGATGGGCGCCAATAACCAACAGCACTCCGAGGAAACGATGAACCTGACGATGGGTCTTCGCAAAGCGGCCAGGTTCGAAAGTGAGAAGGAGGCGCTCGTCTGCGGCGACGTGCGGCTCGACCGGCGAAGTTTTGTCGACCGGGTGGCGCGGCTCGCCTCTGTGCTGCGTGATCTCGGCATGGGCGATGGCGACCGCGTGGCGATGCTGGCCACCAACGGCCAGAGCTACATCGAATATTACTTTGCGGTGCTGTGGGGCGGCGGTGTGATCGTGCCGATCAACTCCCGGTTTGCGCTGCCGGAAATGATTGATCAGGCGCGCGATGCGTCGCCGGTGATCCTGATCGTCGACGCGACCTTCGGCGATGCCGGCGTACAGCTCAAGGAAGCCACGCCATCGATCAGATCGCTGCTCTACGCGGGGACGGAGCCAATGCCGTCGGGTGCGATCGACTATGAGCGCGCGATTGCGGCGGTGCAGCCGATCGATGACAGGATGCGGGGCGGGGATGATCTGGCGTGCATCTTCTATACCGGCGGCACCACCGGTCGCTCCAAGGGGGTGATGCTCAGTCACTGTAATCTGTGGAGCAACGCGGTGGTGACCGCGGCACGGCTCGGCTTCGACGAGAACCTGGTCAGCCTGCATGCCGGCCCGCTGTTTCATCTGGCTGCGGGGGCGCGGGTCTACACCACGGCGGTCGTCGGCGGCAAACACGTCGTGATTCCCCGCTTCTCGCCGGTGGAAGTGCTTCAGGCCATCGCCCGCGACAAGGTCACGGTGGCGACCTTCGTCCCGACCATGCTGTCGATGATGCTCGAACTTCCCGACCTCGACTCCTACGACCTGTCGAGTCTGCGCATGATCACCTATGGCGCCTCGCCGATGCCGGAAGCGGTACTGACCGAATGCCTGCGGCGCTTTCCCTCGGTGCGGTTCTCGCAATCCTACGGCATGACGGAACTGTCGCCGGTGGCCACCATTCTGGGACCCGAAGACCACATGCCGGATGCGCCGCGACGACGGCTTCGATCGGCGGGGCGGCCACTGTTTTCGGCGGAAGTGAAGGTAGCGGACGCAGAAGGGCGCGAGCTGCCGTTCGGCCAGGTCGGCGAAATCCTGGTACGCGGTCCGATGGTGATGAAGGGCTACTGGAACCAACCCGAACTGACCGCGGAAACCCTGCGCGGCGGCTGGATGCACACCGGCGATTCCGGATACTTCGAAGCCGACGGCTACCTTTATATCGCCGACCGCATCAAGGACATGATCATCTCCGGCGGCGAGAATGTGTATTCGACCGAGGTGGAAAATGCGATCTGCAGCCATCCCGATGTGCTGCAATGCGCCGTGATCGGGATTCCGGATCAGCGCTGGGGCGAAGCCGTCCACGCGGTGGTGGTTCGCCGCGCGACCGCTTCGCTCACGGGCGCGGATATCGTCGCCCATTGTCGCGGTCTGATCGCCGGCTACAAATGTCCGCGCAGCGTCGATATTCGCGACGAGGCGCTGCCGCTGTCGAGCGTCAACAAGATCAACAAGGCCGAGCTGCGCGCGCCGTTCTGGAGCGGGCAGGCCCGGCGGGTCAATTGACGACCATCCGAACGGGCGAGCTCAAATCTTCGACTGGCCCAGCGACGCGCCGATCGTGTTCGCGGCGGCCGCAAGCGCAGGCCCGAATTCGTGTTCGAGCTGGTCTTGCGAGACCAGATAGGCGGGGCCGCCGAAACTGAGCGCATAGATGGCTCCCCCGCCGGGGACCGCGATCGGGGCGCCGACCGCGTTGATGTCCTTGCGCCATTCTCCCGTCGAGATACAGAAACCGCGCTGCTCGATTTCCCGAACCGAGGTCTCGACGGAACGTTTGATCAGCGACCAGTCGTCGCCGTATTGCCGGCGCAATGCATCCATGATGCGGTTGCGCTCGTCTTCCGCAATCGCCGTGAGATAAGCCTTGCCGATTGCTGTGACGGCGATCGGTACCCGGGAGCCGGGTGCAAGTCGCAAACCGACCAGGCCGTGGCCCTCGCAGGTTTCGACATTGAGCATCATCAGCTTGTCGCGCACCGCGAGCGCAATGTGCAGATTATGCGTCTCCGCGAGGTTCTGCATGATCGGCCGTGCGACCCGCCGGATGTCGAGGTTGGCGAGTGCCGCATAACTCAGGGTGAGCGTCCGCCCGCCCAGTTCATAGGTGCCCAGCCGGTTATCGTAGGAGAGATAGCCCAACTGCGTGAGGGTGTGCGTAATGCGCGAGATTGTCGGTTTCGGAAGTTCCGTACGCCTCGCAAGCTCCAGATTGCCGAGCGCACCGTCGCCCGCCCTGAAGGCGCTGAGAACCTCCAGCCCACGCGCGAGCGCCGTGACGAACAGCCGGCCGCCGGCGTCGTCTGCGGCCTCGCCCTTTTCCGAGGTTCGAGGTCTGCGCGAGGCGCGCTGCAGCAGCAGCCGCGCACTCTTCTTCTTCGCCCGCTCATCGGTCGTGGCGGCGGAGCCGCGGCCAGCCGCCTTGGCGACGCGCGCGTCGTCGGCCTTGCTCTTGCCGGCTAAGGGCCGCCCCCTCGGGCCCGATCTGCGCGTCTTGTCTTCCATCACGGAACCTCTTGTCTGACGTCGAATGCGGCCATGGTTCGCCCGACCGCTGCAACGTCCGCCATCGCGATCAATCCAATATCAGTTCGCTGTAAAAATGTCGCTTCATTGCGGTGTCGAACGATCAATGCGAAAATCATTTTCGCATATTGCCACGCCGTCGAGGTCGTGGCAATTATGCGCTTCAACCATCAAGGAAATGCCCCGATGCCCATCGATCCGGAAGCCCTGCGACAATGGCCGATCGCCGACGTCGAGCACAGCTATACGGTGCGCGACACCATGCTTTACGCGCTCGGCCTGGGCTATGGCGCCGATCCGATGGACGAGAAGCAACTGCAGTTTGTCTATGAAGGCAGATTGCAGGCGTTGCCGTCGATGGCGGTGGTGTTGGGTTATCCCGGCTTCTGGATCGGGGAACTCCGCACCGGAGCGGACTGGAAGAAAGTGTTGCATGGCGAGCAAACCGTTGAAATCTTCAAGCCGTTGCCGGCGGCCGCAACGGTGGTCGGCCGGTCGCGCGTCACCGGCCTGTTCGACAAGGGCAAGGACAAGGGGGCTGTTCTCGTATCGGAGCGGGATGTCGTCGATAAGTCCACGGGCGAATTGCTCTGCCGTCTGACGTCGACCACCATGTTGCGCGGCGATGGCGGTTTTGGAGGACCGTCGGGTCCGTTGCCAGCGCCGCATCCGTTGCCCGACCGGGCGCCCGATCAGACCGTCAGTATCGCGACGCTGCCGCAGGCGGCGCTCATCTATCGTCTCTCGGGTGACTACAACCCGTTGCACGCCGATCCGGCCGTGGCGCGGAGCGCCGGATTCGAAATGCCAATTCTGCACGGCCTTTGCACGTTCGGCGTGGTCTGCCGGGCACTGCTGGATGCAGTCTGCGGCAACGATCCATCCAGGCTGCGCAAGATGCAGGTGCGCTTCAGTGCACCGGTCTATCCCGGGGAGACCATCGTGACGGAGCTCTGGAAGGAGGCCGGTGGCGTGGTCTCGTTCCGCGCCAAAGTGAAGCAGCGCGATCTCGTCGTCATCAACAATGGCCGCGCCGAAGTGGCGGCCTGAGCCGCCACTTCGGATCATCGCGGGGACCAGCATCAAATCCGACGGTTGGATTTCTCCCAATAGGGATCCCGCAGACGGCGCTTGAAGATCTTTCCTGAATCCTCGCGTGGCAGGCCGGTTTGCAGTTCGATGTGCCGGGGTATCTTGTAGTCGGCCAACGCCGACTTCAGTTGCGCCCGGATGGTGGCGATGTCGACCGTTACACCCGCCTGCGGCTCGATCACGGCCATCAGGGCCTCGCCGAACTCGTCGTCGGGAATACCGAATACGGCGCAGTCGTGGACACCGGGGAGGGCGTGCAGCGCCGCCTCGATCTCCGCCGGGTAAATATTGACGCCGCCCGAGATGACCATGTCGCGCTTGCGGTCGGAAATGAAGACATAGCCGTCTTCGTCGATATAGCCGACGTCGCCGCTGGTGATGAATCCGTCGCGCTCGATCTCGACCCGTTTCTCCGGCTTGTTGTGGTAGGTGAAATCCGGGTTGCCGGAGGAGCGCGAATAGATCTCGCCGACCGTTCCGCGCGGCAGAACGTTGCCGGCATCGTCGAGAATGCGCAGTTCCGCGCCCTCCAGGATCCTGCCGACCGTGCCGGGCTTTTTGAGCGCATCCTCCGGTGCGGCGTAGGTCACGGCGCCGGATTCGGTGCTGCCGTAGTACTCGTGGACCACGGGTCCCCACCAGTTCATGATGGCCTGCTTGACGTCGGCCGGGCAGGGCGCTGCCGCATGCACGATGTGACGCAGCGAAGAGACGTCGTATTTCTCCCGGATCGCCGCAGGCAATTTCAACAGGCGGACGAACATCGTCGGCACCATGAAGATGGTGTCGATGGCCTCTTCCTGGACCAACCGGAGAAGCCCCTCGGCGTCGAACCGCGGCATCAGGAACAACGCGCCGCCGAGGCGTCCGGCGCGGAGTGCAAAAGAGTTGGGTGCGGAGTGATAAAGCGGTCCCGGCAACAGCGCGCGGACGCCCGGCTTCAAGCCATAGACGCGCGCCCGCATGGCGTCGGTTGCCGCGGTCTGGGCCTGACTTGGCGCATTCCTGCGGACGCCCTTGGGTTGCCCGGTGGTCCCTGACGTGTAGATCATGCTCTGCGGCTGCGCGAGCTTCGGGCCATCATAAGGCTGTTGCCGGTTCATCCACGGCTCGTGGTCTTCCGCGCCGCGCGGGAGGGCGCGATGCGAGGGATCGATCCGGTAGGTGCCTTCAATCTCCAGGGGCGTCGGGACGCTGAGCAGGGTCATGCCATCAGGAATAACCTCGCGCACCGTGTTCAAGAGGTCGGCATGGCCGATCAGGACGCGGGTCGCGGTATCCTTGAGAATGTAATCGACTTCCTCGGGCTTGAAGTGCCAGTTGATCGGGACCGCATAGGCTCCCAACAACATGACTGCGTAGCTGGCTTCGAGAAAGGCGATATCGTTCCGCATCAATATGCAAACGCAGTCGCCCTCGTTGACGCCAAGGGAGCGCAGTCCGCCGGCGATCAGCGAGGCTCGTCTTTCGACGTCACCGAAACTTCGCTGGTGTGAACCGCTGATGATGCCGGTGGACACGGCCATGGTGATCTCCCGTCTCGCGAGCGTGTGTACTGATTTCTGCTGAACTACAGCGACCGTGCAATAAGTTCACGCATGATCTCATTGGAGCCGCCATAGATCCGGCGCACGCGGGCATCGGCATAGGCCCGGGTGATCGGGTATTCAAGCATGTAGCCATAGCCGCCGTGCATCTGGACGCATTGGTCGACGACCCGGCATTCCAGCTCGGTCAGCCAGTATTTGCACATGGCGGCGGCTTCGACATCGAGCTTGCCGTCAAGATGAAGCTCGATGCAGCGGTCGAGGAAGACGCGGCCGATCTGGATCTCGGTCTTCATCTCCGCCAGCTTGAACCGGTTGTGCTGAAATTCCGCCAGCGGCTGGCCGAATGCGTTGCGCTGCCGCGTATAGTCGATCGTCCATTCCAGCGCCGCTTCGGCACCGGCGACTGCGGTGATGGCGACCAGCAGTCGCTCTTGCGGAAGTTCGTTCATGAGGCATCGAAAGCCCCGGCCTTCTTCACCCAGCAGGTTTTCGGCCGGCACGCGTACGTCGGCGAAGAAAAGCTCGGACGTGTCCTGCGCCTTCATGCCGAGCTTTTCGAGGTTGCGGCCGCGCGAGAAGCCCGGGCGATCGGTTTCCACAAGAAGAAGGCTGATGCCCTTTGAGCCACCCTGCGGATCGGTCTTGCAGGCGAGGATGACGAGGTCGGCGAGCTGCCCGTTGGTGATGAAGGTCTTCGATCCATTGACGATGAAATCATCGCCGTCACGGATCGCCGTGGTGCGGATCGACTGCAGATCGCTGCCTGCGCCGGGCTCCGTCATCGCCAGGGCGACAATGACTTCTCCCGTCGCCATTCGCGGCAGCCACTGCCGCCGCTGGGCATCGTTGCCGTGGTGCAAGATATAGAAGGCGGCGATGTCGGAGTGCACGCGGAAGCCGGGGCCGTTGAAGACGCCGCGCGAAAGCTCCTCGGTGACGATCGCGCTGAGCGTGAAGTCACCGCCACCGCCACCATATTCCTCAGGGATCGCCGGACAGAGCAGGCCGGCCACGCCGGCCTTGGTCCAGAGTTCACGGCTAACGACGCCGTCCTTTTCCCACTGCGCATGATGCGGAGCGATCTCCCGGTCGATGAAGCGCCGCACGGTGTCGCGGAATGCCTGGTGTTCGCCGCCACCGTAGATCGTTTGCGGTATCATGGTTCAGTCGTCCTCTCGGCACTATTTTTCATTTGCGAAATCGTATTTCGCATATTTGACATTTACAAGCACCCATGGCAAATCCGCGGTCGATCAAGCCGCCAATAGCCTCAAGGCGGTCGTCCGGGAGAAGCCGCTTCAATGTCGACCCCAACTCGCGCCAGACCGAAACCGACCCCGGAAACCCAGCATTTCTGGGACGGCACTGCGGCCGGCGAGTTGCGCCTGCAGCGCTGCGATGCCTGTGCCAACGTCTATTTTCCGCCGCGTCCGTTCTGCCCGTCCTGCGCCTCGCGCAAGGTCTCGGTGTTCAAGGCCAGCGGCAAGGCCAAGTTGTACAGCTACGTCATCAACCACCGCCCGGCGGCGCCCGGCTTCACGCCGCCTTACGCGATCGCCGTGGTCGAACTCGACGAAGGCCCGCGCATGATGAGCAACATCATCGACTGTCCGCAGACGCCGGAGGCGCTGGAGCTCGACATGAAGCTCGAAGTCGCGTTCGAGAAGCTCGACGACAAGATCACCCTTCCCCAGTTCCGTCCGGCGAAGGGCTGACGCACCATGCGCAAGAATGCAGTCGCCGTCGTCGGCGCAGCCGAGACCACCGAGCTCGGCGTCATCCCCAACATGTCGCAGATCCAGCTCCATGCGGATGCGGCGCTCAACGCCATCGCCGACGCCGGGCTGAAACTGTCCGACATCGACGGCATCGCCACCGCCGTGGAAACCCCGCAGCAGATCGCCCATTACCTCGGCATCACGCCGACCTGGGTCGACGGCACCTCGGTCGGCGGCTGCTCGTTCATGCTGCATGTCCGCCATGCGGCGGCTGCGATCGAGGCCGGTCTCTGCAAGACCGTGCTGATCACCCATGCCGAGAGCGGCAAGTCGATGATCGGCAAGCTGCCGCGCTCGACGCCGCCGGACAGCCTCAACGGCCAGTTCGAATCGCCGTTCGGTGTCTACGGCCCGCCCAGCATGTTCCCGATTCCGGTGCTGCGCTTCATGAAGACCTACGGCATCACCCATGAGCAGATCGCCATGGTCGCCGTGGTGCAGCGCGAATGGGCGGCGAAGAATCCACGCGCCACCATGAAGGCGCCGATCACGGTCGAGGACGTGCTCAATTCGCGGATGATCGCCTATCCATTCCGCATCCTGCAATGCTGCCTCGTCACCGACGGCGGCGGTGCGCTGATCCTGACCTCGGCGGACCGCGCCAAGGACTTTCCGAACAAGCCGGTCTACGTCCTCGGCACCGGCGAGAGCGTGGAAACGCCGATGGTCAGCCAGATGGAGACGTTCAACTCCTCGCGCGCCTTCAAGGTCGCCGGCCCCACCGCGTTCAGGGAGGCCGGCATCAGCCACAAGGACGTCGATCACCTGATGATCTACGACGCCTTTGCGCATCTGCCGCTTTTTGGGTTGGGCGATCTCGGCTTCATGCCGCATGAGGAGACCGGCAAGTTCATCGCCGACGGCAACACCCGCCCGGGCGGCAAGCTGCCGCTCAACACCAATGGCGGCGGGCTCAGCTACATGCATTCCGGCATGTACGGCATGTACGCGCTGCAGGAGAGCGTGCGGCAGATGCGCGGCATCGCGCCGGCCCAGGTCAAGGACGCCAAAATCTCGGTCTGCCACGGCGTCGGCGGCATGTTCGCAGCATCAGGCACGATCATCTTTACGAACGAGAAGTAGAAAATGAACGGCGCGGGCGCGGCCATCAAAGCGTCATTGCCGGGCTTGACCCGGCAATCCATCCTCTACTGAAGAGGGATGGATGCGCGGGTCAAGCCCGCGCATGACGAGTTGAGTTCTGCCTCGGCCACCCAGAACAGGATGGAAAACACCATGGCAAAATCACTGCAGGACAAGGTCATCATCGTCACCGGCGCGGGCCGTGGCATCGGGCGCGAGATCGCGCTGCTCTGCGCGGCCGAAGGCGCCAAGGTCGTGGTCAACGATCCCGGCGGCGCGGCCGACGGCGCCGGTTCGAGCGCCGCGCCCGCCGAGGAGGTGGTCGAGGAGATCAAGAAGCGTGGCGGCACCGCGGTCGCCAACTTTGAGACCGTCGCCGAAGCGATTCCGGCCAGCAAGATTGTCAAGATGGCGACCGACACCTTCGGCAAGCTCGATGGCGTCGTCAACAATGCCGGCATCCTGCGCGATGCGATCTTCCATCGCATGAGCATCGATGCCTTTGAGACCGTCATCAAGGTTCATCTGATGGGCTCGTTCTATGTCGCACACGCCGCAGCGCGGCTGTTTCGCGAACAGGAGAGCGGCTCGTTCGTTCACTTCACCTCGACCTCGGGCCTGATCGGCAACTTCGGCCAGGCCAACTATGCCGCCGCCAAGCTCGGCATCGTCGGCCTGTCGAAGTCGATCGCACTCGACATGGGCCGCTTCAACGTGCGCTCGAACTGCGTCTCGCCGTTCGCCTGGAGCCGGCTGATCGGCACCATTCCGACCGAAACCGAGGAAGAGAAGGCGCGCGTCGCCAAGATCCAGCAGATGGGGCCGGAAAAGATTGCGCCGATTTGTGCCTTCCTGCTCTCAGACGCCGCCAAGGACGTCACCGGGCAAATCTTTGCGGTGCGGATGAACGAGATCTTCCTGATGGGACAGTCGCGACCGATCCGTTCGATCCATCGTGGCGAAGGCTGGAGCCCGCAGACCATTGCCGAGCACGGCATGCCCGCACTGAAGCCGTCGTTCTACAAGCTCGACCGCTCGGCGGATATTTTCAATTGGGATGCGATCTGAGTACCGGTAGTCAGGTCAGCGTCTCCGGGGCGATTGCATCGAGTTGCCGTCAAGACGAGTGATCGCCGGTTGTCAAAGACAATCGGCGAGGGGGCCACCAAGAGCCGACAAGGGAGAGGGAAATGCAGAAGAAATCTTCGCTTCTTGCCATGATCGCCGCGGCCGTTCTTGCGACGTCACTCTCGGCCGATGCCGCGGAGAAAAAATACGGCCCTGGTGTCACCGACACGGAAATCAAGATCGGTCAGACGATGCCTTACAGCGGGCCGGCGTCCGCGTACGGCACCGTGGGGCGGCTGGAGAGCGCCTACTTTGAGATGATCAATGCCCGGGGCGGGGTGAACGGTCGCAAGATCAATCTCATCAGCCTGGATGACTCCTACAGTCCGCCCAAGGCGGTGGAACAGACACGGCGGCTGGTGGAGCAGGATGAGGTGCTGGCCATCGTCGGCCAACTCGGCACGCTGACCAGCTCGGCTGCGCAGAAGTACCTCAACGTGAAGAAAGTCCCCCAGATCCTGATTACGTCGGGCGCCGCCAAATGGGACGATCCGAAGGCCTATCCGTATTCCACGTTTCTTTATTCGCCCTACCGGCTGGAAGGGCAGATCTTTGCGCAGTATCTGCTGAGCAACAAGCCGGATGCGAAGCTCGGTGTGTTCTCCCAGAACGACGATGCGGGCCGCGACTATGTTCGTGGCCTGAAGGACGGCCTCGGCGACAAGGCGGCCACGCTGATCGTCAAGGAATTGACGTACGAGACCACCGATTCGACGATCGACTCCCAGATCGTCACGCTGAAATCCGCTGGTGTGGATACGCTTTTTGTCATGACCACGCCGAAATTCGGCGCGCAGACCATCCGCAAGATCGCCGAACTGGGCTGGAAGCCGCTGACTTACCTGTCCGCCGTATCGACTTCGCTCAAGACGGTGCTTGAGCCCGCCGGCCTGGACAACTCCAAGGGACTGATCACGGCGCTCGCCGTCAAGCGGCCGGATGATCCCAGGTGGGAAAACGAGAAGGACGTCCAGGACTACAAGGCCTTTCTCAAGCAATGGTATCCCTCGGGAAACATGGCCGACAGCAGCAACATCGCCGGATATATGGCGGCGTTCGTGACGGTGAGGATCCTCGAACTCTGCGGCGACGAACTGACACGGGAAAACCTGCTCAAGCAGGCGACCAACCTGACCGATCTCGCCGCGCCGCTGCTGTTGCCCGGCATCACCATCACGACGACGCCCACCAGGTACACGCCTTTCAGGCAAATGCAGATTGCGCGTTTTGACGGCACCACCTGGGTGCCCGAAGGGCCGCTCATCAGCGCAAACGAGCCATAGACGAGAACATCGGCAAGGGAAGGGGGAAGTGACGATGAGCATGGATGTAAGGGTCGTAGGCGTTGGCATGGTTCCGTTCGCCAAGCCTGGCGCCAGCGAAAGCTATGTGGAGATGGGCGCCAAGGCGGTAGCTGCCGCGCTCGCCGATGCCGGCTTGTCCTACGCAGCAATCCAGCAGGCCTATGCGGGGTACGTCTACGGCGATTCGACCTGCGGCCAGGCCGTGCTCTACCGTGCCGGCCTGACCGGCATCCCGATCTTTAACGTCAACAATAACTGCTCGACAGGTTCGTCGGCGCTGTTTCTGGCGCGCCAGGCGGTGATTGGCGGCCAGGTCGAATGCGCGCTGGCGGTCGGTTTCGAGGAAATGCGTCCCGGCGCACTCGGATCGAATTTTCCCGATCGTGTAGGGCCGATGGCCCGGCACGCCGGCCTGATGGGGGAGTTGCAGACGCCCGACCCCAAGGCGCCGCGCGCGGCCCAGTTCTTCGGCGGTGCCGGCGCGGAGTACGCAGAAAAATACGGTACCGGCCCCGAGGCCTTTGCCAAGATCGCCGCCAAGGCGCGCGTGCACGCCGCCAACAATCCATTCGCGCTCTTCCGCAATCTGCTTTCGGTCGAAGAGATTCTCGCCTCGCCCCGGCAGTATGGGCTGATGACCCGTTATCAATGCTGCCCGCCGACATGCGGCGCCGCTGCCGCGATCGTCTGTTCGCCGGCATTCGCTGCCCGCCATGGCCTCGATGGTTCAATTGCGATCAAGGCGCAGGCGATGACGTCAGACACCGGCAGCACGTTCGAGGAGCGCTCGATGATCAAGCTCGTCGGTTACGACATGGCGAAGGATGCTGCCTCGGCGGTCTATGAATTGGCGGGCGTCGGTCCTCAAGACGTTCAGGTGGTAGAACTGCACGACTGCTTCACGGCCAACGAATTGCTGAGCTATGAGGCGCTCGGCCTCACACCGGAAGGAACGGCCGAACAGTTCATCATGGATGGCGGCAATACCTATGGTGGCAAGGTTGTAACCAACCCGTCGGGCGGGTTGCTGTCGAAGGGGCATCCGCTCGGCGCAACCGGTCTTGCGCAATGTACCGAACTGGTCTGGCAGTTGCGCGGGACGGCCGGTGCCCGTCAGGTGGCGGACGTAACGCATGCCCTCCAGCACAATCTGGGACTCGGTGGTGCTTGCGTCGTCACGCTTTATGGCAGGGCCTGAAGCCCATCGTCCGTCGGTGTTGCAACGGCGGTATGCGACACGACGGTTTGACGGCGCAGGGAAAACCCGGCTTAGGTTTTTTGTGAAGAATGAAGGCGCCGCAAAGCGGCAAACAGGGAGAGACGACCACATGGCCATCAACCGGAGAACATTCGGAATAGGCGCGTCTGGACTGCTGCTGGGACAGGTCGCAGCGCCATTCGTCCGCCGCGCCGGCGCCGCCGAACCAGCCATCCGTATTGGCGTGGTCAATTCGATGAGTGGCGGCCTGGCCGCCTACGCCCAGGAAGGGCAACCGGCGTTCGAATATGTGATCAAGAAGATCAACGCCGAAGGCGGCATCAAGAGCAAGGGCGGCGCCAAGATCGAGCTGGTGCTGGCCGACGATACCAGCCAGCCCGCGCGCACGGCGGCGGAGGCGCGGCGGCTCATCACCGAAGAGAAGGTCCAGTTGCTGACCGGGACCATTCTCAGCGCGCAAATGCTGGCGCTGACACCCGTGCTGGATGAGCTGAAGATGCCGACCCTCTCGGTTTGGGCTGGAGGATCGCAGTCGAACTACATGTTCACGCTGGGCTATCCCTACGATCGCGGCTACGCGCAGACGATCAACGATTTCATCGTCTCGCTGCGGGACGACAGCAAGTTTGCGATCAAGACCGCGGTGATGGGATACTCGAACTACGAAGCTGGCCAGCAGGTCAACAAGTTCCTGACCGAGAAGCTGAAAGCCAGCGGTATCGAGATCATCGGCGAGGCTGCGCTCGACATTCGCGCACAGGACCAGACTGCCGCCATGGTCCGGATTCGTTCGCTCAAGCCCGATGTTGTCGCAGGATTGGTCACGCCGCGCGACGGCATTTTGCTGCACCAGGCCCGCTACAACCTGAATTACCACGGCAGCCTGTTCTGCGGCGGTACCGGCGGCTACACCGATCTGTCCCTGTGGAAGGATCTCGGCCCGGAAATCGGCAAGGCGGTGCTGGCCAAAAATCTGTTCGGCATGACCGGCTTCAGCGCCGGCGCCAAGATCGATTCGATGCAGAAGATCATCGCGGAACTGCGCGATATCGCCAAGCTCGACCGGATCGGGCAGGGCGCCATTCAATATGCACAGGCCGCCCGCGTGCTGCAGCAGGTGCTTGAAAATGCCGCCTCCCTGGAGAAGCCCGCGCTGCTTGAGGCATTCAAGACCGTCAATATCCCGTTTGGCGATCCCAACCTCTATGTCGCCAAGCCGAAAGGCCTGCAGTTCGCGGAGGATCGGTCGCCAAAGGACGGATCGGCGATGTTCATCCAGTGGATGCCTGATCAGGATCAGCAGGTCGTCTTCCCGAAGGAATTTGCCCAAGTGCCGCCGCGGCCCCGCGCTTAAGAGGTTCCAGTGGCCTTTCTCGAAGTCGCCGACGTCACAAAACGCTTCGGAGGGCTGGTCGCGCTGAACGCGATCAGCTTCTCCGTTGAGAAAGGCGAAATCGTCGGCATTATCGGCCCGAACGGCGCCGGCAAGACGACGCTGTTCGGCGTGATCTCGGGCTTCACTGCACCGAGTCAGGGCGACGTCTCCTACGACGGCGAAAGCATCATCGGCATTTCGCCGGATCGTCTGGTCCGGCGCGGACTGATGCGCAGCTTTCAGATCGTGCAGTCGTTCGCTGATATGACGGCGCTCGACGTGGTGACGACGGCTGCGCTGACGCGCCGGCCCATGCGGGAGGCGATCGACTATGCCGCGGAGGCGCTGGTCCGTGTCGGCCTTGGCGGCAAGGAACTCAAGATGCCGCTGACGCTGTCGCTGCAGGACAAGAAGCTGCTCGAACTCGCCAAGTGCATCGCCACCGATCCGCGTTGCATCCTGCTCGATGAGGTGATGGCCGGCCTGACCATGTCGGAGACGGCAAAGCCCATCGCGGTGATCCAGGAACTGAACCGGCAGGGTGTCACCATCGTGATGGTCGAGCATGTCATGCCCGTGATCATGCGGCTGGCGACGCGGATCGTCGTGATCAATTTCGGCGAGAAGATAGCCGAGGAGGCGCCTGAACAGATTCTGAAGGATCAGCGCGTGATCGATGCCTACTTCGGAGATCATCTCGATGCTTGAGATCGAGAGCCTCACCGCCGGCTATGGCGGCGTGCCGGTGCTGCGAGACATCAATCTCAAGCTCGCGGCCGGCGAGATCGTCGGCCTGCTCGGCGCCAATAACGCCGGCAAGACCACGCTGATCAACAGCCTGTCCGGCACCGTCAAGCCGATGTCGGGCCGTATCCTGTTTCAGGGAGATGACGTCACGCTGATGTCGCCGCAGCAGCGCGTCGAGCGTGGCATCGTCCAGGTGCCGGAGGGGCGCCTGGTGTTTCCCGAGATGAGCATCCGGGAAAATCTGTTGCTCGGCGGAATCAACAGCCGGGCCCGGCCGCACCGCCGGCAGCAGATGGATAAGGTGCTGGCATTGTTTCCCCGGCTCGGCGAACGGCTTTCGCAAAGTGCGGGTTCGCTGTCGGGAGGCGAGCAGCAGATGCTTGCGATCGGCCGCGGGCTGATGGGGGAGGCGCGTGTGCTGATGCTCGACGAGCCGTCGCTCGGCCTCTCGCCGCTGTTCGTGAAGTACATCTTCGAGATTATCGACCGGCTGCATGCAGAAGGGTTGGCGATCCTGCTCGTCGAACAGAATCTGAATTTGACGTTGCGTCACGCCCAGCGCTGTTACGTGCTGGAGCGCGGGCAGGTGGCGGTGGAGGGCAGTGCCGATGCGGTCAGGAACGACCCGCGCACCAAGAGCGCCTATCTTGGCTTGTAATCGGAGGACGGCGTGAGCGAACTCTATCAGGCTTTGGCGCAGGGTCTTCTGATAGGCAGCACCTATGGGCTGCTGGCATTGGGAATGGGCCTGGTTTACGGCGTCAGCGGCGTCGTCAACTTCTCGCATGGCGACTTCATCTCGCTCGGCATGTTCATGTGCCTGGCGTTGTATTCAGCGCTGACATTTGATCCCTATGTGTCCGCGATCATCACGGTTCCTGTCATGACGGGGATCGGGGCGCTGGTTTACCTGTATCTGATCAGGCCGATGGTCGGGCACCAGTTCCTGATGATAGTGCAACTGACACTGGGGCTGAGCCTGGTCCTGCAGAACGGCATCCTGATGGTGTTCGGCGGACAGCCGGCGCGCACCCCGTCGGTCGTGGAATCGAAGCTGTTCATTCTTGGTGACGTTGTTCTGCGCGTGCCGCATGTAATTGCGTTCGCGATCTCGTTCATCCTGGCCGGCGGCCTCTACATCATGCTGCGATCGACGGACTTCGGCCGGTCGATCCGTGCGGTGCATCAGAATGCCCATGCCGCGGCGCTGATGGGGATCGACGTCGGTCGCATCCAGGTGCTGACATTCGCGCTCGGCATCGGGATTTTGGCGCTGGCTGCGGCGCTGTTGCTGCCGGGCACGCCGATCCAGCCGACCCAGGGTTTGCGCTACACCGTCATCACCTTGCTCGTGGTCGTGCTCGGAGGCATGACCAATTTCGTCGCCATCATGCTGGGAGGATTGGTCATCGGGATCTCCGAGGCGTTCGGCACCATCTATCTCGAGGGCTCGCTCGGGCATCTGATGCCCTACATCATCTTCGTCCTGATCATGCTGTTCCGGCCGCAAGGGCTGACCTGGAGCTCTTCGCGATGAAAGAGGAATTCTACAAGACGCTGTCGTCGCCCATCTGGTGGGGCGTGCTGGCCATTGCCGCGACGCTGCCCTTGATGCTGTCGAGCTACTATCTGCACATTCTCACGTTGTCGCTGGTCTACGTCGCGCTGGCCTCTTCGTGGAATATCGTCGGCGGGATGGCAGGCCAGATCTCGCTGGCACACAGCCTGTTCATAGGCATCGGCGCGATGCTCTCGAGCGCGCTGCTGCTCAAGCTTGGCATCAATATGTGGTTGGGCCTGGTCATTTCAGCCGTGATCTCCGGGGCGCTGGGCGCTGCCATCGCCTGGATCGATTTCCGCTTTCAACTCGGGCATCTGTCGTTCGTGTTGATCACGCTGGCATTCGCGGAAATGGGAAGCATCATCGTCGAGGGCTGGGACTTTCTCGGCGGCGCGTCCGGAATGTTGCTGCCCAAGGACACCGGCAACTTCCTTGCCTTTCAGTTTGGCGGCGGAGGCGGCGCGTTCTGGGTGATGCTGACGCTGGCGGCGATCTGCGTGCTCGTCAATGTCGCCATTCTCAATGCACCGCTGGGCTATTATCTGCGAACCATCCGTGACAACGAAAAGGCGGCCCAGGCGATCGGGGTTGATATCCTGCGTTACAAGATCACCGCCATGGTGATATCGGCGGTGCTCGCTTCGGTCATCGGCACGGCTTACGTCCGCTACCTGACGTTCGCGGATCCCTATCTTCTGATCTCACCGGTGATCACGATCGAGATTGTGCTGTTCGCCACCGTCGGCGGGCTCGGCCGGGCCTACGGTCCGGCGATCGGTGCGCTGCTGCTGGTGCCGCTTGGCGAAGTGTTGCGCGGCAAACTGGGCAGCACGCTGCCGGGCCTCCATTACTTCATCTACGGCATTGTCGTGATCGGTGTCATTCTCGTGACGCCTCGCGGCCTGCTGCCGCTGTTTGAAGGGCTGGGGAAGCGTTGGTTTCGCTCGCCATCGGTGCGTGAGGAAGCATAGGGTCGTTACGCAACGCGTACCGATCGGGAGATCGAAAGGAGCGCAAGTCAGCCGCGGCGTTCGGAACGGCTGAAATTGCTGAGATGTCCCTCACGTGCCGCCTGCGCGCGCGCGGATTTCACGAGCTTGCGGCTCTTGCCTTCGGGTGCGGTGTGTGACACCAGGCGCTTCAGGCTCCGGCTGTTGCAGGTCGGACAGGAAGGTCTGTCGGACGAGCCGACCAGCAGTTCGAATTCCCTGTCGCACTTCGCGCAATGGAAACTGTAAAGCGGCATGGCCGCACCTCCGCTTTGTCATTCCGGCCCGTTCGATGTCGCGGTCGGCCGGCTATGTCCGCTGAACGGGAAACATCCGTTGGAGCCGTTCGTGCAGGAACTGGACCAATCCGGGCGGTTATCGCCACCATCCTGGTGGTGGTGCCGTGGTCGCTTTGTCTGGCCCGCAAGGCGGTTTCGAACCGCGCCTGGTCGATGGTGGTGCCTGTAGCGATGTGACATCGCAGTTTGTATCGAACGTGACGGTTATGTTGGAAAATCGACATTCGGCCGTATCTGTACATAAGAACAGCGGACACTTTGTGCGATCCTGCCTCGGGACCCTCCAAAAATCCGATCCACACCCGTTGGCCCGGTTCGTGCAAACCCTATTGGGTGTCAAAGCCAGGCAGTGCTGCGCGATACGAATGGAGCAGCTTGGCCATGGGCATTGATGCGCGGAACGCTGGACCTGAACGACGATCCGAAGAGGACCGGCGCTGGAGAATACTGTGCTTTGTCCTTTCCCCGGCCTGCCTTCGGAAATTGCTCCCCGGCCATCGGCTGAGCAAAAGACCATGGTATTGACTGGCGCCTCGCGCGGCATCGGGCATGCGACGGTGAAGCTGTTTTCAGAAGCAGGCTGGCGGATCATCACCTGCTCGCGTCAGCCTTTCGATGGCGACAGGTGCCCTTGGGATGCGGGATCGATCGATCATGTTGAAGTCGATCTTGGCGATCACCGAGCCATGCCGGGTGCTGTTGCCGAGATCAAGGCGCGCCTGGGCGGAAATCCGCTGCATGCGTTGGTCAACAACGCCGGCTTCTCTCCGAAGGACGTCGAGGGTGGCCGTCTCACGTCACTGACAACCCCGGTCGAGACGTGGATGAATGTCTTTCACGTCAATTTCCTGGCACCGATCCTGCTCGCCCGCGGCCTTTTCGATGAATTGAAGGACGGCTCCGGTACGGTCGTGAATGTAACTTCGATCGTCGGCTCGCGCGTGCACCCGTTCGCCGGGACGGCATATGCGACGTCGAAAGCGGCCCTTGCCTGTCTAACCCGCGAGATGGCGCACGATTTTGCGCCCCACGGCATCAGGGTTAACGCGATCGCGCCGGGCGAGATCAGGACCGACATTCTGTCGCCGGAAACCGAGGCGCGCCTTGCTCCCTTCATTCCCATGGGCCGGATCGGATCGCCCGACGAGGTCGCCAAGGTGGTTTTCTTTCTGTGCTCGGATGCGGCGAGCTACGTGACCGGTGAGGAAATCCAGATCAATGGCGGGCAACATGTCTGAGCTGATTTTGACGGAAGGGAATGCGGCGCCTCGGGGCTGGCAGGAGTGGCGGACTGGCACTAATTTAGTCGAGAAGATTTGATCTGGATCAATGCGGAGGAAAAAGATGCGGCCCGGACGGTGCAATTGCCTGCAAGTACGCAGCTTGTCGATGCACCTGTGGCGGGTCGCAACAGCGTAAATATCAACCCAAGTCCTGCAAAAGTGCAGTGAACTTGGGCACGACATTTGAACGTAGATGGGACAGAATATCAATAATTCTTCAGAAAAGTCGGCGAGGAAGGCTCAGGACGATGGAGAAATCCCCATGGCCCACGCCGATGCGTCTGTTGCCGAGAGCTACGAACTGCAGACCAAGCCGCCGCTGATTCCGCTGAGCGAGATTGCGCTCACCGGAATCTACGAGATTTCCAAGATTCTCAATGCGCCCAACCGGCTTGAGACTACTCTTTCGAACGTCCTCAACGTTTTGTCGTCGTTCCTGCAGATGCGCCACGGCGTGATTTCGCTGCTGGCCGACGACGATGTTCCAGATGTCACGGTCGGCGTTGGCTGGAACGAGGGGACCGACGAGCGCTATCGTGCCCGTCTGCCGGAAACGGCGATCAGGCAAATTATCGCAACGGCCGTTCCATTGGTGGCGGAAGACGTCGCTACCCACCCGCTGTTCATGACGGATGCCACCGCGCTCGGGGCAGAGGGAGATGTTCGGGTATCGTTTATCGGCGTGCCGATCCGGATCGGCCCAAAGGTTGTCGGGACGTTGACCATCGACCGCGTCTGGGATGGCCGATCGGTGTTTCGGCTCGACACCGACGTTCGCTTCCTCACGATGATTGCCAATCTGATTGGCCAGACGGTGCAGCTTCATCGCGTCGTCTCGCGGGACCGCGACCGCTTGATGGCCGAGAGCTACCGCCTGCAGAAGGAGCTCTCGGAGCTCAAGCCGGTACGGGAGCGAAAGAAAGTCCACATCAAGGGTATCGTCGGAGACAGTCCGGCTCTCCGTTCGCTGCTCGAGCAGATTACGATTGTCGCCAAGTCCAATTCCACGGTGCTGGTGCGTGGCGAGTTTGGTACCGGCAAGGAGCTGATTGCCAAGGCGATCCACGAGCTGTCGCCGCGCGCCAAGGGGCCCTTCATCAAGATCAACTGTGCCGCCTTACCGGAGTTGGTGCTCGAGTCCGAGCTGTTTGGACATGAAAAGGGAGCGTTTACCGGTGCGCTCAGTGCGCGCAAGGGACGCTTCGAACTCGCCGACAAGGGTACGCTGTTCCTTGATGAGATCGGTGAGATTTCTCCCGCTTTCCAGGCCAAGCTGTTGCGTGTGCTTCAGGAACAGGAATTCGAGCGGGTCGGCGGCAACCATACCCTCAAGGTTGACGTGCGTGTCGTCACCGCGACCAACAGGAACCTCGAGGAAGCGGTGGCTCGCAAGGAGTTTCGCGCCGACCTCTATTATCGTATCAGTGTGGTGCCTATTCTGATGCCGCCGCTGCGCGAGCGGCGTAGCGATATCCCGCAGCTTGCCGGCGAGTTCCTCAGGCGGTTCAACGGCGAGAACGGCCGGGCCCTGACCTTCGACGCGACGGCTGTGGAAGTGCTGATGGGCTGCGGCTTCCCGGGCAACGTGCGCGAGCTTGAGAATTGCGTTCAGCGGACCGCCACATTGGCACACGGTCCGTCGATCATGATGGACGATTTTGCCTGCCGCCGGAATGAGTGCCTGTCTGCGATGCTGTGGAAAGGCCATTCGGAGGTGGCGCCGCCGCGGCTGCGGCCGGCGATTCCGCTTCCGGTGTTGCCGGCTGCATCGGCGCGCGTTGCGACCAGCACCAATGCGTCGCCGGCTCAACCTGTCCCGGACGCCGTAGCGAAGCCGGTGGGGCCGAGTGACCCGAATTGGACGCAGCTGTCGGAACGCGATCGTTTCATTGCAGCGATGGAAAAGTCCGGCTGGGTCCAGGCCAAGGCCGCGCGGATCCTCGGCTTGACGCCGAGGCAAATAGGCTACGCGCTGAAGAAGCACGGCATCGAGGTCAAGCACCTCTAGGCAAGCACGTCAGGACGGTGTCCGTCTCCGTGAGTGGAGAGGGGGCCTCCGATCCTGGATTGATATGCTTTCCCGATGCGGATCGGCCTGTCCCTGGTGATCCCGCGTGCGGAGCAGGCGTTAGCTAGCCCCAAAGCACCTCGGTCCGGACTGTCGCAGTTGCGACAGCCTGTCGTGGGCACGACAGGAAGCCGATCCACCGTCGGTTCAAATAGCGATTACAAATCAAAGGTCTGACTTCTGGCACGCCGCTTGAAAGGGAGGTGTGGTTCGGCATCGATACGTGCTTCGGAGTCATGAGATGGCCTACAAAATCATTGCCTCACAATGCACGGTTTGTGGCGCCTGCGAGTTCGAGTGCCCCAACGCTGCAATCCGGCTCAAGAACGACATGTACATCATCGATCCGAAGAAGTGCACGGAATGCATCGGGCACTTCGATACACCGCAATGCGCGGTCGTGTGTCCGGTCGAAAACACCTGCGTTCCCGCCTAGAGGATCGCGGGATGACAAATCACGGTGGATGCATCAGGCGGGCAGGCGGGCCAGTTGCCTGGTTAAGCAGGCTTCTGAATACGCTTTTTGCAGGCGAAGAACTGCGCGTGCGCCAGGTCATTGCGCGCGCGGCAACGCGGGCACGTCCATCCGGCGAGTTCGAACTCGAAAATGCGCTGGCGCGCCTGGCACGGCCTGGCGACCGATCCGCGAGGGGAGTGATAAATGGCAGCCGTGCAGGAGACGGTCGAACGGGTCCGGAGCGTCGACGTCGAGCAATACAAGTATGGCTTCGTTACCGATGTCGAGTCCGACAAGGCCGCCAAGGGACTGTCGGAGGACACCGTCCGCTTCATTTCCGCGAAGAAGAACGAGCCGGTCTGGATGCTGGAATGGCGGCTGGAGGCCTATCGCCGCTGGCTGACCATGGCCGAGCCGACCTGGGCCCGCGTCAACTATCCCAGGATCGACTACCAGGACCTCTATTACTACGCGGCGCCGAAGCCGAAGAAGCAGATCGGCTCGCTGGACGAGATCGATCCGGAAATCCTCAAGACCTACGAGAAGCTCGGCATCCCCTTGCGCGAAGTCGCCATTCTTGAGGGGGTCGAACCACCGCCGGGCGGTGAGCCGTCGGCCAGCCGCAAGATTGCGGTCGACGCCGTGTTCGACTCGGTCTCTGTTGCAACGACCTTCAAGGAAGAGCTGAAGGCGGCCGGCGTGATCTTCATGCCGATCTCGGAGGCGATCCGCGAGCATCCCGAACTGGTGAAGAAGTACCTTGGCTCGGTGGTGCCCACCACGGACAACTATTTCGCGACGCTGAACTCGGCAGTATTCTCCGACGGATCGTTCGTCTACGTGCCGCCGGGCGTGCGTTGCCCGATGGAGCTGTCGACCTACTTTCGCATCAACGAGCGCAACACCGGCCAGTTCGAACGGACGCTGATCATCGCCGACAAGGGCGCCTATGTCAGCTATCTCGAAGGCTGCACCGCGCCGCAACGGGACGAGAACCAGTTGCATGCCGCCGTGGTCGAACTGGTCGCACACGACGATGCCGAGATCAAATATTCGACAGTGCAGAACTGGTATCCCGGCAATTCCGAGGGCGTCGGCGGCATCTACAATTTCGTCACCAAGCGTGGCGACTGCCGCGGCAACAATTCGAAGATCTCCTGGACCCAGGTCGAGACCGGGTCGGCGATCACCTGGAAATATCCGAGCTGCATCCTGCGCGGCGACAATTCGCGCGGCGAGTTCTACTCGATCGCGATCTCGAACGGTCACCAGCAAGTCGACTTCTGGCACCAAGATGATCCATCTCGGCAAGAACACGACGAGCCGGATCATCTCCAAGGGTATCGCGGCCGGCGTGTCGCAGAACACCTATCGCGGGCTCGTCACCGCGCATCGCAAAGCCACCGGCGCACGCAACTTCACGGCCTGCGACTTGCTCCTGATCGGTGACAAATGCGGCGCGCACACCGTTCCCTATGTCGAGGCGAAGAATTCGTCCGCCACGTTCGAGCACGAAGCGACGACGTCGAAGATCTCCGAGGACGTGCTGTTCTACTGTATCCAGCGCGGGCTGAGCCAGGAAGAGGCCGTCGGCCTCGTGGTCAATGGATTTGTCAAGGACGTGCTGCAGCAACTGCCGATGGAGTTCGCGGTCGAGGCGCAGAAGCTGATCTCGATCTCGCTGGAAGGGTCAGTCGGATGATGGTGCCGGTTCAAACAGGCAAGGGAGGCAATTTGCGATGACGCCACTGATCGAAATTCGCAACCTGCAGGCCGAAATCGGCGGGCGAAAGATTCTCAATGGCCTCGACCTCACGGTCAATGCCGGCGAGATTCACGCCATCATGGGTCCGAACGGTGCGGGCAAGTCGACGCTGTCCTATGTGCTGGCGGGCAAGCCCGGCTATGAGATCACCGGTGGCGAAGTTCGGTTCCGGGGAGAAGACCTGCTCGCCATGAGCCCGGACGAGCGCGCCGCCAAGGGTGTGTTCCTGGCTTTCCAGTATCCGTTGGAAATTCCGGGCGTTGCCACAGTCACGTTTCTGCGCACCGCGTTGAACGCGCAGCGCCGCAAGCGCGGTGAAGAGGAGCTGACATCGCCGGAGCTGCTCAAGCGCGTCCGCGAGATTGCCCGGAAGCTCGGTATCGACGCCGAAATGCTGCGCCGACCCCTCAATGTCGGCTTTTCCGGCGGCGAGAAGAAGCGCAACGAGACGCTGCAAATGGCGCTGCTGGAGCCGCTGTTGTGCGTGCTCGATGAAACCGATTCCGGCCTCGATATCGACGCCTTGAAGATCGTGGCCAATGGGGTCAACCAACTGCGATCGAGCGAGCGCGGGATGATCGTGATCACGCATTACCAGCGTCTGCTGGATTACATCGTGCCGGATGTGGTTCACGTGCTGTCGGCTGGCCGCATCGTGAGGACCGGCGGCAAGGAGCTGGCGCTCGAGTTGGAGGCGACTGGATACGCGCAGTATCAGAGCGAGGCGGCTTGACGGTCATGAACGCTGGAATCCGCCCCATCAGGACTCAAGCCGAGCTTGGTCTGGTCGATGTTTACACCACTTCCCGGCAGGGCTTGCCGGGGGGCAGCGATGTCGCGGCGGTGCGCGCCGCAGCATTCAATCATTTTGCGCTCGCCGGGCTGCCGCACTCGCGGGTCGAAGCCTGGCGCTACACCGACCTGCGGCGGCTGATGCTGGATGCCAAGCCGCTTGCGGCTCCGCCCAGTGCCGAAGCGAGGGCGATGGCACATGATGCGGGTGCTGTATTCGCGGCACTTGGTTTCAGGCGACTGATCATTCTGGACGGCGCGTTTGCGGCGGATATGTCCGACCTCGCCAATCTCGAGCCCGGACTCACCATTCGCCGCATGGCCGAAGCCCTGGCTCTCGACGAGCCCTTGCTGTCACAAGGCCTGGGTACGACGGTTCCTGCCGACGAGCCGGCGCTGGCGCTCAACACGGCGCTCGCCGGCGATGGCGTGGTCATTACGGTGTCGCCGGGTACCATCATCGAACGGCCGATCCACCTCGTTTTCGTCAATTCCGGCCCAACGCCGGCGGCGATGGTTACGCGCTCGCTCGTCGTGGTCGGCGGTGGCGCCCGCGCGACGTTCGTCGAGACCCACGAAGGGCGTGACCGCCTGGACTATCAGGTCAACACGGTGCTCCAGCTCGTCGTCGGCGATGATGCTCAGGTCGATCACGTGAAGATCACCCGCGAGGGCAGTGCCGCTATTCATGTTGGAACGCTGCTGGCCAATATTGGCGCCCGCGCCAAATTCAATGAACTGGGGTTCACAGCTGGCGGCGCCGTCGTCCGCAATCAACTGTTCGTTCTGCTCGCGGGAGAGGGAACGGAGGCGAACCTTCGGGGCCTGAGCCTGTTGGCTGACCGGCAGCATGCCGATAGCACCCTCACCGTTGACCATGCGGCCGCCGGCAGCCAGAGCCGGGAAGTCTTCAAGGCCGTGGTGGATGACAAGGCCCGAGCGGTGTTTCAAGGCAAGATCTGCGTTCGGCCGCAGGCGCAGAAGACCGATGCCAAGATGATGTCTCGCGCGCTATTGCTGTCGGATAATGCGGAGGCCGATTGCAAGCCCGAACTGGAGATCTTTGCCGACGATGTCCAGTGCGGCCACGGTGCCACGACGGGCACGCTGGATGACCAGCTCAAATTCTACCTCATGGCGCGCGGCATTCCGGACAAGGAGGCCGAAGCGCTGTTGATCCAGGCGTTCGCCGCCGAAGTAGTCGAGGCGATCGGGCATGAGGGTATCCGCGATGCGCTGATGGACGCCACGGTGGGATGGCTGGGGCAACGAGGATAATGCGATGCATCCAGCGGTAAGCAATGGCGGCTACGATGTCAGCCGGGTCCGTGAGGATTTTCCGATCCTTGGAATGCAGATCCACGGCAAGCCGCTGGTCTATTTCGACAATGCCGCATCGGCGCAAAAGCCGAAGGCGGTTCTCGACCGCCTGACCCAGGCCTACACATCCGAATATTCAAACGTCCACCGCGGGCTGCATTATCTCGCCAATGCCGCCACGGAAGGCTACGAAGGCGCCCGCGAGAAAGTTGCAGGCTTTCTGAATGCCGGGAGTAGCGACGAGATCGTTTTCACCCGGGGGGCGACCGAGGCGATCAACCTCGTGGCGCAGACATTTGGCCGTGAGCGGATCGGGCCCGGCGATGAAATCGTGCTCTCCATCATGGAGCACCATGCCAACATCATTCCCTGGCATTTCTTGCGAGAACGCCAGGGTGCGGTGATCAAGTGGGCGCCGGTTGACGACGACGGCAATTTTCTGATCGACGAATTCGAGAAGCTCTTGACCGACCGGACCAAGATGGTCGCGGTCACGCAGATGTCGAACGTGCTCGGCACCGTGGTGCCGGTCAAGGAAGTGGTACGGATCGCACATGCGCGGGGAATTCCCGTGCTGGTCGACGGCGCGCAGTCGTCCGTTCATATGGATGTCGACGTCCGCGATATCGATTGCGACTTTTTTGTCATTACCGGTCACAAACTCTACGGACCCACCGGCATTGGCGCGCTCTATGGCAAGCGCGAACACCTCGCCACCATGTCGCCATTCAACGGCGGCGGCGAGATGATTCGCGAGGTGCATCGTGATTACGTCACTTATGGCGAACCGCCGCACCGGTTTGAGGCCGGCACGCCTGCGATCGTACAGGCGATCGGGCTGGGCGCTGCGATCGACTATATCAATTCGATCGGCAAGTGCCGGATCAGGGCGCATGAAGCTTCGCTGCTTGCCTATGCGCAGGAAAAACTGCGCGAGATAAATTCATTGCGCATTATCGGGACGGCGGCCGGGAAGGGGGCTATCGTATCGTTTGAAATGAACAGCGCTCATGCCCATGATTTCGCGACCGTGCTCGATCGCTCGGGCATCGCGGTACGGGCAGGAACGCATTGCGCCATGCCGCTACTGGAACGCTTCGGCGTCACGGCCACCTGCCGGGCGTCATTCGCTCTCTACAACACCCACGACGAGGTCGATGTTCTGGCGCGTGCCCTCGCCAAGGCGCAGGAGTTCTTCGCATGAGCCACTCAACTCCCGATCCACGACGTGCCACGATCGGCCGCGTTGTCCACGACGCCCGCCGCCGGCAGGTTGGTCGAGGCCCAAGCGTCCCCGGTAAGCACGAATTCAAGCGCGGCGACGCGGTGCGGTCGCTGACGCAGATCATAAATGACGGGATCTACCATCACCGGGATATTGGCGAGACGCTGGTCCATCAGGGCGATACCGGGATGGTTCGCGAAAGCTGGAGTTTTCTCGGAGAGATCTACTACACGGTTGAGTTCTTTACCCGCGCCGCCGTCGTCATCATGCGGGGCCGGGAAATGACGAAGGCCGCGCCACGAGGGGTCAGCTAGCCGCCTGGAGCTGGTCGGCTGGAGCGGGTGACGACAACGCCTGCCGCGCGTCAGTACGAATGCGTTCGACCATGGAACGAAACCCGTTCGAGCGCTGCGGCGTGAGATGTTCGCGCAGTCCCAGGCGATCGAACAGGGCGATCGGATCGGTCGCCAGGATCTCGCTGGCGTGCCTGCTGGAGACGGTCGCTAGCAGGATGGCCACGAGCCCACGGACGATGTGGGCGTCGCTGTCGCCACGGAAGGTGAGCACGGGCTGGCCGCCATCGTAGAACACGGCCGTTGCCAGCCATACCTGACTGGCGCAACCCTGCACCTTGTTCGTATCGGTGCGGTCAAGCTCGGGCAGCGGGGTCATGCCGCGACCGAGCTCGATGACGTAGCGATACCGATCGTCCCATTCGTCCAGCAAAGCGAAGTTGTCGATAATGTCATCGATCGCCGGAATATCGGCAGATGCGTGGGCCATTGGGGTCACAACCTCTGTTCGTTGTCGTTCTGCAAAGTTCTCAGCACCGCCATATGTTCACCGGCGCATGTTCACCAGGCGGCGGACAGTGGCAGCAGGCCCAGCAAGGTCGGCGAAAGCGCGCGGGGTTGAAGCATGCCGTCGACCTTGCGGCGGACGGAATCGAAGCTGATGGGTTTGCCGAGGACACCGTGAGCACCCCATTTCAGGCACGCAACGGCGAGCGGATCACTGACGGAATCAGCCACGATCAGGATCCTGGCGTTCGGTAACCGCACCGCAATTTCGGCCAGTATTCGTTCGCCATTGCTTTGCGCCATACCGATCCCGAGCAGCATGACGTTCGGCTTCCGGCTGGTCGCTTTGGCAAATGCAGCCTCAAGGCTCGCAAACGAGTGGGTCTCATTCTGGTCATCCAGGATGAAGTGCAGCGCCGACCGAACGACCTCGTCGCTTTCCACCACGAAAATGATGCCATCCTGCTCCGGAGGCAAAGGGGCCAAATCGATCGGCATATTCGTCCTCGCTGACCTGGTTTGGTCTTCCCAAGCAAACGTCATACCGCGGCTCCCCTGGTGGGACGTCCGTTCTATCGCGCGGGGACTGCAATTCGGCGTCGGAAGCCGGCAGTGTTGTTTCGTTTGAGACAGCCATCTCTCCCGACGTCGGGTGGAGCGCAGGGATGTAGGGTTTGCAACAAGTCTCCCTCAATCCGTTCGGCGCCGGTATGTATTTAGAATCAATGAAAATTTCGCTGGCGTCCGGCGCTGGCACAGTCGTTGCAAACCATGCTTTCGCAAGGCGATGGTTGCTGTTTTGGACACCCTCTAGAGACGGCAGAGCCAAGTCCGCAACCGCGCTGCGCAACGGGGATCCATCGAGATCGAGCTGCGCCTTGTGTATCGGCGAAACGGTAATCAGGTTCCGAGGAGAACAAAATGGCTGCACTACGACAAATCGCATTTTACGGCAAAGGCGGCATCGGCAAGTCGACGACCTCGCAGAACACGCTCGCGGCGCTGGCCCAGATGGGTCACCGGATCCTGATCGTCGGCTGCGATCCGAAGGCGGATTCGACCCGCCTGATCCTGCACGCCAAGGCGCAGGACACCATCCTGAGCCTGGCGGCGGCTGCCGGCAGCGTCGAGGACCTCGAGATCGAAGAGGTCATGAAGGTCGGCTTCCAGAACATCCGCTGCGTCGAGTCCGGCGGTCCGGAGCCGGGGGTTGGCTGCGCCGGCCGCGGCGTCATCACCTCGATCAACTTCCTGGAAGAGAACGGCGCCTATGAGGACATCGACTACGTCTCCTACGACGTGCTCGGCGACGTCGTCTGCGGCGGCTTTGCGATGCCGATCCGCGAGAACAAGGCGCAGGAAATCTACATCGTGATGTCCGGCGAGATGATGGCGATGTATGCCGCCAACAACATCTCCAAGGGCATTCTGAAGTACGCCAATTCCGGTGGCGTGCGCCTGGGCGGGCTGGTCTGCAACGAGCGCCAGACCGACAAGGAACTGGAGCTTGCGGAAGCGATGGCCAAGAAGCTCGGCACCCATCTGATCTACTTCGTGCCGCGCGACAACATCGTGCAGCACGCCGAGCTTCGCCGCATGACGGTGCTGGAATATGCCCCCGAGTTGGTTCAGGCCGGCCACTACCGGTCGCTGGCCGAGAAGATCCACAACAACGGCGGCAAGGGCATCATCCCGACCCCGATCACGATGGATGAACTCGAAGACATGCTGATGGAGCACGGCATCATGAAGCCGGTCGACGAGGCCATCGTCGGCAAGACTGCTGCCGAACTCGCCGCCGAAGCTGCGATTGCGGCGGCCTAGCTTCCTGGCCGCTGCTGTCCGCCCCCGGCGTAACAGGGGGTTGCCTGCAACACGACGAACGAATTGAACGAGGAAAACGGAAATGAGTCTCAGCCCAGACGCAGAGCGTTGCCGAGATCAAGGCTCGCAACAAGGAACTGATCGAAGAAGTATTGAAGGTCTATCCGGAAAAGACCGCCAAGCGCCGCGCCAAGCATTTGAACGTGCACGAAGCCGGTAAATCCGACTGCGGCGTGAAGTCGAACATCAAGTCGGTTCCCGGCGTGATGACGATCCGCGGCTGCGCGTACGCCGGCTCGAAGGGGGTGGTGTGGGGTCCGATCAAGGACATGATCCACATCAGCCACGGCCCGGTCGGTTGCGGGCAGTATTCCTGGGCGGCACGGCGCAACTATTACATCGGCACGACCGGTATCGACACCTTCGTGACCATGCAGTTCACCTCCGATTTCCAGGAAAAGGACATCGTGTTCGGTGGCGACAAGAAGCTCGCCAAGATCATGGATGAAATCCAGGAACTGTTCCCGCTCAACAACGGCATCACGGTGCAGTCGGAATGCCCGATCGGCCTGATCGGCGACGACATCGAAGCCGTGTCGAAGCAGAAATCGAAGGAGTACGAGGGCAAGACCATCGTTCCGGTCCGCTGCGAGGGCTTCCGCGGCGTGTCGCAGTCGCTTGGCCACCACATCGCCAACGACTCGATCCGTGACTGGGTGTTCGACAAGATCGCGCCGGACGCCCCGGCCAGGTTCGAGTCCTCGCCGTATGACGTCGCCATCATCGGAGACTACAACATCGGCGGCGACGCCTGGTCGTCGCGCATTCTGCTCGAAGAGATGGGGCTGCGCGTGATCGCCCAGTGGTCCGGCGACGGCTCTCTCGCCGAGCTGGAAGCAACTCCCAAGGCCAAGCTCAACGTTCTCCATTGCTACCGTTCGATGAACTACATCTCGCGTCACATGGAAGAGAAGTACGGTATTCCGTGGTGCGAATACAACTTCTTCGGACCGAGCAAGATCGCGGAGTTGCTGCGCAAGATAGCCGGCTTCTTCGATGACAAGATCAAGGAAGGCGCCGAGCGCGTCATCGCCAAGTACCAGCCACTGATGGATGCGGTGATCGCGAGATACCGGCCGCGTCTCGAAGGCAAGACGGTGATGCTGTTCGTCGGCGGACTTCGGCCCCGACACGTGATCGGCGCCTACGAGGACCTCGGTATGGAAGTGGTCGGCACCGGCTATGAGTTCGGCCACAACGACGACTATCAGCGCACCGCCCAACACTACGTCAAGGATGGCACGCTGATCTATGACGACGTGACCGGCTACGAGTTCGAGAAGTTCGTCGAGAAGGTCCAGCCGGATCTGGTCGGCTCGGGCATCAAGGAGAAGTACGTATTCCAGAAGATGGGCGTACCGTTCCGGCAGATGCACTCCTGGGACTACTCGGGCCCCTACCATGGCTATGACGGCTTCGCGATCTTCGCGCGCGACATGGACATGGCCATCAATTCGCCGATCTGGAAGAAGGCCAAGGCGCCGTGGAAAGAGGTGCCGAAGCCGACCCTGATGGCGGCGGAGTAATCGGGCTCCTTCCGGCTCTTCCTGATCGGGAGAGCCGGAAGGCCAGGATCGACACACGAGATTTGGAAAGGTGCCACCATGACGCAGAATGCAGACCACGTGCTCGATCATTTCGAGCTATTCCGCGGTCCGGAATACCAGCAGATGCTGGCGAACAAGAAGAAGATGTTCGAGAATCCCCGCGATCCCGCTGAGGTCGAACGCATCCGCGAGTGGGCCAAGACGCCTGAATATCGCGAGAAGAACTTCGCCCGCGAGGCGCTCACCGTGAACCCCGCCAAGGCCTGCCAGCCGCTCGGCGCGGTGTTCGCGGCCGTGGGCTTTGAAGGGACCATTCCCTTCGTCCACGGTTCGCAGGGCTGCGTTGCCTATTACCGCAGCCATCTGTCGCGGCACTTCAAGGAACCCAGCTCCTGCGTCTCGTCGTCGATGACAGAGGATGCCGCTGTGTTCGGCGGTCTCAATAACATGATCGACGGGCTCGCCAACACCTACAGCATGTACAAGCCCAAGATGATCGCCGTCTCCACCACCTGCATGGCGGAGGTCATCGGCGACGACCTCAACGCCTTCATCAAGACGGCGAAGGAGAAGGGTTCCGTGCCCAATGAATACGACGTCCCGTTCGCGCATACGCCCGCTTTCGTCGGCAGCCACGTCACCGGTTATGACAATGCGCTGAAAGGCATCATCGAGCACTTCTGGGATGGCAAGGCCGGAACCGCGCCCAAGCTGGAGCGCCAGCCCAACGAGAAGATCAACTTCATCGGCGGCTTCGACGGCTACACCGTCGGCAACACCCGCGAGGTCAAGCGCATCTTCGAGACGATGGGAATCGAGTACACCATTCTTGCCGACAATAGCGACGTATTCGATACACCGACCGATGGCGAGTTCCGGATGTATGACGGCGGCACCACGCTTGTGGATGCGGCCAACGCGATCCACGCCAAGGCGACGGTCTCGATGCAGCATTACTCCACGGAGAAGACGCTGCCGTTGATTGCCGCCCACGGGCAGGAAGTGGTGTCGTTCAATCACCCGATCGGGGTGACGGGAACCGACAACTTCATCATGGCGCTGTCGCGGATTTCCGGCAAGGAGATCCCGGAGGAACTGGCGCGCGAACGCGGACGCCTGGTCGACGCGATGGCGGATTCGAGCGCACATATTCACGGCAAGAAATTCGCAATCTATGGCGATCCCGATCTCTGCATCGGTCTGGCCGCGTTCCTTCTCGAACTCGGTGCAGAACCCACCCATGTGCTGGCGACCAACGGCAGCAAGCATTGGGCGGAAGAGGTCCAGAAGGTGTTTGACAGCTCGCCGTTCGGCCAGAATTGCCATGTCTATGCAGGCAAGGATCTCTGGCACATGCGGTCGCTGCTGTTCACCGAGCCGGTCGATTTCCTGATCGGAAACACCTACGGCAAGTACCTGGAACGCGACACCGGCACGCCGCTGATCCGGATCGGTTTCCCGATCTTCGATCGGCATCACCATCACCGCTATCCGGTCTGGGGCTACCAGGGTGGGATGAACGTCCTGGTGTGGATCCTCGACAAGATCTTCGACGAGATCGACAGGAATACCAACGTTCCCGCCAAGACCGACTTCAGCTTCGACATCATCCGCTAGGCGGACGATCACGAACACTGTCTCGCCGCCCTCGGGAGTATCCCGGCTGGCGGCGAGGCAGACATACCGAAGGCAAGATCGCCATCGGAGCCTGGGCAAGCTGTTTCGTGGATAGGAGAGACGAATGAGTTCGCTGTCGGCGACAATCCAGGATGTCTTCAACGAGCCCGGCTGCGGCAAGAACGCGAACAAATCGGAGGCCGAGCGAAAGAAGGGATGCACCAAGCAGCTACAGCCGGGTGGGGCTGCCGGCGGCTGTGCCTTTGACGGCGCCAAGATTGCGCTTCAGCCGCTGACGGACGTTGCACATCTCGTCCATGGCCCGATCGCGTGCGAGGGAAACTCCTGGGACAACCGCGGTGCCAGATCCTCGGGATCGAATATCTGGCGCACCGGCTTCACCACCGACATCAACGAGACCGATGTCGTGTTCGGTGGCGAAAAGCGCCTCTACAAGGCGGTCAAGGAAATCATCGAGAAATACGATCCGCCAGCGGTCTTCGTCTATCAGACCTGCGTTCCCGCCATGATCGGCGACGACATCAACGCCGTATGCAAAGCGGCCAGCCAGAAATTCGGAAAGCCGGTCATTCCGGTCAATTCCCCGGGCTTCGTCGGGCCGAAGAACCTCGGCAACAAGCTGGCAGGTGAGGCGCTGCTCGAGCACGTCATCGGAACCGCAGAGCCGGATTTCACCACGCCTTACGACCTCAACATCATCGGGGAATACAACCTTTCCGGCGAGTTGTGGCAGGTGAAGCCGCTGCTTGACGAGCTCGGCATCCGCATTCTGTCCTGCATCTCCGGCGACGGCAAATATCGCGAGGTTGCCTATTCACACCGCGCCCGTGCGGCGATGATGGTGTGCTCCAAGGCCATGATCAACGTCGCCCGCAAGATGGAAGAGCGCTACGGCATTCCGTTCTTCGAAGGCTCGTTCTACGGCATCGAAGACAGCAGCGATTCCTTGCGGGAAATCGCCCGCCTCCTGATCGAGCGCGGTGCGCCCGACGAGTTGATGGCACGAACGGAAGCGGTGATCGCCCGCGAGGAGGCAAAGGCCTGGGCCGGCATCGAGCCGTATAAGCCCAGGTTCGAGGGCAAGAAGGTTCTGCTGATCACGGGTGGTGTCAAATCCTGGTCGGTGGTCGCCGCCTTGCAGGAAGCCGGGCTCGAACTGGTCGGTACCAGCGTCAAGAAATCGACCAAGGAAGACAAGGAGCGGATCAAGGAGCTGATGGGCCAGGACGCCCATATGATCGACGATATGACGCCGCGAGAAATGTACAAGATGATGAAGGACGCCAAGGCCGACATCATGCTTTCGGGTGGCAAGTCGCAGTTCGTTGCCTTGAAGGCGGGGATGCCCTGGCTCGATATCAACCAGGAGCGCAGCCACGCCTATATGGGCTATGTCGGGATGGTGAAGCTGGTCCAGGAGATCGACAAGGCGCTCTACAACCCGATGTGGCAGCAGCTCCGCGAACCCGCCCCTTGGGAAAGTAGTGCCAGGAACTGGCAGGCCAAGGCGATCGCGCAGATGGATGCCGAAGCCGCCGCATTGGCTGCCGATCCTGAGGCGGCGGAAGCGGCCCGGCGCGCCAAGAAGATCTGTCATTGCAAGACGGTTGACCTGGGTACCATCGAAGATGCGATCGCAGCGCATGGGCTGACGACGACAGACGGCGTCAAGCAACACACCAATGCGTCTGGTGGATGTGGCGCTTGCGCCGAGCGTGTCGCGGACATCCTGGCCGCGGTACCGGCATCCGCTGCATCGGCCGGCGTTATCCTGCAGGCGGCGGAGTAGGGCCGCCCATGGCGATCGTCACTGTTGGAAAAAAGGCCTGCGCGGTCAACCCGCTGAAAATGAGCCAGCCGATCGGTGGTGCGTTCGCTTTCCTGGGGCTGCGGGGATCGATGCCATTGCTGCACGGTTCGCAGGGGTGCACCTCTTTTGGGCTGACCCTGTTCGTGCGGCATTTCAAGGAAGCCGTGCCGTTGCAGACGACGGCCATGAGCGAAGTGGCGACCGTGCTCGGCGGCTATGAGAATGTCGAGCAGGCCATTCTCAATATCCACAAGCGGACCAAGCCGGAGATCATCGGCATCTGCTCGACAGGTGTCACCGAGACCAAGGGCGATGACGTCGAGGGTTACATCAGGCTGATCCGGCAAAAGCATCCTCATCTCGCGAATTTTCCGATGGTCTATGTCGCGACACCGGATTTCAAGGATGCGTTCCAGGACGGCTGGGGGAAAACCGTCGCGCGGATGGTGGAGGTGCTGGTCGAAATGCCGAAGAATGCGGCCCGCCGTGATCCCTCCAGGGTCAATGTTCTTCCCGGTTGTCATCTCACCCCGGGCGACCTGGACGAGATCCGGACCATCATGGAGGATTTCGGGCTTGAGCCTTCCTTTCTTCCCGATCTCGCCGGTTCCCTCGATGGCCATATCCCGGACGAGTTCGTGCCGACGACCATTGGTGGCATCAGCGTCGATGAGGTCGCGGCGATGGGGCAGGCGGCCTGGACTATTGCCATCGGTGCACAGATGCGGCCGGCGGCGGAAGCGATGGAGAAGAAGACAGGAATACCCTTCAGGGTATTCGAGCGCCTGTGTGGCCTCACCCCCAATGACGAGTTCATTGTGTTTTTGAGCGAGATCAGCGGCCGGCCGGTGCCGGAGAAATACCGGCGTCTGCGGGGCCAACTGGCCGACGCGATGCTGGATGCGCATTTTCACATCGGTGGCCGCAAGCTTGCGATCGGTGCCGAACCGGATCTGCTGTTCGACCTGTCGAGCATGCTGCACGGGATGGGAGCCAAGGTGACGGTGGCGGTGACAACGACCCAGTCGCCGGTGCTGGAGCGGATCGAGACCGACGAGGTGCTGATCGGCGACCTCGAAGACCTCGAGAACCTGGCGAAAGAACGCGGCTGCGATTTGCTGATCACCCATTCGCACGGCCGCCAGGCCGCCGAACGGCTGAAGATTCCGTTCTATCGTGCCGGCTTTCCGATGTTCGATCGGCTCGGAGCGGGACACCAGCTTTCGGTCGGCTATCGCGGCACCCGTGATCTGATCTTTGACATCGCCAATCTCGTCATTGCCGACCACGAAGACCATCGTCAACCGACCCC
This sequence comes from uncultured Alphaproteobacteria bacterium, assembly GCA_963823485.1. Classification (GTDB taxonomy): domain Bacteria; phylum Pseudomonadota; class Alphaproteobacteria; order Rhizobiales; family Xanthobacteraceae; genus Bradyrhizobium. Next base: position 529,078 of record CAWGLP010000013.1, read on the forward strand.
GGATACGTGGCGGACCGAGAGTGTCGGCGCTGCTGTCGACGTACCGGCGGCTTCGCTGCACTGATGGGAACACGAGAGGAAGGGACGACGTCATGAAAATCGCATTCGCCACCCAGGATCTGAAACGTGTCGATGCTCATTTCGGCTGGGCGAAAAACATCGCGATCTATGAGATCGGTCCGCAGGGGCACCGCTTCCTCGAAGCCGTTCAGTTCGAGGGCGATCTGAAGGAAGACGGCAACGAAGACAAGCTCGCCCCGAAAATCGACGCGATCAAGGATTGCGCCATCCTCTATGTCGCCGCCATCGGCGGTTCCGGCGCGGCGAGGGTGGTGGCGAACAACATCCACCCCATGAAGGTCAATCAGCCCGAGGAGATCACCGATCTCCTGGCCAAGCTCGAAGATGTGCTGAAAGGCACGCCTCCGCCCTGGCTCCGCAAGGCGCTGTTGAAGGATCAGGAACGAACCCTCGATTTTGAAGAATAGGAATGGACATGTCTGAGGTTGCAGCAGTGCTCGCACCCGATCCCGCGGCGGAAGCGCCGTTCGTCAAGGAACTCATCAAGATCTGGCGTGCCCAGGACAGCCATGGCGCATGGGAGGGCAAGAGCGACCTCACTTTGCTCGAACCCTATATCCTGGACAAGGAAGCCCGCCGGGCGTTGCCGATCATCGGCGATCCCGATCCGGAAACCATCTGGCGGATGGAGCTGTTTTTCAACGCGGTGGCGCTGTCGATCGAGCGCGCGACCGGCGTGATGATCTCGCCGATGCTCAAGATGAGCCATGAGGGTTTCGGCCGCATGGTTCTGATCGGAGGCCGGCTGATCGTCGTCAACAAGCAACTGCGCGACGTTCACCGCTTCGGATTCGACAACCTCGGCAAGCTGGCGGAAGAGGGCGATAAATACGTCAAGGCCGGGGTCGAGATGATCGAGAAGTTCAGACCTGTCGCGGATTATTGAGGTGAAGGCATGAGTGACCTGGAATCCCTGAAAGCCGAGATCAAGAAATTGTCCGCGAAGGCGACGCAGGCAAAAATGGATCTGCACGACCTGTCCGAGGAACTCCCGCTGCAGTGGGAGACCATCATGACGGTGGCAAAGCGGGCCCACGACGCGTTTGCAGAACTGGAACAGAAGCGTGCGGCCCTGAAGAGCCTCGAATTGGCCTAGCAAAGGCATTTGGAACCATGAGCAATGCAACCCGCGACGGCCGAGACTGGCAGCCGGCCTATCTGCTCGCGATTGACGAGAAGAAATGCATCGGCTGCGGTCGCTGCTACAAGGTCTGCGGCCGCGAGGTGATGACGCTCAAGGGTTTGAATGAGGATGGCGAACTGGTCGCGCTCGATGATGACGAGGACGACGAGGTCGAGAAGAAGATCATGGTGATGAACGACGACGGGGCTTGTATCGGATGTGGCGCCTGCGCGCGCGTATGCCCGACCAATTGCCAGACCCACGGCCAGACGTCGGCGGCGGGCTGATGCCAACAGAAGAGGACGCCGAGGGCGCGATCGGACGAAGATGAGCAAAATGGCGATCGCCAAATTTGGTATTGGCCAGATCATCCGCCACCGGATGTACGAATTCCGCGGCGTCATTTTTGACGTCGATCCGGAGTTTGCCGATTGCAATGGACTGTATGAGACGATCCTGGTCGAGGCGCGGTCGCGCAAGGACCAGCCGTTCTACTATCTGTTCGCCGAAAGCGGCCAAAATCCCTGCATTGCCTATGTTTCCGAACAGAACCTTGTGCCGGACGCATCTGACGAGCCGGTCGTTCATCCACAACTGGATAGCCTGTTCGAGCGCGACGAGAAGGGCTGCTATCATCGACGTAACGCGATGATGAACTGAGCTCGATCGAGGATTATCCGCGGCGCGTTCATTCGACGAATAGGGGCGTGGCCTACTCGATCCCCTGTTCGCGCGCCTTCCACATCGCCGCGATCCGGAAGCGCTCGTTGATGGCGCGGGGGCTGGCGAGAATCTCCGCCTCGGCCTGCCGGAAGGCGGCGGTCACGATATCGGCCTCCTCACGCGACAGCGCGACCCTTCCTGCCATATGCGTGGCTTCGGGCATGACGGTCCAGATCGCGCGCTTGTTGGGATGCAGCTTGACCTCGATCAGTTCGAATGCCTCGAGCTGTCCATCGAGGCAGATCGCCAATCCGATGACTTCCAGCTTGCGGCCGTCTTGCGTCGTTTTTACCAGTGTTGCCATGATCAATCAGCCTCCTGCGATGCGAGCCAGCTATAGCCGCCCTGGTCCCAGAGTTGAGCGAGGGTCTGATCAGGATTCCAGTCCGGGTACTGCAGCCTGATCGCGTCATAGTCGGTTTGAAACCGCACCGCATCCTCGCCCTGCAGATGTGCAGCGAAGAGATCGGCCTTCGAGCGCAGAAGGAAAGCAGCTCCGTCGCCGCTGCCCAGCAGTTCGTATTCCGTGCCTTCCGCGATCAGGTTGAGCGATGCAAGGTTTCCGCTCATGGACGCTGCTCCCAGAGGGGTGAAGTTCTCATGCGGCGACGGATGGCGTATCCTCGATCAGGCCCCATTCAGCCCAGGAGCCGTCGTAGACGGCGGCCGTCTTGCGCCCGAGCAGATAGAGCCCGAGCGCTACCACGCAGGACGTGATGCCGGAGGCGCAGGTCGTTACGATAGGGCGCTCGAGGTCGATTCCAGCTGCGGCGAACCGCATGGCAAGTGCGTCAGCCTCGATCAATGTGCCGGTGTCCGGGTTGATCAGATCAGCCCATGGAATGTTCGTGGCGTTCGGGATATGGCCGAGCTTCTTGAACGGGAAGACGTCTTCCTGGGTACCGTCGAATTTGGCCGGACCGCGCGCGTCGATCACCTGCGCTGCGGCGGTCGCGAGATTTTCTCTCATCTCGCCCAGGCCGCGCACCAGTGCGGGATCGTAACTGGCCGAGAATGATTTCGGCTCCGGACGCACCGGCGACATGTCGCTCGGATGCTTCTCCTTGGTCCATTTGCCGTAGCCACCGTTGAGCATGGCGACCTTGTCGTAACCAAATACCCGAAACATCCACCAGACCCGTGCCGCGGCGGCTCCGCCGTATAGCCGATCGTAGACCACGACCTGATCGCCGGCGCCGACCCCGAGCAGTCCGACTTTCTTTGCAAAATCCTCGGGCGTGGGGAGCATATGCGGAAGCGGATTCGACTTGTCCGCGATATGATCGATGTCGAAATGTACGGAACCAGGGAGATGGCGGCCGCGATATTGCGTGCGTCCGTCAAGATTCGTGCTGGCGTGATGCCAGGTGCAATCGAGGATCCTGATGTCCGGATCCGTAAGGTGTTCAGCAAGCCATTCGGTGCTTACCAGCGCTTCGGGATTTGCATAGCTCATCTCGAAATGATCCCCATGTCAGAAACGCGACAATCGTCGCCAAAGAGACACCTGGCCGGCCATGCCGGTCACGTCGCTGGCATCGGATAGCCCGTGCGGGGGCGGGTGTCGTAATACTCGGGTCGCTCCGGCCAGCCGCCTTCGGCAATAAACCGGAAGGTGGTCAGCTTCACGGGCGCGCCTTGCGAGAACGAAACCTCACTGAATTTGATCTCCCGATCGCCGGGTCCTGCAGAAAAATCCGCGATGACCGTTCCATCCGCCTTTCGCGCGCGCGCAAAACCCGGCGTTCCGACGCTGCTTGCGGGTACCGGATTGGCGGCGAAGTTGGGGGTTTCGACCCCGTCCGACGCGGCGCCGAAGGCCGGGGATGCAAAGGTAAACGTCGCCAGTGTTCCGCTGCGTTCCACGGGCTGATCCGCGGTGAGGGGGCGAGCGACCGAGTAGATCGTCAGCGATCCGCCATCGAGCAGTGCTTTCAGCTCATCCAGGGTGCTGCTGACAAATTCGAGTGTGACGTTCATGCCAATCTCCATACGCAAAGGCGTTACGACTGGAATTATCAAGTTCTGTGCCAGTCGCTTGGAAATCCGAGCAAATCCCGGAATTCGTCAGGCTTGATCGGATCTTGCGCAATTCTTGCAAAGCAGGGGTCTGGCAGGACGAGATGTACAGGCTGGCCGATGTTAGACACGGTGATCATTGGCGGAGGGTTATGCGGCGTGATGCTGGCGAGAAGCCAGCACCGGCGAGACCGGGCCGTCGGCTTGTTTGAAGCACGCGGGCGGCTCGGCGGTCGTATCCTGTCGTCCACAAGCGCCGGGTCGGGGCGGGCGCTGGATCTCGGTCCAGCCTGGTATTGGCCGGACACGCAACCATTAATGAAGGGGTTGGTCGCCGAACTGAAACTCGCAGATATTCCCCAGCACGATGACGGTTCGGTGCTGCATTTGAACGATCCCGACAAGATCCCCGAACGTATCGACGAGAAGCGCATTCACGAAGGCGCCCGCCGTCTCCGGGGAGGCATGGCGGGGCTTGTCGATGGACTCTCGGTCGATTTACCGCCAGGCCTTCTCCATCTCAACCACGCGCTGACCAACGTCTGCGACCGCGGAGACCATGTCGCCCTGACATTCTCTACTGCCAACGGCTTCGTCGAGCTCGAGGCACGACATGTGGTGCTCGCAATTCCGCCGCGCTTGCTGGATGAGAGGGTTCGCTTCGAACCCGATCTCGATGAGGCGACGCGGGAGGCCATGCGGAATGCCGCAACGTGGATGGCGGCGCGGGCGAAGGTGGTGATTGCTTATGATCGCGCGGTCTGGCGTGAGGCCGGGCATTCCGGCAACGCCTTCGTGACCCACGAACAGGCAGTCGTCGGCGAAATCTTTGATGCGTGCGATGGCGATGCGGCTGCCCTGGGCGGATTTCTCGCCCTGTCACCGGAGCAGCGCGCAAGCTTCAGCGCGGGCTTGTCGATACTGATGGACAATCAGATGGCGCAGGTCTTCGGCTCCGCACTCGAAGGCGGCGAACAGCATTACCAGGACTGGGCGACCGAGGCCTTGACCTGCAGCGAACTCGACCGGACTTCCGCCCGAGCGAGCACGTTGGCGCAGCCAATCCGATGCTGCGCCGGGCGCAATGGAACGGAAGGCTTTACCTCGGTGGCTCGGAAACTGCGTCCCGCGGCGCGGGGTACCTCGAAGGGGCGCTGGAGGCGGCGCGGCGGATCGACCTCGCGCTCGATCGAATTTGGGCGCAGAACGGATCGAGCGCGCCGTCCTCGCAGTTCCAGGATGGGACGAGTTCGGTCAATGCTGTCAGCCTGGCCCGCTTCAGCGCCTGGGTCGCTGCGCAGGGAGATGCGGCCTTCGATGGTTACCGCCTTCGCCTCAATCGCAGCCTCGCGGCCCAGCAGCGCGAGCAACTGACGCAACGCGCCATTCTCGAATTGATGGAAGAAGTCTTCGATAGCGCGCTTGCCGTGCTCGATAGCCTTGATTTCGACGTCGGCGTTGCGACGGTCGAGCGCGGCCGCTCCTCGCTGACGCCGGCGGTCCAGCAACCGTTCGGCGAACTCTTGCAGTCCGTTCTCGATGACGTCATCGCTTTCAACCGGACGTCCTGTGCGCTGTCGAACTTTCCGGACGAGCATCGTTTGTCCAGGGAGTATACGCAGGTGATCATGCGTGACATCGCCGCCGCCTGGCTGGAATTTTCGCTGGCCGCCAACCGCCTGCTGCTGGCCAAGGCGGACGTGCGCGATCGCCGCATGCAGGAAACGAAATTGACAGGTGTTTCGTCATGAACGATGGCAAGATCCAAGCCGAGGTGGCCTATGCCATCTGCAGGATGAGCGATATCCCAAGCCAGCAGGCGAGGGGCTTTCAGCTCATGATCGTCGGTGACGACGGCGCTTCGCGACCATGGTCCATTCTCGTGGTCCGCTGGGGCCGGCAGGTGTTCGGCTATGTCAACAAATGCCCCCATGACGGCGTCAATCTGGATTGGGAGCGCAACCAGTTTCTGGATCCGAACGGCATACGCCTGATGTGCGGCAAGCACGGTGCCTTGTTCGAGCTGGGCACCGGCATGTGCATGGACGGCCCCTGTAAGGGCCGCAGTCTCACGCCGGTAGCCTTGACCGTACTGGAAGACGACATCTGCGTGACCGGCGTGACGCTGGTGGAGGAAGAAGAAGCGATGGCCGGCGACGAGGGGTGAACTGAACGATGTTCACACCGGACGGTTTTCGTTCCGGTTCTTCACGGGCTCCATCCGCGCCAGGCCTTCCTCGAAAGTGATGACGTCGTATTTTCCGTCGAATCCGGTCGCGGCGTCGAGCAGGTAGTCGAGCTTGCCTGCGGTATCGAGCTTCTTGACGTCGTTCTTGTCGATGCTCATCAAGTCCATCATTTCCTTCCAGACCGTCGATTCATCGCAAGGCAGGACATGGAAGCTGACGCCCCGAAGCGTAACGCGGTATTTCGCCAGCAGATCGATGTTGTTGCAGAACATGAAGTAAGTCCCGTTCGGGCTGAGCAGCCCGTCCAGAACTTCGGACGCTGCATCCAGATAGGCGAAGGAATGCAGATAGCCGGCGAGGACGGGGATAGTGGTTTCCCCGGCCTGGGCAATCGTGAGAACCTGCTCGATCGAGAATTCCGGCGGGCGCTTCTCGTCTGCGAGCTGGGTCTGGAACTTGAGGGCGATGTCGCCCCGGAATCCGAACCGGCCGGATTTCTTGGTCGGGCTTTTGATGACGGCGTTGAGCAGGCGTCCCTCACGATCGAGCCGGCCAAGGGCGGTCTTCTCGATCGTCGGCGCGGACATCTCGATCGTGGTCATGCGAACATTCTCCGGTTTCAAAAACGATGCCGGCGATGCGTACGCCGTACGGCACCTGCAATGCAAATTGTTTGCCGGTTTGGTTTTGTCGCAAAGCCTACACTCCGTTCCTGCGGCGGCAGCGCGGTGCATGGTGTGTTTGTGCACCTTGACCCTTCATTTTGATGATCCTAAAGATCGCCGCGCTTCAGGGCCGGCGGGTTGTGGACCCCTGCTGTGGCGAACAAAAAAACGGAAATGGAGGAGGCAGATGGTACGGGAGTTTGAATACAGGGGTGAGACCTTCAGGGTTACGGCGCACGGCATTGCCGGCCATGAGGAGATTTTCATCGTCCATATCGAGGCGGACGGCATGGAAGGCGGCGAAATCTCGATCGACCGCATGACCGAGGAGAACGACACCAGCGCACCGCTGCAGGACATCATCATCATGCTTTGCGACCGGCTGATCCCGGAGCGCGGCATCGCTGTCAGCAACCCGGATGGCCCGTTCGCCTGGCGCCAGGGCAATGTCCAGTTTGCCGTTCACGACGGCGTGCAGGAGCGCCACTAGAACCTTCGCAGGAAAAGCACCGCTTTCGGCTTCGGCAGGATTTTTGCTTCACCGGGATGCAAGCCCTTCCGTTGCATTCGAGGCCGGACCCCGTGTCATGTGCGGCGAGATCTGTATCGAAAGTCTCCGGTTCGGGCCCTTGATCCCTAAACCGGTAAGCGGCCATGAAGCTTCAGATTGAGCGGCCCTACTTCGAAGCGATGGTCACGAGCTTTCCGGGGCTGGCTTCGCTCAGGGAACAGCTTCGATTCGGCGACAAGGTGGAGGTCGCCTTTCGCCAGCTTTCCGATGCCGAACTCGGTTTTCTGAAAGATCTCTACAGCCAGGCCGGCCCTGATATGCAGGTCCGCTCGGCCCAGATCGTGACGCTCCAGCGGGCGTTCCGTGATCAGAGCGTGCGCTTCACCGCGATGGACTTGGAATCTCTGCTGCCGGCCATTGCTCGCTATCTGATGGCCGACGCAATTCGGGGCTGGGTGTTCACGGCGAGCGTCTCCAGCAGGCCGTTGCCTTACGTCGTCACCCGGCTCGATTATACCCCGCCTTCGAATGACGAGACCGGCAGGGTCTTCATCGAACTAAAGGCCAATGCCAAGGGCGTGGTCACATCGGCGACACTCAGGATCGCGGCGAGCGACATCGTCGGAAAGACGGTGCCCGAAATCTTCGCGGCAAAAGGCTTTCTGAAGGAAACCGCTGAACTGATCTCCGCTTACGAAGACACCGAAGCGCGGTATTTCGCGTGGCGGGCGCTGTACGGTCACCAGTTTTCAGGTGCCGGCACCGGCTTCTTTACCGCAGACCCCAACGCGTCGCACCGTGATACGGACTGGTCGCGCAAGGATGTGGTCGTGCTGTCGTCGAGTGGCGGCGCCGGGAGGCTCGTCAATGATGAGGCGGTCCTGAGCTCGCGCGCGCTGACGCTGGAGGTAACCGGCGATATACTCGGCCAATATCTGAGGAAGGCTGCGAAGAGCAACCTCTATGACGCCGAAGCCGAGGTCGAGCAGTCCCGGGCGTCGATTCCGGAAGGGTTGTTCTGCCGGATTCCGGTGCATCCCTATATGCTGATGTTTCATCTCGAGTTGCATCACCATGTCTGGGTTCATGTCGGCGACATGACGCCTTACGTCTATCGGCCCGACCTGAAGCAAAAGCTGATCCTGCCGGAAGAGCAAACCGACCTCATCGACATCCTGACCGCCGAGATGGACGTCCTGATGGACGATATCGTCGCTGGAAAATCCGGAGGCACAACGGTGCTGTGCGCAGGCCCGCCCGGGGTCGGCAAGACGCTGACCGCCGAGGTCTACGCCGAAATCATCCAGCGGCCGCTCTATCGCGTACATTCCGGTCAGCTCGGGCTGAATGTAGCCGCCATGGAAAGCGCGCTGAAGGAGGCGTTGATGCGCGCGCAGCGTTGGGGCGCGGTCATGCTGATTGACGAGGCGGACGTCTATATCAAGCGGCGTGACGATGACATCACGATGAATGCCGTCGTGGGCGTGTTCCTGCGGGTGCTGGAATATTTCAATGGCCTGCTGTTCATGACGACGAACCGCATCGATGACATCGATGAGGCGATCGTTTCGCGTTGCATCGCGTTGATCAAGTTCGCTCCTCCTGATGACGAGGCGCGCAGAAAGATATGGAGCGTCATGACCGAGCAATTCGGGCTCGCGGTCGACGCTGCATTGCTCGACGCCCTGGCCGGGACGTTCCCGGAAACATCGGGCCGTGACATCAAGGGACTGGCAAAGCTGGTTGCCAAATATTGCCAGCACAGGAAGGTGCCTCCGACCCTGGAGGTGTTTGAGCGCTGCGCGATATTCCGGGGCATCGATCTGGGAGCCCCCCGCGGCGCCACCTGAGCGGACCGGGCGGCGGAAAGCCGCCATGTCGGAAACCTGACACGCGCTGTGTAGGCGACAGTCTAATGCCGTAAAAGACAATATTATCAACGTGTTGTCACATGGCATAAGTCTTGCCAATTCATTGTTCGAGGTCCCAGCAACGAGGGCGAACAATGATCAATCTGACGGATAGCGCGCTGAACGCGGTACGCAACGCAATCTCCGCGGCTAACAAGCCGGTCGATGGGCTGCGCATCATGGTCGAGGCCGGCGGCTGCGCCGGGTTCAAATACATGCTTGGCCTGGTCGACGAGATCGACCCCGACGACACCGTCATCGAACGCGAAGGCGTGCGGGTGTTCGTCGACAACAAGAGCCACGAACACCTCGCCGGTACGACGATCGACTTCGTCATCGCCCTGGAGGGATCTGGTTTCACTTTTGAAAATCCGAACGCCAAGAACAGTTGCTCCTGCGGAAAATCGTTCGGTTAGTTTGCCGAGAGCGAAAACGCCTGCCCAAGGAAAGAAATCAAGATCATGCTGATTGAAACCGAGCATTCGAAGCAATTGCCGTCCGGGGACACCGAGCGCGTGGAGATCATCAAGGCGGTGATCGAGGAAATCCGTCCGAACCTGCAGCGGGACGGCGGCGACTGCCAGTTGATCGAAATCGACGGCAACAAGATCATGGTCAAGCTCACCGGGGCCTGTGTCTTCTGCAAGTTGAGCAGCGCCACGCTCGAAGGCATCCAGGCGCGCCTGGTGGAAAAGCTCGGCGAATTCGTGCGCCTGATCCCGGTCGCTGGAGCAGCGAAGGCGCGGCATTGAAAGAGGCGTTCCGTGCGGCCGATCTATTTCGACAACAATGCGACGACGCGCACGGATGCAGCCGTCGTCGCGGCGATGCTGCCGTACTTTTCGGAGCAGTTCGGAAATGCCTCGTCGGCCCACGTCTTTGGCAGTGAAGTCGCTGGTGCGGTAAAGCAGGCGCGCAAGAGCCTGCAGGCGCTGCTTGGTGCGGCCTTCGACCACGAGATCGTGTTTACGTCTGGCGGCACTGAGTCCAACAACACGGCAATTCTCTCGGCGCTCGCGACACAGGACGGCCGCGATGAAATCGTCACGACGGCGGTCGAGCATCCTGCGATCCTCTCGCTGGTGGAATACCTTGCCGCATCGCGCGGCATCAAAACGCATCTTGTCGGGGTCGATGCGCAGGGCAGGCTGGACATCGAGGCGTACCGGCGCGTGCTCGGGCCGCGCACGGCGATCGCGTCGGTCATGTCCGCGAACAACGAGACCGGGACGTTGTTTCCGGTCGAGCAATTATCGGCAATGGCGCATGATGCCGGTGCACTGTTCCACACCGATGCCGTGCAGGCGGTCGGCCGAGTCCCCCTCGATCTGAAGGCGACCGGGATCGATATGCTGTCACTGTCGGGACACAAGCTGCACGGACCCAAGGGGATCGGGGCGCTGTACCTGCGCAAGGGTACGCCGTTCAATCCGCTGATACGCGGTGGACCCCAGGAACGGCGGCGGCGCGGCGGCACGGAAAATGTGCCGGCCATCGTCGGACTGGGAAAGGCGGCCGAGCTGGCGCTGACTCACATGCAGGAAGGTCGGACCCACGTCGGTGCGCTGCGTGACCGGCTCGAGCACGGCATTCTCAAGATCGGCGACTGCTCGGTGCTGGGAGACGTCGGGAGCCGGCTTCCGAACACATGCAATGTCGCGTTCGAGCATCTCGAGGGCGAAGCGATCATCCATCATCTCAACCGGTCCGGCATCGCCGCCTCGCTGGGGTCGGCCTGTGCCTCCGGCTCTATGGAGCCGTCGCATGTGCTGCGTGCGATGAACGTGCCGATGACGGCCTTGCGCGGGGCCATCCGCTTTTCCTTGTCGCGCGACAACACGATCGACGATGTCGTCTGCGTGTTGAATTTGCTGCCGGAGATCATTGCCAGGTTGAGGGCATCGTCGCCTTCGTGGCAGGAGCGCGCGCTGGTCACGGCGACCTCACCCCGATCCACGGAGCTGACTACATGAAAGTAATGATCCGCCGTTCTCCGGAGACGGGGCTTTCGATTTACGTGCCGAAGAAGGACCTCGAAGAACCGATCGTCGAGACCGAGCACGAGTCGCTGTGGGGCGGCTGGATCCGCATCGCCAACGGCTGGGTGCTTGATTTGCCGGAGATGGCCGCAGGGACCTCGCTGCCCATCACCGTCAATGCGCGCAAACGCGGCCAGGAAAGCGAGGAGTGATGAACGCCCCGATTCCGCAGGTTGATTTCATGACGCGTGCCGACGCCGAGGCGTCGCTGAAGCAGGTCGCCGCAGGGCTGCGCGCCGGGGCGATCATTCCATTTCTCGGGCCCGGGCTCGCCGAACTATCGGAAGCACCGGTCCCGATGAATCCGGAGGCACTCGCGGCGTTCCTTGGCGGCAAGGTTGCACTGCCCCGACGCGCCAAAGGCAATGCCTGGGCTGCCGCGCAACATATCGAGAGCATGAAGCACCGGTCCACCGTCACCGCGCTGATGGCGGAGGCGTTCGCATCGCCGGTGGGGCCGACGGCCCTGCATCGTCACCTTGCCTCGCTGCCGCTGCCGATGATCGTGGACACATGGTACGACGGCGCCATGCGGGCGGCGCTGGGCCAGCGCAAGGATTGGGGCGAGGTGCAGGGCATCACCCGCGCCGGGATCGGCGAAGACCGCTGGTATCGGTTTTACGATGCCTCCGGTGCCGAATCCGATCGCGCGACGGCTGCGGGCTGGACCACGTTGCTCTACAAGCCCCACGGCAGCATCGCGCCGGCCAGGAATTTCCTGATTTCCGACGCCGACTATGTCGAGGTGCTGACGGAAATCGACATCCAGACGCCGATTCCCGACGTGGTCAAGGATCGCCGGACCGAGCGAGGTTTTGTCTTTATCGGCTGCCGCTTCAACGATCAGCTTCTGCGGACCTATGCGCGCCAGGTCACCAAGCGATCGGCGAACGTGCACTATGCGATCGTGGAACCCAAGACGTTGAGCAAGAACGAACTTCGGTTTCTGACCAGCCAGGGTCTGACGCCAATCGCCATTCCGCTGGCGGAGGCCGCGGAAATCCTCGCCGCGGCGGGCTGAAAATCCCACGTTAGAGATGACTACCCACTGTTGCGCGCGCGATTCCGGTTTCGGCCGGCTCGCGCCGCGGCAGTCGATTGCGGTGATGACCGCGGCCTCACGCAAATCCCATGATGCGTCCGTCGCCATGGTTCACAGTCTGTAACGTTTCTAACATATCTCGAAAAAGCTCGTCGCCGCGTGTTGGCAACGCGACAGCCACCGCCATTGCCATAACCCATTGAAATATTGCGAAGTTGTCGCTCACTCGGCGGTGGCACGCGAGTTGCTAATTGTCTGCCAGCTAATTCGTTTCGGATCTTTTGGATTTGGCCAGCAGCGAGGATCGCACATGCAAGCTTCGATACAAGAGGGTACCGCCGTCCCGAGCGCCGCGAAAGTTGGAGAAGTGATGCAGGCGATCGCAGACCACAAGGGCTGCGGTACCAGCGGTGGCAGTGGCAAGGCGAGTTGCGGATCGGCCGCGGGGCAGGGCGACCTGCCGACCGAGATCTGGGAGAAGGTGAAGAACCACCCCTGCTACAGCGAGGAAGCCCATCACCACTACGCGCGCATGCATGTGGCGGTGGCGCCAGCTTGCAATATCCAGTGCAACTACTGCAACCGCAAATACGACTGCGCCAATGAATCGCGCCCCGGCGTGGTCAGCGAGAAGCTGACCCCGGAGCAGGCCGCCAAGAAAGTGCTGGCGGTCGCATCCACCATTCCCCAGATGACCGTGCTCGGGATCGCCGGTCCGGGCGATCCGCTCGCCAATCCCGAGAAGACCTTCAAGACGTTCGAACTGATCTCCAAGACTGCGCCCGATATCAAGCTCTGCCTGTCGACCAACGGTCTCGCGCTGCCCGATCACGTCGACACCATCGCCGGCTTCAACGTCGATCACGTCACGATCACCATCAACATGGTCGACCCCGAGATCGGCGCCAAGATCTACCCCTGGGTTTTCTGGAAGCACAAGCGTTATACCGGCGTCGAGGCCGCCAAGCTTCTCACCGATCGCCAGTTGCAGGGACTCGAAATGCTGACCGAGCGCGGCATCCTCTGCAAGGTCAATTCGGTGATGATCCCCGGCGTCAACGACAAGCACCTCGTCGAGGTCAACAAGGCCGTCAAATCGCGCGGCGCCTTCCTGCACAACATCATGCCGCTGATATCGGCTCCCGAACACGGCACCGTGTTCGGCCTCACCGGCCAGCGCGGCCCGACGGCGCAGGAGTTGAAGGCGCTGCAGGATAGCTGCGAAGGCGAAATGAACATGATGCGGCACTGCCGGCAGTGCCGCGCCGACGCAGTCGGCCTGCTCGGCGAAGACCGCAGCGCGGAGTTCACCACCGACAAGATCATGGCGATGGAGGTCAATTACGATCTCGATACGCGCAAGGCCTATCAGGCCAAGGTCGAGGAGGAGCGCGTTGCCAAGGTCGCGGCGAAGCAGGAAGAGCTTTCGACGCTTGCAGGCGAGATGAGCGACATCAAGCTTCTGGTCGCCGTTGCGACCAAGGGCTCCGGGTTGATCAACGAGCACTTCGGTCACGCCAAGGAGTTCCAGGTCTATGAGCTCTCGACATCAGGCGCGAAATTCGTCGGACATCGCCGTGTCGACCTCTACTGCCAGGGCGGTTTCGGTGACGAGGAGAGCCTGGAGACGGTGATCCGCGCCATCAACGACTGCCACGCGGTATTCGTCGCCAAGATTGGCGGCTGTCCGAAGGCAGACCTGCTGACGGCGGGAATCGAGCCGGTCGACCAGTTCGCCCATGAGTTCATCGAGAAATCGGCGATCGCCTGGTTCAAATCCTATCTCGACAAGGTCAACAGCGGCGAACTCGAGCACGTCGAGCGTGGCGATGCTGAAATTCGTCAGGGCGCACTGATCTCGGCGGCCTGAAAAGACAAGCCCGGATCAGCCTCAGGAGAAAACGATGGCGCTGAAAATCATAGCATCGCAATGCACGAGCTGTTCGGCCTGCGAGCCGGAATGCCCGAATGTCGCGATCACGGAGAAGAACGGGACCTTCGTGATCGATCCGAAGAAATGCACCGAATGCCTCGGACATTTCGACGCCCCGCAATGCGCGGCGGTGTGCCCGGTCGATGACACCTGTGTCATCGATACGTCCTTCCCCCGCTACCAGATTCCGGCCTGAAGGAGAGACCACATGAACTTCACCCTTACGCCGGCTGCCACCAAGTTCATTCGGATGATGATCCGGGTCGACGGGGATGCGGCGAGCGGCTTCAGGCTCGCCGTCAGCCCGGGCGGTTGCTCGGGACTGGCCGCCGACATCAGCGTCCGCAAGGAGCCTGCGGCCGGTGAGGCCGTGATCGAGCGGGATGGCGTCAAGCTGTTCCTGCCCGCGGAAAGCCGGATGCTGCTCGACGGCGTCACCATCGATTTTGCCGATACGCCGTCGCAGACCGGACTGGTGTTCAAGGACCCGAAGCAGGTTTCCTGCTCGAGCCACTAGATGGGAGGCGCGCCGATGATGTGGCCTGCGGATCGAGGTGAGCCGCAATCCGTCACGGAAGCGGCGTTCCTGGCCAATGCGCTGCTCGGCGGCGGACTTCCGCCGGAGGCGGAGTTCCACCTGTGGGAGGCCGGGCTTTCCTACCATCTGGATGACGTCGCCGAGCACCATTTGCGCGAAGCCAACGCACTGGCGCCCGGACACGCGGCGGTACTGATCGGCCTCTATCGGTTCTACTTCTACAAGGGCCGTCTGGCGGACGCGCTGACGGTCGCAGAGGAGTGTCTGGCGAAGGCAGCGCGCGAAAACAGGCTCGCAGCGGACTGGAAGCATGTCAGGCGGGGCGATGCCGAGTTCGATCGCTACGAGAACATGCTGCCACGCTTCTTCCTCTTCACGTTGAAGGGCTACGCCTATCTGCAAATGCGGCTGGGCAACCTCGAAGAAGGCCGTGCAGCCGTTGTAAAGCTCCTGGAGCTCGACCCCAGCGACAAGGTCGGTGCGCGCGTGCTGCTCGAGGTTCTCGAACGGGTGGGGCAGGATGATGATGGATGACATCGACGAGGCCCGCGACTGGCGCGGGGAGGAAGTCGATTGCGCCGGCTGTGCCCATTACAGCCTGTCATGCACCGGCGGCTGTCGCTTGAAGCATGCCTGCGTCAATGACCGCTATGCCCGGCGGATCGACCGGTTCTTCAACTGGAACCCGCAGCTCGCCAATTCCTATGTCGCGCATGTTCACTTCGAGGTTCGGGCGATCGCGGCCAAGCATGCCAGCGTATTCCTGTTGCCACAGTTGCTCGACGATCCCGATGAAACCGTGCGCTGGAACGCAGCGCGCAGGTTGCCGAAGCGACTGGTGCTGCGGTTGCGGACCGACCCGCATCGCGAAGTCAGGATCCGGATCGTCTCCTTGCTCGACGATGCCGAATTGATGCCGATGATGACGGACGAAGACTACTATGTACGACTGGTCGTCGCACGGCGTGTTGCGCCGTCTCTACTGCCGCTCATGATCGACGATGAGGAAACCGAGGTTCGCCGTGTTGTCGCACAGCGCATTCCGCGCGACTGGTTGCTTCGGATGGCGGGTGACGGCGATGCTTGCGTAAGGCTGGAGATCGCGCAACGCCTTTCGCTCGACCTGCTGTCCCGGCTTCGTGGCGACCCCGACTGGCGCGTGCGTTACGAAGTGGCGAGGCGGATCGCGGTCGGCGAGATCGCCGAGCTTGCCTTTGACAGCGATACGCTCGTCCAGGACATGGCTCGGTCACGCATGACCGGCCGACAGGAACGATTGGGAGAACTACCGGCATGAGCAACATTGTTCGTGACAGCGAGGTGGTGGAGATTTCCGCGCCGCCCTATTTCAGCTTCGGGGAAAAAGTGAAGGCCAAACGCACCATCCGAAACGACGGTACCTACGCGGGCAAGGAGATCGGTGAGGTTCTCGCCAAGAAGGGCGAAGAGGGATACGTCGTGAGCATCGGCACCTTCCTGCAGCAGTTCTACATCTACGGCGTCGAGTTTCTGGAGAGCGGAAATCGTGTCGGCATGAAGCGCAAGGAGCTGGATTCGGCTATTCCGCGCGACGAGATGTCGGATCTGCCCCTGCCGGGAGGCTCAACCGCATGATCGAGCCAAGGATACCGAAGTATCAATGGGGCCAGCGCGTGAAGGCGCTGATCGACCTCTTCAATGACGGATCGTTTCCCGACACGCCGGTCGACGCAAGGCTGGTCGGGGTCGGCGATACCGGGGAAATCGTTCAGGTGGGAACCCAGACGGAGGTGAATCTTCCGATCTATCTCGTCGAGTTCGGCGAGCGGCTGGTCGTCGGATGTCTGGAAGAAGAGATATGTCCCCTCTAGAGGAGCAGGGTGTCATGCTATCGGCTACGTTGAACCAGACCGTGGTCAGGCCGTTCGCCCATCCGAACGATCTCGACCGCAAGCGGATCGAGCGCGCATTGAAGTCACGCAGGCGATATCGCTACGTTACGCCCAGCGTGGCGACCACGATTGGCGGCTATCGAATCGAGAGCCCGTGCTGCTCGCGAAACATTGATCGGGACGGCGGCGTCGTCGATGTCGCGCTGCTGCTGCATGACCCCGACGGTGCCCGATGGCAATTGTTTCGAAAGGATCACGGGAAAGGCTTGTGGCAGCTCGACAGCACCCATGAACGAATGCCATCGGCACTCGATCGACTGAACGCCGATCCCGAGCGAAATCTTCTGGCAATGAACTTGCTTCGATCTGGATTGCAGGAACAGGGATCGCGGTCCCACAACACCGAGTAACGGCATGGCGTTAGGCGCGGACGAATTGAGCGAGATAGATCGGGTGCTTTCGGAGCCGGGAGCCGACGCACGCGTGTTTGCCGAGTTGCGCCGGCGGTTTCCGCATCTGTCGTGGACGAAGTGTGACGCCAACGATGTCAACGAGACGCCGTTCCGAAGCTACACGCGATTTGAAATTCACCTGGTGGATCGCAGCGACCACTGCCTGCAGATTACAGCCGACCCGATGCGCGCGAGCGGTATCGTGCTGGCGGACAGGAACGTGATGTCATGACCGAACTCGCCATCGTGCAGGATGCCGATCGTGATGACGACAGTGTCGTGGTCGCCGAAGCGGACGACAGCTTCATCCCGCTTTCGGACCCGGATATCACCCTGGCCGAAATCGAGGCCGTCGATGCTGTCATGCGCTCGCCCCGGCTTTCCTCCGGCCCGGCGGTGGAGGCTTTCGAGGCGGCCTTTGCGGCCTATGTCGGTCGCAAATATGCGATTGCCGTTCCGAGCGGAACGCTTGGGCTGCTGTTGGCGCTCAGGGCCTATGGAATAGGCCCGGGGCAGGAAGTGATCGCGTCCGCCCATTCGTTCAGGGAGACGGCCCACGCCATCAGCATCGCCGGCGCAGCTCCGGTATTCGCCGATATCGATTACTGGGCCGGAACACTGACCCCGGATAAGGTTGAAGCCCGCATCACAGCGAACACGCGCGCGATCGTCGCCTGCAACACCAACGGCCACCCGGCGGACTGGGCCGGCTTGCGGGCAGTGGCAAAGAAACACAATCTCGTGCTGATCGAGGATTCCACCGAGGCGATCGGATCGAGATATCAAGGCAAGCTGGTTGGAACGTTTGGCGACGCTGCGGTGTTCGATTTTTCGCAGCCCTCGACATTGACTTGTGGTGAGGGCGGCATGGTGGTTACCGACGACATCGATGTCGCGGTGGCCTTGCGGCGTCATCGTTCGCACCGGCTGGAAGAGCGTGGATCGGTCGTCGTCAGCGGGACGCCGCCCTATCAGGCGACCATGAGCAGCATCGCGGCCGCACTTGGCCTGGCGCAGCTAAAGCGACTGGATGAGATACTGGAGCGGCGTCGGCTGATCCAGCATCTCTATTATCGCCATGTGCAGTCCTTTGAAGGGATCAAGGATCCTTATATCGGTCCTGACGTGACCGAAGTGAACTGGTTCCTCTATGTCGTCCATCTCGGGACGCGCTTCACGCGCTCCAGCCGCGACGCCATCGTGGAGGATATGCGGGTCGAGCAGGTGGAGGCTGCAGCGCTACTGCAATCCGCTGCATCTGCAGCGGCATTATTTCGAGCTCGGCTATCGCCGCGGCGACTATTTCGTCACCGAGAAAGTGGCGGACAGGGCGGTCGCACTGCCCTTCCACACCCATCTGACGGAAGATCAGATCGAATTCATCGTCGGCACGATGAAGGATGCCTCGATCAATGTCGGGGCAGGTGCAGCAATCTACTAGGACATGCAACAAGCGAGGAATGGATCAATGGCGCAACTTACTGTCATGCCGTCGGGCAAAGCAATCGAGGTGGGAGAGGGCACGACCCTGCTGGCAGCGCTTCTCGGCGCAGAGATAGGTATTCTCCACAAATGCGAAGGGCAGGCCAAGTGCGGAAGCTGCCACATCTTCGTGCAGGAAGGGCGAAAGGGCCTTTCGAAGGTGGCCCGCGAGGAAAATGAGCGGCTCGATGCCATCCCGGGTGTCGGTTCGAAGTCGCGGCTCGCCTGCCAGGCCAAGGTGCTCGGTACCGAGAATATCACGATCGAATTGCTGGGCTTCGGCTCGGGCATCTAGGAGAGAAGCATGGAATCGCAGATTGTGCTCGTTCACGTGCGTTTCGCGCCGAACGGCGTCGTTGTCGAAATCAGCGAACGCCCGCCGGCCCTCAGCCCTCAGGAATGGTTCGACTTCCTGAGCAACAAGGCGAGCGACGCCTACCAGCCGCTCGCCGGCGGCCGCGGCGTGTATCGGCTGACGCGGCCTGTGGTCGATGTGTTCAAGGCCGAGAGTACGCCGAACGCGGCGTGACAAGCGTGAGCCTGCGGAAGAGACGCCTGGGGCGTCTCCTTCGCCCTCGCTGTGCAGCCGCGCGTACGGAAGACGTTCATTCGAGAAACTGAGCCTGGAACAATGCCATCTTTTCCGTCGTATCCAGGCCGCTCTTCGCTGACCATCTGTTCTGGAAGAAGAACGTGTTCACGTCGCGCGTCACGTCTTTTCCCCGGACATACCAGCGCTCGACGCCGTCAGGGGAGATGACCGCCGGCCCGTCGCCTCGATGCACCTGACCGTCTTGCAGCCATAGTCTCGTGTCGGCGTAGAGGTAGCATCCGGCCTTGCGGGACATGTCGTCCTGATTGCGCTCTTCCACGACGATTACTTCGGTCATAGCGTGGCCTCTGCTGTTGCGGTTCCCGTTTCAGGGATACTGCAAGAATCATGCACCGAGACCGTGCAGGCACAGAGACCAGGCAGGCTCAGCCGGCGGCCTGATCTTCACAAGCTGGAGCCCTGCCGAGTGCTGCCGTGTTGTAGCCTTCCTCGCGCAGTACGCGCTGGACCGCAGGGCGGGTCAACATCCTGTTGTAATGCGCAACAAGATTTGTCGGCAGCGGGATGCCTGTCTTGTCGGCCCAGAATTCGACATAGAAGAGGATGGGATCGGCCACGGAATAGCCGCCTGTCAGATAGCTTCCGGCATCAAGCGAGTTGTTGAGGATAGCAAAGCCCTTCGTAACGATGTCGCGGCCGAGCGTCCGGACAGAGTCGTGGTCGGCCGGACTTCTCGAGAAAGTGCTGGTGGCGAAGATGCGGGCGAAGCCCTGGCCATGGATGGTCCCGACGATGTAGGCCATGGCTTCGATCAGGCGGCACTCGCTCTCGGCATCGTCAGGCCAGAGTTCGGCGCGGGGCCGGCTCCGCGCCAGCCAACAGGCGATCGCCTGGACTTCGGTGAGTGATGTACCATCCTGGCGGACCAATGTCGGGATTGTCGATTTTGGGTTGATCGCGACATAGTCCGGCTTGAAATGCTCGCCTGCAGGTAGATTGACGATATAGGCCTCGAACGCCTCCTCGAGTTCTTCCAGGATGATGTGGATCGCCGTCGAGCACGACCCGGGGGTCATGTAGAGTTTCATCGGAGCCATCTGGTGTCCTCTCGGCATCTCGGGGGATAGGCCGTTGCTGGTGCAGGCGTCTGCCCGGCACGCTTCATGCAAATATCGGGGCAACGAGATTTCGCGGGCCGCCTGGAGGGTGTTGTCCGACAGCAATGTTGTCTTTGTGACAGGGATCGAGTATGGCGATCGACCTCAAGAGCCAATGGACTGCGGCCGATGTCAGCGAACTGCTGGCGTCGGTCGAAGACGACCGCAGTTGGCGGCTCGAAGTCTCGGCTGACGGGATCGCCAGGCTGAATGATCTCAGCACCGTTCCGGACGCCGCCCATGAAGATGCGCTGCACTGCTTTTTCGAGATCTGGGATCAGGGAACGGACTTTGTCGGTCCTGGCGCTGCATGCGACAAAAACCTGTGCAGGAAGATCGAGAGGATCCTTCGAGAGAACTATCCAGCGCTCAGGGGGGCGCGGACCCTTTCGGCTCTCTAGGCGATGTGCATGAACGGGGGCAAGGCATGACAGGCGCAGTAGTCGCGGAACGAGGTCAGGAGATGCCGGCAGCGGAAGTGGAAGTCTTCGCCATTTGCGCCGCCGATGACATCGAGAAGGGCGATGCCAGGTCGTTCAGCCTGTCACGCATCGATGAGGCCGGCGAGAGCCGACCGTTTCCGATTGTCATCGTACGGACCCATGCCAATGCCTATCTCGGCTATGTCAACTCCTGTCCGCATGAGGGTATCTGGCTCAATTTTGGGGAAGGTACGTTCTTCACGCCGGACCGGGCGTTCCTGAAATGCGGCAGGCACGGCTCGGTCTTCGAGATCGAGACCGGGTTGTGCATCGATGGTCCATGCAAGGACCGCAACCTGGAGCCGATCGCGCTGGCTGTGGTCGATGGCGACGTCTGCATCTGCGGCGTTGCACTGGTTGAGGATGACCGGATGCCCAATCCGTTCGACGACCTCGACGATACCATGGAAATCATGATCCATCCGGAGTGACGACAACCCGGCCACGCGCTATCGGGAAATCCCGCGTATGACGAACGATGTGAATCAGGAATGCCGGTTCTTCGTCTCCTACAGCGGGGTCAAGTTGCCTTTCAATCTGGTCAATCCGATCCCGGTAGACGCGCTCTCGCACCGAAATACCTTCATTCGGGCCTATTTCGACAAAGCGGGAATGTTGAGCGGCTTCGACAAGGTCGTCTACGGGGAAGTTGAATTGTCGCACCGCTACGAATATCACGACAACGGCGCCCTGAAGCGTGCCGAGATCATCATGCTGGACGAAGAGCCGGCCGAATTGATCTTCGACAATGCCGAGCCGGCCGCTGGCATGATATCGACGGAAATTCGTGAACGGAAAGGCTAATGACGGTCGCGGGATTGCTGGAAGCGTTGCTGAAGATGCCGAAGGATGCGGTCGTCCTGATGGAGAACGGCAGTGGATTGTCGCTCGTTGCCGGCCTCGATTTCGTCGAGGAGCAGGGGACGGGCGCGCCGGCCGAGGTAATCCTGCTGCCGAGCATGGACGAATGATGTTGTCGACGATCATCGCCGCGCTGCGCGGCGCGCCTGGAGTAAGTGATGCCTGAGGCCGTAACGGAAGTATCGATGTTCGAGCGGGTTGGCGGGACGGTCACGATCGATCGGCTGGTGGAGGCGTTCTACGAAAGGATGGATACGCTACCCGAGGCCAGAACGATCCGGGCGATGCATGCGCCGGATCTCGGGCCGGTCAAGAACGTGCTCAAGCGGTATCTGAGCGAATGGACGGGCGGCCCGAAGCTCTATTCTCCCGAGAAAGGCCACCCGCGGTTGCGGCAGCGGCACATGGGATTTGCGATCGGCAATGCCGAGCGTGATGCGTGGCTGCTCTGCATGCGCAGCGCGCTGGCGGAGACGGTCGCCGACGATGGCGCCCGGAAACAGCTCGACGACGCCATGACCAAGCTCGCCGATTGGATGCGAAATCAGGCTGGCAACCCGCACGATGCGGGTAGCATGCGTCCCTGAGGCCTGCAGCGAGGACGCCATAGAGCGTTTTCGAGCGAAGTGGATACCGGTTCGCGTGAAGAAAACGCGTCAAACAAGAAATTCAGGAAATTCATTTGCCGATGCGGTCAAAGGGGGGTTCCAAAAAACTCCTCTTCCGCGCCGCCCCAGGCCTTGTGCAACGCCAGCGCGTTGCGCCATCTGGCGGCCTCGGAGTCGTCGGCGCTGCGATGGCTGATCTTGCCGTCGGGATTGTCGGCGAGCAGATAGGCCTTGCCGTTCCGGATGAAGCGATTGAGGTCCTTGGTGTCGGTCGGACGGACGACGCATCGCGGCGCCTCGTCGATGACAATCGTGGTCGGAAGCATCTCTTCTCTCCTTTCCGTCGTTAGAATCCGTCCTGCTTCAGGCCCCAGGGATGTGAACCGGGAACCAGCGACGCCTTGATGCCCGCCTTCTCGATGGCGGCGATGCTCTTGTAGAACGTAGCTTCGTGAACCAGGGTGCCTCCCTTGGTGGTGATCGCCACATAGCGGGCTACCGGATCGGTCTCGCAAAGATAGCCGCCGCCGGGATCCAGCGTTGATCGCGCGTTGCCGTCCCAATCGACAAAGAAACCTGCAGCCGTCGTCATCGAAATGTTTCTCCTAGAGTGGCACTCGCCATTGGCCAACAGCGAGCCCGATCGGCCATCGCGACTGATCCAGCCGCGCTACACCGACGGTGGATCTTCAGCATTCGAGATCAGTCGAGCCAATCCGTCCTCGATGATGGCGAGGCAAGCCAAAAAGCGATCGTATTCCGCCTTGCTGACGCTGATCGTTTCGGACGAGGCGGGCAATGCCGATGGCGTTGTCGCTGCTTCAACGGCCTCGAACAGGATCTTTTCGAGCTGAAAGATTCGCTCGCTCGCGCGTTCCAGATAGGGCAGTGGATTGCTGCGAATGTTGGCCTCGTGCAGGGCCCCGAGCTCCAGCAGCGTCCGCAAACGTCGAGCCGCGTTGCGGTCTGCGCTGCCGAAATCATGTTTGATAACGCTCATCGCTTTCTCTGAATACGGTCCGGCAGGCGATCGATGATCCCGGAGCGGTCGCAGGTTGCTTCAAAGCGAAATCCCGGCGGCTTGCTCCGCATCGGCCGCCTCATTCCATCGGCGGTCCGAGGTCGTCGTCGCCGGCCTTCTTTTTCTTCTTCTTGTCGACCTTGGCCTGGGCATAGGCGCCGGCGTTCTTCAGGGCGATCGGGGGCTGGCCCTCGACATATTGCGAGATCCACAGCAGCGTTCGCTCGAGGGCGGATTTGGCGGCCTCGTCATGATAGCTGTCGCGATCGTCGCAGTTGAACGCGTGGGCGGCGCCCGGATATGAGAAGGCGCTGACGTCCGGCCGGTGCGATCGAAACTGGCCGACTTCCTCGAACGGGATGCTCAGATCGTTCTCGCCGAAGTGCAGCAGGGTTGGGACCTTGCGCTTCTCGCGGTAGTCGCCGACGATCCCGTCGCCGTAATATCCGACCGTGCAGGCCACGCCGCTGACGCGGTTGGCGGCGAGATAGGCCAGGTATCCGCCCCAGCCATATCCGATGACGGTGACCTTGCCCGCGCTCTTGACGGCATCGACGGCCCCTTGAATGTCGCCGATTGCGCGATCGGTGCCGACCTGCTGCGTCAGTTCCACGCCTTCGGCCAGGCCGCCTTCATCATAGCCCAGCGCGACGTCCGGTTTGACGCAGTCGAACAGCGAAGGAGCGATGGTGACATAGCCACTTGCGGCGAATTGGTCCGCCAGTTTTTTGATCTGAGGATCGATGCCGAAGAAGTCCTGCACGACCACGACGGCGCCTTTTGGCGTTCCATCAGGATCGGCCCGATAGGCGGAAAACTTGTGTCCATCGCCGGCTGTCAGTTCGATCATGACGTCCTCGTCTCTCGGTGTTCTGTTGCGTTAAGGGGTGACTCTCAGATCAGGCCCAGCTCCAATTGCACGTCTTCCGACATCCGCGATTTGTCCCAGGGCGGATCGAAGACAAGGCGAACATTCACGGTACCGACGCCTTCGACGCCGATGACGGCCGTCTCGACCCATTTCAGCATTTCGCCGGCGACGGGGCAGCCGGGCGCCGTAAGCGTCATGTCGATTTCGAGCAGGCCCTGCTGTTTCGGCTCGATACGGTAAATCAGCCCGAGATCGTAGATGTTCACGGGTATCTCGGGATCGTGCACCGTTCGCAGCGCTGCAATGATGCGCTCGATCAGGTCACTTCCCGAGGCGGGCGGCGTTCCATCGCCGGCCGCTAGTGTCGGGGAGGCGACATCAATCCTGCGATCATCCAACACGGTCATTGGCCTCCGTCGCGACCATCGCGTTCCTTGCAGGTCATTCTCTGCAAGGTCGATGCCACTGGCCCGGCTCTCAGCTAACGCCTTCGGCCAGCGCCGCAATGACCGGCCATCCGACGACGCCGACAGGATCCAGCCGCCGTAACGCTGCGAGTATTTGGTGGGCCTGGTGCTGCTCGTCCCGCCGCAGATGGATGAAGGCGAGGGCTTTCAATGTGTAGAGCGCGAAGCGGCCTGGGCCATCTGGAACAACCGGTTGTGGCTGCCATTGCCGCCAGTCCGCGTCCCACCCCGCCTGGCTGGCCGCCTCGCGCAGGCCGCTTTCGGCCGCGGTCTGTGCTTCGTCGAGATGACCTTGATAGGTGTGGATCTTGTACAGGCAATAATAAATCGGAAGCTGCGCCGGCGCCGCCGCCAACGCTCGGCGGAACAGCCGGTCCGCCTGCGCGCGATCGTGACGATAGACCGCGACACCCTGTTGCAGCAACGCGTCGATTTCTTCGGGAAGATCTCCGAAATTGATCGTTTCGCGTTCTGGCAACAGGTCGGTCATGCGGATGCCTCGTCGACCGCCTCTACTTGACGAGGTGAAGTGGTCGTGCAGTCTGTTCCGCAAGCGTCGTCTGGTGCAGCGAAATGGCTTTTGCCACCGCGTTGGCAATGGTCTGACCGCGGCTGTCGAGGCCGGTCCAGTTTGCCTTGCGCCCGCGGGAATCGATTTCAAGAAGCTTGACGCCTCCCGGCACCTCGGTCCCGTCGCGAACGATGCCGCGCAGGATCCCGTCGAATGGTGCGCGCACCGGCTCATTTCCGAGATGGCCGACGACGAAATCCTTGAAGACGCGCGTGCCGATCTCGATCGCCGTCTTCCATGATCCGGAAAACTCCGAGCGGACGAAACGTTCGCCCCAATAGCTGCCAAGACGGCGCGAGACCCCATCGGGCGGCTCGGTCGCGCCGTGCTGGATGATCTGTCCCGCCTTGTCCGGTCGGGTTTCGATGGCGACATCGCAATTGGTGCCGCCGCAAAACCCGGGGCCGAGACCGACCGTCAATTTGGCAAGGCGCCGCAAATCGGGAGTGGCAAGATATTTCTGCATCCTTGCATCGACCAGAATGTCGAGGCTGCGGAGAACAATGAGATCGAGCAATCCAAGCTCGGTGACGATGACGCCGGGCGCGCGGCTGAGATTCGTGCGAATTTCAAAGCCGGTGTCGGAACGCTGGGCTGCAACGCCAGCGACGCAAACGTCATCGTCGAACAGCGCGTCGTGAAAAGCCATTTTTCGCCGGATCACCGGCGGCAGCGGATCATGCGACAGCACGACCCCATAGCCGCTGCGGCGCAGCATGACCGCGACGGCGGAGGCAATTTCGTTGGTGCCGAGGATGACGGCAAATCGATCGGGGGAGGGGAGCCGCATACCGTGGGTTCTCGCTGTCTTCAGGTGCCGCACTTGAAGCAAGAGCCGGGCCGGGGCCATCGAGGCAGGAATAGAAAAGGTACAAAGGCGTTGCTGTCGGCCAAGTAGCGGATGCCACACGGGTAATAGCGGATTGGTTGGTTTCGAACGTGGCGAGGCGCGTCATGTCCGCAACAGCGCCGCTCTGCGTGTCGCAAACCCGACATCGTGCAAGGTGTCGTTGTCCTCAAAGCATGAACCGCAGGTTAATTTCGGGCCTCGGGTCGCGATGACAGGGGGCCGGTGCGGCTCCGTGAGTTGGTTTGGAGTTTGCATGGATCAGGATCGTCACATCAGGAGAGATCACGCGATGGCAATGGCCGGACCGGACATCGAACGTTTCATCAAGGAAGCATTCCCGGATGCGCAGGTCGTCGTCGTCGATCTCGCCGGAGACGGCGATCACTACGGCGCGCGCGTCACCTCTGCGGCCTTCGTGGGCAAGAGCCGGATCCAGCAGCACCAGATGGTCTACGCCGCGCTGCAGGGCCACATGGGCGGCGCCCTGCATGCACTCGCGCTCGAAACGGCGGTGCCGAACGGCTGACGTCGTCCGGCTGGTCGCCGTCGCATCCGACGGACCGCGCACAATTAACTCTGAGGAGAAACAGATGATGAATTCAACAGCGGAGCGCATCAAGGATGTGATCGCAAGCAGCGACGTCGTGCTGTTCATGAAAGGCGTTCCGGCCGCACCTCAATGTGGCTTTTCCAAATCCGTGGTGCAGATACTTTCCAATCTCGCGGTGCCGTTCAAGAGCGTCGATGTGCTTTCCGATCCGCAAATTAGGGAAGGCATCAAGACGTTCTCGAACTGGCCGACGATTCCGCAGCTCTATGTCAAGGGAGAGTTCCTGGGTGGAGCGGACATCGTGCGGGAAATGTTTCAGGCCGGAGAGCTCACGGCGTTGTTGAGCGACAAGGGTATTGCGACAGTCAAGCCATGACAGACACGGCTGATATCGTGGAAGCATCCGGCTTCGAGCTCCCTCAGGTCTACAAGCATCATGTCTTTGCCTGCCATACGCAGCGCCCGCCGGGTCATCCGCGCGGAAGCTGCGGCGCGCTGGGTGCTCAGCCGTTATGGGACAGGCTCGGCAAAGCAATCGAGGCCGAACGACTGTCCGAGGTCGGCTTCACGGCATCGGGCTGCCTCGGCTTTTGCAAGGCGGGTCCGCTGATGGTGGTCTACCCCGAGGGTGTCTGGTATCGACCGACCACTCCGGAAGATATCGACGAAATCGTCGCCCAGCATTTCAAGCAGGGCAAGCGGGTGGATCGCCTCGTGATGGTTCTGACGCGCTGAGCGATCGCCCGGGCCGAAGAAGCCGCAGGCATTCGATCGTTTGTGCAAGGTCGAGTGCCGAGTAGCCGTCAGGCGTTTCCAGGGTGATGTCGGCTCCCTTTGCCAGCAGGCGTTCGACCACGCCGGCTTTGCCCGACGAGGCGGCGTACATCAGCGCTGTCGCGCCATTGTCGTTGCGATTGTCGATGTCGATGCCGGCTTCGACCAGCGTGTCGATCAGTTCGAGATGGCTGCCGACGCAGGCGAGCCAGAGCGCGTTGTTGCCGTCGGCATTTCTCGCATTGATCCGGACGCCCGCAGCGACCAGCAGGCGAGCGATCCTGCCGTCCCCGATATGGGACGCCTTCATCAGCGGCGTCGTGCCGTTGGCGACAACGGCGTTGACGTCAGTTGGCGAAAACTGCTGGGCGGCCAGCCATTGCTGCAATTCCTGCTCGGGCATGCTGCTGTTCGGCTGCCGATGGCCTGCTCCGCCAGGCCTCATATCCGCCATCGAGGCTATAGACCTCGGCGAAGCCGAAATCAGAGAATATCTGTGCATATTCGCGGCTGGCGTTGCCGTGATAGCAATAGATCACGATCGGCCGGGTGATGGCCGTCGAGCCGATCACGGCGGACAGGTTGGCCGATGAAACATGCTGCGCGCCGTCGAGATGCGATTCATGGAAGACTCCGACATCTCGAACGTCGAGGATGACGGGATCGCGGCGCGACAATAGCGCCTCGGCCTGGGGGACGTCGATGCGCTGGAACGGGGTACGTGGCCTCATGGCGGCGTTTCCTTGGGCGGCGACAATTGCCTTCCCGGATAGGCAGGCAATGTCGAAATTCGATCATCGTTCAGCGGGCGGCCGACGGTGAAATGATAGAGCGCCTGGAACTGCAGGCTGGCTATCCCGAGGATCTCATGCAGGGCGTCGTCGAAGTAGCAGCCGATGCCGGTACCGCGCAGTCCTGCGGCTTCCGCTTCCAGATAGAGGACGTGGCCGAGAAGTCCCGCTTCCCAGTGCAATTGTCGGTAGCGCCACGCGTTGGAGCTGACGATGGGTTCGAATTCGCCGAGCATGCTGAGTGAAAAGCAACTGTCGCTCGCGATCGCCTGATGACAGTTCATGGTCCGCGCCACGATCCGGCAATCGGTTCGCAGCAACCTGACAAAGGGAAGATGCGCGGGCGTGCCGGCAGGCGTCTGCCATTCGAAATCCCCTCGCAGTTGTTCGCGGAGGGCAGAGGATGCTGACGGGCGGCGCGGCAACGCATAGACGCCGGGCTCGAGCCCTTCGACCCGATGAACAAAGAAGATGGGATGAATGCGCGGCGCAAAATTCCAGATGTCCCACGGGGCGTTCGGCCGATCGAGCAGGCCGTCCAGCATGCGATAGAAGATATCCGCACTCATCGAGAACTTGCTGTCGAAGCGCTGCGCGCTACGCCGGCCGCGGATGAGCGCGGCAGCATGCGTATCGCTCGTGCGATGCAGCGGAGGATAGTTCGGGAAGTCGGATGGCGATCCGGCACCGAGTTCCCGTGTCGCATGGCTCACCTGCTCGATCACGGGCCAGCGATAGAGCGGATGCGGATCGAGCAGGTTTGCGCGTCCCGCCCATTGATGTCCGTCGCGTTCTTCGGCGTCCGGAATGCCGTGCTCTGTCGGCAGCCGTCGATGGCGAAGCCTCGATCGCCACCAGGAGTTCGGCGTCTTCGCCTTCCACGCCCGAAAAGTCTTCGGCGCGGTCGAGCCCCATGAATGCCGCGAGCTCGGCGCTCGCCAGCGCTTCGACCAGCGTGGCGCGCCATCCCAGCGTGCCGGCGGCGTAACGCAACGCGCCGAGGGCATGGCCGACATCGAGCTGACAATAGCGAAAGGCGCGTTCGCCGTATTTCCAGGCTTCCCGCCAGTGCACCGACGAGAGACCGATCCAGAGCCTTGCGGGTGCATCGGAGCGATTGGTATCGGCGCGTCGCAGCTCCAGCGAATGGTCGCGGCTCAGATAGTGGTGAAGCCCGTCGATCATGCCCGGCACGTTGCGGGAAAGGACATAGGCTTCCGTCGGATGAAGATTGCCGCTCGACGGATTGCACCGCAACGCCCATCGGTCCGGGCCGTATTCCTTCCAGGCCGAGAGACCCATGGAAAGCTCCAGCAGTGCTCCGACCGATTGGGCGGTGAGGGCAACCGGACTGACGCCGCCCGGCGTGCATGCCTCGGCGAAGCTCGTCGTGAGCCGTTCGGCGCCGAGCTCGAGTTCGGTTCGGGCACAGCCGTCGAATTCGCGAAACGGATTGGGCTGCATATCCCAGTCAAGCGTTTCCGGACTTGCCGCATAGCGCTTGAGGCTGTGTTTTGTCCTCGCATGATAGGCCAGGACAATCTCAGCGGCGCCCTGGGCCTGCGTCGCCGCGACATTCATGGCGATGGGGGCGTCGGCGGCGAACGGGGATCCGGACAGGGTGTGGTTGCGTCCGATCGACTGCAGGCTTCGGCATCCCGGTCCAGGGTAGTGCCCAGCAAGGATGTGACCGGCTCACGGTCGAAGCCCGCGCATTTCTCCCCGTCCGCCTCCACCAACGGGCGGCGGATCAGCAACGGGTCGTCGAGCATCAACGCGATCGCGCTCGATGCGTCGAGTTTCCCAGGTACGATCTCGCCGGACTTGATGCGCGGTGCGGCCGGATTGAACCAGGTGACCACCGGCGTCGATCCGAAAAAGCCGAGCAATGCTTCAGCGGTCCATGGCTCGTTAAGCAGGCTTCTGGCGATGACGGTGTGGCCGGCCGCCTCGAGCATCCGCTTCTGGCGGGCATTCGTCGCGCATCCGGGCTTCTGGTAGAATTGGATCGTCGCCACGGCAGCCGAGCCTAGGCAAGAAGGCTGAGCTGGACCAAGGGGGCTGCGCCATCCCGGCCAAGGATCGTATCGACCTTCTTGCGGACAGCCTCCAGCGTCAGTGGCTTGACCAGGGCGCCATGCGCACCGGCCTTCAACCCTTCCAGTGCAGTTGCTTCATCGGACTTGTCGCAGACGATGAGGATGCGGACCCCCTGAAATTTTGCCGACAGTTCGCCGACCAGTGCGGTGCCTCTCTGTTTGAGGAAAGAGACGCCCAGCAGCACGACGTCGGGCTTGAGCCAGCCGACGCCCTTTTCATATGCCTCCTCGGGACTCGTCAGTTCATGGGTCTCGATCTCGTCGTGCAGCATGAACTGCAACGCGGCGCGCGTGATCTCGTCCTCGTCGATGACGAATACACGCCGCTGGTCGACTGCCTTTGATGTTTCGACGCCGATCTGCATTTCAACCTCCTGTGCTTGCAGGCCGTGTCTCGTCGTGCGGCCCGACGGAAGTGCTAGCAATTTCCGTTCCGCCGGAGGTGGATGTGCATGTCTGCGAGAGAGGCCGGCCTCTGGTGGCGCGGCTGGCGGCTGAATACGCAAGCCGGCTTTCAATCCTTGTCCGATTTCGAACAGGCGCCGTACAGCATGGTCGCCGCTGTCAGGTTCAAAACATCGCTCCGCGCTTTGGGCTTCGCGTGTTTCAGACGCTAAATCATCGACTTAGCCGAGTGGCACGGCGGTTGCTAATGAGTGGGCGGAACAAGGAGTGAGGGCTGAGTGCACGCAGACGCCTGACGAGCGATGCGCTCCTTCCCGTAACCCATGTGCCCGGTTCTGTAACAGAAGCGAGTCCGGCATTGACGCATGGACTCATTGGCAATCGGTTCATGGAGAACAAAATGGCTGCACTACGACAAATCGCATTTTACGGCAAAGGCGGCATCGGCAAGTCGACGACCTCGCAGAACACGCTCGCGGCGCTGGCCCAGATGGGTCACCGGATCCTGATCGTCGGCTGCGATCCGAAGGCGGATTCGACCCGCCTGATCCTGCACGCCAAGGCGCAGGACACCATCCTGAGCCTGGCGGCGGCTGCCGGCAGCGTCGAGGACCTCGAGATCGAAGAGGTCATGAAGGTCGGCTTCCAGAACATCCGCTGCGTCGAGTCCGGCGGTCCGGAGCCGGGGGTTGGCTGCGCCGGCCGCGGCGTCATCACCTCGATCAACTTCCTGGAAGAGAACGGCGCCTATGAGGACATCGACTACGTCTCCTACGACGTGCTCGGCGACGTCGTCTGCGGCGGCTTTGCGATGCCGATCCGCGAGAACAAGGCGCAGGAAATCTACATCGTGATGTCCGGCGAGATGATGGCGATGTATGCCGCCAACAACATCTCCAAGGGCATTCTGAAGTACGCCAATTCCGGCGGCGTGCGCCTGGGCGGGCTGGTCTGCAACGAGCGCCAGACCGACAAGGAGCTGGAGCTTGCGGAAGCGATGGCCAAGAAGCTCGGCACCCATCTGATCTACTTCGTGCCGCGCGACAACATCGTGCAGCACGCCGAGCTTCGCCGCATGACGGTGCTGGAATATGCGCCGGATTCGGTTCAGGCCGGCCACTACCGGTCGCTGGCCGAGAAGATCCACAACAACGGCGGCAAGGGCATCATCCCGACCCCGATCACGATGGATGAACTCGAAGACATGCTGATGGAGCACGGCATCATGAAGCCGGTCGACGAGGCCATCGTCGGCAAGACCGCTGCCGAACTCGCCGCCGAAGCCGCGATTGCCGCGGCCTGAGGTCTGCTTCGACGTGACCCGGCTCCTCCACCGAGGAGCCGGGTTCTACCAACCGCATCCACTCAATGTGATGCGATCGGGATTTCGCCACGGATGGGGATGCGCAAGACGGCCGGGTGGGAATTTCGGCTTTGGAGCAGCCAGTGTTAGCAGTGACACCGTTTGAATCCTCGATCGACGCGGCAATTTCAGCGCAGCCGACCGAACTGAGCGGTCGCCAGCACATCGGCGTTGCGGCCTACCGGATGCTGACGGGCTGTCACCCTGCAGACGCCATCATTGACGATGATTTCAGCTTTGACCGGCACGTACTGGCCTCGATCCTGGCCATGGCCTCGATGGAGAACGGTGCGCTCGCCGAGCGTGCGGGGCTCGCGCCCGCGGATATTGCCGGTCTGATGGCGCATTGGTTTCCAGCTGCCTGTGGCCTTGGGCTGGCGAGCGCGAATGCTGTCGCGGTGGAAGATGACGAGACCGCGATGGTACGCGATCTCTTGTTGGCGAACCGCTCGAACGAAAGCGAGACCAGTCGCTGGCTTGCCGCGATGATTGCACGACGCGCGATGGAGCCCAACCATCTCTGGGAAGATCTGGGTCTGCGGGAACGCCCCGAACTGACCCGCCTGCTGTCGCGACATTTTGGTCCGATTGCCGCCAAGAACACGCAAAACATGAAGTGGAAGCGGTTCTTCTACCGGGCGCTCTGCGAGTCCGACGGCTTCGTGATGTGCACGACACCGGTTTGTACCGAATGCCGCGATTTCGATCTTTGCTTTGGCGATGAGAGTGGTGAAAGCCGGATGGCGGGCCGGCGGCGTGAGGTCATGCTGGCTAATTCGATCGAAGCCGCGTCTCCCGCCTGGTCAGCGGAGTAGAGCGTATGGATGCAACAACAAAAATGCCGTGGACCGGAAATGGGGCGGAGCCGTTCGGCGATGCTGGGATACAAGAGCCCGCGATCGATACGCGGGAATACAGCCACTTCGATCTGCTCCGCCGGGCCGGCCTGCGGCCGACGCGGCAACGCATGGTGCTGGCCGCCTTTCTGTTTGCGGGAGGCGGACGTCACGTCACGGCGGAGACGCTTTACGCCGAAGCGGTCGGAGCCAGCTTGCAGATATCGCTGGCGACTGTCTACAATACGCTGAACCAGTTTACCGATGCCGGGCTGCTGCGTCAGATCGGCGTCGATGGATCGAAATCGTTCTTCGATTCGAATCCGACGACGCATCACCACTTCTACGTCGATCACGAAGACAGGTTGCTCGATGTGCCCGAACCGGGCGTCGAGATCGACCTGTTGCCGGAGCCGCTGCCGGGCTACGAGATCTCCCGCGTCGACGTCATTGTCCATCTGCGCCGAAAGCAGGCTTGACCGCCCTGGCCGCGCGTCGCATTTGCGACGCTGTCGGGATCGCGACAATCGGTCGCGATCTATAAAATAGAGATATATCAATATGTTACAGAGACAAAACCCGCTGGCACGGCGGTTGCTCTTACCCTGATACGAGGGGGATTTATCCGCAATGATCGTCTCCTCCGATGACGCCGCCATCGTGGTGAGGATCCAATGATCGATCAGCCGAAGCCGCTCGCGCCAATAGTTCTCAACGACACGACCCTCCGCGACGGTGAGCAGGCGCCCGGTGTGGCATTCACGACCGGGGAAAAGGTTGCGATTGCGCGCGCGCTGGCCCGTGCCGGAGTTCCGGAGCTCGAGGCCGGCACGCCCGCGATGGGGCGCGAGGAGATCGCCGCGATCCAGGCCATCGTCGAGGCGGACCTGCCGCTGACCACGATCGCCTGGTGCCGCATGAGGACCGAGGATGTCGACGCTGCCATCGAAGCCGGCGTTTCGATGGTCAACGTCTCTGTGCCGGTTTCCGACGTGCAGATCGCCGCCAAGCTTGGCGGCAAGCGCTCCAATGCGATCGACATGCTCAATCGCGTCGTCGGCTACGCGCGCAGCAAGGGCCTGGCCGTTGCCGTCGGCGGCGAGGATTCGTCGCGCGCGGATGTCGATTTTCTCATTGAAGTCATCGCCGCTGCAAAGGCTGCCGGCGCGCGGCGATTTCGCATTGCCGATACGCTGAGCGTGCTCGATCCCGACATGAGCCACGCGCTGATGGCCGCGCTGCGGGCCACCACTGACCTCGAACTCGAGTTTCACGGTCATGACGATCTGGGACTTGCCACCGCCAACACGCTGGCGGCCATCAAGGCCGGCGCCACGCATGCCTCGGTCACCGTGATCGGGCTGGGTGAACGAGCCGGCAATGCGCCGCTGGAGGAAGTGGCGGTCGCCCTGCGGCAATTGTACGGGCGGGAGACCGGCATCGTATTGTCCGAACTCGGCAACGTCGCCGCAGTCGTGGCGGCCGCCGCGGCGCGCAGCATCCCGCTCAACAAGGCGATCGTGGGCGAGCATGTCTTCACCCATGAATCCGGCATCCATGTCGACGGATTGCTGAAGGACCAGCGTACCTACCAGTCGCTCGATCCGATGCTGTTCGGCCGATCAAACCGTATCGTCATCGGCAAGCACTCCGGCCTGTCGGCGATCACCTCTTTGCTCGCAGACCTGCAGTTG
Organism: uncultured Alphaproteobacteria bacterium; assembly: GCA_963823485.1. Classification (GTDB taxonomy): domain Bacteria; phylum Pseudomonadota; class Alphaproteobacteria; order Rhizobiales; family Xanthobacteraceae; genus Bradyrhizobium. Next base: position 563,609 of record CAWGLP010000013.1, read on the forward strand.
AAGGCCAGTTCCGACGAACTGCGTGGCATTCTGGCGCGTGTGCGCGAGCATGCGGTCAGCCACAAGGGTCCCGTCGCCCGCGAGACCGTCAAGCGGATCTGGCGCGAGGTCTGCGACACGGGGCTTCCCAGTTGTGCATGAGGCCGCCCATGACTGATGCCATCGACACACGCACCGGCGATGCCCTGGCGATCACGGAGCCACGTACGTCGTTGTTGCGCCTGATCAGGGAGGACGTCCGCTGCGTGCGCCTGCGCGATCCGGCCGCCCGCAGCGAGCTGGAGACCCTGCTGACCTATCCCGGTGTCCACGCCCTGATCTGGCATCGCATTGCCCATCGTCTGTGGGGAGCTGGCTGGAAGTTTCCGGCGCGGCTGCTGTCCTGGCTTGGCCGTTTCCTTTCCAATGTCGACATTCACCCAGGCGCCAGGATAGGCCATCGATTTTTCATCGATCATGGCGCCTGCGTCGTCATTGGCGAGACAGCCGAAGTCGGCAATGACGTCACGCTGTATCACGGCGTGACGCTCGGCGGCACGTCGTGGTCGCCGGGCAAGCGTCATCCCAGCCTGGAAGATGGGGTTGTCGTCGGCGCCGGCGCCAAGATCCTCGGGCCGATCACGGTCGGTCGGGGAACGCGGGTAGGGGCCAATTCGGTGGTCATCGAGGGCACGCCGCCAGACGTTACCGTGGTCGGCATTCCGGCGAGGGTGGTGCGGCCGGAACTCACTCACCGGCGCGTGGTCGGCCGTATCGATCTCGACCACCACCTGATGCCGGATCCGGTCGGGGAGGCGATATCGGTCTTGCTGGACCGCGTCGAATTTCTGGAGGCGCGGCTCGCCTACCTCCAGAAGCGCTTGCGCGACGGCAACACACCCATGCAGGCGAAGACGCACCCAACACCGGCTCTCGTGCCGTAGGCTTGAAGGAGACAGAGATGAGCGGAGCAGCGGTCGGCATCCTTGAGCAGTTGAACAAAGCCTCTTCCGCCGAGGATTTCTTCGCGCTGCTCGGCGTCGAATATGACCCCAAGGCACGTCAATGTGGTGCGGCTGCACATTCTCAGGCGGATGGGACAATATCTGGTAAGCGAGGACTTCTCGGGGCTGCCTGACGCTGTCGTGGCGGAACGTTGCAAGGCGGTGCTCGAACAGGCCTATGCCGATTTCCTCGCGTCATCGCCGCTCGACCAGCGCGTCTTCAAGGTCCTGAAGGACGCCGTGGCGCCGCCGAAGCCTCCCGTCTTCGTACCTCTCACCACCCTCAAATAGACCCGCCGGACCTCCACATCCTCGGCCTGGTTACCCGAACCGTGCGGCGGTGACCGATCGCGACACGGCTCCTCCGTTTGCTTCGTCGCATCGCGCTGTCGTGTTTGCGACGTGTCGGAATCGTCCCTGTCAGCGACAGTAGGATGACAGTGCGGCCCGAAGCCGGACTACGTCTTCAAGTCATTGTCTTGACGTTGATATTTCGTCGTAGCCGCGATTGGTACGGCACTTGCTCTTCTCATATGGAGCCATCAGGCCGGCTCGGAGCAACCACATGCATATCGTCGTCTGCATCAAGCAAGTTCCGGATTCAGCACAAATCCGCGTTCATCCGGTGACAAATACGATCATGCGCCAGGGGGTGCCGACGATCATCAACCCCTACGATCTGTTCGCGCTCGAAGCGGCCCTCGAACTCCGCGACAAGTTCGGCGGCGAGGTGACCGTTTTGACGATGGGGCCGCCGTCCGCCGAGGACAGTCTCCGCAAGGCGCTGACATTCGGGGCCGATCGCGCCGTGCTGCTGACCGATCGCTTCTTCGCCGGCGCCGACACGCTGGCGACGACCTACGCGCTGGCGACTGCCATCCGCAAGATTGGTGAGACCTATGGCCCTCCGGACATCATTTTCACCGGCAAGCAGACCATTGATGGCGACACTGCCCAGGTTGGTCCCGGCATAGCCAAGCGCCTCGATCTGCTGCAACTGACGTATGTTGCCAAGATCGGAACGCTCGATCTCGCCGCGCGCACCATCGAGGCCGAGCGGCGCTCGGAGGGTGGCGTGCAGATCCTGCGTACCAGGCTGCCCTGCCTGATCACGATGCTGGAGGCGACCAACGAAATCCGGCGCGGTGCGATGGTCGATGCGCTGCGTGCCGCGCGCGCCACCATCGTCAAATGGAGTGCGCAGGATGCAGGAGTCGAAGACATCGCAAAATGCGGGCTGCGAGGTTCACCGACCATCGTCAAGAAGGTCTTCGCCCCGCCGCCGCGTGCCGAGAAGGCCGTGATGATCGACGTCGGCAGCCGCTCCCCCGCGGAAGCGCTGATCGAAGATATTTTCAAGCGGCAGCCCAAGCTCGAAGCCGAGCTCGTTGCGCTGGCGCGCGGATTCTAACGGATTGATACGGGAGCCGAACGAATGAGCGAACCCGCGAAAAAGCCTGCCCCGGCAGGTCGGGCAGGCCACCAAGAAGGAGCTGCCGGATCACTTCAAGGGCTACAAGCACGTCTGGGTGTTCATTGAGCAGGAACGCGGACAGGTCCACCCCGTGTCGTGGGAATTGCTGGGCGCCGGCCGCGCACTCGCGGACAAGCTCAAGGTCGATCTCGCCGCGGTGGTGATCGGGCCCGAGGGCGAAGCGACACAGCAGGCTGCCGCCGAGGCCTTCTGCTATGGCGCCGATCTGGCCTATGTCGTCGCCGACAATTTGCTCACCGACTACCGCAACGAATCCTACACCAAGGCGCTGACCGACGTCGTCAATACCTACAAGCCTGAGATATTGCTGCTTGGTGCCACCACGCTTGGCCGCGACCTCGCAGGCTCGGTGGCGACGACGCTGTTGACCGGGCTGACCGCCGATTGCACGGCGCTCGACGTCGATGCCGACGGCTCGCTGGCCGCGACCCGGCCGACCTTCGGCGGTTCGCTGATGTGCACGATCTATACCCTCAATTACCGGCCGCAGATGGCGACGGTGCGTCCGCGTGTGATGTCGATGCCGGAGCGCATCCAGCGCGACCCCGGGCGCATCATCGTCCATCCTCTTGGTCTCGTCGAAGACGACATCGTCACCAAGGTGCTTTCATTCCTGCCCGACCGCGAATCCGCCAAATCCAATCTCGCCTATGCCGACGTCGTCGTGGCGGGCGGGCTCGGGCTCGGGTCGCCGGAGAATTTCCAGCTGGTACGCCAGCTCGCTTCCGTGCTCGGCGCGGAATACGGCTGTTCGCGGCCGCTGGTGCAGAAGGGATGGGTTACGTCCGACCGGCAGATCGGCCAGACCGGCAAGACCATCCGGCCAAGGCTGTACATCGCCGCCGGCATCTCCGGTGCGATCCAGCATCGGGTCGGGGTGGAAGGCGCCGATCTCATCGTCGCGATCAATACCGACAAGAATGCGCCGATCTTCGATTTCGCCCATGTCGGAATCATCACCGACGCAATCCGGCTGTTGCCGGCATTGACCGAAGCCTTCCGCGCGCGCCTGTCACCGCACACGCGCGACCGGATCGCCAGCTAAAGGAGCGAGCCATGATCGAGGAAAGATTTGACGCGATCGTCGTCGGCGCCGGAATGGCCGGCAATGCCGCCGCGCTGACACTGGCCCAGCGAGGCCTGAAGGTGCTCCAGCTCGAGCGCGGCGAATATTCGGGCTCGAAGAACGTCCAGGGCGCGATCCTGTATGCCGACATGCTGGAGAAGCTGATCCCGGATTTTCGGGAGGATGCGCCGCTCGAACGTCACCTGGTCGAGCAGCGGTTCTGGATGATGGACGATCGTGCCCATGTCGGGCTGCATTACCGCTCCGACGATTTCAATGAGGAGCGTCCCAACCGCTACACCATCATCCGGGCGCAGTTCGACAAATGGTTTTCCAGCAAGGTGCGGGAGGCTGGCGCGACGGTGCTGTGCGAAACCACCGTGACCGAGCTGGCGCAGGATGCCTATGGCAAGGTGATCGGCGTGCGCACCGACCGGCACGACGGTGAGGTACATGCCGATGTGGTCGTGCTGGCCGAGGGGGTCAATGGCCTGCTTGGCACGCGCGCCGACCTGCGGGAGCGGCCGAAGCCTGACAACGTCGCGCTGGCGGTCAAGGAGATGCACTTCCTGCCGCGCGAGACCATCGAAGCCCGTTTCAACCTCAAGGGCGATGAGGGCACCGTGATCGAGGCGGCCGGAACCATCTCGCGCGGCATGACCGGCATGGGCTTCATCTACGCGAACAAGGAGTGTGTGTCGCTCGGCATCGGATGCCTCGTGGCCGACTTCCAGAAGACCGGAGAGACGCCTTACGGGCTGCTCGAGCGGTTCAAGAGCCATCCGTCGGTCGCGCCGTTGATCGAGGGCTCGGAGGTCAAGGAATATTCCGCGCATCTCATTCCGGAAGGCGGCTACAACGCGATCCCGCAGCTCTATGGCGAGGGTTGGGTCGTGGTCGGCGACGCCGCCCAGCTCAACAACGCCATCCATCGCGAGGGATCCAATCTGGCGATGACTTCCGGACGCATCGCTGCCGAGGCGATCTTCCAGGTCAAGTCGCGCAAGGATCCGATGACGAAGCAGAACCTGTCGCTCTACAAGAAGATGCTGGACGATTCGTTCGTCATCAAGGATCTGAAAAAGTACAAGGATATGCCGCAGCTCATGCATATCCAGTCGCAGAATTTCTTCCTGACCTATCCGCAGCTCGTCTCCAAGGCGATGCAGAATTTCGTCCGCGTCGACGGCACGCCCAAGCGGGACAAGGAGAAGACCACGCTGCGGTCGTTCGTCAAGGCGCGGTCATGGACGGGCCTGTTCGGCGATGCGTATCGCCTGGCGCGGGCCTGGCGATAACAACTGGCCCTGCTGATTTCGGAATGCTGTCCTAACGATGGAGATCGAACATGACGACTGAGCTCGCTGTGCGTGTCGAGGACAAGCTGTTCTACAACCGCTATCTCGTCGACGTGGGCCGGGCCCACATCAAGGTGCGCCCGCATACGGTGCCGTCGCCGGCACTGCTTGCGCTGCTCAAGGTCTGTCCGGCGCGATGCTATGAACTTAATGACAAGGGCCAGGTAGAGATCACGGTCGACGGGTGTGTAGAGTGCGGCACCTGCCGGGTGATTGGCGAGCCCAGCGGCGATATCGAATGGAGCTATCCGCGCGGCGGCTACGGCGTGCTGTTCAAGTTTGGCTGAGCAGCGATGCGGATGGCCGCGGATGCGGGCCATGAATGAGTAGCCATCCGCCCCGGCAATAAGGCCGGGGCCGTCCAGATGGGACAGCTCCAGCGCTACAGCGTGGCGACGGCTTGATCCGGCTGGATCGCTGCACGGCTCACGCTGAGCGACAATCTCGCACCACAGGCCCGGTCGCAGCCTTCCTGGGCACTATCCATGATCTTCCGGATCGTCGCTACGCAGCGACCGCATTCGACCCTGCATCCCAGACAGCCGTAGACCTGATGGGCGGTGCGTGGCAGTTCCTCCGTGCCGCTCATGGCTGAGCGGACGTCATGGTCGGTCAGGACATTGCAGGAGCAAACGATCATGGCGGACCCAAATCCTGGCTTCAGCAAGTAATCCCGCGATGGCTGCCATCGCGGGAAGTGTGATTCACTCGGCCGCCTCCGCCAACGTCATGGCGCCTGCTTCGATCGCCACCGCGACCGACTGGATGATGGCAGCAATACGGACGGCGGCCTGGATCGTCGCCGATGGCGACGCCGGCTTCGTTGAGGACCTTCTCGTGGGCGTCGATGCAGGCGCCGCAGCCGTTGATCGCCGAGACCGCCAGCGACCACAGTTCGAAGTCGGCCTTGTCGACGCCGGGATTGGCGATGACGTTCATGCGCAGCCGCGCCGGCATCTTCGCATATTCCTTGTTCGAGGCGAGGTGCACAAAGCGGTAGTAGATATTGTTCATCGCCATGACGGCCGCCGCCGATTTCGCGGCCGCGACAGCCGCAGGCGTGAGCTTTTCGGCCGCCACCGCTTCCATCGCCGATATCACCGCGGGATTGCGGGTCGCGATCGCGCTGGCGAGGAAGAGGCCGTATTTGGTCTGCGGCTCCAGCGTTTCATCCGATGCCATTGACGTCAGGTTCAGCCTGACGTCCTTGGCAAAGTCGGGAATGCTGTTCTGCAACGCTTCGATCGACATGATGCCTCACGCCACCTTGAGGGTCGCGCCGCCGACCTCGCGGTTGCACGGACACAGTTCGTCGGTCTGCAGGGCGTCGAGCACGCGCAGCGTGTCCTTTGGACTGCGGCCGACGTTGAGGTTCGTCGCATAGACGTGCTGGATCACGTTGTCAGGATCGGCAATGAACGTGTAGCGATAGGCGACGCCATCCGGCGACCGGACGCCGAGGCCGTCGACCAGCGAGCCCCTGGAGTTCCGCAAACTGCCAGATCGGCAAGTGATGCAGATCCTTGTGCTCACGGCGCCAGGCGAGTTTGCAGAACTCGTTGTCGGTGGAGCCGCCGAGCACTACGGCGTCGCGGTCGGCGAAATCCTTCGACAGCCGCGCGAACTCGGCGATCTCGGTCGGGCATACGAAGGTAAAATCCTTCGGATAGAAGAAGATGATCTTCCATTTTCCGGGAAAGCTGTCTGCCGTCAGCGGCTCGAAGGCGCTCTGTCCCTTTTCTTCCTGCTGGTGAAAGCCGGGCTTTACGCCGACAATCTCAAAGGACGGGAGCTTGTCTCCAATTCCGAGCATTCTTCGATCTCCGTGGGATAAGTGACGGCAAGGCGAGTTGCCAGCTATGTTTCCACGAAGCAAACCACATGCCATCCAGAAGCGCGGTGAGCAGGGCACGATTGTCCAGAACGCGACAATTATGCGCCGCAGCAGGGCCTGCGGTGTGATGCTTAAAACAGCTTGGGACGTTCAGGCATTCGCAATAAGAATTGGGTGCAACGACGGCCGTATTGGCCGGGAAAGCAAGGAATACGAAAATGAAGCTCAGCGCGCGCAATATTCTTCCGGGCAAGGTCGTGGCGGTGACCAAGGGATCGACCACGGCGCATGTAAAGGTCGAACTCGGCTCGGGACTGACAATCACGTCGTCGATCACCAACGAGGCCGTCGACGAACTGGCGCTGAAGGTCGGCGACAGCGTCTCGGCCGTGATCAAGTCGTCGGATGTGATGATTGGAAAATAGGCGCAGCGGATGCGGTCGCCTGCATCGCCGCACGCGCGCCGGCCCTTCGCAGCGAAACCTCGCGCCACCAGTCCTCGACGACGTGTGGTGCGCAGAGCAGGGTGGTGCCGCGATCGCCGGTAAATTGCGTCCAGGCATCGAGGCACTTTTCCGGCACGGCCGTCAGCACCGGGCCGCCAGCCATGATCGCGTCTGCGAGCTCGCTGCGCAGCCCGTGACCTGAGGCCTCCTGTTTCGAGAATTTGTTGACGATGATGAGGTCGGCATCGTCAGCGATGGCGCGCGAGACGGCGAGCGATGCTTCCGCAAGGCCTGCAGGGTCGAGCTTGCACGCGGTGGCGCCGCGGCCGAGCGGCTGGCAGATCGAAATTTCCCGGCCGTTCATGAGGTCGACGACGAGCATGCCGTTGGAACGGCCGGCTTCGTCCTTGAGGTTCCGCTGCACAATGCCGCCGACGCGTTCGCCGTTGCGCACCAGGGCGCTGGCGAAGCCGGCCAGCAGCGCGTCAACGTCGTCCTCAGGCCGATACAGTATGGCGGCCACGTGGTTTGGATTGATGTCGTGAAAATCTGCTGTCATGGCGGCTCTCGTTGAATATGGACTGGAATCTCCCGAAGGCCTGTTGCCGTCATCGGCGTGGCGAGATCCGGAACCAGGTCAGCTTGAATGGGTGGTTCCAGGATCGTCATGCCGAGATCCCATATCCTGGCCGTCCATTGTAGATGGTTCGGATACCAGTGAAACGCCCTTGACCTGGGCATAGACGTTCATCGCGTCGGCAAGTCCAAGTTGGTCCCAGGACCGAAGCGTGATCCGGGCCAGTAGTTCTGCGCCGCGGCCGTCGGCGCCCAGCGCAAGGACGACGATGACTTCGCCGTGGCCGGGCATGGATTTCGAGACAATGCGTGCCGGCAGGACGTTGAGGATCGAACTGGTGTCAGGCGCCGTGCGGGCAATGGAGACATCGCTTGCGGCGATCCTCAGCCGCTGCCGTTTGCCAGGCGCGATTGCCGGCGCCGGCACCTGCAGGAGCCCGCCGTCGACGCGCAGCGTCAGCAATTGGTAGGCCTCATCGTAAGCTTCGACCGTCGCATCCAGGCTGACTGCCGCCTCGCGCGCGAGCGCCAGCGGCAGCGATGGATCGCTCTGCAGGACCTGCAGCGGGCCCGCGCCGATGACCCTGCCGTTCTGCATGAGGATCAGGTGATCGGCGAGCCGCTCGATCTCCGACATGTCGTGGCTGATGTAGATGACCGGGAGCGACAAGCCGCGCGTGCAGCCGCTCGAGGAACGGCAGGATTTCACTCTTGGTCGCGCGGTCCAGCGCCGACAGCGGCTCGTCCATCAGCAACAGCTTCGGTTGCGACAGCAGAGCCCGCCCGATCGCGACGCGCTGCCGTTCGCCGCCGGACAGCTTGTGCGGCGACCGGTCCAGCAGGCGTGCAAGTCCGAGCAGTGCGACGACCTCGTCGAAGCCGATGCCGGCGGCTTTCGACGCAGCCACGTCACGCGGCGCGCCGTAAAGCAGGTTGGATCGAACCGAGAGATGCGAGAACAGGCTCGCCTCCTGGAACACGTAGCCGATTGGCCGCTGGTGAGTTCTTCGGAAGGTCGATGGGTCTTGCCAGATCTCGCCGTCGACCGAGCAGAAGCTTCCGGGCAAGTTCTGCAGGCCGGCCAGACAGCGCGCCACGGTGGTCTTGCCGCAGCCGGAAGGGCCGAAGATCGCGGTGACGCCGGCGGCTGGAATGGTGAAACTGGCGTCCAGCCCAAACGACCCGATCGTGCCACGAAACGTGGCCAGGATTCGACCGGCTTCGTTCGCGGGCGCGTGCGCCGTCATGCACGGACCCCCGCGCTGCGCTTCTCGATCAGCATCATGGTGAGGATCACCGCGAACGCGAACACCACCATGCCGCCTGCCAGGATGTTGGCCTCCCGCCACCGCGATGCCTCGACATAGTCGAAGATGGCAACCGACAGCACCTTGGTCTGGCCCGGGATGTTGCCGCCGATCATCAGGACCAGGCCGAATTCCCCTACGGTATGGGCAAAGCCTAGCACGGCGCCGGTCATGAACCCTGGTCTCGCCTGAGGGACTGCCACGGTCCAGAAGGCGCGCCGCGGCGAGGCGCGCAGGGTCGCCGCGACTTCGAGCGGGCGGTCGCCGATCGCTGCGAACGCGTTACGGATCGGCTGCACCACGAACGGCAGGGAGTAGATGACCGATCCGATCACGAGTCCTTCGAACGTGAAGGCCAGCGTGCGTCCGCCCCAGAGGCTCGCGATCCATCCGCCGGGCCCATTGGGGCCGAGAGTCACCAGCAGATAGAAGCCGAGAACCGTCGGCGGCAGCACCAGCGGCAATGCGATCACGGTTGCGACGGCTTCCGTCCACCAGACCTTCGAATGTGCCAGCCACCATGCGAGCGGTGTGCCGATCACGAGCAGAATGACGGTCGTGACCGCCGCAAGTTCGATGGTGAGCCAGACCGACTGCCAGAGATCGGGCGGCAGATCGCTCATCGATCTAGCTTTGCCCGTCGAGGGCGTAGCCGTATTTCTGGATGATGGCGCGTGCTTCCGGACCCTTGAGGAAGGCGATGAACCCGGTTGCGGCCTCGTTGGTTACGCCGCCCTTGAGCAACACCGCATCCTGGCGGATCGGCGAATAAAGATGCTGCGGGACCAGCCAGCGCGATCCGACCTCGGGTCCCTTGAGCTGCGACAGCGCAACGAAACCGAGCTCGGCGTTGCCGGTTTCGACGAACTGGTAAGCCTGGGTGATGGTGGCGCCCTCGACGAATTTCGGCTGCAGCTTGTCGAAGACCTTGAGGGATTTCATCGTCTCGATGGCCGCCGCTCCGTAGGGCGCTGCTACCGGATTGCAGATCGACAGTTTTGCGAACGAAGCGACGGTGAGAGTCGTTTCATCCTTCACGAGGCCGGGCGTCCTGCTCCACAGCACGAGCTTGCCGATCGCATAGGTGAAGTTGCTGGCGGGGACCGCCAGTCCATCTTCCACCAGCTTTTTCGGACGGGAGTCGTCCGCCGAGAGCAGAACCTGGAACGGCGCACCTTGCGTAATCTGGGTGTAGAACTGTCCGGTGGTACCGAAGCTCAACACCGCCTCGTGGCCGGACCTGGCCTTGAACGCGGCGGCGATTTCCTTGGCAGGCTCGGTAAAATTGGCGGCGACGGCCACATTGGTCTGCGCCGCGGGCACGCTGGTGGTCGTGAGAACCCAGGTCGCAATGCCGATGGCCAGTCGAACTGATTTGGTGAATCGCATCAGGAGCTCCTCGTTCTGCCCAGGCCGATCAATGGATCGGGGGCCCGATGCTGTCATCTCAGCAAGCCGCATGCCGCAGCCGATCTGGTCCGGCGATTGCTTATCAGCCATGTGACCCGATGTTCTTGCCGCAAGCGCGGTTTATCCAGCGGATCAATGTCGCGATTCCGACAATGGTGTCTTCAATGGGACATGCCATATGAATAGCTCTGCGATACCTCGCCCATCCCCGCCGTCACCGGGAGCTGTTCTGCCAGCGGTGGATCCGCTGCAATGGACAAAGCCGGCGTGGCCGGCGCCGACCGTCGCATCGCGTGCCGAACTGGAAGAACTCCTCGCCGATGATGTTCCCTACGGCGACCTCACCACCGACGCACTCGGCATCGGGGCCGCCGCCGGTATCATGCAATTCACGGCTCGCGATGCGATGGTGCTGGCGCTCGTCGAGGATGCCGCAGCCATCATCGAACTCGCCGGTTGCCGGGTCGAGTTATTCGCATCGTCTGGCGCGTCACTTGGACAGGGATCACCGATCCTGACCGCGCACGGCCCCGCATCGGCGTTGCTGCGAAGCTGGAAGGTGGCGCAGACATTGATCGAGATCTGGTCCGGCGTTGCGACGGATGCCCGCGGGATCGTTACTGCCGCAACGGCGGTCGCGCCAAACATCGCGGTTGCCTGCACGCGCAAGAACGTTCCGGGCACCAAGCGCTTTGCCGTCGCGGCGGTGAAGGCCGGCGGTGCGGTGATGCATCGGCTCGGATTGTCCGAGACGGTGCTGGTGTTCCCGGAACACCGGGCGTTTCTCGGCAAGGAGCCTTTCGTGGGACTGGTCGAGCGGCTGCGGCGCGTGGCGCCGGAGAAGCGCTTGGTCGTCGAGGTGAACACGCTGGAGGCGGCGATCGTTGCGGCTTCGGTCGGGTTCGATGTCATTCAGGCGGAGAAGTTCACGCCCGATCAAATCGCCCTGCTTGTGGCGCGAATGGCGACGATCGCACGATCGCGGCCGGTCGTCGCGGCTGCCGGTGGCATTCACGCCGGGAATGTCGCAGCCTACGCGAAGGCGGGAGCAGATGTGGTCGTGACGTCATCTCCGTATCTGGCGCGGCCGCGCGACGTTCAGGTGCGGATCGGCCCGTCGTCCGCGGATCAGTAGCGCCGCAGAGGTCCAACTAATGTTCATCGCGATGAATCGCTTCCGTGTTGCAAAGGGCTCCGAAGCAGGCTTCGAGCAGGTCTGGCTTTCCCGGGACAGCCAGCTCGAAAAAGTGCCGGGCTTCGTCCAGTTCCACCTTCTCAAGGGGCCGGAAGCAGAGGATCACACCCTCTATGCTTCGCACACGGTGTGGCAGAACCGCGCCGTCTTTGAAGCGTGGACCAAGTCGGAGGCGTTTCGGGCCGCGCATCAACGCGCAGGTGACAACAAGCCGCTTTATCTGGGGCCGCCTCAGTTCGAAGGTTTCGAAGTGCGCCAAACGGTGGATATGGTGGCGGCCGACAACGTGAGCACCACCGTGGCTTCCTAACGAGGAAGCCAGCTCGGCCAGCTGATGTCGACCTGGACGTCCTGGGCGCGGACGACTCCTTCCCGCGTGGCGTCCAGCCGATCGAGGCGAAGCAAGGCGAGGCCTTGCGTGCCGGAGGCCGCGATCAGTGGCCCCAGCTCAATTCCATCGCATGTCACCGATGTACCGGTTGCTGGCAGGGCCGTTGCGCTGCTGACCGGCAGGATCCGCTTGCGTTGCGTGCCCCTGAGCTTCATGCGTGCGGTCAGTTCCTGGCCGACATAGCAGCCTTTCTTGAAATCGACCCCGTGAAGCATTTCGAAATTGGCTTCCAGCGGATAGCAGACCTCGCCGCCAATCTCGGAGCTATCGCCGATACCGAGTGACAGCCGGTGCGCGGTATATTCCGCGACCGTGGCGGTGGCGAAGCCAAGCGGCGCCAGCTTGGCCTCGATGGCGATGTCCGCCGGATAAACCAGTCGCACCCCCAAAGCCGCGACACGCGGATCAACGAAGGCATGATGGGGTTCGGCATCCGCGCGGCTGCTAGCGCTGCCCTCGGTTGATTCCAGTTCAAGTCGCGCGGCGGCGTCAGGACCCCACGCCACAGCCACCGCAAGCGCAGGTGTCGTCTCGGCGATTTCCACGGCGGCGCGCAGTTTGAAGGCGTTCAGGCGCTTGACGAAATCGCCGACAAGGCCGGCGGCGATGTCGATCAGGATGCGCTCGCCATCGGCAATCGCGAACGCATCGTAGAGCAGCTTGCCCTGTCCGGTCAGAAAGCCCGCATACAGCGCTCTGTCGGGCGCGAGCCGCCGGATATCGTTGGTCGTCAGCCCTTGCAGAAACTTGACGCGGTCGGCCCCGCTTATGGCCAGAACACTACGATCGGGCAAGACGGCAACTTTCAGGGAGTCGGTCATGGTCGCCTCATCCGCCCTCGCGGGCATGCTAATTCCGGCGCGACAGGGATCGCAGGAATCCCTGATACTCCTCGGTCAATTCCATATCCACCGCGGGGGCCAGCCTGAGCAGGGCGTTGGCGATGAAGGGCTGATCGTTGCGCGGGTCGTCCAGCACGGCGCGCAGGACCGGCACGTTGTCTTCGATGTGCTGGAGGAAGGCGACGCCCTTCTCGAGCGTCTCGGTCCAGCGCCCCCGCGTCCAATTGGCCAGCGGATACATGATCTCATGGATGAAATTGGATTTGCGCGCCTTTTCGAAGAAGCGCAATCCGGTGTTCCAGTTTTCCTTGGCGCGTAGCGGCGGCGGGGGAATGTCGCCGAGCAGCATTTTCTTGCCTGCCTGGCCGACGAAGTCGTCCAGCGTGACCGGGGCATCGATCTGAGCCTGAAAATGCCAGAGGCCGTGCGATCCGGGGAACTCCTTCCCCATGCTCTCCACCAGCGCACCCTTCACCTTGTCCACGGCCGCCTGGTCCGCCTTCATTGCCGCCGTCATGCAGAAGGCAAAGATGGCGTCGTTGCCGACGTCATGCACGCCGCCTTTTCCCAGCTGTTGCGGCGATAGTTTGGGGATCTCGGCGCCGGCAGGGAGCGGGGCATCGCCCGCCTGCTGCGCCGTGATGAAGGCGGTGATCTCCAACCAGCCCATGAAATTGGCGATAAAGGCGTCCGGGTCGACATGCACAATCGCCAGATTGAGCGGCACCTTTCGCTTCTTCAGTTCCGCCATATCCGTCATGACTTGCTGTTCCGGTCGGCCTTGCTGTCCGTGTCGGGATCGGCGCAACGATGACGCAACTCCGACACGACCCGATATACGAGAAGGGTCTGGCGTCAGCTCAGCAAGACGAATGCCAAGACGGCAGGTTCCGGGTCAGCGCATCGATATCGGCCGGGCCCGGATCGTACATTTTTGGCGCATCCGAGTTGCCAGCAGCAGGTCATCACGATGTTGCCCAGAGATTGCGGGCGAGGTCGATGAAGGCCGTCCGTTCCGCCGCGAAAGGTTCACCGACGGCAGCAGATCAGCGCGCTGTTCCACACGGGCTGAACTGACCGGTCGGTTCTGATTCCGCTTTCCTGATCGCCCTGGTCAGGGCATCGAACGCGGCGCCGTGGAATGCAGTCCTGTCGTCGCCGTCATACTCGATCGCGCGCAAGGCGATCTTGCAGGCGTCCAGAAGCGCCTGTTCGAGATCGTTCAATGCCATGGGCATCGTCTCTGCTGCCAGGTACGGATCGACCGACGGTCGTCGCTTTTCAGTCAAGTGCTCTCTGAGTCCGCGGTACTGCGCTTGGGAGAAACGAAAATCCCCACCGCAGCTGCGTACGGCGGCGGGGATTCACAGACTGGCAGCTGGCTTGGGGGCCAAGATTGCTCGATCTGCATCACCATCCAAATCCGAAGGCTTGCCCACGGCAAGAGCGGATTTGTTTCTGTTCGTAAGGATTGTTGTCCGACAAGCGGGGCATTTCTGGCTGGAGCAACAGCAGAGGGGCGGGGCATCCGACAGGGCGCGTGCGGCCCCGCCGTTATTGTCATCCTCAATGAGTGGAAGGTTTGTCGCTTCGTTTTCTCGTTGTCGATCGGTCGGATCGTTCAACCATCCGGAAATCGGTGCAACATTTCGGACAACGGTAAATCCGCAGGTCATAATACCGAGACACACGCTCCGAGCGGACTCGCTCTCGATCCATGTCGCAGGCCAGGCATCTTGGAGTTGTGTTGGTGTGCAGTCGCCGGGATCTCCGACTCATATCAAGCTACGAGCGCGGAATGCATCTAGACCTCATGCGTCTCTTGGTTCGAACTGGACTTGCCTGGAGTTACTGGCGGCAGAGTCTTGTCCAGGAACCGAACGCCGATCTCGCCGCCATTGACCCACACCAGCTCGCAGCGGCGAAAGGCGGGACCCGTAGTCGAGAGAATGAGAAAGAATTCTTTCAGTCGCAGTGCTTCTACAGAACTCTGCGAGCGACAGCTTCGCGCCGTCGTCCGCCACGTCCAGCATGAGACAGCTTCTGCTCCAGGTTCCATCGATGGCCTGTATGCGGACAGGGACCTCACGGGAAAATGCGACGCGGTGCTTTTCGCGTTTTTCGGTTCCAACAGACATGACTCGCTTCCAAGGGAGGTTGCGGTCACTAAATTTGACAATCGATGCCTTTTGGCAAGCGCAAGGCTACCCATTCTGGGTGGGCGCTGCTAGGAGCGAACAAGTGGGAGGGACCCTGTGACGGAAAGCAAGTATCTCGCTGAATCCGATGACCGAAGGCGGACAGTGTCTCGTCACACCGTGTCGTATATTTTGTGCTCGCTCAGCGAGTTGTTTCGACACTACGACTTCGACCCGCTTGATCTCTTGATTATTCATGCGATTCTCAACGCCAACGTCATGCAGGTGATGAAAGATCCGGACCTCGATGAACGATATGGCAGCGTTGGGGCAGTTGAGCCCGATGCGCTCAAGCAAGGGATTTCACGCTCGGCCCTCTCCCGATTCCTGAACCTTCCGCTGGAGACGGTGAGACGCCGCGTGGAGCGGCTGAAGAAACAAAAGATACTACTCGAGGGCAGCGACGGACTGATCGTGAGCGAGAGCAACCGATTCAAGTTCGGAAACAATCAGGAACTGCAATCCATCAATATGGTTCTGGTCAAAAAGCTGCTGCGTGACTTGAATCGGGCAGGTGTCAGCGGACCTGACGATCTCTAGAAGAAGCCGTATGGGGCGAGAGATTGCACGGTGGCAGGCGCGTCATTCGCGCTGGTTGCGCGTAGCGACCCGGGGCCACCCGCGGGCAATCGAATGTTCGCCGCGGTCGAAAGCGATTGAAGCGAATGGCGCGCTCGGAGAGATTCGAACTCCCGACCCTCGGAATCGAAATCCGATGCTCTATCCAGCTGAGCTACGAGCGCACGCGATGGCTCGTATCAGACTTGTCCTGATAGTGCCAGCAGGGGAGGTAGGTCAGTAGCAGGGGTGTCGTCGGCGGTCCTGGCCGATATAGGCGGCTGCGCCCTGACGGCAGAGGATGGTCGAGGGGCCGTCGTAAAAGGCGAACGTGCCGGGCTGCAGCCCGGGGCCGTAATTGTGCAGGAAGCTGATCTGGTAGGGCAGGCCCCGCTGGTGGGGATAATGGTGCCGGTTGTGGCGGGCGTCCGCCAGGTTCGGGGCCAGGGCCGCGGCCGAAACGAGGGCCGCGCCGATCAAAAACTTCGCTTTGGTCATCTCGATTCTCCGGAAATCCGATCCAAAACTAGACCTTTTTGGCCCGTCTGGGTTCTTATTCTACCTGAAACGGGCAGAAAATCTGCGGAAAACCGTCCCAATTCGCCAATTTTTGCCCCAAGGAGATGCTTAACCAATTCTGAACACAGTCTGGCCAGAGTTGTGCAGTCTGGTCCTGAGTTTACGGACCAGCTAAACCCGTGTCTGACAAAGGCTTTCCGGCTTCAGATCGATCCATGCGCATCACCTCTCTTGCCCTGTTGGTCCTCTCCGTCCTGGTCGCTGCGCCAGCGCGCGCCGACCTGCACATTACGCGCGATCACGGCGGCTATGTCGAGGAGTACAAGACCAAGTACAAGCGGATCCGCGACCGCAAGGAGCGCGTGATCATCGATGGCATCTGCAATTCGGCCTGCACGCTGGTGTTCGGTATCGTGCCGATGAACAAGATCTGCGTTACGCCCAAGGCCAGCCTCGGTTTCCACCTGGCCTATTACGACAAGGCCTTCACCTTCGGCATCAAGGTCACCAGCGCGGAGGGGACGTCGGACCTGATGTCCTATTATCCCAACTCGGTGAAGGACTGGATCCGCCGCAATGGCGGGCTCACCACCGACATGAAGAAGATCAAGAACGGCGGCGAGCTCTGGAAGATCGTCGATCCCTGTCCGGAAGAGTGGTGATCTCCGGGCAAACGCTTTCGCGTTTGTCCTGAGCGAACACCGGCTTCCGCTTTTCGGATGGGGCTCTAGAACGTCACCACGCCGCGGATCGACTCGCCGCGCTTCATCAGCTCGAACGCGTTGTTGATCTCGGCGAGCGGCATCACATGCGTGATCATCGGGTCGATCTGGATCTTGCCCTGCATGTACCAGTCGACGATCTTCGGCACATCCGTGCGACCTCTCGCGCCGCCGAAGGCGGTGCCCTTCCAGACCCGGCCGGTGACGAGTTGGAACGGCCGCGTCGAAATCTCGGCGCCCGCAGGCGCTACGCCGATGACGATCGACTGTCCCCAGCCGCGATGGCAGGCTTCCAGCGCCTGCCGCATCACGGTCACGTTGCCGGTGCAGTCGAACGTGTAGTCGGCGCCGCCGATCTGGTCAGCGCCTGATTTCGTCATGTCGACGAGGTGAGGGACGAGATCCTTGCCGAGTTCCTTCGGGTTGACGAAATGCGTCATGCCGAAGCGCTCGCCCCACGCCTTGCGGTCATTGTTGATGTCGACGCCGATGATCATGTCGGCGCCGGCCAGCCGCAGGCCCTGCAGCACGTTGAGCCCGATGCCGCCGAGGCCGAACACGATCGCCTTGGCGCCTTGCTCGACTTTCGCGGTGTTGATGACGGCGCCGATCCCTGTGGTGACGCCACAGCCGATGTAGCAGACCTTGTCGAACGGCGCGTCCTCGCGGATTTTCGCCACCGCGATTTCCGGCAGCACGGTGTAGTTCGCGAATGTCGAGGTGCCCATGTAGTGATGCACCGGCTTGCCGCCAAGCGAGAAACGCGAGGTGCCGTCGGGCATCAAGACCCTGGCCCTGGGTGGTGCGGATCGCAGTGCAGAGATTGGTCTTGCGCGACAGGCAGGACGGGCACTGGCGGCATTCCGGCGTATACAGCGGAATGACGTGGTCGCCCTTCTTGACGCTGGTGACGCCCTTGCCGATGTCGACCACGACGCCGGCGCCTTCGTGGCCGAGGATCGCGGGGAACAGGCCTTCCGGATCGGCGCCGGACAATGTGAATTCATCGGTGTGACAGACGCCGGTGGCCTTGATCTCGACCAGCACTTCGCCCTCGCGCGGTCCATCGAGCTGGACGGTGGTTACTTCCAGCGGCTTTCCGGCGGCGATGGCTACGGCGGCGCGAACATCCATGGCATTTCCTCGTTGCAAATCTTCGGTCTGTGACGGCTTCGATATGTCAATTCGCGCAGGTCACCCCGCGCGATCGGTCCTTGCCGCATAGCATACGATCGGGCAACAGGGGCGGCAAATGAATCAGGACTTTGACAAATTCGCCGCCCGCGCGGCGCCGGCGATTTTCGTCCTGCTGTGGAGCACCGGCTTCATCGGCACCAAATACGTCATCAATAATGCCGACCCATTGACCTATCTGGCGATCCGCATGGCGATCGTGGTGGTGTTGATGGGCATCATTTGCGCCATCGTCCGACCGGCATGGCCTGATCGCATCGAGGTCGGGCACAGCATCGTGGCCGGCATCCTGGTGCACGGCTTCTATCTCGGCGGGACGGCGGTCGCGATCTCGCTGTCAATTCCTGCCGGCCTTTCGGCGCTCATTCCGGGCCTGCAGCCGATCCTGACGTCGACCATCGCGAACCGGTGGCTCGGTGAGCGCGTGACCGCGATGCAATGGGGCGGGCTGCTGCTCGGGCTCGCGGGTGTCGTGCTGATCCTGCACGACCGGCCGATGAGCGGGCAGGCCGGCTGGGGCTGGATCGCCTCCGGAATATCGCTGGTCAGCATTACGCTCGGCACGCTCTACCAGCGACGCTATTGCAGCCGCATCGACTGGCGCAGCGGCAATCTCGTGCAGTATGTCGCGGTGACCGTGTTCTTCACGGTCGGCGCCTTCCTGTTCGAAGCGCGCGTGGTGCACTGGACCGCTGAATTCATCCTGGCGGTAAGCTGGCTCGCCGTCGTGTTGTCGATCGGCTCGATTGGCTTGCTGTATTGGCTGATCCGTCATCAGGCTGCGACGTCGGTGGCGAGCCTGTTCTATCTGGTGCCGGCCGTAACCGCGTTGATGGCCTTTGTGTTGTTTGACGAGCGGCTCGACGCCATCGCCATTGTCGGCATGATCGCGTGCGCTGGAGCCGTGTTGCTCGTCAACCGCAGTCCGCCGGTGAAAGCCTAGTTTCCGCGGATCGTCGCATAGGCGGCGAGTGCGCGTTCGCGCCCCACCTTGTGGTCGATGATCGGCTGCGGATAGGTCTTGCCGAGTTCGACACCGGCGCCGGCGAGTTCGAACGGCGTTGCGGTCCAGGGTTGATGGATCAGATTGTCCGGCAATTGTTTCAGCTCCGGCACCCAGCGCCTGACATATGCGCCGTCGGGATCGAACTTCTCGCCCTGCAGGATCGGATTGAACACCCGGAAATAGGGCGCGGCGTCGGCGCCGGAGCCCGCGACCCATTGCCAGTTCGCCGGGTTGCTGCCGGCATCGGCGTCGACGAGCGTGTCCCAGAACCATTGCTCGCCTTCTCGCCAGTCGATCAGGAGGTGCTTGACCAGGAACGAGGCCACCACCATCCGGACCCGGTTGTGCATGACGCCGCTGTGCCAGAGTTCGCGCATGCCGGCATCGACGATCGGGTAGCCGGTCAGGCCGCGCTGCCACGCGCGCAGCGCCCTGGCATCGTGCTTCCAGGGAAAGGCGTCGAAGGAGGGTTGCAGGTTGCGCGTGGCCAGGTCGGGGACATCGAACAATAGATGCCGGCAGAACTCGCGCCAGCCGAGTTCGCTCAGGAACTTGTCGATGTCGACGGACAGGCGAGGGTGCTCCGCCGCGGCAAAGCGCGCGGCGTGCCAGACCTGACGCGGACTGATCTCGCCGAAACGAAGATGGGGCGAGAGTCGCGATGTGCCGTCGCGGTCGGGCCGGTCGCGGTCGCCGGCATAGCCGGCAATGCCGTTCTCGAGGAACGCTTTCAGCCGCGCCTGCGCCGACGCTTCGCCCGGCTGCCAGCTTTCGCGCAGGCCACCGGCCCAGTCCGGCCTGGTCGGCTCGAGCGCCCAGTCTTCCAGCCGGTCGCTTGCTAGGTTCGCGATGCCGTTCAGCTTCCTCGGCGCCGGCAGCGGCTTCGGCGGATCACCGAGGTCCTGCACGCGCCGCCAGAACGGGGTGAACACGCGCAGGCCGCGGTTCTCCTTGGTGCGGATCCGGGTCGGCCCCGCGAGCAGGTCACCCGAAAGGCGGTGCGCGCTGACGCCGAGGTCGTCGAGTGCCGCAGCGACCTGATCTGCCGCCGCCATATGAGGCGCCTGGGCGATTTCGTTCCAGTAGACCGCACCCGCATCGATCTCGCGTGCCAGGTCGGCGATCACCGTGGCAGTCGGCCCCTTTCGCAATACCAGCGAAGCGCCCCGGTCATGCAGGCTCGCCCGCAGGGTCCGCAGCGACTGCGCCAGCCACCAGCGCGCAGCGCTGCCAGGCGGCCGAACGCCGGGCGCTTTGTCATCGAGTACGTATATGCACGCAACCGGCGCGTGCGAAGCGAAGGCTGCATGCAGAGCGGGATGGTCGGAAAGGCGGAGGTCATCGCGGTACCAGACGATGGCTGGGCGGGTTGCCGTCATGCGCGCATAGGTTCCATTGATATCATCGACCTTTGTCCAGGGTTGTGGCCATTAATGCGTTCGTAAACAAAACAGGTCAAATTGACCCTGTTTTTGGGGGATTTGCAGCGATGACCACGCGATCCATTGGAAATTTCCTGCCGACGCTGAAGCTGCGTCTGGGCACCAAGGCGGTTCTGTCGGCGTTCTTCCTGATCGCGGTCAATACCGCGCTGGTTGTAGGCGCCGCCCATTGGTCGCTGACCAACGAGTTCGGCGACCGGGCGCTGCGGGAGATCGAGATCAATCTGCGCACGCTGAGCCTGGTGTTTGCCGAGAGCTACAGCGATGCCAGGATCACCATGAAGGATGGCGCCATTGTCCGCGCCGAAATCCCCAGGATGCCCGAGTTCAAGGACCACGCGATCGTCGATCGCGCGGTGGCCTATACCGGCGGTAACGCGACGCTCTTTGTCTATGACGAGGCCAGCAACCAGTTCATCCGCCGGACGACCAACGTCAAGAAGGAGAACGGCGACCGCGCCGTCGGCACCCAGCTCG
The DNA here is from genome assembly GCA_963823485.1 of uncultured Alphaproteobacteria bacterium. GTDB lineage: Bacteria > Pseudomonadota > Alphaproteobacteria > Rhizobiales > Xanthobacteraceae > Bradyrhizobium. Next base: position 584,628 of record CAWGLP010000013.1, read on the forward strand.
CCCCCGACCATCCCGGGCAGGCGGTCCTGCGCCGCGGCGAGGCCTACAAGGGCCCGGCGACGCTGTTCGGCAAGACGTTCATGACAGCTTATTACCCGATCGTGAGTTCGGCCGGAAAGGTGATCGGCATCCTCTATGTCGGGATTCCGATGACCCAGTTCGAGACCATGCTGTCGCACGCCATCACCAACATGGCGATCGCCGCCGGCATCGCCGCGCTGCTCGTGATGATGCTGACCATGCTGTTCGTGCGCCGGGTCACCAAGCCGCTGAGGTCGGTCACAGCCTCGCTCACGGCGCTCGCCAACGGCAACACGGATGTCGAGATCGATTGCCACGATCGGGTCGACGAGATCGGCGAGATCGCGCGGACTATCGCGGTCTTCAAAAACAACTCGGTCGAGCGCCGCCGGCTGCGCGACGAGCAGACCGCCGCGGCCCTCGCCGCCGCCGATCAGCGCAAGGCCGAACTGCGCGGGTTCGTCGACGAGTTCCAGACCAGCGTCGGCGGCATCCTCGACAAGGTGCTGACGTCTTCGGGCGAGTTCGAGCGTGTGGCGCGACGGCTTACCGAGACCGCGCGGAGCACCGCCGGCCTCTCGGGCAAGTCGGCAGGCGCGTCCGAGACCGCCTCCGAGCACGTCCGCTCCGCGGCCGCCGCTTCCGACGAGCTTTCGAGCTCGATTGCGGAAATCACCCGCCGCGTCCAGGAGTCGAACGGCATCGCCGCCGACGCGGTCAAGCAGGCTGCGGCCACCGACCAGCGGATCAACGAATTGTCGGAAGCCGGCGCGCGGATCGGCGACGTGGTGAGGCTGATCACCTCGATCGCGGAACAGACCAATCTGCTGGCGCTGAACGCCACCATCGAGGCTGCGCGGGCGGGGGAAGCGGGCCGCGGCTTCGCCGTGGTGGCGCAGGAGGTCAAGAGCCTCGCCGGCCAGACCGCAAAGGCGACCGAGGAGATCTCCAGCCAGATCGGCAGCATGCAGCTCGCAACCGAAGAGTCGGTCAGCGCCATCAAGGCGATCGGCCAGACCATCGAGCGCATCAGCGACATCGCCACCTCGATCTCGGCTGCGGTCGAGCAGCAGCGTGGCGCGACCCAGAACATCGCCCAGAGCGTTCGCGCCGCCGCGAGCGGGACGGCCGACGTCGCCATCAACATCCGCAACGCGGCGCAGGGCGCCGACGAGACCGGCGAAACTTCGAGCCGGATGTTCGCATCCGCGCAGACTCTTTCGAGCGAGAGCCTGCAACTGAAGGCCGAGGTCGAGAAGTTCCTCGACCGCGTCCGCGCCGCCTGACCCCAGCGCCACGGCGGCGCCCGGTGCCGCCGGTGAAACCGGAGGCCTCCGGATTCGTAGTTTGTCCATACTGCGAACCATCGTGCCCATGCGCGGGCTGGAGGCCGGCTTGAACCGATACGTTGTGCTCTATCTGGTGACGCTGCTCGTCATCGTCCCCATCGATTTCCTGTTCCTCGGCATCGTCGCCAAGGATTTCTTCACCTCGCAGGTCGGCAACATGCTGGGCGAGATCAGGCTTGGGCCTGCGATCCTGTTCTATCTGCTCTACGTCGCGGGCACTGTCGTCTTCGTCAGCGGCGGCGCCGGTGCGACCTGGCAATCGACGCTGCTCTATGGCGGGCTGTTCGGCTTCTTCTGCTATGCGACCTTCGAACTCACGTCGATGTCGCTGCTCAAGCAATGGAGCTGGGCCGTCGTCGTGGTCGACGTTGCCTGGGGCTCGTTCGTGACGGCGGTTTCATCGACCGCCGGTCTGCTCGTGGCGAACTGGGTGGGCATGAAGTCTTGATCGTCGTTCCGGGGCGATGCTTCGTATCGCCCCGGAATGACCGCTAAGCCGTCACTTGGGTTGCGGCACGATCCGGAGGTAGGGCTTCGGGGCTTTCCAGCCTGCGGGATAGATCGTCTTCGCCTCGTCGTCGGTGACTGAGCCTGCGATGATGACGTCCTCGCCCTGTTTCCAGTCGGCGGGCGTCGCCACGCGATGCTTCGCCGTCATTTGCAGGGAATCGATGACGCGCAGTATTTCCTGGAAATTGCGGCCCGTGGTCATCGGGTAGACCAGCACCAGCTTGATCTTCTTGTCCGGTCCGATGATGAAGACGTTACGGACGGTCTGGTTGTCGGCCGCCGTGCGCGTGGCCGGATCGCCCGAGGTGGAGGCGGGGAGCATGTCGTACAGCTTGGAGACGTTGAAATCGGTGTCGCCGATCATCGGATAGTTCGGCGCCGTGCCCTGCGTCTCCTTGATGTCCTCGGACCATTTCGAATGCCTGTCGACGGGATCGACGCTGAAGTCCCATCAGCTTGACGCCGCGCTTGTCGAATTCCGGCTTCAATTTTGCGAGAGCGCCGAGTTCGGTGGTGCAAACCGGCGTGAAGTCCTTCGGATGCGAGAACAGCAGCGCCCAGCTGCTCGCCGATCCAGTCGTGGAATTTAATTTTCCCCTCTGTGGTTTCGGCTTCGAAATCGGGGGCGACTGCGCCAATCTGGAGTGCCATGGTTTCACCTCATCTTGTTCAAGTTACAATGGAATTCGTCCCGGGCGTTATAGGGCCGAGGTAGGCTTAATGGAACTGGTTCAGGTAAAAGGTGAGATCCTTCTCCGCAAGCGCGGAACTCGTAGCATCTTCTTTTGATTTGCGCGCCTGTGATGAAACAATTCCGGCGGTTGTACCTCGCGCCATTGCCGGTTATGCACCACGCCCGGTCCAGCGCATGAACCGTGATGTGTGTCACAGCGACCAATTGGCAACCATCCAGAAAATCTCGAAATGCAAGTTTCGAATCATTAACCGCTCGTTCATGTCCCCTATGGAAATGGTGGGTCAGAAAACGAAACCGAGAAGTGAAATTATGTCTGCCTCGACTGCCCGGGCTTCTGATGTATCCAGCCCCCTTCTTCAACCATCCTGCCGCCAGACCGCGGCCCACGCGCTGACCATCGTGCGCGACGGCGTGATCACCGGCGAAGGTCCCACCACCAGGGGCCGCATTCATTTTTCCCGCGCGCTCGACGCCGATGACGCCGCCTGGTGCGCGCGCATTCTGACCGTCAGCGCGGTCGAGCATGAGCCGGTCAGCCGTGCCGAGGTCGAGGCGCTGTTCGAGATCAGCGATGCGGCCGCCGAGCGCACCGACGACGGGCGTTTCGACGACCTGCTGGCGAAGGCGGTCGCTCATCATGCGGCGTCCGAATCCGGCCTGCCGGTGCCGCCGCGCACGGTGGCGCTCTCGCCCGAGACCGATATCGAGAGCTGGGCGCCGACCCGCGCCGTCAACATCGATACCAAGGTGCTGGAATGGATCGCCAGCCAGATGCGCGGCAAGCGCCACAGCAATCATCGCCTCGCGGCGCTGGTCGCAACCCTGGTCGGCGCCGCGGCGCTGCCGCTGGCCCAACTGCCGGGCATGCTGGATATCGGGTTGATCTGATTTCATTGGCAACCTGTCGTTCGTAGCCCGGATGAGCGCAGCGATATCCGCGGCGATGTTGGTGTGGTCCCCGGATGTCGCTGCGCTCATCCGGGCTACTGGCTGACGGCGTCATTGCGAGTCAACGGGTCGCGCGAATGCGCGTCCGATGACAGGTTCCGCGAAGCGACCCGGAACTCCTCGCCACCCAGATACTGTCATGCCCCGCGCATGCGGGGCATCCAGTACGCCGCGGCCTATCGTTTCAATCATTGACGCCTCTGGAACACTGGATCACCCGCCTTCGCGGGTGATGACACCTGAATATGACTTCGCGTTCTCGCGGCGCATTTGCGCCCGAGGTCTGCATCTTCGTTGGCCCTCGAAAGTGGAGAGGGCGCAGGGAAGGCCGGGTGCGCGCTGCACCCGCGGTCTCGTGTGCAAAGTGCGCACAAAGGAGGCGCACACGAGCATACAGGTTCAGCGGAGAGCATCCGGCCTTCCCTGCGCAGTGGGTTGACGGCTTATATCGTGATCTCCCTGGTGAGACGCGCTCTGTTGCCACCATCGCCCGCAGCAGCCTTGCTGCTGCGGACTTGACGCCAGCTTCGGGCGTCAGGACCACACGACTTCGCCGTACGCTTGGGCTACGCTCGTCAGTCGCAGCATCAGCGTCCACCGCATCCCACCGCGCGTTCGTGACGATCGCGATCCGCCCCTCTCATCGGGTGAGACGGGCAAAATCTAGCCACTGATTTGCCCGACAGGTTAAGCGGAATATTTTTGCGCGAAGGGCTGGACACGAAATTCAATTGATTTGCCCGACGGGCAAATTGAGACGCTGCCGGTGCCGCTGCCGGGTCTCAGATGGGTATTCGCCGAACAGATGATGATAGTAGCCGGCGAACCGGCCGAGGTTCTGAAAGCCGAACTGCATCGCAAGATCGGAAATCGACTGGCTACCCGCCGGGCTCGACCGAAGCATCTTGTGGACGGCGCACAGGCGCCGATGTCGCAGGAACGCAATGGGCCCGATCCCGAGCGCCTCATTGAACGCGCGATGCAACGTTCGCCGCGACACATGCAGATGTCCGCAGATCTGCGAAATGTGAATCGGTCCCGACCCGACTGCATCGAGATATTCTTCGACGCGCCTGACCACCTTCAAGGCGGAAGGGAGTGGGCCATCCCGTCCGGAAGGCGATCCCATCACGATATTGGAGGTCATCGACTCGATGACACCGCGCTTCCAGAATTCGGCCGCCTGCGCGCTCGGCGATACCTGGCCCAACCTCGCGACAAGCGATTGCAGGCGCGGAATGGTGCGTTGAACCGTAACGGCATCGCCCTTGAAGCGGTTCCTGCGCCAGGCCTGCGGGTCGCTGAGTTGCGGTTCGGAACTGAACGAGGAGGCGATGTCGGCCTCGGAAATCGAGATCACGAAAATGGATGCGCCGCCGTAGTACCTGTTCTCATGGTCTCCGTTCGGAGGCATCACGAACACGTCCCCGGTGGTCAATTCGTACGAGGACCACGTTGCCCGATCGGCACTGCCGGTAAGCATGGCGATGGAAGTTCGATCCTTGACGGAGGCGCCGGTCGATCTCAAGCCAAGATTGAAGGTGGCAACGTCGATCGGAAGGTCGCCAATGGACGCATGGGACAGTTGGCCGACAAGCTTTCCGCTCTCGACCTGAACGATTTCACGGCGGCTACCCTGGACGACTTCATTGAAGTCCTCGAAGCATTCGATCGTTTTCGTACGCAACGCCGCGAACCGTCCCATCGCCGGACCTGTCCCAAATGAAGAGCGAAAGCACCCAGGGTCAATGTTCTGTATCTACTGCGACAGCATTACTGTCATGTCGTCACAGTCAAAGGTAATTTCATCAATTCAGCGCCCCTGCCGTTGTCATGGGACGCGTGTAAATCATCGAGGCGAGTGTAAAACATTTGGCACAAACTGTACGTCACAGGGCATTAGAATTCGCCTATCGTTGAAATACAATGAGAAATGGAAGTCGTTTCGAATTGAAACAAGAGGGCTGACATATCGCTGCAACGGGCACGCAGCTGGAATAGAAGGGAGCTAACAATGCTGCCGACAACAACCATACTGAATTGCCGGGTACGGAAATCGTTCAATCTCGTTTCGCTTGTCGTCGTCCTCGCGTTTGGCGGACTGGCCGCGACGCCCATACCTTCATTCGCATTGAGTCCGGGTCCATCTGTCGCGCTCGGACAACAGGCCAAAACATCCAGCGATATCATCGATGTGCGCGCGGTGGTGCGGCGCGGTGGTGTGGCGGTGGGGCCGCGTGGCAACGCCGTCGCCTATCGCAGCAGGACCGTGGTGCGCGGGCCGGGCGTGAGGCCGGGCTATGCAGGTGGCGGTGTCCGCTGGGCACGTCCCGGATGGTATCGCTGGCCGGCAGGCGGTGCGATCGCAGCGGGCGCGGCGCTCGGCTTCGTCGCCGCCGGCGCCGCCGTGGCCTATGCCGGTTCACCGCCGGCGCCGGGCATGTGCTGGTACTATACCGACCCGTCCCGCACGCAGGGATTCTGGGATACCTGCCCGTAGCAACGCGTCGGCAGACGGTCATGCGTTGGAAGGACCGAGCGCGCGGGAAACGCGGCCGGATGATCCGGGGCCGAGCAGATCGGCTGGTTCCACGGCGACCATTGCCGCTGGCGCGCTGCTGCGGAAACCAGCAATCATTCGACAAGCCGTTGGGTGCCAATGCGTCATGCGGGGATCCAATGACGCCGTACCAGCCATCCGGGTTTGCGCGTGCGCTGACCTGGCTTGCTGTTGACGCTGTGCATCGTGCTGCTGGCTCTCGGAATCTACTGGTACGGATGGTCGACCGAGATCCATCGCCGGTTCTGGGCTGACATCTTCGAACGTATCCACGGGCCGATGACGTTCCGCTTCTATCTGCAGCCCACCATGGCGTTGCTCGCGGCGATACCGGATGGCATCCGGGACGCGCGGACGGGTCACAAATCATTCTTCTGGTCGGCGTTGTGGGACAGGAATGCGTCGCGCCGGGCGACTGCGCGAGGGGGCTGTTTCGACCGCCCGGGTCGTGCTGCTCGGTATCAGCATGGACGTGATCTATCAGTTCAAGGTGCTCGACCAATTCTACCCGGGCGAGGCGCTGATGATGGCGATCCTGCTCGCCGTCATTCCCTATTTCTCTTTCGATGGATCGTCGAACATGCCGCCGCGTGGTGGCTTGCGCGAAGGACCGCAGCGCGTTGATGTAGTTCGGAGGCGTTCACTCATGGAAAGCGTGACCGCCAAGTCCGACCCCGACCTGATTTCCGTCGAACTGTCGTCCCGCCGCACCGGCATGTCGTTCCAGCGCACGCGCATGAGCGCCGATCGCACGCTGATGTCGGTGATCCGGACCTCGCTGTCGCTGATCTCGTTCGGCTTCACGATCTTCCAGGTGTTCGAGAAGATGCGCGAGCACAGCGTGATCACGCATGCGGGCGCCGCGCGGAATTTCGGCGTCACGCTGGTCGCGCTCGGCATCCTGATGCTGATCGGTGGCATCGGCTATCACCTGCAGTTCATGCTTCACCTGCGCCACGAACGAGCGGCCATGGCCGAAGCCGGACTCATCCATGCCCAGAGCAGTTTTCCGGTTTCGCTGACGCTCATCACCGCGGCGATCCTGCTGTTCATCGGGGTCGCCGCCATCGTCAGCATGCTGTTTCGGGTCGGTCCGTTTGGATGAGCGGGTCGGATGCCAAAGCGTGTCTTGAAAAGGGGAGGGATACGGCTGGCAAGGCCGCTCGCAAGAAAACGGCGGCAAAGGCTGCGCGAAGACGGCGGACCAACAGCCAGGCAAGACGAAGACCACAGCGAGACATCCAGCATCAAAGCAAGGGAGCTAACCAGAAATGAGCCAAAGACGAAAAAGCCGAATATTCTCGTCATCTGGGGCGACGATATCGGCATCTCCAACCTGAGTTGCTACTCGCACGGCCTGATGGGCTACAGGACGCCGAACATCGACCGGCTTGCCAAGGAAGGCATGATGTTCACCGATTCCTACGGTGAGCAGTCCTGCACGGCCGGCCGCTCGTCCTTCATCACCGGGCCAGAGCGTGATGCGCACCGGCCTGTCCAAGGTCGGCATTCCGGCAGCGCCGATCGGCATGAACGAAAAGATCGTGACGATTGCCGGCGCTCTGAAGAACGAGGGCTACGCAACCGGCCAGTTCGGCAAGAACCATCTCGGCGACCTCAATCACATGCTGCCGACCAATCACGGCTTCGACGAGTTCTACGGCAACCTCTACCACCTCAACGCCGAGGAAGAGCCGGAGATGTACGACTATTTCCCGAAGGAGGAATTTGGCGACTTCATCGAGACGGTCAAGCCGCGCGGCGTGCATCCACAGCTTCGCCACCGACGACGACGATCCGACGGTGCAGCCGCGCTGGGGCAAGGTCGGCAAGCAGAAGATCGAGGACACCGGGCCGCTCACCAAGAGAGCGGATGCTGACCTGCGACGACGATTTCGCCGACCGCGCCAAGGGCTTCATCAAGAAGGCCGTGGACGACGACAAGCCGTTCTTCGTGTGGGTGAACTTCACCCACATGCACCTGTTCACGCACACCAAGAAGGAAAGCCTCGGCCAGGCCGGACGCTGGCAGTCGCCGTATCACGACACGATGATCGACCACGACAAGAACGTCGGCTCGCTGCTCGACTACCTCGACGAGCTGGGCATCGCCGACGACACCTTCGTCATGTATTCGACCGACAACGGCCCGCACCGCAACTCGTGGCCTGACGGCGGCATGACGCCGTTCCGCAGCGAGAAGAACACCAACTGGGAAGGCGCCTTCCGCATTCCGCTGGTCGTGCGCTACCCGGGCAAGATCAAGGCCGGGCTCGATCTCGAACGAGATCGTCCAGCATCACGACTGGCTGCCGACCTTCCTGGAACTGGCCGGCAACAAGACCGTCGTCGACGACCTGAAGAAGGGCGTCAAGGCGCATCGGCCGCACCTACAAGAACCACATCGACGGCTGTCAGCCTGCTCGGCTTACCTGACCGGCAAGACGGACAAGTCGCCGCGCAAGGTGTTCGTCTACATCTCGCGACGATGGCGACACGCTGGGCGCTGCGCTACGACAACTGGAAGGTCGTCTTCATGGAGCAGCGCTGCAAGGGCACCATGGCAGGTCTGGGCCGAGCCGTTCACGCCGCTGCGCGTGCCCAAGCTCTTCAATCTTCGGACCGACCCTACGAGTTCGCCGACATCACGTCGAACACCTACTACGACTGGTTCCTCCATCACGACTACATCGTCTACGGCGGCGATCGCGTTGCTGACGAAGTTCAACGAGACGTTCGTCGAATTTCCGAAGATCCAGAAGCCGAATACGTTCACCGCCGATCAAGCGATCGACAAGCTGCATGCGACGGTCGCGGAAGTTAGCGCGTTCACAGGGGGAACCCAAGGCGAAGATGTCTGAAGCCGCGAGCGGCGCGAACGCGGACAGATCAGCGGCGGACGGGATGGCGTCCCCGTCCGCCCTCGTCCCGGGCAAACAGTTGAAGGTGAAGTATCGTGGCTGCGACATCCGAAATTCTGCAATCATGGAATGATGGGCAGGCCAAGTCCGCGATACTGGATTTCGTCGCGCGGGTCACCAGAGAGGGCGGGCCGGACTACGTGCGGCCCGCCGACAGGATCGCGACGTTCGACAATGACGGCACGCTCTGGTGCGAGCAGCCGGTGCAGGTCCAGTTCTTCTTCGGCCGGGAGCGGCTGAAGCAACTCGCCGAGCGCGATCCCGACCATGGCCGATCGGCAGCCGTTCAAGGCATTTCTCGAGCATGACACCAAGACTATTCACGCGCTCGGAAAGCGGGGCTTCTTCGAGGTCGGCGCAACGGCGCATGCCGGCATCACCGAGGACGAGTTCGATCAGTACGCCAGGGCATGGCTCGGCTCCGACGCGGCATCCGACGCTCGGCCGTCTTTTTACCGAGCTGACCTATCGGCCGCAGAAGGAGTTGCTGGCCTTTCTCCGGGCCAACGGTTTCAAGAACTTCATCGTTTCCGGCGGCGGCATCGACCTGATTCGGGCCTTCGCGGAGGAGGCCTACGGCATTCCTCGCGACCAGGTGGTCGGCTCCAGCGTCAAGACCAGCTTCGAGATCAGGGACGGGCGCGGCGTGCTGGTCAAGCTGCCCGAGATCGACAGTTTCGACGACCGCGAGATCAAGCCTCACAATATCGGGCTGCATATCGGCCGGCGTCCGCTCCTGGCCTTCGGCAATTCCGACGGCGATCTGGCCATGCTGCGCTACACTGCATCCGGCCCCGGGCCGCGCCTTGCGCTGCTCATTCATCACGACGACGCCGAGCGCGAGTTCGCCTATGACCGCGAATTCCGCCTGAGCCCGCTCGCGGAGGCGCTCGACAAGGCCGAGAGAATACGGCATCACGGTCGTCAGCATGAAGCGGGACTGGCGAGAGGTGTTCGATTCACCGGTCCATGCGCACCGACGCAGGGGAGCCGCGCATGAAGCAGTGGCTGATCTTAGCGCGAAAACGCCATCGTAATCATCGATCGATGGCGTGCGTGATCTGGTGATCGGCACGGTCGAGGCGTTTTCAGCGGGGTCCGTGCGATGCTGTCGACGCCGGATGGCCACGATGCGCCGCGACATCTGGCTGCGTTATGCGCGCTGGCTGGTTGCCCGGGCTGACGTTCCAAAAGCTCGCGGCCGACATCTCGAGCCGAGTCGATCACGACTGACTGGCAGCGGTCGCGCGGATCGCGGCGATTGCGCTGTCAGGACGGTCCTGAATTATTTCCTGGATGCGATCTGGCAGACGTGCCGGCGCGGCATTCGCAGGAGCGTTCCCAATGATCGTGGCGATGCTGTGCGTCTATCTGGTGCTGCTGTTCGCGCTGGTGAAGCTCGGCGTGATCCGCTTCAACCTGTTCTGGAAGATATCGCCGTTCATCGTCCTCTTGCTGCTCAATCTCGGGTTGTTCATCCCGATGGGGTGGGGCGCGCCGCAGGGGTCCGTGCTGGTGATGCGCAGTTCGGTTTCGATCGTGCCTGATGTGGCCGGCGAGGTGATCGACGTTTCCGTCGAGGCGAACAAGGCGATCAGGGCGGGCGAGGTGCTGTTTCGCATCGATCCGGTGCCGTATCGAGGCGCAGGTCAACGCGATCGAGGCGCAACTGAAACTTTCAGCGACGCGTCTGGCTCAGATGACGCAATTGTTCGAGCGCGATTCCGGCCGCGGCTTCGACGTCGAGCAGCGGCAATCCGAAGTCGACCAGCTCAAGGCGCAGCTCGATGGTGCGAAGTGGAATCTGGACAAGACGGTGGTGCGCGCACCGGCCGACGGCTACGCGACCAATGTCGGCCTGCGCAAGGGCGCACGGGTAGCCAATCTGCCGCTGGCGCCGGTGATGGCCTTCATCGATACGTCAGACACGATCATCGGCGCCGAAATCGCGCAGATCAATGCCCGCTATATCGAGCCCGGGCAGCGCATCGAGGCGACGTTCAAGTTCAGGCCGGGCCAGATCTACGGCGGCAAGGTGGAGAGCATCCTGCAGGCGGTCGCGACCGGGCAGGTGCAGGTCTCGGGCGTGGCGGTGACACCCAAGGAGGTTGTTTCGCTGCCGTTCGTCGTCCGTATCCGGCTCGATGATGCGGATTTCGCCCGCAGCCTGCCGGCCGGCAGCACCGGCGATGCCGCCATCTTCACCGAACACGTCAAGCTCGCCCACGTCATCCGCAAGGTGCTGCTGCGCCAGATCGCGATCCTGAACTACGTCAATCCGTTCTAGAAATGGGAATGAGAAGTTCCGAAAAGGGCGAAACTTTGCCGCCCGAGGCCCGTTGTTGCCCGCAGGAGGCTACCATGAGCAAATCCGAGCAACGGGCCGGGACGCAGACCCGGGAAAAGTCCAACCGTGACGCTGGCCCTAAGTCTTCCAGGGGCGGCAACGACCAGGGCATCGTCCGCGACGAACGCGGGCAGGAGCAGCCCCGCGACAAGGCGCGCGCCCAGCATGTCAGCCGGGTGGACCGCGGCGGCGATCCTCCGGGCAAGAAGGGTTAGGCTCTTCGGTCAGGAGATATCTTCGCCCCGGACAGGAACGATGTCCGGCCATGCCGATTGACGGGGATAACGCCGTCTCAGGGGCATTCTCATGAAGAGCAAGCTCGTCGCCGCTGAAAACGCGCCACAGATCCACGTCGTCATCCTCGATCCGGGTGAGGAGGCCTTTGCCGCGCTGACCCGGTTCGCTCATGAGGCGGGGATTGCCGCGGCGTCCCTGACGGCGATCGGCGCCTTCGAGCGCGCCACCGTCGGCTGGTTCGACATCGCGTCGAAAAGCTACCGCAAGATCGAGGTCAACGAACAATGCGAGGTGCTCAGTGCGATCGGGGATGTCGCCGTGGGCGATGACGGCAAGCCGAGCCTTCATGTCCACATCGTGCTTGGGCTAGCCGACGGCTCGACGCGTGGCGGGCATCTGTTGGCCGGCACGGTGCGGCCGACGCTTGAAGTGATCATGACCGAAGTGACGGCGACGCTGCGACGAAAGAAGCGGGCGGACCTCGGCATCGCCCTCATCGATCTTGCCGCGGCGCGCGACTGAGGCGGAGCCTTCAGGAACCATCGTTGCAACTCGATGTTGTCAGCGCGCCACCAATGGAGGACATCATGGCTGACAAAGACCTCAACGAACTATTCCTGGATACGCTCAAGGACATTTACTACGCGGAAAAGCAGATCCTGAAGGCGCTGCCGAAAATGGCCAAGGCCGCCAATTCCGACAAGCTGCGCGCCGCATTCGAAAAGCACCACGACGAGACCGAAGGGCAGATCGAGCGCCTGGAAAAAATCTTCGAGATGCTCGGCAAGGCCGCGCGCGGCAAGAAGTGCGACGCGATCGAGGGCATCCTCGACGAGGGCAAGGAGATCATGGAGGAGTATGCCGACACGGCCGCACTCGATGCCGGTCTGCTGGCTGCCGCGCAGGCGGTGGAGCACTACGAGATTTCGCGCTACGGAACGTTGAAGGCCTGGGCGCTGAAACTGAATAATCCGCAAGCTGCAAAGCTGATCGACCAGACGCTGGCGGAAGAGAAGAAGACCGACGAAACCCTGACCAAGATCGCCGAGACCGCGGTCAACTACGAGGCGGCCGCGTAACTCGCAAGCCGCGCGCCAATCCGCGAACGAAGCAAAAAAAGCCCCCGCTCATGAATTTGGGCGGGGGCTTTCAGTTCGACGTTACGGGGGAGGAAACGCCGTCTGGAGCAAACCCGGATTCGGCCGGATCGTTCCTGACTGTCGGCCATATCAGTGAGGGAACATTTCGTGACCGCTCGCAAAAATAGAAAATTGGCTAGGTAGTAGAAATACTTGGGGCTCGCGGTACTTGCGTAAGCAAACGTTTATCCGCTTGCACTAGAATGTTCAGCGGTCACTTCGCGTCTTAACCCCCGGTTAGTCATGCGCCTTCTGCCGATGAAAGACCCCGAGAGGTCGTGGCGGTCCATCAAGGCCCAGTGGAAGAAAGACGCCGAAAGCGTCGGCGAAGATTTTTCGACGTTTTCGACCGGAGGTTATTTGACCTACGACGCCCTGACCAGGGACGGCGACAACCCGAACCTTTACTGCCTGACCAATGGTGAGCGGGTTCATGCCGCTTGCCAGGTCAGCCGGCTGATGATGAGCAAGTTCCCGTCGCCGACGCTGCGGACGCGCTTCATCGTGGTGTCACCAATCTACGAACTCGGGATCGCCCCCGGCAGCGAATACGCGCAGATGATGGTGGCGCTGTTCTCCGGCATCATCTGGCTGTCGCGGGACACGATGTCGGCGGGCCATATCCGCTTTTTCCTGAAGAGCCCGGGCGACGCGCAATTCTTCGCGGCGCTGCAGGCTTCGACACCGCTGTCGCCGTTCTCCAAGTTCACGATCGACGGGGCGCTGATCGAATGCAGCCTCAAGGAAGATGAAATGGCGGAACCCGCCTGATCCTTCCGCGCCTTAACCTTGCGATAACTCACTTTGCTAACGCCCTTTTGGGTTGTGCCCATTACAACAAGCGCTTGTGGGGGCAGCGAAAATGCTGAACGGTTCATCTGGAAAGGTCATTGCGGGAAGCCTGTCGCGGCGCGTTGACGGCGTGCTGACGCGCGCGCGGCCGGGTGCGATCCAGTGGCTGATCGTGAGCGCCACCGTTCTGGTGATCGCGATCATGATCGGCACCGGCTATTTCGCGCTGCAGTACCGCGAGCGGACGCTCGAAGTCGCCGAACGCGAACTCAACAACAGCGCGTTGCTGTTGTCCCGGCATTTCGACCAGCAACTGAGCGATCTCCAGCACATCCATGAAGACGTCATCGCCCACATGCGGGCCGACGGCGTCGACACGGCCGACGCCTTCGAACAAAGGATGTCGACGCTGAGCGCGCATGAAATGCTGCGCACGAAACTCGCGGCTATGCCGCATGTCGGGGCGTTGAACCTCTGGAGCGCCAGAGGCTTCCTCGTCAACTCTTCCCAGATGTGGCCGGTGCGGGACGCCACCATCGTCGATCGGCGCTATTTCAAGGAATTCATGTCGGGACGGCCGACGCCGGACGTGCTGGTCGAGCCGGTCGTGAGCAAGGTGACCGGCGTCTGGACCACCATTTTCGCGCGCAAGATCGTCGGTCGCAAAGGCGAGATCATCGGCATTGCGGTCCGCGGCGTGGAGCCTTCGCACTTCGAGAACTTCGTCGCGTCGCTGGCGCTGGACGGAGACACCGTGATTTCGATGATTCACCGCAACGGCACCGTCATCGCGCGCTATCCCAAGGACGACAGCGTCGTCGGGCAGACCGTCGCGGGCTCGCCGTCGTTCCAGCGCGCGCTGGCGGCCGACGGTAACATATCCGGACGGTTCACCAGTGGATCCACGTCCGAGGACAAGATCGGTGCGGTCAGGCCGCTGATGCACTTTCCGATCCTGATCGTCGCCACCGCCAGGACCTCGACCGTGCTGGCCGACTGGCGGGCGCAGACCAGGCTGCAATTCTTCGCAGCCGCGCTGGCGATCACCGTCGTCATCGTGATGGTGTTCCTGATCGTGCGCCAGTTGCGCCGCCAGCACGCCACGGCGCAACTCAAGCTTTCGGAAAAGAGCCAGCATCTCGACACCGCGATCAACAACATGACCCAGGGTCTGCTGCTGTTCGATTCCACGGGCCGCCTCGTGATCTGCAACCAGCGCTATATGGACATGTTCGGCGTGTCGCCCGAGGTCGCCAAACCGGGCTGTCACTTGCGCGATCTCATTCAGCATCGCAAGGACATCGGCTCGTTCGACGGCGACGTCGATACCTATTGTGCGTTGTTCATGGATCCGTCCAATGACGAGGTCCGCGACCTCGTCATCACGACGCCCGAGGGGCGCACGATCCGGCTGATCTACAAGCGATCGCCGGACGGGGGCTGGGCCACGACGCTGGAAGACATCACCGAACGGCGGCGCGTGCAGGCGCGGATCGAGCATCTCGCCCATTACGACGCGCTCACTGGTCTGCCGAACCGGACGCTGTTCCAGCGCCACGCCGAAGGTCTGCTTCTGGAAACCGTCGACGTCGAGTTTGCGATTCTCTACATCGATATCGACGAGTTCAAGCGCATCAACGACACGCTGGGCCATTTGATCGGGGACGAGTTCCTCAAGGGCGTCGCGGAACGGCTTCGCCAGTCGGTCGGTCCCGAAGACTTCATCGCGCGGCTCGGCGGCGACGAATTTGCGGTCCTGCAGCGCGGGATCGCCGGCGCCGAGGACGTCCATGCGCTGGTCGCACGGATCTACGAGGGGCTGCGAACCCCGTTCGACTGCCGCGGCCATCAGCTTTCCAGCGACGCCAGCATCGGCATCGCAATCGCCCCGCGCCACGGCTCCGATTTGTTCGACCTGCTGAAGAACGCCGATCTGGCGATGTATGCCGCGAAATCCGCCGGCCGCCGGACGTACCGCTTCTTCGATCCGGCCATGGAGCGGCAGGCCAATTTGCGGCGCGAGCTCGAGGCCGATCTGCGCACGGCGCTGGCGCAAGGCGACTTCGAGCTGCACTATCAGCCGCTGGCCGACCTGCGCAATGACGCGGTCACCGGCTGCGAGGCGCTGTTGCGCTGGCGGCATCCGGTGCGCGGCATGATCTCGCCCGCTGACTTCATACCCGTTGCCGAGGAGACCGGCCTGATCGAGGAGATCGGGCTATGGGTGTTGCGGACCGCCTGCGCGGAGGCGGCAGGCTGGCCGGCGAATGTGCGGATCGCGGTGAACGTTTCGCCGATCCAGTTCAAGTCGGGGAGCCTGTCGCTGAAAGTGGCGGCCGTGCTGGCCGAGACCGGGCTCGACCCGCGCCGGCTGGAACTCGAGATCACCGAGGCGGTGCTGATCGCTGACGACGATGCCGCGCTGGTGACGCTGAACCAGCTCCGCGCGCTCGGCGTCCACATCGCGCTGGACGATTTCGGCACCGGCTATTCCTCGCTGCAATATCTGCAGCGCTTCCCGTTCGACAAGATCAAGATCGACCGCTCGTTCGTCAAGGAAGTGGTCCGCAACGCCTCGTCGGCCTCGATCATCCGGGCGGTGGTGAGCATCGCCGCCGACCGCAACATGATCACGACGGCGGAAGGGGTCGAAACGCTGCAGCAGCGCGAAACCGTGCAGAATCTCGGCTGCACCCAGATGCAGGGCTATCTGTTCAGCAAGCCGCGGCCGGCGCATGAAATCAGAAGCCTGCTCGCATCGGGCGTCGCCGCCATTGCCGCGGCGTGACGGCAGCGGCGGCCGCATTTCCTCTCACGGGCGCGCTTCGGAAATCGCCTTCCGCAAGATACGCGACAGCACTTCCACCGAATACGGCTTCTGGATCAGCTCGAAGCCGCGATGGGCGTTCTCCGCCAGCACGTTGCTGTAGCCGCTGGTCAGCACCACCGGCAGGCCGGGATAGCGCTCGCGAATGATGCCGGCGAGCTCGACGCCGTTCATGCCGGGCATGATGACGTCGGAGAACACCAGGTCGGCGGAGAACTCGTCCTCGGCCAGCAGGGCGCAGGGCGGCGTCCGCGTTGGCGACGCGGCGGACGGTGTAGCCGAGGTCCTCCAGCAGTTCGGTGGAGAACTGGCCGACGTCGTCATTGTCCTCGACGACGAGAACACGGTAGCCGCGGCCGCGCGCGGCGGGTTCGCTGCCGGCGCCGTGCGGCTTCGATCGTTTCGTTCGGCTTCGCGGCCTGCGGCAGATAGATCGTGAAGGTCGCGCCCTGGCCGGGCGGGCTCGCGACCTCGATGTCGCCGCCGGACTGCTTGGCGAAGCCGAACACCTGGCTGAGGCCGAGGCCGGTGCCCTTGCCGACTTCCTTGGTGGTGAAGAACGGCTCGAAGATCGCGTCGAGCAGATCGGGCGCGATGCCGGTGCCGGTGTCGGTCATGGCGATGGCGACGAAGTCGCCGCTGCGCGCGGGCTGGCGCGCGCAGCGGCGGAATGCGCGTCGACCTTCCGCACGCGCGATGGTCGAGCCGGCCTTCGCCGTCCATGGCGTCGCGGGCGTTGACGGCGAGGTTGATCAGCGCGGTCTCGAACTGGGCGATGTCGGCGACGGCGAAGCAGTCGGTCGTCGGACATCTCGACGTCGATCTCGATCCGGCCGCCGACGAGCGGCCGGATCAGCTGCGCCACGGCCTCGACCTGGGCGCCGACGTTGAACACCTGCGGCTTCAGCGGCTGCCGTCGCGCGAACGCCAGCAGCTGCCCGGTCAGCTTGGAGGCGCGCTCGACCGTCTCGGAGATGGCGTCGATGTAGCGGCGGCGGCGCTCTTCCGGCAGCTCGCGGCGGCGCAGGAAATCGGTCGCGGAGCGGATGATGGTCAGGAGATTGTTGAAGTCGTGCGCGACGCCGCCGGTCAGCTGGCCGACCGCCTCCATCTTCTGCGACTGGCGCAGCGCTTCCTCGCCCTGGCGGCGCTCGGTGATGTCGACGGCCTCTGGCACCGCGCCGATGATGGCGCCGTGCTGATCGCGCAACGGGCCGCATCGCGAAGTCGAAATAGCGGTCGCCGATCGGCAGGTGCAGCAGCATCTCGGTCTGGACGTCTTCGCCCCGCATCACGGCGTTGAAGGCGTCGCGGACGGCCTCGCCCATGCCTTCGGTGCCGGAGAACCAGGGCGTGTCCCAGAACGGCTTGCCGATCACGTCGGTGGCCTCGGCGCGGATTCCGGCCAGCGCGGTGCTTGTTGGCATAGAGCACGTCGCCCTGCAGATCGAGCAGCCCCTGATACTGGTGGCTGGTCTCGAAGATCGCGCGCATCTGGGCTTCGCTGGATTCCAGCTGCGCGGTGCGCTCGGCGATCCGCAGTTCCAGGATTTCGTTGAGCCGCCGCAGATCGTGCTCGGCCTGCTTGGCGGACGGTGATGTCGTGGGCGACGCCGATGAAGCCGATATGCTCGCCGGTCGGATCCCAGCGTGGCTGCGATTCCGATCGCAGCCATCGCCATTCGCCGTCGCAGCGTTTCGGTAGCGCGCCTCCAGCACGAACGGCTTGAGCGAGGCTTCGCCCGCGACCGATTCCTGCAGGATGCGCGGCAGGTCGTCCGGATGCAGGATCGTGCGCCAGTCGAACACGATGGCTTGCTCGAACGGCAGCCCGAGAAAATCGACATAGGCCTGGTTGGCGAAGGAGCGCGTGCGGTCGAGCTTGGTGACCCACATCGGCACCGGCGCGCTGTCGGCGATCAGGCGGAAGCGCTGCTCGCTCTCGCGCAGCTTTTCGCGGGCCAGCATGCGGTCGGTGAAGTCGATATGCGCGCCGACCAGCCGCAGCGCGCGGCCTTCAGCGTCGCGCTCGATCTTGGCGACGACGTCGATCCAGCGCGTCTCGCCGTCGCTGGGCCGCACGATGCGGTAGGTGGCGGCGTAGTCCTCGCTCGGGCCTGCGAGCGCGTCGAGGAACTGTTTGACCGTGCGCCTCGCGGTCGTCGGGGTGAATGCGCTGAACCCAGTCCTCGTGGGTTTCGTTGGCGGCCTCCGGCGGCAGGCCGTGGATGATCAGATATTCCGGCGAGCGGCGGTTCCGAAAGCCGTCGCGAAAATCGACCTCGACGCCGCCGACGCGCCCGATGCGCTGGACACGTGCCAGCTCGGCTTCGCGTTCCTGCAGCGCGCGATGGGCGCGGTCGCGTTCGTGCGCGATCTCCTGCAGATGTTGCCGCAAGCGCTCGGCGGCCTCAGCTTCAGGCAGGACGTTCGAAGTATCGGGAAGGAGATTCATACGCGCCGGCAACCTCTGCCACGACCTTCACACAGGTGAGGGCGCGTTTGCCAGCCTCATTTGCTTTTGGCTGGCGAGCGGCAGTTATAGGCCCGGCGGAACCCGGCGGCCTGCGCGTCTTCCTCGGAACAGAACCAGCGGTCCGGCTTGGTCAGGCCAGGATAACTGCGGCAGGCCTGCAGGTGGTAGATGCCGAGGTTCCCGGTCACGCGCGCACGCACCGCGTATTTGCCCTTGATGCTGCAACTGGCGGGCATCACGAGGTCGTCGGGGAACAAGGCCTCGCGGATTTCACGCTCGCGTTCGGCAGGACACGACGCGCCGTACAGGGCGGCGTCCTTGAGTCCGATCCGAAAGTCGCGCGGGGCGACGAAGCAGCCTTTCCACAATCCTTGCCGGCGTTCCCGCGCCGTCGCCTCGTCCTCATCGAACGGCCCCTTGGCCGCGGGTTCCCGGTCCAGCGCAAGACCGCGGCGGACCAGAAGCTGATTGAGGCTCGTGGTCTCGCCCTCGACGGTGCAGAGGCCGATGCGCCGCTTCTTGAAGGAGGGATCGGCGCCGAGATCGTCGCAGCGAACGTCGCGGCCGGCGATCAGTTTCGTCAACTGGTCGCGCACCTCGATCCCGCAGGTCCAGATGTCGGCGTGCTCGTCGATGCAGAGCTGGTCGGAGGTGGGGACGTCGATGCCGTCGAGCCGAAAGGTGACGTTGCCCACCTGAAGCGTGCCGCCGTCCCCGACGACGGCCGTCGCGGCGTGGCCCTGGCCCGCCGCAAGGAAGATCGACAGCAGCGCCGCAACCAGGATAATTCTCGACCGCATCTGATTCACTATCCATTCCGAACCGAGTGCGTGTTCTAGCATGGACGGGCGGGATGCGACCAAGTGCCGGCGGTGTCCCTGAACGGGATGGCCGATCAAGGTGACCACGTTGCTAACGCCGACGGATGGAGGTGTGGGGATAGGGGAGAGTTTCGCCAAGGGCGGATTGACTTCTTGAGAACAAAATAAGAACATTCGTCTTCCTCGCGCCCATGGAATTCCCGATGCCGCCATCCTCCCAGCCGTCTCACGAGCCCGGTGACGAGCTGGAAAATGCGGTGGATCAGGCCGTTTCGGCCTGTGGCGGCGATATGCGGGCGGCGATCCGCGCGCTGCTCGTCGCCAACGACTATCTGGAGTCCGAGGTCGGTGAATTGATGAAGGCGGTCTCGCGCGCCTATGCGCGCGGGCGGTTCGGCGCCTATTCCGGCTGATCGGACCGCTGGCATCCCGTAACCGCCCGGCAAGAGACCGTTGCCTCGCTCGATTTTTGCTGTACGAGGATGTGTTACCCGCGTCCCGCAAGTCACCTTGCGGGGGAGGATCCTGCCCCAAAGCTCAAGCAAGAAGAACATGTTCAAGAGAATTTTGATCGCAAATCGCGGCGAGATCGCCTGCCGGGTCATCAAGACTGCACGGCGCATGGGAATCGAAACAGTCGCGGTGTACTCCGAGGCCGACCGCGACGCGCTCCATGTCGAGATGGCCGACGACGCGGTGCTGATCGGGCCGCCCGCGGCGGCCGAGAGCTATCTGCTGATCGACAGGATCGTGGAAGCCTGCCGCAAGACCGGCGCCCAGGCGGTGCATCCCGGCTACGGCTTCCTGTCCGAGCGCGAAGCGTTTCCGCGCGCGCTTGAAGCGGCCGGCATCGTCTTCATCGGCCCCAATCCGGGCGCCATCGCCGCGATGGGCGACAAGATCGAATCCAAGAAGGCTGCCGCCAAAGCAAAAGTCTCGACTGTGCCGGGGCATCTCGGCGTCATCGAGGACGAAAAGCACGCGGTGAAGATCGCCGACGAGATCGGCTATCCCGTGATGATCAAGGCCTCCGCCGGCGGCGGCGGCAAGGGCATGCGGATCGCGCATTCGAAGTCCGAGGTGGCCGAGGGCTTCAACCTCGCCAAGGCCGAGGCGAAGTCGTCGTTCGGCGACGACCGCGTCTTCATCGAGAAATTCATCGTCGATCCCCGGCACATCGAAATCCAGGTGCTCGGCGACAAGCATGGCAACGTGATCTATCTCGGCGAGCGCGAATGCTCGATCCAGCGCCGCAACCAGAAGGTCATC
This sequence comes from uncultured Alphaproteobacteria bacterium, assembly GCA_963823485.1. Classification (GTDB taxonomy): domain Bacteria; phylum Pseudomonadota; class Alphaproteobacteria; order Rhizobiales; family Xanthobacteraceae; genus Bradyrhizobium. Next base: position 605,542 of record CAWGLP010000013.1, read on the forward strand.
GAGGAAGCGCCGTCGCCGCTGCTCGACGAGACCACCCGCCGCAAGATGGGCGAGCAGGCGGTGTCGCTGGCGAAAGCCGTGAACTACGACTCCGCCGGCACCGTCGAGTTCGTCGCCGGCCAGGACAAGAGCTTCTACTTCCTGGAAATGAACACCCGCCTGCAGGTCGAGCATCCCGTCACCGAACTCGTCACCGGCATCGATCTCGTCGAGCAGATGATCCGGGTCGCCGCCGGCGAGAAGCTTGCGATCACGCAAAAGGACGTCACGCTGACCGGATGGGCGGTGGAATCGCGCGTCTATGCCGAGGATCCGTTCCGCAATTTCCTGCCCTCGATTGGCCGGCTGGTGAAATACCGTCCGCCGGCGGAAGCGAGCCATGACGGCATCACCATCCGCAACGACACCGGCGTGCAGGAAGGCGGCGAGATCTCGATCCACTACGATCCGATGATCGCCAAGCTGGTGACGCACGCGCCGTCGCGCGCCGCCGCGATCGAGGCGCAGTCCACCGCGCTCGACGCGTTCTATGTCGACGGCATCAGGCACAACATCCCGTTCCTGTCGGCGCTGATGAGCCATCCGCGCTGGCGCGAGGGCAAGCTTTCCACCGGCTTCATCGCCGAGGAATTCCCGAAGGGATTTTCGGCGCGCCCGCCGGAAGGCGAGATCGCCCGGCGGCTGGCCGCCGTCGGCGCCGCGATCGATCATGTGCTCGGCGAACGCAAGCGGCAGATTTCCGGGCAACTGACCGGCCGGCTGGTGCAGCGCGAGCGCCGCCGCGCGGTATGGCTCGGCCGCGAGGAGATCGCGCTCGACGTCGCGCGCGAGGCCGACGGCATCGCGGTGCGCTTCATCGGCGCCGATGGCCTGCCGGGCAACCCGCACAATCTGGTTTCGAACTGGACGCCGGGCGAACCGGTCTGGCAGGGGACCATCGACGGTCACCCGGTGGCGATGCAGGTTCGTGCGATCCCGAACGGCGTCCGCCTTGCGCATCAGGGCTTTGAAGTTCCGGTCAACGTCTTCACCGAGAGCGAAGCTACCGCAGCGCGGCTGATGCCGGTGACGTCGGCGGCCGACACCGGCAAGAAGCTGCTGTGCCCGATGCCCGGCCTCGTGGTGTCGATTGCCGTGAGCGAGGGGCAGGAAGTGAAGTCCGGCGAGACGCTGGCGGTGGTCGAGGCGATGAAGATGCAGAACGTGCTGCGCGCCGAGCGCGACGGCACCGTGAAGAAGATCCACGCCACGGCCGGCGCCACGCTGGCGGTGGATGCGCTGATTCTGGAATTTGCGTAGAGGCAGTCTGCGTCATTGCGAGCGCAGCGAAGCAATCCATACTTCCTTGTTCGCACGGTGGATTGCCTCGCTGCGCTCGCAATGACGGGTGGATAGAATTGAGGGCACCATGGCTTTCCGTCAGCGCCGCGAAAAGTTGCGTTCCATCCTCAACGGCTCGTCCTGCATCCGGCCGGGATCGGTCTATGACGCGACCTCGATCCGCATTGCCGAAGACCTCGGCTTCGAACTCGGCATGTTCGGGGGCTCGGTGGCTTCGCTCGCGGTGCTCGGCGATCCCGACATCGCCCTGATCACGCTGACCGAACTTTGCGAGCAGATGCGCCGAATGTCGCGCGCTGCCGGCCTGCCGGTTCTGGTCGATGCCGACCACGGCTACGGCAACGCGCTCAACGTCCGCCGTACCGTGCAGGAGCTGGAGGCGGCGGGCGCCGCCGGCCTGACGATCGAGGATACGCTGCTGCCGCAGGCGTTCGGACAGGTGAAGACGCAACTGATCTCGCTCGATGAAGGGGTCGGCAAGATGAAGGCCGCGCTCGACGGGCGCAGCGATCCGTCGCTGGTGGTGATGGGCCGCACCGGTGCGGTGTCCATCACCGGCCTCGACGACGCGATCGCGCGGGCGAGGGCGTACGAGGCGACCGGTGTCGACGCGCTGTTCTTCACGGGCATCACGGGCCGGAGCGAGCTGGAGGCCATTTCGGCGGCGACGACGTTGCCGATCGTGCTCGGCGGCGCGCCCGAGGAAATGACCGCGCTTGATTATCTGGCCAGCCAGCGCGTGCGGATCGCGTTGCAGGGGCACGCGCCGTTCGCCGCCGCCACGCAAGCCGTCTACGAGACGCTGAAGGCGCTGCGCGAGGGCACCTCGCCGAAGAACCTGAAAGGCCTCGCGTCGCCGGAATTGACGGGCCGGGCGATGCGCGATCATGACGTGAAGGCGCGCAGCAGCGCGTTCCTCGGGCTGAAGAAGTGAGATGAGCGGCGCGATCCGCCACGCGACGATCCGCGGCCGGGTGCAGGGCGTCGGCTACCGCGCCTTCGTCGACCATGAGGCGCGGTCGCGCGACCTGGAAGGCTGGGTGCGCAACCGCAGGGACGGCAGTGTCGAGGCGCTGTTCGCCGGCCCGGCGGAGACTGTTACCGCCATGATCGCGGCATGCCGGCGCGGGCCATCATCGGCGCGGGTGGAGGCGGTGCAGGACCAGGCCGCCGATCCCGGGATGTTGAATCTCCGGCAGGCAGGCGAGCGATTTTCGGTGCTGCCGACGATCTGACGGCACCGCGTGTTTCCTGGCCGGCAAGAAAGCTGCCATAGTCGATCTCAGTTCGAATCCGCAGACGGGGCAATGCATGAAGCCGACGGAAGACACCTCACGCGACAGGCGGCCAATCCATCATTCGCCTGTTTTCTGGGTGGGGATCGTGATGTGCCTGGCGGCGATTGCGATCTATTTGTGGTCGGATGACCTCTCATGGCGGCCGGGAACGCGGTAGCGGCCGACTTCACGCTTCGAAATGAGCCGCCCGCCGACGGGTGGCGGCCGGTCCGTCCGGCGCGAATTCGCCATCATGCTGGATGGAAGAGGTCTCGACGTATTTCAACTCGACCGACGAATAAGCCAGACATCGGTTGCGGCCGAGACGCTTGGCTTCGTAGAGCGCGGCGTCGGCTTCACCCACCAATGCTGCCTCGTCGAGGGTCGAGCGGGTCCGGGCTGCCACGCCCGCGCTGACCGTGATGAAGCCGCGCTTGCTGGCGGAGTTGGGAATGCCCAGCGCCCGGACGGTGAGGCGGATCGCCTCGGCGACCTTGAAAGCCACGTCTTCCGGCGTGTCCGGCAGTACGACGGCGAATTCTTCCCCGCCATAACGTGCCGACAGGCCCGGCGTGTTCGAGGTCGCGTCACCAATGACCTTGGCGACGGCCTGCAGGCAGCGGTCGCCGGCCTGGTGCCCGTAGGTGTCGTTGTAGCCCTTGAAGTTGTCGATATCGATCAGCAGCACGGAAATCTCTTGCCGGCATTCGTATTCGCGGCGCAGGAATCCGTCGAAGGTGCGGCGGTTGGTTAGCGCGGTCAGTCCGTCGGTTGCGGCGAGCTGGGTGAGGCGGCGGTTGAGCTGGGTCAACTCGTCTTCCATCTGCTTGCGCTCGGTGACGTCGCGGATGACGCAGAGGAACTCGGTTCGGGCCGGCTCGCTCGGTTCGGAGGCCAGCTTGAACTTGCTTTCGACCCACGCCACCGTCCCGTCGCCACGGCTGGTTCGAAACACCACCGTACTCACCGTATCGATGCCGTTCAGCCGCGCGGTTGCGGCCCTGAGGCTTTCCTGGTCTTCCGGATGGACCAGGTCGAAGCACGACTTGCCGAGCAGCTCCTGCGCGCGCAGTCCCAGCACCGGCTCTACCGATTGGGAGACGTAGCGCAGCATGCTGCGAGCATCGATCAGGATGATGACGTCGGCGATGTTGTTGGCCAGCAGGCGATAATGCGCCTCGCGCTGGCGCAGCCTGCGTTCGGTCCGGCTGCGCAGGCGGAATTGAAAGAAGAGCAGCGCGGCCAGCAGCACGATCATGCACAACAATACGGTGGCGACGACGGCGTCGGTCCGCAGCGTCTTCCACCAGCCGGACAGCAGCCAGTCCTCCGACAACGCCACAGTGACGACCATCGGATAGTTCGGCATTTCCTCATAGCCGAAATACTTCGCGATGCCGTCGAATGGTGAGATGATCCTGTAGAATCCGACCGAGCTCAGCTTCAAGTACCGGGTGATCAGATCGGTCCGCGACAGATCCATCGTCATGTCCGACAACGGCCAGCGGATCAGCACCATGCCGTCATTGCGTATCAGGCTGATGCCGCCGTGGGGGCCGAGCTGGAACGTGCGGTAGAAGCGGTAGAAGTAGTCGCTGTCGATTGCGGCGGTCAGGACGCCGGCGAAGCTGCCGTCCTGCCGCTCGACGCGTTTCGACAGGATGATGGTGGATCGGCCGGTCAGGCGCGATTGCAGGGGCTCGCTGATGCGGAGCTCGTTGCCGGCCACCTCGCGATGATCGATGAAATAGGGGCGGTCGGAATTGTGGTGCCGGGGCGTTTCCGGCAATGACGAGTACAACCACTTGCCGTCGACATCGAGCACGCCGATCTCGCGAAGCTGTGGCAGCAAGGCGACCGTCTCCGCCAGATACCGGTTGAACCGTTCGGGCATCGGCTCCCGGTACTTCAGCGAGTTGAGTATTCCAGCCATCGCGATATCGGCCGACTGAATGGTGTGGGCGGCGTGCTCGGCCAGCGAGTGGGCGAGATTCTGGATGTCGGTTTGCCCGCGATCGAGTGCGGCGGCGCGGCCTTCGAGCGCCTTCCACACCACCACGCCCAGCACACAGGCGGTCATTGCCAGCGCAAAGGTGATGATGATTGCCGTCGAAGTCAGTCGCCGCAGCGGCCCGCCTGAAGCTGGGGCATTTCGATCGGACATTGCTGGCCCCGGTGATCGCGCCGACCCCCGTTGGCCAGCGCGCGGCAGAGCCTAGTTAGGAGCCGACCGGTGCCGAACGGGTTAATATATCGATCGGAAAAATACAGCAGGCGCAATTTGCCCGGGTTCCCGCGCGGTGGAACTGGATGCGGTCAGCGCGGTGACCGACGGCCGTCACCGCACCAGTTTCGCGATCGCCTGGCTCAGCTGGTGGATTTCATAGGGCTTGCGCAGGATCGGGAAATCGCCATGCACGTTCAGCGCGGCGTCGCTGTAGCCGCTCGCCAGAAGGATCGGCAATCCCGGGCGGGTTTCCTTCAGGTGACGGGCCAGGCTGAGGCCGTCCATTTTTCCGGGCATCACGATGTCGGAGAAAACGAGGTCTATTCCGTCGCGCTCGATTTCGCGCAAGGCGGCTTCGGCATCGGCGACCCTGCGGACGGTATAGCCGAGCTGTTCGAGCAGGCTGGTGCTGACGATTGCGACATCAGGATTGTCTTCGACCAGCAGCACGGTGCCGCTTCCACCGCTTGCGACGGCATCGATTTTTTCAACCGGCAGACCGGATTCCCTTCGCGGCAGCAGGATCGTGATCACGGTGCCCTTGCCGAGTTCGCTCTTCACCCGGACGGTGCCGCCGGCCTGGTGCGCGAAGCCATGGACCTGCGAAAGTCCCAGTCCGGTGCCCTTGCCGATCGGCTTGGTGGTGAAGAAAGGGTCGAAGATCTTGCCGAGCACATCGGGTGCGATACCGACGCCGCCATCCTGCACCGCGACGGCGACGCCATCGCGGGCCCCGCTCTCATCGTCGATCGTGTCGTTGCGCGCCGAGACCGTGACGATGCCGCCGCCGGGCATCGCATCGCGCGCGTTGATGACGAGATTGACCAGCGCCGTATCGAACTCGGCGATATCGACCATCACCGGCCAGACATTGTGATCGATGTCGAACCGCAGCGTCACCGCGCCGCCGACGCCGGTATCGAGCACCTCGCGCACCGCGTCTATACGCTCGGCAATATCGACCGCTTGCGGGTTGACGCTCTGGCGCCGTGCGAACGTCAGCAACTGGCTGGTGAGGGAGGCGCCACGCCTGGTCGCCGCTTCGATCGCTGCCAGCGCCCGCTGGCCCTTGGGATCGTCGCCGACGCCCTTCCTCAGGGTGTGAAGGCTGCCGCTGATGACCATCAGGAGATTGTTGAAATCGTGCGCCACGCCGCCGGTCAACTGGCCGAGCGCGTCGAGCTTCTGCGATTCCGCGAGCTGCTGCTGCATTCGCTCCAGCCTGAGCGCGCCTTCGCGGCGCTCGGTGATGTCCCGGGTAATCTTGGCAAAGCCGACGAGCCTGCCATCCTCCTGGATGGGGTCGATGACAACGCTCGCCCAGAAGAACGTGCCGTCCTTGCGGACGCGCCAGCCTTCCTCCTCGTAGCGCCCCTGTTCGCGGGCAATCCGAAGCGCGCGAGCCGGCCTGCCGTTGGCGCGGTCGACTTCGGTATAGAAACAGGAGAAATGCTGCCCGATGATTTCGTCGGGCGAATAGCCCTTGATGCGCTCGCCGCCGGTATTCCAGCTCGTGATGACACCGTCGAGGTCCAGCAAGTACAAGGCGTAGTCTGTTACACCTTCAACCAGTAGTCGGAAATTTCGCTCGCTTTCAAAAAGATCCCTCTGTTGTTGCTTGTCTTTTTTGAACATTTCGATGCCCGCATGAAGTGGCCGAAACGCACGAAATGCCGATTGGTTCCAGCAAAAGCAGGCGATTTTTGACAAATTGCGGCTCGCGGCGCCGGCGGGGTGACGGTTACGTCGCTTCCGGCAGACGGGCGCGGGTTGCGCCGAACACCTCCTCAAAGGCGCGCCGGAGCGCGACATCGACGTCTTCCAGGGTGACGGGCAGGCCGAGATCCACCAGCGAGGTGACGCCGTAACGCGGGTCGGCGACGCCGCAGGGCACGATCGCCGAGAAATGCGCGAGCTCCGGTTCGACATTGAGGGCGATGCCGTGGAACGACACCCAGCGCCGCAGCCGCACACCGATCGCCGCGATCTTGTCTTCATGGCCTGCGCCCTTGTCGGGCCGCCTGACCCAGACGCCGACGCGATCCTCGCGGCGCTCGCCGCGCACGTTGAAGGCATCGAGCGTGCGGATGATCCATTCCTCCAGCCCGGCGACATAGGCGCGCACGTCCGGCCGCCGCCGTTTCAGGTCCAGCATGACATAGGCCACCCGCTGGCCCGGGCCGTGATAGGTGAGTTGCCCGCCGCGCCCGGTGGTGAACATCGGAAACCGCGGGTCGAGCAGGTCGTCCTGCTTGCCGCTGGTGCCCGACGTGTAGAGCGGGGGATGCTCCAGCAGCCACACCAGTTCGGATGCCTTGCGATCAGCGATGTCGGCCGCGCGGGCCTCCATGGCGGCCACGGAATTGGGGTAGGGGACGGGCGACGGCGCAATCCGCCACTCGACCTCACCGCCGTCCGCAGGCCGCGCGAATGTCGTCAAATCAAGGCTTTGGCGGTCATTAACCATTGGCTAACCATAACGTGGTCAGGTGGAACCAGGATAATTTAGTCCCCCTGTGATGGATCAGAAGTGGCGACCCTCGATAAAGTCAGCGTCGATCTCATGGTGGTGCTCGGCACCACGACCATGCCCATCCACCAGGTGATGCGGCTTTCCCGCGGCGCCATTATCGAACTGGACGCCACCGAGGCGGACGAGGTCAAGATCCTCGCCAACAACCTGCCGGTGGCCTCCGGCGTGGTGCTGGTCGACCGCAACCGCATCGCGGTCGAAGTCAAGCAAATGCTGCCGAAATCCCCGGGTGTTAGGTAGTTAATTCGGTCGCAAAACCGCCTTGTCCCTGCATCCCTGATTTGTTACATCGGCGCCGTTGATCCGGCGGGTGTCGATCCTTCCCAGCCGGTTATCCCAAGCGCTCGTGGCGGAATTGGTAGACGCGCTGCCTTGAGGTGGCAGTGAGTAAAATCGTGGGGGTTCGAGTTCCCTCCGAGCGCACCAGCCTCATAAATCATTGATACGAAAATGTTTTCGCGGTTTTTCCGCTCCCGCATCGTTGCTCGGAGCAAGTGATAGCAGGCGATCACCAACCGGTTCGTACCTGAGCGTCAACCAAATCGGCCGGTGATGAAGCGCTCCGTTCGCGGTTCTTTCGGATCGAGGAACACGTCCCGCACGGTGCCGAATTCCAGCAGTTCGCCGAGATACATGAACCCGACAAAGTCGGAGACGCGCGCGGCCTGCTGCAGGTTGTGCGTCACGATGACAACCGCGTGGTCCTTCCTCAGCTCTTCGATGGTCTGCTCGATCTTCGCCGACGAGATCGGGTCGATCGAGGCGCAAGGCTCGTCGAGCAGCAGCACGTCCGGCTGGACTGCGATCGCCCGCGCAATGCTGAGCCGCTGCTGCTGGCCGCCCGAGAGTTCGAAGCCGTTGCGCGAGAGGTTGTCCTTGACCTCGTCCCACAACGCGGCGCGACGAAGCGCTGCCTCGACCAGCACAGCCATTTCCGCCTTCCCCGGCTTGCGCTGCAGGCGAATACCGAACGCGATGTTGTCGTAGATCGACATCGGGAACGGCGTCGGTTTCTGGAAGACCATGCCGATGCGTGTGCGAAGCTGACAGGCGTCGACCTTGCCGAGAATATTCGTACCTTCGAACAGCACTTCTCCCTCCGCGCGCTGACCGGGGTAGAGGTCGTGCATGCGGTTGAAGACTTCGAAGCAGCGTTGACTTGCCGCAGCCGGAAGGCCCCATGAACGCCGTGACCCGCTTGTCGTAGATCGGCACCGTCACGTCGCGCAGGGCCTGATTGCCGTCCTCATAGTAGAAGTTCAGCCCGCGGACGCTGATCTTCTCCGTGGTCGGCCCGCAGTTCGGCCTGTTCCTGGCTATTGCTGCGATCTTGTCGCCCCGGTCGGACGTCGGAGCATTGTGGATCGGGTGCTGGAGCAAATCCAGGCTTGCTGCGGGCAACATGACAGATCCTTGTTGGTACGGCAGTTACCGAGCGATCTCCACTTCGGCAGGAGCGGCGAACCGATCCGACGAACTGAAAATGCGACGCGCTCTCGCATCGCGCTTTGACGCGGGTCAAAGAAGGTTCACTTGTAATGCGGCACAAGCCCCCTGCGCGGAGATGTCATTGAAGTGTCATGAAACGAGCGCTTCGTGCAGGCTAGGCGGCCCGACGGTACGATGAATGTGGCGAGACCAGTCTTCAACGTAGATCTCAACACCTGTTCGGGAGTGGAAGCGAGCGTCGTTCACAGCGCCGTCCGCGGTCGCGTACGGCTCAAGCACCTCGGCTTGTGCGGCAATGATCGTCAGGCTCTCAGGGTCGAGATCGAATTGCGGTCGCGCGCCTTCGTGCGATCGGCGCGCGTCAATGCGCTCACCGGATCGATCCTGATCGAATATGCGGAAGCGATATCGGTTGCGCTGCTGGTGCGGATCGTCGATGCCTCCGTTGCCGGCAGGCCGTGTCCGCTGACGACAAGCCCGGACTTCCATAGTCTCTCGGCTGCAGCGAGCTGTTCCGTGCAGACGGAAAAAACGTTCCACGCCGCGCCTGCCGGGCAGGCGCTGAGCTGGCTCGACAGCCGGCCATCGGGGCTCTCTGTGGACGAGGCGGCGCGTCGGCTTGCGCTCCATGGGCCCAACGTCATCAGGCGCGCGGAAGCCAGATCGGTATTGGCGATCCTGCGCGAACAGCTCATGTCCCTGCCGATTTTGTTGCTCGGCGCCTCGGCGCTGCTTTCGATTGCCACCGGCGGCTTGGCCGATGCTGCGGTCATCGCGGCCGTCGTGCTGCTGAACGCAGGAATTGCGACCGCGACCGAGCGCGAAGCCGAACGCACGATTTTGGGCCTGTCGAACTACGCGCCGCAACCGATTCCGCTTATCCGTGACGGCATCCGCCGCATTGTCGATCCGGCGACCATCGTTCCCGGCGATCTGGTGGTGCTCGAACGCGGCGTGCTCGTTCCTGCAGATGCGCGCCTGCTTGATTCCGATGAACTCAGCATCAATGAAGCTGCGCTCACGGGCGAGGCGCTGCCCGCCCTCAAGGATGCGCAAACCGTTGTCGCTGAAGACACCGTGATCGCCGATCGGTGCAACATGGTTTTTCGCGGAACGGCGGTGACCGGGGGCTCGGGTCTCGCAGTGGTCACCGCGACGGGCGCGGCCACGGAGATCGGCCTGGTGCAGAAACTGCTCGGTTCGGTGACGCCGCCGGAGACGCCGATACAGCGCCAGCTTGGCGACGTCGGTCGCGAACTCGTGTTGGCCAACGGGCTGATCTGCGGCGCCGTCTTCGGCCTCGACCTGCTGCGCGGCCGGGGCATGCTGCCGGCGCTGCGCAGTGCGATCTCGCTTGCCGTCGCGGCCATTCCGGAGGGGCTGCCGGCTGTTGCGACGACGACACTCGCCCTCGGCACCCAGAACATGCGCCGCCAGAATGTGCTGGTTCGCCGGCTCGAGGCGGTCGAAACGCTCGGCGCCGTCGAGGTGATTGGCCTCGACAAGACCGGGACGCTGACCGAAAACCGGATGAGTGCGGCTGCCGTGCATGCGGGCAATCTCGCGCTGCGCATCGAGGAAGGCCGTCTCGCCGGAGAGCATGACGCGGGCGGCGAGATCCATGGCGTGGTCCGCCGGCTTTTCGAGGTTGCCGCGCTTTGCAGCGATGCCACCGCTCGGCGCGAAGGCGAGGGCACCAAAATCGAAGGTACGCCGACGGAATGTGCGCTGCTGGAGGGCGCAATCTCGTTCGGCGTCGATTTGATCGATCTTCGCCTGGACGCTCGCATCATCATTTCTGCCGGCCGCGGTGACGGTCGCAAGCGTATGAGCACGCTTCATGAGAGAGTAGATGGCAGACGATTGCTGTGCGTGAAGGGTGACCCGGCCGAGGTGCTGGCCCGGTGCGCCAGTCTTTGCACCGCCGGTGGAGTATCCCCGATGGACGATCGGGTCCGCGCGGACATTCTCACGGCCAATGAGCAGATGGCCGGCCAGGCCTTGCGTGTGCTCGGGGTCGCGGTCGACGAAAGCGGTGGCGATCCGCGCGATGAACGGAATCTGACCTGGCTCGGCCTGGTCGGCCTCTCGAATCCGATCAGGCCCAGCGTGATGCCAGCGCTGCGGCAGCTTCATCGTGCCGGCGTCCGCACTGTCATGATCACCGGCGACCAGAGCGCGACTGCCTTCGCCATTGCCCGCCAACTGGACCTTAACAATGGCAGCGAGTTGAGGGTTCTGGAGGCCGGGCAGATCGCTGGACTGGAGCCCAAGGTACTCGAGGCGCTGGCGGCCCAGCCGCAGGTGTTTGCCCGCGTCAGTCCGGTCGACAAGCTGAATATCGTGAAGGCGTTGCAGGCCAATGGCCGGGTCGTCGCGATGACTGGCGACGGGGTTAACGACGGCCCCGCATTGCGTGCGGCAAATGTCGGTGTTGCGATGGGAGGAGCCGGTACCGACGTCGCCCGCGAAGTCGCCGACATCGTGCTGACGGGCGACGACCTCACCGGAATCGTCGAGGCCATCAGGCTCGGCCGCGCGACCTATGCAAACATCCGCAAAGTGCTGCGGTATCTCGTCTCCACCAACGCGTCGGAAACGATCACCATGCTCGGCACGGCGCTTTTGGGCGCGGCGCCGCCGCTATCTCCTATGCAGCTTCTCTGGCTCAACCTGGTATCGGATCCGCTTCCAGCGCTTGCGCTGGGCCTCGAGCCGCCGGACGACGATATTCTCGACCAGCCGGCGCACGATGCGCGTGCGCCGATCCTTTCAGCGCGCGATTTTCGCCGTCTCCTGCGCGAAGGAACCGTGATGGGGGGAGCAGCGCTGGCTGGATATTTCGCGATGGGTGGTGCCGGGCCGCGCGCCAGCACTGTTGCCTTCCATGGCCTCACCGTCACCCAGTTGCTGCACGCGATCTCAAGTCGCTCCGAGTTGCGGGGCATCGAGGCGGAGTTCGGTCGTCCCGCAAACGCCAAGCTGTACGCAGCCATCGGCGCTTCGGTGGCGCTGCAGGTTGCTGCGCAATTCATCCCGGGAACCCGCCGCCTTCTCGGTCTTGCGCCACTCGGTCTCGTCGACGTCATGGCGATCGGTGCGGTCGCGCTGGGCGCGACGGCGGTCAACAGCAGCATCAGCTATATTGTGAGCCACGATCAGAACCGGTCGCATCAGGCTAGAAGCGAGACATCGGTAGGGCATTGACCATGACGACGGACATGATCTTCACGTCAGAATCGGTGACCATGGGCCATCCCGACAAGCTGTGCGACCAGATCAGCGACGCCGCGATCGACGCGTTCCTGCGCCAGGATCCCGGCGCGCGCGCGGTGATCGAGTGCGCGCTGGCGACCGGCGTGGTGTTTCTGGCAGCGCGTTTCGCCGCGCACGCGACAATCGATCTGCCGTCGCTGGCGCGCAAGGTCATCGCCGATGCCGGGTACGTCGCGGGCAGGTTCGACGCAAGGAACTGCTCGATCCTGACCAGCCTCTCCGAGTTGCCCGATCACATGCGCGAAACGCCTGCTCCGGAAGACGAAGAGGCAATTGCCGCGTCGGTGGCGCACGAGCATGCAAATGCGTTTGGCTACGCCTGCCGGGAAACACCCGAACTGATGCCGCTGCCGGTCAGCCTTGCGCACCGCATCGCCCGTACGCTCGATGAAGCGCGTCGCAACGGGATGAGCTGGCTGTCACCGGATGCGAAAGTGCAGGTCAGCGTGGAGTATCGGGACCAGCGGCCCGTGCACATTCACGGCGTCGCGTTGACTGCGTCCATTCGGTGGATGGGCCGGCGCCTGCGGCATTCGAGGAAAGCTTGCGCGTCGCGGTGGGCGCGGCGTTGACGAGCGAACCCGTTGCCGATCATCGGACCCTGGTTCACATCAATGCGGGCGAGACCTATGATATCGGCGGCCCGGCGCGCCATGCCGGGCTCACGGGCCGCAAGAACGGAATCGATACCTATGGCGAGATCGCTCGCCAGAGCGGTGCGGCCCTTTCCGGCAAGGATCCATCACGCATCGATCGCATCGGGGCCTATGCGGCCCGGTACGCCGCCAAGGCGGTTGTCGCGGCGGGGCTGGCCGAGCGGTGCGAGGTTCACGTCGCTTATGCGATCGGCCAGGCCAGGCCGCTCAGCCTTTCGGTCGAGACGTTCGGCACCGGCCGTCTACAGAATGACGAGATCGCCAGACGCCTTGCCTCGGCTCTGGATTTTCGCCCTGCGGCAATCACACGGCGATTTGGCTTGCGCACACGACCCGGTCAGGCGGGCGAGGCGGGTTTCTATCGACGGCTCGCGGTCTATGGGCATTTCGGACGCACCGACATCGAACTGCCCTGGGAAGCGATCGACGGGATGGAGATATTGCGCGGCTGAGCGAGTTTATTCGTCGCCCGCTTCGGGAGGTTGCAGCAGGCCGCCAAGGCTCGCCGCGTAAAGGCCAAGCGTGATCGCCGGCGGCAGGATGCGGCCCCGCATGAGTTGCAGCAGCGCGAAGATACCAAGGCCAATTGCCGCGATCGCTTTTGCATCCAGGGGGGCGGTGGGGTCCTGCCGGCGCGGTGGCTCAGCCTCGACCATCGTGAACATTCGGGCTTGCGCGACGGCCTCTGCGATGCGCGCCAACGGGGCACTATGCTGAATAAGAACACTCCCGGTCAGCGCGCGCACCTCGACGTGATCCACGCCCGCGATCGAGGAGAGTCCGGTCGCAATTGAAGCAAAGAAGAAATCGTCACCACGCCGTGCCTCGATCCGCAGCCGTGTACGCCCCGGTATTGCATGGATTGTTGCGGCAAAGGGCAGGGGAGAGTTCATGTAGGTCGATCAATGAGCATCAGCCGGCGGTGGTTTGTGTCGTATCGGTTTCCCGGGCCGGCCCCGACGACTGCGCCGCCCGAGCCTGCGCCGCAGCCATCGCGGCTTTGAGAGCTTCGGTCGTTGCCTCGGCCTTGGCCTCGGCAAACAGGTCTTCGGCAGCTTCGGTCAATTCGGCGCCGCGTACGCGCGCTTCGTTTGCCGCCAGCAGCGCCGTCTTGAGCGCAGCCTTCGCGACCGGGCGTACCCGCGTGACCACCTGCGGGCCAATGGCAAGAACAGCGGCAGCGCCTGTAAGCGCACCGAACAGAAAGCCAAGTGGAAACATCGCATCAGGCTCCTTCGACCACTAATTAGCGTCGTTGATGGCCGCAATCAACAACAGACGCCACGAGAACGCGTCTGTCGCACGAATGTCATGAATATCCATGTTTAGTTCAAGCCAAGCACACCGGCCCAGCAGGCATGGCTTTGACCTATCACAAGGCGGATTGAGCCAACAGCGGAGAAAATAGATCCGTGAATGTCGTTCCTTTTGTCGAACAATCATCCGCGGCTACGGTGGCGGCCCCGAACACTCCGGCCCCGGCCGCAGCACCGCGTAGCGGAGATGATGCTGCCGGAGTTCGATACCCTGGATCGAACATTGCGAGCGACCACCGCTCGCCTCACCCAGGGCGTTTCTCCGCATGCCCAGATGGCCGCGTGGCTGGACTGGCTCTCGCACCTCGGGCGGGCGCCAGGATCGCAGCTCGAACTTTCGCTGCTTGCTGCAGTGTTCGCCGCACGGCTGATGCGGTTTGCCGCGCTTGGACCAGGCGCACCGGCGGAGCATTCCTTTCGCGCCGGGCGAACACGATCGGCGACTTAAGGACCAGGCGTGGTTGAAGTGGCCTTACGTGCTCGGACAGCAGGCCTTTCTTGCTCAGCAGGAATGGTGGCGCGCGGCGACGCGCCCGCTGCGCGGAATGCGCCCGAAGAGCGCGGAGCGCATGGGCTTCATGGTCCGTCAGTGGCTCGACCTGTTCTCGCCGTCGAACGTGCCGTGGCTCAACCCGCTGATCATCGAGCGGACGGTCAAGGAAGGGGGCAGCAATCTCCTTCGCGGCAGCCGCAACCTGTTCGAGGACATTTCGCGTCATGCGACGATGCAGCCCGCACGATTGCCGACCGACCTGCGTGTTGGCTTTGATATTGCGGCAACGCCCGGAGAAGTCGTGTTCCGCAACGAACTGATGGAGCTGATTCAGTACAAGCCCACGACCGCCACCGTAGCTGCGGAGCCCCTGCTGATCGTGCCTGCCTGGATCATGAAGTACTACGTGCTCGACCTGCTGCCGCACCATTCGCTCGTGCGCTATCTCGTCGATCAGGGCTTCACGGTGTTCATGATCTCCTGGCGCAATACGGACGCGGCGTGCCGCGACGTGACGCTCGACGCATATCGCACAGCCGGTATCGTCGCAGCGCTCGGTGCCGTCAACAAGATCGTACCCGGCCAAAAGGTCCACGCCTGCGGCTATTGTCTCGGCGGCACGATCCTGTCGATCGCTGCCGCGACAATGGCGCGGGATGGCGACGAGCGGCTGGCTTCGCTCACCTTGCTCGCTGCCCAGACCGACTTCAGCGAAGCGGGTGACCTCATGCTATTTGTCGATGAAAGCCAAATCGCGTTTCTCGAAGACATGATGTGGGACCAGGGGGTGCTCGACACCCGGCAAATGGCGGCTGCGTTCCAGGCGCTGCGGCCGGACGAACTCGTCTGGTCGAAGATGGTGCGGGAATATGTGCTCGGCGAGCGCGACGCTGTGACCGACTTGACCGTCTGGAACGAAGACCGGACGCGCCTGCCATACCGGATGCACTCGCAGTATCTGCGCGGCCTGTTCCTGGAGAACCGCCTCACCGCCGGCCGCTTCGCGGTCGAGGGGAAGGTTATCGCACTGAAGGACATCGCGGTGCCGGCGTTCGTCATCGGTACCGAGACCGACCACATCGCGCCGTGGCAGTCGGTTTACAAGTTACACCTCTTCAGCGACAACGAACTGACCTTCGCGCTCACCAACGGCGGGCACAATCTCGGTATCATCTCCGAACCCGGCCGAAGCGACCGGCGTTTTCGCGTCGCCACACGGCGGCCGGGTGCTCGCTACGTCGATGCCCAGAGTTGGCTGAATGCAGCCACGCTGAAGCAGGGATCGTGGTGGGACGAGTGGATCGGTTGGCTTAACGCACGAAGCAGCGGCAAGAAGGCGCCGCCGTCGATCGGCGCGCCGACAGAGGGCTTGCCGCCATTGATGCCGGCGCCCGGCCTCTACATTCATCAACGGTGACTGCGGCAAGCAGTCCATCGAAAGGCCAAGGCGTGTCCAAAGCCGCTCATGAGACCGCTTTGAAGGGCGCCGATACTGCGGGCAACGGGTCGAACGCGCAGAGCATCGCTGCCTATCTGGTCGAGGCCGTCCCCGCCGCGGAGTTGCATGAAAGCGCCGGTGCTGTTCGCAGCCGTATCGCCAGCCGCAGCTTTAGCGACGCTTCACATGTGTTCGTCCTGTCCGACGGCAAATTGGCCGGCGTGGTCGAGATCGCGCGCCTGCTCAGCGCTGGCGCATCGCGCCCCGTGGCCGAACTGATCGCGCTGAACCGGTGTCCGGTCGTCACGGCGTTCACCGACCGCGAGCAGGCGGCAACTGTCGCGATACGGTCCGGCGGCTCTGTGCTCGCGGTCTGTGACAATCAGGGAAGGTTTCTTGGCGCAGTGCCCGCAGGATCGCTGATGGCGATCCTGCGGGACGAGCATATCGAAGACCTGCATCACATGGCCGGCATTCTTGCCAAGTCGGAGGCGGCGAAACGGGCGTTGGCTGCGTCGCCGCTGCGCCAGGCTTCCTACCGCTTGCCCTGGCTGCTGGTGGGGATGGCCGGCAGCGCACTGGCGACGGCGATGATGGCGCGCTTCGAGACCGCGCTCGCCGCGCATATTGCAGTTGCCTTCTTCGTGCCGGGCATCGTCTATCTTGCCGATGCCGTTGGCACGCAGTCGGAAGTCGTCATGGTGCGGGCGCTGTCGCTCACCGATGGGAAGTTGCTTCGCATGCTGGCCAGGGAGTTTGCGACCAGCGTGCTGATCGGCGGAACGCTCGGCGTCCTGGCCTTGCTGCTGGTCTGGCTTTCGTTTGGAGACATCGCCCTGGCGGCGACGGTTGCGATGGCGCTGCTGCTGGCCAGCGTCATTGCGACGATGGTCGGCATCGTGTTGCCGTGGGGCTTTGCCAGGACAGGCTACGATCCGGCTTTGGCCTCAGGCCCGATCGCAACGGTGCTGCAGGACATGCTGTCCCTGAGCAGTTACTTTCTGATCGCGTCGATGTTGATCTTCTAGAGAATTATCGGTTCTGATTGAATCAGAACCGAAGCTCTGGATTCTTGTCTTGACGCGTTTTCTTCACGCGAACCGGTATCCACTTCGCTCGAAAACGCTCCAGGGTCCGCGCGCCTCGCGCCCGGCCGCGCATGGCGATGTAACCAGCAATTACAATTATAAGATGCAAATTCAATCAGATTGATACATAGGGTTGTTCGTGCAACACGTTGTGTGATTCGTTGTGGGTGACGGCCCGGTTCGATTCCCTGACGTTACATGGTTGGCGTAGACTGACGGTGGCCCGCCACCGGCAATTCCGGTCCGCCGGTCGAAAGTTTCGCATCCAAGATCGCGGTCCAAGACCACGCTTCCAAGACTTCCCGGAGCATGAGCATGCTGTTTATGAGCTACGCCTACCGATTCCTCTCCAACTTCGTGTTCCTGGCGCTGGTCTACCTGGCTCTCAATTTCCTGGAGAATTACCAGCACCGCGTGGTGGTGGCTGTACTGGTGCTGGTCTATGCCGGCATGCACGCGGCGTCGGCGCTGCGGTCGTTTCACTTCTTCCAGCGCATCGAGCGGCTTGAACTGGAGGCGCGCCGCCTCGTGGCGGCGCTTGGCGAGGGGCCGAACTCGACGTCGACGCGCAAGCAGGTCATCAGCGAGGTCAGCGGGCTGCGCCATGCCGGCGAGATGAAGGCCTATATCGACCTGCTATTCCTCGCCATCGTCATCCTGCTCTGCATCGCCAAGATCGTGACGAACTGAGCCGCTGCCGCTTCTTGCGCCGACGCCTGTCGCGGCTGGTCAACGCTTCTTCAAATTCGCGACGCGCACCGATCGCGGGCTGGTCCGGGCTTGCCGGGACTTCCCGGTCAGTCTGGCGGAAACCTCGGTTGCGCGGAGGCCATGCGCTGTCTGATCCCCGTGGTGCGCGAATGAGGCCAGCATGGTTACGCGGGCGGACTCCGGCATTCTGAAAACGCTTTGCGCCGGGGTCGGCAGCGCGGCGAGCGCACCGGCATTCGGCAGCACCGTTGGCTGCGGCCATGGCGTCGCCACGCGCATGCCGCGCGCGCGTCGGGGAGCAATGCCGCCGGCAATGCTGTTGCGCCAGCCGACGTCAGTGAATGCGGGTGCAGAAAGCGCGGCGCTGGCAGCGAAGGCGAACTTCGGAATTTTCGGCCAGCGTGAGGTAGCCACCATTTCGGATGCCGGACGCACCTGCCATTGCTGTGGCTCGGTCGGCGTCGCCAGTCGCTCCGGTGTAGCCGGCACCACATGGACGATGCGATAGCCGCGCGCTTTCAACTCGCTCAGGATTCGCGGCAGCGCCGCTACCGTGCGCGGCTGGATGTCGTGCAGCAGCAGGATGCCTTTTCGCTTTGCCTCCAGCCGCTGGATTGCAAGGTCGTAGACGCGACCGGCGGAGACGTTGCGCCAGTCGTCGGCAGGAAAATCCGCGCTCCAGATCTGCAATCCCTTCGATGCGGCGTATTCCTCGATGCCGTCGTTGCGGCGCAGGCCGGGAATGCGCATGAACGGCGCGGGCGTGGTGCCGTCGGCCAGCGCTGCGGTTACCGACGCGATGCCCTGATCGATCTCCTGCCTGGCGCGATCGATCGGCAGGCGATCCATGCCACCTGGATGGTTCTGGCTGTGGGTCGCTACCGTATGGCCGGCATCGCGCACCTTGCGCACGCCTTCGGGACTAGTCGTTGGCCTGGCGCCCGACCAGGAAGAAGGTCGCCTTCGCGCAGTGGGCGGCGAGGATATCCAGAATTTGGTTGCTGTATTTCGGCAGCGGGCCGTCGTCGAACGTCAGTACGACCTCGTGGTCTTCGAGCGGCAATGTCTTGCCGTATTGCATGCTGCCGATGATCGGATATTGCCGCGGATCGACCACGATCGTGCGCGACGTGCCGATGGCGTCGGGATGTCCGGGACAGTTCGCTGCCAAAGCGCTCTGCGCGGCAATGCAGGCGAGAACGCCCGCGCACAACGCAGCCCAACGCCGCGCCCGAAGCCCCTCGAAAAAGCTAGCAATCATAGAACCCCGGCTTCATTCCAAAATGCACGCAGATGCTTATACGCGGCGCGAAGATCGCCGACTCCAGTCATTTGAATTCCACATCCAATTTTGGCGTTAATGTGCCTTGCCGGACACGGTTTCGGCACCGGCCGGAACAATGTGGACCACCCGATAGCGATGGTCGCGCAGGTAGCGGAGGAACGCCGGCAGCATGGCCGCGGTCTGCGCCTTGGGATCGTGCAGCAGGATGATGCCCTTGCCCGCAATCTGTAGCCGTTCGGTGAGCAGTTTGAGCTGTTCGGCCGGCGTCATCGGATTCCAGTCGCTGGCCCAGAGGTCGGCGCCGAACACGGCGATGCCGCGCTTCTGCAGGACGTCGAGCGCTGCCGGCGTCATCTCGAAATAGGGAAAGCGGAAGAACGGCGTGCTCGGGATTGTGGTGGCCTTTCCGTGCAGGGCGGCTTCGACCGCGGCGATACCCTTGTCGATGTCGTTGATCGCCGCGTCCGGCTTGATCGATTTGAGATTGTGATGGGCAAAGGTGTGGTGGGCCACGGTGTGGCCCTGCGCCGCCAATCTCCGCACCAGTTCGGGATGTGCGGCGGCATGCCTGCCGATGAGGAAGAAGGTGGCGCGCACGCATTCGCTGGCGAGTGCGGCCAGCACTTTTGACAGTGTGCCCGGCCAGGGCCCGTCGTCGAAGGTCAACACCACCTCGCGGTCCGCCAGCGGCAGCGTCTGGGGAAAGCTCTTCAGGCCGATGCGCGGCGAGGTCGCGGGGTCGACCGCGAGAACGCGCGAGGTGCCGAGCGCGCCATCGCGGGGGCATTCGGCGGCAACCGAGGCTGCGACAAATGCGACCAGGCCAATCGCGGCCCCGGCCGCTGCAGCAGTCAATTTTCCGATCATTCGCCGTTGGTCATATTTGGCATTGCGTGGAGCATTGCCGATTGGGTAATGCGTGCAGCAACAGCTCAGACGAGTTCTCTCATTCTGTCAAACCGGCGAGGGCGCGGCATGGCCGACGATATCGACGTTGCCCCAGCCGCCGAGGCACGGCCTGCGTTGCCCCCTGCGCTCGACCCTCTCCAGATGCGCGACGAGGACGGCCAGCTTCGCCACGAGTTCGTCGCCGAGATCGCGCGCGCCATCCATGCCGCTGACCGGCCGCTGCTGTGCGAGGTGGTGGCCGAGCTGCACGAGGCCGATCTTGGCGACCTGATCGCGGCCCTCGAACCCGATGACCGCGTTACGCTGGTCGAACTGACCGGCACCGATTTCGACTTCTCGGCGCTGAACGAGGTCGATGACGCCGTCCGCGAGGAAATCCTCGAGGAACTCGAACCGGAGACGGTGGCCGAAGGCGTTCGCGAACTGGAATCCGACGACGCCGTCGAGTTGCTCGAAGGCCTGGACGAGGAAGACCAGGAAGAGATCCTGGATAAGCTGCCGCCGGCCGAGCGCGAGCCGCTGGAGCGCAGCCTGCTTTATCCGGAGAATTCCGCCGGCCGGCGCATGCAGTCGGAATTCATCGCGGTGCCGCCGGACTGGACCGTCGGCCAGGCGATCGACTACATGCGCGACACCCCCGATCTGCCCGACCGCTTCTACGAAATCTACGCGGTCGATTCCGATCAGCACTGGCAAGGCGCGATTTCGCTCGACACGCTGTTGCGTGCACGCCGGCCGGTGCCGCTGTCCGAACTGGTCGAGGAAGACCGCCGCCGCGTCTCGGTGCTGGACGACCAGGAAGAGGTCGCGCGGATGTTCGGCAAGTATAATCTGGTGGCCGCTCCCGTCATCGACACCACCAACCGGCTGGTCGGCGTCATCACCATCGACGACGTCGTCGACGTCATCGAGGAAGAGGCCGACGAAGACCTCAAGGCGCTCGGCGGCGTCACCAGCGACGAAGAACTGTCCGACAGTGTCTGGACCATCGCGCGCGCGCGGTTCAACTGGCTCCTGGTCAATCTGGCAACCGCGTTCCTCGCCTCGTCCGTGCTGGGCCTGTTCGAGGGCCAGCTCGAGAAGATGGTGGCGCTGGCCGTGCTGGCGCCAATCGTGGCGAGCCAGGGCGGCAATGCGGCGACCCAGACCATGACGGTGGCGGTGCGGGCGCTGGCGACCCGCGAGCTCG
The DNA here is from genome assembly GCA_963823485.1 of uncultured Alphaproteobacteria bacterium. Lineage (GTDB taxonomy): Bacteria > Pseudomonadota > Alphaproteobacteria > Rhizobiales > Xanthobacteraceae > Bradyrhizobium. Next base: position 626,730 of record CAWGLP010000013.1, read on the forward strand.
GTTCCAACAATGCCTATCGCGTGGTCATGCGCGAGGCGATGGTCGGTCTCGTCAATGGGTTGGCCTTCGCCGTGATCACGGGCGTTGCCGCGGTGGCGTGGTTCAAGATTCCGGGCCTCGGCATCGTGATCGGGCTTGCCATGATCTGCAACCTGATCGCCGGTGCGCTCGGCGGCATCCTGGTCCCGATGGTGCTGGAGCGGGTGCGCGCCGATCCGGCGGTGGCGTCGGGGACCTTCGTCACGACCATCACCGACGTGGTCGGCTTCTTCTCGTTCCTCGGCATCGCCACGCTGTGGTTCGGGTTGAGGTAGCCTCCCGCTTATCGTTAAGCGGGTCTTAACGCGCATCGCCGATCATGCTGGACCCTTGCGAGGTCGAACATGCAACGCCTGCGGCTGAAAGCGGATGGACGGATCGTCGAATTGCGCGACGGGCAGGAGTTCCCGCTCGCGCCTGCTGAAACGCCTGCGGCCGCCCCCATGGCACCTGCGATGGCGATGGCGACGGATACGGTTGCAAGCGAGCCGTTGCCGGCCGTGCGCGATCTCCGCCGCCGGGCGCGGCTGACCCAGATCGAATTCGCAGCACGGCTCGGCGTGCCCGTCGAGACGATCCGCAACTGGGAGCAGGGCAAGCGCGCCCCGCGCGGTCCGGCCCGCGCATTGCTTGCCGTGATCGCGCATTCGCCGGAAACGGTGTTTGCCGCGCTCGCCACGGAACCGACGCCTGCCTGAGTTTCTGTCGGCGCGTTTTCCTCCTGCAAACCAATATTCGCGCCGGGCCAGGTCCAGGCGCGTCCTGCGGAGCGCAATCTGTTGGCACCGCCGCCGCTGCGGCCCATAATGGGCTGCAATCTCCGGATGTCCCTGATGAACGTCGTCGAGGCCAATGGCGCAAAGATCCCGGCGATCGGGCTGGGCACCTGGGAATTGCACGGGCGCACCTGCGCGCGGATCGTCGAGCAGGCGCTGCGGCTCGGCTATCGCCACATCGACACCGCGCAGATCTACGAGAATGAACGCGAGGTCGGCGAGGGCGTGCGCGCCTCAGGCGTCAAGCGCGACGAAATCTTCCTCACCACCAAGGTCTGGACCACGCATTTCGCGCCCAACGATCTGGAGCGTTCCACCAAGGAAAGCCTGGCGCGGCTGCGCCTGACCGAGGTCGACCTGCTGCTCCTGCACTGGCCGAACCCGCAGGTGCCGCTGGTGGAGACGCTGGGCGCACTGGCGCGGATGAAGCAGCAGGGGCTTGCCAAACACATCGGCGTTTCCAACTTCACCGTGGCCCTGATCGAGGAGGCCGTGGCGGTGTGTCCGGAACCGCTGGCGTGCGACCAGGTCGAATATCATCCCTATCTCGAACAGACCGTGGTGAGAGAAGCCTGCGCGCGCCATGGCATGGCGCTGGTGGCCTATAGCCCGGTTGCCAGGGGCCGCATCAAGAACGATCGTGCATTGCTGCGCATCGGCGACCGCTATCGCAAGACGGCGGCGCAGGTCTGCCTGCGCTGGCTGGTGCAGCAAAACGTCGCGGCGATCCCCAGGACGTCGAAACTGGAACGGCTCTCGGAAAACATCGAGATATTCGACTTCGAATTGTCCGAGGAGGACATGCAGGAGATTTCCGGGATGGGAAGCGCCGCTGGCCGGCTGACGGATTACAGCTTCGCGCCGAAATGGGATTGAGGTCCGATCGCGCCGGGCGCTAGGCTGGCGGGCAGGGGAGACATCGAATATCGTCTTGATGCGATGGACCTGCGGCAGATCATCATACCAACCGGCATCACGGCATCGGCGATCGCGCACGTGTCGCTATTGGCGCTGGTGCTGCTGTTCTCCGACGTGCATCCGTTCGGCGCGGTGACGGCCGAGCAGATTCCGGTTGAAATCGTGACCTCGCAGGAACTCGCAGAGCAGCAGGCGCCTCCGGAACAGGCCGTTGCCGCGACCATGCCGGAGCCGGCTCCCACGCCGACGCCGACGCCCGAGCTTTCCCAGCCCGAGAAACCGGCTGCCGCAAGCGAGCCGCCTCCGACGCCGCCCCCGGCGTCACCGCCCCCGGCGCGGCCGCAGAAGCAGGCTGCGCTCGCCACGCCACCCATGGCGCAGCCACAAGCAACGGCGCCAGCCACCACAGCCGCCGCCGCAGGCAGCGCCGGCCTACAAGCAGCCCGAGCCCGATCTCTCGATCAAATATCAGGTGCTGCTGGGCCTGCCGCCCGACCTGTCGCCGACGCTACTGAGCCGCGACAAGGGCGACGACAATTTCGATGCGCCGGCGACGCAATCCGCCGAGATCGCCGGCAATCTGGTCGCGGAGTTCAGACGTCATCTCAGGTCCTGCTCGAAGCTGCCGGCCTCCCTGAAGCCCAGCGACGATGTGAAGGTCAAGCTGCGCGTGATGATGACGCCGGACGGCCGGCTGGCGGCCGAGCCGATCCTGATCGAAGCGAGCGCCTCGATGAAGGGACCGCTGTTGATGCAGAGCGCAATCAGCGCGCTGTCGGCCTGCCAGCCCTACGGCATGCTCCCTGCTGACCGCTATGGCGAGTGGAAGGTGCTCGATCTCAACTTCACGCCGCAGGATTTTGCCGCGTCCTGATTTCGCCGACACGTTTGGCGGAAAGCGCCCCACGACAAAAATGATCCGATCCTGTCGGAGGCGGCCTGTCTCATCCGTCCTTGGGACGGGAGCGACCCGCAGGCGCTGCGCGTTTGATACTTGGAAGGACACACGCCATGAAGGTTACACAGCATCTCTGGTTCGAGAAGGACATGGAGGCCGCGATCGGCTTCCATACCTCGCTGATCCAGGGCTCGGCGGTCGGCTGGGTCTCGCCGCTGTTCGACATTGAAGGGCTGGACGCCGCGGCGAAGGGGTGACGCTGCGATGGCGGGTGATGTTCAGGTTGAACGCCTGCGGCGCCCTATGGCAGGATGGTGATCCCAACAGGATCTCTCCGAAAAATGTTGAAACTCGCCATCGGCAACAAGAACTATTCGTCATGGTCGATGCGGCCGTGGCTGGCGCTGCGCGCCAACGATATTCCGTTCGAGGAAGTTTTCATCCCACTCTACACGGACGACAAGGCCGACAAGGAGCGGATCCTGAGCTTCTCGCGATCGGGCAAGGTGCCGACGCTGATCGACGGCGACGTGACGGTGTGGGACTCGCTGTCGATCATCGAATACCTCGCCGAAAAATTTCCGCAGACAAGGCTGTGGCCGGAAGACCGCGCGCGACGCGCGCATGCGCGCTCGATTTCAGCAGAGATGCATTCGGGCTTCATGCCGCTGCGAAACGAGTGCGGCATGAACCTGCATCGTCCGGTCGGCGCCGTTGAACTGTCGGATGACGCGCGCGCCAATGTCGCGCGCGTGCAGGAGATTTGGGCGGATTGTCATATCAGGTACGGAAACGAGGGACCGTTCCTGTTCGGCGCCTTCAGTGGCGCCGACGCGATGTTCGCGCCGGTGGTCCATCGCTTTCGCACCTATGCGATCGAGGTGAGCGGCGAGGCGCGACACTATTACGATGCCATGATGTCGTTACCCGCATTCCAGGAATGGACCCGCGACGGCCTTGCGGAAACCCTGTTGATCGAGCGTTTCGAGGAGGTATGATATAACCGCCGTGAGCCGTTGGGATCATTTCCCACAAGAGCGCATTCGGCCGACTTTCCGTCCCACGGAATTGCCGCCCAACGACGGTCCGGGGGATTTCCGCAGCACTCTGGAATCATAGACTTATCGCCCTGAAAAATATGCTGAATTTGCGTGTTTGCCATGCCGCGATGTTACTGGCTTTTGCGCGTTCGGGTGTGCTAGCTTGCCGCAGGGTTCTCAAATCGGACGAAAAGCTGGCGGGACCGTGAGCGCGGCCGATTTTCTTGCGTGATGGAGAGGGCGTTGAAGCATAAGTACTCCGTTGGAGAGACTGTCTATTTTACGGCCAGCAATGTCGCCCGCCCGGCGGCCAGCGGTACCTACGAGGTGATCCGGCTGCTTCCGACCGATGGCGACGATTGCCAGTATCGTATCAAGAGTTCCACGGAGGCTTTTGAACGGGTCGCCAAGGAAAGCCAGCTCGCGGTTTCCTGAACTCTCGTGCCGGCCAGCAGCTTGACGGGGTTCCGTTCCGGGGTGCCGTCAAAAGGCCCCGTTCAAAGAACCATTCTGCCGTGAAGCGGATGCGGTAAACTGCGTTCGCTTTCGCTGATCGTTTGATGCTGCGTTGAGGGACACCGCGCATGAACTGGGCCTGGGCTTCTTCGCTGGATCACATCTGGCGCTCGCCGAGCTTTCCAATGTGGCTGACGCTGGCCGCCGCCGGCTTCTTCGGGATGATCGTTCTGATCACGCTGCTGCGTGCGGAGCGATCCGTGGCCAATGGCGCGCTCGCTGTCATCACGCTGCTGTCGATCGGCGTCGCCGGAGCGGCAACCGTCCACGGCTTCGGTCAGGGCGATCGACCGGCCTCGGGCGAGGCGCGCGCGGTTTATCCCGCAAGCGCGGCGTTGCCGCAGGTCTCCTGCATTGACGATCTTGCCGGCGACGCGGTCCTGACTGCATGCGAGAAGGTGCTGTTTGGCTCCGCCGAGTCGGTCGCCGCCGCCGTCGCCTACGCCGCTTCGCAGATCACGCTGCTGACCTCGCTGGGTGATGTCGCCACCGCCAACAAGGGTGCCGGCCCTGACTTGCAGGCGCTTGCGCCGGGCGGTCGAGCGGGATCGTTACGGGTTGATGGCCTACGTGCTGATGGCGCGGGATCACTGTACGCCGACCTCATGTCCGGCGTTCCGTTCGCTCGCCAACAATCGCCAGATCCTCACCAACATGGACGAGCGCGTCTATGAAAACCTGATCACGCGCTACGCGTCCTCCTGGAATGCGCCGGCGCAGGCGTCGGGAATGGTGGCGGCGCTGCCACCGTCGATGCCGACGGGCAAACCCACCAACGCCGAGTTCCCGACTTCGGCCTCGACGCCGGCGGTCAGCATCATGTCGGCGGAGCCGCCGCTCGTTGCGCCGCCCAAGCCCGCACCGGCTACGGCAGCGGCGCCGCCGGCACCGCGTCCGCCCGCCACCGCTGCCCCTTCATCGTCGCCTGCACCGGCGGTGGCCGCAGCCAAGAAACCGCCGCCGCCACCGAAACGGACGCCGGCCGCAGCACCGGTTCAGCTTGCCCCGACGGCGGCAGCGCCCGCGGCTGCGGACAACGACTGATCTTTTCTTTTCAAAGCGCGCGCTGACGGCTACATCGGCGTGATCATGCCGCTTCACCTCATCAAGCTTGCCGTCGGCTGCGAGTCGGTCAAGGAGCTCAAGGGCTGGGTCGCCGAACGCATGGCGACCGCCAAGAAGAAGGGGTTGCCGCTTCGCCACGTCCACATCACGCGGATGACGCCGAAGCGCGACAGCGAACTGCTGGCCGGCGGTTCGCTGTACTGGGTGATCAAGGGCGAGATCGCCGCGCGCGAAAAGATCATCGGGATCGAGCCGTTTCGCGACAAGGACGGCATCGGCCGCTGCCGGATCGTGATGCAGCCCAAGGTGTTTGCGGTCTCGCCGCGACCGATGCGCCCGTTCCAGGGCTGGCGCTATCTGACCGAGGACGCCGCGCCGCCGGACCTCACCAGATCCTCGGCCGCCAGCGTCGCCGCCATGCCCGAGCCGATGCGCCGCGAATTGCGCGATCTGGGATTGCTGTAGCGATTTTTCGGCGAGCGGGCCGACAGCGACGATGCTGCCGGCTGCAAGATACCCGACCCTCAAACTCCGATGTTGTCGATCAGCCGGGTCTTGCCGAGCTTGGCCGCGACCAGTATCCGCACCGGGCCATCCTTCAGCGATGCAATCGGCGCCAGCGTCTCGGCGTGCCGGGCCTCGAAATAATCCAGCACGAAACCGGCGCCGGCGACGAGGTCGCGGCCTGTGGCCATCGCGGTTTCGAGTTCCTCGCCGGCTTTCAGATGCCTGGCGCTCTCCTTCATGGCGCGGTACAGCGTCGGCGCCGTCAGCCGCTCCTCCGCCGAGAGGTAGACGTTGCGCGAGGACATCGCGAGCCCGTCGCGCTCGCGGACGGTGCGCGAACCCACGACCCTGACGCCGAGATCGAGATCCCGGGCCATCTGCGCCACAACCCGCAATTGCTGAAAGTCCTTTTCCCCGAAGATCGCAACATCCGGCCGGCACTGGGTGAACAGCTTGCCGACGACGGTTGCGACGCCGCCGAAGAAATGCGGGCGGAAGCGGTCCTCGAGGCCGGCGGTCGCCGGACCCTCGGGCACGATCCGGGTGGCGAAGCCTTCCGGGTACATCGCCTTGACGTCGGGATTCCAGATCAGGTCGACCTTCTCGGCTGCGAGCTTCGAAACGTCGGCCTTCCAGGTACGCGGGTAGGAACCGAAATCTTCCGTCGGCGCGAACTGCGTGGGGTTGACGAAGATCGACACGATGACTTTTTGCGCGCGCCGTTTGGCAAGCCGCACCAGCGACACGTGTCCGTCATGGAGGGCTCCCATGGTCGGCACCAGCGCGATGGTGGCCTTCCTGGCGCGCAAGGCCTCGACGGCACGGCGCAATGCGGGGACGGTACGGACGACCATGGGACTTCGCGACATCTGGGCTCGATCTCTTGCGGTGGTTCACGACGGGCGAGGGGATGGTGCCTCCACGCCTGCTGGCGGGCATAACGACCTTATAGGGCCGGAACATCGCCGCCAAGGTAACCGGAGAATGGCCAATGTGCGGCAACTGCCGCGCATCGGGCTTGCTGGAATGTCAGCGACGCTGAAAGTGCAGCCACGCACCTGTCCGATTCATGATTAAGAGAGGCGGCGTGCGATTTGAATGCATCGTCGCGCATTTCGCTTGACCGCAGGCGCGCGTGATTTGAAGATATCACGCGGGGATTGAGTCATGTTGCTGCAGGCGAGTCAGGGTCAGTTCGGTTCGGCACATGTCGTCGTGCTGGGCAACGAGAAGGGTGGTTCCGGAAAATCGACCACCGCCCTGCATATCGCCGTCGCCCTGATGAAGGCAGGACAGCGCGTCGCCACCATCGATCTCGACTGCCGCCAGCAGAGTTTCACCCGTTACATCGCCAACCGCAGCGCGTGGGCGCGTCGCACCGGCCTCGATCTCGAACTACCCGTGCATTATTGCCCCAGGCTCGGCGAGACGATGCAGATCGCCGACAATGAGAGCGCCGAGTTCCAGCAATTCATCGAGGCGGTGAGCAAGGTCGAGCGCGCCTTCGATTTCATCGTCATCGATACGCCGGGCTCGGATTCCTACCTGATGCGCCTGGCGCACTCGATGGCCGACACGCTGGTGACGCCGATCAACGACAGCTTCCTCGACTTCGACGTGCTCGGCACCGTCGATCCCGCGACCTATTCGGTGACGGGCGAGAGTCATTATGCAGAGATGGTGCGTGACACAAGGCGCAAGCGCCGCCAGCTCGACGGCGCCACCTGCGACTGGATCGTGGTGCGCAACCGCCTGTCGATGATCGGCTCGCGCAACAAGCAGCTCGTCGCCGACAGCCTGAAGGATCTCTCGCTGCGGCTCGGGTTCCGCTCGATCGACGGATTTGCCGAGCGGGTGGTGTACCGCGAATTCTTCCCGCGCGGGCTGACGGCGCTCGACGATATCGACGAGGCCACGCTCGGCACCCGCCCGAGCCTCGGCCACGTGACCGCGCGCGAGGAAGTGACGAGCCTGTTGCGCCAGCTCAAACTGCCGCTCGACGAGAAAGGCCGCCGCCGTGCCGCCAACCGCGCCGAGTGGTTCACCCAGGTCGACAAGCCGCTCGAAGTCCACGACATCATCAGCGCCTGAACCGGCTCCTTGCGAGCCGGTTACTTGACGGGCGACCGGCAGGCCGCGTCAGCGCGGCTGGATCACGGTCATTTTGAACGGGCCGCTGTTGGCGGCCGCATGGGCAACCGCTTCGTTGGCCCGGTCGAGGCCAAATGCGGTGACCTCGAAATGATCGAGCTTCACCAGGCCTGAGCGGATCAGGCCGGTCATCAGCACGGCGGCATGCGGCGGATACATCCATTGCCCGCGCACAGTGATGCAGTTTCGCATCAGCCACGGGTAGGGCAGATCGAGGCCTGCGCCGCCGAGCATGCCGACGCCGCCCATCAGCACCACGCGCCCGTAAGGCCTTACCGCCATGACTGCGGTGCGAACCTGCACTCCATTGGCGGCCGGCGGCAGGATATCGAGCACGCAGTCGACGGGGCCGGATGCGGCCTTCAGGATTCGCGCGCGATCGTCGGCCTCGTCGCCGCGCATCGGCACTGTTCGAACGCGTGCGCCGAACCGTTGCGTCAGCTCGGCGAGGGCGGTCTCGTTGCGGCCGGTGGCGACGACGTATTGCGCGCCCATGCCGAGCGCAACGGCAACCGCGGCGCTGCCGAAGCTGCCGGTGGCGCCGTTGACGAGCACGGTTTCGCCGGCCTGCAATTCGGCCGCGAGAAAGCCGCCATATGGAACCAGCAGCGTGCCGAGGGCGCACCATCGCGCCGCCTCCGCTTCGTCTATGGCGCCGATCGGCACCGCGTTTTCGGTCGGCAGGCGCAGCTGCTCGGCCCAGGCGCCGTCGCGGAAGTAGCGCTGCAGATGCATCCCGGCCTCGCTGCCGGCGGTCAGGCCTTGCAGGGCGATATCGGGGGCGAACGCGTCGTCGCGCGAACGCACGGTCGGGTCGCAGTAGACCCAGTCGCCCGGACGAAGCCGGGTCGCGTCGGGGCCGGTTGCGCGAACACGCCCGATCGCGCCGGGGCCGGGAACAACGGGAAGTTCCAGCAGGTATTTCCGTTCGCCACTGAAGACCTCGCCGGCATAGGCCAGCACCCGGCTCGCCACCACGTCGACGATCACCTCGCCGGTGCCGAGCACCGGGGCGGGCAGGGTTTCGATCGCAAGCGGCGATCCGAATGCGTGCAGGACGGCGGCCTTCATCGGCATCTCTCCAATTTCACGTGCCAGTCTGACAGGCTTCAGTTCGCCAGCAAGACCTGGTATTATCCTAGGACTGTAAAACCTCCTTGGGACCAGAGGCATGCCGGAATCCGGCAACAGTTCGCGGCAGAGCGAACTCGGCGATTTCCTGCGGTCACGGCGTCACCGGCTGACGCCGAAGGCTGCGGGGCTGCCCGGCGGCCGAAGGCGGCGCACGCCCGGCCTGCGGCGGGAGGAGGTCGCCGATCTCGCCGGGATCGGCGTCGACTGGTATGTCAGGCTCGAGCAGGGACGATCCGTCAGCCCCTCGGCGGCGACGATCGACGCGCTGGCGCGGGCGCTGCGGCTGTCGCGGGCCGAGCACCGGCACCTGAAGGAACTGACGCAAACCACGGACCGGCGCGCCTTCGTGCGCGAGACGGTGCCGCCGGCGGTGCGGCGTACGGTCGAACAGCTCAATCTGCCGGCCTATGTCACCGGCCGCCGCTGGGACATTCTGGTCTGGAACGCGGCTGCAGACGACATCTTCGCGTTCAGCCGGGTCGCAGAGCCCGATCGCAACAGCCTGCTCACGGTGCTGACCAACCCGGCCAGCCGGCGGCTGTTTGGCGCCTCATGGGCAGCCGAGGCGAAGCGCATGGTTGCGCAGTTTCGCGCGACCCACGATCTGTGGGCGGGCGATCCGGCGTTTCGCGACCTGCTGGCGCGGCTGCAGGCGGGCTGTCCGGAATTTGCCGGCTGGTGGGAGGCCCATGACGTCAGCGGTATCGCAGCGGGGCGGAAGTCGCTGAGTCATCCGAAGAAGGGCAGGCTCAAGCTGGAATATGCGAGCTTTCAGGCCAACGACGACCCGGCGCTCAAGCTCGTCATTTATACCGCTGCTTGAAGCGCGGGGTTTTACGGGGATAACCGGGCTCCCCGCTTTGGCCGTCGGGAACCAGGGGCTCGCGGCGCCGTTTTCATTAGACTTTTATTGATTGGTCGAACCAAAAGCTGGCGGGCGACGTCGTAAGGAGAAGGGCTTCATCGGCGGTGGCGGGGCACCTGCACACAGCTTAGGTGCAACGCACAACGATCAGGCGGTCAATACACAACATTTGGCCTTTATGTCACTCCACCGTGACATATATCATGAAGAAGAGACCGAAGAGTCTCAACGATAGGTTAGCCCTGGAGCGGGCCCGAGGACGAACATGAAACGTGGAATTCTCATTCTGCTTTCACTCTGCGTGCTGGTCGCCGTCGCTTATTTCACCGCGAGCAAGTGGGCGATCCGTCACGAGACGATCGCTTTCCACGATCCCGCGCGCGACAACCGCCTCGTGGCAGTCAACATCGCCGTTCGCCGCGACAAGGAAATGCAGGCCAATGCCGGCCTGATCAAGCTGCCGGTCGCGATCCTCAACCACGGCAACACCGTCAAGAACACCGAGTACTCGTTCCTGTCGAACGCCTTCGCGGCGCGGGGCTATCTCGCGATCAGCCCGCAGCATGACCTGCCGACCGATCCGCCGATGGTGACGAAGGTGGGCGAGCTCTACGTTGGCCGCCTGCCGCAGATCCAGCGCGGCGTTGCCAATATCCATTTCGCTATCGGGGAAATGAGGAAAGTCCAGCCCAACGCCGACTACGACAAGGTGACCATGGTCGGCCATTCGATGGGTGGCGACATCTCGATGTATTTCGCCAAGGAATATCCGGACGAGATCAAGAAGGTCGTGACGCTCGATAATCTGCGCGTGCCGTTCCTGACCGACGGCAAGTTCAAGATTCTTTCGTTCCGTTCCAAGGATACCCAGTTCAAGCCCGACCCCGGCGTGGTGCCTGACGATGAGCAGTGCGAACAGTCCGGCATCACGGTGGTGAACACCGGCTTCCAGCACAACGATATGCGCGACACCGGACCGGACGCTGCCAAGACGTCGATCCAGTCGATGCTCGACAAGTTCCTCGACGACGCCGACAAGAGTGCGCTCAAGCCCGTGCCGACCAAGGTGCCGGATGTTCTATCGAGCAGCCCGGGACCAGTTCCGCTGGCCAGCAATCCGGCGCCGAAGAACAAGCCGGTCACCAACTAGCGATCCGGCTTTGCGCTAGGGCCTTCGACAAGGCTTGCGGCGGACACTCATCTGCCGCATTGAACCGCCGGTCGGCCGTCCCACATAAGCTTGCTGAACATTGCGAGCGCTCATGGCCGGCGAACCCATCAAACCGAAATCTTCCGGCGACGTCGCTTCGGCGAAGGGCGCTGACGCGCGCCGTGCCGGTCCGTTGCCGGAGGCGCGGCCGTCGACGTCGGAGGATATTGCGGCTTTTGTGGCGAGAGCCCGTGCGATGTCGCCGCACAGCCCGGGCGCCAGGGGGCGGCTGGTGTTTGCGCTGGACGCCACCATGAGCCGTCAGCCGACCTGGGATATGGCCTGTACGCTGCAGGCCGACATGTTTCGCGAGGCAGCCGCGTCGGGCAGCCTCGACATCCGCCTGGTTTATTACCGCGGCCTGAACGAATGCCGCGCCACGGGCTGGATATCCAACTCCGCGCAGCTCGCGCGGCTGATGAGCAAAATCAACTGCCAGGGCGGCAATACCCAGATCGGCAAGGTGCTGTCGGAGGCGCGCCGCGAGGCGGTCGCATCGGGCGTGCGCGCCATGGTGTTCGTTGGCGACGCCATGGAGGAGCAGGTCGATGACCTCTGCGCCAAGGCGGGCGAACTGGGTCTCCTGAAAGTGCCGGTGTTCATGTTTCAGGAAGGCCACGACGCGGCTGCCGAGCAGGCGTTCCGCGAGATCGCGCGGCTCACCGGCGGCGCGTGGTGCAGGTTCGATCCGGGCGCCGCCGCGCAGTTGCGCGAACTGCTGCGGGCCGCGGCCGCCTATGCCGCCGGCGGGCGGGCGGCGCTGCAGCGGCTCTCGCAGAGCGAAAGCGGTGCGGCTGCGCTGATCGGCCAGATGAAGTGATCTCGGCCCCGGTTTCCGGCGGACGGACTGCGGTGCTTTTCGGCGCCGATGCCCTTATATAGACGCCATGCCTACCCTGATTGCCGGCGTCGTCGCCGTTGTCCTTCTTTACCTGCTGCTGCAGATGTTTCGTGCAGCCAATCCGGTCGTGCTCGCGCGCGGCATCAAGATCGCGGGCGGCGTCGTGGCGTTGGCGGTTGCCGCCTTTACCGGCCTGCGCGGCGAACTCGCCGTGGCGATCCCGCTCGGCATCTTCGGCGCCGGCCTGCTCGGCTGGTCGCCGTTCGGGACGTCGGGCTTCAGTAGTATCGGCGGGATATTCGGCGGGAAGCGCTCATCGGGGCAGGCCTCCCGCGTGCGCTCGCCATTTCTCGACATGAGCCTGGATCACGACAGCGGCGTGCTGTCGGGCCGGATCGTGGACGGGCCGAATGCCGGCCGCCCGCTCGACGAGTTCGACCTGCCGCAACTGGTTGCGATGATGCCGGGCTTCGACGCCGAGAGCGTCGCCTTACTTGAAAGCTATCTGGACCGCCGGTTTCCCGCCTGGCGTCAGAACGCGCAGGGCAACGGGACAGGGGGGCAGCGCCGCGCGACGGCGACCGGCAAAATGACGGACGAGGAGGCCTATCAGATCCTTGGCCTGCAGCCGGGGGCGGGACGCGACGACATCAGCAGGGCCCACCGCGCCCTGATGAAGAAACTGCATCCCGACCAAGGGGGGTCTACGTACCTCGCCGCCCGTGTAAACGAGGCCAAGGATACCCTGCTTCGCACGCATCTCAGCTAACTCCGGCTCACGCTACGAACGCTACAGACCGAGAGCTGCTTCCGTGTCGTTCTCTGATTGAAGCCCCTCATCGCCCGCCGTTGTCCGGCGTGGTCGATCCTTCACCCGGAAAACCTAACCGCAAATTCTTGACGAGAAGTTTTCGTCCGACCGATTGGCCGTACCTAGCGCGATCGGCGATGCTGGCTGTGCTCCAAAAACAACAGAGCCGGCGCTTTCGCGCCGGCTCTGTTGTTTCGAGAACTGCGTTCCGATCAGTTACGAACGGTGATGCAGGAGATTTCGGCGCGCTTGAGCGTGCGGCAGACGGCTTCGGCCTGATCGCGCTCGAGCCCGGCGAAGCGGGCGCGGAACAGCGTTCGCTGATCCTTGGCGACGACCGGTTCGGTGAACGGATCGGCCTTGCTGAGCAGGGCACTGGCCTTGGTGCGGGCGAGGTCGATGCGCTGCTTGGCCTCGCTTTCGCTTTCCAGCGCGCCGACCTGGATGATCCAGCCGCTGCGGACGGCGGAAGGTGCGACCGGCTTGATCGCGCCGTTCTGCTGCACGGCCTGCGGCTGGCCGCGCGGCGCCGGATCGGCATAGGCCATTGCTTGAGAGGTACTGGCTTGAGGGGTGCTGGCTTGGGAGACGTGCGGCGGCGCAGCGCTGGGCTGCGGAGCAGCGGTGTTCGCCAAGGGTTGGGCGAGGGCGGAGGCAGGCAGGACGCCGAGCACGCCTTGGCCGGTGCCGTGGTTCGCCGGCTGCGGCGGCAGCGTCGGCCGGGCGGCGTCGGCCCTGCCGGTGTCGGTGGCCTTCGCCACTACGGCGCTGGAGGTCTCGGCGACTTCCTGGCGGGCCGGAATAGCGGCAGTGATTGGCGGCGCGGGCTGCGAGGGGCCGGCGGAAGCCAGCTTCATCGGTCCGGCCTTGACCTGGACGGTCTTGACCTTGACCGGCTTCATCGGTTCGGCCGAGCCGGGGATGGCGCCGATCTGCTGGGTCTGGATGACGCCGTTGGTCAGCGGCGCAGGTTCGGTCTTCGGTTCAGCCCGGGTCGGCATTGGCGGCACGGCTGCGGCGGCTGCCGCCATCAGCGACGGCTTGGCCGAACGCGTCGCTGGCACGGCAGCGGGCTCGACGGAAATGGTCGCGCTGTTGGCCTGGGCTGGCTCGACGGATCGCGAAGCGGGCGCCGCTTCGGCGACCTCGACATTGCCATCGGCCGGGTTGCGCTCGGTGATCGCAGCGACGGTGCGCTTGGTCGCGCCCTTGTCGAGGTTCTCGGCCAGCAGGTTGCGCATGGTGGCGTCGCGCGAGCCGCCGCTGCGGCCGCCCAGCACCACGCCGACGAGGTGGCGGTTGCCGCGGCGCATCGAACTGACGAGGTTGAAGCCGGAGGCGCGGGTGTAGCCGGTCTTGATGCCGTCGACGCCCTCGACATTGCCGAGCAGGCGATTGTGGTTGCGGATCGACTGGCCGCGATAATTGAAGACGGTGGTCGCGAAGTAGCGATAGTAGCGCGGGAACCGATCCTGGATCGCGCGGCCGAGCGTTGCCTGGTCGCGTGCCGTGGTCAGCTGCTCGTCGTTGGGCAGGCCCGAGGCGTTGCGGTAGGTGGTCTTGCTCATGCCAAGCGCGCGAGCCTTGCGCGTCATCATCCTGGCGAATTCGGCTTCATCGCCGCCGATGGTTTCGGCGATCACGACGGCGGCGTCGTTGGCGGATCGGGTTACCAGGCCCTTGATGGCGTCCTCGACCTTGAGGGTCTGGCCGGGCCTCAGGCCGAGCTTGGTCGGGGCCTGCTCGGAAGCGTGCTCGGAAACGTCCATTTCGCTATCGAGCTTCATCTTGCCGGCTTCGAGGCGCTCGAACAGCAGGTACAGCGTCATGATCTTGGTTAGCGAAGCCGGGCGCCGGATACCGTCGGGATTGTTCGAGGAGAGCACTGCGCCGGAATTGCCGTCGACGATGATCGAGGAGAACTGCGGGCTGTAGCTTTCGCGCACGACGTGGTGGCGGCGTTGCTTGTAGCGGCGCGCTTCGGCGCTCTCGCTGCTGATCAGGATGGCAGTGGTGAAGGTAATGAGCCCGAGGGCGCACACTCGCAACGTGCGCGAGGAAGCCAAGGTTGTACGAAGCATTTACTTCCCCGTCCCAATTTCTGTCTTGATCACCGGTTCGTGAGGCAAAATTGTGCCCTAAACCACTGATGTTTCCCTGTTCAGGGCGCCGATCCGGCCGTTACGCACGGCCCGGTTGGTCGATCAGGTCGCATTTCTAGCTAAGGTACTGTTCGCAAACAGCTTTCAAGCTGCCTGCCGGAAGGCCAACAAGTCGAGGAATCAGGTTAGGCCGAGCGAGTTTCCAAAACATTAATTTACCGTTGCGTAGGACCCCGGATTTTCCCCGAAATGAATATATTTGTGCGTCGCACAATCTTTCTTGACCTTATTGTGCAGTGCACTATATGGAGATTGTGTCAGGGAGCCGGGACCTCCCGGCAATCGTTTTTGCATACGTCAGTCTGGGAAAGGACTCCATGATGGTCAAGGTTGAAGACATTCAGAACTACGGCAAAGAGCATCTCGAATCGGTTGCCGCTTCCGCGAGCAGCCTGCAGAGCGGCGTCCAGGCGATCGCCACCGCCTATGGCGACTACGCCAAGAAGTCGTTCGAAGACACCAAGTCGTTTGTCGAGAAGCTCTCCGGCGTGAAGTCGCTGGACAAGGCGCTCGAGGCGCAGACCGAATTCGCGCGCTCTTCCTACGAGACCTTCGTGGCGGAGACGCAGAAGATCGCGGGTCTCTACACCGATCTGGCCAAGCAGACCTTCAAGCCCTACGAAGGCCTGGTCGCGAAGTTCACCCCGGCTGCGCACTAACTCGCAATTCGCTTCCAAAATGAAAAGCCCGGCCGTTGCGGCCGGGCTTTTTATTTGCGCTTGTTGCGGCGGGGGTTATTTCATGACGCGCAGCTTCGAGAGCGAAGTGCCGATCGAATTGAACACCGCAAGGGTCTGGTTGGCGCTCTTGACCTCATAGAACTTGTCCACGCCGCTGGCGCAGTTCTTCAGCACCGTCGAGACCGGATCGGCCGGCGAGCCGGTGTTGACCTGGACGGTGTAGACCGTGACGTCGGTGGCCTTGGCGTTGTCGCACAGGATCTTCTGGCGCGCGTCGATCGAGTTGGCGCTCGAGTACCAGCGGTTCTGCGTGTTCAGGCCGTCCGACAGCAGGATGATCGCATCCTTGTAGATATAGGCTCGCTTCCTTCGCCGGCGCGTTGAGCGGCGCCGTCGTTGCCAGCGTCAGCCAGGCCCACGCCATGCCGATACCCTGGTTGGTATTGCCGGCCGGACTGCAGGGTGTCGATCACGCGCCTTCAGCGCGGTCCAGTCATAGCTCAGCGGCATCGATCGGCGACCTGGGCAGGATCGCCGCAGTTGTCTCGGCGGGGAACAGCGTCGGGCTTGTTGCCGCTGACCGGCGCCGTGTTCTTGGTGTCGTAGTCCTGGTCGCGGTCGGAGACGCAGCCGTTCCAGGTGTTGTGGTTGGCCGGCGTCCAGATCTTGCCGTTGTTTTCGCAGCTCGACTTCTTCGTGTATGTTCGTGCTGCTGCAGGTGCCGTTGACGGCTTGTCCCAGTCGGTCCAGTCGATCCAGTTCTGATTGTAGTTGCTGGGGCCGACGTTGACGTCCTTGGCGAACGGAACGACCGAGATGTAGATGTCGCCGTTGCTCTTCGCCAGCGCGCTCAGCTGATCGATCAGGGCCTTGGCGGCGGTCTGCATCGCCGGCATCTTGCCGTCGTCCGCCATCGATCCCGTGACGTCGAGCGCCATCGCGACGCGCATGCGCACGTTGCCCCAGGTCGAGGTCGAACTGGTGTTGAAGTTGATGTTCGGGAACCCGGCGACCTTCATGAAGTCGGTGTCCACCGAGCCGGCGCCGTTGATGACGAATGGTCGCAGGCGACGCTGCCGGAAGCCGCCGTGTAGGTCGCGTTGACCGTCACGCTGCTTGGCGTCGGCGTTGGTGTAGAGCGCCCTGAAGTAGTCTTCCGCCTTCTGCGTGATCTGCGACGTCGTGATGGTGCCGTCGGTCAGGTCCTTCGAAAGCATCAGGACGGTGGAATCGAGGGCGGCCTGCATCGAGGAGCGGGCGCTGTTGGCGCGGGTATAGTCGACCGCCGTACCCGACGAAACTGATGATCGGTACGGCCGCGATCGCAAACAGGACCGCGATATTGCCATCCTTGGCGCCGGCGAACCGGCTCGGCGGCAGCGCGAACGCGACTGAAAATGGCTGAATCGAGCATGGCTCTCACCGCAATGTGGTTTCTGCGGCCATTTCCGCCCGGGCGGCTAAACAGCGGGTAAACCGGTTCCACTAAAAACGGGTCAAAGCCCAGTACCGCCGATCCGGGCTCCGAAAGCGCCTGCTATCCTCAATGGCGGCTAAACCGGCCACACCGCGTCCTTTGTCAAATCGAACAGAAACGATTAACCTTGTCCGGATCAGCCGAGCCGGGAATCGGGCCGGTCGCGGGTCGCGCCAAGGCAGCGTCTCAGCGCTTGCGGCGATCCGGCGGCAGACCCATATTCCAGTTGCCGATCCGGCCAAGGGGTCGGACCGGGAGCGGCGATCTGGAAAGCGTTGCTGGGTGCTTTGCGGTGGCTGGTTCAAGGCTGTCGCGAGGGCAGCCAGGATGCGCTGTCCGGTTTCCCCTGGGAATTTCGAACGCCTGAGCCATGTTGCACCCAACTTTCAAAGCTTGTTCGTCCGTGCCGGCACAATCAGCCGCTATCTGCTCCCCGAATGAGCAATGACGAGAACCGCAATGCCGGAACCGGCGGGCCGTCGACGTCGGTCATCACCAAGGTCAAGCCGAAGACCAAGCGTCCGAACCTCTATCGCGTCCTGATTCTGAACGACGACTACACGCCGATGGAGTTCGTCGTTCACGTGCTGGAGAAGTTCTTCCAGAAGGACGCCGAGGCGGCCACCAAGATCATGCTCCATGTGCATCACCACGGGATCGGCGAGTGCGGCGTGTTCACCTACGAGATTGCCGAGACCAAGGTCACGCAGGTGATGGATTTTGCGCGCAAGCACCAGCATCCCCTGCAATGCGTGATGGAAAAGAAATAGCCGCGCATGCTGTCGACCCGGCCAGAAAGAGGAACGGGTCTTGCATCGATCGTACTGACGGAAGACGATCGCTTTCCCGGTAGTTTTTCGGGCTGGTTGCGTATCGCGACGGTGCGCGAATTTAGAGGAAAACCACGTTTGCGGAACCGGTCTTTCGCCACGATCGTGCGTAACTATATGACAGGGGATGACGAAGGTTGTTGTTGCCTGACCGGGTAATGGCGATCATGATGAGCCGGGGGCCATAGAGGACGCGAATGCCAACTTTTTCCCAAAGCCTTGAACAATCCCTGCATCGTGCGCTGGCGATTGCAAACGAGCGGCATCATCAATACGCGACGCTCGAACATCTTCTGCTGTCGCTGATCGATGACTCGGATGCGGCGGCGGTGATGCGTGCCTGCAGCGTCGATCTCGACAAGCTGCGCACCAGCCTCGTCAACTATCTCGAGACCGAATTCGAAAATCTGGTGACTGACGGCGCCGACGACGCCAAGCCGACCGCGGGCTTCCAGCGCGTGATCCAGCGCGCGGTGATTCACGTCCAGTCCTCCGGGCGCGAGGAAGTGACCGGCGCCAACGTGCTGATCGCGATCTTCGCGGAGCGCGAGAGTCATGCCGCCTATTTCCTGCAGGAGCAGGACATGACGCGGTACGACGCGGTCAACTATATCAGCCACGGCATCGCCAAGCGGCCGGGCGTCTCCGAAGCGCGGCCGGTGCGCGGCGTCGACGAGGAGACCGAGACCAAGGGCAACGACGACGCCAAGAAGAAGGGCGAGGCGCTCGAGACCTATTGCGTCAACCTCAACAAGAAGGCGCGCGACGGCAAGATCGATCCGGTGATCGGGCGCAATTCCGAGATCAACCGCGCGATCCAGGTGCTGTGCCGCCGCCAGAAGAACAATCCGCTGTTCGTGGGCGAGGCCGGCGTCGGCAAGACCGCGATCGCCGAAGGGCTCGCCAAGCGCATCGTCGATTCGGAAGTGCCGGAAGTGCTGGCCGCCGCCACCGTGTTCTCGCTCGACATGGGCACGCTGCTCGCCGGCACGCGCTACCGCGGCGATTTCGAGGAGCGGCTCGAAGCAGGTGCTGAAGGAACTGGAGGCGCATCCGAACGCCATCCTGTTCATCGACGAAATCCACACCGTGATCGGCGCCGGCGCCACCTCCGGCGGCGCGATGGACGCGTCCAACCTGCTCAAGCCGGCGCTGGCCTCGGGCACGATCCGCTGCATGGGCTCGACGACCTACAAGGAATACCGTCAGCATTTCGAGAAGGACCGCGCGCTGGTGCGCCGGTTCCAGAAGATCGACGTCAACGAGCCGACGGTGGAAGACGCGATCGCGATCCTCAAGGGCCTGAAGCCCTATTTCGAGGATTACCACCGGCTGAAATACACCAACGAGGCGATCGAGGCGGCGGTGCAATTGTCGTCGCGCTACATCCACGACCGCAAGCTGCCGGACAAGGCGATCGACGTGATCGACGAGTTGGGCGCGGCGCAGATGCTGGTGGCCGAGAACAAGCGCAAGAAGACCATCGGCATCAAGGAGATCGAGACCACGATCGCGACCATGGCGCGGATTCCGCCCAAGAGCGTGTCGAAGGACGATGCCGAGGTGCTGAAGCATCTCGAGCAGACCCTGAAGCGCGTGGTGTTCGGCCAGGACAAGGCGATCGAGGCGCTGTCGGCGTCGATCAAGCTGGCGCGCGCCGGCTTGCGCGAGCCGGAGAAGCCGATCGGCTCCTATCTGTTCTCGGGTCCGACCGGCGTCGGCAAGACCGAAGTGGCAAAGCAGCTCGCGGCCTCGCTCGGCGTCGAGCTGATCCGCTTCGACATGTCCGAATACATGGAGCGGCACACGGTGTCGCGCCTGATCGGCGCGCCTCCCGGCTATGTCGGCTTCGACCAGGGCGGCCTGTTGACCGACGGCGTCGACCAGCATCCGCATTGCGTGGTGCTGCTCGACGAAATCGAGAAGGCGCATCCGGATCTCTACAACGTGCTGCTGCAGATCATGGATCACGGCCGGCTGACCGACCACAACGGCAAGCAGGTCAATTTCCGCAACGTGATCCTGATCATGACCACGAATGCGGGCGCCGCCGACCTCGCGCGCCAGGCCTTCGGCTTCACGCGCAACAAGCGGGAAGGCGACGACCACGAGGCGATCAACCGCCAGTTCGCGCCGGAATTCCGCAACCGGCTGGATGCGATCGTCTCGTTCGCCCATCTCAACGCCGACGTCATCGGCATGGTGGTGGAGAAGTTCGTGCTGCAGCTCGAGGCGCAGCTCGCCGACCGCGACGTCACCATCGAGCTGTCGGAGCCCGCCAAGGCCTGGCTGATCGAGCATGGCTACGACGAGCAGATGGGCGCGCGTCCGATGTCGCGCATCATCCAGGAGCACATCAAGAAGCCGCTGGCGGATGAAGTGCTGTTCGGCCACCTGAAGGGCGGCGGCCATGTCCGCGTCGTGCTGGTCAAGGACGAGGCGAGCACGGACGGCAAGGACAAGATCGGCTTCGAGTTCGTCGAAGGACCGGTGACGCCGAAGCCGGAAAAGCTGCCCGGCGCCCGCAAGCGGACGACGCCGCGGAAGCCGAAATCGGGCGGCCCCAAGGCGGAGGCGGCGGGTCCAAGGGGCCGGCCTCAAAGGGACCGCTGGTCAAGGTCTGATCGGCGGATCATCGAGTGTCGAAAAGCCGGCGTGTCGCAAGACGCCGGCCTTTTTCCTTGGCGCCGAAGACGCGCACGGCGAGCTCTCAGCGGTCGCCGAGCAGTTCGTCGATGCGGCGCTGCGAGCTGCCGCTTCTTGATCTCGCTCTTGCGCAGCCGTTCTTCGAGGTCGGAGACCGGCTCGGCGGGGCTTTCGGCCCGGAAGGCGACGCCGACGAAATTGTCGCGCCACCAGACCACCTTGGCGAGGAAGGAGCGGCCCTTGCGCGCGATGCGCAGCGAGAGCTGCTCTTTTGGCAGCTGGACGACGTTGCTGAATTCGATGGTGGCGCCCTTGTCGGAGATGTTGCGGACGATGCATTCGCGCGTCGTGCCGTGCTCGCCGATCTCGGCGACGCCGCCATACATCACCTTGTCGCGCGTGCGTCTCGCGTCGGTCCTGCATTGAAATCTCCCGACAAAGAGGGAGACTTTTACGCCGCTTTGTTCCCTGCGAAAGGCCGGCTGCGGCAAAATGCGGCGTTAACGTAAATTGACGGCGGTCCCGAAAGGCGCGGATTTCGGCAATTTTGGCGGCAAACCCGCGCCGGGAAGGTGGATCCAGGGGCGAGGCTTTCGGTTGATGTGTTCAACGAGATTTCGTTTGCCTCAGACATCGTCGGATCAGTCAAGACTGCCATGCCAAGAGGTCGGTTTCTTCGCGCCCAGGGTGCACGGCTTGATGCTGTTGCTGTGCCTGGCGTTCGCCGGGCCGAGGAGGCAGCGCCGACGCCGGCGAGGCCGACCCGCGAGGTCGAGGAGCCCGCGATACCCCACAGAAGCCGGCTGACGAAGCACGCGAGAGCGACGCGCGCGAGGCGATGTGCCTGATGATCGAGTCGGCGGCGAGGGCATCGAGCCTGCCGCTGGAATTCTTCGCCCGGGTGATCTGGCAGGAGAGCCGCTTCCGCTCCGATGCGATCGGGCCGGTGACGCGCAGCGGCCAGCGCGCGCAGGGGA
The DNA here is from genome assembly GCA_963823485.1 of uncultured Alphaproteobacteria bacterium. GTDB lineage: Bacteria > Pseudomonadota > Alphaproteobacteria > Rhizobiales > Xanthobacteraceae > Bradyrhizobium. The sequence goes on from CAWGLP010000013.1 coordinate 648,273, forward strand.
TTGCGCAGTTCATGCCGGGCACCGCGAGCGAGCGCGGGCTGCTCGATCCGTTCAATCCGGTGCAGGCGCTGCCGAAATCGGCGGAGTTCCTGGCCGAGTTGCGCGACCAGTTCGGCAATCTCGGACTGGCGGCGGCCGCCTATAACGCCGGCCCGCGCCGGGTCCAGGAATGGCTCGCGGGCAGCGGCCCGATGCCGCAGGAGACGCGCAGCTACGTGGTCGCCATCACCGGCGCCACCGTCGAGGATTGGGCGAAGGCCGGCAAGGGCGGCAAGGCGCCGGAGCAGGCGCCGACGTCGAGCTGCCGCGAGTTGATGGCGCTGCTGAAGCAGGCGCCGACTCCCTTCATCACCGAACTCGAGCAGCGCATCACGCTCGGCGCAGCCAGACTGTGGGGCGTGCAGCTTGCCGCCGGCTTCAGCCGCGACAAGGCGCTCGCGATGTACGCCCGCGCCATGAAGCGGCTCAGCGCCGTGATCGGCGATCAGGATCCGAGCCTGCTCTCCTCGGTGATGCGCAGCCGCGGCACGCGCGCCTTCTACCAGGTGCGGATCGGCGCCGACACGCGGCCCGCCGCCGACGATCTCTGCAACCGCATCCGCAAGGCGGGCGGCGCGTGCTTTGTGCTGCGAAACCGGGGTGTGCCGGGGTGATGCATGGCCGCCCTGAGCCGTCGCTTGCTTGACGCGGGCTGCTTTGGCCAGCCCTATGCGCGCCACGACTCACACCCATCGGTCACCTTGGCGCTACCTCCGCTCAACTCTCCCCACTGGCATAGCCCCCTCCGCGCCTTCGCATGGGGCATGAGCGCGGTCGCCTCCACGGTGCTGACGCTGGTGCTGTTTGCGACCTATCTCGGCATCGGCGCGCTCGCCCATGACAGCCATTTCAGCCTCGGCTGGGTGCTCGGCTCTACGCTGCTGGTCTGGGCGGGACCGGCGCAGATCATCCTGATTTCGACGCTGGGTTCCGGCGCCACTGCGGTGCAGGCGGCGATTGCGGTGACGGTGAGCGCGATCCGGCTGTTTCCGATGGTGGTGTCGGTGCTGCCGCTGATGAAGACGCCGCAGACAAAACGTCGCCATCTGGTGCTGGCGACGCATTTCATCGCGGTCACGCTGTGGGTCGAATGCTACCGGTTGCTGCCGCTGGTGCCGCGCGAGCGGCGGATCGCGTTCACGCACGGGCTCGGCTGCGGGCTGGTCATCGTCTGCATGATCGCCACCACGCTGGGCTATGGGCTCGCCGCCAACCTGCCGCCGTTGTTTGCGGCGGCGATCCTGCTGCTGACGCCGCTGGCGTTCCTGCTTTCGACCGCGCGCAACTGCCGGCAGATATCGGATGTGCTGGCGCTGGTGCTTGGGCTCGCGCTGTTTCCGCTGGTGTCGATGCTGCATACCGGCGTCGATATCCTGATCAGCGGCATCACCGCCGGCAGCATCGCTTACGGCGTGCACTGGTGGCGGGAGCGGGAGCGAGCATGAGCGAGTTTTTCGGCGATCCCCACGCGCTGCTGATCCTGGTGCTCGCGGGCTTCCTGCCCAACGAAGTCTGGCGCATGGCGGGGCTGTGGTTCGGCGCCGGCGTCGATGAAGGTTCGGAAGTCCTCGTGTGGGTGAGGGCGGTGGCGACCGCGATCCTTGCCGGCGTCATCGCACAGATCCTGGTGCAGCCGCCGGGGGCGCTGGCCGGCGTGCCGGACTGGCTGCGCTATGGCGCGGTCGCGGCAGGCTTTGCGGCATTCATGCTGACGCGGCGTTCGATCTTTGCCGGCGTGGTCTCCGGCGAGATCGTCATGCTGGCGGGGAAATGGTGGCTCGGTTGATTGTGACCGGCGCATATTCCGCTACCGTGGGCCGGTGTGATAAGAGCACTCAATAACTCACTGGATCAGGACATCTGGATCAGGACATGGTTCGAGAAGGCGAAGTCCGCGAAGGCGAACTCACCGTGAATGTGCCGCTGGCCCGCGATGCCGGGCTGGTGTTCATCGGTCGCATCCGCACGCCCTGGAAGTCTCGGCTGGACACCCCGCGGCAGGGCCGTCACGACGGCCCGGTCTGCCGGCTCGAGATCTTTGAGCCCTGGGTGCCTGCGATCAAGGGCGTCGATTTCTATGAAAATCTCGAAGTGATCTACTGGTTGCATCAGTCGCGCCGCGACCTGGTGCTGCAGAGCCCGAAGAACAACCAGAAGACCCGCGGCACGTTCTCGCTGCGCTCGCCGGTGCGGCCGAATCCGATCGGCACCTCGATCGTGAAGTTCGTGAAGATCGAGGGCAACGTCATCCTGGTGCGCGGCCTCGACTGTCTCGACGAGACGCCGCTGCTGGACGTCAAGCCCGACCGTTGCGAGTTCACTCCACTGGCGCAGCCGCATCCCGGGGATTTCGAGACGGAGTAGCTTTCGGTCATTGCGAGCGCAGCCCGTTGGTGTAAAACCGGAGTCGGGCAAGCCCGCTCCAAGCATCATCGAGGGACGACCATGGACCATTATGCAGGAATCGACGTGTCTTTGGAAAGCTCGAGCGTTTGCGTGGTCGACGGCGCGGGCAAGATTTCGCGCGAGAGCGAAGGTCGCGAGCGAGCCGGAGGCGCTGATCGCCTGGTTCGCGATCGCTTGGGCTGGCGCTCGAGCGGATCGGGCTGGAGGCCGGCCCGCTGTCGCAATGGCTTTACGCGGCGCTGCGCGAGGCGGGCTTTGCGGTTGAGCTTCTGGAGACGCGGCACGTCCGCGATGCCTTCAAGGCGATGCCGGTGAAGACGGACCGCAATGACGCGCGCGGGATCGCCCAGCTGATGCGGCTGGGCTGGTTCCGCCCGGTGCACTGCAAGTCGATGGCGGCGCAGGAGGCGCGTGCGCTGCTGACGGCGCGCAAGCTGCTGCAGTCGAAGCTGCGCGACGTCGAGATCAGCCTGCGCGGCGTGCTGCGCGGCTTCGGCCTGAAGGTCGGCAAGACCACCGAACGCACGTTCGCCGAACGCATCCGGGAGCTGGTTGCCGGCCATCCCGAGCTGGCACTGGTCGCAAAGGCGCTGCTCGAAGCCCGTGCGGTGCTGCGGCGCGAGTTCAACGGCCTGGACAAGCGCACGCAGAAGCTCGCTCGGGCGCACCCGCAGGCCAGGCTGTTGATGACGACGCCCGGCGTCGGCGCGATCGTGGCGCTCACCTATGCCGCTGCGATCGACGATCCAAAGCGGTTCAGATCATCGAAGGCGACCGGCGCGCATTTCGGCCTGACGCCGAAGAAAGTACCAATCGGGACAAACCGATGTACACCGGGCGCATCAGCAAGATCGGCGATGCATCGGTGCGCGAGGCGCTCTACCAGGCGGCGCACGTCATGCTGACCAAGCCGATCAAGGACTGCTCGGCGCTGAAGAGCTGGGCCATGCGGATCGCCAAACGCGCCGGCATGCGCAAGGCAAGGTGGCGCTGGCGCGCAAGCTCGCCGTATCCTGCATCGCATGCTCGCCGACGCAAAACCGTTCAACCCGACGGCCAAGGCCGCGGCAACCTAATCAAGGAGCATCAACCGGTTCTGGGCGGGCCACGACACCAGGCTCTCCCCGAGCGAAGTCCCTCGCCGGGACGATGGATCCGGTCAGGCCGCCATCCGGGAAGTCGGCTCACAACCACGCTTCCGTAGATTGGCCGGCCGGCTCCTCTCATGCACCCCATCAGGTGACGGTCTCCGCGCCGATCCCGTACAGAAGCAAGTGCCCGGCAAGTGGACGACGCAAAAAGGGATTGACTAACCAAGGCCCGTTACAGAAGCCCGGATGAGCGAAGCGATATCCGGGATCGGTCGCACGAAGAATTCCCGGATGTCGCTTCGCTCATCCGGGCTACGGGGGGCACCACGCGTAGATTTACCCCAGCGCCGCGACCAGTTTCGTCGCATTGTCCTCCAGCACCTTCACATCTTCCTTGCGGCTGGCGGGCGGCAGTAGCGCTACGCCATCGTGGCGTGGCATCACGTGCATATGCAGGTGGAACACGACCTGTCCGCCGGCCGGCTCATTGAACTGCTGCACGGTGATGCCGTCGGCCTTGAAGGCCTTCATGGCGGCGGCGGCGATGGTGTGGGCCGCGCGCGCGACATGGGCATAATCGTCTGGCGTGATGTCGAGGATGTTGCGGGCAGCAGCCTTCGGGATGACCAGCGTATGGCCCGGGGAGCGCGGCATGATGTCGAGGAACGCCAGCACGTGCTCGTTCTCATAGACCTTGTGGCAGGGAAATTCGCCGCGCAGGATTTTTGCGAAGGGGTTGTTGGTGTCATAGGCCGGCATGGTTTCTTCCCTCGGAGTTTGGTCTCAATCTCACGTCGTCCATTGAACAGGTCAAGCCTCGTCGGCGGCCTTGCGGAACGGACCGGCCTCGGTCAGCTCGCGGCCGACTTCGGCCACATAATCGCGCTCGCGCTTGAGGTAATCCGCAATCGCCCGCCGCAGGTCGGGGTCGGCGATGTAGTGCGCGGAGCAGGTGGTTTGCGGCAGGTAGCCGCGCGCCAGCTTGTGCTCGCCCTGCGCGCCGGCCTCAACCGCGGTCAGTCCGCGCTCGATCGCGAATTCGATCGCCTGATAGTAGCACACCTCGAAATGCAGGAACGGGTGATGCTCGACCGCGCCCCAGTTGCGGCCGAACAGCGTATCGGAGCCGATGAAGTTGATGGCGCCGGCAACCCAGCGGCCGTTTCGCTTGGCCATCACCAGCAGCACGTCGCGGCTCATGCTCTCGCCGATCAGTGAGAAGAAGGCGCGGGTAAGATAGGGCCGGCCCCATTTGCGTGAGCCGGTTTCCATGTAGAACGCAAAGAACGCGTCCCACGCGTCTTCGGTAATGTCGCTGCCGGTCAGGCGATGGATGGTGATTCCGGCAGCGAGCGCCTCACGCCGTTCGCGCTTGATCGCCTTGCGGTGGCGCGAATTCAGCGAGGCCAGGAACTCCTCAAAACTGCGGTAGCCGGCATTGTGCCAGTGAAACTGCTGGTCGTGCCGCAGCAGGAAGCCGTGTTCACCCAGAAACTTCGTTTCCGCCTCGCGGGCGAAGGTTACGTGCACCGAGGAGGCGCCGGTGGCTTTGCACAGTGCCATCAGCCCGCTCGTCAGCGCCGAACCGATCCGCTCACGGTCGACGCCGTCGCGGATCAACAGCCGTGGTCCGGTCGCAGGCGTGAACGGTACCGAGACCTGCAGTTTTGGGTAATAGCGTCCACCGGCGCGCTCGTAGGCGTCGGCCCAGCCGCGATCGAAGACGTACTCGCCCTGCGAATGCGATTTCAGGTAGCAGGGGACGATGCCGGCGATCTCGCCGCCGAGCCGCGCCACCAGATGCCGCGGTCCCCAGCCGGTGCGGGCGCAGGCCGAGCCGGAGGCCTCGACTGCCGCGAAAAATGCATGGGAAACGAAGGGGTTATAACCGAGTCTTGAGCCGCAGCGAAAATCGGTTCGAGTTCCGTCCGAAGCCAGCGTATCGAGATTGTCGAGGCTTTCAGGATCGCCTTGCGGATTGGCGCAGGCGTTCCATTCCGCAGCCGGAATGGCGCTGACGGAGGGGACGGCTTCGAGGGTGATTTCGGATGACGCCATCTATGAAGATTCAAACCGGTCCCATCATGCGATCAGCCATCGCCATGGTGACCACCCCAAAGATCGTGCATCGGGCGCATCAGTTCAAGATGGTGCGGCGCGCATCAGGTTCCCGGCAGGAACCCCTCGAAGATCATCTGGTCGGCATGACGCGCCGCCTGCGCCCGCTGCTCCGGCGTGCGCACGGTCCACGCCAGCAGCGGCAGGCCGAAAATGTTGCGGGTGATCCAGGGGGCTGCGGCGGGCAGCTCGTTGACCCAGTAGGCAACGAAATGCGGCCGGCTCCAGAACACGTGGCGGAGTTGCGTCATGCCGTGGCGCTGCTCGGGCGAGGCTTCCGGCCACTCTTCGGCGGTATATTCGCGTTCGGCGACGATACCGCGGGCACGTCCGGGAATGAGTTCGCGCAACGCCAGCACCTGGTCGGGATCAAACGACATGCCGACGGCGGGACCGGAATAGGCGGCGAGCACATCTGCCATCCGCTTTACCAGCCGGCGGTCGCCGTCGAAATGGCTCTTCACCTCGACCACCAGCGGCACGCGGCCCGCGACCAGCGCGCATAAATCGCCGAGTGTCATCATCCGTTCCGGCGTGTCCTTGAAGCGGATGGCCTTCAGTTCCGTAGCCGTCTTGCCGAGCAATGCGCCGGAGCCCTCGGTGAGGCGGCCGAGTGCATTGTCATGGTGCACCATCGCCTCGCCGTCGGACGAAAGCTGGATGTCGCATTCGATGGCGAAGTTTCCATCGATCGCGGCCTGCGCCGCGGCCGGCATGTTCTCGACGATGCCGCGCGCGATGTCATGCAGTCCGCGGTGGGCGACCGGGCGCGCGGTGAGCCAGTCGGGGGCACGCACCGGAATGGCTCCACTCAGGACACTTCAAAGATGGCGTCGACCTCGACGGCAGCGTCGGAGGGAAGCGAAGCGACACCGACGGTGGTGCGGGCGTGCCGGCCCTTGTCGCCGAAGGCCGCGACCATCAGGTCTGACGCGCCGTTGAGCACCTTGGGACCGTCGAGGAAATCGGGCGTCGAATTGATGAAGCCGCCGAGCCGCACCACGCGCGCCACCTTGTCGAGATCGCCGAGCGCCGCCTTGACCTGCGCCAGCAGATTGACAGCACAGCCCTGCGCCGCGGTGTAGCCTTGCTCGATGGTGACGCCGGCGCCGAGCTTGCCCTTGGCGATCAGCTTGCCTTCGGCGTTGGCGCAGACCTGGCCGGAAACGAACAGCAGGTTTCCGGTGCGAACGAAGCCGACATAGTTGGCCATCGGCGAGCGCGGATCGTTCAGGACAATGCCTTGCGCCGAGAGCTTCTGTTCGACCGTACCCGCCATGTTTTCCGTCCCCGATTGGTTCGACTGTTTCTGACCAGTGGTCAGGCGCGCATTGTTTCGCGCATCGCGCTCCCCGTTGCAAGCGAGGCGGGCGGGGCGGCGCATGTCGCGAGCGGTTCGCAAAACCTGTCGGTAACGCCGAAAAACAAGACGCTTTCGGCTCCAAATTCCTGCTTTTCGGGATGCCGCCCTAGTTGCGACGCAATAGCGCCCCCACTAATGTAACGAATCTTCATCAAGGAAAAATCTGGACATGGCCAGCTCGTCGATTTCGGTCCGCGCTTTGGTGTTCTCGATTGCCGCGATCCTGGTTCCCGCCACCGCGGGCGGGCCGGCACAGGCTGGCGCCAGCGGGCCGTTTCTCGCCCACCAGGCGCTCTACGAACTGAAGCTCGTGAAGTCGCGCGGATCCAATGCCATCAACGGCGCGCGCGGGCGCATCCTCTACAATTTCTCGGGCAGTGCCTGCGAGGGGTACACGTCCGAATTCCGCCAGGTCTCGGAACTCGACAGCGGCGAGGGCAAGCTGACGCTGAGCGACCTGCGCTCGAGCTCATGGGAGGACGCCGCGGGCAAGAGCTACCGCTTCAAGATCGACACCCGGATGAACGAAACCGCCTCCGCGCCGGTCGATGGTTCAGCGGAGCGGGTCGGCGACCACATCACGGTGAAGCTGAAGCAGCCGGTATCGAAGACGTTCAATCTCGACGGCAAGGTGGTGTTCCCGACCGAGCAGATCCAGCACATCATCGGCGCGGCGCGTGAGGGCAAGTCGGTGCTGGAGCTGATGGTCTATGACGGCTCCGACAATGGCGAGAAGGTCTACAATACCCTCTCCGTGATCGGGCAGCCGATCCCGGGCACGCGCAGCATCGCTTCGCCCGATCCCTCCACCGCCAACGACCAGATGAAGACGCTGACGCGCTGGCCGGTGACGGTGAGCTATTACGATCGCGACGCCAAGGCCAAGGACGGCGAGCAGACGCCGGTCTATGCGATGTCGTTTGAGTTGTTCGAAAACGGCGTCTCCCGCGCGCTGGTGCTCGACTACAACGACTTCGTGATCTCTGGCGCGATGGGAAAATTCGACGTGCGGGATTCCAAGCCCTGCAAATGATCGGCGCGGGCTCGCGCCCATTCCCCAGAGCCTGACCGAAAGAGTCGCTTCTTGTCATGGCCGGGACAAGCCCGGGCATGACGAATTTTTCCGATAGACCGCTATTTTAGACCCGGTCTGGTCTGGCGCGCCGGACCCGGCTACGCTCAGCCTCAACCACACACGTCAGGGAGGCACAGACATGAGCAGGCTCGAACATATCAGGCCAAGCGGACTTCACCACAATCCGGCTTACTCCCACGTCGTCGTCGCTTCGGGGGCGCGCACGGTCTACATCGCGGGGCAGGTGTCCACCGACGAGGAGGGACGGATCGTCGGCGAGGGTAATCTCGCCGCGCAGACGACGCAGGTGATGCAGAACATCGGCCTGGCGCTGAAAGCTGCCGGCGCGAGCTATTCGAATATCGTGAAGATCACCACCTTTGTCGTGGGCTACAAGCCGGAGCTCCGTCCCATCATCGGCAAGGCGCGTTCGGTTTTCTTTGATGGCATGGAGCCTCCGGCGAGCACGCTCGTCGGCGTCACGGCGCTGGCGGCGCCGGAATGGCTGATCGAGATCGAGGCGGTGGCCGTCGTCGATTGAGGTCTCCTACTTCGTCATTGCGAGCGCAGCGAAGCAATCCATGGCGTGGCATAGCGGCTAGATGGATTGCTTCGTCGCTCTGCTCCTCGCAATGACGGGAGAGGGCGGCTTACTCCTCCTCGTCTTCTTCCTTCGCCGGACCCTTGTAGGCAATGCCCCTGATCACGGCGGCATTGCCGAACTTCTTCCTCAAATCATCCATCGCGCGCTCGGCGTGGGCCGAGCGGCGGTCGAGCATGTCGGTATCGTCGGCCTGAGATCCCTCGCGCAAGGCGCTGACACCGGTGCCGATCAGACGAAACGCGGTGCCGTCGATCTCCTTCGCCAGCATTTCGCGCGACACCGCAAAAATCTTGGCGGCGAGTTGCGTCGGCGCCTGGATCGATTGCGATCGGGTGCGCTGCCTGAAATCGGCGGTCTTCAGCTTCAAGGTGATGGTGAGACCTGACAGATCGCCGCTCTTGAGCCGAGAAGACACTTTCTCGGACAGCCGCCACAGCACCTTTTCCAGCGTCGCAAAATCGCTGATGTCGTTGTCGAACGTGGTTTCGTTGGAAATCGTCTTGGCGCCGCGGTCGGGCACGACGTTGCGGTCGTCGATGCCGCGCGCCAGCCGCCACAGCCTGCGGCCCTCGCTCGCGAACTGCTTCATCAGTTCGATCTCGTCGGCGCGCTGCAGGTCCGAAATGGTGCGGAAACCGCGCTGCAGCAGCTTTTCCTGGGTGGCGGGGCCGACGCCATAGATGAAGCCGACCGGCCTGTCCGCCATCATCTCGCGGGCTTCGTCCTGGTCGAGGGCGGCAAAGCCACGCGGCTTGTCGAGATCGGAAGCGATCTTGGCCAGGAACTTGTTGCAGGACAGGCCGACCGAAACCGTGATGCCGATATCGCGCTCGATGTCGCGGGCAAAGCGCGCCAGCACCTTGGCCGGTATCATGCCGTGTACGCGCTGGGTGCCGGCAAGGTCGAGAAATGCCTCGTCGATCGATAGCGGCTCCACCAGCGGCGTCAGCGTCTGCATGGCGTGGCGCACCTCGCGGCCGACGCGGACATACTTGGCCATGTCGGGCGGGATCACCACCGCGGAGGGGCACAGCGCCAGCGCCTTGAACATCGGCATTGCCGAGCGCACGCCATAGGTGCGCGCGATGTAGCATGCTGCCGATACCACGCCGCGCTTGCCGCCGCCGATGATGACGGGCTTGTCGGCGATGTCAGGATTGTCGCGCTTCTCCACCGTCGCGTAGAACGCATCGCAATCGATATGCGCCAGTGTCAGCGAGGGCAGGGCACGGTGGCGCACCAGGCGCGGCGAGCCACACTCGCCGCATCGTCTGGCCTTGATGTCGATGTCGTGCAGGCAATCCCGGCAGAAGGCGCGCGGACCGTCAAGAACCTGCGCCGACGCGCTCACGGCACGTCGCGTTCCCATTGCGGGTCGCCCAGTGCCTGGCGAGCGGCGGCAATGTTGGTCGGATGGAGTTGCGAGGCGTCGGCAAACGCCTTTACGGTTGCATCGTCCCGCATCACGAAATCGAGCACGGAACCCAAAAACTGCGGGTCGGCCGCCGCGGTCCGCAGCGTTTCCGGGCCGATCCCGCTTTCGGCAAGGAACAGGCCCAGCCTTTCAGGATCGCCCGCAATAAAACTCAGCGCCTGAACTGCAACGATTTCAGCCACTTCGCGGGGGTTGTGAACAGGCTTTTTCAACAGACGATTTGCCTTTCCATTAACTTATGGTCTCTAATTTGGAACCATCATGCCCGAGTCTACGGAACGTGTTCAAGCAAGTGGAAACCGTTTCGCGAAAAGTTGGCAACCGGGTTTAACGGGTTAGAGCGAATCTGACGCTAGTTTGAATTCACTTTTCGGCAAGGGGCGGCGGCGATGCGGGGCGCATCGAAGGCCGGGCCTTTTCCCAGGGACAAGGGAGGACGGGATGGCAAAAACCGTCCTGATCGTGGAAGACAACGAGCTCAACATGAAGCTCTTTCGCGACCTCCTGGAAGCGCATGGCTATCAAACCTCGGGGACCAGCAATGGTTTCGAGGCGCTCGATCTCGTGCGCAAGCTGCGTCCCGATCTGATCCTGATGGACATCCAGCTTCCGCAGGTGTCCGGCCTCGAAGTCACGCGCTGGATCAAGGACGATCCGGAGCTGCGTGCGATACCCGTCGTCGCGGTCACTGCGTTTGCGATGAAGGGCGACGAGGAACGCATCCGCGAGGGCGGCTGCGAGGCGTATCTGTCCAAGCCAATTTCCGTCGGCAAGTTCATCGAAACGGTGCGGCGTTTTATCGGGTAGGAGTGGGTTTCGATGTCTGCGCGCATTCTCGTCGTCGATGACGTTCCGGCGAACGTCAAGCTGCTGGAAGCCCGGCTTTCGGCCGAATATTTCGACGTGCTGACCGCTTCCAACGGCGCCGAGGCGCTCGCCGTCTGCGCCCGCGCCGAATGCGACATCATCCTGCTCGACGTCATGATGCCGGACATGGATGGTTTCGAGGTCTGCCGCCGGTTGAAGTCCAACCCGGCCACGCATTTCATTCCCGTCGTGATCATTACCGCGCTCGACAGCCCGGCCGATCGGGTCCGCGGGCTCGAAGCCGGCGCCGACGATTTTCTCACCAAGCCGGTGTCCGACGTCGTGCTGATCGCGCGCGTCCGTTCATTGACGCGGCTGAAGATGATGACCGATGAGCTGCGCATGCGCGCCATCACTTCGCTCGAAATCGGCATGGAGGCGCCTGAGCGCAGCGCCGTCGTGGACAAAGGCCTCGGCGGGCGCATCCTGCTGGTTGACGACCGGCCGTCGTCCTACGAGCGGCTGGCGCCGATCCTGTCCACGGAGCATACCGTCGATGTCGAGACCAATGCGGCGGAAGCGCTGTTTCACGCCGCCGACGGCAATTACGACCTGCTGATCGTCTCGCTCAGCCTGGAGAATTACGACGGCCTGCGGCTGTGCAGCCAGGCGCGCTCGCTCGAGCGCACGCGCCAGTTGCCGATCCTCGCCGTCTCCGATGCCGACAACAACGCGCGGCTGCTGCGCGGGCTCGAAATCGGCGTCAACGACTACCTGCTGCGTCCGGTCGACAAGAACGAGCTTTTGGCCCGCGCCCGCACCCAGATCCGCAGGCGCCGCTACACCGACCATCTGCGCGACAATGTGCAGAACTCGATCGAAATGGCGATCACCGACGCGCTGACCGGCCTGCACAACCGCCGCTACATGGAGAGCCATCTGGCGACGCTCGCCGAACAGGCTTCCAGCCGCGGCAAGCCGCTGGCGCTGATGATCCTCGATATCGACTTCTTCAAGGTCATCAACGACACCTACGGCCACGACGCCGGCGACGACGTGCTGCGCGAATTCGCGGTCCGCATCCGCAAATCGATCCGCGGCATCGATCTCGCCTGCCGCTACGGCGGAGAGGAGTTCGTCATCGTGATGCCGGAAACCGATCTCCACGTCGCGGGCCTTGTGGCCGAGCGCCTGCGCCGCTCGATTGCGGGCGAAAGCTTTGCGGTCAACAAGGGCGCCAAGCGGATCGACGTCACGATCTCGATCGGGCTCGCGACGCTGGACCGCAAGGGCGAGCCGGTTGCCGACGTGCTCAAGCGCGCCGACACCGCGCTCTATCGCGCCAAGAATGACGGCCGCAACCGGGTGGTTTCGGCGGCGGCCTGATCCGTCGTCTCAAGCGACAACCTTGGCCCGTTGCTTCATCGCCTCATAAGCCATCCGCTTGAATTCGAACGAGAACGGATGGACGAACGCCATCTGGCGCTGCGCCATCATCACGCCGGCCATGTTCTTCTTCGGCGAGATCCACCATTGCGTACCGGCCACGCCGCCCCAATAGAATTCGCCCGCCGCGTCGGGATGGTCGAATGCCGAGGGCTTGAGGATGAGTCCGCCGGCGAGGCCGTGCGCCTTGCCGGGCTGTTCGCCCAGCATGGCGAAGCGGATCCACTGCCCTTCCGGCAACTGGTTCGTCATCATCATGGCGATCGTCTCCGGCTTGAGCAGGGTCGGTCCGCCGGGCAACAGGCTTCGGATCAACGCCACCATGTCGTGCAGCGTCGATACCAGCCCGCCGCCGCCATTGAGCCGCGCGATCGGGCGCAGATAGGCCCCGGGGAAGGGCGCGTTGTCGGTGCGGGTAAGGCCCGGCTTCATCGGCTCCATGAGGTCTGCGCCGGCGTAATAGGCGACGAGCCGGCCCTGTTCCTTTTCCGGAACGACGAAGCCGGTATCGACCATGCCGAGCGGATCGAGGATGCGTGCCTGGACAAATCGGTCGAAGCTCTGGCCGCTGACGACTTCCACCAGCCGTGCGACGACGTCGATGGCGAGCGAATATTCCCAGGACGTGCCGGGATGATAGATCAGCGGCAGGTCGGCCAGTACGTCCACCATCTGCGCCAGGGTGGTGGCGGGATTGTGCACGCCGCGCTCGTTCAGCGCCTTGAAGATGACCGTGCCGGGATCGAAAAAGCCGTAGCTCAGGCCGGAACTGTGGCTGAGCAGCTGGCGGACGGTGATCGAGCCCTTGGCGGGCTCGGCGTCGTCGATCGACGCCGCGCCGGGGCGCAGTACCTTCCGATTTCCAAGCTGCGGAATAAACTTCTCGATCGGGTCATCGAGCCCGATCTTGCCTTCCTCGACCAGCAGCAGCGCGGCGCAGGAGGTGATCAGCTTGGTGTTGGAAAAAACGCGGAAGATGTGATCGGTGCGCAGCGGCGTCTGCGCTTCCTTGTCGGCCCAGCCGACACAATTCACGTCCACGAGATCGCGGCCGGACATCACCGCCCAGGAAATGCCTGATAGCAGGTTGCCGTCGATGTAGCGCTGCATGGCCGCGTGCGCGGGTTTGAAGTCGTAACCGCCGGCGGTCAGTTTCAGGTCTTCCATGGTCGCTCCCTTGCGCAGCTTCGCGCGGCTTACTTTTTGTCGTCCCTGCCTAGTGCGCAATTGCGCACGGGCGCAGGAACCCACACCACCGATGCGGTTGTTGAAGGTAACTACCACATCGCCCGACTGAAAAGCCACGGCGTAAGGGTCCCTGCGCCTGTGCGCTCCAGGCGGGAATGACGGGGAGGGATCAGGAAGCTGACTTCGATTGTCGCTTCGTGGCCGCAGGCTTCTGCGCGGCCTGATGGTCACCCACCTTCACCCCGGCATTCTTCAGCAGCACCGTCGCCGCCTGCTTCGCCGCCCGCGCCATCGCGGGATCGTCGCGCACCAGATCCTGCGCGATCGAGCCGTCGACGAGCAAGGCGAGCTGCGTCGCCAGCGCTTCCGCATCGGCAACGCCGAGCTGCACCAGCAGGTCGCGAAACCAGAGGCGGCGGCTTTCCTTGAAGGCGACGGCGATCTTCTTGACCGACCGGTCCACGCCGCCGAGTTCGGCAACCGCGTTGACGAAGGGACAGCCGCGAAAATCCTTGGCTGAAAAGCGCCGCTCCAGCGAATCGAAGGTTCCGAGAATCTGTTCGACCGGTGACTTGTCGGAGGGGCGGGGAGCCACGAATCGCCGCGCCAGATAGGCTGATATCAACGCATCCTTGGACGGGAAATGGTTGTAGAGCGTGCGCTTGCTGATGCCGATTTCGGCGGCGATGGTGTCGACGCCGACCGCGCGGATGCCCTGCAGATAGAACAGCCTGTCTGCGGTTTCGAGAATTCGGTCCTTCATGACCGTTTTGGCGGGCAGGGTAGCCATGCGAGCGCGGGGCAGCCTTTTGCTTGACAGCAGGCCTCCCTTATAGCCTAGCTACACAGGTCTGTGTAACTATTTCAAATAGCAATTGCAGGACGCGGCGTTCGAATCGCGGCCGATCGGGAGAATAAGAACAATGGCCCTGCTGCAAATCCTGCGGCCCTCTTTGCCCATCCTGATCGGCGCCTCCATCATGCTCACGCTGAGCATGGGCCTTCGCCAGTCGCTCGGTATCTTCATGCAGCCGCTGACGCAGGACATCAGGATTTCCGTGTCCGATTTCACGCTGGCGCTTGCGGTACAGAATCTCGCCTGGGGATTTTTGCAGCCGCTCGCCGGCGCGCTGACCGTGCGCTACGGCTTTCGGGCCATCATGGTCGCCGGTGCTCTGTTCTATATCGCGGGGCTTGGTTTGATGACGGGCGCCAACGGCATGCTCGCCATCATGATCGGCGGCGGCGCGCTGATCGGCATGTCGCTGGCCTGTACCGCAAACGCCATCGCCATGTCGGTCGCGGCGCGCGCGGTGCCGGCGACGGTGCGCTCGACCGTGCTCGGCCTGGTGTCCGGCGTGGGATCGCTCGGGGCGCTGCTCTCCGCGCCGCTCGGCCAGATGCTCAACGAGGGGTATGGCTGGCGCGTGGGACTTGCAGGCTTCGTGGTGCTGGCGCTCGGGATGATTCCGGCCGCCTGGTACGCGGGCAGGGTCGACAGGATACCGCTGCCAAAGCCGTCGGGTGAGGAGATCGACGACGCGTCAGCCGGTGTCGCAGCGAAGCTGGCGTTCTCCAATGTCTCCTTTGTGGTGATGACCGGCGCCTATTTCGTCTGCGGCATGCAGCTTGTTTTTCTCACCACGCATCTGCCGTCCTATCTGGCGATCTGTGGCATGGATCCGATGCTGAGCGCGCAGACGCTCGGCATGATCGGTGGTTTCAACGTGATCGGCAGCATCTTCTTCGGCTGGGCCGGCCAGCGCTGGAACAAGCTGGCGTTGCTTGGCGGCATCTACATCCTGCGCTCGCTCGCGCTCGCCTGGTACTTCACGCTGCCGCCGACGCCGGCAACAACGCTGTTGTTCGGCGCCATCATGGGCTTCCTGTGGATGGGCGTCGGCCCGCTGGTCGCGGGCGCGGTCGCCGAGATGTTCGGCTTGAAGTGGCAGGCGATGATCCAGGGCCTTGCCTTCATGAGCCACCAGGTCGGCTCGTTCCTCGGCGCCTATGGCGGAGGGCTGATCTACGACCAGCTCGGCTCCTACACCATGGCGTGGCGGGTCGGGGTCGCACTAGGGCTTGCCGGAGGAATCGTCCAGGTCGCGTTCGCGCTGATCCGGCCGAGCGGGCCACCGATGGCGGTAGCGCGATAGACGGATCGCCCGGATCACCGGGTGGCCGGAACGAAGTGATCGCGTACCGATGCGGTCTGGCCGCTCGCGACATCGGTGGATTTGAACTCGATGTCGGTGGCTTCCTTCGGCAGTTTCGCAGCCGGTACCTGCACGGAGACCCTTAGCTCCCTGGTCTGGTCCGGCCCGACCTCGACGATCAGCTTTCCGTCCGTGTTACGTTCGATTCCCGAGGTGCGCATCTCTGCGGCGGGAAGGCCGAGTACTTCCAGCGCAAAGGAACGGGCCACGCCAGCCTTGTTGAGGAAGCGCACGGTGTAGTCGTTTCGCACGCTGCCGTCGCTCAGGGTGACGGACAGCGGGCTGCGCTCATGCAGTGCGCTGATGCCCATGGTGGCGCGTGTCGCCAGCGTGTAGAGCATGATGCTGCCGACAATGCCGATGATGGCGGCATACAATACGGTGCGCGCCCGGATCAGGCGATAGACCGGTGGTTTGCCGGCAAGCCGGCGTTCGGCGTTGATGTCGGTGTCGTAGGCGATCAGCCCGGTCGGCCGGTCGACCTGCTGCATGATCGCGTCGCAGGCGTCGATGCACAGCCCGCACTGAATGCAGCCGAGCTGGATGCCGTTGCGGATGTCGACGCCGGTCGGGCACACATTGATGCACTGATGGCAATCGACGCAATCGCCGGCAGGCTGGCCGGCGAGGCGCAACTGCTCGGCTTTCTTGATCGAGGTGCGCGGCTCGCCGCGGTCGCGGCGATAGGTGACGTTGAGCGCCCATTCATCCGTGAGCGCCGCCTGGATCCGCGGCCACGGACACATGTAGATGCAGACCTGCTCGCGCGCGTGGCCGGCGAAGACATAGGTGGTCGCGGTCAGGATGCCGATCCAGAGATAGGCAATGAACGGCGCCTGAAAGGTGGCGAGTTCCTTCACCAGCGTCGGCGCATCGGCGAAATACAGCACCCAGGCGCCGCCGGTCCACCAGGCGATCATCAGCCACAGGAAATGCTTGGTCGCGACTTCGCGCGCATGGCGGAAGGTCCAGGCGCGCTTGTCCTTCAGGATGCGGTCGCGCCGGTCGCCTTCGACCCAGCGCTCGACGGCGTAGAACAGGTCGGTCCAGATTGTTTGCGGGCAGAGATAGCCGCACCAGATGCGGCCTGCGACGGCATTCATCAGGAACAGCGTCATCGCTGCGATGATCAGGAGGCCGGTGAAGTAATAGACTTCCTGCGGCCACAGCTCGATGAAGAAGAAATAGAAGCGGCGG
Source organism: uncultured Alphaproteobacteria bacterium (assembly GCA_963823485.1). Classification (GTDB taxonomy): domain Bacteria; phylum Pseudomonadota; class Alphaproteobacteria; order Rhizobiales; family Xanthobacteraceae; genus Bradyrhizobium. The sequence goes on from CAWGLP010000013.1 coordinate 665,258, forward strand.
TGCGGCAGGTCGAGCAGCACCGCCTGGTTCGGCATGCCGGGTCCGCGGTCCCAGCGCACGAAAGGCAGCAGATAATACACCGCCAGTCCAGCTATTAGCAGCGTCCATTTGATCCGGCGAAACCGGCCGTGAACAGCCTGCGGATACACCTTCTTGCGGGGCGCGTATAACGGCCCTTCGATGATGGTTTCGCCCATGACGTCTTTGCTTTCGTGTTATCGGGCCGCCGACGCGCCGATTTTCCTGGCGACCAGGTAGGAGAGCGGCATGGCGCTAACAAAGCCAATCAAGACCGCAAATGGAATGTTCTTCATGGCCTCGGCGGCGAGGGACGGGACGGCCAGCACGGAAATGACGGCCGTTCCCGCAAGCGCTGTGCCCAACATGATCCAGACGAGAAGTGAGATCTTGAACATTGGCGTGGTCTCCGGTTGAGAATGAGCGCACTCTCGCCGCATCTCGATTGCGCGCATTGATCCGCAACAACTCGCTTGCACCATGCTCATCGTCCGCCAGGAACAGTTGATCCAGGTCAACGAGGCGCTTTCCATATATATTATAAATTGCTAATATATTGAACAAGGAGGTTTGCCGATGTCGCTTTTCGACAAGGCCTGGTCGCCCTATGCCGCCGGTATTCTTATCGGGCTGTTGCAAATTCCGGCATTCCTGATCATCGAGACCGCGCTCGGTGCATCTTCTTCATATGTGACGGTCGGTGCTGCCGTGGCTGGTCTGTTCGATCCTTCGCTGCTCAACATCGACTATGTCGCCAGGCACGTTGCGGCGAACGCCAAGAACCTCTGGCAGGTTGCGCTCGTCGCAGGGATCGGCCTCGGCGCTTTCGCGTCCATGAGGATGTCGGGCGCGGTCCGCGCGCCGGTCTCGCCGATCTGGGCGAGGGCGCTCGGCTCATCATCGCGCGGCGTGCGCTATGCGGTGGCGTTTGTTGCCGGCTTCCTGATGTTGTTCGGCGCACGGATCGCCGACGGCTGCACCAGCGGCCATGGCCTTTCCGGCATGGCGCAATTGTCGGTGGGGTCGACGGTCGCGGTCGCCGCGATGTTCGCCGGCGGGATTGCTACCGCCTTGCTTCTGCTTCGCCGCATCTGATTAGGGAGAGCTGCCATGTCGTCCGTCGCAATCGGGATCATCAGCGGCCTGTTGATGGGGGTCGTATTCGGCTTTGCTCTGGAGAAATCGCGCGTATTCGAGCCTGGAATCATCGTCGGCCAGATGCAGTTGCGCAACTGGATCATGCTCAAGGTGTTTCTCAGCGCGGTCGCGACCGGCGCGGTGGTGCTGGCGTGTCTCAATGGATTCGGATTCGTCAAGCTTCAGCCCAAGGCAGCGCTGTATGCCGCCGACATCGTCGGCGGCCTCATCCTCGGCGCCGGCATCGCGCTGGCGGGCGCCTGTCCCGGCACGACGCTGGCCCAGATCGGAGTGGGCTATCGCGACGCCATTTTCACGCTGCTCGGCGGATTGGCCGGCGCGGTCGCATTCTCGTACGCGCAGCCCTGGCTCGCCCGCTCGCTGATCGGTACCGGGCCCAAGCAGATATTCACGGAACTGGCGGGCATTCCCTATTGGCAGGGGGCGCTTGCCCTGGCCGCCGCCATCGTCATTATCCTCGCGCTGATGGAGAAGGCGCGGCCATGGCGCAAGGATCTCGGCGCGGACGTGGATGGAGACGTGATGGCGAAGCTTCCGCAATCGAAAGACCGGCTGGTGGCCGCAGCGGAATAACCGTTGCTGGAGAATTTCCAACGTAACGCGCGACGTTGAGAAGCGATGCAGATCTCAACGCCGCGCAGTTTCAGATGCCTCGGGCGTTGATTCCACCCTTGCGAAACGGCGATTGCGAAGCTGGGACTGCTGCTTTCGGGTATTCAGCCCGCGCGTCGAGATGGCTCGATTTGCCGAGCGAAAGCGACGCGGCCGGCGGCGTTACGACGTAATAGCCCAGCTTTGGAAAGCCGTTGTAGCGGACTTCGGCCGAGGCGGACGCCGTGAAGCCGATGAGGCTGCCGAGCGCGACGAGGCCGAATCCGATCCTGATGAGCGACATGGAGAATCTCCCTGTTGTGCTCGCGATGAATTCGCGGAGCGATGACAGGGAATGTGGCAAGCGGCGAGCACGACCTGAAATATCGATTGGCTCTCGAGACAATGCCGGATGGCTATGTAACGGCCAGTGGCAAGAAAAGCCGGAATCAAAAACGGGGCCGCAAGGCCCCGTTCAATCCACCAGCGTTGCGCTGCCGAAATTACTTGATCTTCGATTCCTTGAACTCGACGTGCTTGCGCGCGACCGGGTCATACTTCTTCTTGACCAGCTTGTCGGTCATGGTGCGCGAATTCTTCTTGGCAACGTAATAGAAGCCGGTATCCGCCGTGGAAACGAGCTTGACCTTGATGGTGACCGCTTTGGCCATGTTCAGAACCTCAAATAGGGGATATCGGGCGCCGGCCAAATCGGCCCGCGTTTGCCGGGCAACCTAGCCTCGATCCGTCCAAAGTCAAGGTTTTCGGGGCAAAAGCAGGCCTGATTCCCGCGAATTAACCCTCAAAGAATTGGTTTTTCGGCCTCGGCAGCCCCAAATTCTCCCGCAGCGTCTTGCCCTCGTATTCGGTCCGGAAGATTCCGCGCTTCTGCAGTTCCGGAACCACTTTATCGACGAAATCATCGAGCCCTGCGGGCAGGAACGGGAACATGATGTTGAAGCCGTCGCTGCCGCGGCTGGTCAGCCATTCCTCCATCTGGTCGGCGATCGTCACGGGCGTGCCGACGAACGACAGTCCGCCATAACCGCCGACGCGCTGGGCGAGTTGGCGCACGGTGAGCTTGTCGCGCGCGGCGGCTTCGACCAGCCGCTGGCGGCCGCTCTTGCTGGCGTTGGTTTCCGGGATCGGCGGCAACGGTCCGTCGGGATCGAAGCCGGAGGCGTCGGTGCCGAGCTGCACCGAGAGCGAGGCGATGGCTGAGTCGTAATGCACCATGCTGTCGAGCTTCGCCCGCTTCTCCCTGGCTTCGTCCACGCTGTCGCCGACCACGACAAAGGCGCCGGGCAGGATCTTCAGGTGTTCGGGATTGCGCCCGATCTTCTCCATGCGGCCCTTGATGTCGGCATAGAGTTTCTGGCCGTCGGCGAGGGGACCGCCGCCGGTGAACACGGCTTCCGCCGTTTCCGCCGCAAGCTGCTTGCCGTCCTCGGATGCGCCAGCCTGCACGATCAGCGGCCAGCCCTGTACGGGCGGGCGATGTTGAGCGGCCCGCGCACGGACAGGTATTTGCCCTTGTGATTGAGTACATGCATCTTCGCCGGATCGAAATAGAGCCCTTGCTCGACGTCACGCACAAAGGCATCGTCGGCAAAGGAATCCCACAGGCCGGTGACGACATCGTAGAACTCGCGCGCTCGCTTGTAGCGTTCGGCGTGCTCCATGTGGTCGTCGAGCCCGAAATTCAGCGCGGCGTCGGGATTGGACGTGGTGACGATATTCCAGCCCGCGCGTCCGCCCGAGATGTGATCGAGCGAGGCGAAGCGCCGGGCGACATGATAGGGCTCGTCGAACGTGGTCGATCCCGTGGCGATCAGGCCGATACGTTCGGTGGCGCCGGCCAGCGCCGACAGCAGGGTGAACGGTTCGAACGACGTGACGGTGTGGCTGCGCTTCAGCGCATTAACCGGCATGTTCAGCACGGCGAGGTGATCGGCCATGAAGAAGGCGTCGAACTTGCCGGCCTCCAGCTTCTGGATCAGCCGCTTCAGATGCTGGAAATTGAAATTGGCGTCGGGCCACGCGCCCGGATAGCGCCACGCGCCGGTGTGGATCGATACCGGCCGCATGAATGCGCCGAGCTTGAGTTGCCGTTTCGCCATTTGCCCCGTTTCCGTGCTTGTTCTGGTTGGGGAAGAGATAGGGAGGCGATCAGGGCAGCGCCATCAGGCGGCGTCGAGAAGAATCTTGCAATTTGAGGGAGGTACGGAGAACAATCCAGCGGCAGCAGTTCCGTCACTGCGAGCGCAGCGAAGCAATCCATTTTTCAACGCGGGGTAGATATGGATGGCTTCGCTGCGCTCGCAATGACGGGGAGAAAGTGGAGACTTACACCCCCAGCACGTCCTTCTGCATCTTGCCGCCGTAGAAATGGAAGAACGGGACAGCTGCATCGTGGCGGAGCGGGCCGGTGGCCAGCCGGCGGTCTAGTTCGGCGAGCACGTTCTTGGTCATGGCATGCGCGTCGGCAAGCGGCTGGGAGCCGATCTCGACCCACACCAGTTCGACCAGTTCGGCGTCGGCATGGATCACGCCCTCGACGCGATGGGCGATGCTGGAAGCATCCGCGGTGAAGAAGCGCGTATCAAAGCGGCGGACGCGGCCGGGCGGGGTGATCGCGCGCGCTATCAGGAACAGGCTGGACGGATCGGGCAGCAGGCCTGCTTCCGCAAACGGCTTCCAGGCACCGTCGAGCTTGACGGGCTTGTCGACCTTGCGGCCAAGGCAGAGCCCGGTTTCCTCGCAGGCTTCGCGGATCGCGGCCACCGCCAGCGCACGCGCCCGGGAAGGCACGATCTTCGGGCTGCCTTTGAGCAGATTGGTTTCGAGCTCGCTGGATATCGGAGCCGCGACCGGAACGCGATTGTCCGACTTGTCGACGCGGCCGCCGGGAAAGACATACTTGCCCGGCATGAATACGACGTTGTCGTGGCGTTTCCCGACCAGCACCTTCGGCTTGGCGCCGGAGCGATCGATCAGGATCAGCGTTGCCGCATCCTTGGGCCGGAAATAGGGATGATGATCGGCTTCTTTTTCTTCTTTTTCGGCGGGCGCAGCGTCGGTCATTCCATCCCCATGTTTGCTTTTTGCCGTTCCGGTTTAGCTAGACCGGCGGAATGTCGCTAGGGGGATTCTCGTCAAAGCCATGCATGCGCAACGCCCACTGGAATCCGACCACCGCGCCCTTGACCGGCTGCAGCAGCAGCAACGATGAAATGAATGTCAGCGGCAGGTAGATCGCCAGTTGCAGCCACACGGCCGGCGAGTAGTTGGTCTCGATCCACAACACCGCCGGTACCACGATGTGGCCGACGATGACGATGACCAGATAGGCCGGCAGATCGTCGGCGCGATGCGGGGTGAAATCCAGATCGCAGACCGAGCAGTTGTTGGCGGTCTTCAGGAAGGCGCGAAACATCTTGCCTTCGCCGCAGCGCGGGCAGCGGCAGCGAAAGCCTCGCTTCATCGCGGTCCAGAGATCGCGCTTCTCGGCCTGCACGATATCCCGGGTCCAGACTGTCGTCGCGGTGCTCACCGTTTCCATGACTTGCCTTTCTTCGATTTGCCGGGCTTGGCGTTACCGGACTTGCCCTTGTGGGCCTTGCGAACCTTGTCACGCGGGCTGCGGCCCGGACGCGATTTCGACGCCGTTGTCGAAGCTTTGGCGCCGTCGCGTTTTCTGCCGCGCGGAATGACCTGGCCTTCCGACAACAATTCGAACCGCAGCGCGCCGGCCACTGGTGCAGCTTCTACCAGACGTACGTCGACAACGTCACCCAGCCGATGCATGGCACCGCTGCGCGAGCCGACGAGCGCGTGGCGCGTCTCGTCATAGTTGAAATACTCGGTGCCGAGCGTGCGGATTGGAATCAGCCCGTCGGCGCCGGTATCGGACAACTTCACGAACAGCCCGGCGCGGGTAACGCCGGAAATTCGGCCTTGAAACGTTGCGCCGATGCGATCGGCGAGGAAATGCGCGATCAAGCGGTCGGCGGTCTCGCGTTCCGCCTTCATGGCGCGGCGTTCGGTCACGGAAATCTGCGCCGCGACTTCGCTGAGGGTCTCCAGTGTCTCGGTCTCCGGCAACGCGCCTTCGCCGAGGCCAAGGGCGCGGATCAGCGCGCGGTGTACGATCAGGTCTGCGTATCGCCTGATTGGCGAAGTGAAATGCGCGTAGCGGCGCAGATTGAGGCCGAAATGGCCATAATTCTCGGCGGAATATTCCGCCTGCGCCTGCGAGCGCAGCACCACCTCGTTGACAAGCGGTTCGTAATCCTCGCCGCGAACCTGGCCGAGCACACGGTTGAACAAGGAAGGGCGCAACGCACCAGCCTTCGTGAAGGGAAGATCGAGCGTCTTCAGGAATTCCTGGAGGTTGTGAACCTTCTCCTGGCTCGGCTCGTCATGCACCCGGTAGATAAGCGGCAGCGCCTTCTTTTCAAGCATTTCGGCGGCGGCAACGTTGGCGAGGATCATGAACTCCTCGATCAGGCGGTGTGCGTCGAGCCGTTCGGGCACGATGACACGATCGACGGTGCCGTCACCCTTGAGCAGGATCTTGCGCTCGGGCAGATCGAGATCGAGCGGATCGCGCTCGTCGCGTGCAAGCTTCACCAGCGCATAGGCTGCGTAGAGCGGTTTGAGGATCGGCTCCAGCAGCGGGCCGGTGGTATCGTCCGGTCGTCCGTCGATGGCGGCCTGCGCCTGCGCGTAATGCAGCTTGGCGGCCGAGCGCATCAGCACGCGATGAAAGCTGTGCGACCGCTTGCGGCCATCAGGGCCGATCACCATCCGCACCGCCAGCGCGCCGCGCGCTTCGCCCGGCACCAGCGAGCACAGATCGTTGGAGATGCGCTCCGGCAACATCGGCACGACGCGGTCCGGGAAATACACCGAGTTGCCGCGCGTCAGTGCGTCACGGTCGAGCGCCGAGCCCGGCCGCACATAGAAGGCGACGTCGGCAATCGCGACGTGGACGATGTAGCCGCCTCGGTTGTTCGGATCGGAATCGGGGACAGCATGAACCGCGTCGTCATGATCCTTGGCGTCGGGCGGATCGATCGTGACGAGTGGAACGTCGCGCCAGTCCTCGCGGCCTTTGAGCGTCGCAGGCTGTGCCTCCTCGGCTTCGCGCACCGCCGAAGGCGAAAAGACTTGCGGAATTTCGTGGGCGTGGATCGCGATCAGGCTGACCGCTTTTTCGGTCGACAGCGAACCGAGCCGTTCCTTGACCTTGCCGGAAGCGAGACCGTAGCCGCGCGTGCGTACCAGATCGACGCTGACGAGGTCGCCGTCCTCAGCGCCGCCCGTGTCCGAGGGCGCAATGTTCAGTTCGCGACCGGCCTGCTTCTTGTCGACGGGCACAAGACGCCCGCCGCCGCCGGGGGCTTTCCGGAAAATGCCAAGTAATCGCGTGCGGGCGTGATCGAGCACCTTGATGACGCGGCCGCGATAGAGCGCGCCTCCGCCCTCATCCAGCTTCTCGATGCGCATCAGCGCGCGGTCACCGACGCCGGCCGCGGTGCCCGGTTGCGGGCGGCGCGGAACGTGAATGCGGATTTTTGGCGCGGGGCCGCTTTCCTCGGTGTCCCATTCGGTGGGCGTGGCGAGCAACTCACCGTCGGTGTCGCGGCCAGTGATGTCGGCGACAACGGTGGGCGGCAGGGTGTCAGGCTCGTGGATCTTGCGCCCGCGTTTGGCGACGGTGCCGTCGTCGGCGAGTTCGCGCAGGATGCGCTTCAGTTCGACGCGATCGGCATTCTTCAGGCCGAACTCGCGCGCGATTTCGCGCGTGCCGATCTTGCCCGGATTCGCGCGGATGAAGGCGACGATGGCGTCCCGGCCTGGAAAACCATTGTCGTGTTTTTTCGTCACTTATCCCCGGGCCTTGCCCGCACTTTTCTTGGCGGGCGCTTTCGGTGCTGCGGCGGGTTTCGCCGCCGATGTCTTGGCGGCGGAGGCGACCGGCGCACGCGCCTTGCTCACCGCTTCCGATTTCGGCTTCGCCGCGGCTTTTTTCGCCGCCGTCTTCTTGGCGGGCTTGGGGGCGTCGGGATTGTCGGCCTTGGAAGTCTTGGCGGCGGCCTTCTTCGGCGCGGCTTTCTTGGCGCCGCGCTTCGGCTTGCCGCCACCCTTGGCCGCGCGCTCGTCGATCAGCGCGATCGCTTCCTCAAGCGTGATCGTCTCCGGCGTCTTGTCGCTCGGGATAGTGGCGTTGACGCCGCCGGCTGTCACGTACGCGCCGTAGCGGCCGTTCTTGACGGCGACGCCGCCGAGGCTCGGATGCTCGCCGAGCGGCTTGCCCGGGTCGGCGCCGAAGCGACGGCCGCTCGGACCCTTGGCGATCTTTTCCGCAATCAGCGTCACCGCGCGGTTGAGGCCGATGTCGAACACCTCGTCGCCGGCCTCGAGGCTCGCATAGGTCTTTTCGTGACGCACGAACGGGCCGAAGCGGCCAATGCCGGCGGTGATCGGCTCGCCGGTTTCCGGATGCTTGCCGATTTCGCGTGGCAACGACAGCAGCTTCAAGGCCAGCTCCAGTTCCATGTCGCCGGGCGACATGTTCTTCGGGATGCCGGCGCGTCGGGGTTTTTCGCCCTCGGCATAATCCTTCTGCTCGCCGAGCTGGATATAGGGGCCGAAGCGTCCGGCCTTCACCGTCACGTCGAGATCGGTGTTCGGGTCCTTGCCGAGGACGCGGTCGGCGCTGGCTTCCGAAATCGGCGGCCAGCGGACGGGTGTAGCGGCATTCCGGATAGTTCGAGCAGCCGACGAAAGCGCCGAACTTTCCGGCCTTCAGATTGAGCTTGCCGGTGCCGCAGGTCGGGCACTGCCTGACGTCGCCGCCGTCCGCACGCGGCGGATAGATGTGCGGCCCCAGCATGTTGTCGAGCGCGTCGAGCACCTCGGAGACGCGGAGATCCTTGATGTCGTTGACCGCGCCGATGAAGCCGGTCCAGAACTCCTTGAGCACCTGCTGCCAGGAAATCTCGTTGTTGGAGACGCGGTCGAGCTGTTCTTCCAGCGCGGCGGTGAAGTCGTACTCGACATAGCGGGCGAAGAAATTTTCCAGGAACGCGACCACGACGCGGCCCTTGTCCTCGCCATGCAGCCGCTTCTTCTCGAGCTTGACGTAGCCGCGGTCCTTCAGGACCTGCAGGATCGAGGCGTAGGTCGAGGGTCGGCCGATGCCGAGCTCTTCCATCCGCTTGACCAGCGACGCTTCCGAGAAGCGCGGCGGCGGTTCGGTGAAGTGTTGCGTGACGGCGAGATCCTGCCGCTTCAGCGCTTCGCCCGCGCTCATGGCGGGCAGGCGGCGGGAATCCTCGTCGTCGCCTTCGTCGTCCTTGCCTTCCTGATAGAGCGCGAGGAAGCCGTCGAATTTTACGACCTGGCCGGAGGCGCGCAGTTCCAGCATGCGGGCGCCGGCCTTCGCCGCGATGTCCACGGTGGTGCGTTCGAGCTCGGCCAATTCCATCTGGCTGGCGATGGTGCGGATCCAGATCAGTTCGTAGAGCCTGGCCTGATCGGTATCGAGGCGCCGGCGCATCTCGGCCGGCCGTCGCGACAGGTCGGTCGGGCGGATCGCTTCATGCGCTTCCTGCGCGTTCTTGGCCTTGGTCTGGTACTGGCGCGGGGCCTCCGGCACGTAGGCGTTGCCGTAATCCTCGCCGATCACCTTGCGCGCCTGCGTGATCGCGGAGCCGTCGATCTGCACGCCGTCGGTTCGCATATAGGTGATGAGGCCGGTGGTCTCGCCGCCGATGTCGATGCCTTCATAGAGCCGCTGCGCGATCCGCATCGTGTGCGCGGGCGCGAAGCCGAGCTTGCGGCTGGCTTCCTGCTGCAACGTCGAGGTGGTGAAGGGCGCCTGCGGGTTGCGGCGCGCCGGCTTGGCCTCCACGGTCGAGACCGTGAAGTTCGCCGCCTCGATTGCCTTCTTGAGGTCTTCGGCTTCGGCGCCCGAGCCGATGTCGAGACGCTGGATCTTCTTGCCATCGGCCCCGACGAGGCGTGCTTCGAACGTATCGCCGCGCGGCGTCGTTAGCGTCGCGACCAGCGACCAGTATTCGCGGGGAACGAATTTTTCGATCTCGAGTTCGCGGTCGCAGACCAGCCGCAGCGCGACCGACTGCACGCGGCCGGCCGAGCGCGCGCCCGGCAGTTTGCGCCACAGTACCGGCGAGAGCGTGAAGCCGACCAGATAGTCGAGCGCGCGACGCGCCATATAGGCGTCGACCAGCGCGCCGTCGATCTGGCGCGGCGCTTTCATCGCGTCGGTCACCGCCTGCTTGGTGATGGCGTTGAACACCACGCGCTCGATCTTCTGATCCTTGAGCGCGCGCTTTTCCTTCATCACCTCCAGCACGTGCCAGGAGATTGCTTCACCCTCGCGATCAGGGTCGGTTGCGAGGATCAGGCGGTCGGCGCCCTTTAAGGCCTTGGCGATGTCGTTGAGTCGGCCGGCCGCCTTGGGATCGACCTCCCAGATCATCTGGAAATTGGCGTCCGGATCGACCGATCCGTTCTTGGCGGGAAGGTCGCGGACATGGCCGAACGAGGCCAGGACCTCGTAGGAGGCGCCCAGATATTTGTTGATCGTCTTGGCTTTCGCCGGCAACTCCACGATGACGATATTCATGTCATTCCAATGGCTTACGGGAAAAGATAAAGGCGGGTTCCGCGAGACTCGCGGCCTGCCGATTGGACCCGAACATGGGTGGTGGGGCGGCCCCTGTCAAATCGCCAGATCGCGACCGGTAACCTGGGGGGTGCGACTTTGTATCTAAGCAGTCGCGAAATGCGTCCTAGAGTTGCGCAACTAAAAGAGTTATTTTTGGGCATTATATTAAGTTCAATTGGATAGAAATTTTTTGAGCAAGGCTAGCGGCGGTCGGAAGCGTGCGGCTTCGGGCAAATCTCGGGGATCGCCAACCGAAGAACGGGGTGGGGAGGGGGGGCCGGACGAGGCCGTGGCCTTCATCGCTGAAACTGTTGCCGAACTGGTCAAGCTGGCGGAGCGACATCGGCTCGAGGTGCTCAGCCATCTGCTTGGTATGGCACAGCTTGAGGCCGAGGAGCGGCTGCGGACCCGCAGCAAGCACAAGCTCTCCTGAACTCGGGCGCACGCCGGGCATGCGCTCGTGCGTGACGATGAAAGTCTAGCCTCGCTTGCCCGGCTTCGCGGATCGCGGCTTCAGCGCCGTGTCGCCGGCCGCCAATAGCCGCCCGTCCTGCGAATGGAGTTCGAGCTTGCGAACCGGCCGGCCTTTTTCCTTGTCGACGAGGATGGTGGCGATCTCTTCCGGCCGCTCGTCGAATTCCTCGCTCCATTGCCGCAGCGCGACCAGGATCGGGAATACGCCGCGGCCCTTTGGCGTCAGCAGATACTCCTGGTAGGCGCTACCGTCGGAGGCGGGGGCGGTTTTCAGGATGCCCTGATCGACCAGCGCGCGCAGGCGCACGGTGAGGATGTTCCGAGCGAGCCCGAGCCGCTTCTGGAATTCGCCAAAGCGGGTGGTCCCCAACAGCGCCTCGCGGATGATCAGCATCGACCACCAGTCGCCGATCGCGTCCAGCGAACGCGCAATCGGGCAGGTGTCGTGTTCAAGGCTGGTTCGCTTCACCATGACATGGCCTCCGTCGCGATAAAGTTGATCACGGCTTTGTGTGGTTGCAATATTAAACTAGATGCCGTAGATGGGCAATCTAGTTTAATAATGCAACTATTGGAGATGACCATGAGGCTCGCGAACAAGACGGCGTTGATCACCGGCGGCAACAGCGGAATCGGTCTTGCGACCGCAAAGCTGTTCGTGGCCGAAGGCGCCAAGGTGGTCATCACAGGCCGAAATCAGGCGACACTGGATGCCGCCGCGCGGGAGTTGGGGCCGAACGCGCTCGCGCTCACGGCTGACGCGACCGACATTGCGGCGACCGAGGCCGCGATCGGGAAGGGAGCCGGAAAGTTCGGCAAGTTCGACATCGTGTTCGCCAATGCCGGTATCGCCGGCGGAACGCCGCTGGGCACATCCACCGTCGAGGCCTTCGAGAAGATCATCAGCACCAACCTCACCGGCGTGTTCTTCACCGTGCAATCGGCGTTGCCGCACCTGAACGACAACGCCTCGATCATTCTCAATGGTTCTGTCATCTCGGTGCTCGGCATTCCCGGCTATGCGGCCTATGGCGCGGCCAAGGCGGGGGTGCGGGCAATGGCGCGGATCATGGCGTCGGAATTGTCGCCGCGCGGCATCCGCGTCAACGTGGTGGCGCCGGGCGCCATCCGTACACCGATCTGGGGCGCTGCGATCGCCACGCCGGAAGCCGAAAAGGCGTTCGAGAAGCGGATCGCGCTGTCGACGCCGCTCGGCCGCATCGGCGAACCCGACCACATCTCGAAGACGGTGCTGTTTCTCGCATCCGACGATTCAGCCCATGTGCAGGGTCAGGAATTGTTCGTCGACGGCGGCGCCACGGCTTCTCCGAGCGGCGCACCGATCTATCGGGGATAAGAGCCCGGCGCATCAGAGCCGAACGGCTGCTGGCGGGCAGGGTGCCGGCAGCCGCTTTCGCTGCCGCTACGCTGCGTCCAGATCGCTGGCCGCTTTCAACGCGCTGGCCACGGCCTTTTCACGATGTTCCGGACCAACCTGGATGCCGTCGGCGGAAATGAACTCCGGATTCTGGATGCCGATGAAGCCGAATACCCAGCGCAGATAGGTTTCCAGATGCTCGCCGACGGCCGCCGGCGTCCCCGGGCCATAGAAGCCGCCGCGCGAGATCGCGACGATGATACGTTTGTTGCCAGCCAGCCCTTCAACGCCTTGCGCGCCGTATTTGAACGTCTTGCCTGCGACCAGGATGCGGTCGATCCAGGCCTTGAGCTGGCTCGGGATCGTGAAGTTGTACATGGGCGCGCCGAGCACGACGATGTCCGACTCCAGGAATTCCGCAAGCGCCGTTTGCCCGGCGTCGATATCGGCCTGCAGGCCAGTCGCTGGTGTTACGCCCTGGCCGGCAGCGAGATGCGAGCCGGACAGATGCGCCAGCGGCGCCGCGGTGAGGTCCCGGTAGGTGATTTCAAGACCCGGACTGGATGCGCGGAGCCGTTCGACGATGGCGGCGGAAACCTGGCGGCTGACGGAGTGGGGGCCCAGCACGCTGGAATCGAGATGCAGGAGTTTCATGGTAGGTGTCACCCTTTGGTATAGGTTTGTAACTGGCGCTATATGAGTGACCGTGGCAAAAACCCGCAAGAACGCACATTTTTGACACCCGAGCACAGCGATGACACCCGAGCACAAGAATGTGCCTGCCTCGTCGGCAGGCCCACACGCCGACGGCAATTGCCGCGCAGTCGCCTCGGTGCTGGCGCGGGTCGGGGACAAATGGAGCGTGTTCGTGATCATGATGCTGATCGACGGACCGCTGCGCTTCAACGAGCTCAAGCGCATGATCGGCGGCATCTCGCAGCGGATGCTGACCTTGACGCTGCGGGGTCTGGAGCGCGACGGGCTGGTGACGCGCACCGTGTTTCCAACCATTCCGCCGCGGGTCGACTATGAACTGACCGATCTCGGCCGCGGGCTTGCCGAGCCGGTGAAGGCGCTGGGCAATTGGGCGTTCGAGCATCTGCCGGAGATCCAGGGCGCGCGGACGAATTTCGACGGGCGCAACGAGAAGACCTGATCAGAGCAGCGACACCAGGCCGCCGCCGTGGCGCTCCAGCCGTCCGGCCAATTCGAGTTCGAGCAGCACCGTCCGCACGGTGGCGGGCGAGGCGCCCGACATCCGGATCAGGTCGTCGAGGCTGACGGGGCTCGGTCCCAGCAAGTCCGTGATGCGGGCGCGGTCGTCCGCGCCGGCCTCGAAGTCCATCGGCTCGCTATCGGGTTCGCCTGCACTGAGCATGACGGGCCGCTCCATGATCGGCGCCACCGCATTGATGACATCGGAAGCATCCGTAGTCAGCGTTGCGCCCTGCTTGATCAGGTCGTTGGCGCCGGCGGCGCGCGGATCGAGCGGCGAGCCCGGTACGGCAAACACTTCGCGGCCCTGTTCGGCGGCCATCCGCGCCGTGATCAGCGAGCCTGAGCGATGTGCGGCTTCGACCACCACGACGCCGAGCGAAGCGCCCGAGATCAGGCGGTTGCGGCGGGGAAAATCGCGGGCGCGCGGCACGTGGCCGAGCGGCATTTCGGAAATCGCGCCGCCCTGTTCGAGCAATGCGGCCAGCAAACTCTCGTGCTCGGACGGATAGATCCGGTCGTGGCCGCCGGCCAGCACCGCCACCGTGCCGCTCTCGATCGTGGCGCGATGCGCGGCCTGGTCGATGCCGCGCGCCAGCCCCGAGATCACGACGAACCCGGCATCGCCGAGATCGCGCGCCAACTGGCCCGCGAATTTCAGGCCCGCGCCGGACGCATTGCGCGAACCGACGATCGCAATCATCGGCCGCATCGGTACGCCGGGATGGCCGCGGACGCCGAGCATCGGAGGTGCATCGTCGAGTGTCGCCAGCCGGGACGGATAGGCGGCTTCGCCGGGCGCCACCAGCGAGACGCCGATCCTTTTGCCTGCGGCGAGTTCAGCCTGTGCTGCTTCCTCGCTGCAGATACGCCCCGAACGCGCCGCGCCGCCACGACGCGCCAGATCGGGCAGCCGCGCCAGTGCCGTGCGCGCGTTTCCGAAATGATCGAGAAGTGATTTGAAGGTTCGCGGGCCGACATTGTCGCTGCGGATCAGCCGCAGGCGGTCGATCCGTTCGGCGTCAGTGAGTTGAAGCGCAGGTTGCGTCCGGTCGTGCATGCGCCCGCACCCTTGCCCAACTTGAGATTGTGATCAACCTGTTTTGAGAGTTGTCGCGTGCCCCCCAAAGCGCGAGGACGCAGCGGCGTGATCGATCGTTGACTTGAGCAGGGCTACTTCGCCCCGATCTTTCCTTCGGTGCCGGTCTGCAACCGCTTGATGTTTTCGCGGTGTTTGTAGAACAGCAGCAACGTCAGCACGACGAACAGCGCCGCCAGCGCGGGCTGACCTAACCACCACAGGAACAGCGGTGTGACGAAGGCGGCGCCCAGCGCCGAGAGCGATGAATAGCGCGTGGTGAAGGCGGTCGCGAGCCACACCACGCAGAACAGCACGGCGGCCGGCCAGAACAGGCCGATCAGCACGCCGATATAGGTGGCGACGCCCTTGCCGCCGTTGAACTTCAGCCACACCGGATAGAGGTGTCCGAGAAAGGCGCCGAGCCCCGCCACCATCGCCGCATTGGGGCCGCCGAAATAGCCGGCAATGATGACCGCGACCGTGCCCTTGAGGGCGTCTCCGATCAGCGTCGCAGCCGCAAGGCCCTTGCGGCCGGTGCGCAGCACGTTGGTGGCGCCGATATTGCCGGAGCCGACCGAGCGCAGATCCTGGGTGCCGGCGAGTTTGGTCAGGACCATCCCGAACGGGATCGAGCCGAGCAGATAGCCGATCAGAAAGGCGACGACGAGGAATGCTTCAGACATGGTCGTTGTTCCCGGTACGGCCCCGGCACGAACTAGACGTGCTCATAGACCGTACGCCCGCCCACGATAGTACGCACGACGCGCCCCGAAAAGCGGGCTTCGTCGAACGGGGTGTTCTTGCACTGCGATTTGAGATCGGCCGGATCGAGCACCCAGGGCGTATCGGCGTCGATCACGATCACGTCGGCCGGCGATCCCGCGCGCAGCGAACCGCCGGGCAGGCCGAGCAGTTCCGCAGGCCGGGTCGACATTGCGCGGATCAGCGTCTTGAAATCCATCTCGCCATTGTGGATCAGGCGCAACGCTGCCGGCAGCATGGTCTGCAATCCGACCGCGCCGGCGGCCGCTTCCGCGAACGGCAGCCGCTTGACCTCGACGTCCTGCGGATTGTGATCGGACATCACCACGTCGATCAGGCCGGAGGCCACGGCCGCGACCAGCGCAAGACGATCCTCCTCGGTGCGTAGCGGCGGCGAGAGTTTCAGGAAGGTGCGATAGGGGCCGATGTCGTTTTCGTTCAGCGTAACGTGGTTGATCGACACCGAGGCGCTGACGTCGAGGCCGGCGTCGCGCGCGCGCTTGAGGATTTCCAGCGAACTCGATCGAGGAGAGCGAGGCCGCATGGTAGCGCCCGCCGGTCAGCGCGACGAGGCGCATGTCGCGCTCCAGCATCACGGCTTCGGCGGCGTTGGGAATGCCGACCAGGCCGAGTCGCGTCGCGAACTCGCCCTCGTTCATGACGCCTTCGCCGACCAGGTCGGGGTCCTCGGTGTGGTGCACGATCAGCGCATCGAAGTCGCGGGCGTAGGTCAGCGCCCGGCGCATCACCTGGGCGTTGGTGACGCTACGGTCGCCATCGGTGAAGGCAACCGCGCCGGCCGCCTTCAACAGCCCGATCTCGGTCATCTCGTCGCCGCGCATGCCCTTGGTCAGCGCCGCCATCGGGTGGATGTTGACGATCGCGGTATCGCGGGCGCGGCGCAGCACGAAATCCACCGTCGCCGAATTGTCGATGACGGGCGACGTATCCGGCTGGCAGATGATGGTGGTGATGCCGCCGGCCGCGGCAGCCTGGCTCGCGGAGGCAAAGGTCTCGCGGTGGCTGGCGCCGGGCTCGCCGACAAAAGCGCGCATGTCGATCAGCCCGGGGGCTACGATCTTGCCGGCGCAATTGATGATGTCGGTACCTTCGGGGACGCCGGCCGCGCCGATGCCGCGCTTGCTGTCACGGATCATGCCGTCGGCGATCAGCACGTCGCCGGGGCCGTCGAAATCCCTGCTGGGATCGACGACGCGGGCATTGGCGAGCAGGATAGGGCGTCGGTCAGTCAGCATGATTTACGCGTTCGGCAGGTTGCGGGCGAGCGCTTCGAGCACCGCCATCCGCACCGCCACTCCCATTTCTACCTGTTCACGGATCAGCGACTGCGCGCCGTCCGCCACGATCGAGTCGATTTCCACGCCGCGGTTCATCGGTCCCGGATGCATCACCAGCGCGTCCGGCTTGGCGTAGGCGAGCTTCTTCTGGTCGAGCCCGAAATAGTGAAAATACTCGCCCGTCGACGGCACGAAGGAGCCGTTCATACGCTCGCGCTGCAGCCGCAGCATCATCACGATGTCGGCGCCGTTCAACCCCTCGCGCATGTCGCGCGCGACCTCGACGCCCATCCGCTCGATGCCGCGCGGCAGTAGCGTTGAGGGGGCTACCACGCGGACGCGAGCGCCCATGGTGTTGAGCAGCAGGATGTTGGAGCGCGCCACCCGGGAATGCATCACGTCGCCGCAGATCGCGATGACGAGCCCTTCCAGCCGGCCCTTGTTGCGGCGGATGGTCAGCGCGTCCAGCAGCGCCTGGGTCGGGTGTTCATGGCTGCCGTCGCCGGCATTGATCACGGAACCGTCAACCTTGCGGGCCAAAAGTTCCACCGCGCCGGAGGCGTGGTGCCGCACCACCAGGATATCGGGATGCATGGCGTTGAGCGTGACCGCCGTGTCCATCAGCGTCTCGCCCTTGCGGATCGAGGACGAGGACACCGACATGTTCATGACGTCGGCGCCAAGCCGTTTTCCCGCCAGTTCGAACGAGGATTGGGTGCGGGTCGAAGCCTCGAAAAACAGGTTCACCTGGGTGCGACCGCGCAAGCTGGTGCGCTTCTTGTCCACCTGGCGGTTGAGCTCGACATATTCCTCGGAAAGGTCGAGCAGGCCGGTAATGTCGGCAGCGGAAAGTCCCTCGATTCCCAGCAGATGCCGGTGCCCGAGGACGAAGGTCGATTTCGATGCAGGGGTCATTAAAGCCAGAGCTATAGGCAGAGATGCCGGGCAGGGCAAGCTTCAAATCCCCCTGGCGGACTTATCCACTAGGGCTTCCGCGACAGGGTAAACGGCGCCGGGCGGTGTTCCGCGGCGGCGGTTTCCATTAGGATGGCCGGATCGGTGCATGATGCATCAGGCCATGGACGACGTGCGGCATTTCATTCAATTCATCCGGATCGGGTGGCGGACGGTGATGACCGGCGTCCTGTGTCTCGCAGGCATCGCCCTCGCGGCAGCGCCGGCAACGGCCGAGAAGCGCATCGCGCTTGCGATCGGCAACGACCTCTATCCAAACCTGCCCGCTGACCGCCAGCTCAGGAAGGCGGCCAACGACGCCACCACGATCGCGGACACGCTGCGCGCGCTCGGCTTCGAGGTCATCGTCGGCACCAATCTCGGCCGTCAGGCGATGATCGACAAACTGGCCGAATTCACCGCGCGCCTGCAGCCCGGCGATACGGCGGCGCTGTTCTTCGCCGGGCATGGCGTAGCGATCGGTGGCGTCAACTACCTGATCCCGAGCGACGTGCCGGCCGTCACCGAGGGCGCAGAGGCACGCGTTCGCGGCGCCTCGCTCGCCGAGCCCGATCTGATTGCGGAACTGCAGGCACGGTCGGTGCGCGTGGCGCTGCTCGTGATCGACGCCTGTCGCGACAATCCGTTTCCGCGCGCCGCCGGACGCTCCATCGGCAACACGCGTGGGCTGGCCGACGCCAGGCCCGCGCGCGGTATCTTCACGCTGTATTCCGCCGGCATCGGTCAGACCGCGCTGGACCGGCTCGGCGGCAACGACTCCGCCCACAATTCGGTCTTCACGCGAATTTTCGCCGAGCAGGTGAAGCGGCCCGAACTGCACCTCGGCGATCTCGCCGTCGAAGTGCGCGAACGCGTCGCCGAACTGGCGCTGAAAGCGACCGACGATCGCGGCCAGCCGGCGCCGCATGAGCAGACGCCGGCTTACTATGACCAGACACTTGGCGGCCGCATCTATCTTGCAGGGCTATCGACAGGCAGTCGGCCGCCGGAGCTGGCCGCCATGTCGGTCTCTCCGCCGACAATTCCACCAGTAGCCGAGCGGACTGCGGTGCGATCGCAGCGTCCGTCCGCGCCGGGCGAAAGCTGTGCGCGCAACGGCTACGAGATTTATTGTGTCAGCTCGGTGCTGAGGCCGCAGTTCGGCAATTCCTACGGCCCGGAAAACCTGTTCAAGGGGCCGGCCAGCAGCGCATGGGTGGAGGGTCAGCAAGGCAACGGCGTCGGAGAGTGGATCACAGTCGAATTCGAGGGGATGCGCACCGTGCGTTCGATCGTCGTGCGCAACGGCTACCAGAAGAGCAACGAGATCTTCGGAAAGAACAACCGCGTGCGGCAGTTGCGGGCGGTGTTCTCGCAAGGCGAGACCCAGACGCTGATGCTTCAGGATCGAAGCGGGTCGGAATCCCTGACGCTGCCCAGACCGGTCAAAGCCTACTGGGTCAAGTTCATCATCGACGATGTCTGGGCCGGCAACAAATACACGGACACCGCGATCACGAAGCTGGTGGTGAATTCGGAGCCGGCGCAGTGATCCGCGCAATTGCCGTTCTGGTCGCGATCTGCATGGCCGGCAGCCTGACGAATGTTGCGGCCCAGGCGCAAAAGATGCCTGCCGGTTTCGTCTATCTGCGCGATGTCGATCCCACCATCATCCAGGACATTCGCTACGCTGGAGCGAACAATTTCGTCGGGCGGCCGCTGCGGGGCTACGAGGCCGCCGAATGCGTGGTGAAGCGTGAGGTCGGCGCGCTGCTCAAGAGCGTTCAGGAAGAACTCGCACTGCAGGGCCTGTCGCTGAAGATGTTCGACTGCTACCGGCCGACGCGCGCGGTCGCCGACATGGTGGCTTGGTCGCGCGACGGCCGCGAGACGCCGGCGCAGAAGCGCTACAATCCGGCATTCAGCAAGGCCGACCTGTTTCGCCTCGGCTATATCGCGGAGCGATCCGGCCACTCCACAGGCGCTGCGCTCGATCTCACTCTGGTCGATTTGAAGGCCGACAATTCGGGCAGCTTCGACCCCAGAAAGGAATATGGCGACTGCACCGCCAGCGTGAACCTGCGTGCGCCGGAAGGCAGCGTCGACATGGGCACCGGCTACGACTGCGCCGACGCCAAGGCCCATACGGCGGCGAAATCCATCACGGCGGCGCAGCGCCGCTGGCGCGAGAAGTTGGTTCTGGTGATGGCACGGCGAGGATTTGTAAACTATTCGAAGGAGTGGTGGCACTTTTCGCTGCCGGGCACGGGCCGGTCGGCCTATGATTTCCCGATCCAGCGCCGCAATTGATTCCGTTTCCGCAGGACCCGCCATGAACCAGACACCGTTCGCGACCCACGAGGTTTTCAACCAGTCGCCGCCGTTCTGGGATGTCGACCTGTACGCGGTGGATCGGCCGCTGGTCGACGCGATTGCCGCCAACGGTGGTGGCTCCGCGGAAGGTGAGTTGTCGGACTTCGGCAAGCGCTGGGGTTCGGCGGCGATGGCGGAGCGGGGCCGCATCGCCAACGAGAACACGCCCAAGCTGCGCAGCTTCGATTCTCGCGGCAACCGCCGCGACGAGGTCGAGTTTCATCCGGCCTATCATGAACTGATGGCGCACAGCGCGCATGCCGGCGTGCACAACTCGACCTGGACCGCCGGGGGTGCGCCGGCGGGCGGGGCGTCCGAGGTGATCCGCGCAGCGAAATTCTACATGGCTTCGCAGGTCGAGACCGGACATCTGTGTCCGATCACCATGACGCGGGCCTCGGTGGCGGCGCTCGCCGAACAACCGGATCTGCTGGCGAAGGTCATGCCGGTGCTGGGCACGCGGGCTTACGATCCAGCGTTCGCGCCCTGGTGGACCAAGCGTGGCATGACGCTCGGCATGGGCATGACCGAAAAGCAGGGCGGCACCGACGTGCGCTCCAACATGACGTGGGCGGAGAATGACGGCGACGGCTACCGCATCACCGGGCACAAATGGTTCATGTCGGCGCCGATGTGCGATGCCTTTCTGGTGCTGGCGCAGGCGAAGGAGGGATTGAGTTGCTTCCTGATGCCGCGCTTTGCCCCCGACGGGTCGATCAACACGATCCGGTTCCAGCGGCTCAAGGACAAGCTCGGCAACCGCTCCAACGCGTCCTCCGAGGTCGAATTTCACGGCGCCTATGCCGAACTGGTCGGCGCCGAGGGCAAGGGCATCCGCACCATCATCCAGATGGTGCAACTGACGCGGCAGGATTGCGCGATCGCGTCCGCGGGATTGATGCGTTCGGGACTGGCCCATGCGCTGCATCACGCCCGGCATCGCAGCGTGTTCCAGCGGCATCTCGCCGACCAGCCGCTGATGCAGGCGGTGCTGTCGGACATGGCGCTGCATGTCGAGGCTTCCGTTGCGCTTGTGATGCGGCTGTGCCGGGCATTCGATCGCGCGCCTGACGATGCGCAGGAGGCCGCCTATATGCGGCTGCTGACGCCCGCGATCAAATACTGGGTGTGCAAGAGCGCGCCGGGCTTTCTCTACGAGGCGATGGAGTGCCTCGGCGGCAACGGCTATGTCGAGGAAGGAATTCTCGCACGTCACTACCGGGAGTCGCCGGTCAACGCGATCTGGGAAGGTTCCGGCAATGTGATGTGCCTCGACGTACTCCGCGCGCTGGCGCGCGAGGCTGACGCGGCGCTGGCCGTGCTGCGCGATCTCGCCGGAGAAACGCGGGGCCTTTCCGGCGCCGCAGAGACTGTCACCTTCATCAGCAAGGCCTTCCGCCGGCCCGATGGCGAGCGGGTGGCGCGATTGGCAGTCGAAAAGCTGGCGCTGCTGGCTGCGGTCGCTGCTCTCAATCAGGTGTCGCCACGGCATGCAGAACTGTTCGCCGCCACGCGGCTTGCCGGGAATCACGGCGGCATGTACGGCGCAGTCGATCTTGCGAGCGAAGATATCAGGGCCTTGTTGGAGCGCGCGCTGCCGTGAGTTAGCCTGATCCGTCATGGCCGGGCCTGGTCCGGCCATGCACGTCTTTTGTCTCAGGACATGACGAGAAAGTTGATTGATGGATTCCCTCACGTCCGCAACGGCCGCCGCCCCACCGGCAATTCCCGATCAGCGACCGCCGCCGCGTGTCTGGAAATTCTGGGGCACCACGCTGTGGGGCCTGTTCATCTTTGTCGGGAT
Source organism: uncultured Alphaproteobacteria bacterium (assembly GCA_963823485.1). Lineage (GTDB taxonomy): Bacteria > Pseudomonadota > Alphaproteobacteria > Rhizobiales > Xanthobacteraceae > Bradyrhizobium. Next base: position 687,065 of record CAWGLP010000013.1, read on the forward strand.
GTTCCTCGGGCAGGTCGCGGTCATCGTCTATTTCGTGCTGAAGCAGGGGTCTTCGTTCGACATGGCCGAGGCGATCCGCGTCATCGGCGGCGGCCTGACGATCTCGCTCTCGGTGATCCTGGGATTGCCGGCGGTGCTGCTGGCGACGTGGATCGCGATCCGTCCGACACGGATACCGTTCGCCGATTATCTGGCCTTGCGCTGGACCTCCTGGCGCAACTTCTTCACGGGGCTTGCGGCGCTCGCCGTGCTGGTCGGCTGCTGGGACCTGCTGTCGCGGGCGCTCGGACGCGAGGTGACGCCGGGCTTCATGGGCGAGGTGCTGAAATCGGCCCAGGCCGACGGCGCGCTGTGGCTGCTGGCGCTCGCGTTCTGTGTCGCGGCACCGATGTGGGAGGAAATCTTTGCGCGCGGGTTCCTCTACCGCGGCTGGTCGGAATCGCGGCTCGGCGTTGCCGGCGCCATTTTCCTGTCGTCGCTGGCATGGACCTCGCTGCACCTGCAGTACGACTGGTTCTTCTTCGGCGAGGTGTTTTCGATCGGCGTGCTGCTGGGCTATCTGCGTTACCGCACCGGCTCGACCTGGCTCACGATCGTCCTGCACGGCATCAACAATCTGGCGGCGACGATCCAGACGTTCTGGCTGGCCGGCTCCAGCTAGCACATCGCAGCCATCGCGATCGCGACCGGCATCGTCACCGCCGCGAAGATGGTCTGCAGCGTGATGATCTGCGCCAGCAGCGGCGCGTCGCCGCCCATCTGCCGCGCCAGCACGTAGGCGGAGGACGAGGACGGCACCGCGGCGCAGGCCGTGACGATGGCAAGGTTCGAGCCTGACAGTCCGAACCACAGCGCCAGTGCGACGGCGATCACGGGCATCAGCACCAGTTTCAGGACCACCGCGACCGATGCGGCCAGGCTCGGTCGGAACATGCCTTCGAGGTGAAGACCGGCGCCGGTCACCAGCAGGCCGATGGCGAGGGAGGAACGGCCGAGCGCATCCGCCACCTCGTGCCAGAGTTTGGGAAGCGGGACCTGCGCGACGTTGAGCGCGAGCCCGATTGCGCAGGCCCAGATCAGCGGATTGCGCGCCACGGTCATGACAATGGCGCCGATCGGCCGCTTCTCCGGCGCCGCGTAATGCGCGAGCACGCTGACGCTGAATACGTTGACCAGCGGGATGATGGCGACCATCGCGACCGAAGCCAGCGCCAGTCCGAGGTCGCCGAACAGGTTTCCGGAGACGGCGAGCGCCACATAGGTCTGCCAGCGGGTCGCGCCCTGGAAGATCGACGTGAAGGCAGGGCCGTCGACGGCGAAGCGCGCGAGCAGAGGCCGCAGTGCGAGGCACAACAGCGACATCAGCAGCACCGACAGCAGCAACGCGCCGCCGACGCCGGCAACCGGCACCTTGCTGAGGTCGGCCTTGACCAGCGACTGCACCAGCAGGACCGGAAACAGCACGTAATAGGTCAACCGTTCCAGCCCGTGCCACTGCGTCTCGGGCCGGATCAGGGTCCGTTTCAGGATGAAGCCGAGCACGATCAGCAGGAATACCGGCAGCAGCGCCGCGATGACCACCGCCATCCCTAGGCGTCTCCGCGCAGCTTCATGAGCCGGTCCAGCGCGCCCTGCAGGATGAAGATGGCCGCGTGCTCATCGATGACTTCGGCGCGGCGGGCACGGCTGACATCCATCCCGATCAGCTCGCGCTCGACCGCCGCGGTCGAGAGCCGCTCGTCCCACAAGCCGATGGCGAGGGGGGTGAGGCTGGCAAGATTGCGGGCAAAGGCGCGGGTCGATTGCGCGCGCGGCCCTTCGCTGCCGTCCATGTTGATAGGCAGGCCGAGCACGAAGCCCGCGGCGTTGCGCGCGCCCGCTATTGCCAGCAGCCGCGCGGCGTCGGCCTTGAAGGCCTTGCGCTTGATGGTCTCGACACCGGTGGCGAGCCTGCGGTCCGGATCGGATACGGCAACGCCGATGGTCTTGGTGCCGAGATCGAGGCCGACGAGGGCGCCGCGTTCGGGCCAGTGCGTGACGGCTTCGATCAGCGGGAGGATGGGTGCGGGCATGATCCCGCTTAACACGCGCCGCGTCGCACAGGCAAAGCCTGTCACGGCGTGGCGTCCATGCGAGAACGCCACGCCATGTGCGTTGCGGTGTTACCGGATCGCGACCGGGTTGATCATGCTCTGTACGCCGCCCTTGAAGCGCGGCTGGCCGAGCACGAACATGAATTCATAGGCCTTGTCCCTGGCGAGGTCGGCCGTATTCATGTTCTCGAGGATGTAGGTCCCGTTCATCGGCAACAGGATCTGGTGCACCTCGAAGATGTTCTTGGTCTCGAACGGCACCGCTTCGAGGCCCCAGGTATCGGCGCCAATCGCAACCACGCCCTTGCCGGTGAGATACTTGGCGCCTTCGACGCCGAGCCCGGGTTCGCCGGCCCCGAAGCGCTTGTCATCCTTGCCGATCAGGCTGAGCCAGCCGGTGTGGAACAGCACGACATCGCCCTGGCGGATTTCGACACCTTGTTTCTTCGCGACTTCCTCGATCTCCTTTGTGTTGAAGGCTGTGCCTTCCTTGACGACGTCGGTGCCGTAATGCGCGGCCATGTCGAGCAGCACGCCGCGCGTCACCATCGGCGGGATTTTTTCGACGCCGAGCTTCTTCAGCCCGGTGGGATCGCCGAAATCAAGGATCTTGTTGCCATTGTAGTAGACGTGCTCGACGCCGATATGGCCGAGACCGTCGAGCTGGCTGCCGACGCCGACCCAGCCCTCGATGATGTCGTCATTGTAGGTGGTCTTGCTCGGTCCGAGGCCCGGGCTGCCGGCCTGACCGGGCTGTACGACGGTGATCTTGAAAGCCCGCGGCGGATAGGCGGGGGTCGTGGTATCGACGGGAATGCCGAGAGCATAGGTCTTGCCGGTCTTGATCAGCCCTGCGGCCTTCAAGACCAGTTCGGGCGTCATGTAGTTGGCGGCACCGATCTCGTCATTCGGTCCCCATTTCGATTTGGTCCAGTCTTGAGCGCTTGCCGTTCCGACCGTAACCAACAAGGCAACAGAACAGCTCAATACGAACGCAAGGCGCATTGCAGTCCCTCCCGAATGTGACGTTATGATTTTTGGTAGTTAGCGGCTCATACTAACGGAGTAGTTTGCGGCGGCCAGAAATTTTTGAGTTCGACGCGCACGTTGCGATCGAACGCCGCAGCGCGAAATGCGCCGTGCAAATTGCATTGTTACAAGAATATGGCGGAGCGTTTCGCGTGGCGGAACGAACCGGAGATAATAAGAGGACGCGATGGATGCGCTAAGCCTGTTCGGCCTGTTTGCGGTGACCGCGATGTTGGTGGCTTACGCGCTGGAGGATCGCAGCCATTGGTACATCCTCATTTTCGCGTGCGCGTGCGCGCTCGGCTCGGCCTACGGATTCCTGCAAGGGGCGTGGCCATTCGGGCTGGTTGAGGCGATCTGGGCCGGCGTCGCAGCGCGACGCTGGATCATCAGGCGGCAATAACCTCGCCGGAGCCGCCCAGGCAGGCAGCGAAGCCCTGCAAGGCGCTGTATCGATGGGCGCTGCGGCGGGTGATGAACAGCGTTTCGACCGCGGACTGCGCCGGCGTCAGCGCGTGGATGCTCACGGTCTCGTTCCGCCCGACGACGGCGCGCGGCAGCAGCGTCACACCCATGTCGGCGGCGACACAGCCGATCATGCCGTCGAGCGTGCCGAGTTCGAATCGCGCCGAGGACGGCCAGCCGAATTCCGAAAACACCTGCTCGAGCCGCTGGCGGTAGGTGCAGCCGGTGCGGAACACCAGCGCGGTCGGTCCGGATTCCGGCGTACCCGCACGCAACGCGGCGAGGCTCGACCAGCGCCGCGCCGAGACGAGCACCAGTTCTTCCCGGAATGCGACCGTCGCATCCAGTTCGGCATGCTCGATTGGACCGGCCACGAACGCGCCGTCGAAGCTGCCGTTGAGCACACCGGCGACCAAATCGGCTGTCGTTGACGTCCGCAGGCTCAACCGCACCGCCGGGAAGCGGCGATGGAAGTCGGCAAGCAGCGAGGGCAGCCGCACGGCGGCAGTCGTCTCCATCGATCCGATCGAAAGCGGTCCCTTCGGTTCGCCATCGTCGCGCGCGGCCAGCGCGGCTTCGCGCGCCAGGGCGGCCATCCGTTCCGCGTAGGGCAGCAGGCGACGGCCGGCGCCGGTCAACGTCATGCCGCGGCTGTGACGTTCGAACAGCGCGGTCCCGATCTCGGCCTCGAGCGCCTTCACCCGCTGCGTGACGTTGGACTGCACGGTGTTGAGCTCGTCGGCCGCGCGCGTGATGCCGCCGAGCCGCGCGACCGTCGAAAAGGTCAGGAGATCGCTCAATTCCATGGCGAGTTCCGTTTCATTTTTGAGATGCCAGAGTTCACTAGTATTCATTTTTGAAGAATGATAGTTCGGCGTAATGTCGCTGTCGAGACCGAAAGGAATGGACATGTCGATATCAACGTCGCTGACCGCCCGGCTAGGCATTCGTCACCCGATCCTGCTTGCGCCGATGGATGTCGTTGCTGGGGCGCGCCTGACATCTGCGGTCAGCGCTTCAGGCGGGTTCGGCATTCTCGGTGGCGGCTACGGCGATCGCACCTGGCTGGAGCAGGAAACGGCGAAACTCGCCGATGTGCCCGATCCCTTCGGGATCGGCTTCATCACCTGGAGCCTTGCGAAGCAACCGGCACTGCTGGACATCGCGCTCGAATCCAATCCGCGCGCGATCATGCTCTCGTTCGGCGATCCGGCACCGTTCGCGCCGCGCATCAAGGCCGCAGGCGCGTTGCTGATCTGTCAGGTCCAGACCGAGGACATGGCGCGGCAGGCGCTGGATGCGGGGGCGGACATTCTGGTCGCGCAGGGAACGGAAGCCGGCGGTCACGGCGCATCGCGCACGACCATCGACATCGTGCCGGCGATCGTCGATCTCGCGGCCGGGCGGGTGCCAGTTGCGGCCGCGGGCGGCATCGGCGACGGGCGCGGGCTGGCGGCGATGATGATGCTGGGCGCGGCCGGCGTGCTGCTCGGGACGCGCTTTTATGCCAGTGTGGAAGCCGACGGCGCCGACGAGGCGAAGAAGCGCATCTGCGCCGCAACCAGCGGCAACAGCGTGCGCGGCATCATCTTCGATCTCTCGCGCAACAATGTCTGGCCGGCGCCGTTCACCGGCCGCTGCCTGATCAACGATCATGCGCGCCGCTGGATCGGACGCGAGGTCGAACTGATGCAGAATGTCAAAGCTGTGGCAGCCGACTATGCTGCGGCAAAGGCGGCGGGAAATTTCGACGTCGCCGCCGTCATTGCCGGCGAAGCAGTCGGCCTGATCCATGATATCCCGCCGGCGGCGGAGATCGTTGACAGGATCGTCACCGAGGCCGAGCAGATCCTGGGCGGACGCCGCAACTCCGTCGCCGCCTGATCCAGGAAAACTTCATTCATTCAAGCGAGCACAACCATGTGGCCAGACCGCCGGATCATCGACCTCTTCAAGACCGAATTTCCGATCGTGCTGGCGCCGATGGCCGGCATCATGGACGCCGATCTGGTGATCGCGGCGGCGCAGGGCGGAGCGCTCGGGTCGCTGCCATGCGCGATGATCTCGGCCGAGAAGGCGCGCGAGCAGGTCAATATCATCCGCCAACGCGTCTCGGCGCCGGTCAACATGAATTTCTTCTGCCACCAGCCGGTCGATGCCGATCCCGCCCGTGAAGCGGGCTGGAAGAAACGGCTCGGCGCCTACTACGGGGAATTCGGCCTCGATCCCGCTGCACCCGTCAACGCCGCCAACCGTGCGCCGTTCGATGAGGCGATGTGCGCGCTGGTCGAGGAATTGAAGCCGGAAGTGGTGAGCTTCCATTTCGGCCTGCCGCATCAGGCGCTGGTCAGGCGCGTCAAGGCGGCAGGCGCGATCGTGATGTCGTCGGCAACGATCGTAAGGGAAGCGATCTGGCTCGAGGAGCACGGCGCCGACGTCATCATCGCGCAAGGTGCCGAGGCGGGCGGCCATCGCGGCATGTTCCTGACCGACAATATCGCCCAGCAGCCCGGTACCTTCGCGCTGGTGCCGCAGGTGGTCGATGCGGTGAAGGTGCCGGTGATCGCAGCCGGCGGCATCGCCGACGGGCGCGGCATCGCCGCGGCATTTGCGCTCGGTGCCGCCGGCGTGCAGATCGGCAGCGCTTATCTGCGCTGCCCGGAATCCAAGGTAATTGCGTCGGCGCGCACGGCGCTGGCGCAGGCGCATGACAATTCCACCGTCATCACCAATGTCATGACCGGGCGGCCTGCGCGCGGCGTCGCCAACCGTGTCATGCGCGAGGTTGGTCCAATCTCACCCGACGCGCCGGCGTTTCCGCACGCCGCCACCGCGCTCGGGCCGCTGAAGGCAGCCGCCGAAAAGCTCGGCAAGGTCGACTTCACCAATCTTTGGGCGGGGCAGGCGGTACGCATGGGCCGCGAGGTGGCAGCGGCGGAACTGACCCGTACGCTGGCGGGTGATGCGCTGGCGCGATTGCGTGCGCTGGGCGGCTAGTACGCACAAACCGGCGCCGCAGTTTAGGGTGTGCGTATTAGGTCGGCTCTGCGCGGTTGATCGCGGCGCAATAACATACCTGACTCGAAGTCCGAGTAGAGGCCAAAAGCGGATATTGCCACTCGTTCAGATCGGCCAGAAAAGAGAAAAGCCATGACCTCATCCCAGCACTTGGTCGCGCGCACGGGTCCGCTTGGGGTGGCGAAAATCCCGAGAGCTATTGGCTGACGTCAGGTAAGCCGCAGTAGCGGACATCGCGTCCGCAAACTGGCATAAGGCAAGGCCCAAAGGTGGTGCGCCAATCACATGCCCCGCGTGCAATGCGGCGTCACAATTGGCGCGAGGCTGGGGAACCGTCTGCCATAGACAACAGTTACCCCCAAGTCGAAGCGGAGTGGGCCGCCGGATGTTGATAGCTCGGGGTGGCGCAATGTATCCTTATCTTTTAGACCGCATCATCAGCAGACGGGGGGCGAAGGAAAGGCCATGCGTGCCTTGATCCTGGCATTGTCCATCCTGGCGATCATCGACAGCGCGCACTTTGCCAGGGCTGGTCTGAGCAGCACACCCCGCGAAACGTCGGCACCCGCCGATACCGCGATCGCTACCGACGAAGCGACCCAGGAGACGGAGGAACAGATCAGCCTCACCAAGGCAAAGCGTCGTGACGTGCAACGCCGGTTAAACAGGCTCGGGTTCGACACGAAGGTCAACGGGAAGTTCGATGAATCAACTCGCGCGGCCATCGCGCGCTGGCAGGAGGAGTACGGCTACCCCACGACTGGCTTCCTCAACGCCGCCCAGCACAAGGTGCTGACGGATGCCGCGAAGGAGGCTGCCAAATCTGACCGTGGGGACCGTCGTCGCGCTGGAGGCCGTGCTCGCTATTCGCGTGGTGTCGGCGGTCCAATCGGCGCGATCGGCGGCGCGGTGCGCGGCGTAGGGAGCGCGGTGGGCGGACTATTCCGCAGGTGACTCGGCCAGCCTCAAGATAGTTGGAAGCTCGACGACGCGGCCTGGCACTTTGTCGGACGGCTATCACGGCTATCTCAGGCGCATGCTCACAATGCGTGGACCCAGGCTTCCGGATAGAGTGCGTAGGCGTTGCTGCGACGCGCCAGCCGCGAGAATGCCGGGAAGTGCAGGTGCATCCCGGCAATGAGAATGCCGTCGGTGGAGACGCGGTCGAACATCCGCTTTCGCGCGGCGGCGGCTGCAGCGAGATCGGTGTCGAAGGCCATGCCAGCTTCGGGAAACGCCGTCTGCACCTCCGGCACGTGCACCGTGTCGCCCCAGATCATCAACTGTTCGTTGCCTGAACTCGACGAGATAGGCGGTGTGACCGGGCGTGTGGCCATAACTCGGCACGGCGGTAACCCCGGGAAATACCTCGCCGCTCTTGAACAGCCGCATCCGGCTCTTGTAGGGCGCGACCTGTTCACGGCCGGCCAGGAAGAACAGCTTGGCCGACCGTTCGTCGACCTTGGCCATCTCGCCATCGTCGAACCAGTGCGCCGGTTCGTTTTCATGCATGAGCAGTTCGGCGTTCGGAAACAGCAATTGCCCGTTGGACATGTCGACCAGTCCGGCGGAATGATCCGGATGCATGTGGGTCAGCAGCACCGTATCGATCGATTTCGGATCGATGCCGGCCAATGCGAGGTTGCGCTGAACGAATCCGGCCGTGGGCTGCATATAATTGCCTGATCCGGTGTCGACGATGGCGATGCGTCCCTTCGAATGGATCAGGAAGGTGTTGACGCTGGTTCGCCGCGCAGGCCGGAACGCGTCGGTAAGGATCTGGCGCGCCTTGTTGAGATCGACGTTGCGCATCACGTCGAGGGTACCGTCGAGATATCCGTCGCTGATGGTGGTGACGACGATATCGCCGATCTTGCGATGATAGACGCCGGGAATCTGTGCTGCCGGTTGTGCATTCATGTGGGAGGCCTCGAGGCTCTCGGGAGCGAGCCGTCCATTTCGCGAACCAGCATCAGCGTGCGGTCGCCAGCGCCGCTCAGCTCGCAACGCAGTCCGACGCCGTTGGCTTCAATGAAATCCATTCTGCGCCCCCGAGTGTTCTTCTTGTTGTCGTTGTTTGGCACGGCGAGCGACTGGCCGGGCAAATCCTAGGATCAGGATACCGTAGTGGGCATGAATCTCAAGTTCCTCAGAGTGGGGAGCTCCAGCGAGTGCTGATTCAGGTGTCTGTTGCTAGCGCGGCGTGCGGCGGGCTGATCCGGCGTTGGCCGCGCTTACGACCCGGCGGGCAATACGCCGTTTACCTCAGAGGAAATCAGGGCATCCTAATGCGCCGGTTCGTCGCGCTTGACGTCGAGATGCTCGGCGGCCAGCGAACGATAATGCGCGGCCATCTCCTTGTAGTGCTGTTTGGAGATGGGATCGGTCGCACTTTCCGCGCGCCGTTCGAACATTTCAGCCTTTTCCTGGAGAACTTTGGCCTGGGACGACATGGCTCTCACTCGTGTTGTCAGGTCAAGCAGGCGAGGTAGACGATCGCAGCGCCAAGCACGGTCGCGATGGACCAGAGGGCGGGATCCCATGCTTCTGTACGGGTGCTGTCGTTTTCGATGGTCGACATGGCACGGCCTCCATTCTTGTCGAGGCCGACTACATCCCCCGACTGTTTCAGAACGACTACGTCGGGTGCCCGAAATGGTTTCGTGGGCGGCTTTCCCGCTCCAATTCTCGTGATCAGGAAGGGGGCGTCGGCGCCCACATCGGCCCGGAAATGCCCTGTTCGTGAAAAGCCCTGTGGCGAAAAGGGGTTGGGCGGGTGCTGTCACGGTTGCGGCGCAAAACCGGCCTCTGCTATACGGCGGGTGCGATTTCCCCGTTCGAGGCCTATATTAATGTCCGTTGATGCCGCCACCGTCCGCCGCATCGCGCATCTGGCGCGGATTGCGGTAACCGAGGCCGAGGTTCCCCATCTGCAGGGCGAACTGAACGCCATGCTGGCCTTCGTGGAGCAGCTTTCGGAAGTCAACGTCGACGGCGTCGAACCGATGACCTCGGTGACCCCGATGGAAATGAAGAAGCGGCCCGACGTGGTCAATGACGGCGAGATTGCGGACGACATCGTCAGGAACGCGCCGGAGACGCAGAACCATTTCTTCCTGGTGCCAAAGGTCGTTGAATAGCCTCTATCCGTTATGAGATCGGAAGTCCGATGTGTCTGCTCTGCGACGACGAAAAAGCCTATCAGGCCTACATGAACTACCTCGACGCGATGGAGCGGCAGGGCAAGGCCGCCGATCCCGACAAGGCGATGGACGCCGTGCTCGATCAGCTCGAGGCCAATGAACGGACGCGGCCCAAAGCGAACGACCCGGCCAACGACAAGACGCTTTCTCCTTTCTTCTGCAGCCCGATCAATAAATGACCGACCTGACATCGATGACGATCGCCGAGGCCCGGGAAGGCCTCGCGAGCAAGTCTTTCACCTCGCTTGAACTGACGGACGCGCACCTCGCCGCGATCGAAGCGGCGCGTTCGCTCAACGCCTTCGTGCTGGAAACGCCGGAGAAGGCCCGCGAGATGGCGCGCGCGGTCGACGCGAAGATCGCCAGGGGTGAGGGTGGTCCGCTCGCCGGCATTCCGCTCGGCATCAAGGATTTGTTCGCGACCAAAGACGTCCGCACCACGGCGTGCTCGAAGATCCTTGGCAATTTCGTGCCGCCTTACGAATCCACCGTGACCTCGCAGCTCTGGCGCGACGGCGCGGTGATGCTCGGCAAGCTCAACAACGACGAATTTGCGATGGGCTCGTCGAACGAGACCTCGTGTTTCGGTCCCGTGGTCAACCCGTGGCGGCGCGAGGGTTCCAACACCACGCTGGTGCCGGGCGGCTCCTCCGGAGGATCGGCGTCCGCCGTCGCGGCGCTGCTCTGCATGGGTGCGACCGCAACCGACACCGGCGGCTCGATCCGCCAGCCGGCCGCGTTCACCGCGACCGTCGGCGTCAAGCCGACCTATGGGCGCTGTTCGCGCTGGGGCATCGTGGCGTTTGCCTCGTCGCTCGACCAGGCCGGTCCGATCGCGCGCACCACCCGCGACGCCGCGATCCTGATGCGCTCGATGGCCGGGCACGATCCCAAGGACACCACCTCGGTCGATCACGCGGTGGCGGACTACGAGGCGGCGATCGGAAAATCGGTCAAGGGCATGAAGATCGGTATTCCGAAGGAGTATCGCCTCGACGGCATGCCGGCGGAGATCGAGAAGCTCTGGAGCGACGGCGCGGCGTGGCTGAAGGCGGCGGGCGCCGAACTGGTCGAGGTGTCGCTGCCGCACACCAAATACGCGCTGCCGGCTTACTATATCGTGGCGCCCGCGGAAGCCTCGTCCAATCTCGCCCGCTATGACGGCGTGCGGTACGGCCTGCGCGTGCCGGGCCGCTCGATCGGCGAACTGTATGAGAACACCCGTGCTGAGGGCTTTGGCGATGAAGTTCGCCGCCGTGTCATGATCGGCACCTATGTGCTGTCGGCCGGCTATTACGACGCTTATTATTTGCGCGCGCAAAAAGTCCGCACGCTGATCAAGAAGGACTTCGAGGATTGCTTCGCCAGGGGCGTCAACGCGATCCTGACGCCGGCGACGCCGTCGGCCGCCTTCGGGGTCGGTGAGAAGGGCGGCGCCGATCCGGTCGAGATGTATCTCAATGACATCTTCACGGTGACGGTGAACATGGCGGGGCTGCCCGGCATCGCCGTGCCCGCCGGCAAGGACGTGCAGGGCTTGCCGCTCGGCCTGCAACTGATCGGCCGTCCGTTCGACGAGGAGACGCTGTTCTCGCTCGGTGAAGTCATCGAGCAGGCGGCCGGCCGGTTCACGCCGCCGCGGTGGTGGTGAGCGATGGCGGACTTCCGCGCCAGCCTCGCTGACGCTGCGCCGGAACCGGCGCTGCCGCCGCCGCTCGCGGCATTGTGGTGGGCGGCGAAGGGCGAATGGGACCGGGCCCACAGGATTGTGCAGGACGAGAGCTGCGCCAATGCTGCCTGGGTGCATGCCTATCTGCACCGCGTCGAAGGCGATCTCGGCAATGCCGGCTACTGGTATCGCCAGGCCGGCCAGCCGGCGGCGAAGGATTCTCTGGAAGCCGAATGGGAGCGGATCGTGTCCGCGCTGCTCGGGAGTGGAAAAGCATGAACGCGACAGTCAAACCGGCAAAACTGATCAAGGGCCAGACCGGCGACTGGGAAGTCGTGATCGGCATGGAAGTGCATGCCCAGGTCACCTCGAAGGCGAAGCTGTTCTCCGGCGCCTCGACTGAATTCGGCGGCGAGCCCAACAGCCATGTGTCGCTGGTCGATGCGGCGATGCCCGGCATGCTGCCCGTCATCAACGAGGAATGCGTCAGGCAGGCTGTCACGACCGGACTCGGCCTCAACGCGCAGATCAACCTGCGCTCGGTGTTCGACCGCAAGAACTATTTTTATCCGGACTCGCCGCAGGGATACCAGATCAGCCAGTACAAGTCGCCGATCGTCGGCGAAGGCGAGGTCGTGGTCGAGCTGGACGGCGGCAAGACCGCGACCATCGGGATCGAGCGGCTGCATCTGGAGCAGGACGCCGGCAAGTTGCTGCACGACCAGTCGCCGACCATGTCCTATGTCGACCTCAACCGCTGCGGCGTGGCGCTGATGGAGATCGTGTCCAAGCCCGACATCCGCGACGCCGAGCAGGCCAAGGCCTATGTGACCAAGCTGCGCTCGATCCTGCGCTATCTCGGTACCTGCGACGGCGACATGGAGAAGGGCATCCTGCGCGCCGACGTCAACGTCTCCGTGCGCAAGCCGGGCGGGCCGCTCGGCACCCGCTGCGAGATCAAGAACATGAACTCGATCCGCTTCATCGGCCAGGCGATCGAGTACGAGGCGCGGCGTCAGATCGAAATCATCGAGGATGGCGGCACGATCGACCAGGAAACCCGGTTGTTCGATCCCAACAAGGGCGAGACGCGCTCGATGCGCTCCAAGGAAGAGGCGCACGACTATCGCTATTTCCCGGATCCGGACCTGCTGCCGCTGGAATTCACGCAAGGCTTCGTCGATGAGCTCAAGGCCGGGTTGCCGGAATTGCCTGATCAGAAGAAGGCCCGCTTCATCGACAGACTTCGCCCTGTCGCCGTACGACGCCAGCGTGCTGGTGGCCGAGCGCGAGAGCGCGGTGTTCTATGAATCCGTGCTGAACGGCCTGGCCGACAAGGCGCGCGACGGCAAGCTCGCAGCCAACTGGGTGATCAACGAGCTGTTCGGCCGTCTCAACAAGGAAGGCCGTGACATTGCGGGCTCGCCGGTGTCGGCGGGTCAGCTCGCCGCGATCGTCGACCTGATCGGCGAGGGCACGATCTCGGGCAAGATCGCCAAGGACCTGTTCGAGATCGTCTGGCAGGAAGGTGGCGACCCGCGCGAACTGGTCGAAGCGCGCGGCATGAAGCAGGTCACCGATCTCGGCGCCATCGAAAAGGTGGTCGACGACATCATCGCGGCCAATCCGGACAAGGTCGCGCAGGCAAAAGCCAAGCCGCAACTCGCCGGTTGGTTCGTCGGCCAGGTGATGAAGCAGTCCGGCGGCAAGGCCAATCCGCAAGCGGTGAACGACCTCCTGAAGGCGAAGCTCGGCATCTGAGCGTGTCCCGTAACGGGACGACTCCGATGCGATCGACGTCGCGATCGGTGCGCGCAAGCATGCATCGATCGCCTCTCGCGATCCGAAACTGATCTTCACGATCGAGATCGCGCATCCGAATCGCCGATCGCGATTCGTCCAGAAATTCGCTCTTCACGCGCGGCGGCGAGACGATCGTCGCTGATATGGTGAAAATTTATTTATTGCCAAAGCCTGCGACTCGAAGTCCTTGCTCGCGTCATTTGACGCCGTCCGCGAGTCGCGACGACAATGATCGCACATCGATCGTGTTTAACGCGAATTCAAGAAATCGCTGCGGCACAGGAGCTTCCTGTAATCTTGACAAATGCCGACGTCGGCTGATGCGGCACTTTTTGCATCGATACATCGATGCTTCGTCTTGTCATCGAACGAAGTGTCTGGCGTTGCTCCGCATTGCTGCGTCAACACTTCCTTAAGCGGGACGCTGTTTTTTTGAATGTGTTGGTGTATTCGGAATGTAGTGCATTTCGATTCCCGAATGCACGCAGCGACTAAAAGTCATCTCACTACATTAGGAGGGCAACATGGCCAAGAAAGCGAAGAAGGCGAAGAAGGCGAAGAGCGCAGTAAAGAAGACTGCGAAGAAGACCCGCAAGGTCGCCAAGAAGAAGAAGTAAGCTCGCTTCTTCAAGATTGCCGGCTTCTTGATGCCGGCACGTCACACGAGCCCCGGACAAAAGTCCGAAGGCTCTGGTCGACGAAAGAGGGTGTCGGCGAGACATCAGGTCAAACGGCTGGATCGTATTTCGAAGGGGTTCGCTTCTTCAAACCGGTCCGGCAGAAGAAACGGGTTTTCTTCGTTCGGTGCGGATATTCAAAGATCCGCAATTTCGCCGGGCTTCACCGCCCGGAATGAAATCTGGTCCTGACGTGTTCGCCGACGCCCTCGCTCCCCGGAACGCCCGCCGTTCCGATGGCCCGCGCCCCTGGCGCCCGGCACCCTGATCGTCCTCACATTCATTCGGCCGACGGTTCCGCAAGCGCCCTCCCGGGGAGCGCGCGAAGTACCAATCGGAAGGCGGCGTTCCCCGCATGATGACTGCCGCGACGTTCGCGGCATGGTTATCGCGACGCCAAGCGGCAGGGTAAACCGAATTTCACGCTTTGCGACTTCTTCCTGTGCTGCAGCCGCTTTTGCAATTCCGCATACGGATGCGTGGCGCGCGCATTTACACCCCGTTCATCGCAAAGCTTAAACTGCCCTTCAAATTTGATCGGCCATGATCATCCCAACGACAGGCCGGAAAACGGCGCTGGAATAACGGGACGTTTGGACAGTGGACAGGGGCCGCGCTCGGGGAGGGCGGCCAAACAAGAAAAGGGGAGACAGGGGATGTTTCACGGATATTTCGATTTGGACGCAGCGACGCCGGTGGAGGCTTCCGACGTCCCGGACGTGCTGTTCGAGCGCGGACTTTACTGGGCGAGCGGCCGTTCCGGTGTGGTCAACCTGGTGGCCGCCCACAAATGGTTCAATCTTGCTGCCATGAAGGGACGCGCCGATGCGATTTCGATGCGGCGCGAAGTCGCCGAGATGATGTCGGAAGCCGAGATCGCAGCCGCACAGCGCGAAGCACGCGCCTGGATGACGGCACACTGATAGCCGCTCAGCCGAGCGCAGAGTTGTAAAGCCGCCTGGACCCAGCAAACGTCAGGCGGCTTTCTCTTGGGCAACACTTCTATCCGGAAGCGTCGGTCGTCATGCGGCTTGATCGTATCGCCCGCGAGAATCTGGCGCGAGAGATCGCTGCGCTTGGATGATGGCGCGCCGGCGCAGATCGAGGGCGCAGGCCTCGACAGCGGACGACAGAGCTTTTTCCTGAACATGCCCGACGATGATGAGCACGACGTCTACGCTATCTCGCGCTGAGCCGCCCATGTCAGCAACGCATCAAGCGCCGGGCAGAGCGCCTGTCCCCAATCCGTCAGGCCATACTCGACCTTCGGCGGCACCTGATGATGGACGATCCGCCGAACAACGCCGTCCTTTTCCATCTGGCGAAGCTGTTGGATCAGCATTTTCTGCGAGATAGCCGGGATTGCGCGTTCCAGATCGGAAAAGCGCAACAGCTTGCCGCCGAACAGATGAAACAGGATCACAAGCTTCCACCGGCCCTCCAGTATCTTGAAAGCCTGTTCAACGCCCTCGGCGGCGGACAGCGCCGTATACTCGACCTTACCCAAGGGTCAGTACCTTACTTTTTCGTGCGTTCTTGTCATTTGGTGAGCGTACCGACACCTTTCCTGTGAAGCAATCGCGGTCGTGGTCCGCGATCTCGGGCGCTGAAGAGCGCGAAGGAAAGGAACCCTGATGCCCATTGATCTCCCCAAACCCGTCGCCGCCTATTTCACTGCGGACAAAGGTGATGGCGAGGCGGTCGCCCGGTGCTTTGCCGAACGGGCAATCGTGAAAGACGAAGGCCACACGTACAACGGCCGCGCCGCCATCCAGCAATGGAAGGCGGATAGCGCGACCAAATACAGCTACACGAGCGAGCCATTTGCCATCGAAGACAAGGACGGCAAGATTGTCGTTACCAGCCATCTTGTCGGCACCTTTCCCGGCAGCCCCGTCGATCTCCGATATTTCTTCGTCCTCGACGGCGACAAGATCGCATCGCTGGAGATCATCCCATGAGCTTCGACCTTGGGCTCGACGGCCGTCGAGCGCTCGTCACGGGCGGCACGAAAGGCATCGGCGCCGCCGTCGTCGACGTTCTGCGGCATGCGGGCGTGGAGGTGGTCGCCATCGCCCGCTCGGTTCCTGACGTGTCCCCGAAGGGCGTGCATTACCTCGCATCGGATCTCTTGACCGCTGAGGGTTCACTCATGTGCTGCACCTCGTGACTGACGCTGCAGCTCAGTCTCAAAGTGCGCAATGAGATTGTCCCACTCTCTATCGCACTCCGCGCCGATGGCGTCCTCCGCGGCGATAGCAGCGAAATGTGCCTCGTCGCGTTCGACGTATCTCGGCAGCTCGGTATCTCGTGGGTGGGGTGCGTATGTTGGTCCCTGCATTGATCTGATCCCTTCCTTCTGGCGACGCGTGAATCGCGGCCAGTGGTGAGAATTCATGACGCGTGGCGCGTCCAACAGGTGTCCAACACACACTCCCTGGAAAAGATTAATACGTCCAACAAAAGCTCCCGATCAGCGACCACCGACCAGGGCAGCCATTGCTTCGCCCCCGTCGGCTTACGTCTTTGATGGCGGCTTCCCGCCGGCCGCCAGCTTCGCGTCAAGCGCAGCTTTCTTGGCCGTGGCCATCGCTGGACCGACATAGAAGTGCTCGAACAACTCTTCGATCACTTCAAGACACCAGCTCGGCTTCATGAGGCTCGACATCAATGACCTGGAGTGTGGTCTTGTCGTCAATCGGATGAGCCGAGAAGTTTCCGAAGTTGCGGATCGCGTCGACAGTTTCGCGGAGACGATGCGGTAGAGCTTTCCTAGGATCCGGCTCATCCAGCAGTTGGTCGATCTCACGAGCGAGATCGCGATCACGATAACCGCCAGCGTGCAGCATATTTTGCAGGCATCGTCGCGACAGCGCTGCGGATGCTTTCGCGCTAATAGGCAAGACGTTACACGCCTCGATGTAGTCGCTCGCGATTTGCTCAGGCACTTCAGCAGGGACGGGTCCGCGATTTGCGCCGATCGGCTGGATTTGCCGCCAGGGGGTGATCGCTTGCTTGTTTCGCGCCAGGGACACCTCAATCGTCCGACCACTGCATCCAGGACAGATAGCTGAGCGGTATGCCCAACGGGCATCCGCACCGTCGCTAGAAGTTTCAGTCAGATTGCTTTGGTGACGATTGAAATAATCCACAAACCAATTGTCGTGAAAATGGATGCTGCAATGGGGGCACTTCATGTGTTGGGGCTCTTGATAGGGCCGCCGTGGACGCACCGGCCGTTATTGCTGTAAAAACAATGTGATGTGCGTGAGCGGCCCGAGACATAGGTGACAAATCGTACCGGACACATGGGTTACACTTTCCGCTTTTGTTCTGCGGGAGGTGTGGATGCCGTGGAAAGCGAGTTCGGTAATGGAAGAGCGCCTGCGCTTTGTCGCCCGGCTTCTGGATGGGGAAGCCATGACCGAGGTGTGCCGGGAGTTCGGCATCTCCCGCAAGACCGGCTACAAGATTTTCGACCGCTACAAGGAGCACGGGCTGGAGGCGTTGAGCGACCGCTCCAGGCGGCCGGTCCGCTATGCCAACCAGCTCCCGCAGCAGCTCGAGACCCTGATCGTCCGGCTGAAGAGCGAGAAGCCGCACTGGGGCGCCCGCAAGATCCGCGAACTGCTGGTGCGCCGGCTCGACGGCGACGTCAGGGTTCCCGCCAAGAGCACCATTCATGCGGTGCTCGATCGCCACGGCCTGGTCAAGCGCGGCGGCGGGCCGCGCCACCGCGCGCGCGGCACGCCGCTGTCGCAGGGCACGCTTGCCAATGATCTGTGGTGTGCCGACTTCAAGGGCGAGTTCAAGCTCGGCAATGGCCAGTACTGTTACCCACTGACCGTCACCGACCATGCCTCGCGCTTCCTGCTGCTCTGTGAAGCCCTGGACTCAACGCGCGAAGATCCTGCCATTACCGCCTTCGAGCGGCTGTTCCGCGAACGCGGTCTGCCGCTGGCCATCCGCTCCGACAATGGCGTGCCCTTTGCCAGTCCCAATGCCTTGTTCAACCTCTCGAAGCTGTCGGTGTGGTGGCTCAGGCTCGGCATTGCGATCGAACGCATCAAGCCGGGCCATCCGCAACAGAACGGTCGCCACGAGCGCATGCATCTGACCCTCAAGAAAGAGGCGACCCGACCGCCGGGCTTCAACAGCCTGCAGCAGCAGGACCGCTTCGATGCCTTCGTCCGCGAGTTCAATACGGAAAGACCGCACGAGGCGCTCGACATGAAGTGCCCTGCCGAGCTCTACACCGCCTCAACGCGCGTCTATGCCGGCTTGCCAGACCTGACCTACCCCTTCCACGATCGTGACGTCGTCGTTACCGCTTGCGGCCGGCTCTGCCTGCATCGCAAGAGGATCAACATCTCAACCGTGCTGGCCGGACAGAAGCTCGGCATCAAGGAAGTCGACGAGGGCATTTGGCTCATCAGCTTCATGCACTACGATCTGGGATACTTCGACCTGGAGCAAAAGACCTTGCAACCCCTCGAGAACCCATTCGGCCCGAAGCCCGTCACCGATGTCTCCGGTACGACATCGCCGCTCTGACCGAGAGGCAGTCTTGCTCATTCTTGGCATGGCAGCCACTTGCTTGGCCGCGCTGAGCAGTCAACCCCCAAAGCCCGAAGGGGCGCGCCCTTGGCGCGCGGGGTTGACGGCGAATGCGCGTGCCGAGCAATAATGGGCCCGCGCCATGAATGCGTGGAGTGACCCTGCAACCCTCGACAACCCGTTCGGCACGAGGTTGTCACCCATGTCTCAGGTACGACCTGTTACCTATGTCTTCGGGCCGGACAACCGAGATCATGGCGGAGCCGGAGGGATTCGAACCCTCGATAGGGCTTTACAACCCTATAACGGTTTAGCAAACCGCCGCCTTCAGCCACTCGGCCACAGCTCCATGATGGCGGATATGCCCGACACGGCGGCGAGCCGCAAGCGGCAAATTCGGGTTACGCCGCGACCATTTGGTGGCGCGGCCACCTTGGGCCAGCTTTCCGCGCCCGATCCTGAGTCTCGGGAAGTTTATCTGCAGACGAATTCTTTCGGCGCTTGGCGATCGGCTGGGTATCGAAGCTTCGGCGGGCACCCGGTGGGGCTCCGGCGGCCACGTGCCGTTGCCGTAAGCGCGAGGTGTCAAGTCGAAATCGCGTGAACCCGATTCGCAGCGGCTCGCAAGCTGGCTTGGTTCCGCTACTCGCGGAAGCTTCCGGCGCTATCCGGCACGGCAGGTGCGCCTCCGACCGGAGGTCGGCATGTTTCGGCGTCGAAAGTCGAGGTTTCTCGCGCATTTACCCATCGTCGCGACGATGCCAGCGATGGGTCGAAGCCCGAACGGTCGGCGGCACGTTCTTCGATCCACCAGGGAATGCCTTCTGCTCAACTCTATTATGTGCTCGTATTGGGCCTGTGGAGATTCGCGATTGGGCCCCACGATTCGATGCAAAGAGGCGCTTTGAATGCGGGATGAGCCTTGGGTGCGCTGCCCACGAGAGCATTAGAGCGGCAAATGGAACTATTCAAAAACAGCAAGTAAAAACATATGCTTGCAGGATTATTTCGATCACGGCCGCGTGTTATTTGTGCAACACCCATTGGAAAAGGGGCGGAGTGAGCGCCGCACGAAGCGGTTCCTTTGTTGCTTGTGCAGGAGTCCTCGGTAATTGTGATCTCGCGACGGAGGGGGGCATCCCGAGGTCGTCCCGTTAGGTGGTTCGCTTAAGTCCCTCGCGTTCAAGCGGGAGTGTCCGAAGGCGCGAAGCGACTAAGCGGGTTTCAGGGGATTAAGGGAACCAACCTTAGGGTGCCGCACCCGGCGGATCCGGAACCTTCCCTACAGAGCAACTTGGAGGTTTAACATGAAGATGGTTAAGAGCCTTATTCTCGGCTCAGCGGCGGGTTTGATCGCCATGAGCGGAGCGCAGGCTGCCGATCTTCCCGTCAAGGCCAAAGCGGTCGAGTACGTGAGGATCTGCTCCCTGTACGGTGCTGGTTTCTTCTATATCCCCGGCACTGACACCTGCATCAAGCTGGGTGGTTATCTGCGCGTTGATCTCGTGGCCGGCACCAACAGCGTTTACAACGGCGCCTACAACGGTGCCGCTGGTGCGCAAAACCGCTATAGCAACTACTACACCGCTCGCGCCCGTCAGGATCTGACGATCGATACGCGCACTGCGACCGAATACGGTGTGGTCCGCACGTTCTTCGATGCGATGTTCACCTGGACTTCGGGCGGAGTCACCGGTGCGTCTGGCGGAACCGCCTATGCGGGCGACGCCATCGCTGGCGGCTCGTTCGCCGTCTACCACGCGTTCATCCAGTTCGCTGGATTCACGATGGGTAAGACGATTTCCCCGTTCAGCGCTCCCTGGGTCAACTATCCCGCCAACAACTTCGACGGCCTCGTCGGCGGCGGCGGATCGGTTACTGGTGTGAACCAGCTGACCTACACCGCTCAGTTCGGCAACGGCGTGTCGGCCTCGTTTACGGCGCAGGACTCGACCGGATACTTCCAGGCCGGCAACGTGAACACGACCCTCCCGGGCGTGACCGCTGCTAACCCGCTTGCCACGGTCGTCGGCACCGCGTTCGGCAGCACGCCGTACGGTGTCAATGCTACCGGCGGCACACGGGCTCCTGACCTGGTCGGCGTTCTGAAGGTCGATCAGGCTTGGGGTATCTTCCAGCTCTCGGCGGCGGCGCATGAAAACCACGCCGGTTACTACGGAGCCACCGAGCCCACCGGTCACCCCGACGACAAGTGGGGCTTCGCTGTTGCAGGTGCGTTGCAGATCAAGAACATCCCGACTGGTGCGGGTGACACGATCAACCTGCAGGCCGTCTACACCGACGGTGCGAGCCGCTATAACTTCCAGGATCTGGTTCCGACGACGTTCGCAATGTACGGCGGCACCAGCCTCGCTGGTGGCTATCAGAGCCTGGGCTTCGCTCAGGTGACCGAACTCGGTGTACGGTGCGGGTACGTCCCAGCAGTTGACCCAGACTTGGGGCTTCCGCGGTGGCTTCAACCACAACTGGGATCCCTACTGGAGCAGCGGTCTGTACGGTGCCTACGCTCAGGTCAAGTACAACGACACTGCCAAGGCTTTGATCTGCACCAACATCGTGGCTGTGGCTGTGGCTGGAACCGGTTTCAGCTGCAACCCGGACTTCAACATCGCGCAGATCGGTTTGATCACGCGCTGGACGCCCGTCAAGAACCTGACCTTCTCGGCTGACGTCACCTACACCAGGCTTGACCAGAAGCACTCGGGCGGGGTTGCTATCCCGGCGATTGCTGCCACTGCCAAGCCGGCGGCTGTGTACGAGCTGAAGGACCAGGACACCGTGAGCATGCTGTTCCGCGCTCAGCGTAACTTCTGATCTCGGCGACTTGAAAGACCAGGAGAACCCCGGCAGGCAACTGCCGGGGTTTTTCTTTTGTTTGGACGCTTTCGAGCGAACCAGTATTTACTTCGCTCGGAACGCTCTGGTGAATCTACCGTTGTCGGTAAACCGGTGCCCGGGGCTTGTGAGCCTGCGCGAAAAACGGGTTGGCATAGCATTGAGCTGCGCGGCCGGAGGCCGTTGCCTGACACTGAGGCAGCGAAGTGAAACTGCAATCGATATAACCGCCTCTGGGTGCATAGACCTGCAGGCAGACCGGAAAGTTTGGATCATAGGTCTGCGCCTGTGATGGAACGGCGGCGAGGATCGCTGCGCTTGCCAGCATCATCCGGATCAGTTTACTGCGCATTGCAGCCTCCTGGTGTTTTCGAGCGAAGTGGATACCGGTTCGCGTAAAGAAAACGCGTCAAAACAGAGAATCCAGAGCTTCGGTTCTGATTCAATCAGAACCGATAATGCTCTGGTGTCTTCTTGTGCCGTTTGAATATCATGGTCCAACACTACCACCAGACATCAAATTGCTTCCCATGAAATGGTCCGAACGGCGTCGGCAATGGCGCCTTGGGTTTGACGCGGCTTCCTGCAGCATCATCGATGCCGGGCCAGGCGCTGCCGTCGGGCAAATTGAATTGACTTGGATCAGCAGTACCCGTCTGCCAAAGTGCTTCAGTGTTCCGACTTCGAGGAAGTTCCAATGCGCGCCCTGGCTTTGACGATTTTGACGATGGGAATTTTGGCGGCAGGGCAAGCCCGGGCTCAGACATATGACCCGGCTTTTCCCTTTTGCATGCATGTCATCCCATTGGGCGGCGGTTCTATTGAGGATTGCACCTACTATACGATGGCCCAATGCGCCATGTCGGCTGCCGGCCGCGCCGCTCAGTGCAACCCCAACCCGTTCTACGCAGGCGTGACGGCGTCGCCGAGGCCGAGCGGCCGGCGCTATCGCCGCGTCCACTGAGTAGTCCCGGCGGACGACTCAGCCGCAAAGGCGAACCCAGCGCAAGTTTCAGGGCAGGACCGCGACTGCTGCTGCGAGGGATGCAGCGCAACAACGCCTAACTAATCAGTTGCCGCAGGCCTGCACCGTTACTGGACGATCGCGCCGCGATGCAGGTCGGCCTCGATCTGCAGCTTTGTTCCGCCGCCGAACCGCGCGCGGTAAACCTGCAAATTCTCCATGATCCGCTGCACGTAGTTTCGTGTCTCGGAGAACGGGATCAACTCGACCCAGTCGACGGCATCGACCTTGGGATCGCGCGGGTCGCCGTAGCGTTCGATCCATTTCTTGACGCTGCCGCGGCCGGCATTGTAGCCGGCGAATGTCAGGATGTAGGAGCCGCGGTAGTCCTCGATCAGCCCGCCGAGTTCGGCCGCGCCGAGCATGGCGTTGTAGACGGAATCGGTCTTCATCCGGTTGAGGTCGAAGCTGATGCCGGCGCGCTTGCAGACGTAACGGCCGGCGTCCGGCGTCACCTGCATCAGCCCGTAGGCCTGGGCGGGCGAAACCACCGCCGGATTGAAGGCGCTTTCCTGCCGCGCGATCGAGTAGACGATGCTCGGTTCGACCTCCGGGCCGACCTGCTTGAACGAGGGGATGCCGGTGACGGGGTAGGCGTAGACGTCGAAGGGCAGGCCGCGATTGAGCGCGGCCTTGCCGAGCATCAGCATCCCGCGGGCATCGCGGTAGCGCGCGGTGAGTTCGCCGATTCCCACCAGCGCGTCGGGGTCGCCGTTCTCACCCATGTCGCCGAAGATCGGAAGCGCCAGCTCACGTTCGTCCAGTTCGTACAGCAACTGCACGGCGCGAACGACTTCCAGCCGTTCGACGCCGCGGCCGCGGCCGCTCGGGACGCCATTCAGCTCGAGCTGCGGCAGCCCCAGTTTGGCGCGCGCCAACTGCCCATAGTAGCTGGTCGACTGCTCGGCAGCGCGGCCATAGGCGGCGCGGGCTTCCTGCGTGCGTCCCGCCGCCTCCGCGGCGCGGCCCTGCCAGTAGCCGGCGCGGGCGAGCGCGGTCGGATTGACGCTGCCGACGCCGATGCGCGCGAAATGCTGCGCGGCCACCGCCGGGTCCTTCAGGAATCGCAGCGCAATCCAGCCGGCGGTGAATTCCTGCTCGGTCTTGTAGATGTCGCGCGACGGAAGGGCGGCGTCCCGCGCAATCAGATACGCGGTCCGATGCTCGCCGACGTCGATCATCTTGCGCGCCAGCAGGCGCCGCTCGATCCACCATTCGTTGAGGTTGTGCAGCCGGTTCGGATCTTTCGGCACACTCAGCATGAGCTGTGCGGCCTCGTTGAATTTCTCCTCGCGGCGCAGCCACTGAATCCTGGCGAACATGTAGCCGGGGTCGCCATGCAGTTCCCGCGGCACCGCTTCCAGCAGCGACTTGAGGTTCGAGGATTTCTTGTTGGCGGCGATGCGCGCCTTCGCCAGCGCGACATGGCCAGAACCAAGTCGCTTGGCCGCGCGCATGCCGCCGGCTTCCTGCTCTGTGCCGTACAGCAGCGCGTCCATCCGCGCCTTGTGGTCGCCGCCGGTCAGGAACGCGCCGAACATATCGAGCGCCGCGCTCTCGGTGTCTTCCGACATGCCGTCATTGCGCCAGGCCTCGCGGACCAGCCGCTCCGCATTGGTGCGATCGCCGCGCGCAATCATCGCCTTCGCCAGCGCGAACCTGCCCTTGGCCGAGATCGGCAACTCGTTGGCGAACCACGCCCAGACGGTGGCGTCGTCGCGGCGGTCGTCCCACAGTGCCGCCTCGATGCGCCGGCGCAGGAACGTCTGCGATGGCCAGCTCGGATTGGCCGAGATGAACGCACGGTAGCGCTCGACCGAAGCGCCGTTGTTGTCGCTGCGCAGGATCAGCCATTCCGCGAGCTTGCGGGCCACCGGATCCGAGATCGCAGCCTGCGCCTGGGTGGCGTCGGCGGCCTTCTGCTTGCGCACGAGTTCGATGACGTTTTCCAGCACATCCTTGTCGGCCTGCGAGGTCGAGGATGTCGCGGCCATCACGGCCGGCGCCACATGCTTGCGAGGCGACGGCAGCGCGGCATGCTGGCGCGTTGCGGGCGCCAGCACCGGCGCTGCGGGCGCTGGCGCGGCAGGTGCGGCAGCGGCATTGGCGCCGTGTGCGGCGGCGACCGGCGCGGTGGGCGCGGGCGTCGTCGCAGGAATATTCGCGGTGGTTTTCGGAACGACGTTGCGGGCGATCGGTCGCGGCTTCGGCAGCGGGACCTTCGGCTTCGCCCAGGCGTCCACCGACATGGCGGACAGCCCGACCGCGAGCGACAGGCTCGTGGCCAGGGCGGACGATCGCCAGGCGGCTGCGCGGGCGGAACGGATCACGGCTTTCCTCTGCGGCGGCGAATCATCCAATCGATCGTGCCTTAGGTCTATTTGATTGAATATGTGGACAAAATGCTAAAACATCGCGCTCGGGGCTGTTTGCGCCATCACCGCGGCAAAATCGCGGCTACAGGCTAACGTGGTCCCTCTGCCGCAGGCTTGCGTCGGAATGGGCCTCGTAGGGACGAGCTATCGCACTTGCGAACGAAAGCCAGCCCGGGAACCGACCCGGGACCGCCGCCGCGCCGCATCAAGGAAAGTACGTCAAAACAACAGGCTGGAGCCCGGTTCTGATCCAGCATGGCCGGTTTGGGGATCGAAGTGGACGGCCCTTTCGTCCGATCCTCATACCCGATATGAATCGAAATCCTTTTCGGCCGTGCCGTTTCTTAAGCGTTTGGAGGAAGTCCATGGCAGCCAAGACAAAGTTCCGGGGATCACTCACCGCTTTGGTCACGCCATTCAAGAACGGTGCGCTGGATGAGGCGGCCTTCCGGGGTCTCATCGGTTGGCAGATCGAGCAGGGGTCGCACGGTCTCGTTCCCGTGGGCACGACCGGCGAAAGCCCGACGCTGAGCCATGCCGAGCATTACCGGGTGGTCGAGATGTGCATCGATGAGGCGAACGGACGCGTGCCCGTCATCGCCGGCGCGGGCTCGAACTCCACGCGCGAAGCCATCGACCTTGCCGTTCACGCCGAGAAGGCCGGCGCCGATGCAGTGCTTGTCGTGACGCCGTACTACAACAAGCCGACCCAGGAAGGGATGTATCAGCACTTCAAGGCGGTGAATGACGCGATCGGAATTCCGATCATCATCTACAACATCCCGCCGCGCTCGGTCGTCGATATGTCGGTCGAGACCATGACCCGGCTGTTCGAGTTGAAGAACATCGCCGGCGTCAAGGACGCCACCGCCAATCTGGCCCGGGTGTCGCAGCAGCGCCATGCGATGGGACCGGACTTCATCCAGCTGTCCGGCGAGGACATGACCGCGCTGGCCTATATGGCGGCGGGAGGACATGGCTGCATTTCGGTGGTCGCCAACGTGGCGCCGAAACTGTGCGCCGATCTGATGTCAGCCGTCATGCAGGGTGACTACACCACCGGTCTGAAGATCCAGGATCGCCTGACGCCACTGCACGATGCCGTCTTCAAGGAGCCTGGTTTGGCGGGAGCCAAGCATGGCCTCAAGCTGCTGGGGCGGCTCGAAGAGGAAGTGCGCCTGCCGTTGATGAGCGTGACGCCGCCAACCGGCAAGGTGATCCGCGACGCCATGGTGCATGCGGGTCTGATCAACTGAGCTGGCCAGGGTTGCGTCCGATCCACGGAAAGGGGACTTCGACATGCTGAAGGAATTCCGCGAGTTCGCGATGAAGGGCAACGTCGTCGATCTCGCCGTCGGTGTCATCATCGGCGCGGCCTTCGGCGCGATCGTCAGCTCGCTGGTCGGTGACATCATCATGCCGATCATCGGCTCGATCACCGGCGGTCTCGACTTCTCCAATTACTATACCGGCCTGTCGAAGTCGGTGACGGCGACGAATCTGGCCGACGCCAAAAAGCAGGGCGCCGTGCTGGCCTGGGGCAATTTCCTCACCCTGACGCTGAACTTCCTCATCGTTGCCTTCGTGCTGTTCATCGTGATCCGCGCCATGAACCAGTTGAAGCGCAAGGAAGAGGTTGCCGAACCGCCGAAGCCGACCAGGCAGGAAGAGCTGCTGACCGAGATCCGCGATCTCCTCAAGAAGAGTTAAAGTGGCTGAGAAGAACGAACGCCCGATAAAGGTCGTCGCCGAAAACCGCAAGGCCCGATTCAACTATGCGATCGAGGACACGGTTGAGGCCGGCATTGCGCTGACTGGCACCGAGGTCAAGTCGATCCGCAACGGCAAGACCACGATCGCGGAGTCCTACGCGGATACCAAGGATGGCGAGATCTGGCTGATCAACGCCAATATCCCGGAATATCTGCAGGCCAACCGCTTCAACCACGAGCCCAAGCGGCCGCGAAAGCTGCTGCTGCATCGGAAGCAGATCAACAAGCTGATGGGCGCGGTCGATCGCGAAGGCATGACGCTGATTCCGCTCAAGCTCTATTTCAACGAGCGCGGCCGCGCCAAGCTGCTGCTGGCGATCGCCAAGGGCAAGAAGCTGCACGACAAGCGCGAGACCGAGAAGAAACGCGACTGGGGCCGGGAGAAAGGCCGCCTGATGCGGGCGCGGGGATAGGAATTTCTCCTCATCCTGAGGAGCGCGCTTTAGCGCGCGTCTCGAAGGATGAGACCGGAGGCTTCATGGTTCGAGACGGCGCTCGCGCGCCTCCTCACCATGAGGTCTGAGTGTGACGGGGCTATCCATGAACCAGAAGAACCTGCTCGAAGTCGACTGGAGCAAGATCCCGGCGCCGGTTGACGACGGCGCTGCGGCGCATCTCGTCGGCATGATGATCCCGCCGCTGAACCTTCTCGGCACCGACGACAATACCATCACGCTGTCGGCGCTGGCCGGGCGCACGGTGGTGTTTGCCTATCCGCGCACCGGCGAGCCCGGCAAGATCGCTCTGGTTGACGAATGGGACATGATTCCCGGCGCACGGGGCTGCACGCCGCAGACCTGCGCGTTCCGCGACCTCTTTGCCGAGCTAAAGGCCGCTGGCGCCAGCCATGTGTTTGGGCTGTCGACCCAGGGCAACGTCTACCAGACCGAGATGGCGTCGCGGCTGCACCTGCCGTTTCCGGTGTTGTCGGACGAAAAGTTGGCGCTGACCCGTGCGCTGAAACTGCCGACCATGCAGGTGGCCGGACTGACCCTGATCAAGCGGCTGGCGCTGATCATCGACTACGGCCGCATCGTGCACGTGTTCTACCCGGTGTTTCCGCCGGACCGGAACGCTGGTGATGTGCTGGAATGGCTGAAGGCAAATCCGGTGTGAGCGAGGTTCGTAGGCTGGGAAAGGCGCGTAAGCGACGTGCCCACCATCATGTGCCGAGAATGTCATGGTGAGACGCTTCGCTGCGCGCTCCTCAGGATCTAGCTCTTGTCCAGATCCTGCCGCACCGCCGCGAACACGTTGCGAAACATCGCTGGTGTCAGCACCCGCGTGTTCGTGTTGTAGCGCGAGCAATGATAGCTGTCGTAGAGCCTGACGGCGCCGGCGCTATGCACCGCGCCGTGCGCAAATGGCGCCGCGGCGCTGCGAATGCCGAGCGCCTTTAGCGTCGAATCGTGGGCGATTCGGCCGAGCGCCACGATCGCGCGCAGCCGCGGCATGGCGGCAATCGTTGCGATCAGGAATTGGCGGCAGGTGTTGATCTCGGCCGGCAGCGGCTTGTTCTGCGGCGGCACGCAGCGCACGGCGTTGCTGATGCGACAATCGACCAGCTCCAACCCGTCGTCAGGCCTCGCCTGGTAGACGCCTTTGGCAAAGCCATATTCGAGCAAGGTCGCATACAGCAGGTCGCCGGCATAGTCGCCGGTA
Organism: uncultured Alphaproteobacteria bacterium; assembly: GCA_963823485.1. Taxonomy (GTDB): domain Bacteria; phylum Pseudomonadota; class Alphaproteobacteria; order Rhizobiales; family Xanthobacteraceae; genus Bradyrhizobium. Next base: position 715,268 of record CAWGLP010000013.1, read on the forward strand.
AAGGGGCGTCCGGTCCGGTTGGCGCCCTGCAGGCCCGGCGCCAGCCCGACGATCAGCAATCGGGCCGCGGATTGGCCGAACGATGCCACTGGCGAATTGTGCCAGGCGGGCTCCTTCGCGCGCGCCTGCGCGCGGAATTCGGCAAGCCGCGGGCACAGCGGGCAATTGCGGTCGGGTTCGGCGGCGGGCGGAGCGGCGAGCCTAGCCATGTCGGCAAAGCGCTGGCGGGCGCCGGCCTGTTCCGCAGAGTATCCCGGTCGAACACCGGGGCACGGCAGGAAAGCGCGTCAAAACAAAAAGCCCCGGTTCTGTTGCATCAGAACCGAGGCTCTAGCAGCCGTCCCGATCATTCTCAATCGTCGAACTCGTCGTCCGCGGCCCGCGGCGCCATGGTGGTGGCGCGCTGCAGGAATTGCGGGGCGTGATGACGCGGCTCGCGCGGGGCCGGGCGCTCGGAAGGGTCGCGGCCGAGCTTGGATTGCAGCTCGACGAGGTCCGTGAACACGTCGGCCTGGCGCCGCAGCTCGTCGGCGATCATCGGCGGCTGGCTCGAAATCGTCGACACCACGGTGACGCGAACGCCGCGCCGCTGCACCGCTTCCACCAGCGAGCGGAAATCGCCGTCGCCCGAGAACAGCACGATCTGGTCGACATGCTCGGCGAGCTCCATGGCGTCGACCGCGAGCTCGATGTCCATGTTGCCCTTCACCTTGCGACGGCCGGAGGCGTCGATGAATTCCTTGGTCGCCTTGGTGACGACGGTATAGCCGTTGTAGTCGAGCCAATCGATCAGCGGACGAATCGACGAGTACTCCTGATCCTCGATGATCGCGGTGTAGTAGAACGCGCGCAGCAGCGTACCGCGGCTCTGGAATTCCTTGAGAAGGCGCTTGTAATCGATGTCGAAGCCGAGCGTCTTGGCGGTTGCGTAGAGGTTGGCGCCATCGATGAAGAGCGCAATCTTGCTGGAGACGGGTGACATCAAAGGTTTCTCACGTTGTTGTTATTAGAGCATAGCGCAGCGGCCCATCGACCGCGCGCACTTTCCGGTCCTGCTGCCTAAAGTTCGGTGAATCGTGCCCCATGACAGTCACCACTTCAATTATGGTGCGGCGAGGGCGAAAAACCTATACTTTTGACGCTGCAATTAAGAGGTTTACTTGTCCTGTACGGCAACCTCGCCGCGTTTGGACGCTCCGGCCTTCTGGCCCCGCGGGGTGGGTTAGCAAAACCCATTAGGAACGCAAATCACAAATTTAGTCTTGCGAAACTGGCCCCACCGCTATAACTAGCGCCCATAACCGACATATTTGGCCCCATTTAACGGAGCGACAGTCTATGGCGCGCGTCACCGTGGAAGATTGCATTGACAAGGTCGACAACCGGTTCGACCTGGTCCTGCTCGCGGCGCATCGCGCCCGTATGATTTCGTCCGGATCGCAACTCACGGTTGATCGCGACAACGACAAAAATCCTGTCGTTTCGTTGCGGGAAATCGCCGATTCGACCATCTCCCCCGAGGATTTGCGGGAAGAGCTGGTTCATTCGCTGCAGAAGTTCGTCGAGGTGGACGAGCCCGAGCCGGATACCGTACCGCTGATCGGCTCCGCCGGTGCCAGCGTCGATGCCGACGACACCGAAGTCGCCGTCGAGCGCATGACCGAAGAAGAGCTCCTGAAGGGTCTCGAAGGCCTGGCGCCGCCGGAAGAACAGCCCGAAGAGGACGAATAATCCGGAGTATTCCGGAGGTCCCGATCGCCGATCTGTCAAAGGCCCGGACATTTGTCCGGGCCTTTGCTTTTGTTGACAATTTTTCGGTTAGGGTGCGTCTTGAATGGGTGGGCCGAAAAGGGGGCCGGACGGGCGCTGGATGGCCAGGATGAGGCAAAATTGAACCATTTTGCCGCCTGAACAGGGTGCAGCGCCGTTCGAAACCGCATTAGATACGAGGTAGCGGGCCGGTCCGGTCCGCGGGAAGAAGGCAGTGAAGTAATGGCGTATTGGCGCGTCAGCCCCCGGCAGATGCAGGCCGCTACCGAGCAGGTTGCGGTGGCGCCGACGTCGCCTGTGACGGAGAGGCCCAAAGCGCCGCGTTCGCGCATGATGCGCCAATACGATCTGGTCGAGCGCGTCCGCTCCTATAACCCTGATACCAACGAGGACCTGCTGAACCGCGCCTATGTCTACGCCATGAAGGCGCACGGCACCCAGACGCGCGCCTCCGGCGATCCCTATTTCTCGCACCCGCTCGAAGTCGCCGCGATCCTGACCGGGCTCAAGCTCGACGACGCCACCATCGTAGCCGCCCTGCTGCACGACACCATCGAGGATACCGAGGCGACCCGCGCCGAGATCGACCATGTGTTCGGCCATGAGATCGGCGCGCTGGTCGAGGGGCTGACCAAGTTGAAGCGGCTCGAACTGGTCTCGCGCGAAGCCAAGCAGGCCGAAAACCTGCGCAAGCTGCTGCTTGCCATCGCCGACGATGTTCGCGTGCTTCTGGTCAAGCTCGCCGATCGGCTGCACAACATGCGCACGCTGGAATTCGTGCCGCACGCCTCGCGCCGCCGCATCGCCGAGGAAACGCTGGACATCTATGCGCCGCTGGCCGGCCGCATGGGTATGCAGGAGATGCGCGAGGAGCTCGAAGACCTCTCCTTCCATACGCTTGATCCGGAAGCCTATGCGGTGGTGATGCAGCGGCTGGATGCGCTCGCCGATCGCAACCGCAATCTGATCGGCGAGATCGAAAGCCAGCTCTCCAAGAACCTGCAGAAGAACGGCATCGCCGCCCGCGTCTATGGCCGCCGCAAGCAGCCGTTTTCGATCTGGACCAAGATGGAGCGCAAATCGGTTGGCTTCGAACAGCTCTCCGACATCTACGGTTTTCGCGTCGTGCTGCAGGATGTCGAGGCTTGCTACCGTGCGCTCGGCGTGGTGCACACCACCTGGCCGGTGGTGCCCGGGCGCTTCAAGGATTACATCTCGACGCCGAAGCAGAACGACTATCGTTCGATCCACACCACCGTGATCGGGCCCGGCAACCAGCGCGTCGAGCTGCAGATCCGCACCGAGGAAATGAACCAGATCGCGGAGTTCGGCATCGCCGCGCACGCGTTCTACAAGGAAGGCGCGGGCTCGCCGACCGAGCGCCTCAAGCACGAATCCAACGCCTTCGCCTGGCTGCGCCACACCATCGGAATCCTCTCCGACAGCGCCAATCCGGAAGAATTCCTGGAGCACACCAAGCTCGAGCTGTTCCACGACCAGGTGTTCTGCTTCACGCCCAAGGGCAAGCTGATCGCGCTGCCGCGCCAGGCCAACGTCATCGACTTCGCCTATGCCGTTCATACCGACGTCGGCAACTCGGCGGTCGGCTGCAAGATCAACGGCAAGTTCGCGCCGCTGTCGTCGGAATTGCAGAACGGCGACGAGGTCGAGGTGCTGACCTCGAAGGCGCAGTCGGCGCCGCCGTCGGCCTGGGAATCGCTTGCGGTGACGGGCAAGGCGCGGGCGGCGATCCGCCGTGCGACGCGCACCGCGGTGCGCGACCAATATGCGGGCCTTGGCCGCCGCATCATCGACCGCCTGTTTGCGCGCGCCAAGATCGAATATGCCGACGACAAGCTGAAGGGGGCGTTGCCCCGGCTGGCGCGTACCTCGATCGACGACGTGATGGCCTCCGTCGGGCGCGGCGAGCTGAAGGCGTCCGATGTCGCCCGTGCCATGTATCCCGACTACAAAGAAGAGCGGATGGTGCGCTACGGGGCCAAGAAGAGCCTCGCGGTCAAGCTGAAGCTGAAGTCGCCGCCGCCGCATCCGGCGCGCAGCGCCTCCGTGATCCCGGTGCGCGGCATCAATTCCGAGCTGCCGGTCAAGTTTGCGCCGAATGGCGGCGCGGTGCCGGGCGATCGCATCGTCGGAATCGTGACGCCGGGTGAGGGGATCACGATCTATCCGATCCAGTCGCCGGCGCTGAAGGATTTCGAGGAAGAGCCGGAGCGCTGGCTCGACGTGCGCTGGGATATCGACGAAACCAACCCGCAGCGTTTTCCGGCACGGATCCTGGTTCACAACGTCAACGAGCCCGGCAGCCTCGCCCAGGTCGCCACCGTGATCGCCGAGCACGATGGCAATATCGACAATATCAGCATGTCGCGCCGCTCGCCCGACTTCACCGAACTGACCATCGATCTCGAGGTCTATGACCTCAAGCATCTCAGCGCGATCATCGCGCAGTTGCGCGCCAAGGCCGTCGTCGCAAGGGTCGAGCGCGTCAATGGCTAGATGTTCCCACACTGCTGACCCTCATGGTGAGGAGGCGCGAAGCGCCGTCTCGAACCATGAGGCCTCCATCCTTCGAGACGCGCTTTGCGCTCCTCAGGATGAGGGACTCGCACTAAAGTTTCTGCCGTTGACTACCCGCGAGTAATCCAATGCCACTCCCCCCGCTGCGCCTCGGAATAAACGTCGATCACGTCGCCACCCTGCGCAACGCGCGCGGCGGCGAGCGGCCCGATCCGGTGCGTGCTGCGCTTGCGGCGATCGAGGCCGGCGCCGACGGCATCACCGCGCATCTGCGCGAGGACCGTCGCCATATCCGTGACAGCGACATGGCCCGCCTCAAGGCCGAGATATCGAAGCCGCTGAATTTCGAGATGGCGGCCACCGACGACATGCTGCGGATCTCGCTGGCTACGAAGCCCCATGCCGTGTGCCTGGTGCCGGAGCGCCGCGAGGAATTGACCACCGAGGGCGGCCTCGACGTCGTCGGTCAGCACAATGCGCTGGCGCCGTTCATCGCGCGACTCAACGATGCCGGAATCCGGGTTTCGCTGTTCATATCAGCCGACCCGCAGCAGATCGAGATGGCGGCGAAATTGCGCGCACCCGTGATCGAGATTCACACCGGCGGCTGGTGCGACGCCGTGGTCGATGGCCATGCGGCAAAGGCCGATGCGGAATGGCAGCGCATCGTCAAGGGCGCGGCCCTGGCGCGCCAGGCAGGCCTTGAGGTTCACGCTGGCCACGGTCTCGACTACCAGACCGCCGAGACGATTGCCGCGCTCCCGGAGATTGCCGAGCTCAACATCGGCTACTTCATGATGGGGGAGGCGCTGTTCGTCGGCCTGCCCGAGACGGTGCGGCAGATGCGCGCCGCCATGGACCGCGGCCGGAAGAAACTCGCGGGCCGGCCATGATCATCGGGATCGGCTCCGACCTGATCGATATCACCCGGGTCGCCAGGGTCATCGAACGTCACGGCGATCGCTTCCTCGACCGCATCTTTACCGATGCCGAGCGCGCCCGGGCGGCCCGCCGCGCCAAAAGCGAAAAGATGGTGGTGGCGACCTACGCCAAGCGGTTCGCCGCCAAGGAGGCCTGTTCCAAGGCGCTGGGCACCGGGATCCGGCGCGGCGTGTGGTGGCGGGACATGGGGGTCGTGAACCTCCCGGGCGGCCGCCCGACCATGAAGCTGACCGGCGGCGCGCTGGCCCGGCTCGAACAGCTCACCCCTGAAGGCTTCGAGGCGCGGATTGATCTGTCGATCACCGACGACTGGCCGCTGGCGCAGGCCTTCGTCATAATTTCGGCGGTCGTTCCCGGCAAATAATGAAGTGCGCGGGCGTTTGCGCCGGGGATTCATAACAAAACTAAAAATCGTTGATTTATCAATGGATTGGCAAGTTTTGAAGAGGCGCTTCATTGCGCGCCTGCGAACAACCGTCTAAAACGCGCAGCAAAGCGATCGAACCAGGGCCGATTTAGGGTAACGCCGGAATTGGCTCTCAACATCAGTAATTAAGACCATTTTCCAGGCGCGAACGGACAAGCGATTCGCGAGCGGAAAACGTTCTGCCACCGTGCGGGCGACGCCTGCGGGAATTGGGAAAGCGATGAGCGTGACATCCGGCACTAAATCTGAGAGCGGCTTGGGTGAAACCGTCCGCGTCGTCATTCATGCTCTTCTCATCGCGCTGGTGATCCGGACTTTTCTTTTCCAGCCCTTCAACATCCCCTCCGGATCGATGAAGGCGACACTTCTGGTCGGCGACTATCTGTTCGTTTCGAAATATTCGTACGGCTATAGCCACTATTCGATCCCGCTGTCGCCGCCGCTGTTCTCGGGCCGCATCTTCGGCTCGGAGCCCAGCCGGGGCGACATCGTGGTGTTTCGTCTGCCGAAGGACGACTCCACCGATTACATCAAGCGCGTGATCGGTCTGCCCGGCGACCGCATTCAGATGAAAGAGGGGCTGCTCTACATCAACGACGCACCGGTCAAGCGCGAGCGGCTGTCTGATTTCATCGGCGAAGACCCTTGCGGCTCCGACGCCACCGCGCGCGTCAAGCGCTGGCGGGAAACCTTGCCGAACGGCGTCAGCTACGAATCGCTCGATTGCGTAGACAACGGCTTCTACGACAACACCAACATCTACACCGTGCCGGCCGGCCACTTCTTCATGATGGGCGACAACCGCGACAATTCAACCGACAGCCGCGTGCTCTCGGCGGTGGGTTATGTGCCGTTCGAGAACCTCGTCGGCCGTGCGCAGATGATCTTCTTCTCGATTGCCGAGGGCGAACATGCCTGGATGTTCTGGCGCTGGCCGACGGCGGTGCGCTGGAATCGCATTTTCACAATCGTGCGATGATCGACGAAACATCAGTCATTCCGGATTCATCGACCAAGGGCGAACCGAGCCAGCAGACGGATGCGGGCCCCGTCGCCGCGCCCAAAAAAAAGCGCGGCAAGGCCGGCGCAAAGGCCGCGACCGCGGCGATCGAAGGCCGCATCGGCTACAAGTTCTCCGATCCCGCGCTGCTCGCGACCGCGTTCACGCACGTCTCGGCGCTGAAGCCTGCGACCCGCCATCGCGCCGACAGCTATCAGCGGCTGGAATTCCTCGGCGACCATGTGCTTGGCCTGATCATCTCGGACATGCTCTACCGTGCCTATCCGCGGGCGGACGAGGGCGAGCTGTCCAAGCGCCTCGCCGATCTGGTGCGCAAGGAGAGCTGCGCCGACGTCGCCAAGTCGCTTGGGTTGCTGGATGACATCAAGCTCGGCGCGGTGGGCGCGGGGGCGGGCGCACGCCTGCGCAAGTCCGTGCTCGGCGACATCTGCGAGGCCGTGATCGGGGCGATCTACCTCGATGGCGGCTATGCGGCGGCGTCGCAATTCGTCGAGCGAAACTGGATCGAGCGGATGCGCAAGCCGCGCCGGCCGCTGCGCGATCCCAAGACGGTGCTGCAGGAATGGGCCCAGAGCAAGGGCTTGCCGACGCCGGTCTACCGCGAGATCGAGCGCACCGGACCGCATCACGATCCGCAATTTCGCGTCGCCGTCGATCTGCCCGGACTGGTGCCTGCCGAGGGCGTTGGCGGCTCCAAGCGTGCGGCCGAGAAGGTCGCCGCCTCCGTGATGATCGAACGCGAAGGTGTCGGCGGCAATGATGGTTGAAGTCGAACAAGGCGAAGGCTCTCGCGCAACCGCCTGCGGTTTCGTTGCGCTGATCGGCGCTCCCAATGTCGGCAAGTCCACTTTGGTCAACGCGCTGGTCGGCTCCAAGGTCACGATCGTCTCGCGCAAGGTGCAGACCACGCGGGCGCTGATCCGCGGCATCGTGATCGAGGACAACGCCCAGATCATCCTGGTCGATACGCCGGGCATCTTCCTGCCCAAACGAAGGCTCGATCGCGCCATGGTCTCGACCGCCTGGAGCGGCGCCCATGACGCCGACCTCGTCTGCGTGCTGCTGGACGCCAAGGCCGGCATCGACGAGGAGGCCGACGCGATCCTGAAGAAGCTGGAGACGGTCAACCATCCCAAAATCCTGGTGCTGAACAAGATCGACCTGATCCCGCGCGAGAAACTTTTGGCGCTGGCGCAGGCCGCCAACGCGCGCATGAAGTTCGAGCACACGTTCATGATCTCCGCGCTATCGGGCGATGGCGTCGACGATCTGCGCAGGACGCTGGCGCGCATGGTGCCGCCGGGTCCGTTTCACTATCCCGAAGACCAGATGTCGGACGCGCCGCTGCGCCACCTCGCCGCGGAAATCACGCGGGAAAAAATCTACCGCCAGCTCCATCAGGAATTGCCGTATCAATCGACGGTGGAGACCGACAGCTGGACCGAGCGCAAGGACAAGTCGGTCCGGATCGAGCAGACGATCTTTGTCGAGCGCGAGAGCCAGCGCAAGATCGTGCTCGGCAAGGGCGGCGCCACCATCAAGTCGATCGGCGCGGATTCCCGCAAGGAGATCGCGGAGATCCTGGGCGTGCCCGTCCACCTGTTCCTGTTCGTCAAGGTGCGAGAGAACTGGGGCGACGATCCCGACCGCTACCGGGAAATGGGGCTGGAATTCCCCAGGGAATGACCATGCAACGATCAAGCCGCAACAAAGAACAGGCCCGATGAGCGTACCCCGGAACGTGCTGTGGTTTGAGGTTCTCCTGTATTTGTCGCTGACACTGGATTCGGTGTCGGTGGCGTTCCAGGACCGCACGCCCTACGCCGGCATGACGGAGCAGATGATCAACGTCGCGACCATCATGGCGGCCGGCCTGATCCTGCTGCTGGTCTACTTCGTCTGGCTGGCGGCACAGCGGCGAAAGAACTGGCCGCGCTGGGCGCTCGGCGCGGCGCTGGTGCTCTCGGTGCTTTCGCTGCTGCAGGTGATCGGCAAGGACGGCGTGCAGTTCGACAGCGGCATCGAGATCATCTCCTGCGCGCTGACCGCGGCCGGGCTCTATTTCTCCTTCACCGGCGACGCGGTGGGCTGGTTCAACGCGTGAGAAGTCTCTCCGTCATTCCGGGGCGATGCGAAGCATCGAACCCGGAATCTCGAGATTCCCCGGCGTGCAATTGCACCCCTGAGGTCTGGTCCTTCGGACCATCCCGGAATGACGGCCGTTGTACCGCTGCCCCGCATCACCAAAATCCTGTAAACTCCCCCCATGGAATGGACCGACGAAGGCATCGTGCTCGGGGTGCGGCGGCATGGCGAATCTTCAGCCATCGTCGAACTGCTGACGCGCAGCCACGGCCGTCATCTCGGCCTGGTGCGGGGCGGCGCCTCGTCGCGGCTGCGGCCGCTGCTGCAACCCGGCAACAGCGTCACCGCAGTATGGCGGGCGCGGCTCGACGAGCATCTCGGTACCTACGCCCTCGAGGGCACGCGGCTGCGCGCGGCGGTCCTTTTGGCGTCCTCGCACGCGGTCTATGGCGTCACCCATCTGGCCTCGCTGGCGCGGCTGTTGCCGGAGCGCGATCCGCACGAGGACATCTACGAGATGCTCGACCGCACGCTGGATGATTTCGACGACGTCGGCGGCGCCGCCGCCCACCTGATCCGATTCGAACTGGCGATGCTCAGTGAACTTGGCTTCGGCCTCGATCTGGAAAACTGCGCCGCGACAGGCGCGACCACTGAGTTGATCTACGTCTCGCCGAAATCCGGCGGCGCGGTATCGCGGGCGGCCGGCGAGCCCTACCGGGACCGGCTGCTGCGGCTGCCGCCGTTCCTGCGGGAAGGCGAGGGCGGCCCAAACGGCTGGTCGGACCAGGACCTGCAGGACGGCTTCCGGCTGACGGGCTTGTTTTTGCTCCGCCACGTACTGGAGCCGCGCGGCCAAGGCCATTCCGACGCAAGGGATGGGTTCATCAATGCGGTGACCGGAATCGGGCCAAGCTGGCGGTTCCGTAGGGGAGCGAATTGACTGATCCGGTCGAAAAGGAGAGGCAGAAATATCGGCTGCAAAAGGCGGCGGACCAGTGGGCAAGGGGACGCAGATTGGCCTTTTGGGTGCCGATTGGGCTGTTTTTCGCGATCTATGTCGCGATTATGATTTTGGGGAAGCATGGGTAACGCCGCCCATTCGCATCTTGCCCAATTCACCGCAAAAGTTTAACGCCTCCCCATGGGAAAACGACAATTGCCGCCGGAAGAGCCGGCGGAAATCCACGAGGTCATGCTGCGCGATGCGCTGGAAGAGCGCTATCTCGCCTATGCGCTCTCGACGATCATGCACCGCGCTCTGCCGGACGCGCGCGACGGGCTGAAGCCGGTGCACCGGCGCATCCTCTACGGCATGCGCCTGCTGCGGCTCGATCCCGGCACCGCGTTCAAGAAATCCGCCAAGATCGTCGGCGACGTGATGGGCAAGTTCCATCCGCATGGCGACCAGGCGATCTACGACGCGCATGGTGCGCCTGGCGCAGGACTTCTCCTCGCGCTATCCGCTGGTCGACGGCCAGGGCAATTTCGGCAATATCGACGGCGATAATCCCGCCGCCTACCGCTACACCGAAGCCCGCCTGACCGAGGTCGCGCGGCTGCTGCTGGAGGGCATCGACGAGGACGGCGTCGAGTTCCAGCCCAATTACGACGGCCAGACCGAGGAGCCGGTGGTTCTGCCCGGCGGCTTCCCGAACCTGCTCGCCAACGGCGCGCAGGGCATCGCGGTCGGCATGGCGACCTCGATCCCGCCGCACAACGCCGCCGAACTCGTGCGACGCCGCGCTGCATCTGATCGAGCAAGCCCGAGGCCAAGATCGAACGCTGCTCGAAATGTGTCAAGGGGCCGGACTTCCCGACCGGCGGCATCATCGTCGAATTCCACAGGAGTCCATTGCCGAGGCCTACCGCACCGGGCGCGGCTCGTTCCGCGTCCGCGCGCAGTGGAGCCAGGAAGAGGGCGCGCGCGGCACCTGGGTGGTCGTCGTCACCGAGATTCCCGTGGCAGGTGCAGAAGTCGCAGCTGATCGAGAAGATCGCCGAACTGCTCGACGAAAAGAAGCTGCCGCTGGTCGACGACGTGCGCGACGAATCCGCCGAAGACGTTCGCCTCGTCATCGAGCCGAAGATCCCGCACGGTCGATCCCGAATTGATGATGGAGTCGCTGTTCCGGCTGACCGAGCTGGAAAGCAAGATTTCGCTGAACCTGAACGTGCTGATCAAGGGCCAGATCGCCGAAGGTGATGGGGCTTGCCGAGTGCCTGCGCGAATGGCTCGACCATCTGCGCGACGTGCTGGTGCGCCGCTCCAGCTATCGCAAGGCGCAGATCGAACACCGGCTGGAAATTCTCGGCGGCTACCTGATCGTCTATCTGAACATCGACAAGGTGATCAAGATCATCCGCACCGAGGATGAGCCGAAGCCGGAGCTGATGAAGGCGTTCAAGCTCACGGAAATCCAGGCCGAAGCGATCCTCAACATGCGGCTGCGCAGCTTGCGCAAGCTGGAAGAATTCGAAATCCGTACCGAGGACAAGAACCTTCGCAACGAACTGAAGGGCATCAAGTCGCTGCTCGGCTCCGAGACCGAGCAGTGGGCCAAGGTCGGCGACCAGGTGCGCAAGGTCCGCGACATCTTCGGGCCGAAGACGCCGCTCGGCAAGCGCCGCACGACCTTCGCCGACGCGCCCGAGCACGATCTCGCCGCGATCGAGGAAGCCTTCGTCGAGCGCGAGCCGTGCACGGTGGTGATTTCCGAGAAGGGCTGGGTGCGGACGCTGAAGGGCCATGTCGAGGATATTTCGGGCCTCGCCTTCAAGACCGACGACAAGCTCGACCATACGTTCTTCGCCGAGACCACGTCCAAGCTGCTGCTGTTCGCCACCAACGGAAAGTTCTATTCGCTCGACGTCGCAAAACTGCCCGGCGGCCGCGGCCACGGCGAGCCGATCCGGATGTTCATCGACATGGAGCAGGACGCGGCGATCGTGTCGCTGTTCGTCAACAAGGGCGATCGCAAATTCCTGATCGCCAGCAGCGAAGGGCAGGGCTTCGTCGTCAAGGAAGAGGATTGCGTCGGCAACACCCGCAAGGGCAAGCAGGTGCTCAACGTCACCATGCCGAACGAAGCCTGCGCGATCGGCACCGTGTCGGGCGACACCGTCGCCGTGATCGGCACCAACCACAAGATGATTCTGTTCCCGCTCGACCAGGTGCCGGAAATGGCGCGCGGCCGCGGCGTGCGCCTGCAGAAATATTCCAGCGCCAAGCTGTCCGACGTCGCGGTGTTCGATTCCAAGACCGGTTTGACGTGGAAGGATTCCGCCGGCCGCGAGCAGAGCCTGAGCGGCAAGGAATTGTCCGACTGGCGCGGCAACCGCGCCGACGCCGGCCGCCTCGCGGGCGGCCTGCCGAAGTCGAACAAGTTCCTGCGCGGGGTGGAGTAAACGTAGGGTGGGTTGCGCTGCGCTAACCCACCCTGCGATCCGGCCTGTAATAGTATTCCAAAATCAGCCCGCTATATAAGTCGCCGTCGAAATTCATCGAGGCGGAATGGCGCACGACCACCAGCACGATCATTCCCATGCGCATGACCATTCACATGGTCACGCCGGCCATAGTCACGCGCCGGACAGTTTCGGCTGGGCCTTCGCCATCGGCGCCACCCTCAATACCGCCTTCGTCATTGCCGAACTGATCTTCGGCTATGCCGCCAATTCGCTGGCGCTGATATCGGATGCTGTCCACAATCTCTCCGACGTAGTCGCGCTGCTGCTGGCGTGGGGTGCCGCGTGGCTTTCGCAGCGCCGGCCGACCGACCGGCACACCTATGGCTATCGCCGCGCCTCCATTCTGGCAGCGCTGTTCAATGCCGGCCTGTTGCTGGTGGCGGTCGGCGGCATCGTCGTCGAGGCGCTCAACCGCCTGGCCGAACCGGCGCCGGTTACGGGGCTGACCGTCATCCTGGTCGCGGCGCTCGGCGTCGTCATCAATGGCCTCACCGCTTTGCTGTTCATGCGCGGCCGGCACGGCGACCTCAACATTCGCGGCGCCTACCTGCACATGGTGGCCGATGCGGGCGTCTCGCTCGGGGTGGTGGTGGCCGCCGGCATCATCATGCTGACGGGATGGCTGTGGCTCGATCCCGCGATCAGCCTCGTGATCGCCGCCGTCGTGTTCTGGAGCGGCTGGGGACTTGCCCGCGACAGCGTCAACCTCGCGCTCGACGGCGTGCCGCGCGGCATCGAACTGTCGAAGGTGAGGGAATATCTCGGCGGGCTCGATGGCGTCCTGGAAGTGCACGACCTCCACATCTGGGCGATGAGCACCAACGAGACCGCGCTGACCGCCCATCTGGTGCGGCCTGTCGGCAGCGACGATGCGTTCCTGCAGCATGTCTGCGCAGAGCTGTCGCACCGCTTCGCCATTCATCACGCGACGCTGCAGGTCGAAATCAGCGGAGATATCTGCCGGCTCGCGCCAGCGGAGACGGTGTAGCGGTTCAGCCAGCGCGGTGGAGCCACTTGCGCAAGGCGAAAACCGGTCCTAGCCTGTGCCGCGTGGGGACGAAGCAGGCTCCCCGTCAGACGGTCCGCCGTCCAAGCTCTGCGCACACTCGATTTGTCGAGGATGGCGCATGGACCAGCGTGTGACCGATATTGCGGCTGAACCCAAACCTTCGACCGGAAAGGCGCTGATCTCGCTGCTCTATGCGGCGCGGGCGTTGCGCGGTTTCGGCGACGGCTTTGCCATCCTCATCCTGCCGGCCTACATGACGGCGCTGGGGTTCGACGCCATGGCGGTCGGCCTCGTCGCGACCGCGTCGCTATTGGGAACGGCGCTGCTGACGCTGGTCGTCGGCTGGATTGCGCCGCGCCACGATCTGCGGCCGCTGCTGATATCGGGCGCGATGCTGATGGCGGCGACCGGCATTGCGTTTCCCGCGGTCGAGCATTTCGTCCTGATCGTGACTGGTCGCGTTCATCGGCACCATCAATGCTTCCGGCGGCGATCTCGGCGTGCTGGTGCCGCTCGAACATGCGGTGCTCGCCCACAGCGCCACTGACGCGCGCCGCACGCAGGTGTTTGCCCGCTACAGCCTGATCGGCGCGCTCTGTACCGCGGTCGGCTCGCTGGCGGCGTCGCTGCCGGATTTCCTGGTCGCGTCCGGCAGCACCAGGCTCGCCGCGTTCCGCCTGATGTTCTATGCCTATGCCGCGCTCGGCATCGCCTGCGCGGCGCTCTATCGCTACGTGCCGCACGCCCGCGGCGAGGAGAGGGCGCCGCAGGCGCCGCTCGGGCCGTCGCGCGGCACCGTCTACAAGCTCGCCGCGCTGTTCAGCATCGATTCCTTTGCCGGCGGCTTCGTCGCCCAGTCGCTGCTGGTGCTCTGGCTGTTCGAGCGCTTCGACCTGTCATTGGCGGCGGCCGGGTTGTTCTTCTTCTGGTCGAGCACGCTGAGTGCCTTCTCCTATCCGGTCGCCGCCTGGATTGCGAAACGCATAGGCCTCGTCAACACCATGGTGTTCACGCACATTCCCGCCAGCATCTTCCTGATCCTGGCGGCGTTCTCGCCGAACCTGTATCTGGCGCTGGGATTGCTGCTGTTGCGCTCGGCGCTGTCGCAAATGGATGTGCCGACGCGCACCTCCTATGTGATGGCGGTGGTGACGCCGGCCGAGCGCCCTGCGGCCGCCAGCATCACCGCCGTGCCGCGCAGCCTGGCCTCGGCCATCAGTCCGGCGATATCGGGGGCGCTGCTGATGACGGCGTTTTCCGGCCTGCCGCTGGTGGTCTGCGGCGCGCTCAAGATCGCCTACGACCTCGCGCTGTTGTACTCGTTCCGTCACATCAAGCCGCCGGAAGAACGTTAGAGCGCGATAATGCGTCTAAAACCCGGCGTGGCGTTCGCGGCGGCCGTCCGAGTGCTTCCGTGCTGGGAAGCGGGTCCATCAACCGTCGTTCGTCACGGCCGTGCCGCCATTGCGCCAGGCGCACTTCCGGCGTGTCGGTCGTGGCGCTGTCCAGCGTTTGAAACGCGATCTTCTGGCTCGCCTGGACCTGGTATTTGGCGGCTTGCGCCAGCCAATACCACTTCTTGTCGGGTTCGCTCAGGGCGCGTTGACGGCAGTCAGCTTCGAGTTCGCGCAAACGTGTGGCTTCTTTCATCGTCAATTCCAGGGCCGGCAGGCTCGATCGTGCCGGGGTCTCTTCTCACCGGCGGGCCGGTGTTCGCTCCGTATTGACAAGAATTTCTTAGCGACGCGCTAGGGAGGTAGGAGGCAATTTACTGAAATTAGGCAATGGATTGAGGCGTATTTTGCCCGTGCACGCAACCAATGGCCGGCGCTCAAATCTCCGGCTGGCGCGCGCCCGTGCGCAGCAGCAGCAGCGACAGCAAGGCTGCGATACTGAGCGCGGAGGAAACCATGAGCACCCTGGCGCCCATGACATCGATCAGCAGGCTGAACACCAGCGGCGCACCGGCCTGCGCGATCCGTGCCGGTGCGCCGATGATGCCGAGGCGGTAGGCGTAGTTCTGCGGGCCGAAGATCGCGAGCGGCATCGTGCCGCGCGCAATGGTCAGGATGCCGTTGCCGGTGCCGTGGAACACCGCGAACACGCTGGCCGCGCCGCCGCCGGCGAGCCCGAGGATGGCCGCGCCGATCGGATGGGTCAGGCAGGCCAGCCGGCCCGACACCAGCGGATGATAGCGCGACAGAAAGCTGGCCTCGAAGATCCGCGCGGCGACCTGCGACGGGCCGATCAGCGCGCCGGCCGCGACCGCCTGCAGCGATGTCGCGCCGGCGGCCTCGAGGATGCGTGGCAGATGCGCCGCCATCGCGCCGGTGACGCTCCACGCCGCGGCGAAGGCGAACGCCAGCAGGATCATGGTGCGGTCGAGCGGGATGTGCGGCTTGGCGGCGGCGGCAATGGCGGCCTTCGCGCCCGCGACCGGCGGCAGCATGAACCAGTTGATCGGCAGGCCGATCAGGATGTGCGCTGCCGCCCAGGCAAAGCAGGTGTGGCGCCAGCCGATCGTCTCCAGCCCCCACGCGGTCAAGGGCCATCCGACGGTCGAGGCGAAGCCCGCGATCAGCGTGATGCCGGTGATCGAACGCCGCGCCGCGTCGCCATGGATGCGGCCGAGCGCACCGAAGGCAGCGTCGTAAAGGCCGGCGCCCATGCCGATGCCGAGCAACAGCCAGGCCGCGACCAGAACCGGGACGGAATAGGACAGCCCGAGCAAGGCGAGCCCTGCGGCCAGCACGAGGTTGGAAATCGACAGCACCGACCGGCCGCCGACCAGATCGATCTGCCGGCCGACGCGCGGTCCCAGCATCGCGGAGATCACCAGAGAGGCGGAGAAGGCGGCAAAGATCCAGTTCGAGGAAACGTCGAGGTCGCGCGCGATCGGATCGGCCAGGATCGCCGGCAGATAATAGCTCGAAGCCCAGGCCAGCGTCTGCGTCGTGCCGAGCGCGATGATGATCGGAAGCTGGTTCACGGCTGGACCTTCTCCCTGCGCGACCAATAGAGCGCGAGCGGTCCGAGCAGGATGCCCGCCGCCAGCACCGAGAAGGCCGCCATCCAGGCCGTCGAACTGTGCTGGCCGCCTGCCGCATCCAGCGCGATGCCGACGGCCCATGCGCCCAGCGCCGACAGGCTGAAGCCGATGGTCGAATGCATCGCCATGGTCGCGCCGCGATGGCTCGGTTCCGCCGTCATCGACATGCCTGACGTCAGCGCGCCGGAATCGGCCGGGACGGTGATGGCGTAGATCATGATCAGGGGCAGCAGCAGCCACGGCGAGCGGTCGGCGAGGAGGCCGATCAGCAGCGCGACCGCCGCAGATGCGAACATGACAACCGTGATGGCGCGATGGCGGCCGAACCGGAGCGCGAATTCATTGCCGAGAATGCTGGCGGGCATCGCCAGCAGCGTGAACACCACGCTGACGACGACCGGCGTCAGGATCGAGGCGCCGGAATTGTGCGCCACGACGAAGGTCCAGAACGCCACGATCCAGGTTCTGATGCCGTACAGTTCGAAGCAGTGCGCGCCATAGCCGAGCACGAAACCCATCGCCTTCCGGTTCCGGAACACCGGCGCGAAATCGAGCAGCGGACCGGCCACCGGCTTCGGAGCCACCGGCCGCAACAGCAGGCTCACGGCGAGCATGACGAGCGGCCCGGCGGCGGTGACGACAAATGCGTTGCGCCAGCCCCAGGCTTCGGCAACGAGCTGCGACACCAGAAACGACATGCCGACGCCGAATGAGAAGCTCGACGTGTAGAGCGTGATGGCGCGGGATGAATCGCCCGGCGACAAACGGTCCGTCAGCGCCTTGAGCCCCGGCATGTAGGCGCCTGCAAATCCCATCCCGGCAATGGCGTTGAAGAGCGCGCCTGACCAAAGGCCGGTGGCGAACAGGCCGAACAGCAGCGTGCCGAGCGCGCTGAGCGCGGAACCGGCGATCAGGATCTTGCGCGCGTCGATGCGGTCGGTCAGCGTCGCCAGCACCGGCACGGTCAGCATGTAGCCGGCCGCGCCCGAGCCCGCCAGCAGGCCGGCCTGCGCGCCGCTCAGATGCCATTCCGGAATCAGGAAGGCGGCAAGAAGGGCGGGCACCACGACGTGCGGAAGCAGGCTGCCGAGCTGCCCCACGCACATCGCGACAATAACGGCGCGCCCCTCCAGGAAAATTCGATCCACTCCCTATGGTCAGGCGGCGCAGCCGCAACCTGTCTTGCCCTGTTGTTTTGCTTTTTCGTCCGCGACGCAACAGGCGTCAACATCCGATATTGCAGGTCCGCCGCAGCAATTGCCGGCATCTGGCGTGGATGACCGGCTGCAGACGCCGGTTTCGGGCAGCACCAGTTCGACGCGTTCGGCAGCCTCGCGGTCGCCGGCGATGTCGGCGGTGATCGAACGCACCTGCTCGTAGCCCGTCAGCATCAGGAAGGTCGGTGCGCGGCCGTAGGATTTCATGCCGGCGAAATAGAATCCCGGTTCGTCCTGCGCCAGTTCACGCGCGCCGTGCGGCCGCACGGTGCCGCAGCTATGCTCGTTGGGATCGATCAGCGGCGCCAGCGCGACCGGACACTCGATCGCGGGGTCGAGGCGAATACGAAGTTCGCGCACGAAATCGAGTTCCGGGCGAAAGCCAGTCGCCACGATCAGTTCGTCGACGACGGCCTGACGGCCGCAGCAGGCGGAGCCGGCGCCGACAACGAGGCGAGGGCCGTCGGCCGCAAGATGCGAAACGCGGAATTCGCTCTCCATCCTGATCCGACCGGCGGACACCAGTGCGGCAAAGGCTGCACCCAGTTCGCCGCGGGCGACGAGCTTGTCGTTGGCGCCGCCGCCGAACGCCTTGGCGGGATCGTTGCCGCGCAACAGCCAGACCGGCTGCGTCCCCGGGACTTCCTCGGAAAGCTTCGCCAGATCGGTCAGCGTGCCGATCGCGGAATGCCCTGCGCCGAGCACGGCAACCGTCTTGCCGGCATAGCGCGCGCGGTCCTTGCCGAGCACGTCGGGCATGCCGTAGGCGATCCTGTCCGCAGCCTGCGTCTCCCCGATGGCGGGCAGGCCATTTGCTCCCGCCGGGTTCGGCGAATGCCAGGTGCCGGACGCATCGATGACCGCGTCGGCTTTCACGACGCTCGGTCCCTGGCCGTTCTGGTAGCGAATTTCGAACGGCGCCTTGTCACGCCCCTTCGTCTTCATCTTGTCGAAGCCTGCACGGCTGATGCCGGTAACGCGGCTCGAGGTGTGGATATGCGGCTTGAGCGCGGTCGTCGCTGCGAGCGGTTCAAGGTAGCGCTCGACCATCTCTGCGCCGGTCGGATACTGATCGGGATCGGGCGAATTCCAACCCGTCGCCGCCAGCAGGCGCGCCGCGGCCTTGTCGATATTGTATTCCCACGGCGAGAACAGTTGGACGTGGCCCCATTGCCGCATGGCGTGGCCGATCTTCTCGCCGCCCTCCAGAACGATCGGCCGCAGGCCGCGCTCCAGCGCGTGCGCCGCGGCGGCCAGTCCAACCGGGCCGGCCCCGATGATGGCTACGGTCCTGGATTCGCTCATGGCATTCTCCGATCATACTGGAAATATCGAAATTCATGGCACAGCCGGGACGGCTTATGCCGCGGTCCTGGCATCCTTTGTTTCGGCGCTTTCGGTGCAGCATTCGGCGACCAGGAAGCCCACCAGTTCCCGCATCACTTCGTAGTTGGCGTGGCACACCAGCGTGGTCGCATCGCGCACCTGGGTCACGAGGCCCGCTACCACCAGCGCCTTGATATGGTGGGAGAGGGTGGAGGGCGCGATCTTCAATTTGTCCTGCAGGCGGCCGACCGCGAGCCCGGCGCCCCCGGCGCGGATCAGCGTGCGGTAGATCTTGAGCCGGGTCGGGTTACCCAGCGCTTCGAGGCGGGCGGCGGCGTCATCGAGTTTCATGCCGGCACCCTCTCACGCGAATCCAATGCTGTCAACGGTATTTCTAGAATCATGGAAATAGCTGATTTTGCTTTTCCCCATGTCACGCCGAGCGCCGGAAGGTGCAGAACTGAAAGCGCTGGGTGGCTGCCCAGGGCGTGATGTGGTCATGGCGGCGTGCATCGACCAGGTCGAATTCTTCGCCCAGTTCGGCGGCGAGGCTCGCCGCATCATACCGGCTGACGGGCAGGCCGCTGCATCGTTCCGGCCCGTCGATGGCGAAGGTACCGATGATGACGTGGCCGCCAGGTTTGATCGCCTCTTTCAGATGTTCAACATACGCCGCGCGGTCCGCTGGTTCAGTAAGGAAATGGAAGGCCGCGCGATCATGCCAGATGTCGTAGGTCCGGGCCGGCCTCCATTTGGTGACGTCGGCCACGATCCACTGCACCTTGTCGTTGCCGCCGAGACGTCGCCTTGCTGCGCTCAGCGCCGCCTCCGAAAGATCCAGCACCGTGATGTCACCGAACCCCCGCGCCGCCAGGCTGTCGACAAGGCGCGATGCACCGCCGCCGATATCCACGATGGCGGTCTCGGAAGTCGGATGGATCAGTTCGATCAGGTCGAGCGATGGCGCCGGATTGTCCTGAAACCAGCTGACCTCATCCTCGCCCTTGGTGGTGTAGACGTTTTCCCAGTGCGCTTGTCTGCTGACGTCACTCATGGCGGCCTCCTCACGCGTGGCGCAGCAAGCTTAGACCGAGGCGGGCCTTGCGGTCGACAAATCGGCGTTCTGCGGAAGCAGGAACGTGATCAGCGAGCACAGCATCAACATCACTGCGGATCCGGTCAGGCAGCCCGTGATACCAGCAACCTGATATAGCACGCCGGACAAGGTGATGCCGAGGAGGCGGCCGGCAGCATTGGCGGCATAGTAGAAGCCGACGTCTTCGGCAGCCTTTTCGGATCCCGCGTAGGCCAGAATGAGATACGAATGCAGGGACGAGTTGACGGCGAAGGGCAGTCCGAACAGCGCCAGCCCGACCACCAGCACGACATCGGGACGCCCGACCTCGGTTGAGTTCATGATGACGGCGAGCGCAATCGGCACGGCCGCGAGTACCGCGGCCCAGATCCGTGCAGCCGGCACCTCGCGACTGAGGCCATCCGCGCTGCGGCTGACGAGCGAGGGCGCGATAGCCTGGACGCCGCCATAGGCGATGGTCCAGGCCGCCAGGAATGCGCCCACCTGCAGGAACGTCCAACCGTGCGCGTAGAGAAAGACGGGCAGGCCGACGACGAACCAGACGTCTCTTGCGCCGAACATGAAGATGCGCGCGGCCGCCAGAAGGTTCACGCCGCGCGACTTGCCGAACAACTCGCGGATGGTCTTCGATGATTTTGCCTTGCCAAGCTTGCTCGGCAACAGCAGCACCCCCGCGACGAAGACCACGCCGAGCAGGGCGGCCATCATCCATAGTGCATGGGTGAAGCCAACAAGATCGAGCAGCAGGCCGCCGACGAAGAACCCGATGCCCTTCATGGCGTTCTTCGAACCGGTGAACCATGCCACCCATCGGAACAACTGCCCGCTGCCTTCGGCAGAGGTTGCCTTGATCGCGGATTTTGATGCGGTCTTGGTCAGGTCCTTGGCGACGCCGGCAATGCCCTGGGCGACAACGACCCACGCGACCGATGCCACGGCGCCCCACCCGGGATCAAGCGCCGACAACATCAACAAGCCGGCGATCTGAAGCATCTGGCCGATCGCGAGCATGCGCGGAATGCCGAAGCGCGATGCGAAGTAGCCTCCGGCAAGATTGGCGCCGATTCCGGCGGCTTCATAAAGCAGGAACAGGAACGCCAGAGTGAATGGCGTGTAACCCAGCCGGAAGAAGTGGAAAAGAACCAGCATACGCAACGCGCCGTCGACGAGCGTGAAGCCCCAATACGACGCCGTTACGACGAGGTAATTCCTGACCATGGCTCAAACGCCCGATCGTTGAACGATGTTGGCGAGGTCGACCATCCGGCAGGCGTAGCCGACTTCGTTGTCGTACCAAGCATACACTTTCAGCAGCGTCTCGTCCGTGACCATCGTGCTCAAGGCGTCGACGATCGAACTGCGAGGGTCGTTGTTGTAGTCGGCCGAGACGAGGGGTCTGGTCTCCAGACCAAGGATACCAGCCAGGACGCCTTCAGAGGCGGACTGGAAGAGTTGATTGACCTCTTCGACGGTGGTCGGGCGCTTCAGTTCGAATACACAGTCCGTGAGACTGGCGTTCAGGACCGGAATGCGCACGGCGTGCCCGTTAAGCTTGCCCTTGAGTTCCGGATAAATCAACGAGATTGCGGTCGCGCTTCCGGTCGTCGTGGGTTGCATCGAAAGCATCGCGGATCTTGCCCGGCGAAGATCCTTGTGCGGAGCATCAACGACGACGTTGGTGTTGGTCGGATCGTGGATCGTCGTGATCTGTCCGTGCCGGATACCGATGGAGTTCGTGGATGACCTTGACGACGGGAGCCAGGCAGTTGGTCGTGCAGGATGCCGCCGTCAGCAACCGATGCCGGGCGGGATCGTAGAGTTGGTCGTTGACGCCGACGACGATGTTGAGCGCCGCCTCGTCCTTGACGGGAGCGGCGACGATCACCCGTTTGACGCCCCGGTCGAAATAGGCCTGAAGCTGATCCGGCTTCAGGAATTTGCCGGTGCACTCCAGCACGACGTCGCAGCCGAGATCACCCCATGCGACGTCGCCCGGATTGGCCATTTCGCTGAATCCGATGCGATCCTTTCCGATCGTGACGGCCTGGTCGGAATCGACTGCGATCGGCGCATGCCAGCGTCCGTGAATGCTGTCGAATTCGAGCAGATGGGCGGTCGCCGCAATGCCACCCTTCAATTCATTGATGTGGACGACTTCCAGCCGATTGCCGGCGCGAGGATCGTTTGCAGGGCGGTGTATGCCTCCGAGTGCCGAGCGCAGCGCGAGCCTGCCAATGCGGCCCATGCCATTGATGCCAACTTTCATGGAGAAATTCCTTAAGGGGATACGCGCGTCGTATCGCCGATCTCGTCGAGGCGCGCCTTGATCGCCATGCGGTCCAGCGATTCGAACGGGAGGCTTGTGAAGATTTCGATCCGGCGGCGGATCATGGCGTAGAGTTCATTCAGAAGCGTGGTGCGCTCGGTCGGCGACCCCGTGAACTGCGCGGGGTCGGGCAGCGGCCATGCGCCGGTGACGAACTGGCCGCCGAGGTCCGGGCAAAACTGGCCATGGGGCGCATCGCAGAGCGCGATGATGAAGTCCATCCGGGGCGCGTGCGGCCCCTTGAACTCGTCCCACGACTTTGAATGCAGGTGCGATACGTCGTGCCCGAGGGCTTTCAGCCGCTCGATAACCTCTGGAACGGGCTCCTGTGCCGGTTCCGATCCGGCCGAGTAGGCGCGGAAGCGGCCACGGCCGATCTTTTCGAGCAGGGCTTCGGCGATGATGGAACGGGCCGAATTCTTGGTACAGAGGAAGAGCACGTTGAACGCCGGTGTCATCAATTTTCCGACCGGTTCGGCGGCGATCGTTTGGGTCGGCAGATCAAAGGCGTCGCCGCAGAGTTCCGGGCGGCCGTTGCAGCAGTCCTGCGAGAGAAAATCGAGCAAACCCCGAAAGCCGCCGATGTCAGCCCGATAGTTCATCGAGCGGCCATCCTTCTCGGCGGAAATCAAACCCGCCCGGCTCAGGATGCCGAGATGTGTCGACATCGTGTTGTGGGGAACGTCGCATCGTCTGGCGATCTCGCCGGCGGACAGGCTGTCAGGGTGGACCGACAGCAAATGACGAACTGCAGCAAGGCGGGTTGGCTGGGCGAGCGAACCAAAACCTTCAATGGCACTCGTTTCCCTGACATCTTCGATCATTGGGCTCACCGGAAATGCGTTGAGTTTAATTACGTCGATAGATATCGACATATTTCATGACGCATGGATGACATTTCGACAAAATGTTGCACTTAAGCGCCATATCCCACGCATTATCGAGTCGATATATCTGGAAGTAAAGACATATTGCTTGCAGGGTTGGAAAATTTCCATTACCGGCAAGTGGTCGCGTGGGAACGTCCCTGCGCGAACTCGGCTTGGGGAAGGGCGTCACCGGCGCAACCATCATGAATCTGTTCGAACGGTATCTCTCGCTGTGGGTGGCGATGTGCATTGTCGCGGGCGTGGCGCTTGGACATTTCCTGCCCGGGCTTTTCGCGACGATCGCGAGCGCGGAAATCGCGCGGGTCAATCTGCCGGTAGCCGGTCTGGTCTGGCTGATGATTATTCCGATGCTGCTGAAGATCGACTTCGGCGCGCTTGGCCAGGTGCGCGAGCACTGGCGCGGCGTCGGCGTCACGCTGTTCATCAACTGGGCGGTCAAGCCGTTCTCGATGGCGTTGCTGGGCTCGATCTTCATCGGGCATCTGTTTGCGCCGCTGCTGCCGACAGCCCAAATCCCATCCTACATCGCGGGTCTTATCCTGTTGGCGGCTGCCCCCTGCACCGCGATGGTATTTGTCTGGTCGAACCTGTGCGAAGGCGAACCGCATTACACGCTGAGCCAGGTCGCCCTCAACGACGTCATCATGGTGTTCGCGTTCGCGCCGCTGGTCGGACTTTTGCTTGGCGTCGCCTCGATCGCCGTTCCGTGGGCCACTCTTCTGCTCTCGGTGGTGCTGTATATCGTGGTGCCGGTCATCATCGCGCAGCTATGGCGCCGCGCGCTCATGGCAAAGGGCGCTGCGGCATTGCAGCGGACCCTTCACAATCTGCAGCCGGTTTCGCTGGTCGCACTGTTGACGACACTGATCCTGCTGTTTGGCTTTCAGGGTGAACAGATCATCGCGCAGCCGCTCGTGATCGTGCTGCTTGCCGTCCCGATCCTGATCCAGGTCTATCTCAATGCCGGACTGGCCTATTGGCTGAGCCGTCGCTTCGGCGTGGCCTGGTGCGTTGCCGCACCGTCGGCGCTGATCGGCGCCAGCAATTTCTTCGAACTTGCCGTTGCCGCCGCCATCAGCCTGTTCGGCCTCAACTCCGGAGCGGCGCTTGCCACGGTGGTGGGCGTGCTGGTCGAAGTCCCTGTGATGCTGTCCGTCGTCTATCTCGTGAAGGCGTCGCGCGGCTGGTACGAGGCCGGCGCCAATAGCGCCGCAGCCATCAGGGAAGAAACGCGGACGTGAGCGTCACCATCTATCACAATCCCGCCTGCGGCACCTCGCGCAACGCGCTGGCGATGATCCGGCAGAGCGGCGAGCAGCCCGAGGTGATCGAATACCTGAAGACGCCGCCGGGCCGGGCGCGGCTGGTTGAACTGATCGCCGCGCTTGGCATAACCCCGCGCCAGCTCCTGCGCCAGAAAGGCACGCCCTATACCGAGCTTGGGCTGGCTGATCCGAAGTGGAACGACGACCAGTTGATCGACTTCATGCTGGAACATCCGATCCTGATCAACCGGCCGATCGTCGTGACGCCGAAGGGCGCGCGGCTGTGCCGGCCATCGGAACGGGTGCTCGACCTGCTCGATCACCCCGTCGTCTCCTTCGTCAAGGAAGACGGCGAGGTGGTCACGCGCATGAAGACCTGACGCCGCATCCGGGGAGAGAGACACGCGCAAGACTTTTCCCGGCCGCGATTGCGCGGCATAATCGGCGCATGGAACTCACGCCGCGCCTGCGCCTGATGAACTGGCTGGTCAGCCAGGGCCTGACCGGCTTGCCCGAAAACGACCTGATCCGCGGTTTCTGCGAACGCTGCAGCGCCGAGGGGCTCGACGTGTCGCGCGGCCTCGTCTTCATCGACACGCTGCACCCGATGTTCGAGGGCCGCGGCTTTCGCTGGAACGATGCCGAGACCAACGAGAGCGCTGCGTTCGAATATGGTTCCACCGACGTAGGGGAAGCCGCGCAGGCCTGGCGGAGTTCGATCTTCTATCACATGCTCGAGCACGGCCATGAGGAGATGCCGCTCGACCTCGCCGATAGCGGGCCGTTCAAATTCGGGTTCATCAGCGATCTCGCCGAGAAGGGCCACAAGCATCTGGTGGCCTATGTGCACCGGTTCGGCGAGGCCGGCAGCATGGGGCAGATGGACTGCGTCTATTCCTATTGGGTGACGCGTCGTGACGAGGGTTTTGGCGCAGACGGACTGGCGGCGCTGCGCGAACTGGTGCCGGTGCTGGGACTGGCGATCAAGACGGCGGCGCAGGCCGACATCGCCAAGACGCTGGGCCGGGTCTATCTCGGGCGCGACGCCGCCGAGCAGGTGCTGCGCGGGCGCATTGCCCGCGGCGTCACCGAGCGGATCAACACCGTGCTGTGGTTCTCCGACCTGCGCGGCTCGACCGCGATCAGCGAGAGCATCGAACCCGACGAGATCATCCCGTTTCTCAACGATTATGCGCAGGCCTCGATCGACGCCATCCACGACGCCGGGGGCGAGGTGCTGAAGTTGATCGGCGACGGCGTGCTCGCGATGTTCACCGATCAGAACATGGCGGCGGCAAAGCGGGCCGCTCTGCGTGCCGAGCATCGCTTCCGGCGCAACATGCGGGCGCTCAACGCCCGCCGCACGGCCGAAAACCGCCCGGCGACGTCGGCCCATGTCGGCCTGCACGTCGGCGAGGTGTTTTATGGCAATATCGGCAGCGACGACCGGCTCGATTTCACCGTGGTGGGCCCGGCGGTCAACGAGGTTAGCCGCATTGCCTCGATGTGCCGCTCGGTCGACCGCGAACTGTTGATGTCGTCGGCATTTCGCGCCGGCCTCGACGCCGCCGGGCGTAATTACCTGGTATCCACCGGCCGTTTCGCGCTGCGCGGCATCAGCCGCGCGCAGGATCTCTATACGCTCGACCCGGACATTGCCGCGGACGAGGTCGTGGCCGGGAAGTACGAGCGGTACCTCGCGTCCTAGCGTCATAACGTGACGTCGGCGCAGCTTAATTCATGTCAAGGCGCGGGGCCCGGCTTCCGTCTCAATGCTGCGTGCCTTTCGCCGGGCGCGACAAGATGGGGAATGGAAGCCAAGCATGTCCGCAACCGAAATCGCGACACGTCATTTCTCTGCGGCCATCGCCGAGGCGGAAGCTGCCGGGCAGGGGACTGACGGCATCTGCCGCGCGTTGCTCGGTCTCGTGGTCAGCAAATATCTCGAGAGCCGGAGCGTCTCCGACGTTCAGTCGGAGCTTCGCTTTGTCGCCGAGAATTGCGATCCCGACACCGACTTCATGTTCATGCGGCCCTAGCGCTTCGCCCGGCGGGTGTACAGCACCAGCGCCAGCAGCGAAAACGCCGTCAGCACCACAGCCAGCGCCAACAGCGCCGCGTGCGAGATCGTGGCCGCGAGCCAGACGCCGATGGCGGCCGTCATCATCTGCCAGAAGCCGACCAGCGCCGACGCTGCGCCCGCCCGGTCTCCGAACGGCGACAGTGCCTGTGCGGTGCCCAGCGGGTTGACGATGCCCATCCCGAGCAGGAACACGCTGATGGCGCCGAGAAACGGCAGAAAGGTCGGGCTGTACAGCGAGACCAGCAGCATGGCGATGCTGCCGGTAGCGGCCACGAACAGCCCGCCCCGGATCGAGCGGTCGAGCCCGTAGCGCGGCGCCAGCCGCGTTGCCAGCATGCCGGCGGCGAACACGATCAGCACGGTGCCGGCGAAGAACAGGCCCAGTTGAATCGGCGTGAAGTGCATCGCCTCGATCAGCACCCGCGGCGCGGCCGAGAACAGCGAGAACAGCCCGCCCATGATGAGGCTGACGGTCGCCGCCGGCACCACGAAGCGACGATCGGCGATCAGGCTGAGATAGTTCTTGCCGATGGCGAGCGGATCAAGCGGGGTCCGGGTGGCATGGTGGGTCTCGCCGAACACCGCGCCATAGGCCAGCGCGCCGAATGCGGCGAAGGCGGCGACGAGGATGAACTCGGAGCGCCAGCCGAATGCGTGATCCAGTGCGCCGCCGAGCAGCGGCGAGAAGCCGGGCGCCGCCGCCATTGCGATCATGATCAGCGCCATGGCGCGCGCCAGCGCAGCGCCCGAGAACATGTCGCGGGCGATCGCGCGTGACAGCACCGAGGTGGCGCAGGCGCCGGCTGCCTGGATGACGCGGCCGATCAGCAGGCCCGTCAGGTCGCTGGCAAGCGCGCACCAGATGCTGCCGGCGAAGAACACCGCGAAACCGGTCAGCACCGGCCAGCGGCGTCCGTAGCGGTCCGAGATCGGGCCGACCACGAGCTGGCCGACCGCGAAGACCGCCAGGAACACGGTGATCGCCGAAGTCACCGCCGCACTCGTGACATTGAGCGAGGCCGCCATCTGCGGCAGCGACGGCAGCAGGATGTTGGTGGCAAGCGTCCCGGTCGCCGCAAGGCCGGCGAGCACCGCGATCTGCAAGGCGGTAGACGAGGTCTCGGGGCGAGGTGCTGCGTCGATCGCGGCGGTCTGGTCGGACATGGAAGGTTCCCGCTTTGTGATATATGACGTATATCATATAATACGAGGTGGGGAAGCGGCAATGAACCTCGGACGGGCATTTGGAATAAAGCAGACGTTTTCTCCGCCATGGCAAGCGTACCGAGCCGATCCGTCCCGCTGCGGGTAGAATGGATCGATTGCGACCTCGCTCGGGGATTGCGGCGGACAAGTCGTCGCGTTGGGCGCGTTGCGGGAACGCTCGCGGTTGGCGCAGGGGCAGCGCCTTGTGGCGTTCCCACCATTCATGGTCGAGAGGAAAAGTCAGCAAAGCGCAGGGCGGTCACATACTGTAGGACGATCTGCAGATCTGGACCGAGCGGCGCGCGAATTGACAGTTCGGAGCGTTTTATGTGCAGTGGCGCGTGGTGCGACTTCCTTGCGAGCTGCTGTGATTCGGTGAGCGCGTCCGTGAAGTGGGTGGGATCGTTCATTGGAATCAACAGGAGTAGATTTTGAAGATGCAGGGTTTCCCCTCACGAGCCGCGGCAGCGGTTGCATTGGCCTTTGCCTTGCTTGCCGTATTGAGCGTGGCCAAATTTGACAAGGTTGCGTTGGCATTGACCTCTCGTGAGGCTGCCAGTGTCGTTGACCTCATCGAGAAGCTGAAGACGGAGCTTGGCGATTTCGCCTACGACGATGACGAAGCCGACCAATGGTTCGAGAAGGATGCTGAGAGCCAGAAGTTGATTACCAAGGCGGGGATTCAATCAGAAGAGCTGGAAGATCGCAGTAGACGAAACGATGAAGGGGTTCTTTGCGACAATTCCCGAGGCGGAGATCAAGTCGGTTCTCGATGGCGCGCGCCAGCGTACCGAGCGCGCAAAGGATCTGAAGTCCGAGCAGAAGAAAGCCTTGCTTGAGCTCATCGAGGAGCAAACCAGGGAGATCCTGGCGCTGAGGGAAGGCGGCAAACCCTTCGCTTCTGTCGTTGCCCCGCTAGCGCCGCGGATTCGCAAGTTCACGATGGACAATCTCACCGATCGCTGAGCGTCGATACCAGAGCTGGACAAGCGCGGTGGCCGGGCCTGTCCCGGCCACTCACTTCGCTGCGTTCGCAATGACCGGGCGTGGACAAGTTGGCTAGCACCCCGCCGGCTCACCCACCATGTCCGGCTGCCGCGCCAGCAGCACCGCCGGCGAAACCCAGATCACCAGCGCCTGCGCCGCAAAGATCGCCGCTGCCAGATACAGGCAGGTTTCGGCGCCATAGAGCCCGCCGATGACGGCGCCGAGCGCGGACCCGACCGGGCGGGCGCCATAGCTCATGATGTTGATCGCGGAAACCCGCCCCAGCAGCGACGGCGGCGTCACCGATTGCCGCAACGTCGTGGTCGAGATCACCCAGAGAATCGGACCCGCGCCGAGCAGGAAGAAGCTGAAGCCCGCCAGCCAGGCGGCGGGCACGACCGTCGTCAGCGCCATCACCGCAGCGGCGACGAAGCCGGTGACGGGGCCGAGCCCGATCACTGTGCCGAAGGCGACGCGCTGCATCACCCGCGTCGCCGCCAGGGCGCCGACCACCATACCGACGCCGTACATCCCGAGCGTCGTCCCGACGCCTGTGGCGGACAGGCCGAGGTGACGAACCGCATAGGGCACGAAAACGGCGAGCAGCAGGAACGAGGCGGTGTTGAAGATGAACTGGGTAATGAACACCGGCCGCAGCAGCGGATGATGAAGCACGAACGCAGCGCCCTCCTTGATGTCCTGCAGCGGATGACGCCGCGGCGCAGGCGCGCGCGCCGGCTCATGGATGCCGGACAGCAGCATGACCGCGATCACCGAGAGCGCCGCGGCAAATCCGAACGCGGGCGCGGCGCCCGCCCATCCGACCAGCACGCCGCCGAGCGCCGGCCCGCTGGCGAAGGCGATGGTGCGCGCCAGTTCGATCCGCGCGTTGGCCGCCGGCAATTGCTGCGGCGTCACCAGCGAGGGCACCAGCGCGGGTGCGGCGACGCTGTAGGCGACCGTGCCGCACACGGCGACGAAGCCAAGCAGCGCCAGCAGCGGCAGCGTCAGCCAGCCGAGCCAGATCAACAGCAGCGTTGCGGCCAGCGCAGCGGCGCGCAGCGCTTCCGAACCCGCCATCAGGCGCCGCCGCGAGATCCGGTCGGCCAGCAAGCCGGCAGGGATGGCGAACAGGATGAAGGGCAGCGTCAGCGCGGTCTGCAACAGGCCGGTCTGGCCTTCGCCGACACCGAGCAGCAGCACGGCAACGATCGGAGCGGCAGCCAGCGCGATCTGCTCGGCCGACTGCGCGGCGAGGTTGGACCAGGCGAGTCGGTTGAAGGTCGAGGGCAGGCGCGGCGTCGGGGCGGCGGACATGGTGTGGTCGGTTCCCTTGGATTCGAATTCGGGGCACTATCGAGGTCGAGGACAGCCGAACCCACCCGCTTCCCGACATGGGCAAGGGGCCCCAGATGCAGTTGCAAATGAGTTGCAATAAAAGCGGATATCGGCGATCCTGCTGAAATGGATGCAAGAATGCCCGCATTGGGCCCCGAGACCCCGTCCCAGCCTCAATCTGCGAACGATACGAGCCACGCCGGCTGGCGTGCCGATGCCGCCGCCGGCACCCAGCGCAGCCTGCCTGAGGTCCACTCGACCGTATCGGTGCCGTTCGGCGGACACTGGTCGCGGCGGCTGCTGGCGTTTCTCGGCCCCGGCTATCTGGTCTCGGTCGGCTACATGGATCCCGGCAACTGGGCCACCGACATCGCGGGCGGATCGAAGTTCGGTTACACGCTGCTGGTGGTGATCCTGCTGTCGAACCTGATGGCGATCCTGCTGCAGGCGCTTGCCGCGCGGCTCGGCATCGCCACCGACCGCGACCTCGCGCAGGCCTGCCGCGCCAGCTTTTCGCGGCCCGTGAACTTCCTGCTCTGGATCGCCTGCGAGGCCGCGATCATCGCCTGCGATCTCGCCGAGGTGATCGGCACCGCGATCGCGCTAAATCTGCTGTTCGGCATTCCCTTGCTCGGCGGCGCGCTGATCACGGCGCTCGACGCCTTCCTGCTGCTGCTCCTGATGAACAAGGGGTTTCGTTTTCTCGAAGCCTTCGTCATCGCGCTGCTGATCGTGATCGCGGTCTGCTTTGCGATCCAGATCGTGGCCGCGGCGCCGCCGGTCGCGGCCATCCTGAAAGGCTTCATTCCGTCGCCCGAGATCGTCACCAATCCCGCGATGCTCTACATCGCCATCGGCATCATCGGCGCCACGGTGATGCCGCATAACCTCTATCTGCACTCCGCGATCGTGCAGACCCGCGCCTACGAGCGGACCAGCGAAGGCCGTCGCGAGGCGATCAAATGGGCGACGACGGACTCGACGATTGCGCTGATGCTGGCGCTGTTCATCAACGCCGCGATCCTGATCGTCGCCGCCGCCACCTTCCATGCGACCGGCCGCACCGATGTCGTCGAGATCAGCCAGGCCTATGAACTGCTGTCGCCGCTATTGGGCCTCGGGGCCGCCTCGACGCTGTTTGCGGTCGCATTGCTCGCCTCCGGCCTGAACTCGACGGTGACGGCGACGCTCGCCGGCCAGATCGTGATGGAAGGCTTTCTGCACCTGCGGCTGCCGAACTGGGCGCGGCGGCTGGTCACGCGCGGCATCGCCATCGTTCCCGTGGTCATCGTCACCGCGATCTATGGCGAGCGCGGCACCAGCCAGTTGCTGGTGCTCAGCCAGGTCATCCTGTCGATGCAATTGCCGTTCGCGGTGATTCCGCTGGTGCGGTTCGTCTCCGACCGCCGCAAGATGGGCGACTTCGTCATCCCGCGCGGCGTTGCCGCCCTGGCCTGGATCGTCGCCGGCATCATCGTCGCGCTGAACGTGAAGTTGCTGTTCGAGACGTTCTTCGGGTGACTTGAATTTCGCAGCCCGGACGGAGAGCGGCGCAACCCGGAAATCCGGACCGCCGCGGAACCTTGTCACCATGCCGGACCTGAAAGCGATGCCTCCTGCATAGGTCAGGCGACGCATTTGCACTGGCTCAACTTCAATCTTGACTCGGTCGATCGACCGAATTAATTTGTGACGGTCAAGCAAGGTGAACAGATGGCGCGCGCGGCCACTTCCAAAAAGCCGGACACTGCAATCGTGCTGCTGGAGGCGGCCAAGAAAATTCTGCGCCAGAACGGCTATGCCGGGTTGTCGACCCGTGGGGTCGCCGAAGCCGCCGGCGTTCCCCTGAGCCAGATCCACTATCACTTCGGCTCCAAGCAGGAGATGGTGCTGGCCCTGTTCGAATACCTCAACGCGCAGCTGCTCGACCGCCAGAACGCGCTGTTCGGCGACACGACGCTCAAGCTTTCCGAGCAATGGGACCGGGCGTGCGACTATCTCGATGAGGATATCGCCTCGGGCTATGTGCGCGTGATGCAGGAACTGATCGCCGCCAGTTGGTCGAACCCTGCGGTCGCCAAGGTCGTCCGCGCGGGGATCATGGGCTGGATCAATCTGATAACGGGCCTGGCCCGCAAGGCCGGGCGCGAACTCGGCGGATTCGGCCCGTTGACGGCCGAAGATGTCAGTTCTCTCGTCGCCAGCGCGTTCATCGGCGCCGAAAACCACTATCTGCTTGGCTTCGAGAAGCAGGGCGTGCCGGTGCGTCAGGCGCTCCGGCGCTTCAGCGATCTCATTCGCATCGCGGAGAGCAATCTAGCAACCAGGTGACATCATGCGTGCAAAGCTGCCTGTTCAGGATGGGTTTGTCGATCGTGATGGCGTGAAGCTCTACTACGAGGTCTACGGCAACGGTCCGCAGACCATGGTCTTCGTGCCGCCGTGGAGCATCGTTCATTCCCGTGTGTACAAGGCGCAGCTGCCTTACTTCAGCGAGCGGTTTCGCTGCGTCACCTACGACGGCCGCGGCAATGGCAAGTCCGACCGGCCGGCCGACGTGGCGGCGTACAGCCTGGACAACTATGTCGCCGATCTGCCTTCGGTCATGGATGCGACCGGTACGGAAAAGGCGATTGTCGTAGGGCTTTCGTTTGGCGGCATGATTGCGAGCGTGGTTGCGGCGCATCATCCGGAGCGCGTCACGGCGGCCATCCTGGTCGGAACCTCGGCGAGCATCGGGCCTGGCTACCCCTACATGGCGCCGGCGCATTTTCTGACCAGGCAGGACAAGTTCGACGGCTGGAACAAGTACAATCGCGAGCATTGGCTGGCCGACTATCCCGACTTCGCGGAATTTTTCGTTCGCAACATCTTCAGCGAGCCGCACTCGACCAAGCAGATCGAGGACGGCATCGAATGGGCCGGCGAAACCACCGGCGCTGTGTTGGCCCGGATCGTGGAGGCGCGGTCGATCGTACCGGCGTTCGATGCCAGCGAGGCGATGTATCGCAAGATCCGTTGTCCGGTGCTGATGATCCACGGTGACAACGATCAGCTACAGCCCTATGCCCGCGCCAAGGCGGTGGCCGAGGCCACTGGCGCCGAGCTGGTCACCTTTCCGGGCGGCGGCCACAATCTGTTGGGACGCTTTCCGGCCAAGTGCAACGCATTGATCCTGGATTTCCTCGATCGCAAACTTGGCATTCCCGCGCCGAAGAAAGTTGCGAAGCCTGCAAAGACGAAGCGGGCGCTCTATCTGTCGTCCCCGATCGGGCTCGGCCACGGCCGCCGCGATATCGCCATCACGCGGGAGTTGCGCAAGCTTCACCCGGATCTGCAGGTCGACTGGCTCGCCCAGGACCCGGTCACGCGATTGCTCGAAACCAGCGGCGAACGCGTCCACCCGCTAAGCAGCAGGCTCGCCAGCGAAACACTGCACATCGAACTGGAATCGGGCGAGCACGATCTCAACGCGTTTCAGGCCATCCGCCGGATGGACGAGGTGCTCATCAAGAACTTCATGATCTTCCAGGAGGTCGTCGAAGCGGGCGGCTATGATCTGGTCATCGCCGACGAGGCCTGGGACATCGACCATTACTGGCACGAGCATCCCGAGCTCAAGAAGGCCCGGCTCGCCTGGTTCACCGACTTCGTCGGCTACGTGCCGATGCCCGCGAATGGCGAGCGCGAGGCCAGCCTCACGACCGACTACAACGACGAAATGATCGGGCACGTCGAGCGTCATCCTGGCGTGCGCGACCGCGCCATCTTCGTCGGCTCGCCGGATGACATCGCGCCGTTGTCCTTCGGCAAGGACCTGCCGTCGATGCGCGACTGGGTGCCGAAGCATTTCGATTTCGCGGGCTACATCATCGGTGAGCATCCGCAGGCTTTCGGCAGCCGCGATGACCTGCGCCGTAGCCTGGGCTATCGACCCGGCGAGTGCGTCTGCATTGTGACCGTCGGTGGATCGGGGGTCGGTGCGCATCTCATCCGGCGCATTCTGCAGAGTTTTCCGTTGGTCCGCCCCAGGCTGCCGGAACTGCGGATGATCCTGGTTGCGGGCCCGCGGATCGATCCGCGTTCGCTCGATGCGCCTGCTGGTGTCGAGGTCCATGCCTTCGTGCCCGATCTCGATCGGCATCTGGCGGCTTGCGATCTGGCGCTCGTTCAGGGCGGGCTGACGACGTGCATGGAACTGACCGCGGCCGGCACACCGTTTCTTTACTTCCCTCTCAGGAACCATTTCGAGCAGAATTTCCACGTCGCCCATCGGCTCGACCGCTACGGCGCTGGAACGCGAATGGACTACGCGACCTCCACGCCCGAGACGATAGCCGAGGCCATGGTCGCAGCATTGAAGCAACCGGCGAAGTTCAAGCCGGTCGAAAGCGATGGCGCCATGCGTGCTGCCCGCATGCTCGCAGAAATCCTCTGATCCAGTGAGTAATCATCAAGGGAGGTACGTCCATGACCACTACCAACATAGATGAAGGCAAGCTCAACGCATTCATTGGCCAGATGCTGTCGGACCTCGGCGGCGCATCCAGCATCGCAATGGTCCGCCTTGGTGACACGCTGGGTCTCTACCGGGCCATCCACGCCAACGGAGCGATGACGTCGGGGGAGCTTGCCAAGGCCGCGAAGGTCGACGAACGATACTTGCGCGAATGGCTGTCGCATCAGGCCGCTTCGAACTATCTGTCCTACGATCCCGTCACCGCCAAATTCGCGATGCCGCCCGAGCAGGCCATGGTGTTCGCCAACGAGGAGAGCCCTGTCTACATGATGGGCGGCTTCGATCTCATGGCGGCGATGCTCGACAACCAGCCCAAGGTCCAGGCGGCGTTCAAGTCCGGCGGCGGCGTGGCCTGGGGCGACCAGGCCGGTTGCATGTTCTGCGCGGTCGCCCGTTTCTTCCGGCCGGGCTACCTCAACAACCTCGTCTCGACGTGGCTGCCCGCGCTCGACGGCGTCGTGAAGAAGCTGGAGGCGGGCGCGCGGGTCGCCGACATCGGCTGCGGGCACGGCTGGTCGACGGTCCTGATGGCGAAGGCGTTCCCGAAGTCGCAGTTCTATGGCTACGACTTTCATCCCGAACTCGATCCGGGACGCCACGGCGCATGCGAGGGAGCATGGCGTTACCGCGAACGCGCATTTCGCCGTGGGCCTTGCCAAGGACTATTCCGGCAAGGATTTCGATCTCGTCACCTGCTTCGATTGTCTGCACGACATGGGTGATCCCGCCGGCGCGGCAGCGCATATCCGCAAATCCCTGAAACCCGACGGGACCTGGATGATCGTGGAGCCGATGGCGGGCGATACGTTGCAGCAGAACCTGAACCCGGTCGGACGGTTGTACTACGCGGGCTCCACCATGATCTGCGTGCCGACTTCACTGTCGCAGGAGGTCGGGGCGGCTCTCGGCGCGCAGGCGGGCGAGGCGAAATTGCGCGAGACCATCCAGAGCGGCGGCTTCTCGAAGGTGCGCCGGGCCGCGGAGACGCCTTTCAACATGATCCTGGAGGCGCGGCCGTAGGTACCTTGGTCTCGTGGCCCGGATGGAGCGCAGCGCAATCCGGGCTACGAGAAAGGCGAGAGCGCCCTCAGTCCTGCGGCTCGGCCAGCGCTTCGCCGGTGGCGTCCACGCGCAGCCAGCCTGAGGGGGCCAGCCGCTGCTGCGGCAGGAAGCGGCCCTTGTAGTCCATCTTCTTGGAGCCCTCGATCCAGTAGCCGAGATAGACGTAAGGCAGCCCCAGCCTTCGCGCGCGCGTGATGTGGTCGAGGATCATGAAGGTGCCGAGTGATCGGCTTTGCTGCGACGGCTCGAAGAACGAATAGACCATCGACAGCCCGTCGCTGAGCACGTCGGTCAGGGCGACCGCGATCAGCTCGTCGCCGCGGCCGGTGATGCCGGAATCGATGCCGCGCACGCGGTATTCGATCAGCCGGGTTTCGACGTGGCTGTCTTCCACCATCATGGCATAGTCCAGCACGGTCATGTCGGCCATGCCGCCGTGGCGGTGCCGCCTGTCGAGATAGGCGCGGAATACCGAATATTGTTCCGAGGTCGGCACCGCGCTGCGCTGCTCGCCGATGATGTCGGAATTGCGCGCCATGATCTTGCGGAAGTTGCGCGAGGGGCGGAATTCGTTGGCGACCACCCGCACCGAGACGCAGGCCCGGCACTGATCGCAGGCCGGGCGGTAGGCGATCGACTGGCTGCGCCGGAAGCCGCCATGGGTGAGCAGGTCGTTGAGGTCGCCGGCCTTGTCGCCGACCAGATGCGTGAACACCTTGCGCTCGTGCCGGCCCGGCAGATAGGGGCAGGGCGAGGGCGCCGTCAGGTAGAATTGCGGGGTGTCACGCGAGTGCTGGGTCACGTCGGGTCGTCAGGCCTCCGAAGCATGGCATTTCGAGCCAAGTGAACAACGGTTCGCGTTAAAAAATTGCGTCAGAAATAACCAGAACCGGTCCGGAGCGCAGGTCCGAACCGGTTTGTAGCATCGCGCCGCCAAGGCCGGCGGTCAATTGGTTTGCTTCCAGCGGACGTCTGGTTTGTTTCCAGCCGCCGCCCGTCACCAGGTCCGCGCCGCGGGCGTCACCTGGGTACGCACCGAGCTGTTGATGACCACGGTTCCGAGGATGATGTCGTGCAGCAGCCGGCGGCGGCCATTGAACAGCCCGACCAGCAGCACCAGCGGCGTCAGGAACGAGACCGAAACCCAGTACAGCACGGCGTGCGTTGCCCCGAGCACGAAATAGCCGGGCGCGCCGTACCAGGTGCGCAGTTCCAGATCCATCACCCGCATGCCCATGGTGGCCGAATGCGGCCCGCCGATCGAGGCGCCGTAGTAGACGATCGCCCAGACGATCGTGGCCGGCCAGGCCAGCCAGAACAGCGCCCAGCCCAGCCCGAGCGTGATGACGCCGAACACCGCGATGAAGATGTAGCCGAGGATGACCGGCACCGAGAGCACGACGAGGTCGATCAGGAACGCAAACACCCGCCGCGTCGCCACCCCGCGAAACAGTTCCGGCTGCCGATCCGGATCGAACGCATGCGGCGGTACCCCGCCGTCGCTCCGCCAGGCGCCGTCGGCATTAAAGGCGCCGCCAGCATTTGACGCGCCGCCACCGGTGTTGCCAGAGCCGCTATAAGACATGATCCGTCCTCCAGAACTTAGATTCTCGAAGAGGTCACATGGGAACGGCCGACGCCGCCGCAAGAGGTTGCGGCGATTGCGCGCTGCAATATTCACGCGGTGATAGAGGGCGGGGTTACTTCTCCGCCTTGATCTTCTCCGCCGCCTTCGGCGCGAAATACGTCAGGATGCCGTCGGCGCCGGCGCGCTTGAAGCCGAGCAGGCTTTCCATCATCGCGCGCTCGCCGTCGATCCAGCCATTGTTGGCGGCGGCTGCGATCATCGCGTACTCGCCGGACACCTGGTAGACGAAGGTTGGCACCGAGAAATTGTCCTTCACCCGGCGCACGATGTCGAGATAGGGCATGCCGGGCTTGACCATCACCATGTCGGCGCCTTCGGCCAAGTCGAGTTCGACCTCGCGCAGCGCCTCGTCGGAATTGGCGCTGTCCATCTGGTAGGTGCGCTTGTCGCCGGTCAGCGTCTTTGCCGAGCCGATGGCGTCGCGGAACGGGCCGTAGAAGGCGGAAGCGTATTTCGCCGCATAGGACATGATCTGCACGTCGAGGTGACCTGCCTCGTCCAGCGCCTCGCGGATCGCGCCGACGCGGCCGTCCATCATGTCCGACGGCGCGATCACGTCGCAGCCGGCCTCGGCCTGCACCAGCGCCTGCCGCACCAGCACCGCCACCGTCTCGTCGTTGAGGATCTTGCCGTCCTCGATCAGCCCGTCATGGCCGTGGCTGGTGAAGGGATCGAGCGCCACGTCGCACAATACGCCGATGTCAGGAAATTCCTTCTTGATCGCGCGCACCGACTGGCAAACCAGGTTGTTCGGGTTCAGCGCCTCGGAGCCGAGCTCGTCGCGCAAGGACGGCTCGGTGTAGGGGAACAGCGCGATGCAGGGGATGGTGAGCTTCATGGCGCGCTCGGCGTCGCGCACCGCCTGATCGACGGTGAGGCGGTCGACGCCGGGCATCGAGGCGACAGGCGTGCGCGTGTTGTGGCCGTCGACCACGAACATCGGCCAGATCAGGTCATCGGTGGTCAGCACGTTTTCCCGCACCAGCCGCCGCGCCCATTCGGCCTTGCGGTTGCGCCGCGGGCGGGTGATCAGGTCAAGCGGGGTGGAGGCGAGGGCGGCCTGCCGCCGCGGCGCGTCGCGCATTTCGATCGGACGCCCGAATTTGATCGCCATGTGATGGGTACTCCTGAGGCGGCGGGTAGATTTCGACTTTTTCCAATTCTAGCACCTTGCCGGTGCCCCGTCACCGCGCCTTGATCCATCTCATGAGCAATTGATTTTACCGTTCCGGCAGGCCAAGAGTCCGGCCATGATGACATTCCCCAGGCCGGCCGGCCCTGATTCCAAGGCCAGCGACCATGTCTGACACGTCGCAGCGCGACCAGGGCCGCGACAAGGCGATTTCCGTCGGCGCGATGTCGTCCGAGCGGATCGATACCGACGACAATGTGTGGACGCGGCGGCTGGTGCTGTTCCTGCGCATCATGGCGGTCGTCTCGGTCGTCAAGGGCCTCTACCACTGGGCGCAGGTCACGGGCTTCATCGGCGGCGAGGAAGAGGCGTTCGAAAACCAGTCGATGGCCTGGCAGACGGCGACCATCTATTTCGCCGTGATCGAACTCGTCGCCGCGGTCGGTCTCTGGCTTGCGACGCCATGGGGCGCGGTGGTGTGGCTGACCACCGTGGTGTCGATGGCGGTGATCGAGCTGATGTTTCCCGGCATCTATGGCGGCAGCCTCACGGTCGTGGCGTTCGAGGCGGTCATGCTCGGGGCGTATCTGGCGCTCGCCTGGATGGCCGCGCGCGAACGCCCGCCATAGCGCGATGAAGTAGATGAGATGTGGACCTCTCGTCGTGGTCGGGCGCGTCCCGGCCATCCACGTCTTTAGTTCGCGGATGAAAGAAGTGGCGTATGGCAGACGCAATTCAACCCGTCAGTTTTCCGCCATAAATTATCCGCCTGTAGGAACCACCGCGCGACCCCATCGAATTTTCAAAGATTTTTCCGGTAACGCTTCAGTCACCGTTAAGGGTTCCATCACACCCGTTACGCGAGCGTTTCGAATTCAGACGCACCTGTTTCCGAATGCGACAGGGGTGGCAGACGAAGCGTGAACATCCGGCTTCCACGCTCAATGAAACGTTGCAAAAAGCCCTTTATCCATGGGCTTAATCGACAATTCACTCTCTTAAATTCATGATCTCTTTATTGTCTTATTTAAGCGGATCTTCAAACCGCCCCCTTAAGTTGAAGCTATCAGGCGGGACAAAAGTTTCGTCGAAATAAGTCGATAAAAACGACTACAGGGGAAGTGTCATGATCAAAGCCGTTGCAACGGCGGTGGAAACCGCTGAACGCTCTGCCGGTCAAGCTCCGGTGCAGCCGCTCTATCTTGAAGCGCTGACGTTGGTGGAGCGCCTGCATCGCCGTCTGCTCGATGTCATCAAGGATGAGTTCGATCGCCGCGGCCGCGCCGACATCAACTCGGTGCAGGCTTTGTTGCTCTACAACATCGGCGACAAGGAGCTCACGGCCGGCGAACTGCGCACGCGCGGTTACTATCTCGGCTCCAACGTTTCCTACAACCTCAAGAAGCTCGTCGAACTCGGCTTCCTCGATCACCAGCGCTCGCGCGTCGACCGCCGTTCGGTCCGCATCCGCCTGACCGCGCAGGGCCAGGAAATCCGCAAGATCGTCGACACCCTCTATCAGAAGCACGTCAAGACCGTGGAGCAGGTCGGCGGCATCTCCAACGAGGAGTTCGCGACGCTGAACAAGTCGCTGCACCGGCTCGAGCGGTTCTGGACCGACCAGATCCTGTACCGGCTCTGAGATTACGTAGCGTTTTCGAGCGAAGTGGATACCGGTTCGCGTAAAGAAAACGCGTCAGAAGAAAGACTTCTTCCCGACTTCAGGCCAAGCCGGCCGTTCAGAAGACCGGCAGCCGAAAGCGGGACGACAAGGACTGGCAAGGCAGTAAGCCCTGCTCGAAACGCATCGGCCCCGGTTTTCCGGGTCCGGTGCGTTTTGTTTTTGCGGCGGAATAACCGGTTTCAGGGACGGAACCAATTCGCAAGCCGCGCATTGTCGCCGTGCCAAAGGGATCGGGTGAGGGCCATGCTGGTCGAGCGCGGAATGCAGGTCATGAATGTCGAGGTGGTGGGCGATGCCTATTCCATCGCGTCGAACTACCTCCGCAAGACCGGAGCCATCGCCGACCCCTTCGCTACCGACGAGCGGTTGCTCGAAATCATCGTCAAACTGTTCGAGCGCGGCGAACTCAACCGGATCAGGCTCGCCAACAAGGCGATCGCCAGGTTCGAGGCGCAAACAATCCAAGCCTGACCCTCACTCTCGGCCTGACTGCATCACCCTATCAGGAGACCTCCATGGAAGCCGCCATCGACCGCATCATGCATACCTACGACCTGCTGCTGAACCGCACCACCGCGGCGAGCGAAGAGGCGCGCGCCAAGGTGACGAACTACCTCGCGACGCTGGTCGAGGCAGGCGAAAAGGACACCCATCGCCTGACCGTGTGCGGCCTGACCTATCTGCGTCAGCTCGACGGCAGCACCGATCCGGTGAAGGCCGGCTATACCGGCCTGTAACGGGGCTTGCCTCGCCGCGCTTCATCAGCGCCGGAAAAGTTGAAGCCCGCGCCCGACGCGGGCCTTGCCCGTCCTGTAGCCTCCGCCATAGATTTCTCGTATCGATCCGGCGTGAGGAATTCGTCATGAGAAGACCATTCACCCGTCGCTTGTTCCTCTCGCTGGCAGCGGTGCTGGCGCCCGGGATCGCCGCCGCCCATCACGGCTGGGGTGGCTATGATACCTCGAAGTCGTTCACCGTCACCGGCAAGATCCTGAAATCGACCTTCGAGAATCCGCATTGCGAGATCGAGATGGAGGTCGACGGCAAGCTCTGGCATTTCGTCCTCGCGCCGCCCTCGCGAATGCAGGCGCGTGGCGCCACGGCGGACCTGATCGCGACCGGCAAGACCTGCACCGTGTTCGGCTATCCGCACACCAGCAAGCCGGACGAGGCGCGCATCGAGTATATCGTTCTCGACGGCAAGCGCATCGAACTGCGGTAGCCCGGTGGAACACCAG
>CAWGLP010000014.1:0-173534 GCA_963823485.1 uncultured Alphaproteobacteria bacterium
GTGTTCGTCCGCGAAGAAAGAGAAACGTAGACGGCGAAATCCCGCCAATGCAGCTCAACAATCCTGACGATCGTTGGCCACTGATGTTTCTAAAACGGTTCGATAGAAGCAAGCTTCTGAAGAACCATCCTTAGAAAGGAGGTGATCCAGCCGCAGGTTCCCCTACGGCTACCTTGTTACGACTTCACCCCAGTCGCTGACCCTACCGTGGCCGGCTGCCCCCTTTCGGTTAGCGCACCGTCTTCAGGTAAAACCAACTCCCATGGTGTGACGGGCGGTGTGTACAAGGCCCGGGAACGTATTCACCGTGGCGTGCTGATCCACGATTACTAGCGATTCCAACTTCATGGGCTCGAGTTGCAGAGCCCAATCCGAACTGAGACGGCTTTTTGAGATTTGCGAAGGGTCGCCCCTTAGCATCCCATTGTCACCGCCATTGTAGCACGTGTGTAGCCCAGCCCGTAAGGGCCATGAGGACTTGACGTCATCCCCACCTTCCTCGCGGCTTATCACCGGCAGTCTCCTTAGAGTGCTCAACTAAATGGTAGCAACTAAGGACGGGGGTTGCGCTCGTTGCGGGACTTAACCCAACATCTCACGACACGAGCTGACGACAGCCATGCAGCACCTGTCTCCGGTCCAGCCGAACTGAAGAACTCCGTCTCTGGAGTCCGCGACCGGGATGTCAAGGGCTGGTAAGGTTCTGCGCGTTGCGTCGAATTAAACCACATGCTCCACCGCTTGTGCGGGCCCCCGTCAATTCCTTTGAGTTTTAATCTTGCGACCGTACTCCCCAGGCGGAATGCTTAAAGCGTTAGCTGCGCCACTAGTGAGTAAACCCACTAACGGCTGGCATTCATCGTTTACGGCGTGGACTACCAGGGTATCTAATCCTGTTTGCTCCCCACGCTTTCGTGCCTCAGCGTCAGTATCGGGCCAGTGAGCCGCCTTCGCCACTGGTGTTCTTGCGAATATCTACGAATTTCACCTCTACACTCGCAGTTCCACTCACCTCTCCCGAACTCAAGATCTTCAGTATCAAAGGCAGTTCTGGAGTTGAGCTCCAGGATTTCACCCCTGACTTAAAGACCCGCCTACGCACCCTTTACGCCCAGTGATTCCGAGCAACGCTAGCCCCCTTCGTATTACCGCGGCTGCTGGCACGAAGTTAGCCGGGGCTTATTCTTGCGGTACCGTCATTATCTTCCCGCACAAAAGAGCTTTACAACCCTAGGGCCTTCATCACTCACGCGGCATGGCTGGATCAGGCTTGCGCCCATTGTCCAATATTCCCCACTGCTGCCTCCCGTAGGAGTTTGGGCCGTGTCTCAGTCCCAATGTGGCTGATCATCCTCTCAGACCAGCTACTGATCGTCGCCTTGGTGAGCCGTTACCTCACCAACTAGCTAATCAGACGCGGGCCGATCTTTCGGCGATAAATCTTTCCCCGTAAGGGCTTATCCGGTATTAGCACAAGTTTCCCTGTGTTGTTCCGAACCAAAAGGTACGTTCCCACGCGTTACTCACCCGTCTGCCGCTGACGTATTGCTACGCCCGCTCGACTTGCATGTGTTAAGCCTGCCGCCAGCGTTCGCTCTGAGCCAGGATCAAACTCTCAAGTTGGACTTGAAACTTTAAACCGGCTGATCACAACGTTTGACGAGGTCCCACCATATATATCGCCCGCGATTCACATCGCTGACGACGATGGTGTAACCTATGTAAACGTGTACCGCCGAAGTCTTTCGTCCAGCCTCGAAAGATGAAAACCGAAGTTTTCAAGTATTCGAGACTACGCAAGGACTCCGCCGTCCACGTTTCTCTTTCTTCATCTTCACTTGTCAAACAGCCCGGGATCGCTGGGATCCCATCCTTCCATCTCAGGAAGGTTCCGCAAGCACTCATCCGACGACGAATAACAACCGATTGTTATCGGCTGTTGGTTCACTCATCGCAATGAGGAGCATCACGGGCGCGAGAAGATGCCTTGGCCTCGTGGCCAATGCATCGCCGCGCTCAGTGGCCGGGTTATAGGCCCGCCCGATCGGGGTTGTCAACGGTCATCGTCAACAAATTGTCGCATGACGTCGAAGAATTTTGGGACGCCAAGAAGTCCCTATATTTGGGGGCTTTGGCCGCACTTGGGCCACAATCCTGCGACGTTCTGACTATAAGGTATGCATTGAATCGCCGGACGCCAGTGGGGGTTGCCGGTGGTTATCTACCCGGGAGAGGCGATCTCGATGAACCCGTCGCTTTTCCCATGCGGCCGAGAAAACTTCGAGAGATCTGCGCACCGTTGAGTTCGAGATTCCGGCCGATCTTCATTTCGGCCTCTGATTCCCGAAACTCTTTGCGTGCGGTACGCGCTACTCCGGACGAACGCCCTTCAAAAGGGCGGAAATGCAAAGTCTGGATAGGTGTACGAGGTCTTGTCGATGTTGATGGAATTTGGGGGGACACAGGGTTGAGCCAGAAGGCGCAACGCGGAAGCGGCTATGGGCGCGAGATCGGGATCATCGATCTCGGTCACGAGCCGCCGCTTTCCGTCGATGGCTCCGAGGCTGCGGTGATCGATCGCCGCCGTGTCTCCGTACAATGGTTTAGCGGCACGATCCTGACTGGTCTGTGCGGCGCAGCTCTCATCGGCGGCGCCGTTTTTGCGTCGCTCGACGGCGAAATGACCTTCGCCAAGGTGCCGGAACGCGTCGAGGGCGCGCTGCGGGGTGCCTTCGGCGCCAATGATCGCACCGCCAGCCTGCACAAGAGCGACCGCCTGCCGCCGCCGAGCGAATCCAGCGCGTCGCGCAACGTGCAGCGGGTATCCACCGTGACCAGGGTCGGCAACCGCGACGTCATGCGGGTGCGGCCGTTCGTCCGGATCTCCGGCAATCTGTCGATGACGACGAGCGATCTCAGCTCCAAGATCCCGCCGTACAACGCCCAGCGCATGCTGACCGATGTCGGCACCGCGACCACCGGCCGCCGCCGACGATCCGAACAATCCCGAGGCCGTCGAGCCCGACGCCGAGGTTTCCTTCATTACCAAGGACCTGGCGACGGTGCTGCCGAAGGCGAAACTGGCCGCCGTGGTCGCGCTCGACGAAGTGCTGATGCGGGTGCGCGACGCCGCCAACTGGCGCGGCTCGGGCGGCGGGGTCCGCTACACTTCGCTGGCCAACGCCGCGGCCGACG
Organism: uncultured Alphaproteobacteria bacterium; assembly: GCA_963823485.1. Classification (GTDB taxonomy): domain Bacteria; phylum Pseudomonadota; class Alphaproteobacteria; order Rhizobiales; family Xanthobacteraceae; genus Bradyrhizobium. The sequence continues at coordinate 3,196 of CAWGLP010000014.1, forward strand.
CCACCGGCGCCCAGTCCGATCTCAAGCTGGCCTACGCCACCGAAGGCAACGTCAACGATCCCTATGCCGGCTTCGAAACCCGCGTGGTGCCGGAAAACGTCACGCTGCTGCCGAAGACCAAGGAACAGATCACCGGCGGCAACCCGACCGGCGAGCGCGTTCACGTCGTCAAGAAGGGTGACAGCGTCATCTCGATCCTGCGCGACCAGGGTGCCACGCCGGACGAAGCCAGGGCGGTCGCGCTGACGCTGGGCGCCCGCGGCCGCGACGGCGGCCTCAAGGAAGGCCAGAAGATTCGCATCCTGATGGCGCCCTCCGGCCTCGGCCCCGCCGCCCGGCTGCAGCCCTATCGCGTGATCGTCGCCAACGATACGACCGTCGAAGCCGTGGCCGCGCTGTCGGACGTGGGCAGATACGTTGCGGTCGACGTCCAGAGCATGAATACGGTCGCCGAAGCGGTCAGCAGCAAGGACGATGACGACGATGAAGAAGATGACGGCAGCGGCGTCCGGCTCTACCAGAGCATCTACGAGACCGCGATGCGCAACAAGGTCCCGGCCGCCGTCATCGAGGACATGGTCCGCATCTACTCCTACGACGTAGACTTCCAGCGCAAAGTGCAGCCCGGCAATTCCTTCGACGTGTACTTCGCCGGCGACGACGAAGCCACACCCGCCACCGAGAAGACCGAGGTATTGTTCGCCTCGCTCACCGTCGGCGGCGAAACCAAGAAATACTATCGCTTCCAGACCCCCGACAACTCCGTGGTCGACTTCTACGACGAGACCGGCAAGAGCGCGAAGAAGTTCCTGGTGCGCAAGCCCGTCAACAACGCGATCATGCGCTCCGGCTTCGGCGGCCGCCGCCATCCGATCCTCGGCTACACCAAGATGCATACCGGCGTGGACTGGGCCACGCCCTACGGCACGCCGATCTTTGCTTCCGGCAACGGCATGGTCGAGAAGGTCGGCTGGGAAGGCGGCTACGGCAAATATGTCCGCCTGAAACACAATAACGGCTACGAGACCGCCTACGGCCACATGTCGGCGTTTGCCAAGGGCATGGAGCCCGGCAAGCGGGTGCGGCAGGGCCAGGTGATCGGCTTCGTCGGCTCGACCGGCATGTCGACCGGCGCCCATGTCCACTACGAAATCCTGGTCAACGGCCGCTTCGTCGACCCGATGCGCGTCAAGCTGCCCCGCGGCCGTTCGCTCGAGGGCACGCTGATGGCGGGCTTCGAGAAGGAACGCGACCGCCTCGACACGCAGATGAACAATCGCGGCGGCACCGCGCGTGTTTCCGAGCGCCGCCGGCACCACGCCGCAAACGCGCCAGATCAGCCGCTGAGCCCTCCCCGGGCGGATTTTGGGCGCCTGCCGGAACTCTGGCCGAACAGCGCCCCCGTTTGACGCAGCGGGATACAGCCGCCTGACCGGTGCGGCGGGCGGCGGCCAAGTGATGGAGGTCATCATGCCGATTACGCGTGAGGACGTGACCAGGGCGGTCGCCGGAGCGGACGACGTGACCATCGCCCAGATCATTGGAACCGGCGCGACGATCGACGAACTCGCCGAGGCGCAGGCCTGGCTGGCCAATGACGAGCCGATGCTGAATGCCGGCAGGCCGCTGGCCACGGGCCGCGTTCGCGAACTCGTCGATATTCTTTCCGAGCTCGAGCCAAGCGAGGACGATGACGGCAGGGGCGGAACCCCGGTCGTCGAGCAGAGCTGATCGACGCGCGCTGGACGCACCCCTCATGGGATGCGTCCAATCGCTTCATGCATCTATCAATTCGGCCGGTTCAATTCAGCTTGCGCTTCGGCACCGGCGTTTCGAACTGCGCGATCTCCGCGGTCTGCGGCGCCTTGCCGTTGAAGGTCAGCACGTTGCCTTCGCGACGAGATCACGACGCGCTCGCCGTCGGTGACGTCGCCGGCGAGGATCATCTCCGCCAGCGGATCCTGCAGGCTGCGCTGGATCACCCGCTTCAGGGGACGGGCGCCGTAGGCGGGATCCCAGCCCTTGGCCGCGAGCCAGTCGCGCGCCGCATCGTCCAGCGTCAGCGTGATCTTGCGATCTTCCAGCAGCTTCTGCAGCCGGGCGAACTGGATCTCGACGATCCGGCCCATCTCGCTCTTCTGCAGGCGGTGGAACAGGATGATCTCGTCGACGCGGTTGAGGAATTCGGGCCGGAAGTGCGCACGCACCATGCCCATCACCTGCTCGCGCACCGCCGAGGTATCCTCGCCTTCCGGCTGGTTCACCAGGAACTCCGAACCGAGGTTCGAGGTCATGATGATCAGCGTGTTGCGGAAGTCGACGGTGCGGCCCTGACCGTCGGTCAGCCGGCCGTCGTCGAGCACCTGCAGCAGCACGTTGAAGACATCCGGGTGCGCCTTCTCGATCTCGTCGAACAGCACCACCTGATAGGGCCGCCGCCGCACCGCTTCGGTGAGCGCCCCGCCCTCGTCGTAGCCGACATAGCCGGGAGGCGCGCCGATCAGCCGCGAGACCGAGTGCTTCTCCATGTATTCGGACATGTCGAGGCGGACCATCGCGGTCTCGTCGTTGAACAGGTATTCCGCCAGCGCCTTGGTCAGTTCGGTCTTGCCGACGCCGGTGGGCCCCAGGAACATGAACGAGCCCATCGGGCGGTTCGGGTCCTGCAGGCCGGCGCGCGAACGCCGCACCGCGGTCGCCACCGCACGCACGGCTTCGGCCTGGCCGACCACGCGCTTGCCGAGGCTGCCCTCCATCTTCAGGAGCTTGTCCTTTTCGCCTTCCAGCATCTTGTCGACGGGAACGCCGGTCCAGCGCGAGACCACCTGCGCGATGTGGTTGGCCGTGACGGCCTCCTCCATCATCTCGCCGGCGTTCTCGTTGGCCTCGATGTCGACCAGCCGCTTTTCCAGTTCGGGAATCTTGCCATAGGCGAGTTCACCGGCGCGCTGGAATTCGCCGCGGCGCTGCGCGTTGGCGAGTTCGATGCGCAGCGCATCGAGTTCGCTCTTCAGCTTCTGCGCGTTGGAGAGCTTGTTCTTCTCCGCGCTCCAGCGCGAGGTCAGGTCGGCCGACTGCTTCTCGAGGTCGGCGAGTTCCTTTTCCAGCGTCTGCAGCCGGGTTTTGGAGCCGGTATCGGTTTCCTTCTTCAGGGCCTCCTGCTCGATCTTCAGCCGGATGATTTCCCGATCCATCGAATCGAGTTCTTCCGGCTTGGAATCGACCTGCATCTTCAGCCGCGCGGCCGCCTCGTCCATCAGGTCGATGGCCTTGTCGGGCAGGAAGCGGTCGGTGATGTAGCGGTTCGACAGCGTGGTCGCAGCCACCAGCGCCGAGTCGGTGATGCGCACGCCGTGGTGCTGCTCGTACTTGTCCTTCAGGCCGCGCAGGATCGAGATCGTGTCCTCGACCGTCGGCTCGGAGACGAACACCGGCTGGAACCGGCGCGCCAGCGCGGCGTCCTTTTCGACGTGCTTGCGATATTCGTCGAGCGTGGTGGCGCCGATGCAGTGCAGTTCGCCGCGCGCCAGCGCGGGCTTCAGCAGGTTCGACGCATCCATCGCGCCGTCGGCCTTGCCGGCGCCGACCAGCGTGTGCATCTCGTCGATGAACAGGATGATGCGAGCCCTCGGCCGCGGTGACTTCCTGCAGCACGGCCTTCAGCCGCTCCTCGAACTCGCCGCGGTATTTGGCGCCTGCGATCAGCGCGCCCATGTCGAGCGACAGCAGCTTCTTGTCCTTCAGGCTTTCCGGCACGTCGCCGTTGAGGATGCGCAGCGCCAGGCCTTCGACGATCGCGGTCTTGCCGACGCCGGGTTCGCCGATCAGCACGGGATTGTTCTTGGTGCGGCGGGACAGCACCTGGATGGTGCGGCGGATTTCCTCGTCGCGCCCGATCACGGGATCGAGCTTGCCGTCGCGCGCCGCCTGCGTGAGGTCGCGGGCATATTTCTTCAGCGCGTCGTAGGCGTTCTCGGCCGTGGCGCTGTCGGCGGTGCGGCCCTTGCGCAGCGCTTCGATCGCCGCATTGAGGCTTTGCGGCGTGACGCCGCCCTTGCCGAGAATGGCGCCGGCCTCGCTGTTCTTCTCGAGCGTCAGCCCGAGCAGCAGCCGCTCCACCGTGACAAAGCTGTCGCCGGCCTTCTCGGCGGCCTTTTCCGCCGCGTCGAACGCGCGCGCCAGTTCGGGGGCCAGATAGATCTGCCCGGCCCCGCTGCCCGAGACCTTCGGCAGCTTGGCAAGGGCCTCCTCGGTGGCTTTGAGGATGGCGCGGGAATTGCCGCCGGCGCGGTCGATCAGACCGCCGGCAAGACCTTCGCTGTCGTCCAGCAGCACCTTGAGCAAGTGCAGCGGCGAGAATTGCTGGTGCCCGTCGCGCACGGCCAGCGATTGCGCAGACTGGATGAAGCCGCGCGCACGCTCGGTGTATTTTTCGATATTCATGTTTTTAGCTTCCCTCGGCCTGCCGTCCCCACCCCTAAGGCATGATTACGGCATCTTCATTGGGTGTACGCGGACCGCATTGACATTCCTCAACCGGCCGCGGGTCGTCGCCCTGTTTTCAGGCTTGACGCAAATGTGGGCATGGCAGGCGAAACGGAAGGGGCTCGCTCACAAATTCGGGAGCGGTGGCGCGGGTTACGGGAATCCCTTAATAAGTCCGCATGGAAGCCACCTCCCCTGCCCGCATCGCCGGGATCTACCGCTACCCCGTCAAAGGCCTGACCCCGGAGCAGCTCAGCCGCGCCGAGCTCAAGCCCGGCCAGACGCTGCTGGCCGATCGTCGCTACGCCATCGAGAACGGCCCCTCCGGCTTCGATCCGGCCGAGCCGAAATGGCTGCCGAAGCCGCACTTCCTGATGCTGATGCGGGACGAGTGGCTGGCCGGGCTGCGCACCCAATTCGACGATGCGAGCCATGTCCTCTCGATCCGCCACAACGGCGAAGATCGCGGCCGAGGGCGATCTGGAGACGACGGAAGGCCGCGCGGCGATCGAAAACTTCTTCGCCATCGACCTTTGCCGACCTGATCAAGGGCCCGCCGAAAATGCTGGAAAGCCCCGGCCACAGCTTTTCGGACGTCGCCCGCAAGGTCGTTTCCATCATCAATCTCGCCAGCGTCCGCGCCATCGAGAACATGGTCGGCGCGCCCGTGCATCCCCTCCGCTTCCGCGCCAATCTCTATGTCGAGGGCTGGCCGGCCTGGCATGAATTCGACCTGCTCGACCGCACGCTTGGCGATCGGCGACGTCAGGCTGAAGGTGGTCAAGCGCATCGTCCGCTGCGCCGCCGTCAATGTCGATCCTGATACCGCCGAGCGCGACCTTGCCATCCCGCAGGCGCTGCAGCGCCGGCTCGGCCACGCCGACTGCGGCATCTACGCCGAGGTGATCACCGGCGGCAGCATCGGCGACGGCGATACGATCGCGGCGGAGCAGCCGGAATTGCTGTGAGCCTTTGCGCTCGCTCTCGACGCAGGCACGTGGCGGACGGCAAACGAAAGATCCGATCTGCTTCGGCCGGCCATCGATTTAGATTTCATTCATTGTAATCGTTAGACTTCGATTCAAATTTTCCATCCATGATGACGGCGCTCCGCGAATATCTTCATGTCGATCAGTTCTCCAACCAGGCGCGCGTTCAGTCGGAATCATTGGCATGGCGATCGTTGGCGCAGCGCTTCGTCCCCGGAATCCTCGCGCAGAAACAAGCCGGCATTGGCGTGCTGCCAGATCGCGCACTCCGAGACTTCTGACCATCTGCGCGATTCTTTCCTCGCTTTCGTTTGCCGGCTGCGCGCGCAATCCGCCGCAGCGTGAAGTGGGCCCGGCCCTGCGCGAAGGCAAAGCACCCCCTGTCCGCGCCGCCGCACGCAGCCGTCGTCCCGTTGAACAATTGCGATATGCCGAGCCAAGAATTCGGCGGCCGAGCCCGGCGCTGCTGTCACCGCAGCCCGCGCCCGATTGCGAGTTCAACCGATCCGATCTCAAGACCGTCGATCCCGATGAATGGGCTCACTTGAAAGTCGAGTACGAGCGGCAGTGCTACCGGGATGCAGAGAAGGAAGCGCGCGAGCGTCTTGCCCTGCTGCAGAACGCCAGCACTTGCGAAATCGAACCGGTTCAACAATCAAGACCGCCCCGATCGCAATCCACGCAGCCGAGATAGGCAAAGTATAGTCGCCCGCTGCACGTCAGCCGTTCGCATATTCGCGTGCAACCGCTGCGCTCACTTCCGGGAATTTTATGCAATAGCGGCTGATCGGCGCGGACCAGCGCCTGTGTTTGCTTAATGGCAACGGTTGGGCGGCGCACCTCTATTTAGTCTTTGTTTTGCCATTCCAATATTTCAGGCTTTCCACATTACGTTTTTAGCGGCAGCGTTCGTTTTGACTAAGCATTGATAAGTAATGACCCTGGTGCGGAGGGAATTGGTGAGAAGTATCAGTATTTTAGTGAGTAGCCATGCAAACTCTCTACGATTTGCTCGGAGCCCTTCCGGACGATGACGCCGACAGCCTGAGAGCAGCATTTCGCAAGGCGGCCAAGGCGAACCATCCCGATTTCAATCCCGACAACCCGGAGGCTTCACAGAGATTCAGGCGGATCATCCGCGCCAACGCCATCCTGAGCGATCCGCAGCAGCGGGCGACCTATGACCGGCTGCTGGAAATCGCGCGCCGGCAGCAAGCCCCGACGCCTAAGCGCACCTTTTTCTCCAGGGCGATCCCCAGACTGGCGGCGGACGCAATCGCGAGCGCTGTCGTTTCCGCCGTGCTGATCGGAGGCTATCTCGTCTACATATCGATCGACAGGTCTCAGCCTCCGGCGCAGGTAACTGAAGCGTCCGCGCGCGAACGCTTGCAGGCTGGCACCGCCTTGCCGCGCCAGATCGCCGATGCGTACGGGCAAGCCGGGCAACACGCCAAGCTCGAAGGGGTCGAAGCCGATACGAAGTTCGACGTAACCCCGCCGCTGGTCATCGAGCCGGCGAAACCGGACGCGAGCCCTGCGATGACGACGGGCGCCGCGCTTGCAAACGCACCCGCTTCGCAGCCCCGCGATTTCGGCACCCGGGACGCCAAATTCTATCGGGATCGAGGCGTCCATGCCTATAGCAACGGGGATTTATACTTTGCGCTCGTGAACTTCGATCTGGCGATCCATCTCGATCCAAATTCACCGGATTCCTACATTGATCGCGGCATTGTCTATCATCGCCTGGGCGACATGAGGCGCGCGTTTTCAGATGTCGCCGAGGCCAAGCGCATCGACGCCCGGAACCGGAGCAAGGCCCTGCCCGGCACGCCCGCTCCCTAGGGAGGGGGCGTGCCGCCGCTTCCACTCAGTTCGTCGGCATCACATAGGCATAGATCCGGCCGCGCGAGACCGAAGCTTCGCGGACGCGATTGCCGTTATTTCCGGAGATCATGATCGGATTACCCTTGGCATCGACGCCGGTGATGATACCGACATGACCGCCACGGCGTCCGCGCGTCATCACCGCGATCGCGCCGACCTGCGGACCGGATACGCGCTGGCCGTATTTCGCGAACGAACTCGCCATGTCGGAGCCGGTGCCGCGATAGCCGGAGTGCTGCAGCACCATGTTCATGAACCGCGCGCACCACAGGCTGCCGCGGCCCGTCGGATTGCCGCCGAGGTAACGGCGCGCTTCGGAAACGACATTCGATGAGGTGAAGTTCGACGCCATCGCGCCTCCGGGCGGCGTCAAGGTTGACTTCGATATGACGCTTGCATCGGGGACGCTTGCGTTGGTGTCTGCGAAGCCGCCGGCCTGCATCTGCGCCACGCCACGCTCCCAGCGCGACATTCGCGTAGCATGACGGTAGTGGCGATGCTTGTAGTGCTTGACATGATGACCAGCATGATAGGCCCGGGCGTGTCGCCCTGCGCCATGATAGGGCCGTGCGGAAGCCGGCGAGACGGATACGACGATGGAAGCCGAACACAGCGCCAGTGCGATGAAACGAAGCGACCGGCGAAACGCAAACAATTGGAGCATTCTTGACCCTCTGTGGCACCCCCACGATTTGCGTTCGTCTACGAACGAACGCGGCGGCGTTTTGCATTGCGGGGTGTGACGACAGGAAGATTTCATGTGGCGCTGCGGAAACGATTTCGGGGTCATTCCGCGATGGTTTGATGACGAAAATTCACCTGCGCTGCCGCATTGCAGACGCGATCATTACCTGCAATTTTCGGCGGCGGAACCGCAATGAAGTTGCGCGTCAACGCAACAATGGAGAGGAATCGAAATGCCCTACGCCGTCGCCAAGGATAACGTCCGGCTTTACTTCGAGGAGGCGGGAAGCGGAACCCCGATCATCTTCCTGCATGAATTCGCGGCCGACCACACCAACTGGGAACCGCAGATGCGCTATTTCTCGCGCGGCCACCGCTGCGTCGCCTATTCGGCGCGCGGCTATACGCCCTCCGACGTGCCGCCCACAGCCGAAGTCTACACCTACAAGCACTTCTATACCGACGCGCTTGCCGTGCTCGATCACCTCGGTATCGCGAAGGCTCATTTCGTCGGCCTGTCGATGGGCTCCTATTCGTCGCTGCAGGTCGGCCTCAACGCGCCCGACCGCGCGCTGTCGATGACGCTCGCGGCGGTCGGCTCGGGTTCTTCCATCGAGAATCTCGACGCCTTCCGCGCGCAGTGCCGCGCCAATGCCGAGCAGTATGAGACGATCGGCTCGGTGGAAGTGGCGAAGGCCACGCGCGAGGCGCCGAGCCGGATTCCGTTCCTGCTGAAGGACCCGCGCGGCCACGCCGATTTCTATGCGGCACTGGCCCGACACGACGCGAAGGGCTCCGCCAACACCATGCGCAGCTTTCAGGGCGGGCGGCCCTCGATCTACACGTTGACGGACGCGATCCGAAAGGTGCCGACGCCTGCGCTGATCCTGTGCGGCGACGAGGACGACAATTGCATCGAGCCCAGCCTGTTCCTGAAGCAGCATCTTCCTGCAGCGGGTCTTTCTTTTTTCCCGAAGTCGGGCCATGTGCTCAATCTCGAGGAGCCGGCGCTGTTCAACGAGATGGTCGAGCGCTTCATCGCGCTGGCGAGGCCGGACGGTGGCCGGTGCGCGATCCGAGGTCGATGGTGACGGTTCCTGTTTGAGGTGTCATTCCGGGGCGCGCGCAGCGCGAACCCGGAAGCCACTTTTCCACGCGCTCCGCGGCCCGATGGATTCCGGGTTCGATGCTTCGCATCGCCCCGGAATGACAGCCATAGCTATTTCCCCGCCCTGCCCCGGCTCAGCAGGAACACGCCCTGCTCGCCGAACATGTTCCAGAACCACCAGGGCATGCTGAGCCGCAAGGGCCGGCCATAGAGATCGAGCGCGACCGCGCGCTCCATCTTGACGTTGATCTCGTCGCAGAGCTGCACGAAATCCTTGATGGTGCAGAAGTGGATGTTGGGCGTGTCGTACCATGTCGCGGGAAGATTCTCGGTGCGCGGCATGTGGCCGCCGACGAGCAGTTGCAGCCGCATCTTCCAGAAGCCGAAATTCGGAAACGAGACGATGGCGCGCCGGCCGATCCGCAGCAGGTTTTCCAGCACCGCCCTGGGCTGCCGCGTCGCCTGCAGCGTCTGCGACAGGATCACGTAATCGAAAGCGTCGTCGGGATAGTTGACGAGATCGGTGTCGGCGTCGCCCTGCACCACAGCCAGCCCCCTGGCGACGCAGCGGTTGACGCCCTCGCGCGACAGCTCGATGCCGCGGCCGTCGATGCCACGGCTTTCCAGCAGTTGCAGCAGTTCGCCATCGCCGCAGCCGACGTCGAGCACCTTCGAGCCACGGGCGATCATTTCAGCGACCAGCAGATGATCGCTGCGATATTTGCCGGTGCGGTCCGGCGCGATGCCGCCGAGCGGCAGGGTCTGTTCCTGAAGCGCCATGTCAGCCCTCAATGCTGTCGAGGCCGCGCGCCTTGCCTGCGGATTGCAGGAAGGCGCGGGAGATGTCGAAAAATTCCGGTACGTCGAGCAGGAAGGCGTCGTGACCGCGATCGGTCTCGATCTCGGCAAACGACACCCGCGCGCTGGAAGCATTCAGCGCATGCACCAGCGCCCGCGATTCCGCGGTCGGAAACAGCCAGTCGGACGTGAACGACACCACGCAGAAGCGCGTCTTGATGCCGGTGAACGCCTTCGCCAGCACGCCGCCATGGTCGGCGGCGATGTCGAAATAATCCATCGCCCGGGTCAGATAGAGATAGCTGTTGGCGTCGAAGCGCTCGACAAAGGACGAGCCCTGATAGCGCAGATAGCTTTCGACCTGGAAATCCGCATCGAACGAGAAGGTCGGCAGGTCGCGGTCCTGCATCCGCCGTCCGAATTTTCGATGCAGCGCGGCGTCGGAGAGATAGGTGATATGCGCCGCCATCCGGGCCACGCCGAGGCCGCGATGCGGATGGGTGCCTTCATCGAAATAGCGGCCGCCACGCCAGTCCGGATCGGCCATGACGGCCTGCCGGCCGAGTTCGTGAAACGCGATGTTCTGCGCCGAGTGGCGCGTCGAGCAGGCGATCGCCAGCGTCGAGAACACGCGTTCGGGATAGGCGGCGGTCCATTGCAGCGCCTGCATGCCGCCCATCGAACCGCCGACGACGCAGAACAGCGTCGTGATGCCGAGCCGATCGATCAGCATGGTCTGCGCGCGCACCATGTCCGGAATCGTGATGACGGGGAAATCGAGGCCCCACTGCTTGCCGGTGGCCGGATTGATCGACGCCGGCCCGGTCGAGCCCATGCAGCCGCCGATCACGTTGCTGCAGATGATGAAATAGTGGTTGGTGTCGAGCGGCCGGCCCGGCCCGACCATGGTTTCCCACCAGCCCTGCTTGCCGGTGACCGGATGCACGTTGTTGACATGCTGGTCGCCGGTCAGCGCATGGCAGACCAGGATGGCGTTGGAGCGGTCGGCGTTCAGTTCGCCATAGGTCTGATAGGCGATCTGGAACGGCGCAAGGTCGATGCCGCAATCGAGCTTCAGCGGCTGCTCGACGCCGAACTTCGCCACCAGTGACGTCGGATGATCGGCCTCGTGGGCGCGATCCTCGCTGTGAATCGACGGACTGGGTATCGAATGCAGGTTTGTCATCGCGGTCGACCTAGCTCCTTGCGGAGGCTCTGGAGACAGAAATCAGGCCATAAAAAACCCGGCCTGAACAAAGGTTCGGCCGGGATCACTTCTGTCCCCGGCCTGTTTAGCGAGTTGTTTAACGTGGCTGCAAGCCGGCCGGCTCAAATGACCACGGAATGCCTCAAAACTAGTCCGAAGCGGGCCTTTCGTCAAGGCGGCCCCAAGGTTAACCGGGCGGGTAGACCTCACGGCGAGGACGCGCCCTTGCGCCGTCTCGAACCATGAGAGAGAACGGGCTACATCCTTCAAGACGCGGCGCAGGCGCCGCTCCTCAGGATGAGGTCCAGCTCTCGTCAGGTTACGCGAAATGTCCAAGCCCCCGGCTCCGCCCTCGCTGCAGGAACTGCGCAAGGAGATCGATGCGATCGACGAGCAGGTCCATCGCCTGCTGATGGCGCGCGGCGACATCATCGACCGGCTGATCCAGGTCAAGCAGACCCAGGAAGTGGGCTCCGCGTTCCGCCCGGCGCGCGAGGCCAGCATGATGCGCCATCTCGTCGAGCGTCATCGCGGCATCCTGCCGCTCGACACCATCGAGAGCATCTGGCGCGTCATCATCTCGACCTTCACCTATGTCCAGGCGCCGTTCTCGGTGCATGCCGACGTCTCGGTCGGCGAATCCGCGATGCGGGATTCGGCGCGGTTTCATTTCGGCTTCACCACGCCCTATGTCGCGCATTTCAGCGCGCAGGCAGCCGTCGAGTCGGTGGCGAAATCGAAGGGCGACCTGGCGCTGGTCTCGGCGACCTCGAGCCGCACGCCGTGGTGGCTCGACCTCGAAGCCGACGGCGCGCCGAAGATCATCGCCCGGCTGCCGTTCCTCGAACGCGCCGACCATCCGGCCGCCCTGCCCGTCTTCGTGATCTCGCGGGTGGCCGACGACGCCATGGTGACCGAGGTCGAGATGTGGAGCGTCCGCGTCGCCGGCTGGAACGCCGATACCGCCCGCGCGCTGGCGCCGCTGGCCGAGATCGTCGCCGTGCCGGACACCGCCTTCGACGGCGCGGCGCTTCTGGTATCGGACGCCGGTACCGGCTTCGAAAACATCAAGATGGCCCTGATCAAGGCCGGCGCGTCGGTACGCTCCTCGGCCCTCGTCGGCAGCCACGCAACGCGCTATACGGTGCCCACTAACGGGTCGGCCAAGCCTTAGACGCCGCCCGACATTCCGGAGTTGAAGATGTCCCGCCCCGTGCCGAATCCCGGCATTCTCGATATTGCGCCCTACACGCCCGGCAAGACCCCGGTGCCGGAGCCGGGCCGCAAGGTGTTCAAGCTGTCCGCCAACGAGACCCCGTTCGGGCCGTCGCCGAAGGCGAAGGAAGTCTACAAGCAGGCGGCTTCGCATCTGGAAGACTATCCGGAAGGCACCTCGCGGGTGCTGCGCGAAGCGATCGGCCGTACCTATGGCCTCGATCCCAACCGCATCATCTGCGGCGCCGGATCGGATGAAATCCTCAACCTGCTGGCACACACCTATCTCGGCCATGGCGACGAGGCGATCTCCACCACGCACGGCTTCCTGGTGTATCCGATCGCCACCATGGCGAACGGCGCCAGGAACGTCGTGGCGCCCGAGACCGACTTCACGGCCGATGTCGACGCGATCCTCGCGCGCGTCACGCCGAAGACCAAGCTGGTGTGGCTCGCCAACCCGAACAATCCGACCGGCACCTACCTGCCGTTCGACGAGGTGAAGCGGCTGCGCGCCGGCCTGCCGCCGAATGTGCTGCTGGTGCTCGACGCCGCCTATTCCGACTACGTGTCGCGCAACGACTACGAGCTCGGCCTCGAGCTGGTGGCGACCACCGAAAACACAGTGATGACGCATACGTTCTCCAAAATTCACGGGCTGGCCGCCCTGCGGATCGGCTGGATGTTTGGACCGGCGCATATCGTCGATGCCGTGAACCGGATCCGCGGCCCCTTCAACGTCTCGGCGCCGGCGATGCTGGCGGCGGTCGCCGCGATCGAGGACACCGCCCACGTCCAGATGTCGAAGGCCTTCACCGAGCAGTGGCGCAACTGGCTGACGGAGGAAATCGGCAAGCTCGGGCTCAAGGTGACGCCGAGCGTGGCGAACTTCGTGCTGATCCACTTCCCGCTCGACAAGGGCAAGACCTCGGCCGATGCCGACGCCTTCCTCACCAAGCGGGGCCTGGTGCTGCGGGCTCTCAACAATTACGGCCTCCCGCACGCGCTGCGCATGACGATCGGCACCGAAGAGGCCAATCGCCTCGTGGTCGACGGCCTGCGCGACTTCATGGCCGCGAAGTGAACGCCGTACCGATCTTCCGGCGCGTCGCGCTGATCGGCTTCGGCCTGATCGGCGGCTCGATCGCGCGCGCCGCGCGGGCGCAGGGGCTCGCCAGCGAGATCGTCACCACCGCGCGCTCGGCAGAAGACCCGGGCCCGCGTGGCCGAACTCGGCATCGTCGATCGCGTGCTCGCGACCAACGCGGAAGCCGTGAAGGATGCCGACCTCGTGATCCTCTGCATCCCGGTCGGCGCCTGCGGGGCGGTCGCCGAGGAGATCGCGCCGTTCCTCAAGCCGGGCGCGATCGTTTCCGACGTCGGCTCGGTCAAGGGCGCCATCGTGCGCGAAATGGCGCCGCATCTTCCGTCGGGCGTGCATTTCGTTCCCGCCCATCCCGTCGCCGGCACCGAGCATTCGGGGCCCGATTCCGGCTTCGCCGAACTGTTCATCGACCGCTGGTGCATTCTCACGCCTCCCGATGGCACCGACCCGATGGCGGTGGAAACGCTGCGCGCCTTCTGGGCCGCACTCGGCGCCAGGGTCGAGATCATGACGCCCGACCATCATGATCTGGTGCTGGCGATCACCAGCCACCTGCCGCATCTGATCGCCTACACCATCGTCGGCACCGCCGACGAACTGGCGCAGGTGACGTCGTCGGAAGTCATCAAGTTCTCGGCCGGCGGCTTTCGCGATTTCACCCGCATCGCCGCCTCCGATCCGACGATGTGGCGCGACGTGTTCCTCAACAACAAGGAGGCCGTGCTGGAAATGCTCGGCACCTTCAACGAGGACCTCTCCAAGCTCACCCGCGCCATCCGCCGCAACGACGGCGAGGCACTGTTCGAGCATTTCACCCGCACCCGCGCCATCCGCCGCGGCATCGTCGAGATCGGCCAGGATTCCGCCGCACCGGATTTCGGCCGTCCGCACCCGCCGCTGAAGAAGGCGGAGTGAGGCGACGACGCAACAAGAGTGTCATACCCCGCGCATGCGGGGTATCCAGTAAGCTGCGGCCTATCGGTTCAATCATTGGCGTCTCTGGAATACTGGATCGTCCGCCGGAGCCTGTCATCGGGCGCGCATTCGCGCGACCCGTTGGCGGACGATGACAACTGAATGTGCCTCTGCGTTCTCGCGGCGCGATTTCCGCCCGAGGTTTGCATGAACCTTCCTTCCTCCCCAAAGGGAGCAGGGAATGCCGGGTGCTTGCTGCACCCGCGGTCTCGTGTGCAAGCAGTGCGCAAAAAAACGCACACGAGCATACAGGTACAGTCGGAACACTCCGGCATTCCCTGCGCAATGGCTTGACGGCTTATGCCGTGATCTCCTCGGAGACGAGTTCGTCTTGCCTCCGTCGCCGCCGGCTTGATGGCTAGATCGATCCGGTTGGATCGAAATCGCCACCGGCAGCTTGGCACCAGCAACGGGTGTCGGGACCACACGGTTTTGCCGTACGCTTCAGCGCCGTCGTCCTGCGCGCCGTGTCTCGCTCATGAGGTTCAACCCACCCTGCGATCACGTCTCGCGCCTGACGCTGCCGCGTCCACCGCATCCCATCCCGCGTCCGTGACGATCGCGAAACGCCCCTCACTCGGGTGGGACCGCGCCATCTGGCCACTGATTTGGGGTGGACGGAAAGCGGAATATTTTCGCGCGAAGACGAGAAACGGATTGCGCCGTCGGGCAACTCAACATGTGGCGGCCCGCGTTGGCAGCCGCAATGAACGCGCCTCAAAACAGCGGCGGCACCTGTGCGACCTTGAGCGGGCCGAGGTACACCGCACCATCGACAAACCGCAGCGGGAAGGCGCGGGCCTTCTTGCCTTCCAGCTCCGTCTCCTTGCCAAGCGAGTTGATGCCGGCGGCAACGCCGGCATTGGCGTTCTGTTTCACCGCCTTGCCAAGTCCCGGGATCGCCTTGTCGAGCGCACCGAACAGATTGTTGAGATCCTGCGTCTTGACGCCGGGCGCCACGCGGTCGAGCGTCGACTGCGGCACGCCCTCTTCCAGCATCTTCTCGATGCCGAGCGCGGGAACGACCTTCTCGATGCCCGCAACCGTCATCTGCAACTCGCCGTCGATCCGGCCGGAGGTGCTGAGGCCGAGCTTGCCCGCGGCGACCGCGACCAGATCGCCCTGCTGAATCCGCGATCGCACGATTTCGACATGGCCGCCGGCGGCCTGGATTTCCCGGAAACGTTCCGGCCATGGCTTCGGCGTGAAATCCTTCAGCCCGGAGATCCTG
The DNA here is from genome assembly GCA_963823485.1 of uncultured Alphaproteobacteria bacterium. Lineage (GTDB taxonomy): Bacteria > Pseudomonadota > Alphaproteobacteria > Rhizobiales > Xanthobacteraceae > Bradyrhizobium. The sequence goes on from CAWGLP010000014.1 coordinate 18,880, forward strand.
GTCTGAACGTCGGCGCTGAATGGCGCGGCAAGCAGCGGATGCACTTCCTGCACGCTGCCGTTCGATATCTGCAACGCGGTCTCGATCACGGGATGATCCTGCGCCGAACCTTCGGCGAGACGGCCGTGCAGTTCGACATGGCCGGCGCGCGCCAGCGGCGTCTGCACCGGGCCGTTGACGCGATCGATCGAGGCCTCGTCGAACACGACCGAAACGCGCTGGGGAGGCCCGGGCAGCCCGGTCACGCTGCTGCGGCCGCTGGTCCAGTTCACCTTCATCGACGGCGCCTGGCCGCGATCGGCAATCGTGGCCGGCGCCTTGAACTCGGCGATCAGCAGGTTCGGCTGATAGATCTGCGCGATGACCATGATCTCGCCGAGCCGCGCGGTGAACGGCGCCGGTGCGCCCGCGGTCTGCGAGACCAGGGTGACGCTGGCATCCTCGCAGCGCACCTCGAGGCGGAACGGATAACCCGCCACGCTGCGCTTGCCGCAATCATAGACCCGGCCGGCTTGCGCTTCCCGCGCCCGCCAGGCGTCCGCACGCACGTCGACCTGGGAAGCCGCGTAGAGCCAGAAGGCGCTCCACGCCAGCGCGGCGATCACGAGGAGCGCGGGCAGGATGAACAGGCGCCAAAGGGGACGCCGGCGCGGCGTGGGGGTCATGTCAGGCATGCGGCGTCCTTTGGCCATCAATCGTGTCAAATGTAAGCGACCGGCCTTCACAACAAAAGGCGCTCAATTCACTTCGTTTCGCAGCGCCATTCTGCTAGAGCGATTCCGGTTTGAATCACAACCGCTCCCGGTATTTTGTCTTGACGCGTCGCCCTCGCACCAGCCGGCGATTCGTGACGAGCTTCGCCTGAGTACACCTGAACGCCCGATGTCCGCGATAACCCTGCCCGACAATCAATTTTCGCCCGGCGACCTCTGGGTGTTCGGCTATGGTTCCCTGATGTGGCGCCCCGGGTTTGATTTCGTGGAACGGGTTCCGGCACGTCTGATCGGCGAACACCGCGCACTCTGCGTCTATTCCTTTGTCCATCGCGGCACGCCGGAGAAGCCCGGCCTCGTGCTCGGGCTCGATCGCGGCGGCGCCTGCCGCGGCGTCGCGTTCCGGGTCGCGGAAAAGCACCGCGACGCCACCATCGCCTATCTGCGCGAGCGCGAGCAGGTCACCTCGGTCTATCGCGAGGTGAAGCGGTCGGTGTGGCTGGAGAACGAGGCGCGGCAGCGCGTCAGCGCACTGGTCTACGTGGTCGATCGCGGCCACGTGCAATATGCAGGACGGCTGTCGCTGGCGGAGCAGTTGCGCCACGTGCTGCAGGGACACGGCCAGTCCGGCATCAACCGCGACTATGTTCTTGCCACCGTGAAGGCGATCGAGACGGCGGGCTTTCGCGACGCCCAACTGCACCGGCTCGCGGCGATGCTGCATGACCAGCACCCGCTGCCGCCTCCTGCGGAGAATAGCGACCGTTGAGTTGGGGTATGTATGCATCGAGCGGACTGCAATGAAAGCAGTGGCCGCGATAGCCGGCTATCCGATATCGGAGACAAAGCAGATTTCAACGGGCGGCAGTGGCATGTCTGTCAGTGCCCCCAAGCAAACCATTCAATGATCGAACTCGGCCAATCTTGCTCGATCTCGCAACACAATCTGTCGATGCGTAGGCCCGAAGGTGAGCACATCACGATGCTTGAGCTGTGACAGAGCGCGCGATACGGTTTCCAGCGTCAGCCCAAGATAGTCAGCGATATCGCGGCGGCTCATGGGAAGGCTCAATATTCCCGCCGCAGTCGAACGGATGTCCATTTCGATGAGGAAAGCAGCGACCTTCTCAATTGACGTCTTGCGCCCGAGCAACAGCATATGAGTTTCGGCATGTTGAAGGTTGCTCGTGACAAGCCTCAATACATTGTTCGTTGCGGTTGCGCGGGCGCCCTCGACAATGTTTTGCCGGTTAGTCAGACAAACAGTCGTTTCGACGATTGCTTCGGTCGTAAACCGGTGTGCTGCACCGTTCCCGACGCCGAAGATGTCACCCGGCAGATGAAAGGCCATGATCTGCCGCCGACCGTCAGTCAACAGTTTATAGCTTCGAACGGCTCCGCTCCTGACCTGGTAAAGGTACTCGGTCGGCTCCGCTTCTCCAAAGATTTCGGCACCGCGCCGATATTTGAATTCGCTGCAGGAGACAGCGTAGCCGGCAAGCTCATTCAGCCCACTTGAGCCAGACCTTTGGCGTGAATTTTCCTGCGTTCTTACGAGCATTCGGCCCTCCCGACCCTGCGCGGGTCCCTTTTGAGCTTAGGGAAAAGTCGGCAAGTCCAGTTTGAGGCATATCAAACTCGATGCGGAAAGCCGCAGCAAATAGCCCGCGTGAGCAGGGCGATATGCGGGACGACATCCCGGATGTCGCCCCACTCATCCAGGCTGAGCTTGCTGGCAAGAGCGAGGTCCGTTTCAGCCTATCAAGCACTCATTTGAGCCGGTACGATGCCCGGGTCTGGGGATGCGGCATGTGGTGCCGGCAATTTGTCGGTTTTGGTGGTGTCGCAGCGGCGAGGCTGGTCGCGGCGGCGCGCGCAGCCAGGGATATCCAAAAAGAAAACAACTCGTTCATTTCTGCCGGCGCATCGACAAGCTAAAGAGAAGCGTTCTCCAACACCGGAGCTATAATGATTTCTGTAGAATGGCCTCGTCATCTGGTTCTGATCGTTCTCCTGCTTCTGGTAGCGTTTGGATATTTCCGGGGGCGTAGCCGCTCGCCCGCCTGGACGAATATTCCCCTCATCGCGCTTGCAATTCTTTCAATCGGTCCGAGCGTGTGCGCGGTGATCCTTTATTTCTCGTACGAGTTTGGCCTGATTCAGCCCAGTGCCCCTGGATATCGATTTGGGTCGTTTGTCTATTCTCTGCCTGCCGATTTCGTCCTGCTGAATTGGGCGTTCGTACCGCTGTATGTGGTTGGGCGGATTTGGCCGCGTGCCGGCTCGGCCCGGCTTGCGATGTGGTTTGCCGTAGTTGCGATGTCCGTCCCAAATCTCGTTCTGTTCGGTTTGGCGTCGGAAATGGTTTCGAACGCCCGCGATGCCGGCCAAGGTATCGGGGTCATAGAAGCGGTGCTGCTTTGGTCTCCGATTCAGACGATTTTGCCCGGGATTTATGCGATCGTCGACGCTGCCGGCTTTGAGTATTCTTTTGTTATCAACGCCCTGACGGGGTTCCTGCCGATCCTCGGTTTGGTCGCCTGGTTATTTGGCAAACTTGTCGGATGGCAGTTCGAACCAACTAGCAAGTAGCCCGCATGAGCGCAGCGATATGCGGGACGACATCGCGGATGTCGCTCCGCTCATCCGGGTTACGCTTGCTGCCGCCCCAAAGCCTGCAACTTTGCCAGCCTCGCAATTTCAACGGCATGTCGCGCGTTCGCGCATAGGTGCGGTCCATTTGCGCTTGTTCCAACGGCTGCTCCGAATGCGTACGGTCTGGCTGCGTACGGTGGGAAGACCTCGTCAGAAGCGAAGATCCGCCTTGCGCCAATGTTATTTCAAGAAGAGGAACGTCCAGGAATGAAACGTCGTGAATTTATCAAGCTCGCCGGGGCGAGCACCGTCGGAGCAGCCGTTGCGTCGCCTGCGATCGCGCAATCGATGCCGGAGCTGAAGTGGCGGTTGACATCCAGTTTCCCGAAATCGCTGGATACTCTTTTCGGCGGCGCCGAACTCTTCGCGAAGCAGGTCGGAGAGATGACGGACGGCCGCTTCCAGATTTAGACGTTTGCAGCCGGCGAAATCGTCCCCGGCTTGCAGGCGCTCGACGCAGCCTCGAACGCGACGGTCGAGATGGCGCACACCTCTGCCTATTATTACGTCGGCAAGGACCCCACGTTCGCGATCTACACGTCGGTGCCGTTCGGCCTGAATACACGCATGCAAAATTCCTGGTGGTACCAGGGCGGCGGCGAACAGCTCGGAAATGAATTCTTCAGGAAATACGGCGTGATCGCTCACGCCGCCGGAAATACCGGCACACAAATGGGAGGCTGGTTCCGGAAGGAGATCAAGACGACGGCCGATCTGGCGGGCCTGAAGTTTCGGATCGCGGGCATTGCCGGCCAGGTTCTGCAAAAGGTTGGAGCGGTTCCGCAACAACTCGCCGGCGGCGATGTCTACCCCGCGCTCGAGAAGGGCACGATCGATGCCGCCGAATGGGTCGGCCCGTACGACGATGAAAAGCTAGGCCTGCAGAAAGTCGCAAAATTCTACTATTACCCCGGCTTCTGGGAGGCCGGTCCGATGCTGCATGTGATGACCAATCTCGACAAATGGAATTCGCTCCCGAAGTATTATCAATCCGTCATCGCCAATGCGGCTGCTCATGCAAACATCTGGATGAGTGCGCGGTACGATCTCCTCAATCCGGCGGCCTTGAAGCGTCTCGTTGCAACCGGCACTCAACTTCGCCCGTTCAGCAATGACATCATGGAGGCTTGCCTGAAAGCGACCAACGAGCTCTGGGCAGAAATTTCCGCCAAGAACGCCGATTTCAAGAAGTCCATCGATGCGATGCAGGCCTATCGCAACGATCAGTATCTCTGGTGGCAGGTCGCCGAATCCACCAATGACAACTTCATGATCCGATCCCGCCCGCGAAGCTGAACGCGTTGCTGTCAATCAACCGGCTGTCCTTCGGACAGCCGGCCGTTGTCGTGTCAATGAAGCCCGAGCGAGTAGCCCGCATGAGCGCAGCGATATGCGGGACCTCATCCCGGATGTCGCTACGCTCATCCGGGCTACGCTTGCGTGTTGTTCGCAGCGGATGTGGGGTCTGCCTGTTAACCACGAAACGAGTTTCCTGAAGCAGGAAACGAAAATTTAAGATAAATTGAATCAATCGCAGAACTCACCGGCGCGTTGCGCCGGGAGCAGCGAGAACCAGGGAGCCTTTTCTTCTTCGTGTGCCGTCGGCGGGCGGTTGTGCATTTTCACTGTACCGGCGCACGGAGAACACACATGACGCGGCTATTGTTGGCTGCCATCGTTACGATGGCGGCGACCGGGCCTGCATGGGCCCAATCATCGACGTCGGCAGGAACGGGCGTCGGCGTTTCCAGATCGACATCGAGCTCGCAGGCAATTTCGGGGCAGGGCGGCACGGGGATCGCAGCGATCACCAGCAACAGCACCGTGCCGGCCAATCAGACAATCAAGAACGTGCCAAGCGTTTTCGCACCGGGCCTGACCGCGGCCGGGCTCGAAACGTGCCTCGGGTCGATTTCCGGCGGCGGCGCATTCGTCGGAACCGGAATCAGCTTCGGCACCACGATTCCCGATCCCGCCTGCGCGGCGCGGCTCGATGCACGAACGCTGTGGAGCATGGGCCTGAAGAAGGCCGCAGTGGCGCGGCTTTGCCTCAACGGCGACATCTACCGCGCGATGCCGGAGGTTTGCGACCAGTACCTGCCGCGCGCGCCGGGATATCCCACCACCTCTCCGCTCCCCGCCCGCTACGCGCAGGCACAAGCCTCCAGGGAGCAGCCTGCCACCATCGGCGACATCTGGCTGGTGGACGGAGCGAACGGCAAGAACCGTCTTTGCAACGACTACGATGTGGCCCAGCAGCGCTGCCGTGTCTGGGCTCGCACCGTCCACCATTCGGCACCGAAGAAGAAGGCGACGCCGAGTGGTGAAACCTCTCACACGGCGGCATTACCCGCCCCGGCGTCCGCCGTGGCGGAAACCGAACGGAAGGAGAAGTCACAATGAAGAAGTTGTTGATGAGTGTCGCGTTCGTCACCCTGGTGTGCAGCGTCGTTCCGGCCGATGCCGGCTCCACGCTCGCCATCGGCGGCGGTGCCAATCTTGGTAACGTGACCACCCTCACCGGCGCTGGAGCGTTGGGCAACGCTGCGGCGGCTTCGATCGCCAATGGCGTCAATACCTCGGTGGGCAGCGGCGTTGCCGTTGCCACGCCTTTGGGGAGCCTCAGTGCGGGCATTGGCACGTCGATCGGTCAGTCAACCGGTCAGTCCGGTGCTGTGTCCGGTCCGAACGGCGCGGCCTTGAGCGGCGCCTTCTCCAACAATGGCGGTCTCGGTGTGGGCGGAGGCTTCACCAACGTGCTGCCGTAACCTGACGACAGCGGCATGGTGGCACATCTTCGTCACCATGCTGCCGGTCGGGTTGGAGCGTCGCCCGGGTCGGGACGGCATCTCCATCATGTTCATGTCCAACGCCCATCCCGGGCGGCCTCATGAAAAGCAACTCAGTATTCGATAATGCTGAGGCGCGCCGGGAAGTCATCAAGGAAAGTTGCAAGGCCGAACGGTATCCTTAAGGATATTGCCCTGGCCTCCGGGAATTCGCCGTCAAACACCCTCCTCAGCTTCGGTAGCCCCCATCAAGCGGCGTTCTTCGCCGGACAGCGGTGCCGCATCGAATGCATTTCGGCGATCTATTGCGCGCGGCAAGGCTGTGATAACAGAACCTGATCTCCTCCACATTCAAGGTCACCCGGTATGAATGCGCGCAGCCAACGAACGCAGTGCCCGCTCTGCAAATCGAGCAATTTCGCACTCAAGTTCGAGATGGAACGCGGCGGCCAGACATTCAAAATCGTATCGTGCCGCGAGTGCCGCTTCGTGTTCGTGGCCGATCCGGAAGGGGATACGGCCAACCACATTGACATCAACAAGATCGATTGGGCTTTCCGTCCTCGACACTTCCAGATCCGACGGTTGCTTCTCGCGCACCTCTCCGCCGGGCAACAGGTTCTCGAGATAGGGTGCGGGCGGGGCGAAGTCGGGTATCTGTTACGGTCAGATCCAGTCAAATACGTCGCCTATGAACCGGCGCGCGGGCTTTCCGACTTCGGCATCCGGGCCGGCGTTTCCATCTTTCAGCATACGTTCAACGGCGAGCAGACGGCAGACGCGATAGTCATCGACAACGTACTGGAGCACGTCGCTGAACCGGCAGTCATGCTGGAGACCGCGGCAGCCTCACTCAATCCCGGCGGGCTCCTCATTGTCATCACTCCAAACGTAGACGACATCCGCGCCATCTCTCCGGCCTGGCGAAAGCGAAACCTCTGGGTTCCACCGGACCATATCAACTACTTCTCCGCACGCGACATCGAAAGCATGTTTGAGCGTGCAGGACTGAAGGCAAGGCGCTTCAGGTTTTCGCCGCTTTCCCTGAGCGACTGGAAGTTCTTTCCCCGCGCCGCGGCGGAAACGTTTGGACTTTCGATTTTCGGGCACAACGTGTACGCCATCAAATAACCCGGCTCCAGGCTATTTCGGCCGGCGGTCCTCCGCACTGGAGCAAGCGAGTAACGGTTCGAGAGAACGCCGCAGCAACAGCGGCAAAAGGGGCCACAGCGGCTGATCGAAAGATCAGTTGGCTTGCGCCGTTGCCGGGCGGCGCGGCGCCGGCGCGGGTTGGTCCGAGGCTTCGGGCATCACGTCAACGCCGAAATCCTCCAGTCGGACGCGCACCTCGGCGGCGACATACTTCACATATTCGGACAGCAGCAGCCGCAGCGTCGCGCCGCTTGTCCACCACGGCTCGTCACGCCATTTGTCGCCGACGACCGCGAACGGGATCAGCGTGATTTCAGGCATCGCATGCGACAATTCCACGATCGCGCGCGGCATGTGGTAGTTCGACGTCACCACGATCAGCGACGTGAAACCGCGACCGCGGACCCAGCGCCGGGTCTCGGCGGCGTTGCTGCGGGTATTGACGGCGGAGCGGTCGAGATCGACGCAGCAGCCGAGCAGCGACTGGTTGTCGGGCAGCGAGCGCGAAATGTCGCTGGCGGCATTGGTCGGATGCACGCCCGAGATCAACAGCCGCTTGCCGTAGCCGCCGGCCAGCAATTCCATCGCATCCGACACCCGCGACGAGCCGCCGGTCAAAACCACGATGCCGTCGGCATTGCGGGCCGGCCTGATCTCGACGCCGCGCAGTTGCGACAGGAAAGCGATGAAGCCCACCGCCGCGCCGACGAACGCAAACGCCATGACGCCGACGATGGCCGCGCGCAGCCATCCCCGCGGCCGCGCCCGCCGCGTGCTCGGCGCCCTATGGTCGTCGTCCAAACTCATGCGATTCTGGCGATCCTGTCCCACGCAATTCTAGAAGATTTTCAGCCGAAACAGGAGTCCGTCAATCGATGTCATCCAGCGTGGCGAACAGCGTCCGCCGCGAGGCCCAGGCGGTGATCGCGGCAATGACCAGGGCTTGCGCCGCCAGCACCAGGTAGCCCGAGGGCGGCAGCGAAAACGTCCCCAGCAGGGCCGCGAACTGGTCGCCGACCGGGGTGCCCGAGAACCAGCCGGCAATCGATTCGGAGAAGCCGAACGCCAGCATCGCGACGCCACCGCCGATCAGGCCGCCCTCGAGGCCGAGCCTCAGGAAGTGGCGCAGGAAACGGTTGGCGATGAAGCTGTCGCCGGCGCCGACGAAGTGCAGCACTTCGACGATCGGGCGGTTGGCCGCCATCGCGCCGCGGGTTGCGAACGAAACCGAAATGATCGTGGCCACGATCACCAGCGCGAGGATGCCGATGCCGGCAAACACCGTGGCGCCGGTCATCGACCGCATGCGCTCGATCCAGGCGCGATGATCGTCGACGCTGGCCGACGGCGCCACCTGGGTCATCCTTTCGCGCAGCGCCGCCAGGTCGAGCGTGTTGCCGGGCTGGACACGCGCGACGATGACGCGCGGCACCGGCAATTGATCGATCGACAGGCCGGTGCCGAGCCACGGCTCCAGCAGCCTCGCCGACTCGTCCTTGCTGAACGGCTTGACCTGGACGATGCCGGGCTGCGTGCGCATCACTTCCGTTGCGGCCGCGACGTCGCGATCGAGGTCAGCGGCCGGCGACGGGACGCACCTGGACGGTGATTTCGCTGGCGACTTCCGACTGCCACTCCGCCGCCGATGCGCCGACCAGCAGCACCGTGCCTGTCGTGAGGGAGGCAAGGAAGGTCATGATGGCGACGACGGCGACCAGCGCGCGGCCGGACATCGAGGCCCGCGGCACGATCGGCGACATGTTGCGCGCGCGCGCCGGGACCTGCGGGCGTTCAGTCCCGAGATCGACCAGCGGTCCGTGTTCCTCACCCATCCTACTCATAGATATGCAACCGTCCCTGATGCAGCACCAGCCGCCGCGCCTCGTACTGGTCCATCAGCGTGATGTCGTGGGTCGCGATGATGACCGCGGTGCCCGACTTGTTCAGTTCGATGAACAGCCGCAGCAGGCGGCGGCCGAGCGTCGGATCGACGCTACCGGTTGGCTCGTCCGCCAGCAACAATTGCGGCCGCGAAATCACCGCACGCGCGATCGCCGCGCGCTGCTTCTCGCCGCCCGACAGGATCGGCGGCAGCGCATCCATGCGCTCGCCGAGGCCGACCCATTTGAGCAGATCGATCACCTCGCGGCGGTAGCTCGATTCCTCCCGTCCCATCACGCGGAACGGCAGCGCCACGTTCTCGTAGGTCGTCATGTGGTCGAGCAGCCGGAAATCCTGCAGCACGATGCCGATGCGCTTGCGCAGGTCCGCGACCTGATCCTTGCTGAGCAGCGAGACATCCTGGCCGAACAGGTTGACGAGGCCGCGCGTCGGCCGCAGCGACAGGAACAACAGCCGCAGCAGCGAGGTCTTGCCGGCGCCGGAGGGGCCGGTGAGAAACTGGAAGGAATGCGCCGGAATCAGGAACGAGAGGTCGCGCAAAATCTCCGGGCCGAGCCCGTACCGCAAACCGACATTTTCGAACCGAACCAAGCTCAGCTCCGCTCGATATGGGCCGTGCCCGGAATCGCCGGACTGCGTCCGAAGCTGGACTCGAACCGGCGGCATGGACGCGCCGCCCGCTGGCTCGGGTTCCGACCGGACAAAACGGTTGTGCGACCGTTATGGTTTCCGGTTCGTTAACGGTCGCTATGTAGCATTCGGGCAAAGACACGGCGAGAATGGGCTCCATGCATATCGTTTGCCCTCATTGTACAACATCTTACGCCATCAATCCGGCCGCACTCGGCACGGCCGGACGCACGGTGCGTTGTTCCCGCTGCAAGGAAACCTGGCTGGCGCGGCCCGAGGACGCGGTGGAGATGGCAGCCGCCGTCCCCGCCATGGCCCAATCGAGCCAAAGCGCCGGAAACGATGCCGCCGCCGAGTGGGAGGCCCTCGCACGGGAGGAAGAGGCGCGGGAAACCCCCGTCGTCGACAGCCCCTCGATTTCGGCCGAACTGCCGACGGAGCGCGAGAATTCGCCGCAGGACGACGACGGCGACTGGCCGTCGGTCGCGCGGCAGGACGCCCAGGATGAAGATCATGAAGCCGGCACCGCCAAGCGCGGGTCGCTGCTGTCGCGGCTGTTCGTCTTGCCGCCTTTGCCCCGGATTCCCGGCATGCCGTCGATCAGCGCGACGACCGCCTGCGCGGCGATGGGCGCGCTGGTGGCGGCGCTGATGATCTGGCGCACCGATGTGGTGCGCCTGCTGCCGCAGACCGCGACGTTCTACCGACTGGTCGGGCTGGAGGTGAACCTGCGCGGACTGGCGTTCAAGGACATCAAGGTCAGCAACGAGACCGTGGACGGCAAGCCGGTGCTGGTGATCGAAGGCATGATCGTCGGCGAGACCGCAAAGCCGGTCGAACTGCCGCGGCTGCGCTTTTCGGTGCGCGACGCGCAGGGTGCGGAGATCTACGCCTGGAACGCGGTGCTCGAACAGCCGGTGCTGAAGCCGGGCGAGCGCGCCAACTTCAAGTCGCGCCTCGCCTCGCCGCCGCCCGAAGGCCGCAATATCGACATACGCTTCTTCAACAAGCGGGATCTGGCCGGCGGCCACGCCTGAGGCCGGACGTCCCGGAAGGCGAAACACCCATGCCCCGCGTGCTGATCGCCGACGACGAGGATTCCATGCGCACGCTGGTGGCGCGCGCCATCGCCATGGACGGCCACGATACCGTCACCGCCGAAGACGGCGCCGAGGCGCTGGATATCCTGACCCGCGAACAGGGCGCCTTCGACCTGCTGCTGACCGACATCCAGATGCCGGTGATGGACGGCATCGCGCTGGCGCTGGCGGCGGCGCGCGATTTTCCCGATCTGAAGATACTGCTGATGACCGGCTTCGCCGCGCAGCGCGAGCGCGCCTCCGGCCTCAGCGCCATCGTGCACGATGTGGTGACGAAGCCGTTCTCGGTGGCGGATATCCGCACCGCCGTGGCGGACGCGCTGTCGGCGCGGAAGACGGGGTGAGTCACATCACCGGACGTCATCCCCCGCGAAGGCGGGGGAGCCAGTACGCCGCGGCTTCTCGATTCAATCGCTGGCGTCTCTGGAATACTGGGTCGCCCGGTCGAGCCGGGCGATGACAGCGGAGCGCGAGACGAACGCCTAATAATCCTTCAACAGCCGCTCGATGTAATCGAGCTCGATCTGCGGCCGGGCCGGATCGGCGAGACGGCGGCGCAGTTCTTCCAGGATCCGGCGCACGCGTTGCACGTCGATCTCGCCGGGGATCTTGACCGAATAATCGTCGTTGAACTCGTTGTGGCGCAACGGCCGGCCAAGCGGATCGGACGAGTTGGCCGCGCCCTGCTGGCGGCCGCGCGGATTGCCCGGGCCGTCGCCCGGCTGGTCGCCGTCGCCCTGCTGCATGGACTTCAGCGAGGCTCTGGGCGCCCTTGCGCAGCGCATCCAGCGCCCGGCCCTGCGAGTCCACGGCGCCGTCGGCATTGCCTTCGCCGAGCCGGCCGCCGGCATCGCCCATCGCGGAATCGGCCTGCTCGAGCCCGTCCTCGCCGTCACCCTGGTCGCCTTGCTGACCCTGCTGGCCCTGTCCCTGTTCGCCGCGCTGGCCTTTCTCGCCGCGCTGGCCCGGCCCCATGCCGCGCTTGGCCAGCTCTTCCTGCAATTTCTTCAGCCGGTCGCGCAGGCCCTGCTGGTCCTGCTGCAGGTCACCCATGTTCTGGTCGCCCTGCTTGCCGCGCATGCGATCGCGCCGGGAATCCTGGCCCTGCTTGAAGGTCTTGTCGCGCAGTTGCTGCTGCTTGCGGATCATGTCGCCGAGTTCGTTCAGCGCCTGCTCCATCTCGTTGTCGCCGCCCTGGCCGGGCTGCGCCATCTGCAGGTTTTCCAGCATCTGCTGCAACTGCTCGAGCAACTGCTTGGCTGCGTCCTTGTCGCCGGAGCGCGACATCCGCTCCATCCGGTCGATCATGCTCTTGAGATCCTGCTGGCTCAGCATCCTGGTGTTGGGATCGAGCGGACGCGCCAGTTGCTGCGGATTGTTCTTCAACTGCTCGGCGAGCTGGCGCAGGAAATTGTCCAGCGCGGCGCGCAGATTGTCGGTGAGCTTCTTGATCTCCTCGTCGCTGGCGCCGCGCTCCAGCGCCTGCTTGAGCGCCTCCTGCGCCGCGCGCAACGCCTTGTCGACATCGGTGATGTTGCCGTCCTCGATGGTGACGGCGAGCGCCCACAGGCTGGCGACGACCTCGCGCAGCGCATCGTCGGTGCGCGCGGCTTCCAGCTGCCGCGCCACGCTGTAGAGGCCGAGATAATGACCGGCCTCGGGCGTGAACAGTTCGGGTGCGATCATCAGCGCATCCAGCGCCGTATAGACCTGCGAATTCTGGTTGGCGTCGAGCGCGAGGATACGGCGCTGCTCGATCAGCGCCCGCGCCAGCGGCTTGGTGAACAGCCGCTCCGGCAGCCGCATGTTGAACGGCTCGCTGCTCGCCTTCGTTGCCGGCCTCGTCCTTCGCCGTCAGTGTCAGCGTGACGTCGGCGCCGGCATAGGGGTCTTCGCTGAGATCCTTCACGGTCTGGCCGACGCCGTTGCGGGTGCGCGCATTCGGCAGCACCAGCGCAAACTGCGGCGCTTCGAACAGCGGCCGCGGCTCCTTGCCCGCGTCCTTGCTGCCGGTCTTGCCTGCGTCCTTGTTCGATTCCCTGGCGGCATCGGGCGCGCGTGGCGCAAACTGCGCGCGGGCTTCGGTGACGCCGTAATCGTCCTCGAGCTTGTAGGACATCTGCAGCGAACCGCGGGCCTGGCGCTCCGGATCCTTGGCCAGCGAAATGGTCGGAGCGCGGTCGGGCGTGGCCGCAAACCTCCATTGCGGCTGGCCGGCGGGCGCGCGGACATGCGCGGTGCCGTCGCCGGCGATCGTGAACTGCCGCTCGTTGGTGCCCTTGGGCGTCTGCTCGCTCGGCGCGATTTCGGTCACGCCGCCACCGACCACGACATCGATGGCGCCGCCGCTCGAGCGCACGATCAGCGTGCTGCCTGCAGGAACCGGCAACGGGGCGCTGTCGGGCGAGTCGGCATCCCGGTTCGCGGCAGAAAGAATGACGGGGGGCTTGCCGGTGTAGGCCGGCGGCGTCACCCAGGCATCGACCCGGACGTTGGCGGGCGCCAGCACGCCGTTCCAGTCGAACGCGGCGGCGACGCGCATCGCGCGCTCGTCGCCGGCGGCGACATAGGTCGCCACCAGCATCACCATGACCAGCGCACGCAGCGCCCAGGGATCGTGGATCGGCAGCCGCGGCGACGGCAGGCCGGCGCGAATGCGCTTGAGCGAGGCCAGCGTGCGCTCGCGCTGCGCCTGCCACAGCGCCTGCGCCACCGGATCGGCGGTCGCCAGCGTGTCGGTCAGCGCGGTCGCCGGACGGTGGCGGATGCCGGTGCCGCGATCGAGCCGGCTCAAGGCCGTCGTCGCGGCTCGGCCAGCGGAAGCGAACCAGCGGGAACATCGCGGCCAGCGCCAGCAGGACGAACAGACCAATGCCCACGGCGCGGCCCGCGAACGGCAGCGCCAGCCACAATCCGGCCCAGGACACCACCAGAAACAGCCCGACGACGCACAGCAGCCGGGCCAGAGCGGGCCAGCCGCGCTCCCACGCGATCGCGTATTTGGCCCGCTGCAGGGCCTGCGTCAGTTGCAGCCGCGCAAGCGCATCCGGCTCGCGCGCGGGCGGTGAGGGATCAGGGGAGGCGCCGTTCAATAAACCTCTCCGGGTTGCCGACAAATCAGCCTAGCACGGCGGCGGCATTGAGGCACCCGTCCCGGACGGGTTACCCACACCCGGAAATACGCATAACACGAAGGCGTGACTGCCGCGCCCCCACCCCGTAACGTCCGCCGCCGAACCGTAAAACTACGAGGAAACTGCATGGACCAGAAGACGCACGACAAGGGACTGGAAATTCGCAAGGCGGTGCTTGGCGAGGCCTATGTCGACAACGCCCTGAAGAACTCCGACGACTTCAACAAGCCGTTCCAGGAACTCGTCACCGAATATTGCTGGGGCGCGGTATGGGGCCGCGAGGAACTGCCGCGCAAGACCCGCAGCATGCTCAACCTCGCCATGATCTCGATCCTCAACCGCCCGCATGAATTGAAGGCGCATATCAAGGGCGCGCTGACCAACGGCGTCACCCGGGACGAGATCCGCGAGATCTTCATGCAGGTCGCGATCTATGCCGGCGTGCCCGCGGGCGTCGACAGCTTTCGCATCGCGCGCGAAGTGTTCGCGGAACTGGACAAGGGCTAGAGACGCTCAAGGCTCTATCCGTCATTGCGAGCGAAGCGAAGCAATCCACCTCGCCGCAACAGGAAACAAGGAATGGATTGCTTCGCTTCGCTCGCAATGACGAAATGAGGAAACAGCACCATGGAAATCGGATTCATCGGCCTCGGAAAGATGGGCTTCCCGATGGCGCGCCGGCTGATCGAGGCCGGACATCAGCTCACCGTGTTCGACACCAGCGCAAGGAGGCCGTCGACAAACTGGTCGCGCTCGGCGCGCAGGCCGCCTCCTCGCCGAAGGACATCGCCGACCGCTGCGAGACCGTGCTGGCGAGCCTGCCGTCGCTGCAGGCTTCGCTCGAGGTCGCGACCGGCGCAGGCGGCGTGATCGACGGCAAGCGCGTCAAGCGCTTCGTCGATCTCTCCACCGTCGGCTCACAAATGGCGGTGAGAATTCACGGCCTGCTGGCGAAGAAGAACATCGTGCAGATCGACAGCCCCGTCAGCGGCGGCGTCGGCGGCGCCGAGAAGGGAACGCTGGCGGTGATGGTGTCCGGCCCGCGCGCCGATTTCGAGATTGCAAGACCCGCGCTCGACGTGATCGGCAAGGTGTTCTTCATCGGCGAAAAGCCCGGCTCGGCGCAGACCATGAAGCTCGCCAACAATTTCCTGTCGGCGACCGCCATGGTCGCGACGTCGGAAGCGGTGGTGATGGGCGTCAAGTCGGGGCTCGATCCCGCCGTCATGATCGACGTCATCAATGCCGGCTCCGGCCTCAATACCGCGAGCCGCGACAAGTTTCCGCGCTCGGTGCTGCCGCGCAGCTTCGATTTCGGCTTCGCCACCGGGTTGATGGTCAAGGACGTGCGGCTTGCGCTGGAGGAGATGAAATCACTCGGGCTGTCGATGGAAGTCGCCGAAGCGGTCGGACGACTGTGGGAAGTGATCATCCGCGACGATGGGCGCGGAGTTGGATTTCACCGCGGCGATCAAGCCGATCGAACAGGCGGCGGGCGTCGTGGTGGGCGGCGCAAAGGGCGGCGTGACGGGGAAGTGAGGTCACCTCGGGACGACAGCAAATTGGCTGAACCAGCTCAGTAGCCGCGGCGATAGCGCCGGTTGCCGGCGCCCGCGTAAAACGGATTGGGGATGCACTGTCCGGCGCGGCCCGCGGCCGACGGCGCGCATTGCTCGATCGAGGTGAAGCCGCATTCAATCCGTTCGCCGCCGAAATTCTCGATGACCTTGAGGCAGACCGGATATCTCGGATCATACGCCTGGGCGTATCCGGGCGAACTTGCCGAAACCGCTGCGATCGTCAAAATCGCCAGAGCCAGAATGCGCATCGGAATCTCCTTCGAAATCGGCGGGATTGCCTTGATCACAGCCACGGCGCCGGCCTGTCCATCGCGATCAATTCCTCGACCTCGATGCGCGGGCGCACCACGGCGTACTGGTCGTCCTTGACCAGCACTTCCGGCACCAGCGGCCGGGTGTTGTAGATGCCGGACTGCACCGCGCCATAGGCGCCGGCGGTCATGATCGCGATGAGATCGCCGGCCTTCGGCTCGGGCAGCCTGCGGTCGAGCGCGAGATAGTCGCCGGTCTCGCAGACCGGCCCGACCACGTCGGCCGTGATCATGCGCGCGCCGGCGGCCGGCCTCGCGGACCGGCAGGATGTCGTGATGCGCCTCGTACAGCGTCGGGCGGATCAGGTCGTTCATCGCGGCGTCGATGATGACGAAGTTCTTGGCCTCGCCCGGCTTCACGTAGATGACGCGGGCGACCAGGATGCCGGCATTGCCGACGATCATCCGGCCCGGGCTCGAACATCAGCGTGCAGCCGAGATTATGCGTCACCCGCTTGACCATCGCGGCATAGGCGGACGGCAGCGGCGGCGCTTCGCGGTCGGCATGATAGGGAATGCCGAGCCCGCCGCCGAAATCGATATGCTCGATCTTGTGGCCGTCGGCGCGCAGCGTCTGCACGAAATCGGACAGAATCCGGAACGCGGTTTCCATCTTGGCCGAGATCGGTGATCTGGCTGCCGATATGCATGTCGGTGCCGGTGACCTCGATCCCCGGCAGCTTCGCCGCACGGGCATAGACCTCGCGGGCGCGCGCGATCGGAATGCCGAACTTGTTCTCGGACTTGCCGGTGGCGATCTTGGCGTGGGTGCCGGCATCGACATCGGGATTGACCCGCACCGAAATCCGCGCGGTCTTGCCGGTCTCGACCGCGAGCTTCGACAGCAGTTCCAGTTCGGGCTCGGACTCGACGTTGATGCAGAGAATGTCCGCCGCCAGCGCCGCGCGCAGCTCGGCCTCGGTCTTGCCGACGCCGGAGAACAGGATCTTGTTCGGCGGAATGCCGGCCGCCAGCGCCCGCTTCAGTTCGCCGCCGGACACCACGTCGGCGCCGGCGCCGAGCTTCGCCAGCGTGCGCAGCACCGACTGATTGGAATTCGCCTTCATGGCGTAGCAGACCAGCGTCTTCTCGCCGGCAAAGGCCTCGGTGAAGACCCGGTAGTGGCGCTCCAGCGTCGCCGTCGAATAGCAGTAGAACGGCGTGCCGACGGCATGCCGCGAGTTCGGACAGGTTGACGGCCTCGGCGTGCAGCACGCCGTCACGATAGTCGAAGTGATTCATCGTGCGCGCTCAGTCCAGCAAGGGATCGAGAACGAATGCTTTCTTGCTGCCCTTGGGCGCGCCGGGCGCCGCCTCGGACCCATAGGTCGGGTTGAAGACGCCGGGCTGCGCCGCGCGCTCGGCCTCGGTATCCGATGTGGCCGACGCCGCGGGCGGCGCGTTCGGCGGCAGATCGAGCCCGCCCTTGCGTCCGCAGCCTCCGAGCGCGAGCGCAGTCACGCTCAGCAGAATGATGGCCCATCCCGACGATGACGGGCGGTAGTTACTGATCACGACGAAATCCCCAATGCGCGCCGCACCATACAAAGATTGCGCCGTTCTGGCGAGGGCTCGCGGCCTGTGGAAACCCATGAAATTGCAGCGATATTTTTTCCTCAGCCGCCTTTTCGCTCTTTTTCCAGCCGCTTCAGCCAGGCTTTGGCCTGTGAAAGCACGTTCTTCGGCGCGGTGCCGCCATAGCTGGTCCGGCTCTTGACGGAGGCTTCCACCGAAAGCACGCCGCAGGGCGTCGGGCGTGATCTTCGGCTCGATCTCCTGCATCGCCTTCAGCGGCAGTTCGTGCAGCGCCACGCCCTGTTTCGAGGCCAGGGCGACGATTCGTCCGGTGACGTGGTGGGCGTCGCGGAACGGCATCTTCAGCGTTCGCACCAGCCAGTCGGCAAGATCGGTGGCGGTGGCATAGCCCTCGCCGGCCGCGGCCTTCATCCGCGCCTCGTCCGGCACCAGGTCCATGACCATGCCGGTCATGGCCCTGATCGCCAGCGAGAGCGCGCCGAACGCTTCCATCGCGCCCTGCTTGTCCTCCTGCATGTCCTTTTGATAGGCGAGCGGCAGCCCCTTCATCACGATCAGCAGCGCCGTTGAGCGCGCCGATCACCCGGCCGGTCTTGGCGCGCACCAGTTCGGCGGCGTCCGGATTGCGCTTCTGCGGCATGATCGAGGAGCCGGTGGTGAACTTGTCGGAGAGCCGCACCAGGCCCACCAGCGGCGAGGTCCAGATCACGATTTCCTCGGCAAAGCGCGACAGTGCACGGCCGCGATCGAGGCCGCCGACAGGGTCTCGATCACGAAGTCGCGGTCCGACACCGCATCGAGCGAATTGGCCATCGGCCGGTCGAAGCCGAGCGCCTTGGCGGTCGCTGTCCGGTCGATCGGAAACGAGGTTCCGGCCAGCGCTGCGGCGCCCAGCGGCGATTCGTTGAGACGCTTGCGGGCGTCGGCAAAGCGGCCACGGTCGCGCGCCGCCATCTCGACATAGGCCAGCAGATGATGCCCGAACGTGACGGGCTGCGCGGTCTGCAGATGGGTGAAGCCCGGCATCACGGTCGCGGCATGTTCCAGCGCACGGCTCGGCCAGCGCGTGCTGGAACGCGGCCAGCGCAGCGTCGGTCTCGTCGATCGTGTCGCGCACATAGAGACGGAAATCGGTCGCCACCTGGTCGTTGCGCGAACGCGCGGTGTGCAGCCGTCCCGCGGCCGGCCCGATCAACTCGGACAGCCGGCTCTCGACGTTCATGTGGATGTCTTCGAGCGCACGCTTGAATTCGAACGAACCCTTGGCGATCTCTGACAAAATCGTGTCTAGACCCCTGGCGATATTTTTCGCATCACTCGCCGTGATAATGCCTTGCGCCGACAGCATCGCGGCGTGGGCCTTGGACGCGGCGATGTCCTGGGCATAGAGGTGACGATCGACGTCGATCGAGACGTTGATTTCCTCCATGATCGCATCGGGACGATCGGTGAACCGGCCGCCCCACATCTTGTTGCTCATGACTTCTCAAGCCCTGCCATTATCGTCGAATCCGGGCGAAACGCCGTGCCGGTTCGGCCGTAACCCGACCGTAACATGCGCCCTGCATAGCCGTATCTGATACAGGATGACAAACGATATGCCCGAAACGCCCTCACCCCGCCCGGCCACCACGCGCAGGGGCCCGATCGTGGCTGGCGCGGTCGTGGCGGTCGCGCTGGTCGGGCTGGCCGGGGTCTACGCCACGGGCGGCCTGAGGCGCGGCGCGGGCGGCGATTCCGCCTGCAGCGGGGCGGTCGATGTCGCCCGCAGGATCGCACCGCTGGCGCATGGCGAGGTCGCCGCACTGACCATGGCGACGGCGCCGTTGCGGATGCCGGACCTGTCGTTCGAGGACGCCGACGGCAAGACCCGAAAACTCTCGGAGTGGCGCGGCAAGACCGTGCTTCTGAACCTGTGGGCCACCTGGTGCGTGCCCTGCCGCAAGGAGATGCCGGCGCTCGACAGCCTGCAGGCCAAGCTCGGGGGCGAGAATTTCGAGGTGGTCGCCGTCAACATCGACACCCGCGATCCCGAGAAGCCGAAGAATTTCCTGCGCGAGGCCAACCTGACCCGGCTCGGCTATTTCGCGGACTCAAAAGCCAAGGTTTTTCAGGATCTTAAGAGCATAGGTCGGGCGCTCGGCATGCCGACCTCGGTGCTGATCGACGGCCAGGGCTGCGAGATTGCAACGCTGGCCGGACCCGCCGAATGGGCCAGCGACGACGCGCTCAAGCTGATCAGGGCCGCGACGCAGCCGGTGAAGGCGGGATTCTAGGCGGTGACGTTTACATTGCCGCCGACGCCGGAGGCGAGATTGGCGGTCGAGGGAATGCCAAGCAGGGTCTGGACCGCAAATTTCTCGGCATCCGCGTTGGACTTGATGATGGACGCCTGAATCTGCGACTGCGTGCCGCCCGCCTTCATCGCGAGCATGCTCGTAACCATTGCCATCATGTCCATACGCAGCACTCCCAAAACGCGGGGACACCCTACCCGGCGCTGGTTAACGAATTCTGGAGATCGGGGAGAAGGTGCGACATGCACACTTCAGCCGTCATACGCGGGCTCGACCCGCGTATCCATCGATCTTCGTAAACGGCTTTCCTGAGAGATGGATTGCCGGGTCAAGCCCGGCAATGACGAGGTCCCTACCGCGTCGGGACCGGCTTGTCGCCGCGGTAGTCGTAGAAACCGCGCTGGGTCTTGCGACCGAGCCAGCCGGCCTCGACATATTTCACCAGCAGCGGGCACGGGCGGTATTTGGAGTCGGCCAGCCCCTCATGCAGCACCTGCATGATCGACAGGCAGGTATCGAGACCGATGAAATCGGCCAGCTCCAGCGGCCCCATCGGATGATGCGCGCCGAGCTTCATCGCCGCATCGATCGCCTCGACGTTTCCGACGCCCTCATAGAGCGTGTAGATCGCCTCGTTGATCATCGGCAGCAGGATGCGGTTGACGATGAAGGCCGGGAAATCCTCCGACACCGCGATATGCTTGCCGAGCTTGCCGACAAATTCCCTGGCGGTATCGAAGGTGGCATCGTCGGTGGCGATGCCGCGGATCAGCTCCACCAGTTCCATCAGCGGCACCGGATTCATGAAATGAATGCCGATGAAGCGCTCGGGGCGGTCGGTCGAGGCTGCGAGCCGCGTGATCGAGATCGAGGATGTGTTGGAGGCGACGATCGCTTCCGGCTTCAGCACCGCGCACAGCTCGTGGAAGATCTTGCGCTTGACCTCTTCCTTTTCGACGGCGGTCTCGATCACGAGGTCGCAATCCGACAGACCCTCGATCGTCTCGGACGACGTGATCCGGTCGAGCGCCTTCTTGCGCGCGTCCTCGGTGATGGCCTTCTTGGCGACCTGACGTGACAGGTTGCCGTTGATGGTTGCCATCGCCGACTTCAGCCGTTCTTCCGACAGGTCGTTGAGCACCACGTCGAAGCCGGCGAGCGCCGACACATGCGCGATGCCGTTGCCCATCTGGCCCGAGCCGATCACGCCGACCTTCTTGATTGTCACCGCCATCTTGTCATCCACCGGAACGGCGCGCACATCGTGCCTGTTCGTTATGTCCCATTCCTGGCACGTTTTCTTCGCTCAAACTTGCGCTGTCAGCGCTTAAGGCAAATGCGGGCCGGCGCTTTCGCATCCGGCCCGCATCGATTTTATTTGCCGAGCTTGCCCAGGGCTTCGGTCAGTTCCGGCAACCGCCTGATAGAGGTCGGCGACCAGGCCGTAATCGGCGACCTGGAAGATCGGCGCGTCTTCGTCCTTGTTGATCGCGACGATCACCTTGGAATCCTTCATGCCGGCGAGATGCTGGATCGCGCCCGAGATGCCGACCGCGATGTAGAGTTCCGGCGCCACCACCTTGCCGGTCTGGCCGACCTGCTAGTCGTTCGGCGCATAGCCGGCATCGACCGCGGCGCGCGAGGCGCCGACGCCGGCGCCGAGCTTGTCGGCGAGCGGCTCGATGTACTTGGCGAAGTTCTCGCGGCTCTGCATGGCACGGCCGCCGGAGACGATGATCTTGGCGGAGGTCAGTTCCGGACGGTCGCGACTTCGACAACTTCCTCGCCGACGAAGCTGGAGAGGCCGGGATCGGCCGCGGCTGCGGCGTTCTCGACCGGGCGCGCTGCCGCCGTCGCCGGCCGCCTGGAAAGGTCGAGGTGCGCACGGTGATGACCTTCTTGGCGTCGGTCGACTTCACCGTCTGGATCGCGTTGCCGGCGTAGATCGGCCGCTCGAAGGTGTCGGGCGAAACCACCTTGATGATCTCGGAGATCTGCATCACGTCGAGCAGCGCCGCGACGCGCGGCATGACGTTCTTGCCGCGCGTGGTCGCGGGCGCGACGATGGCGTCGTAGGCCGGCGCCAGCGACACGATCAGCGCGGCGAGCGGCTCGGCGAGCTCGTGGGCGTAGGCGGCGTCGTCGGCCAGCAGCACCTTCTTCACGCCGGCGAGCTTGGCCGCGGCGTCGGCCGCGGCCTTGGCGCCCTCGCCGGCGACCAGCACATGCACGTCGGCGCCGAGCGCGGCGGCCGCGGTCAGCGCCTTGCGGTGGCGTCCTTGAGCGACGCATTGTCGTGTTCGGCAATCAGCAGCGTCGTCATCAGAGAACCCCGGCTTCGGTCTTGAGTTTGCGAACCAGCTCGGCGACGTCCTCGACCTTGACGCCGCGCCTTGCGGCCGGGCGGTTCCGACGTCTTGAGCACTTCGAGGCGCGGCGTGAGGTCGACGCCGTAATCGGCCGGCGCTCTTCTCGTCGATCGGCTTCTTCTTCGCCTTCATGATGTTGGGCAGCGAGGCGTAGCGCGGCTCGTTGAGCCGCAGGTCGGTGGTGACGATCGCCGGCAGCTTCAGCTTCACCGTCTGCAGGCCGCCGTCGACTTCGCGCGTGACCTTGACGTCGGCGCCGTCGACTTCGAGCTTGGAGGCGAAGGTCGCCTGCGACCAGCCGAGCAGCGCGGCCAGCATCTGGCCGGTCTGGTTGCAGTCGTCGTCGATCGCCTGCTTGCCGAGGATGACGAGGCCGGGCTTTTCCGCCTCGACCACCGCCTTGAGAATCTTGGCGACCGCCAGCGGCTCGACATTGCCTTCGGTCTTGACCAGGATGCCGCGGTCGGCGCCCATCGCGAGCGCCGGTGCGGATCGTCTCCGAGGCCTGCGCCGGGCCGATCGACACCACCACGACCTCGGTCGCCTTGCCGGCTTCCTTCAGCCGCAGCGCCTCCTCGACGGCGATCTCGTCGAACGGATTCATCGACATCTTGACGTTGGCGAGATCGACGCCCGATCCGTCGGTCTTGACGCGGACCTTGACGTTGTAATCGACCACCCGCTTGACCGGCACAAGAACCTTCATCGATCCTCTTTCGCTTGAATTCTGGGGTTGGATTGGCTTGGGCGCGGAACCTAAAGCGCCGGTCCCCCCCGGTCAACGCGCGAAAGCCAAAAATCCGGGCCCGGCGCGGGTTACTTTAACGGTTCTGACCGGGCACCCACAACACGTCTCCGGCCCCATTGTCGTTCACGGCACGGCTGGCGACGAACAGGAAATCCGACAGGCGGTTCATGTATTGAATGGCAGCCTCGCTGACGGGCTCCTCGGGCCGTGCCGCGAGTTCCACCATGATCCGTTCCGCCCGGCGACATATGGTGCGGGCAAGATGCAGGTATGCCGCAGCGGGGGTGCCGCCGGGCAGGATGAACGAAGTCAAGGGCTTCAGCGCCGCATTCAGGCCGTCGATGTCGCGCTCGAGCCGCTCGACCTGGCTCGACAGCACCCGCAGCCGCTCGGCCTTGCCGTCGCGCTGGGGCACCGCAAGGTCGGCGCCGAGATCGAACAGGTCGTTCTGGATCCGGCCCAGCATCGCATCGAGTTCGCTGCTGTCGCCGAGGTGCAGGCGCACCACGCCGATGGCGGCGTTGGTCTCGTCGACGGTTCCATAGGCCTCGATCCGGAGATCGTATTTCGGGCGGCGTTCGCCGCTGCCGAGCGCCGTGGTGCCGTCGTCGCCGGTCCTGGTATAGATGCGGTTGAGCACGACCATCGGCGTGTCCCCTTATTTTCCCATCGCCCAGACCACCACCATGGTGATGACGATGGCGATGAATTGCAGCAAGACCCGAAGCCGCATCAGATTCTGCGAACGGCTCGGAGAGCCACCCCGCATCATGTTGACGAGGCCGAGCAGCAGGACCACGGCGACGGCCGCAACGGCGATCGGAAGGACGATCGAACTCAGAAAAGACGTCATGAAGGGCTACATAACACCACGCCGCACCAACTTCCACACGTTCACAAGTGCTTAACGATCTGGCTTTTAACCCAATATTATCAGAAGCTAGCCGGGTTTGCGGATCAAATCGCCGCGCGCCGGCTCGGGGTGGGATGTGAAGCAGCTTCGCTACGGCTACCACGTCGTGATGGACGCCTTTTACACGTTCCTTGCCGACGACGGCTGGGCGATCGCCAGCCACATCGCGCTGTCGACATTGATGGCGCTGTTTCCGTTCCTGATCGTGCTGACGTCGCTGGCCGGCTTCTTCGGCTCCAAGGAACTCGCCGACCAGGCCGCCGACCTTCTGCTGCAGGTCTGGCCGAAGCGGGTGGCGGACGCGATCTCGGGAGAGATCCATGACGTGCTGACCACTACCCGCAGCGACATCCTCACCATCGGCGCCCTGCTCGCCGTCTATTTCGCTTCCAACGGCGTGGAAGCGCTGCGGGTCGCACTCAACCGCGCCTATGCGGTGACCGAGCCGCGGAGCTGGTACTGGCTGCGGCTGAAATCGATCGGCTACACGCTGGTCGCAGCCGTCGCCTCGCTTGCGATGGCGTTCCTGATCGTGCTCGGCCCCCTGATACTGGAAGCGGCGCGCCAGCACATTCCGTTCTTCATCGAGAGCAACGAGCGGCTGCTGTTCTATGCCCGCTATGGCGTCACTGTCTCGGCGCTGGTGGTGGCGCTGTTCATCCTGCATGCCTGGCTGGCGGCAGGCCGGCGGAGCTTTCTGCAGATCGTGCCCGGCATCATCTTCACCGTGGTGGGATCGCTGGTCTCGGGCATCGTGTTCGGCCAGTATCTGGCACGCTTCGCCAGCAACTACGTCACGATGTATGCGGGACTGGCCTCGGTGATCATCGCGCTGGTGTTTCTGTATTTCATCGCCGCGATCTTCGTCTATGGCGGCGAACTGAATGCGTCGATCATGAAGTCGCAGTTGCCCCATGGCGTGTCGCTTCATGCAGCGCAGTTGCCAGAGCGCGCGGAGAAACGGGCTTGACCAGGAATACATCGGCGCCGGCGGCGCGCGATGCCGCCTCGTCCTCGCTACGGCCGGATATGCCGATCACCGGAATCCGCCCGAGCGGGCCCTGAAGCGCGCGAATGCGCCGGATCGCCTCGACGCCGTTGATGCCCGGCAGCACCATGTCCATCAGCACCGCGTCGAACCTGCCCTGCTCGAGCCGCTCCGGCGCCGCCTCGCCCTGGCCGATGAATTCCGCATGATGCCCGAGTTCGGCGAGAATGGCGTTGAGCACGACGCGGCCGAATGGATTGTCTTCGACGCTGAGCAGCCGCAGCGGCGAGGAGCCGTTTGCCACCCCGCTGTCGGCGCCGGGCGCTGTGGCCGCTCCCGCCTTTGCTGCCGCCATCACGACACTGAGCGTAAAGGTCGTGCCGCCGCCACGCCGCGGCGTCACGGCGATGTCGCCGCCCATTGCCCGAGCCAATTGCCTGACCGAGGACAGGCCTAGCCCGGCGCCGCCGAAGCGCGACGCGATCGAGACGTTGGCCTGCGAGAACGGGCGGAACAGACGCCTGATTTCGCCGAGCGTGAGGCCGATCCCGCTGTCGGAAACTGCGAAGGATATGGCGACCTTGCCCTTGCCGCTGCGCAGCGGCGTGACCTGCAGCGCGACGCTGCCCTGTTCGGTGAACTTGACGGCGTTGTCGATCAAATTCTCCAGCGCCGCGCGCAGGCGAACCGGATCGCCGACCGCGAAAGCCGGGAGGTGCTCGGCCAGTTCGACCGATGACGCCAGGCCCTTCGCCGCCGCGCGGCCGGTGAGCGAATCGCCGGCGTTGCGCGCGAGCGTGCGGAGGTCGAAGAAGTCCTGGCGGATGCTGAGCCCGGGCCCGCCGCTGCGGGCCGCATCGACGAACAGGGTCGCGAGACTGGCCAGATGCTCGGCGCCCGCCTTGATGGTGTCGACCCAGCGGCGTTCGCGCTCGTCGAGGTCGGAGGTCGCCAGCAGATTGCTGATCGCCAGAATGCCGGTGAGCGGCGTGCGGACTTCATGCGCGAAGGCGGCCAACGCGGTCTCGACCATGCCTGATGTCGCGGCGGCTGCCTTGCGCTTGCCGCGCGTCTTCTTGGCGACGCTGGAGACACGTTTCTTCGTTCGCCGTTTGCTGACCGGCCGTGTGACGCGCTGCGGGCGCTTTGCCGCCATCTCGTATCCCCCGAGCCGCCAGCATGACAGCCACCGCGGCCGGAGTCACGGAGGTGTTTTGAGCAACCCCCAGTAGAACTATGCAAGTGATTCAGGCAGGCCGACGAGCCGCCTGATATCGGCAGGCGTTGCCCCGCCGCCGCGCAGTTCGCGCAACGCCGTGGCGCTGGTGGACTTCGAAAGTTTTTGTCCCGCCGAATCCGTGATGAGCCGGTGGTGCCGGTAGACCGGTTGCCGATTTCCGAGCAGTTCCTGCAGCAAGCGATGCACGCTGGTCGACCAGAACAGGTCCCTGCCCCGCACCACGTCGGTGACGCCCTGCAAGGCGTCGTCGATCACGACCGACAGATGATAGCTGGTCGGCGTCTCCTTGCGCGCCAGGATGACATCGCCCCAGGCTTGCGGCCGGGCGGTCACGCGGCCGGTTTCGCCGCCGGGGCCTTCGCCCTGCTCGCTCCAGGCGAGGTCCGGCGGCGCGCGCCGGCCGGCCGCCGCCATATCGAGCCGCAGCGCATAGGGCGCGCCCTGTGCGATCAGACGCCGCCGCTCGTCCGACGCCAGCGATTTCGCGGTGCCGGGATAGAGCGGCGCCCCGTCGGGATCGCGCGGCCATGGCGCTTCCCGCTCGCGCTGTGCGACGAGGCGCGCAATCCCGGTGCGGCTCTCGAAGGCCGGATAGACCAGACCCCGCGCCGTCAATTGCTCGACCGCCGCCTGGTACTCCGCAAAATGTTCCGATTGCCGCCGCACCGGTGCTTCCCAGGATAGCCCGAGCCAGGCGAGGTCTTCATAGATCGCGGCCTCGAATTCCGGACGGCAGCGGGTCGCGTCGATGTCCTCGATCCGCAGCAGGAACCGGCCGCCGGCCCGCCGCGCGGAATCGAAGTTCAGCAGCGCCGAACAGGCGTGGCCGAGATGGAGGTAGCCGTTCGGGCTCGGCGCAAATCGGAAAACGGGTGGCGGCATTGATCGTGACACTGTCATTGCCGGGCTTGACCCGGCAATCCATCCTTCAAACAGTCTTTTACGATATAATATGGATGTGCGGGTCAAGCCCGCGCATGACGAGCCGAGCCAGCGAAAGCAGCAATGACCATCCACCTCAACAGCCAGTCCGATCTCGAGGACGCCGTCGCCGCGCTGGTCAGGCAGGATCCGCGGCTGAAGCCGATCCTCGAACTGACCGGGATGCCGGCGCTGCGGCAGCGCGAACCGGGTTTTGCAGGTCTTGCTGCCATCGTGTGCGGCCAGCAATTGTCCACGGCGAGCGCCGGGGCGATCTGGGCGCGGCTGGCGGCGGCGTTCGATCCGTTCGATCATCGCGCCATCGGCAAGGCGCGCGCCGACCGCCTCGGCCGACTGGGGCTTTCCGCCGCCAAGATCAAGACGCTGAAACACATCGCGCGCGAACTCGCCGCCGAGCGCCTGAACCTGGAGGTGCTGGCCGAAGAAGACGCCGACGCTGCGCATCACACCCTGATCGCGCTGCCCGGCATCGGCCCATGGACCGCTGACGTCTACCTGCTGTTCTGCCTCGGCCATGGCGACGCCTGGCCGGCCGGCGACCTCGCGGTGCAGGAGGCGGTGAAGGTCGGGCTCGGCCTGACGGCGCGCCCGACCGCCAAGCAGATGGCGCCGCTGGCGGAACCCTGGCGTCCGCTGCGCGGCGCGGCAGCGCATCTGTGGTGGAGCTACTACCGGGTGCTGAAGAAGCGCGAAGGCGTGCTGGCCAGCAATCCTAGCCCCGCAGCTTCACCCGGTCCTCGCGCGCGCAGGCGGTGACGAAATCGATGACCGCGCGCACCGCGGGGAGTTCGACCAGATCGGGGTGCGCCAGCAGCCAGATATCGGCCACGCTGAGCAGCTTCTGCGGTGCGACCCGGACGAGGTCGGGATAGGCGGCAGCGACGAAGCACGACAGCGCCGATATCCCGAGACCGGCGCGGGCGGCGGCGAGCATGTCGCCCTGCGACGAACACCGCATCACCACCGATCCCTGCCGCGTGATGGCATCGCTCCAGCGCCCCAGACGCTCGTTGGAGGCGCGGTCGGCGAAGCCGATGACGCTGTGTCCCTTCCATTCGTCGCGCCGCTCCGGCAAACGACGCCCAACAGCATAGTCGCGCGAGGCGTAGAAGCCGGTGCCGAGACGGCCGATCCTGCGGCCGATCAGGTTTTCCTCGCCGCTGTCGACCGGGCGCAGCACGACATCGGCCTCGCGGCGGCGAACGCTCGCCGGAAACGGATGGGTGATGATCTCGAGCTGGATGTGGTCATGCCCGCGCAGGAACGGCCCCAGCCGCGGCATCAGCCAGTGCGAGGCGAGCGTCGCGCCGATCGACAGCTTGACGACGCCGCGGGCCTGCGCGCCGGTCGCCGATACCGCGGCCTCGGCGCGCAGGGCCGCCGCCGCCATCGCATCGACATGCTCGCGAAACTTGCGGCCCTGCGAGGTCAGTGACAGACCGTCATTTGAGCGCGCGAACAGCCGAATGCCGAGTTGGTGTTCGAGCTCGGTGATCTTGCGTCCGACTGTCGGATGACTGGAGCGCAACTGCCGCGCCGCTGCGGCAAAGCTGCGGGTCTCGGCAACCGCGACGAAGGTCTTGCACAGGTCCCAATCCATCGGCGATTCCCGCAATGGGCTCCGTTCATTCCTGACTTGTCGCCCGTTCAATATTGAACAGCCGTGAACCCGCGTCCAGCCCTATAATGCCCCGCAACAGGTCACGCCCGGTCGGCGGCTTTCGCATGTGAAGCTGAACAGGATCTGGCGCAGCAAATCAAAATATCACACGCGTTCCGGCCCCCGCGCCGGCTCGCGTTGCAAAGGGAGGAATCGAATGCCGTTGCCCGCTTCGCTCGTCGATACGCTCGAACTGCCGGTGGTCGGATCGCCGCTGTTCATCGTCTCCGGGCCCGAACTCGTCATCGCCCAGTGCAAGGCCGGCATCGTCGGCTCGTTTCCGGCGCTGAACGCCCGTCCGGTCGAGAAGCTCGACGAATGGCTGAGCCGAATCGAGAACGAACTCGGCGAATACAAGGCGCAGAACCCGGGCAGGAAGGTCGCGCCCTACGCGGTCAACCAGATCTGCCACGCCTCCAACGACCGCCTGATGAAGGACATGGAAACCTGCGTGAAGCACAAGGTTCCT
Organism: uncultured Alphaproteobacteria bacterium; assembly: GCA_963823485.1. Lineage (GTDB taxonomy): Bacteria > Pseudomonadota > Alphaproteobacteria > Rhizobiales > Xanthobacteraceae > Bradyrhizobium. The sequence goes on from CAWGLP010000014.1 coordinate 48,008, forward strand.
GTCATCATCACCTCGCTGCGCCCGCCGCTGGAGATCGTCGAGGCCGCGCATTCCTATGGCGGCGTGGTGTTTCACGACGTCATCAACGTCAGGCACGCGCGCAAGGCCGCTGAACATGGCGTCGATGGCCTGATTCTCGTTTGCGCCGGCGCCGGCGGCCATGCCGGCATGCTGTCTCCCTTCGCGCTGCTGCGCGAAGTCAAGCAGTGGTTCAAGGGCACCGTGCTGCTGTCGGGTGCGATCTCCGATGGCTGGGGCATTGCCTCCGCGCTCGCGCTCGGCGCCGACATGGCCTACATGGGCACGCGCTTCATCGCGACCGCGGAAGCCAACGCCGATCCGGCCTACAAGGCCGCGCTGACAAAACATGCTGCCGAGGACATCGTCTATTCAAACCTGTTCACCGGCGTGCACGGCAACTATCTCGGCCCGTCGATCGCAGCCGCCGGCCTGGATCCTGCGAATTTGCCGGTGGCCGACAAGTCGAAGATGAACTTCGGCTCCGGCGGCAACATGAAGTCGAAGGCGTGGCGCGATATCTGGGGCTCGGGCCAGGGCATCGGCCAGATCTCGGACGCTCCCCCGGTCGCCGAACTGGTCGAGCGGCTGAAGGCCGAATTCGCCGAGGCCAGCGGCGACTTTTTCAAGCGTGCCAGCGCGTAAGGGCGCGCGAACCGCACTCCTTATCAACGACAACAAATCGAGGGACACCATGGGAATGTTGCGACCTGCATTGACCATCGCACTCGCATTGCTCGGGAGCGCCGCGGCGCTCGCCGCCGACGGCGACAAGGGCGAAATCCGCATCGGGCAGACCCTGCCCTATAGCGGCCCGGTATCCGGCTTCGGCGTCATCGGCCGGGCGCAGGAGGCCTATTTCGAGAAGGTCAACGCCGAGGGCGGCGTCAACGGCCGCAAGATCAAGTTCATCAGCCTCGACGACGCCTATTCGCCGCCGAAGACGGTCGAACAGACCCGCAAGCTGGTCGAGCAGGAAGAAGTGCTGCTGACGTTCGGCTCGCTGGGCACCGCCACCAACAACGCCGTGCACCGCTACCTCAACACCAAGAAGGTGCCGCAACTGTTCGTGCTGAGCGGCGCGACCAAATGGGCCGATCCGAAGAACTATCCATGGACCATGCCGGGCATGGCGGCCTACCAGTCCGAAGGCGTGGTCTACGCCAAGCACATCCTGCAGACCAAGCCCGACGCCAAGATCGCCATCCTGGCGCAGAACGACGATTTCGGCCGCGACTACGTCGCAGGCTTCAAGCGCGCGCTCGGCGACAAGGCCGCCACCATGATCGTCTCGGAGGCGACCTATGAGACCAGCGCGCCGACCATCAGCTCGCAGCTCGCGACGCTGAAGGCATCCGGCGCCAATGTGATGTTCGGCGTCGTGCTCGGCAAATTCACCTCGCAGATGATCAAGGGCGTCGCCGAGATCAACTGGAAGCCGGACCTGTTCTTCGTGCCGACCTCGGCGTCCTCGATCTCGTTCCTGGAGCCGGCCGGGCTGGAAAACGCCGTCGGCCTGATCTCGTCGAGCAACCAGAAGGACACGATGGACGTGCAGTGGGCCAATGACGAGGGCGTGAAGGCGTTCTTCGCCTTCATGAAGCAGTACCTGCCCAATGCGGATTTGAACAATTCGAACTACGCAGCCGGCTATCATTATGCCAGTCTGATGGTGAAGGTCCTCGCCGCCTGCAAGGACGACCTCAGCCGGGAGAATGTCATGAAGCAGGCGGCATCGCTCCGTGAGGTGCCGCTGCCGCTGCTGCTGCCGGGCATGACGGTGACGACCGCGGCCGACGACTATCTGCCGTTCCAGCAGTTGCGGCTGCGCCGCTTCGACGGCAAGAGCTGGGTCGGTTTCGGCGAGATTCTGGACGACCGCTAGGCAACAAGCTCGAGGCTGCCGGGGAGAGAAGACGTGACATCGATCATCAGCGGCGAACGCGAGATCAGCTATCCTGATATCCACGCCCGTATCGCGCGGGCGGCCGCGGGTTTCGGGGCGCTCGGCCTCCGTGGCGGCACGCCCGTCGGCATGATGCTGCGCAACGACTTTGCGTTCTTCGAGGTCACCGGCGGGGCGGCGGCGCTGGGCAGCCCCGTGGTGCCGATCAACTGGCACCTCAAGGCGGAGGAAGTCGCCTACATCCTCGCCGACAGCGGCGCCAGGATCCTGGTCTGCCACGCCGACCTGCTGCCGCAGATCAGCGACGGCCTGCCGGGCGATGTCAAAGTGCTCGTGGTGACGACGCCGCCGGAAATCGCCGGCGCGTTCGGCGTGCCGGCGGCGCAGACACAGGTGCCTGACGGCATGACCGACTGGGACCGCTGGCGCGACTCGCATGCGCCGTCCGCGGAAGCCCCGATCGGCAGCGCGCCGATGTTCTACACGTCGGGCACGACGGGCCTGCCCAAGGGCGTGCGCCGCAAGCCGATGCAGCCGGAACAGGTCGCCGCGGCAGCGCGCGGCGGCGGCATCGCCTATGGCGTCAAGCCGAACGAGGACCAGGTCATCCTGATGAACGGCCCGATGTACCATTCGGCGCCGAACTCCTACGGCATGCTGGCGTTCCGCAGCGGCTGTCAGATCGTGCTCGAACCGCGCTTCGACCCCGAGGACATGCTGCAACTGATCGAACGCCACCATATCACCCACATGCACATGGTGCCGACGATGTTCGTGCGCCTGCTGCGGCTGCCGGACGAAATCAAGCGCCGATACGATCTGTCGTCGCTGCGCTTCATCGTGCACGGCGCAGCGCCCTGCCCGCCGCAGGTCAAGCGCGCCATGATCGAGTGGTGGGGACTGGTCATCAACGAGTATTTCGGCTCGACCGAAACCGGAATTCCGGTGTGGCATTCGGCCGAGGAAGCGCTGGCGAAGCCCGGCACGGTCGGCCGCGCGATCGAAGGCGGCATCGTGAAGATCTTCCGGCCCGACGGCTCGCTGTGCGGCGTCAACGAAGCAGGCGAAATCTTCATGCGGCAGATGTCGGTTCCGGATTTCGAGTATCACGGCAAGGCCGAAGCGCGCGCCGAGGCCGGCCGCGACGGCCTCGTCAGCGTCGGCGACGTCGGCTACCTCGATGAAGACGGCTATCTGTTCCTGTGCGACCGCAAGCGCGACATGGTGATCTCCGGCGGCGTCAACATCTATCCGGCGGAGATCGAGAACGCGCTGATCGGCATGGACGGCGTGCGCGACTGCGCCGTGTTCGGGGTGCCCGACGACGAATTCGGCGAGCGATTGTTCGCCTGCATCGAACCGGAAACGGATGCAGCACTGTCACCGGCCGCGGTGCAGGAATTCCTGCGCGGACGTCTTGCCAACTTCAAGGTGCCAAAGGACATCCAGTTCATGGATGCGATGCCGCGCGAAGCCACCGGCAAGATCTTCAAGCGCAAGCTGCGCGACCTGCATGCTGCGGGCACGCTACGCGCGATGCCGTGAGCCGCTTGCAGACCGGTCGTGACCTACCTCACATGCCCAGGCAGCGTGAAGCGTGCCCGCAGGTTGAGCAATCTGCTTCGCTCGCGGGCATCGTCCGTTCACCGTCTTTCACGACTGCGTCAGGCTAGCCGGCCCGCTCTTACCAAGCCGCATTTGATCGACAGATTAGCGCCCGCGCCTTTTTTAGTCGGGAGCATTGGTCATGGCCGAATTCGGCGAAGCGATCTGGACACAGCGCGACGACGGCCCATCAACCCATCTCGATGCCGGCCGCGCGCGCGGCGAGAGCGGCGTCTCGATCCTGAGCATGAGTGTGCGCCGCATCGCGCACTTCAAGGCGGCGCAGCAGCAGCATCTGATCTTTCTGCAACTGACCCCGCATCTGAGGCTCGACTGCCGTGTCGGGGGAGCGCGGCTGAACCATGAAGGGACCACCGGTACGATCGCGATCTGCCCCGCCGGCGGGGACTGCTCCGTCGAAACCGACGCGCGCGCCGATCTCCTGGTCGTGGCCGTCAAGCCGAGCCAACTCGCACTGGCTGCCGCCGAAGATTCCGCGATCGAGGCGCAATTGCGCGAACGCGTGGCGGGACGCGATCAGACGCTTCTGGGCCTTGCAAACATGCTCGCGATCGAAAACGCGACAAGATACGAGAGCGGGTTGCTGTTGTGGAATGGCACGGCAACGAGCTTCATCAATCGCCTGGTTGCCGCTCACACCTGGCTCCCACGGGAGCCCCCACGCGGATCACTGGGGCTTCCGGTTCTGATAAAGATCAAGGAATACGTGCATGCGCATATGTCCGAGCCGATCGAGGTCAATGACCTTGCGTCGCTGGCCGGGCGCAGCCCCTATCATTTCACGCGGATCTTTGCCCGCTCGATCGGCATGACGCCCTATCGATATGTCGTGCACTTGCGCCTGCAAGCCGCGATCGATCGCATCCACAGCGGCATGAGCCTCGCCGAAGTCGCGGCGGACACCGGATTTTCCGACCAGAGCCACTTGTCGCGCTGGATTCGCCGTGTGCACGGCGTCGCGCCATCGGAGTTCACCTGAAGCAAAAGCGCAGGAATCTTCACGAACGACATACGAGGCTCTCGCTAATCCGGTCGCGACGCGCGGGGACATCCTCCGCGCCCTCCAGGAAGGAGAGTGTCATGACCGATCTGACCGCGCGAAACGGCAACGACATCGCCATGCAATTGTCCGGCTTGATTTCCGTGCCCGGCGACGACCGCTATGCGTCGACGACCGACATCTGGGCGAAGCAACGCGGCGTCACGCCGCGCTTTGTGGTGCATTGCCGAACGGCAAGCGACGTGCAGGCTGCAATCCGCGCGGCACGGGAGCAAAATCTGCCACTGTCCGTCCGCGGCGGCGGGCACGACTGGGCCGGTCGCGCGCTCTGCGACGGCGTCGTGATCGATCTCACTGATATGCGAGGCGTCATCCTCGATTCCGACCGTCGCGCCGTGACGGCGGGAGGCGGGGCGCTGGTCAGCGACATCGCCGCGCTCACCGACGCTCGTGGCCTCGCCGCCGTGGCCGGTTCGGTCGGCTCGGTCGGCATGACCGGTCTGACCCTGGGCGGCGGCTACGGCCCGCTGATCGGACGTTTTGGATTGGCGCTCGACAACGTGCTCGACATGCAGGTCGTGCTGGCCGATGGACGAATCGTATTCGCCAGCGCGGAGCGTAACGAGGAGCTGTTCTGGGCGCTGCGCGGCGGCGGCGGCAATTTCGGCGTGGTTACGACGATGCGCCACCGTCTGCATGAACTGCCAGGCGTCCGTTCAGGCATGCTGATCTATCCGTTCTCCGAAGCGAGGTCGGTGCTGGACGACTGCGCGACGATCGCCGCGGCGGCAACCGACGAGTTTTCCGTGCAGGTCGGCATCGTCGGCGCCGCTGACGGTTCCTTCGTCGTCGCGGTCATTCCGACGTGGTGCGGCGCGCCGCAGCAAGGCGACAGGCGGCTCGCGCCGATGCTGCGTCTCGGGACATTGCTGACCGGCGCGATCGAGCCAGAAATCCTACGGCGCACTGCTTCGCACCTTCGATTCCGGTCGCAGCCGGGGATTGCGGGTGTTTCATCGACTGCCTGCTGGCTGCCGGCGCTCGACGGCGACAGCATCGACACGTTCGTCTTGGCGATGAGCAACGCGGCTTCTCCGGGATGCGCCATCTTTACCCACGACTTCAAGGGGGCGGCTTCGCGCGTGCCTACGTGCATGCGACCGCGTTCGGCCTGCGGCGCGACCATGTTCTGGTCGAAATATTTGCGCTGCTTCCCGCGGCGGCCGATCCGCGTGACGAACAACGGCATCGCGACTGGATCCGCAGCACCCGCGATGCCTTTGGCCAGGCGCTTCCCGGCGGCTATCCGAACCTGCTCGGCAGGAACGAAGCCGATCGCGCCGCAATGAGTTTTGGTCCGAACGCAGCACGATTAATCGGCGCCAAGCGCCGTTACGACCCCGACAACATATTTTCCTCAGCTATTCCGCTGCCGGATCACGGCCGTTAGCGGCAAGCGCCGCAAGGGCGCCGGAGCCAACGATGTTGATCTTTATTTTGACACTGTATCTGCTCGACACCCGCGCGAGACTTTTGCGGGCCATTCAATGGCGGACACGAATGGCGCGGCGGGCGGCGCGGTGGAGTCGCCCGCGCCGCTTAGCCAAACCGCACCGAAAGGTCGCCGGCCGCGCCCACGGGAAGGACGGCGTATCCACGCAGGAGAAATGACATCTCCGTCCGGACAAAAGCGAACATCGTTTCAAACTTTGTTGCTGTTGCACGTGGCTGTTGTCTGTAGCAGAGGATCGCCGTCAAAACCGGAGAGATCGACATGACCTCGACCGACTTCGTCGTCGCCCGCGACGATCTGCAGCAATGCAAGCTGATCGAGATAGAACTGCCTGACGCCGCCGAGTTGCCTGATGGCGCATTGCTGGTGAAGGTTACGCGTTTCGCTTTTACCGCCAACAACATCACCTATGCCGTGCTCGGAGATCAATTGAAATACTGGCAATTGTTTCCGGCGCCCGCAGGCTTCGGCAACATTCCGGTGTGGGGCCTTGGCGAGGTGATCGCCTCGAAACACCCGGGCATTTCCGCGGGTGAAGTCCTGTTCGGATATTTCCCGATGTCGACGCATCTCGTCATCGAGGCCGCCGACGTCAGCAAGCGCGGCTTGCGCGATGCCGCCGCGCACCGGCAGGGGGTCGCGCCGGTCTATAATGCGTATGCGAGGGTCAGCGGCGATCCGGCATTCGCCGGCAGGCAGGGCGACTACCAGGCGCTGCTGCGGCCGCTGTTCACGCTGTCGTTCCTGGTGGATGATTTCCTTGGCGAGAACGGGTTCTACGGCGCCCGGCGCGTGATGCTCTCTTCGGCTTCCAGCAAGACGGCCTGCGGACTTGCTCACCTTGTGCATGCGAGGGGCATCACGGTGATCGGCCTGACCTCGGCCGGAAATGCCGATTTCGTCCAGTCGCTCGGCTGCTACGACGAGGTCGTGACCTATGACCGCGTCACCTCGCTGCCGTCGGACCAGCCGGTGGCCTATGTCGACATGGCCGGCAACAGCTCGCTGCGCGAGCAACTGCACCGGCACTTCGGCGCGCAGATGAAGTATTCCGGCCGGGTCGGCCTCACCCATCGCAGCACGTCGGCCGACGAGCCGGCGCTGCCCGGCGCCAGCCCGAGCTGGTTCTTCGCACCCGATCAGATCCGCAAGCGCGCGCGGGAGTGGGGACCGGGCGGCTTCAACGAACGATTTGGCGCGGCATGGGCGGGCTTCGTCCCGATGCTCGAGAAATGGATCGATGTGACCGAAGGCCGCGGTCCGGAGGCCGTGCAAAAGACCTACCTCGACACCCTCAATGGCCGCGTGCCGCCGGATCAGGGCCACATCCTGTCGCTTTAGGGAATAACGGATATCTCCCCGCGCCCTTTCTGCGGCGTCCTCATTGGGTATAGGCTTCGCCAGAGAAACCGCCGCGAAGACGGCAGGTCGAAGGGAAGCGCCCATGCTCGACAGGACGGACGACATTTCGGTGGCCGCCGACAATTGGCTCGGCCAGTTCGAGGAAGCGCTGACGAAGCCCGACGACGGCCTGCTGAAGAGCCTGTTCCATCCCGACAGCTACTGGCGCGACGTGCTGGCGCTGAGCTGGAATATCCAGACCCTCAACGGCGGCGAGGCCATCGTGAAGGCGCTGCCGCCGCTGGCGCGCGGCATTGCGCCGGGCGGTTTTGCCGTGGACCCCGATCGCGCCGCGCCGCGCAAGGTGATGCGCGCGGGCACCAACGCCATCGAGGCGATCTTCAGGTTCGAGACCAGGGTCGGGCGCGGCAGCGGCATCATCCGCCTGATCCCGGATGCCGATGACGGCAACCGCCTCAAGGCCTGGACGCTGCTGACCGAACTCGGCGAGCTCAAGGGATTCGAGGAGCAGCTCGGCATCGAGCGGCCGCGCGGCAACGCCTATTCGCGCGACTTCCGCGGCCCCAACTGGCTCGATCTGCGCAAGGCCTCGGCCGCCTATGCCGACCGCGATCCGACCGTGCTCGTGATCGGCGGCGGACAATCCGGGCTCTCGCATCGCCGCGCGCCTGAAGCAGCTCAACGTCGATACGCTGATCGTCGATCGCGAGCAGCGCATCGGCGACAACTGGCGCAAGCGCTACCATGCGCTGACGCTGCATAATCAAGTGCAGGTCAACCACCTGCCCTACATGCTCTTCCCGCCGAACTGGCCGACCTACATCCCCAAGGACAAGCTCGCCAACTGGTTCGAAGCCTATGTCGAGGCCATGGAGCTGAACTTCTGGACCGAGACCGAATTCGAGGGCGGCAGCTACGACGAGAAGGAAGGCCGCTGGACGGTGACGCTGCGCCGCGCCGACGGCACGACGCGCACGATGCATCCGCGCCACGTCGTGCTGGCGACCGGCGTCAGCGGCATTCCGAGCGTGCCTGAGATCGCCGGCCTGAAGGACTTTGCCGGCAAGGTGATGCATTCCAGCCAGTATGACGACGGCGAGAACTGGAAGGGCAAGCGCGCCATCGTGATCGGCACCGGCAACAGCGGCCACGACATCGCACAGGACCTGCATTCCAGCGGCGCCCACGTCACGCTGTTCCAGCGCTCGTCGACGCTCGTCGTCAGCATCGAGCCGTCGGCGCAACTGGTCTACGCGCCCTACAACGAGGGCACGCTCGAGGATAACGACCTGATCGCGACCTCGATGCCGCTCAAGCTGGCGCGCAGGAGCCATCAGCTCACCGGCGAGAAATCGAAGGCGCTGGACAAGGAACTGCTCGATGGCCTCGAACGCGTCGGCTTCAAGCTCGACTACGGCGAGGACAACACCGGCTGGCAGTTCAAGTATCTCACCCGCGGCGGCGGCTATTATTTCAACGTCGGCTGCTCCGACATGATCGTCAAAGGCGATATCGCGCTGAAGCAGTTTGCCGATATCGACACGTTCGCGGCCGATGGCGCCAGGATGAAGGACGGCAACACCGTCGCCGCCGACCTCGTCGTGCTGGCGACCGGCTACAAGCGCCAGGAGGAACTGGTGCGCAAGCTGTTCGGCGAAGCGGTCGAGAAGCGCGTCGGCCCGATCTGGGGCTTCGGCGATGAGCAGGAGCTTGCGCAACATGTACACCCGCACCGGCCAGCCCGGCCTCTGGCTGATCGCCGGCGGCCTCGCGCAATGCCGCATCGGCTCAAAGCACCTCGCGCTGCAGATCAAGGCGATCGAGGAAGGGCTGCTGCCGCGGGGCGTGGGGCCGCGGGCGGCGATTCCATAAACCAACACCGTCATTCCGGAATGCGCGAAGCGCAGACCCGGAATGACGAACCTGGTTAACTTGGGGGAGAATCACACATGCCGACCATTCTCGGCTCGGGCGAACACCGCTACCGCGTGGTGGAGAATTTTGCAAAGCTGCCTGACGGCTGGAGCCTGACCGACGCCGCGTCGGTCGCCGTCGACAGCAAGGACCGCATCTATGTCTTCAACCGCGGCGACCATCCGATGGTGGTGCTCGACCGCGCGGGAAATTTCATCAAGAGCTGGGGCGAAGGCCTGTTCAACCGGGCGCATGGACTGCACATCGACGCCGACGACAATCTCTATTGCACCGATGACGGCGACCATACCGTGCGCAAGTGCACCACCGACGGCAAGGTGCTGCTGACGATCGGCATCCCGAACCAGCCGGCGCCGTTCATGAGCGGCGAGCCGTTCCACCGCTGCACCCACACCGCGCTGTCGCCGAAGGGCGAGATCTACGTCTCGGACGGCTACGGCAATGCCTGCGTCCACAAATATTCGCCGGACGGCAGAGCTGCTGAAGACCTGGGGCGAGCCCGGCACCGATCCCGGCCAGTTCAACATCGTCCACAACATCGCGACCGATGCCGACGGCTGGGTCTATGTCGCCGACCGCGAGAACCACCGCGTGCAGGTGTTCGACGGCAACGGCAAGTACGAGACGCAGTGGAACAATCTGCACCGGCCCTGCGCGCTGTGCCGCTGCGGCGCGGCAAGCAGACGAATTTCATCATCGGCGAACTCGGCCCCGGCATGCCGGTCAACCGCAAGGTGCCCAATCTCGGCCCGCGGCTCTCGATCGTCGACGCCAAGGGCAAGCGCATCGCCCGGCTCGGCGGCGAGGAGGGTCCGGGCGTGGAGATCGGCAAATTCCTCGCGCCGCACGGCATCGCGATGGATTCGAAGGGCGACATCTATGTCGGCGAGGTCGGCGTCACCGACTGGAAGACCAGTTTTCCGGATACGCCGATGCCGCCGGAGGTCAGGGTGACCCGCTGCCTGCAGAAACTGGAGAAGATATAGCGCACGGCGCGCCGGAAACCGCGCGGGCTCAGACCTCGCCGATCGCCTCGCGCCGGCGCCGCTCGGATTCTTCGGCGTAGCGCCGCATGGCATGGGCTTCGGTGACAATCCCGATCGGTTGGCGTTCACCGTCGGTATCGACGACGGCCAGCGATTCCGCTTCGGCGGCGTCAAAGACGGCGATGGCTTCCTGAATGTTCATGACCGGATGCAGCACGACGTCCCGATGGTGCAGGATGCCGATGAGGCCGTGCGCGGTATCGACGTCAGGCGCGTGCGCCTCGGCGACCACGGCCAACCCGACATAGCGCCCTGCCGACATCGACCGCGACGACCTGCGTCTTCGATCCCAGCGGAAATTTCGCCCGGAATTCCTCGATCCCGATACCGGCGTCGACCGTGGCGACATCCGGCCGCATCAGGCGACGGACCGTGAGATCGCGAATCCAGCCGACATCGGCGGCGCTGCGGATGGTCTCGCCGCGCAGATGCAGGCGCCAGGTCGCAAAGGAATAGCCGAACAATTCGCGCGTGATCTGGGTGGAGATCATGACCGCGACCAGCACGACCGTGGTGAGCCAGAGATTGCCGGTTGATTCCAGCGCGATGAACGACATCGTCAGCGGGCCGCCGATCACGGACGCCGACAGCGCGCTCATCCCGATCACGGCATAGACATTGGGATCCAGCGCAAGACCCGGCCAGACCAGATCGACGCCGGCGGCGAACAGGCGGCCGCCGAGCGCGCCCATGAACAGCGTGGCGAAAAACAATCCGCCGCGGAAGCCGGAGCCGAGCGAGACAATCGACGCCAGCGCCTTCAGAACGAAGACGGCGGCGATGATCTGCAACGGCATCGCGACGATGCCGGAAAAATGCAGCGCGCCATGGCCTGATGACATCACCTGCGGCGTCAGCAGCGCGAGCAGGCCGACGCAAAGGCCGCCGAGCGCAGGGCGCAGCGGCGGCCAGAGGCGGATCTTCGCAAGCCCCATCTCGCACAGCGCCACGCTGCGCATGATGAGGATGCCACACAGCGCCGCCAGAACCCCGAGCAGCGCGGCAACGGCAAGGTCGCGCCCGACCACGTCGCCGACCGGGCCGACGCTGATGCCGAGCGACAGCGCCTCGAATCCATGGGTGACGAAATAGCCGGCCACGGCGGCGACGCCGACCGGCGTCAGGCTGGCCGACGTATAGCCGCCGATCACAAGTTCGAAAGCATAGAACGCGCCGGCGAGCGGAGCGCCGAACGCGCCCGAAATCGCCGCGGCCGCGCCGCAGCCGACCATGATGCGCTGGTCGGCGCGGCGCAGGTGAAATGCACGGCCGAGCGACGCAGCAAGGCCGCTCGCAAGCTGGGTATATCCGGCCTCCAGGCCGACCGATGCCCCGACCCCGCTGGACCAGATGGTCTGCAGCGCCACGATGACGCTGCCGCGAAACGACATCCGCCCGCCATGCAGGGCATTGGCCTCGATCGGATCGACCTCGCGCGCGGGCCGCCAGCGCGCGAGCAACAGGAAGGCCACCCCCAGCAACAAGCCGCCGAGACTTGGAACCAGCACGGCGCGCAGCGTCTCGATGCTCGGCTGGCTGGAAAGCCGCTCCGTGATGCTGATGTTGAACAGCAGCGCGTGCAGGGAGGCAACCGCGACACTCATGGCCAGCACCACCAGCCCGCCAATGGTTCCGATCATCGCCGCCAGAACCACCAGGCTGGTTTCATGGGCGCGAACAAATGCCCGCATCCGGCGCGGCGCCTCGATATAGCGCGAAGGGGTCGTCATTTTCGATGGTCCGTCAGCGGCAAAACGATGCCTGTCCGGCCCGTTTAGCGGTCTTTACGGCCATGATGCAATCGGGGCGGAACGGCGACAGCAGCGGGATAAGCCCCGGAACGCTCTTCACAATCCCGTCACGCTGACTGTAGTATGCAGGGCACATGCTGCTTCGCAGCTAACAAGGGGGTCAGGAGCGTTACTTGAACGCACATGTCTCGCAGGGCGGTTGGCCGGTACTGGTGCTGAACGCGGATTTCCGGCCGCTGAGTTACTACCCGCTGTCTCTCTGGTCGTGGCAGGACGCGATCAAGGCGGTGTTCCTCGAACGCGTGAACATCGTCGCGCATTACGATCGCGCGGTGCACAGTCCGACGTTCGAGATGCAGCTTCCGAGCGTGGTGTCGCTCAAGTCCTTCGTCAAGCCGACCACGCATCCCGCCTTCACCCGCTTCAACGTCTTCCTGCGCGACCGCTTCGCCTGCCAGTACTGCAATGCGCATGACGACCTGACGTTCGATCACATCATCCCGCGCAGCAAGGGCGGCCAGACCACCTGGGAGAACGTCGTCGCGGCCTGCTCGCCGTGCAATCTGCGCAAGGGCAATTTGACGCCGCAGCAGGCGCGGATGTTTCCGCGGCAACACCCGTTCGCGCCGACCGTGCACCAGCTCCACCGCAACGGCCGGCTGTTTCCGCCGAACTATCTGCACGATAGCTGGCTGGATTATCTTTATTGGGACACCGAGCTCGATCCGTAACGGCGGAGCGCCGATTGTTATGGGACGTAAACGACTGTCAAAAGACACAAAAGACTGTCACGTTCCCCGACGCTCCGGCTCGATCTGAAACCGCTAGAAACACAACTTTGGATGGCCTTCCCGGGAGGCCCGCGCCCGCTTCGCGCTGCGATCAGTTCTAGCTCGCTGTCCGTTTTTGAGGGTGGAGCGAACCTGCACCGATCGCGCAGCCATGTCTGCAAATGACCCGCAGCAGACGTCACGCCGTGGGCGACTGCGACCCGCTATGCTGTCTGATCCGTTCGGGAATTGTCCCACATAGTCCGCCGCTACCGGCCTGTTTCGAGACTCTCGTGGCCTAGTTTGGTTAGTTTGTGAGGCGGCGCAGGCAATCAATGATGCGAGCCTTAACTCGCCGGAGGTAGTCCGCCAACCAAACAAACGAGCAGTCCCCGCAGAGATAGAACTCGTTGTGAACATCTGGATCGAACCGCTCCTTGCCACAAAGCGCACAGCGCTGCTTCCCCATAAGAACTCCCAACTAGTAAGGCCGCCTCAGTGGGCGGACTTTTTACATATAAGGCACCGCGTGAGATTTCGCCTATTGACCCATAACGGACGTCGACCGGTATCAGCGATTTTCGCGACACCGAGATTGCAAACGCGGACGTATGAAGTGACGGAGGGCTACAAATATTCCCGTCCCCGTCAGTCCCAGCACGACCAACAAGCCAGACTTGAAAAATTCAAAGCTAAAAAGGTAGGGATCAGCGGCATAAGTCACGTTACGGTAGCGAGCGGCTATTTGCCCTGTCTCATACCAATTCAACAGCGACCGGCCACCCAAGCCGAGAAACGCCACGCTCAGCGCCAGCAAGAAGAGGTCAGCCAGGAGGTCCCTGAATTTTGCCGGCAAGCAGGACCTCAATGTTCGCCGGCCTGCAACCATCCTTGCGTGCAGATACCCTGCGATCAACGCGGCGAAAGCTGGCGCGAACAGAAGGGCAGCGACGTAAGACGGGCCGAAGTAGTCGGCGTTGACGTGAGGAAAAATTTCGCGGCCGCCGATCCTCAACGCCAGCCAGACCAGGAAGACAACGCTCCAGGCAAGCACGAAGCAGCGCCCGATGCTTTAAAATCGCACCCGCTAAGCCATCAACGCGTCCAGCAATCCACGTGCCGGCCTTTCGCGCTGGCAGGAAGAGCATTGCAAAGATCAACGCCCAAACAAAGCCGAGAGCAGCGAGTTTCTCCATGCGGCGATCATGAGGGACGGTAGTTAAGGAAAGAGTACTCGCGCTAATTGAATTGCACGCATTTTCCGCTATTGGCCCTCAGCAGACCTGCCAGCCGCCGACCCCAATTTCCGCTTCGAAGGCTAACGCGGACATCGCGATCGCACTCAACCTGGATGGGTCGAAATCCTGACCGGGCAAAATTCGTTACACTCTCTTGGGTCCCCCAAACCCCTTTCGTTACCGTCTTGTGAGCCTCGCGCGACAGTTTTATGTGTCCCGCGAGGTCGGAATCCTTGAGGTTTTCCGGTTCCAATGACAGCCTTTTGGGTCTCAGGACACCGATCTCCCCTCGCGCCTCGTGCGCGAAGAACAGCCTTCCCGTGAAGCGACATCTCCTCACACCAACAGTGCCGATCACTGCTGTCATTGACCTGCCGCAAGAAGCTGCAAGAAGCGCTGCCATAGAGTGGTTGTGCCGCGTCGTAGTGAACGCCGTCACCCACCAACAGCGAGAGCATGTCCATGAAAATGAAGGCAGCCATTTTCGTCGAACCGGGCCGGATCGTCCTGGACGAGAAAGCCGTTCCTGACGTCGGCCCGCTCGACGCGCTGGTGCGCATCACCACCACGACAATCTGCGGCACCGACGTCCACATTCTGAAAGGCGAATATCCAGTTGCCAAAGGACTGACCATCGGGCACGAGCCCGTCGGTGTCATCGAAAAGCTCGGCTCGGCCGTGAAGGGTTACACGGAAGGCCAGCGGGTCATCGCCGGCGCTATCTGTACTTCAGGTCAAAGCCATGCCGCGCTGTGTGGCTGTCATTCCCAGGATGGACCGGGCACCAGGCACGGCTGGAAACCCCTCGGAGGCTGGAAGTTCGGCAACACCATCGACGGGACGCAGGCCGAATACGTCCTTGTGCCTGACGCCACGGCAAACCTTGCGCCGGTGCCTGATGGCTTGAGCGACGAACAGGTGCTGATGTGCCCGGATATCATGTCGACCGGTTTTTCCGGCGCCGAAAGCGGCAGCATCCGTATCGGCGACACGGTCGCTGTCTTCGCCCAGGGTCCGATCGGGCTGTGCGCCACCGCCGGCGCACGGCTGATGGGTGCGACGACGATCCTCGCCGTCGATTCCGTGCCGGCCCGCCTGGAGATGGCCCGTCGCATGGGCGCCGATCACGTGGTGGATTTCACGAAGACCGATCCGGTGGCCGAGATCATGCGGCTCACCGATGGTCGCGGGGTCGACGTGTCGATCGAGGCTCTCGGACGGCAGGAGACGTTCGAGGGCGCGCTGCGCGTGTTGCGGCCCGGCGGTACGCTCTCGTCGCTTGGCGTCTACTCGGCGGACCTTAAAATCCCGCTCGATGCTTTCCTGGCCGGCCTCGGGGACCACACGATCCGCACGACCCTCTGTCCGGGCGGAAAGGAGCGCATGCGGCGCTTGATGGAAGCGATCGCGTCGGGACGCGTGGATACCCGTCCGCTGGTGACGCACCGGTTCAAGCTGGACGACATCGAGAAGGCCTACGACCTGTTCGCAAACCAGCGCGACGGTGTGCTGAAGGTGGCCATCACTCCGTGACCGCAAGCAGCCCATCGGGACATTCGCTTGAACTCCCCCGGCTCCTGTTGATGAAGTGCACGGTGCGGTGAACAGCCGCCTTCGAACCACAAAAGCGGCATCAAGACGCTCATCAACGGAAACGCCCCATGCTCATTCCCATCGCCGACGTGCCGCGCTGGTACGCCGAGCGCAAGCCGGCGGAGACGATCGCCGTCAGTCACGGCGCCGACACGCTCACCTGGCAACAGCTGGAACGCAATGCCAACCGGCGTGCGCGGGCCTTTGCCGCCAAGGGCGTCAAGCCCGGCGATTTCGTCGCCATCGGGCTCCCCAACAGCAATCTGTTTTTCGAAACCACGTTCGCGGTGTGGAAATGCGGCGCGACGCCGACGTCGCTGACCTGGCGGCTGCCGCGCGGCGAGGCTGCCGCGGTGCTCGATATCCTCAGGCCTTCGCTGGTGGTCGGCGGCCAGCCCGACTGGAACGCGCCGAATTCGCTGCCCGCCGATTTCGTTCCCGAGGGCGTGTCGGACGAACCGGTGACGAACCCGGTGGCGCGCTACTGGAAGGCCATGACCTCCGGCGGCTCGACCGGGCGGCCGAAAGTGATCCTCGATCACCGGCCCGCCGTGATCGATACTGCCGGACCGGCAGCGCTCGGCATGCCGCTCGGCGCTTCCCTGCTCAACCCCGGCCCGCTCTACCACAACGCTCCCTTCATCGTTTCGCATACGGCGCTGTTCCATGGCGGACGTGTCACCGGCCTCGTCAAATTCGACGCCGAGGAAACGCTGCGCCTGATCGAGGCCAGCCGGGTACAGTGGGTGAATTTCGTGCCCACCATGATGCATCGGATCTGGGCGCTGCCCGACGAGGTGCGTAATCGCTACGACTTGTCGAGCCTGCAGATCGTGTTTCACATGGCGGCGCCGATGCCGCCCTGGCTGAAGGAAAAATGGATCGAGTGGCTGGGAGCCGAGCGCATCTATGAACTCTATGGCGGCACCGAAGCGCAGGGCGCCACGATCATATCGGGCGTGGAATGGCTCCAGCATCCCGGCTCGGTCGGCAAGATCGCAGAGACCTCGCGCCTGCGCATCATCGGTGAAGATGGCAACGAGGTCCCAACCGGCGAGTCCGGCGAGATCTATTTCCTGCCCAATGACGGGGCCGGCAGCACCTACCACTATCTCGGCGCCGAACCGAAGCGCCGCGCCGACGGCTGGGAATCGCTCGGCGACATCGGTCGCCTCGACGCCGAGGGCTATCTCTATCTCGGCGACCGGCTCGCCGACATGATCCTGCGCGGCGGCGCCAACATCTATCCGGCCGAGATCGAGGCGGCAGTCACTGAGCATCCCGACGTGCGCTCCTGCGTTGCCGTCGGCCTGCCCGATCCGGAATTCGGGCAAAGGGTACACGCCATCCTCGAACTCGACGGCAACACCGATGCGCAGGCGGTGGCCGACGGCATGGCCGCATTCCTCGCCGACCGGCTGAGCCGCTACAAGCATCCCGAGAGTTTCGAGGCAGTCAGCGTCGGTTTGCGCGACGATTCCGGCAAGGTTCGGCGCACGCTATTGCGGGATGAACGTGCAGCCTGGCTGAAGGACAACCGTTCATTCCGGATTATGCCCTCTCGCACACCGGCAAAGGCAAAGTAAGCGCGCGCCACGGGAACATTTGTGATTATGCGCACTTATATGCCTTCTTGAGAGGCGATGACGGCCCTTTTTGCGAGACACTTTCAAGACGGCCGTTGACAGCATAGATTATCTGCTGAATTCCCGCGCCCTCGTTTCGCGCGCCGGCTCGCCAGGAGACGATCCATGCCTTCCCTGACCGAATGGAGAGTGCCGCCCGCAAACCAGCCGCGCCCGGGCGACTATGGCTTCGACCTCGACCGCGTCCTGTCATCAGTGGTCGGACTGCACTCCATCATTCCGCCCGATGCCTTCAGCGCGGAGACGCTGGGAACCGAACGCGCCGGCAACGGCGTGCTGATCGATAATGGGCTGGTGCTCACCATCGGCTATCTCATCACCGAGGCCGAAATCCGTCTGGCTGCATCGCGGCGACGGCCGCGTCGTGGAAGGCCATGCGCTCGGCTTCGACTTCGAATCCGGCTTCGGCCTGGTGCAGGCGCTCGGCGACCTCGATCTCGCCGCCCTGCCGCTTGGCTCGTCCGCTGCCGCAGAGGTCGGCGACCGCGTGGTAGTCGGCGGCGCCGGCGGACGCACCCGCTCGGTGGCGAGCCAGATCGCGGCCAAGCAGGAGTTCGCCGGCTATTGGGAATATCTGCTGGATGAAGCGATCTTCACCCATCCCGCACATCCGAATTGGGGCGGCACCGGGCTGATCTCGAACCAGGGCGAACTGATCGGCATCGGCTCGCTGCAGCTCGAGCGCGAACGCGACGGCAAGGCCGAACACGTCAACATGATCGTGCCGATCGACCTGTTGAAGCCTGTTGTCGACGACATCACGAAGTTCGGCCGCGTCAACAAGCCGGCGCGTCCCTGGCTCGGCATGTACACGACCGAAATCGACAACCGCGTCGTGGTGGTAGGCATTGCCGGCAAGGGACCGGCGGCGCGCGCCGAACTCAAGACAGGCGACGTCATCCTCGCCGTCAACGGCGACAAGGTCACCAGCCAGACCGGGTTCTACCGAAAACTCTGGTCGCTCGGCTCCGCCGGCGTCGACGTGCCGCTCACGGTCTACCACGAGGGCGTCACCTTCGACGTGGTGCTGACTTCGATCGACCGTGCCAAGCTGTTGAAAGCGCCGCGGCTGCACTGAGCATGGACGTTGCCTGATGAGTGAGGCCGTGGTCGACGACATCGTGGCCGTATTGCCGCCGCTGCTGCAATCGCTGGAATCGCTGGGCTTCATCGCGCGCCACCTCAACCCGCCGGATTTCGACCGCGTGATGCAGGCGGCGGGACAGCCGGACGATGCATTGCGCGCGGTGCGTCCGCGGCTTTCGCAATGGCCCGCAGAATTCGAGACCATCCGGACCTCGCTGGAGACCGCGAGCGATGCGGCGCTGGCCGCCTTCGACGCGCTGCGCGTCGTGCAGAACGGCAATGGCGATCTCGTCAGCGTGTTTCGCGCACTGCGCTACGCGCCGCGCGCGCAGGAAGCGCTGTACGCGCTGTCGGCCAAACTGCCGCCGGTGAGCCAGTTCTTCATCGATCCGTCATTGCGCGAAGACGCTGCGCTCGAGGCCCGGCTGGCCGCGCCGGCCAACGAGAACACCGGCATCCTTCACGACCATAACGAGCCCGGCAGCCGCGGCGGCTTCTCGCTCTACGTGCCCGAATATTACACGCCCGACCGCGCCTGGCCGCTGGTGATGGCGCTGCACGGCGGCAGCGGCAATGGCCGCGGCTTCCTGTGGAGCTGGCTGCGCGATGCCCGCAGTGGCGGCGCGATCCTGGTTGCACCAACCGCCACCGGCAGCACCTGGGCGCTGATGGGCGACGATACCGACACGCCGAACCTGATGCGCATCCTGGAATCGGTACGCGCACGCTTCAACATCGATTCGCGCCGGATGCTGCTGACCGGGATGAGCGACGGCGGCACATTCTGCTACGTGACCGGTTTCGACGGCGCCTCGCCCTTCACCCACCTCGCGCCGATATCTGCGACCTTCCATCCGCTGATGGCGGAGATGGCCGACGCCGACAGGCTGCGCGGCCTGCCCGTTCACATCGTGCATGGCCGGCTGGACTGGATGTTCCCGGTGCAGGTGGCGCGGCAAACCAGCCAGGCGCTGTCGGCGGCCGGCGCCGACGTCACCTACCGCGAGCTCGACGATCTCAGCCATACCTATCCGCGCGAGATGAACGCGGAAATTCTGCGCTGGCTGAACAGCGAAGCCTGAGTGCGGCAACGACACCTCGTCATCGTCATCAGCGGAACCATGCCTCGACATCCGCGTTGTGATTCCAGATAGAGGGATTTTGCCATGCAGACGTTATTCGGAATGATTTTGGGCGCACTGCTGCTGGTCGGCGGAGTGTATGTCTACGATTCCATGCAGACGTCGAGCGTGGCGAACGGCCAGGTCGCACAGGCCAACCGCACCATCGTCAACTGGGACGTGGCGGCGGCCGACTGGAAGACGCTGAAGGCGCGCGCCCACGAGGACTGGGTCAAGATCTCGTCGAAGTAGTTCGGCAGATTCCCGTGCAGGAAGAGCGCCGTCGTGAATTAAGACGGCGCCTATTTTGTATCGCGATCTAGTTGCTCTTCTTCGCCTTGCGTGCGTCGGCAATCGCCATCTCGAACTGGGCCATGGTGAGAACTCCCGGCACACGGAACTTGCCGACAATGAAGGACGGCGTTCCCTTGAACCCGAACGCCACTGCCTGCGCGTGGTTGCGGGCCAGCACGGCATCGATCGCCTTGGCGTTGGCGGTGAGATCGCGGTCGAGGCGGTCCATGTCGAGTCCGGCGCTGGCGAGTAATTCGCGCACGCGCGGCTCCGTCAGCTTCGAGTTGACGCCGATCAGCGCCTGATGTGCGGCAAGATACTTGTCCTGATATTTGGCGGCCATCGCCATCCGCGCGGCGAGTTTGGAAACCTCGCCGAGGATCGGCCATTCCTTCAACACCAGTCGAACCTTGCCGTCATCCTGCACGACTTGCTGGATCTCGGGTGCGATCTTGCGGCAATACGGGCAATTGTAGTCGAACCATTCGACGATATTGACGTCGCCGTCGGGGTTGCCCGTTGCGGGAACGTCAGGATCGCGCAGCACCAGCGCTTCGGTCAGCACGTCCTCGCCTTGCGCCAGTGCGGTGCCTGTGCCCAGCAGGGCTGCGCCCGCGCCCAGCAGGCCGAGGGCTCGACGCCGGGTGGGGTTGCCGCTGATTCCGGGCGAGTGGTTCAATCGGATCATCTTGGTTCTTTCGAAGGGCCTGTCTTGGCTATCTACGTCCAGAACAGGGATATGTTACGTGCCAGCATATAAAGCGCCACGGCAATGATGACGACCGCGAACACAATATTGAGTGCGCCGCGGCGGCCGGCGAGATGCCGCGCGGAACGCGTCCCGGCCAGTCCGCCTGCGATACCACCCGCCACGAACAGCCCGGCCAGCGCCCACGAGACCAGGCCCGACCAGGCATAGCTGGCGGCGGTCGTCATCCCGAACGTGGTGACTGCAACCAGCGAGGAACTGACCGCATTCATGATCGGCATGCCCGTCGCCAGCATCAGCGCCGGTACGATCAGGAATCCGCCGCCGATCCCAAAGAAGCCCGACATCGTTCCGGTGGCGAGGCCGAGACCGAGGATGGCCGGCATATTGGCCATCGAGACCTTGACGTCCGGCAAGCCGATCCGCGACCGCGTCTTCAGCATCAAAAGAGCGATGACGATCATGACCAGCGCAAACAATGCCAGCAGCTTCTGGCCGTCCACCATCTTGCCGAGGACCGATCCGCCGAACGCACCGACGATACCGGCGGCGGCGAAGATCAGCGCCACGGACCATACCACCGTGCCGCCACGCGCATGGTTGGACAGGTTGATCGCCGCGTTGGCGGCGACCGCGATGGCGCTGGTGCCGATCGCGACATGCGGCTCCGGCACGCCCACCACGTAGACCATCAGCGGCACCGCCAAAATCGAGCCGCCACCGCCAACCAGGCCGAGCGAGAACCCGACCAGCATCCCGGACGCCAGTCCCAGCACACCTTGCGTCGCGGAGATAATCAAGTTGAGAGACTCAGTTTCACGGCGCGACCATAGAAGGATTTTTTACAGATCGCCATGCCAATAGCATGAATCTGCACTGCAACAGCAATCCGCGCGTCAGACCGGCGCGCGAGCCGCTTTCTCCGACGGCGCGTCTTCGCGGCGCGGCAACGCCATCAGCGTTCCGCTCATGGTCGCGACCAACATTTCCACGCCATCACGCACCGCATACGCCCTGCCCTCGCATATCGTCAGCGTGCGGCCGGGCTTGACCACGATAGCGCGAAAGACAAAGCGCTCGCCGCGCGCCGGCGCCAGCAAATTGGTCTTGAATTCCACGGTCAGGATATCGGTCCCATCAGGCATCAGCGTGAAGGCGGCGATGCCGCAGGCATTGTCGAGCCCGGCCGTGATGACCCCGGCATGAACGAAGCCGTTCTGCTGGGTGTACTCCGCATGATAATCCATCGACAGCTCGACCTCGCCCGGCTCCAGCCGCGCGATCGAAATGCCGAGCGTCTTCATCGCGCGCTGCCGCTCGAACGTGTCGATGGCGACGGCGCGATAGTTTGCGTTCTTTGGCTGAAATTGCGACATGCCGTTCACGCTACTGCCGGTTCGAGTTGTTTCATCGCGGCGTTGCGGATCACGGGCGCAAACGGCGCCGACTTGCGCGCCTGGCGGTCCATATGCACGCCTGTGATCTCGCATGTCGCGGCGATCTCGCCGGTCTCGGCGTTGCGCATCTCGTGCAGAAAGCGAATCGACTTGTCGCGGATTTCGAGCAGGCGGGACCTGATCTCGACAATGTCGCCGGCCAGCAATTCGCGCTTGTAGCTGATGTTCTGCTTCACCGCCGCCATGCCGCGGCCGGACTCGCGCAGATAGGAGGGCGTCAGCCCCAGCCGGGCGAACAGATTCCAGTTCGCCTCGTCGAATTTTCCGACATACCACATGATGTTCATGTGGCCGACATGGTCGCATTGCCAGGGATAGACCGTGCCGCGATAGGTCGCGTCCGTCTCCATCGTTTGCTCCCGCCGCTTCCGATTCTGATACGGTAGCGTATCAGACACCCAACAGGTTAGCAATACGGTACCGTATCAAGAATCGGTGAGACCGGGTCATGAATGACGTCAAAGGCGAGGTGCGGAGCGCAAGCTGGATCGAGGCCGGATTCAAGGAGCTGGCGCGGTCCGGGGTCGAGGGGGTGCGGGTGGAGGTTCTGGCCAAGCACCTCGGCGTCACCAAGGGCGGCTTCTACCGCCGCTTCCGCGACCGCGCAGCCCTGCTCGATGCCATGCTGCAAGACTGGAGCGAGGGCCGCATCGCCGCGATCGAAAGGCAGACCAGCCTCGACGGCGCCACCGCGCGCGAACGGCTGAAGGCGCTGATTGCGCTCTATTCCGAACGGATGAACACCGAGGGCATGGCGGTCGAGCTGGCGATCCGGCAATGGGCTCGCACCGACGAGCCTGCCGCCAGCGCGGTCGCGAGCGTCGATGCGGCGAGGCTGAAGAATGTCGGGCAGCTCTATCGCGCCACCGGCCTGCCGGCTGAGGAAGCGGATGCGCAGGCGTTCCTGTTCTATTGCTTCATATTCGGCCAAAGCCTGCTGTTTCTCGAACGCGGACCGCGCAAGCGGGCACAACTGGTGGCGAAATCGGCCGAGACGTTGCTGCGGGATCAGGTGCTGCGGGATCAGCTGTAGGCGTGGCCGAAATCCCGGCCACGCCCAAGGGCTCCAACCCCAAGGCTCCAATGCGGCTCAGGCCGCGCCCTTGAGCCGCTTGGCGCACTCGCTGTAATAGCCGCCACCCTTCTGGATCCATTTCAGGCCGCCATTGCCGTTGGTGGCCTTGTTGGCGTTGTACTGGGCCACGCAGGTGTGCATGCGCGCTTTGCCCGCGGTCTCCTTGGAGTATTTCGAATCGACCGCGGTCGGATAGACGGCGGGACCGGACGGCGCGGCCGGTGCAGCCGTTTCCTTCTTGGCGGCTTCCTTCGGCGCGGCTTCCTTTGCTTCCTTGGGCGCCGCAGCGGGAGTTGCGGCAGCAGCATCCGCACCGCACTGCGCCTTGCGGAACTCGTTCCACTTCTGGTCGCCCAGTGTCCCGGCGGCCTTGGCCGCCTGGTATTTGGCGCCGCATTCCTGCGCGGTCAGGGCGTGCGCGGGAGGCATCACCACCAACGCAGCCAAACCCGACACCGCAAACGCGCTCAGTATTCTTGCTTGAAGGTTCATCCCTGGTCTCCTTGGGGCAGTCATCTGCGGGTCCCATCCTAACGCAACTACAGCTTGTGACAACGCGACAACCGACCCTCTGGTAAAAAATATTTTGACACCGGGAATGGCGAATCCTGCGCGCATTCAGGGAGCATTCAGCAAGCCAGCCGCGGCCGTCGCACGCGCGCCGCCGCGCATTGCTGCAATCGCGTGGCGCATTTGTCCTGATATGGTGGATTTGCCATAAGGCGGCGTGAACCTGATCCCCCAAGTAATGGCAGCCCTACCGGACCGCGCCAAGTTTCTCGGCACGCTCGAAACGCTGGCGATCGGCGCCGCCGGCGGTCTGCTGTTTCTGTGGGCGAACCTGCCGGGCGGACTGATTTCCGGCGCGATGGTCGCCGTCGGCATCGCCGCATTGGCCGGGCGACCCCTGCACATGCCGCCGATGCTGACCCAGACCGTGCTGGTGCTGCTCGGCATCACGCTCGGCTCGCTGGTGTCGCGGCAAATGATCCAGCATATGGGCGCCTATCCGCTGACCATCGGCCTGCTGGCACTCGCGACCTTCTGCATGACGTTCGGCTCCAGCTTCTACCTGCAGCGCGCGCATGGCTGGGACCAGACCTCGGCGTTGCTGGCCGCAAGCCCCGGCGCGCTGTCGCAGATCACCATGCTGGCCGCCGAAAAGGGCGCGGACGTCGCAGCGATCGCCGTGGTGCAGACCATGCGCGTGATCATTCTCACCGCAGCCCTGCCGCTGTTGCTGGCGCTGACGGGCATCGCACCGACAGCGCCGATGACGGTCGCGACCATTATCGCCTCGCCGCTCGAACTCGCCGTACTGGCGGGCGCGGCGATCGCGGTCGCGCTGCTGCTCCGGCTCGCCAGGTTTCCCGCAAGCTGGATGTTCGGCGCGATGATCGCCTCGAGCGTGCTGCACGGCACCGGCCTGATCGAGGGCGGTCTGCCGCCCTGGATGCGCGGCGTGGCGCTGGTCGGTATCGGCGCCGTCATCGGCACACGTTTCGCGCGGATCAAGACATCGACGCTGCTCAGCCACCTCAATGCCGGGCTGGGTTCGTTTGCGGTTGCCATCGTCATCTCGGGCGTATTCGTCGCCGTGACCATGCTGACCACCAACGTGCGTTTTGCCGATGTCGTCGTCGCCTTCGCGCCGGGCGCGATGGACGCCATGCTGGCGCTGGCGCTGACGCTGCACATCGACCCGATCTTCGTCGGCGCCCATCATTTGTCGCGCTTCGTGTTCGTCTCGATCACCACGCCGGGAATCATCCACCTGTTCGGACGGCCGCAGGAGGATGTGGACGACTAGGGTGGCTCAGCGCATCTGGGCCGAAGGATCTATGCCCGCTTCGCAGACACGATGCCCCACAGCGCGATCAGCGCCATCGCCATCGAGATCAGCACGTTGTAGCCGGCGAGCGACAGGCCGAGGAAGCGCCACTGCACGTCGTCGCAGCGGATCACCTTCTCGGTGTCGAGGCGCTCCAGCAGGTTTCCGGCGCTGCCGAGATTGACGACCGGGCCGGAGCAATCGGTCGGACCCTGCCAGAACTTCCATTCGACGCCGGCGTGATAGCCGCCGAGCCAGGCATTGGCGAGGGCGGCCAGCAGCAGCAGCGCGAACCCAGCCAGCACGACCTGCCGCGGCGCGCCGCGCGAGGCGGCGAACGCGACCAGAAGGCTGAGCGGGAGCGCCAGATAATAGGCGTAGCGCTGTTCGAGGCAGAGCGGACAGGGCCGGATGTCGAGCACGAGCTGGAAGAACCAGGCGCCCGCCAGCGTCGCCGCGGCGACGATCGCAATCGCCACCGCCGCCATGACCGCCGGATCGGCAGCACTACGGGTATGTGACGGATGGGCGGCGGCATCGAGCGTCACGGTCGTTCTCCGGAGCATGAAATGCTCAAAACGAGACTACAGCGTCCTATCCCGCCGCCGTGAACCTGTCGAGACGCGCCACAATCACATCCGCGCGGGTTGACCGCAAGGAACTGCCCGCTATATTCCGCCCGCTTCGCCGCACCGGCCCCCGGGTCCGTGCTCGAAGGCCCCTGTGGCGGAACTGGTAGACGCGCTCGACTCAAAATCGAGTTCCGCAAGGAGTGCTGGTTCGATTCCGGCCAGGGGCACCAGAACACGGTGAGGGTTGCACCCGTGCTCGCGGGACGAAGGCAACGGCTCGACTGCGCAACAGCAGGCCAGCGAGTCCTCTTTAAATAGGTGCCGCGCGTGTTTGCCGGCCCCGGCGGACAACGGCAGGTCACCTAGCGTTTTTCGAAAAATGCGTCGTTGTGGGCGCGCCAGGCCTGGTCCGAGAGCCAATTGTATTCCTGGTCAGGCATGACCGGTATCGTTTTCATCACTTCCTTCGCAACGGAAAGAAAAAAGCTCGATCGATCCTGCGTCACCTTGAGAGATCGGATCGGCACCACAATGCTGTCCTTTCCGGTGGTGAAAAATCCGCCCGAAGCGATGATCGCGTAGTCTCGCCCGTCTTTCGTGCCGAAAACGATGTTCCGCACCTCGCCGACGATCTTGTCATCGGAACTACGGACTTCCGCCCCAATCATCTCGTCGGTCCTCAAACCGGGCGTAAGTTGGTCGATCCTCATCAAGGGTTTGGCGTCCTTTTTGTCACGGGTACCCAAGGATGCTCCGCGCCTAGTCTTTGGTTCACGAGCGGCATTTTGCTTGTCGGCCTCTTCCTCATCGTTATCTCCCAGAGAATCCATGGGCGGTCCTGCGATAAGTTCGCGAATGTTGGAAAGGAGACGCTCACAGTCTTCATGACGGCCATAAGATCGAAGCGTGAAAGCGGCGTCCCTCAAACTCCTCAGGTCCTGCACGGACTGACTGTTGGCTGGCCCGCGAAATCGCGGATTTTGCTGAATTGCCTCCTCGAGCCTGGCGTCGGCAATTTCGCACTCGGCAAGCGCCTGGGTAGCGCCGACGAAGCCTATCAGCGCGGCCATGAGCAAGGTTGGTATGGTCTTCATTGCAGGTAACCTTTTTTTCGGGCTTGAGCTTTCGGAGCTCGAGACGTGAAGACCTGTGCAAGCACCAACGAGGGCCGCCGTTCATTTCCCGCCAAGCGTTTTTCAGGCGCTGGTGAGTAACCGCAGGTCAATGAAGTCGGGATTTGTTCGACCGTCACCCCACGCTGGTAAGCTCACGGATGGCGCTAACAATTTGCGCGGATTGGTAGGGCTTGGGGATAAACCGGGCGTCTGCCGGAAGATCACCGGCTTGTATTTTGAAATGTCCTGAAGTCGCGATGATGCTAACTGGCGGCCAGCGGTCCCTGACAGCCGCCGCCAGTTTCAAGCCATTCATCGAACCGGGCATATCGATGTCGGTGAATACGAGGCGAATATCAGTACTGTGTTCGAGCATCCCAATGGCTTCGTCGGCGTTGGCTGCCTCCAGAACGTCGAATCCGGCCACGCGGAGCATCTCGACCACATCCATGCGAACGAACGTTTCATCTTCAACAACGAGAATGCGCATGGGTATTGTGATTGAAGGCATATAAAGAGAACTCGGCAATTCGGGGGGCGCCTGGAGCGCCGGGGCGGGCTTCAGCTTGCACACGCGTTCCCTCACGGCGGGTCGAGGGGGAATTTGATTGTGAACAACGCTCCTCTTGGTATGTTTTTTGAGATTTTAAGCTCGCCCATCAACTGCCTGACCAAGCCGCTGATGACCCGGAAACCCAGGCTCTTCCGCGGCTGGTTGATGTCAAATCCATCGGGTAGCCCCGCGCCTTCATCGGAAATCTCGACGAGCAGATGTCCGTCGATCTCTCGGGCGTCTACCCTGACGACACCAGGTCCATCGATATAGGCGTATTTGACGGCATTCGTGACGAGTTCGTTGACCAGCAAGCCCAAGGGAATGGCCTTGTCGGCCGATATGACAATAGGGTCGGAATGATATTGAAGCGTATGTTCCGGTGCCGAACTCTGTAAATTCTTGCAAAGATGACCGACGAAGTCGGAGAGATCGACAAATCCAACCTTGCTTCCCCGCCAGAGATGATCGTGAACCTCCGCGATCGACGCGACGCGCATGGCCGCATTTTCCAATGCGTACCGCACGTCCGCCGAATCTGAACCGCGCGCCTGGACCCGTAGCAGCCCAACGACTGAGGTGAGGCTGTTTTTGACGCGATGGCTCATCTCACGTGTCAGCAAGGCCTCGTGATCGAGGGCTTGCTGGAGTTTGGCGTCTGCATGTTGGCGCTCAATCGCAATGCCTAGCAAGCCGGCAAAACCTGCCAGAAAATCCGCATCGGCATCGTCGAACTGTCCGGGATCTGGACTGTCCGCTTCAAGAACACCGAACGGCGTATCGCCCTCACCACCACGCCTGATGAGCACGTTGATCGCACGCTTGATGCCATGTTCGGCCAAAAGCTGCGGCGTTCGGAAGCGCGTCTCTTCCTGCAAGTGATTCGAAATAACCGACTGCCCGGTTTGAAAGGCGAAGCCGGCGGGAGATTCGATATCCGCTCCAAGAGATACACAGTCGGCTGTCCCAGCGGGCCAGCCAATGCCCGCGCGTACAATCAGGCGATTCTCATCGGGAAGATATTCCAGAACCTTGGCGTAGGAGCATCCGAGGCCGCGGGCACTGAGTTGGACGGCCTGCTGAAGAATATGCCGGAAATCACGGGTCTGTAACGCAGCCGTCCCGAATTCCCGGAGGAGCGCCTGTTGGCGACGACGGTACGGAAGCTCATCCTGGCGATTTAGAAGGGCATCGGAAGCGGTCTGTGAGACCAGCCTCGGTTCGGAGGGCATTACGCCGCCAATTCTGGGTAGCGTCACTTCACGGGAATGCCGGCCATACACGGGAGCTTAAAGGAGCACGCCGTACCAACTGCCTGAATGACGACACTCAACAACTCTGCCAGCGTCTCTTCGTTCCCCGGAGCAATTAATCAGCGCGGCGCCGTAGCGCCACAATTGAGCATCGCGGCCTCACATCAGCTTCGAAAGCTTTGGCTGGCACGTCACTCGCGTTTCAACAACCGCGGCAGATGCCCTTTAGCTTGGCCGTGGTTCGGGCGTCTTCCGCGATGAATGGGTCCTTGTAGGGGGGCCGCCCGTCGCTTGTGACTGCGGCCGGCTTTTCCATACGCGGAGGGGATGCCGCGTCGTAGCAGGCGAGCCGACCGTTTGTGCTTTCGATCGCGCGGCAGTCCGGCCCGGCGGCGAAAACGGCTTGCGTGCATGCGCAGAGCGCCAACAGAGCGAGAGCTATCTTCATCCAGTTTCCTTTGCGGGCGACATGGCCCGGACACCTGCGGTCAAAGCAGGCCGCCGTCCATCAGGTGATGGGCCGATCGAGTCAAATGCCGGCAGCGCGGCTCTCCGGAACGCACCGCACGCGCGCCCGAATGCGCTCTGCCCACAGTTCGTTGGATAACGAAGGCCCGACCCGTTGCTATTTCTTCTTGCCCGAAGCAAAGGTCGGCTGCCATCCCGCGGTCTTCTGGCTTGGCGCCGCCGCGATTGTCTTGATCTTCTCTTTCTTGGGCTTCTTGACCTCGCGATTGCCTTTTTGCTCGCCCTTGGCCATGCCGATCTCCTGTGAGTTTGATGATGACGCCGTCATTGGATGCAGAAGTTCACATTGTCGCGTAGCGCGTCGCTGTTGTTATCGCGCCGTCGATCTCCTCAGCCAGCTCCACTTCCCCGATCTCATGAAGCGAGGTCACCATCGTCGATGCCTGAGCCGCAGCCATCGAGAACGGCTCACCGGTGTCGTAGCTGAATTTGATACGCCAGACGCCACGATGGCTGCGGTGCGGCTCGATCAGCACCACAGGAAGATTGGGCAGCCCATTCTCGAGCAGAAGTGCTGATAGCGTGCGCATCACCGCACCCGCTCAAGTATGGCAGGCGCCCAGCACAAAGCCACACCAAGCCTGCCTTTATTTCCTGCCGTGGAATCCTGAGCCTCAATCGGGAAGCTCTTTTGGCGCAGCCTGGAGACTCGCATGCCGCAACCGTGCGCCCTTTGTCACGGAATAGCCATGCCTTAATTGAGGTTGCGGCGACCTGTCCCGCACTCAGCCTTTTGCCGCGACGCCCTGTTCTCCGCCAATGGCGCGGTCCAGGGCATCGATCAGCGCCTGGATCTCGATGAACTTGTTGCGTGCCCGCTCGGCCTTGTCGCGGTCGAAAGGCGCGGCCAGCACCTTCGCATGTGCGTCCCTGTCCTCGGTCATGCGCTCACGGGCTTTCTTCAGCGTTTCGAGTCGCTCGCTCATTTCCGGGTTCTTTCAACAGAGGGATCGGCGCCATGCCGCCAGCGCGAAGGTCATGCGTACACCGATTCCCTCGAACCGTCTGGAGTAAAAGCGCAGCATTCTCAACATCCACGGTAGAACTACGGGCGCGAATACCATGGCCTTGCCGCAGTTCATCCGCGAAATCTCCACATCCGGTTTCTAACCGACCGGCGATCTCCCCCAACGGATGGAACTTGATGCGATATCTTTTCGCCGCCCTGATTGCTGTGCTTCTTGTCACCGCCGATTTCGAAACTTCCCCCAATCAATCGCTATGGATCGAGCCGTCCTTCGCGGTTGCCATGGCGCAACCAGCACCAACGTCCGTCAATCCGGATTCCTCCGACAGCAGCGTGACCGCATCGGCCGAGCCGTCGGAATCGGGTGTGTCGAATGCCGAACCCGCGCCCGGCGCGCGGCCGAGCGAAGTCGAGATGGCTGCCAAGCCACCGGTCGCGGTTGACGATGGCGCGTCATCGAATCCGATCTGCGAGGCAATCAGGAATGCCGCGGAGGAGCACGACATTCCGATCGGATTCTTCGCGCGGCTGCTGTGGCAGGAGAGCAGATTTCGCGCCCGGGAGGTCAGCTCGGCTGGAGCGCGGGGCATCGCGCAGTTCATGCCGCAAACCGCCGTCGAAGTGGGGCTGAAAGATCCGTTCGATCCGCTTCAAGCCATCCCTGCATCGGCGAAGTTTCTTCGCAAACTCCACGACCAGTTCGGAAATCTCGGACTTGCCGCGGCGGCGTATAACGCGGGCGGCGGAAGAATCGAACGATGGCTTTCGCGCCGGAGCGCGCTGCCAAGGGAAACACGCGCCTACGTCAAGATCATCACCGGCCACAAGGCCGAAGACTGGACCGATGCAGAGAGCACCGTCGCCTTGTCGGTTGATCTGCCCGAGAAGGCGCCATGCGAGGGCGTCGGCGGCCTATCGAGGCAGGATGAGGCAGCCGAAATTGCCGTCGACCTCGCGCCATCCGTCAACGCGATGTTGCGGAAGGCGGAAGCCGATGATGCCGACGGCAAGCGAGCAGTGGCGCTTGAGAAGCTGCGGCTCGTCGCCGGCAAGGCGCGAGCGAGCATGCGGGTCGCAGCGTACCGCAAGAAGGCAAAGACCGTGGTGCTCGCGGCAAAATCACGGAAGCTGGGGAAGAAATCCGTCATCCGCTTCGCGTCGGATACTGGGACGGTCAGCCGCAAATCAGCGAGAGCCGACAAGGAATTGTAGACCCTGATCTCGTACGACAGACAAAAAGCCCGCATCGCTGCGGGCTTTTCGCCTTCCATCGACCTTCCTTACCAGCGGTGTCCGCCGCTGCCGAAGCTGAAGGTCACGCCGGGGCCGCCGCCGTAATAGCCGGGCCGGCCGTAATAGCCGTGCGGACGCGGTGCGTAGCCGTAGCTGTTATAATACGGACGGTGGTGACGATGGCCCCACCGGTGATGGTGGTGATGACCGCGCCAATGCCCGTGACGGTGGCGGGACGAGATGTCGGTCGAGGATTGGGCGACATCGGTCGATGCCTTCGTCTTCACTCGATCGTCCGCCGCGTTGACAACGGAACTTCCCATCAGCGCCGCCGTGCCGACAGCCAATACGATTGCAAGCTTCTTCATCATCGAACTCCAGTTAACGTGTGGAGTCTAATCGCTGGACGCCCGTGACGTTCCGAGGTGCGACACTAAGGCTGCGGAACTTGTTTGAACGGATATTCATCAAGCTGAACGCGCGCAGACTATGCCACGAAGTTTATCGTGGCCGCGCAGCAACGTTCTCTCTAGATTGCATGTCGCGCAGTCAACCAGCCCGCGCAGGCGCTACTCCACCGCACCGATCGCAACGGTGATCGCATCCGTCGCGACGCCGCTCACCTGCAGCAGGAACGGGCTCTGGTCGAGATCGAGCCGCAGGCTCTTGCGCACGCCCGGGCAATCGCTGCGTCCGGTGCTGCCGACCGAGCGTGCGTAGCGGCCGTTCTGGATGACGTCGATCCAGGCATCGTCCGACAGCGTGATCTGGTAGATGCCCGGCTTTGCCAGCGCCGGAAATTTCAACATGCCGCCGTGCCACTGCTCGATCTTCGGCTTGCGCTCCGGCGGCATCGCAAACGACGCCTGCGCGGCAGGCTGCAGGCGAAGGACGAACGCACCCGCAGGCAGCGCTGTCATGGTCTCGCCGGCGGCGACGCTGGTCTTGTCCGCCGCCGCAAAGTTTGCGCGTTCGCGCGCCAGCGGCCATGCGAATTTTTCGCAACCGTCGTCGGCCGCATTGACCGACCCGAGCGACGCAATCAGCACGACGGCTGCAAGACCCGAGCGAAGCATCGACGTCTCCTATTGCGGCAGGGCCGGCGCAGCAAAGCCGTGTTTCGCCAAAATGCGCTGGCCTTCCGACGACAGGATGAAGAGCGCAAACCTGTAGGCTGACGGCCTTGCGCCGTTCATGACCGTCAAGCCGTAATCCGCTCCCACCCTCAACGCGTCAGGCAATTGCACGATCTGCTGCGCGGGATTCTCCCGCTGCGCGACCAGCGCGCTGGTGCAATAGGCCAGGAAGATGTCGGCCGTGCCTTGCGCGATCAGTTCGCCATAGACCGAGCGCCCTTGCGGCGGCGGCGGGCTGGTGGGGCCGCCGGTGAGTTGCAGCGCCTTGTTTTCGAGCGTAGCCGAAGCGCCAGGTTTGATGGTTTCGGCGCGGCGAAAGACCTCCCAGGCGTAATCGCCCGACGGGTCGGCCTTCGGCGTCGAGGTGCCGAGCTTGATTTGCGGATCCAGCATCCGGTCGAGCAACGAGGACGACGCGACGTCGAGGCCGGGCCGCGCCAGCGCGCACAGCCGGTTGCGCGCGAACAGCACCACGGGTCCGCTGCGCTTTTCGGCCGCCAGCGCCTGCGGATGCTCCATGTTGGCCGACGCAAACACTTCGGCCGCCGCGCCCGTAGCGATCTCGTTCTTGAGCAGGCCCGACGCGCCGAATTTCGCCTGCACCTTGCCGAGGCCGGTTGCCTCGAAATCCTTTGCCACTTCGCTAAGCGCGCCGCGCAGGCTGCCGGCGGCGTGGAGCAACACCGTCTCCTCCGCCATTGCCGGCGCGGCCATGATTGCAAGCGCTGCGAGGACCGCCGAAAACCGCACGGCCGTCACGCGCCGGGATCGTTGGCGTTGGGATAGAACAATTGCTCGCCATTGATCTTGTATTCAGCGATCGCCTTCTGTCCTTCCGCCGACACCAGCCAGTCGATGAATTGCTGGCCGAGGTCCTTCTTGACGCTCGGATGCTTCTGCGGATTCACCAGCATAACGCCATACTGGTTGAACAGCCGCTTGTCGCCCTCGACTGAAATCACGAGGTCGCCGCGGTTCTTGAAGGAGAGCCAGGTGCCGCGGTCGGCGAGCACATAGGCGTTGGAGGCCGACGCGGTGTTGAGCGCCGCGCCCATGCCCTGCCCGATCTCCTTGTACCAGGGGCCCTTGTCCTTGGCGATGTCGATGCCGGCGACCTTCCAGAGATTGAGTTCCGCCTGGTGGGTGCCCGACTTGTCGCCGCGCGAGATGAAGTCGGCGCCCTTGGCCTTGATCGCGCCGAGCGCTGCGACGATGTCCTTCGATCCCTTGATGCCGGCCGGATCGCTTTTCGGGCCGATCAGGATGAAGTCGTTGTACATCACCGGATAGCGTTTGACGCCAAAGCCATCGGAGAGAAATTTTTCTTCCGCGGGCTTGGCGTGGACGAACACCACATCGGCGTCGCCGCGGCGCGCGGTATCGAGCGCCTGTCCCGTACCTTGGGCCACCACCTTCACGTCGATGCCGGTCTTGGCCTTGAACAGCGGCAGAATGTGGCCGAACAGGCCGGAATCCTGTGTCGAGGTGGTGGAGGCCACCACGATGGATTTTTCCTGCGCGAAGGCGCTTGCGCCGAGCACGAGGCTGGCGGCGGCTGCAATCAGCAAACGGCGCGTGAACATGGTCATTTGTCTTCTCCCATCAAATTAACAGTTCACCGGCGAGGAACGCCCTCGCCTCGGCGGTCTTGGGCGCGTCGAGGAACGACGCGGTCGCGCCGGCTTCCACGACACGGCCGCGGTGGAGCATGACGATGTCGCCGGCCAGTCGCCGCGCCTCGCCAAGATCGTGGGTCGCCATCACGACCTTGATGTTGCGCAGGCTGACGGCGCGGATGATGTCCTCGACCGCCTTGGTGGCGACCGGATCGAGGCTCGCGGTCGGCTCGTCGAGGAACAGCACTGCCGGATCGCGCGCGAGCGCCCGCGCCAGCGCCAACCGCTGCTGCTCGCCGCCGGACAATCTTCGCGCGGCGCGGTCGGCCAGTGGTCCGAGACCGACCAGGTCGAGCAATTCACCGGTGCGGCGCGCCTGTTCGGCGTGCGCGATACCGGCGGCTCGCAGTGCATAACGGATATTGGCGGCGGCGCTGCGGCGGAGCATCACCGGGCGCTGAAACACGATCGCGCGCCTGAGCGGCGGGACATGTTCGCGTCCGCCCCAGGTGATGCGGCCGCGCGACGGCGTCACCAGCCCCATCGCGAGGCGAAGCAGCGTGGTCTTGCCCGAGCCGTTGGGGCCGATCAGCACGGTCGGCGCGCCCGGCGCGAGCGTGAGCGAGACGTCGTCGAGAATCGTGACCGCGCCGGCGCTCACCGTGACGCCGTCGAACACAACAGGCAGTTCTTCGCCAGGGGCGCGCATGGTCATCCAGCCAGTCGCTCGCCGGCGCGGCGCGCGGTCCAGGCGAGCGCGTTGACGGCGATCACGATCGCAATCAGCACGATGCCGAGTCCGACGGCGAGCGGCAGGTCCCCCTTCGAGGTCTCCAGCGCAATCGCCGTCGTCATGGTGCGGGTGAAGCCTTCGATGTTGCCGCCGACGATGATGATGGCGCCGACCTCCGCGGCCGCGCGGCCGAAGCCAGCCAGGAGCGCCGTGACCAGGCTGAAGCGCGCATCCCAGATCAGCGTCGCGACCCGGCTGAACGGCCCGATATTCATCGCGGTGAGTTCATCGCGATATTCGAGCCAGAGATCCTCGATGGTCTGGCGCGCCAACGCGGCGATGATCGGCGCGACCAGCACCGTCTGCGCAATGATCATGGCGCGCGGCGTGAACAGCAGGCCGAACGAGCCTAGCGGGCCCGAGCGCGACAGCGCCAGATAGACCGCCAGACCGACGACGACCGGCGGCAGGCCCATCAACGCGTTGAGCACGACGATAACGCCTTGGCGGCCCGGAAATCGGGTCAGGGCTATCCAGGCGCCAAAGGGGATGCCGATCAGCGCGGCGAGCAGCACCGCGCACAGGCTGACATAGAGCGACAGCCGCACAATTCCGAACAGCGCGGCATCGCCGCTGAGCACGAGTTGGAGCGCGGATACGTCGTTGGGCATGGAAATTCCGTTTCGCGCATATCTTGCGCAGACCCCGCCAATATGGTCAATTTCTGTAACAGCTGCATTCAGATGCATATTGGTGCACATGCCAGAACTCCTGACGACAGAGGAAGCGGCGGAGTACCTCCGGCTCTCGGAGCGCAAGCTCTACGAACTGGTGGCCGCCCGCGAGGTGCCCTGCAGCAAGGTGACGGGCCGCTGGCTGTTCCCCCGCGTCGCGCTCGACCGCTGGGTTTCCGCCGGACTCGTGGCATCTGCAGGTCTGGCACAGGTTGCGCCGGCAATCGTCGGCGGCAGCCACGATCCGTTGCTGGAATGGGCGTTGCGCGAAAGTCATTCCGGACTGGCCAGCCTGCCGGAGGGGAGCGAGGAAGGGCTGCGGCGGCTGACCCGCGGCGAGGTGATGATCGCCGCCATTCACCTGCATCGCCTCGATGGCGACGACGAGAAGGCCAACCTCGAAGCCGTCGCCGATGCGCCGGGTCTGCACGATGCGGTCGTGATCGCGCTGGCGCGGCGCGAGCAAGGCATTCTGGTGGCGTCGGGCAATCCGCTCGGTCTGCACGACATCGCCTCGGTCGTACGAACCGGCGCGCGCATGGCGCAGCGCCCGGCCGGCGCCGGCGCGCAATTGCTGCTCCTGGCCCTGCTGTCGCGGGCCGGCATCGGGCTGAACGAACTGAAACTGGCGAAGCCGGTCTTTCCGACCGGGCCTGATACCGCGCAGGCCCTGCGCACCGGGCGAATCGATTGCGGCATCGCCACCCGCGCGGTGGCGATGGCGGCCGGGCTCGACTTCGTGCCGCTCGCCTGGGAGCGCTTCGATCTGGTGCTGCGGCAGCGCGACTATTTCATGCCCGGGCCGCAGGCGCTGTTCAACTTCCTGCGCGAGGCGAGCCTGCGCGACCGTGCCGCCGAACTCGGCGGCTATGACGTCAGCGATGCCGGTATCGTGCGGCAGGTGAACTAGCTCGCGGACACACTAACGCGCGGACGGATACGGACGATCCGCCAACGTCGCCTCATCACCAAGGCATTTGAGGACAATGCGGATGGTGATATCATTTCTCATATTGCGGCGTTCGGTATGGCAGAGAGCGGCACATTCAGCTTCAACGACCCGGACGCCTACCTGGCCGCGTTACGCGCCATGCGCGTCAATTCGTATGTGCCCGTCAGGTTCGGTGCGTTCGAGGCCAGGCTCGCCCATGTGAATCTGGACCGCCTCTGGCTCCAATCGGGCAGCGAAGCGGTCGCGCGATCGGTGCATGTCGCCCTCGACCCTGATCGCCGACCAATTGTTTTCCTTGCCGACGACGATACGCAAACCATTCTTGATTCAGGTACCGAAGTCGCGGCCGATACCCTCGTCTTCTATTCACCGGGCGCCATGCAGTATCAGCGCAGTTCGGGTCCCTCGAGTTGGGCGTCCATGTCGCTCACGGCCGCCGATCTCCACGATGCATCCAGGCTGATTTACGACCGGCCCGTGAATATCCCGTCGGAGGCAAGATATTTAAGGCCTCGCGCGGAATGCCTGCAGCGGCTGAGGTCGCTTCATCGTACCGCAGTGTCGC
Organism: uncultured Alphaproteobacteria bacterium; assembly: GCA_963823485.1. Taxonomy (GTDB): domain Bacteria; phylum Pseudomonadota; class Alphaproteobacteria; order Rhizobiales; family Xanthobacteraceae; genus Bradyrhizobium. Next base: position 84,942 of record CAWGLP010000014.1, read on the forward strand.
TGGCTTCGTCTTCGCCCCGCGTGTTTGACAACCATGAGGTCGTGAAGTCGCTGGAACATGACCTCACCCTTGGTATGATCGCGTGCATCTCCGAAGGAGATGACAAGCGATTCAATCGCGCGTGGTATCGGCATCGGCAAATCATGCGTCGATTTGCGCAGTGGCTGGAGTTGAACGGCGACCAGCCTGCCCACCTTCTCAAGGTCTGTGCGGATCTTGGCGTTCCCGTCCGAACCCTGACACTTTGCTGTCAGGAATATCTCGGCATGAGCCCGATCCGCTATCTGTGGCTGCTTCGAATGAAGCTGGCGCGTACCGCGCTTCTAAGGGCAGAACCTTCGACGACGATAACGTCTGTCGCATTGAATTTCGGTTTTGTGCAGTTGGGACGTTTTGCCGTCAACTACCGTTCCCTGTTCGGGGAGTCGCCGCGTGCCACTTTGGCCAAGTCGGCCGGTCATCAAGCGGCACCGTCAAAAAGAACTCGAGTTTGCCAGAACTGAATAGACGACGGCTTTGCCTCTCGATCTAATCCGGCAATCCCACGTAGCCCGATCCATGTCGAGGCTCGCAGTGCCCCGAGCACCAGCGACAGAATCCATCGGGCGATCACCCAACTTGATCCACGTCAAGAACCGGGATCTCTCCGGTCCTAGACTTTTTGGAAAACAAGCCGCGAACAGGGAAGGAAACGAGATGTCCACCAGGCGCGAAGTCATCAAGGCGATACCTGCAGCAGGCGCGGCCTTTGCGGTTGCCGGGAATCTGATCCTGGATGAAAGCCCGGCGCGCGCGCAAGGAGCCGCGCCGCTCAAGGGCCATTTTCACCCCAAGGGCAAGGCGCCTTCAAAATTCACGGTGGAGGCATTGCGGAAGGCGCGTGCAACTTTGCCGTTTTCCGACACGCGCGACTTCGACGAGAACAAGCGCGGCCTGATCGCCCCGATGCCCGACATGAAGATCATGGCTGATGCCGGCCACGTCGCATGGGATATGGAGCGATTCAAATTCATCGACCAGCAGGAAGAATTCGACAGCATTCATCCATCGCTGCACCGGATTTCGCGACTGAACAACAATTACGGACTCTACGAGGTCATCCCGGGCATCTATCAGGTGCGCGGCTTCGACCTGTCGCAGATCAGCTTCGTCCGCGGACGAACGGGGTGGATTGTCTTCGACGTAGCGGTCACGGGCGAAGTGGCCCGCGCCGCCTGGCAATTGTTCCAGAAGCATCGGGGCGAGGGGCTGCCGATCACGGCCGTGATCTACTCCCACAATCATGGCGACCATTGGGGCGGCATCCGCGGCATCGTGACCGAGGCTGACGTGCGTTCTGGCAAGATTCCGATCATCGCGCCGCGCGATTTCCTGCGACACACGGTCGAGGAGAATGTCTACGCCGGCAACGCGATGAACCGGCGGCTGTTCTTCCAGTATGGCCTGCTGCTCCCGGCCGCTCCGCATGGCTATGTCGGCCAGGGTCTCGGTCAGGGCGTTTCTGCCGGAGCCATGGGGCTGATCCCGCCGACGCGCATCGTGGAGCGCGACATCGAGGAGTTCGAGGTCGACGGCGTGCCGATGGTGTTTCAAAACACGCCCAACACCGAAGCGCCGTCCGAGATGAACACCTGGATTCCCGGCATGAAGGCGCTGTGGATGGCGGAGAACGTCAACGCCACGCTGCACAATATCTACACGCTCCGCGGCGCCCCGGTGCGCGACCCGCTGCGCTGGTCAAAATACATCGATGAAGCGCTGTACCGCTTCGGCGTGCAGGCCGACGTCATGTTCGCCTCCCACCACTGGCCACGCTGGGGCAACGACCGCATCCAGGAGGTCCTGCGCGGGCAACGCGACCTCTATGCCAACATGAACAACCAGGTGCTGCACCTCGCAAACCAGGGCGTGACCATCAACGAGGTTCACAACGTCTATACCGTGCCAAAGGGGCTGCAGGAGAAATGGTACTGCCGCGGCTATCACGGCTCCCCTGAGCACAACAGCCGCGGCGTGGTGCAGCGCTTTCTGGGCTTCTGGGATTGCAACCCCACGACGCTCGTTCCGCTTTCGCCGTCCGAATCCGCGCCGCTCTATGTCGAGATGATGGGCGGAGCATCGCGCATCATGGCGCGTGCCCAGCAACTGCACGATGATGGACAGTACAAGCTGGCAACCGAAATCCTGAACAAGCTGGTGCAGGCCGAGCCGCAGAACCAGCCGGCGAAAGACCTGCTGGCCGATGTCTTCGAGCAGCTTGGCTATCAGCAGGAGAACCCCGGCCTGCGCAACAGCTTCCTCGCGGGCGCCTACGAACTGCGAACCGGAATCCCACAGGGCGAAGCCGCCAGTTCCAGCAGCCCCGACGTGATCCGGGCGATGACCACGGAACTGTTCCTGAACTTCCTCGGCATCCGGATGGACAGCCGAAAGGCGGAGGGGCTGCGCTTCACCATCAATCTCGTCACGCCCGACAACGGCGAAAAGTTCGTCGTCGAGATGGCGAATGCCACGCTGACCAATATCCAGGGCTTTCAGGCTCCCAAGCCGGACCTTACGCTGACAATCAACCGCTCCGATCTGGAGCAGGTGATGGCCGGCCAGAAGACGCTGGAAGCCCAGATTGCGGCCGGCGTCGCGCGCGTGCAGGGTGATGCAGGCCTGTTGCAGAAGCTTGCGGCCACCATGGTGGACTTCGACCCTCGTTTTGAGATCTTGCCGGGAACCAAGCAACCGGGAACCACCGTGGCACATGCCGACGCGTACCAGGCCGTGCCACGGCAGACCGTTGCGGAGTAGAAGGACGCGATGAGCGCCCTCACCGCCGCCCCGCCAGCCACGCCGTCAACCCGGCCTCGGCCAGCTTCTTCATCACCTCGTCCAGATGCGCGCGGTCGCGGGTCTCGATCACGACTTCGAGCAGCGTGCCCTTGGCGGGGAGATCCGAAAACGTCCGCTGGTGCGAGACCTCGATGATGTTGGCGCCGGCTTCGGCCAACAGCGCCGAGACGGCGGCCAGTTGTCCGGGACGGTCGACGATGTCGATGGCGATCTGCGTCAGCCGCCCCTCGCGCGCGAGTTCGCGGGTCAGCACCGAGGCGATCAGCCGCGTGTCGATGTTGCCGCCGGTCAGGACGAGGCCGACATTGCGTCCCGCAAAACGCTCCGGCTCCGCCAGCACCGCGGCGAGCCCCGCAGCGCCGGCACCCTCGACCACGGTCTTTTCGATCGCGATCAGCATCGCCACCGCACGCTCGATCTGATCTTCGCTGACAAGCACGATGTCATCGACGAGACTGCGGATGATCTCGGTGGTGATGCGGCCCGGTGACTTGACGGCGATGCCTTCAGCCAGCGTGTCGCCGCGCATCGGAAGCTGCGCGCCGCGGATGGCGTTGTACATCGACGGATAGAGTTCGGCCTGCACGCCGACGATCCGCAACTCCGGCTTCAGCGCTTTGGCCGCGATCGCCATGCCGGAGATCAGCCCGCCGCCGCCGATCGGGACCACCAGCATGTCGAGCCCAGGCGCAGCCTCGATCATTTCGGGTGCGATGGTGCCTTGCCCTGCGATGATCCGGGCATCGTCATAGGGATGGATCATGGTCAGTTTATTCATCTTGCCGTGTTCGCGGGCGAATTCGCCGGCTTCTTCCAGAGTCGCGCCGGAGACGATGGTCTCGGCGCCATGTCGCCGCGTGTTCTCGACCTTCACCATCGGCGTGCCGACCGGCATCACGATGGTCGCGGGAATGCCGAGGCGATGGGCGTGGTAGGCGACGCCCTGCGCGTGATTGCCGGCTGACATCGCGATCACGCCGCGCCGCCGCTCGTCCGGCGACAGCGCCAGCAGCCGGTTGAGCGCGCCGCGTTCCTTGAAGGTCGAGGTGAACTGCTGATTCTCGAATTTAAGCCAGATATTGCAGCCGCAGATTTCGCTCAACGTCCGGCTCTGGTCGCATTTCGTAACGAGCACCGAACCGCGGATCGCGGCAGCCGCGGCCCTGACGTCATCAGGCGTCACGGGAAATGGGACGGATGGGGAAGCTTTCGGCATCGGGGGCCTCGTTGAGAGGTCACCGTATAGGCCTTTTCCGCGCGGTGCGCCTGCCTTGAATGATCGCTGGAGAACGTCGATCAACACGCACCGCCAGAAAATCGTAAAAAGGGGATCGATCAATCCAGGTCGAACAATCCGATCCGGGGCGATACGATCCTCGCCGGCTCGGCGGCAAAGGCCTGCCGCGGCTCGGTGACTTCCCTGACCTTCTCCTCGACCGCGTCGAGCTCCTGCTCGCGCGGTTGCTGGACACGGCGCTTCTCCGCCCAGCGCTGACGGCGCTCGGCCCGGCGTTTCTCAATCGCCGCGCGTTTGACGTCGGCGTCGCGCGCCCTGGCAAAGGCGTCCTGCGGCGCGGCGGATTTTTCGCCTGCCTGCTCACTCGGCATCGCGTTGGAGGACGCGAGTCTGGACGACGAAGTGCTGGCGACTGCAGGTTGCACGGTGGGCGCGGGGCTGGCCGTTTTTTCTTCCGCGGGCGCGGCCGCCGGCTGCACCGCCGCTTCGGCGCGCTGCGGTTGCGCCAGCGCCGTCACCGCCATTGCATGGATATACGGAACGGGTTCCGACGGCGCTGTCGTCACGGGAATCGGCTGTGAAGCCATTCGCCGCTCGATCCGGCTGGTCTCGGTTCCGTATTTTGGTTCATGCGGGCTGACGATGTTCGCGGCCAGATATCCGCCGCCAAGACCGGCGGCGATCGCGAATGCTACTGTTCCCACCCCCGCGAAATAGGCGGTCGATGTGCGCATGGCTCGTCTCCCTCATTCCACGCGGCAACGCCTGGAATGGGGTGATGTTCCTGCAACGGATGGCAGCGAGAGCGGAACCGGCGGCAACGCCGCCGCACGATCCGCTCAGATCATCGCGGCGACTTTTTCCAGGCCGATGATGCGGGCGAGCGAGCGCACTTCGCTCTTCTGATCTTCACGCAACTGGAACAGCAGCGGCATCGCTGCCGACTTCAACTGCTGCACTTCCTGCAGAGTCGGGATCGATCGGCACGCCAGCCGCACTCGGATTGGCCTGACGGCCCGCGTGAAATCTTGCGGGCGACGGCGCGCAGCGCGTTCTCCACCGGCGGCCAGTAGGATTCCTGCGCGGCGGACAGCTTCAGGCGCTCCTTGATGCCGGCGATCTGGATGTCGCTCAGCAGCGCGTAATTCTTCTGCGGCTGCGGCTTCGCGGCCGCCTTCGGCTTCGGCGGCGCAGCGGTGTCCGGGGCCATGATCCTGGGCATGCCGATATCGGCGGGGACGGCCGAGGCGTAGGCCTGGCGCAACGGCTCGCTCAGGGAGGCGGTCGCCTGCGGCGGCTCGTAGGCCGCGGTGGCGTAACTGACCACGGCCAGCCGATCCTTCTTGCCTTCCTTGTTCGAAACAGGAGACGGGAGGGACGCGACTGACGCCAGTTCCGGCGAGGCCGCCGGTACGCTGTCCTGGATGAAGATACTGGTGGCGGCGGCGCCAACGACCAGAAAACAGGTCAACGCAACCATCATGATGACTTTAGTCAACAAGGTCTCCATTCCCGCCGAAGTTTGGTGCCTTGGTCCAAAACTGGATGGTAATTAAGGCTTTACCATGCCGAAAGAGGCTTTACGGGGCATGAAATAGCGGGGAAATCAGTTCAAAATATCCCAAATCAGGCCGCAACGGCCAGATCATAGGCTTCCTGGATGTCGGCGACAATTTCGGACGCTTCCCACAGCGCGTCGGGCGCGACCGAGCGCAGGCTGACGGTCCAGTTGCTTTTCCGGGTCCGGGGCATGCTGACGACATCGAATTCGACATTCCGGCAGAGCGGATGGCGGTCCAGCGCATTGGCCACCCGCCACCTGATTTCCTCGATGGTCGCCGGGGTCTTGGCAGAATACCGATTGAAATCCACTTCTCGCCCCCTTGGTTCGGCCCGGCCGTGGCGGCGGACCATCCTCGGGGGCTATTGTTGGGGCGAACGTGGTTAACGGCGCGTTAAGAGCACCGGGAACCGCGGCAGACGGCGGAGCGGAACAGCCCGGCATGGCGGGATCGACACCCCTGACGACGACGGCTTCCCCGACCCGGCCGCCGGTCCGTGCCGCGCTCGTGGCAGCGATGCTGGTCTCGGCCATCACGCTTTCGATCGCGACATTCGAATTGTCGATGGCGGACTGGCCTTCCGCCTTCGTCCTGCTCGGCGTCGTTCCGCTGGTGGCGCTGGCGTTCTGCGGCTGTGCCCTGTGGTCCCTGACCTTGCTGGTTCGCATCCGGCAGGATGGCGTGAGGTTCGCCCTTCCCTTCCTGATCTACGCGCTGACGCTTGCGGTCCTCGTCTACGCGCCGCTGCAGCAGATCGCCCTGCAGCAGAATTTCAACTGGCACCGGCAGAACCGCGAGCGGATCGTGGCGCGGGTCGAGGCCGGCGAACTCAAGCCGAACGTGGACTACAATCCGAATTTGATCGCGCTAGGCGAGCGCGAACCCAACGTTTCCGCGGGTGGTAACGACATCGTCGTCGAGACGGTTGGCGAAGGCAGCTACGTGCTGTTTTTGACCACGCGCGGCCTCAAGCACAGTTTCACCGGCTTCCTGCACGTGCCGCCGGGCGGCGATCCCGCAAAATTCTTCGAGTTCGAGGACAAGCCACCGAGCATGCTCGTCCGCTACGACACGGACTGGTATTTCGTCGCGAACTAGGCCGCTTTGGCCCGCAGCGAGTTGCCGCCGATCGTGCCGAGCGCGATGCCGCCGATGATCAAGGTCATCGCGACGAACAGCGACGGCTCCAGCGGTTCGTTCAATATCGCGGTGGCACTGAAGATGCCGAGCAGCGGCGTCGCCAGCAGGCAGAGCGAGGTGGTGACGGCGGGCAGGCTTCGGTTGACCATCGTCATCGCCCAGTTGGCGAACGCCGTGCAGACGATACCGCTGAACAGCAGCAGCGCGGAAAGACGCCCGGTCCACATGATGCGCGGCGCGCCTTCCACGATGCAGGCCATGACCGCGAGCAGCACCGCGGCCAGCAATACCTGCCAGAACACGAGTTGAAACGGCGTCGAGATCCATCGGTGCGCCCTGACATAGACGATATTGCCGGCCCAGCAGATCGCCGCAATGAGAATCGAGTCCGCTGCCGTACAGCGCGTTGCCATCGCCCCAGTCCAGCGTCTGCGGATTGAAAATGACGGCGAGGCCCGCCAGCCCAAGCACGATCCCGAGCGCGCGGCGGCGCGTGATGTGCTCCGACAGAAAGATCGCCGCGCCGATCGCGACCCACAGCGGGGTCGTATAGCCGAGCACGATGGCCCTGCCCGCCGGCACGAATTGCAGCCCCGCGGCGATCAGGGCCGAGAACGCCGTCAGATGCAGGATCGACGTGCAGAACACCACCGGCAGATCGCCGCGCCTGGGGACGATGAAAGCTCCCTGCGCCCACAGCATCGGCGCCAGCGTCGCCGCAGCGATCATGCAGCGAAACGCGGTCGCCCATAGCGGCGGCACGTCCTGCACGATCAACTTCGTCACCGGCCAGTTCACGCCCCACGCGAGCACGACGCCAGCAAGCAGCGCCGCCGCGCCGCGGGTTGAAAGTTCGCTGGCCATGCCGAATGCGTCCACGCTGATCCTGCCAGATTGCCTAGCCTTTCAACTGGCTCTAATGAAAGAACCAGTCCTGGCAAAATGATGAGGCCAGTTATGAACGATCTGCTGCCCGGAATGCTTGACCTGTCGCGCAACGGCGGCGAGACGCTGACGCGCCAGCTCGCCGACCAGCTGCGACACCTGATCACCAAGGGCCGCCTCACGCCCGGTCAGCGCCTGCCGTCGAGCCGTCAGCTCGCGCAAATGCTCGATCTGTCGCGCAACACCGTGAGCTTTGCGATCGAGCAACTGGCCGCGGAAGGCTACGTCACGCTTTCCGCCGGACGCAGGCCAACGGTAGCCGCGGGTCTGTCGCTCGACCGCCGCACGATGCCGTCGCGTAGCAGCCGCGCTGGCGGCACGCCGATCGGCCTGTCGGCCTGGGCACGCAGCCTGCCGCGGAGCAACTGGCCGCCGATCCATGTCGGGCGGCCGCGGCCGTTTCAGCCGGGACTGTCGGACGAGCGCGAGTTTCCGCACGATCTGTGGAGCCGATGCCTGCGGCGCGCGGCGCGGAGCGCTCCCCAGCGCCGCGACCGCGCGATCAATCACGTACCGCTGCAGCAAGCACTGCTCGGACATCTCGCGGTTCATCGCGGGATCAAGGCAAAGCCGGACCAGATCCTGATCGTCCCGACTGCGCAATCCGGTCTCGCGCTGATTGCCGCCGCGCTGCTCGAGCGGGGCGATCACGCCTGGATCGAAAGCCCCGGCTATGGCGGAGCGCATGTCGCGCTGCGGGCCGCGGGCGCCGTCGTTTCCGCCATACCGCTCGACGAACACGGCATGACGATCGGCGCGCGAAAGGACACGCCGCGGCTGATCTTCGTCACGCCGTCGCATCAGTATCCGACCGGACGGCTGATGCCGGTCGGCCGGCGTCTCGAATTGCTTCGCTACGCGGACGCGAGCGGCGCCTGCATCATCGAGGACGACTATGACGGCGAATTCCACTATGAGGCCCGCCCGGTGGCGGCGCTGCAGGGCCTCGCGGCGGCACCGCGCGTGCTTTATCTCGGCACGTTTTCGAAGGCGACCTATGCCGACATCCGCTTCGGCTATGTCGTGGTGCCGGAAGCGCTGATCGACATTTTCGAGCGCGCGCAGCGCCACATGGGCCTGCTGACCTCTATTGTCATGCAGGAAGCGCTGGCCGAATTCATCGGCGCCGGCGCCTATCTCGGGCACATCAGGCGGATGACGCGGCTCTACAAGGGACGGCGCGACCGCATGCTGCAGGCCCTGGCCGCTGAAGCTGGCAGCCGGCTCAGCGTCGAAGCCCCGGCCGGCGGCATGCAATTGCTGGCAAGATGCGCCCCTTCGACCGGCGACCAGGAGCTGGCGGCGCGGCTGCTCGAGGCCGGCGTCGTCAGCCGGCCGCTGTCGACCATGCTGTATCACCGGACCAGCGAACAGGGCCTCTTTCTCGGCTTCGCCGCCTGGAATGAAAAGGAGATCGACCGCGCCGCGCGCATCCTCGGGCGGATCGTGCGCTAGCGCCGCTATCGCAAACGCAAATCGGCATCCCGATACTCCGCCACAGTGCGCGCGACCATGTCGTCGACGGAGAGCAACTCGCTCACCCCCGAAACGGAATGCCCTGCACTCCAGATATCCTTCCAGCGCCTGGGACGGTTCTCGCGCGCGCCGATGTCGATATCCTTGCCGATGTCGATCGCGCCACGTTCGGGAAGGTGGTCCGGGTCGAGGCCGGCGGCCTCGATCGACGGCCGCAGCATGTTGGTCTGCAGGCCGGTGAAAGCCCTGGTGAGCAGGATGTCGTCGGCGCTGCTCGTGACCAGCATTTCCTTGTAGCGCGCATCGGCCATGCTTTCGCGCGTGGCGATGAACTTGGTACCCATATAGGCAAGGTCGCAGCCGAGCGCCTGCGCGGCGCGAATCGCATGGCCGTCGGTGATGCCGCCGGCCAGCACGATCGGCCCGTCAAAGAACGCTCGCACCGCCCGCACGAACGCGAAGGGATTGAGCCAGCCGGTCTGGCCACCCGCCCCTGCGGTCAGCAGCACCAGCCCGTCGGCGCCGGCAGCCACCGCGCGTTCGGCGTGGCGGATCGAGGCGACGTCGGCGAACACCATCGCGCCGGCATCGTGCAACGGTTGAAGCACCGGGGCCGGCGATCCGACCGAGGTGATGACCATCTCCGGGCTGTGCCGCAGCAATACCTGCAGATCTTGCTCCAGCCGCGCATTGGAGCGATGCACGATCAAATTGGCGCAGACCGGCGCGGCGGCGTCGCCGCTTGCATTCGCATGCGCCTGCAGCCGGTTATCGATCTCCGCCAGCCATGCGTCGAGCTGTGCGGGGCTGCGGCAATTCACCGTGGGAAACGAGCCGATCACGCCATTGCGGCACGCGGCTACCACCAGTTCGATGCCGGAGACCAGAAACATCGGCGCTGCGATCAATGGCAGGCCGAGGCGGTCGCGAAAGCGCGAGAGGGTATCGGTTGGTTGCATCATGCCGGCTTGAGCAGCTTTCCCGTTGTGCTAGCGTTCATTGAACATTGGCACGGGCGAAGGCCAATTACAAAACGGGTGGGAGTAGAATGATGAGCAATCCGCTCTATGCGTTTCCTGCGACGTGCGAACAGACCTTGCGAGCGCTCGCGCGCTACCCGGAGCGCACGGCGTTCAGCTGGCCAGGCGGCTCGATCACCTACCAGGGCGCAACCGACATGATTGGGCGCATGCAGGCCGTATTCATGCGGCTTGGCTTTGCGCCCGGTACACGCGTCGCCTTCCTGACCGCCAACCGCGCCGACACCTGGTGCGCCGGCATCGCCGCGCAACTGTCGCGGCTGGCGATCACCTGGCTGCATCCGCTGGGTTCGCTCGACGACCAGCTCTTTCAACTGGACGATTCCGAAGCACAGATGCTGGTGGTCGACGGCATCACATTCCGCGATCGCGGCGGCGAACTTGCGGCCAGGGCATCAAGCCTGAAAACCGTCTTCACGCTCGGCCCGGCCGATTACGCGGCCGATCTGCTGCAGGCGATCGAAAGCGCAGGCAGCGCCACCGCGCGCAGTTTCGCCCGCCTGGACGATATCGCGACGCTGAACTACACCGGCGGCACGACCGGCAAATCCAAGGGCGCTCTGCGCCATAATCGCGAACTCGGCGGTTCCACCAACGCGATCCTGGCCGATTTCGAAATTCCGGAAACCCCGCGCTACCTCACGGTGGCGCCGATCAGTCATGTCGCGGGGACAAAAGTGCTGCCGACGCTGATGCGCGGCGGCACCGTGCACATGCTGAAAGGTTTTGACCCCGAAGCCGTGCTCAAGACCATTGATCGCGAGCGCATCAACTTCACCCTGCTGGTGCCGACGATGATCTACGTTATGCTTGATCATCCCGCGCTCGACAAGACCGACCTCTCCTCGCTCGAACTGCTGCTCTACGGCGCTTCAGCAATGTCGCCGAGCCGGCTGGTCGATGGCATCGCGCGGATCGGGCCGGTGTTCTCGCAGCTCTACGGCCAGACCGAATGCTATCCGGTATCGGTGCTGCGCAAGGCCGATCACGACCCGAAAAGGCCGGAGCTGCTCTTGTCGTGCGGATTCCCGATCGCCGCCTGCCAGGTCAAGATCCTCGACAATGAAGACCAGGAGGTCGCGACCGGCGATGCCGGCGAAATCTGCGTGCGCGCCAGCCACGTGATGGCCGAATACTGGAAGCGGCCGGACATCACCGCCGAGACGCTGAAGAGCGGCTGGCTGCACACCGGCGACGTCGCGCGCAAGGACGATCGCGGCTACATGTTCATCCTCGACCGCAAGAAGGACATGATCGTCTCCGGCGGCTTCAACATCTTTCCGCGCGAGGTCGAGGACGTGCTGTCGCAGCATGCGGACGTCGCGATGGTTGCCGTGGTCGGGGTCCCCGACGACAAATGGGGCGAGGCCGTCACCGCGGTCGTGGTCGCACGCGAAGGGTCGCGGCCGAATGCCGACGAACTGATCAATCTCGTGAAGGCGAAGAAAGGCTCGGCGCATGCGCCCAAGCAGATCCAGTTCGTCAAGGAGCTGCCGATGACCGGCGTCGGCAAGGTCGACAAGAAGGTGCTGAAGGCGGGCTTCTGGACCGGCCGCGACCGCATGGTGGGATAGCGCTACGCCAGCAACTGGTCGAGCCGGTCGCGCAACTGGTCCTGGTGATACGGCTTCGCCAGGCGCGGTAGATCGATCTGCGCCCCCTCCGGCAGCTCGGCGTAGCCGGTGGCGAGCAGGATCGGCAGCGATGGCCGCACCTCGCGCGAGGCGGCCGCAAGTTCGATGCCGGTCATGCCCGGCATGACGTGATCGGTGACCATCAGGTCGATCGGCTGATCGCTCTTGAGGATATCGAGCGCATGCATCGCGCAGTTCGCGCCGATCACCCGATGGCCGAGATCTTCCAGCATCTCCGTGGTCGACATCGCGATCAGGGGATCGTCGTCGACGAACAGGATCACCGCCGAACGCCGGACCTGCTGTGCCGGCAGCGCAGGTGCCTCGACTTCGGGCGCCGACGTCGCGATCGGCAGCACCATGGTGACCGCAGTGCCCTTGCCCACGGTGCTGGACAGTTCGAGCGAGCCGCCAAGCTGAACGACGAGGCCGTGCACCATCGAAAGGCCAAGGCCTGTGCCCTTGCCGAGCGGTTTCGACGAGAAGAACGGCTCGATCGCCCGCTTCAGGATGTCCGGCGTCATGCCGGCGCCGTCGTCGATCACGGACAGCTTGAGATAGGTGCCGGGTTTCAGCGCCGCCTCGGCGCCGACCTTGTGCTCGGCGACCCTGATGTCGATCGACCCGCCGTCCGGCATGGCGTCGCGCGCGTTGATCGCGAGATTGAGAATCGCAAGTTCGAGCTGGTTGGCGTCGATCCGCGCCGGCGGCAGCCCCTCGGGCAGATCGAACCGCAACGCGATGCGCGGCCCGAGCGAACGCTCGAGCAGATTGCCCATGCCCTGGATCAGGGCGCGCAGATCGACCGACACCGCGCGCAGGTCCTGCTGGCGCGCAAAGGCGAGCAGCCGTTGCGTAAGCGATGCGCCGCGCTCGGCGCCCTGCAGCGCGCCCTCGACCAGCCGATGCAGACGCGGATCGGCGGGCAGGCGCTTGCGCAGCAGATCGAGATTGCCCATCACGGCCATCAGCAGGTTGTTGAAGTCGTGCGCGACGCCGCCGGTAAGCTGGCCGATGGTCTCCATCTTCTGCGCCTGCCGCAACTGCTCCTGCGCGCGCTCGCGGGCGGCGACCTCCTTCATCAGGTCGGCGGTACGCTGCTCGACGCGCTGTTCGAGCGTCGCGGTCAGATCCGCGAGCGTGGTGCGCTCGGCGGCCAGCTGCTCCAGGATGGCGCGGGCCTGGTACTGGCGACGCCGGCCCCTGACGGCGGAGCCGACGATGCTGACCAGCGTGGTGGGATGGAACGGGCGTTCGAGGAACGTGACGTTTCCGAGCAACTGGCCGAGCCGCGCAGCGTCCGGGTTGCGCTCGGGACCGCCGCCCTGATGCGTCAGCAGCACGATCGGAAAATCCGACCATGGCGGCTGGCCGTTCAGCCAGTTCACCAGCCCGCGCAGATCGGCGGTCTTGATCGCCTCGTCGGCGATCACAGCGAGGCCCGCACCGCCCTGCACCTCGCGCACAAGCACGGCGAGATCGGCGCAGACATTGGCGTGGTGCCCGGCTTCCGCAATCAGCGCCGCGGCAACGGACGCATCGCGCCCGCGCGGCGCAAGGATGACAGCCCGCTCGGAAGAAGGCCCGGACTTCACGCCGGCTCTTCCAGCAATGGCGAGCTCCCGCCGACGTAGACCGGAACACCGCGCAGCACGCCCTGGAATTCGTCGAGCGGTGCGCCGATCGTCAGGCCGCGGCGATCGATGCGATACTCCCGTATCGTCGCTTCATGGGCGCCGGTACGTTTCTTGATGACCGAAATCGCGCGCCGAACCAGGCCGAGCGCCTCGAAGTAGCGCAGCAGGATCACGGTGTCGGCGAGATAGGTGACGTCGACCGGCGTCTTCATGTCTCCGACCAGCCCGTGCTGAGCCACCGTCAGGAAGGTCGCTGCGCCGCTGACGATTGAGATACTGCAGCAGTTCGTGCATGTGCAGGATCAGCGAGTTTTCCTCGGGCATCGCCGCCTGATAGCCGTTGAGACTGTCGATCACCACGGTCTTGATCTGATCCTCATCGATGCGGCGGCGAACCCGGTGGGCAAATTCGCCGGGCGAGAGTTCGGCGGCGTCGACCTGTTCGATGAAGAGGTCTCCCCGGCGCTGCATCGCTTCGAGGTCGATGCCGAGGCCCTTGGCGCGCTCGAACAGCAGCCCAAGCTCCTCGTCGAAAACGAACAGCGCGGCCTTTTCACCGCGCGCGACGGCTGCGCAGGCGAACTGCAGCGCGAGCAGCGATTTGCCGGTGCCGGCCGGACCGAGGATCAGCGTGCTCGACCCCAGCTCGACTGCCGCCGCCCAGCAGCGCGTCGAGTTCGGCGATGCCGCTCGACATCTGTCCGCTCGACCGCAGTGGTGCGGATTCCGACGGCCACCAGCCGCGGGAATATGTCCAACCCGCCGGTCGTGATGGTGAAGTCGTGATAGCCGCCGCGGAATTTCCGCCACGATACTTGATGACGCGCAGGCGCCGCCGTTCGGCGCCATAGGCCGGAGCCAGCTCCTCGAGACGGATCACGCCGTGCGCAACGCTGTGCACGGTCTTGTCGAGCGATGTCGGCGGTCAGGTCGTCCAGCAGCAGAACCGTCGTGCCGTACTTCGCAAAGATAGTGCTTCAGCGCCAGGATCTGCCGCCGGTAGCGCAGCGAGCTCTGCGCCAGCAGCCGGATCTCCGACAGGCTGTCCAGCACGACGCGGCTCGGCTCGCGCCCGCTCGACGGCTTCGAAGATCTGCCGGGTGGTTTCGCCGAGTTCGAGATCCGACGAGTAGAGCAGGCTCTGCTGCTGTTCGGCGTCGAGCAGGCTTTCGGGCGGCACCAGCTCGAAGACTTCGATCGCCGTCGTCAAGCGTCCAGCCGTGCGATGCCGCGCCGTCGCGCAGCTCGCGCTCGGTTTCCGACAGGGTGATGTAGAGACCTTTTTCCCCGACCGTGCGCCCTCCAGCAAGAACTGCAGCGCTATGGTCGTTTTGCCGGTTCCTGGAGCACCTTCGACGAGAAATACGTGCTCCCGGGTAAATCCGCCCGACAGGATATCGTCCAGTCCGGAAATTCCGCTCCTGGCTTTTCCGGCTGTTGGTTCGGCCATACTCATCATACCCCCTTCAGGGGGTTATAAGTCCCGAACCCTCGGGACGGTTCCCGTGCACGGGAACCGGCTTTTGCGGCAGGCCGGCGCCGCGCTCGCGGTCAGCCGGCCATCCGTCTTTCGCCGGCGTGCGTCGACCTGTCGAAGCTGTTCGGAACCTCGATGTCGACCTCCAGCGTCGAGACGGTCTTGCCACGCTCCAGCTTGACCATGACCTTGTCGGGATCGAGCACCACGTGTTTCGACACCACGGCGAGGATCTCCTCCCGCAGTGTGGCCAGCAGGTCGGACTGGCCGAGCAGCCCACGCTCATGCGCCAGCAGAATCTGCAACCGCTCCCGGGCGACGGGCGCAGATGCATTGCGGCCGCCGAACAGCCGCAGCAGATTCATGCTCATGCAGCCCTCCGTCCCAACAGCCGGTTCATGAATCCCTTGCGCTCGGACGGCACGATCATGGCGACTTCCTCGCCCATCAACCGGCGCGACGCGTCGATATAGGCGCGTGCGGGCGGACTTTCGGCGTTGTTCAGCGTCACCGGCGTGCCGACGTTCGAGGCCTTGAGCACGTCCTGGCTCTCCGGAATGATGCCGAGCAGCGGGGTAGCGAGGATTTCGAGGATGTCGTCGATCGAAAGCATCTCGCCGCGCGCCGCGCGAGCCGCATCGTAGCGGGTGATCAGCACATGCTTCTCGACGCGCTCGCCGCGCTCGGCCCGCACGGTCTTCGAATTGAGCATGCCGATGATGCGGTCGGAGTCTCGTACCGAGGAGACTTCGGGATTGGTGACGATGACGGCTTCGTCCGCGTAGCGCATCGCCAACGTCGCGCCGCGCTCGATGCCGGCCGGACTGTCGCACAGGATCCAGTCGAACCGGGTCCTGAGTTCCTCGACGACGCGGCCGACGCCTTCATCGGTCAGCGCGTCCTTGTCCCGTGTCTGCGAGGCCGGCAGCAGCCACAGATTATCGAGCCGCTTGTCGCGGATCAGGGCCTGCGGGAGCTTGGCGACGCCCTGCACCACATTGATGAGGTCGAACACCACGCGGCGTTCGGCGCCCATCACCAGGTCGAGGTTACGCAGGCCGACGTCGAAATCGACTACGACGACGCTTTGCCCGGCTTGCGCGAGCGCCGCACCGAGCGCGGCTGTCGTGGTAGTTTTTCCGACGCCACCCTTGCCTGAGGTAACGACCAGGACCTTGGCCATTGCTGATCTCCTTAGTCGACTAATTCAACGGGGTAATTTTCATGGTGTCGCCCTGCAGCCAGGCTTGCGCCGGACGGTTGCGGAGCGACACGTCGATTTCTTCTGCAGTCTGGTAGTAGCCATCGATGGCGAGCAACTCCGCCTCGATCTTCTGGCAATAGATCCGCGCCGACGAATTGCCGTTGACGCCGGCCATCGCGCGGCCGCGAAGCGTGCCGTAGACGTGGATCGATCCGCCGGCGACGATCTCCGCGCCCGACCCGACCGAACCGAGCACCGTCACGTCACCGTCGGTGAAGACGATCGATTGCCCGGAACGCACCGGACTTTCGAGCAGCAATGATGTCGGCTTCGGCCTTGCTTCGGGCTCGGGCTTCTGTATCGGCTCACTGCGCGTGATGACACAGGCGCGACCGCCGGTCAGAAGCGGCGGCAGGTTCGGAGCGAGACGCTCTTCATCGACGCCCTCGATGCCGAGCACACGGATGCTGCGCTCGTTCAGGCTGCCGACGAGATGGGTGATGGCGCCGCTGCTCAGATCGACCGCCGCGAGATCGAGCACGATCGGCTTGCCGACGAAATAGCCCGGCGAGCGCGCCAGCGTCGCGTCGATCTCGGCGAGCCATTCCACGATCGGCACGACCGGGCTGAACACGAACGCGACATAGGAGCGGCCGCGCAGCCGGACCAATTGACGCGTGGGATCGGCTCGGACGTCCATGTTGTTCGACTCGCCACTCTTATTGAATGGTTAACCCATCGGCCAACTTGGTTAACGAGTTGTTAACGCGCGACCATGGGCGGCGGTCGGAAAAAAGCAGCGATAGCTGCAGCAAATCCGGCGTATTTGTGGCTATTTTCGATCGGCGCGGACGGGCAAATGCGCACAACGTCGATGCGCCAAGCCTTGTGGCGCCGATGGTAATTGGTTCCCCGCCAATACCTCAACTTACTTTTGTCAAGGTTTGGACCAAAAATAGTCCCCGCGCGGTTCCATCAAAACGAGGTGATGCTGCAAGGGCGGGCGCCCGGGCAGGATCAAAAAATTTTCGGGTCGGCGGACATTTGCCGAGGGGATGAGGCAGTGGAAGCGCGGAATGGGTGGACGCGAGATATCAACTCGCTGGCAGAGATCGCTGGTAGCGACCGCGACACGCAGCAACTTGATTCAAATCGCCCGGCCAAGCCCATCGAGCGATCCGGAGCGAATGCAGCATCTTCCGCACGGCGACTTCAGCGCCCGGCGCTCGCAGTCAAGACGTCCAAAGCCGTTCCCGAGGTCGTGCAGCCAGCTAACCAGTCAAGTGCCATGAGGAGTAAGCGTATGAGTAGCGTCAGTGAGCAGGATCATCTCAATCCCCGCGACCCCCTGTACTACGCACCGCGCTGGTTGCGTGAGCGATCGGCCTCGATGCGCGACGGCAGCCCGGATGGCTCCTTCGTGCCTGCGACGACTTTCGACAACCAGCTCGAGAGCGCCGTATCGGACGCGTTGCGCCATCCGCTCGATCCCGAGATCATGCGCGAACCCGAGTCCGAATTCGAAACGGGCGATCTGGACCATCGCAGCGCGCTTTGCCGCCGCCGTCGGCGTCTCGGCAGCCGTCGCGCTGTTCTTCGTCGTCGTCGTGCCCGGCTCCCGGCCGGGCGACGCCGAGCCCTCGGCGTTTTCCAGCGTAGCGCAGTCGCTCAGGGCGGCGTTCCAGACAAAGGAAGCTGCGCCGAAGCCGGCAATCAGCGAGTTCCAGGCCATTCTCGCCTCCGGCCAGCCTGGCGCTTCGGCATCTTCCGAGCAGTCGGGACAAATGCTCAAGCAATTCATGCAGTGGCAGGACAAGCCAAATCCGGCGACGCCACAGCGCACCAACCCATGATCCGGAAGGAGGGCATGACAATGCCTGAGAACCTCCTTGCCGTGATCTCGTTCTCCAGGAGATTTGGCATGACCTCGCCCCGCATCGCCTTGTTGGCTGCGACCCTGCTTGTCGGCATGGCGGGCAGCGCCCGCGCGGCCGGTGAACTCGACATCGTGCGCGACCTCGCCAGCCGCGTCGGACCCGTGATCGGATCGGCGCAAGCCTGCCGCGACATCGCGCGTCCGCGCATCCAGACCATCATCGACAAGTTCACGCAGGTGATCCGGGAAGCCTCCTCAAACGAGGCCGAGCGTTCCGACCTCACGCAAACGTTCGACCGCAGCATGGCCGACGGGCGTGGCGCGGTGACATCGGGCAAGATCGATTGCATCCGGGCCGACCGTCAGATGGCCGATCTCGAGCGCTCGATCGCGGGGCCGAGCCTGTCCAGCGTCATCGGTCCGTCCAGCGCGGCGGCGGCGACAGCGGCGAATGCGGCGACGCCCGCAAACGCAGCAACCGCTCCGACAGCCACTGTCCCAACCGGACCGCAGCCGCGCGGCGTCACCGACAAGGAAATCCGGTTCGGCATCGCGGCTCCGTTCTCCGGTTCGGCCCGGGAACTCGGACGCCAGATGAAGCTTGGGATCGACACCGCCTTCAACCGCATCAACGATTCCGGCGGCGTCGAAGGGCGGATGCTCAAGCTGTACGCCGCCGACGACGGCTACGAGCCTTCGCGCACCGTCGAGGCGATGAAGCAGCTCTACGAAAAGGACCAGGTATTCGGCATCATCGGCAATGTCGGCACGCCGACCGCGGCGGTGGCGGTACCCTACTCGCTCGAGCGCAAGATGCTGTTTTTCGGCGCCTTCACCGGCGCCAACATCCTGCGCAACGATCCGCCGGACCGTTACGTCTTCAACTATCGCGCCAGCTATGTTCAGGAAACCGACGCCGTCGTTCGATATCTGGTGAAGATACGCCGGCTGCAGCCGCGGCAGATCGCCGTCTTCGCGCAGCAGGATTCGTACGGTGACGCCGGATTTGCGGGAGTGGCAAAGGCGTTTCGCACCATGGGCGTGAACGACAGCGCCATCCTTCGGCTCAACTACGCGCGAAACACTCTCGACGTGGACGCTGCAGTCAACGAGTTGAAGGCGCAGAAGACGCCGATCAAGGCGATCGTCATGGTGGCCACCTACCGGGCCGCGGCAAAGTTCATCGAGAAGACGCGCGACCTCTATCCCGGCATGATCTACAGCAACGTCTCCTTCGTCGGCTCCACGGCGCTTGCCGAGGAACTGAAGTTGCTGGGCGCGCGCTACACCAACGGGGTCATCGTGACCCAGGTGGTGCCGGCGGTGTCGGGCTATTCGTCGGCGGTGCTGGAATACAAGAATGCGCTCGCCAAATATTTCCCCGGCGAAGCGCCCGACTACGTCTCGCTCGAGGGCTATGTCGCCGCCAACGTGCTGATCCAGGCGATCAGGAAGACCGGTCCCCAGTTGGATACGGAAAGGCTGATCGACACGCTCGAGAACACGCGCAATCTCGACCTCGGCCTCGGCACCCAACTCGGGTTTGGCCGCTCCGAGCATCAAGCCTCGAACAAGGTATGGGGCACCGCGCTCGATGAGAGCGGGCGTTTCCAACCGCTCGAGCTCGAATGATCCGAAAGCTTCGGTTCTGGCTGGAGCTTCGGTTCCAAATTGAATCAGAACCGAAGCAATTCTATCGCTTCTCGATCACCAGGCTCTGTACCGCGCGGCCGAAATAGCCGCGCGCGTCGGCCAGCCGCGCCATCGCCAGCCCCGCGCCGTCGGGACCGATCCAGGATTCGGCATCGACCAGGATCCAGTCGCCGACCGGCTGCCGCGCGAAATTGACGGTCAGGTCGGCGTTGAGAAACGTCCATTGCCTGAAATCCAGCACAGGCGCAGTGCCGTTGCAGAAATCCGCCGCCGCCATCGCGCGCATCGCCTGTGAAACCGGCGCGCCTTCGACGATCGGCCGGTCGACGCGATACCAGATCGCGCCGGGGCCCGGCATGCCGAAGCGGCCGCGCGCCGCGCGCAGCGACATGCCGGTCACGAACGGACTGGAGGAGAAGTCGGCGGGCTCGACGAGCGATTGATCCGGGCCGGGAAGCTCGACCGGCAGGATCGCAGCCTCCGGCGGCAGTTCGTTGGCCTGCTGCTTGATCTTCAGCACGGTGGCGCTGACCACAACGACGCCGGCCGCCAGCAGCCTGACCGCGCACAGCTGGATCTTGCGTCCCTCGCGCAGCACTTCGCTCTCGATCGCAAGCGGCGCCACCGGGACCGGGCGCATCAGATCGACGCTGACGCGCGCGACCCGCATCGGAACCGGCGTCGCGATCTTCTCTGCCGCCCAGACCGCCAGCGCCGCCGGCGGCGAACCGTGCTGCATGCGCGGGTCCCAGGGCCCCGCCGCAAAAGGGCTGGTGACGACGTCGTTGCCGTCAACGCGAAAGATGGCATCCATGAATGAGGAATCCTCTGGGATGAAAACAGCCGCTTCTTGCCCGTTTGGCACGGAAAAGTCGAGGCAGCGGCTGGCCGGCCACGTTACGCCACCCGCAAGGGGCTCGCCGCGGTGGCGGCTCAAATGAACGCCATGCCTCCGTTGAGCATGATGGTCTGTCCGGTCATGTAGCTGTTGCCGAGCACCATCACGACCGCCTGCGCCACTTCGCCGGCCTGACCCATGCGGCCGAGCGGGATGTTGCGCGCCAGATCGGTACGGCCCCGCATCATGTCGGTTTCGATCAGCGACGGCGCCACGGCATTTACGGTGATGCCTTCCTTGACGAGGCGCGCAGCATAGCCGCGCGTCAGCCCCTCCATGCCGGCCTTGGAGGCGTTGTAATGCACGCCGATAGCCCCGGCGCCACGCGCCGCACCCGACGAGATGTTGACGATGCGGCCCCATTTGCGCGCCCGCATCGCCGGCAGCACCGCCTGCGTGCACAGGAACGCCGATTTCAGATTGACCGCGATGGTGCGGTCGAAATCGTCTTCGGTGAGGTCATCGATGCCGCGCACGATGGCGACGCCGGCATTGTTGACGAGAATGTCGACCGGACCGAGCGCCGCCGCGACCTGTTCGACCATCTCCTTGACGGAAGCGGCCTGCGAGACGTCGGCTGCGACCGCGATTGCCCGGCCGCCGCCGGCCTGGATGCTGGCAACGATAGCCTCGGCATCGCCGGCGCGCTCGCGATAATTCACCGCGACCGCAGCGCCGGCCTCAGCCAGACCAAGCGCAATCGCCGCGCCGATGCCGCGGGATGCGCCCGTCACCAGCGCGACATGTCCGCCGAGATCCTGTCCCAATGGCATCACTCGCATCCTCCGCCGCGCCGACGAGGTTGCTCCCCGCGTCAGAGCGGGGGGTCGACCGCCTCGTCATATTCCTTCTTGAACCGCGCGATCATATCAGCGGCCGGCACGACCTTGCCAATGCCGCCGATGCCCTGGCCGCTGCCCCAGATTTCCTTCCACGCCTTCGGCTTGGCCCGCTCGCCGGAGGCATCGGTGCCGAAGCTCATCTTGGAGGGATCGGAGGTCGGCAGATCGTCCGGATTGAGGCCGGCCTTGACGATCGACGGCTTGAGGTAGTTGCCGTGGACGCCGGTGAACAGGTTCGAATAGACGATGTCGTCCGCCGACGAGGATGTGATCATTTCCTTGTAGGCCTCGACCGCGTTGGCTTCCGTGGTGGCGATGAAGGCAGAGCCGATATAGGCAAAGTCGGCGCCCAGCATGCGCGCCGCACGGATCGCGCGGCCGTTGGCGATCGCGCCCGACAGCGCGATCGGGCCGTCAAACCAGGCGCGCGTCTCCTCGACGAAGGCGAAGGGCGAAATCGTGCCGGCATGGCCGCCGGCGCCGGCCGCAACCAGGATCAGGCCGTCGGCGCCCTTCTCAACCGCCTTGTGCGCAAATTTCTGGTTGATGACGTCGTGGAAGACGATGCCGCCCCAGCCATGCGCCGCCTTGTTGAGGTCCTCGCGCGCGCCGAGCGAGGTGATCAGCATCGGCACCTTGTACTTCTCGCAGACTGCAAGGTCGTGATCGAGACGGTTGTTGGACTTGTGAACGATCTGGTTCACCGCAAACGGAGCCGAAGGCCGTTCCGGATGCGCCCTGTCGTAAGCGGCGAGTTCTTCCGTGATCCGCGCGAGCCACTCGTCGAGCAGCGCCGCCGGCCGCGCGTTCAGCGAGGGAAACGAGCCGACCACGCCGGCCTTGCACTGGGCGATGACGAGATCGGGCACGGAGATGATGAACAGCGGCGACCCGATCACGGGTATCGACAGGCGGCCCTTGAACAAGGCGGGCATGGACATTCGGAACGATCCTTTGGTTGGTCAGGCGAGAGGCGGCTCGAGGAATGCCGCGCGTCATACCAACAAGGCTATCTTTCCACTGTCAAGTATTGCGTCTTGGCGCTACTGGCAAAGTGCCCGCGTTACGTAATTTTCGGTCTTGCAGTCACCCGGCTGGCGCTTGTAGCCCGGCACGTACACTTTCGGTGAGCACTTCTCGGCCGCGTCGGTGTCGAGGCTCGTGCCCTCCTTGTGGCCCTTGCTCTGGCAGAGCTTGTCAGCGCCGGTCTTGCAGTCGGGCGCGCCGTTAACGGCCACCACGCAGGCCGCGCGCCCGCTCACCATGGTCGAAGGCCTTGCGATGCTTGACAGGCTTTCACCCGCGCCTTTCGCGCGCGCGTTGAGATCGTCGATCGCCTCACCCGGACTCTTCAGGGATGGCAGCAGCGATTTGGACTTCTCGAACAGCTTGCCGATTTCATTGATCAGACCCGGATTCTCCTCGCGCGGCGGCGGAGCCGGCTCGATCGCTGGTCGCGGGCTGGGCCGGCATCGGCTGCTGCGCCGGCGACTGCACGCCGAGCGATAGCGGCGGCGCTGCCTGCGGCCAGCCTGTCGTGGGGACGATCGTCACCATCGTCAGCACGAGGGCACGCGTCGCGCGCCGCGTCCCCAACAGCCTGGAGCAATGACCTTCTCGATCGGGCATGTCGCGAAGCGTAGCCCGATGGCCGCGCTAGACCAGCTTGAACGCGATGACGAAGCCCAGCACCAGAACGACGGCGCCGATCACCACCCACAGGCCCAGCCGTTTCTCCAGCTCGCTCCGAATCAAATCGCCGTAGCGGTTGAGCAGCACCGCCAGCACGAAGAAGCGGCCGCCGCGCGCCACGATCGAGCACAGGATGAAGAGCCAGATGTTGTAGCCCGCGAATCCCGAGGTGATGGTGACGAGCTTGTAGGGGATCGGCGTCAGGCCCTTGAGCAGGATGATCACGGCGCCCCATTCGGCGTAGGATGGTCGGAAGGTCTCGACCTTGTCGTGAGACCATAGACGTGAATGAGCCACTGCCCGACCGAGTTCGTAGAGCAGCGCGCCGATGGCATAGCCGACCACACCGCCGGCGACGGATGAGATGGTGCAGATGGTCGCGAACCACCACGCGCGCTGCGGCCGCGCCAGCGACATCGGCAGCAGCATCACGTCGGGCGGGATCGGGAAGAACGAGCTTTCCGCGAACGAGACCGCGGCCATAATCCAGAGCGCGTAGGGCTTGTCGGCGGCGGCGATGCACCAGTCGTAGGTTCGTTTCAGCATGGCCGCATGAACCATCATGGCGCGGATTTGTCCATGCCGGGGTTTGCGGAAAATCGAGGGAGTTCAGTGCCGCTTTCGCAGCCGAGCGGCCTTCCAGCGCGACAATTCGCCGGGCCGCGATGCCGTCGCCTCGGCAGCGGCTGGCCGCATCGCCTGCTCGGGGATTGGGCATCTTTACCGACGCTTTCGGCATCTTTTCCGCGATGCCGAGCAGATGCTCGCGCTTCTCCATCTCGCGCCAGACGTCGGCTGGGCGGACGCCTGCCGCGGCCCAGAGCACGGTCAAATTGTAGAGCAGATCGGCACTCTCGCGGATGACGGCCTGACCGTCGCCATTCACGGCATCGATCACGACCTCGATGGCTTCCTCGGCGAGTTTCTTGGCCATCTTGGATGGCCCACGCTGGAACAGTCTTGCCGTGCGCGACGTCGCCGGATCGAGATCCTGGGCCGCGATCACCGCCTGATAGAGCCGCTCGAGCGAATCAGCTCATGCTGCCAACTTAGACTAAAGCGCCCCGCAACGAGTTAACATACGGCAGCAAAAAAATTTCCGCCGGCCAGGGAGCGGCCGGAGGAAATTGTCGTTAATTCGGGTTAGCTCACCAGGGAACGTTTACCAGTAGGCTTGGGTGTTGTAGCCGCCGAGATAGCGCGCCATTGGGACAGTAGCCGCCGTAGCCATAGCCGTAGCCGGGGCCGCCGTAGTAGGTCGGGCCACCGTAATAGGCGACGGGCGGGCCGTAGTAGCCATAACTGCCGTAATAGTACGGCGGTTCGGGTGGCAGCGATCGCAATCCCGGTGCCGACGATGGCGACGGCGGCCGCTGCAGCGCCCCACCACCACCACCGCGATAATAGCGGCGCTGGGCGCTGAAATCGGTGGCGTCGCTGGTCGCCGCTGTCTGTGCCTTGTCCTTCGCAGCCGGGCCGGCTGACCGCCAAGGCCGTCCCGGCACGGCGGTCAGCGCGATCGCGGCAACGCCGGCGATCATCGCCGTGCGGCCCAGATGCGAAAACAAACCCTTTTGCACTACCATTTCACGTTCTCCTGGCGGCCGGCCGGACGGCAGGCCTTTGCGAGTAAACCCTTCACTCAGTAATGAGGTTCCCAAGACCATTTACGCAGTTCACCGGCCGAACATGACAAATTTGTCAGTGTTGTCAGTCATCGCCCATTCAGACTAAACCTTGCAGAATAGTCCGCCGGGTCATGCCGCCAGCGATGTCACGGACAGTCATCGCCGACGCGGCAACTCGTCCCGTCCATCGTGGTTCAGTTCATCGTGGTTCGTTCAATGCGCGTCCATCGCCACGCTCCGCCTCATGCTGGCCCTGCTCGCGGCCTCGGCGGTATCGCATGTGCGCCCGCCAGGCGCGGACGAGACAAGCAGCCGGTCACGATCCAGTTCACGCTCGACCGGCCGATCGATGCGGTGGCCGCCCCCTTCGTGATGGCGCAGGCCAACGGGCTGTTCGGTGGGGAAGGGCTTGCCGTCACGCACACGGTCGCCACCGGATCGCCGGACGCGATCGCCCGCGTCGCAGCAGGCACCAGCGATCTCGCGCTGGTCGACATCAACGCGCTGGTGCGCCACCGCGACAAGGAGAAAGACGGACAGCCCGCATGCGAAGGCCGTGTTCGTGCTGTTCAACCGGGCGGCCTACTCCATCATCGCGCGCAAGAGCCGCGGCATCCGGTCGCTCGCCGAGCTCGACGGCAAGAGCCTCGGCGTCGTCGAAGCCGATCCGGCGGCCCGGTTCTGGCCCGCGGTCGCCAAGCTGAACGGCATCAAGCTTGCCAGTATCAAGCAGAGCGTGATCAGCGCAGCCGTTCGCGAGCCGATGCTGTCGGCGGGCCAGGTCGATGCCGTGACCGGCTCGTCCTATCTGTCGGCAATCAACCTGCGGGACCGCGGCGTGCCGGCCGACGACCTCGTGCTCCTGAAATTCGCCGACTATGGCAGCGAGGCCTATGGTTACGCCGTCATCGTCAATCCGGCCTTCGCGGCAGCCAAGCCGGAGGCGGTGAAGGGTTTCGTGCGCGCCGTGATCGGGGGCTTGCATCTCGCCGTCAAGGAGCCGGCGCGCGCCATCGAACAGGTGGTGAACCGGATGGGGCGGCTCGCCGACATCGAACGCGAGCGGCTCAGCGCGATCCTGCGCGACAACATCCTGACCGCGGAGGTCCGGCGCAACGGCCTCGGCGGCATCGACGTGGCGCGCTTCGAGAAATCGATCGACCAGATCGCCGAGGACCACAAGTTCAAGAAGCGGCCGACCGCGGCCGACATGTTCGATGACAGTTACTTGCCGCCGCTGAACGGGCGGCTGATCAATTGAGCAATGTCGTTCCCCTCTGGCATGCTGAGGAGGCGCGTAGCGCCATCTCGAAGCATGAGGCCCGCGGCCGACCCTTCGAGACGCCGCGGCGCGGCTCCTCAGGATGAGGGTCGTGGGTGTGTCCGGCAGTCCGATCAGGAAATTGGGTAGTCGCGCTCGACGCGATCCCTGCTTAGATTGGGCGGTTGATCTGTCCGTTTCGCCGCTTCGAGTTCCAGCCCGCATGTCCATGCTCCGCCTCTACACCCGCGTGCTCGAACTTGCTTGGCAAGGAAGCGCGGCTCGGCTGGATCCTTGCGGTCGCCAATCTGCTGCTCGCGGGCGCGCAGTTCGCCGAACCCGTGCTGTTCGGCAAGATCATCGACGTGCTTTCCGGCAGGCCGCTGACGGGAATGCTGGCCTCGAACTCGGCCTGGCCGCTGCTCGCGGCCTGGGTCGGTTTCGGCCTGTTCACGATCGTCTGCAGCGCGGTCGTCGCGCTGCACGCCGACAGGCTGGCGCATCGCCACCGCCAGGCGGTGCTGACCGACTATTTCGAGCACATCCTGCAACTGCCGCTGACCTTCCACACCGGCACCCATTCCGGCCGGCTGATGAAGATCATGCTGCAGCGGCACCGACTCGCTGTGGCGGGTGTGGCTCGGATTCTTCCGCGAGCATTTCGCCGCGATCATGTCGCTGGTCGTGCTGCTGCCGCTGTCGCTCTACATCAACTGGCGGATGGCGATCCTGCTGTTCGTGCTCTGCGTCGTGTTCACGGTGCTGACGACGCTGGTGGTGCGCAAGACCTACGGCATGCAGAGCGAGGTCGAGGAGCATTACAGCGACCTCTCGGCGCGCGCCTCCGACGCGCTCGGCAATGTCGCGCTGGTGCAGAGCTTCGTGCGGATCGATGCCGAGGTGCAGGGCCTGCGCTTCGTCGCCGACAAGCTGCTGGCCGCGCAGATGCCGGTGCTGTCGCTGGTGGGCGCTGGTGACGGTGCATCACCCGCGCGTCGACCACCATCACGGTGCTCGCGATCTTCACCGTCGGCATCTGCCTGCACCGCAGGGACTCACGACGGTCGGCGAGATCGTGATGTTCGTGAGCTTTGCCACCATGCTGATCCAGAAGCTCGAACAGGTGGTCGGCTTCATCAACAGCGTGTTCATGGAAGCGCCGCGGCTGCAGCAGTTCTTCGACGTGCTCGACGCGGTGCCGGCGGTGCGCGACCGGCCCGGCGCCGTCGATACCGGGCGGCTCTCCGGCCTGGTCGAGTTCAACGACGTCTCGTTTTCCTATGACGGCAAGCGGCCGGCGATCGAGGATCTTTCACTTCACCGCGCTGCCCGGCCAGACCATCGCGCTGGTCGGCCCGACCGGCGCCGGCAAGTCGACCGCGATCGCGCTGTTGCACCGCGCCTTCGATCCGCAGTCCGGCATCATCAAGATCGACGGCATGGACATCCGCGCGCTGAAGCTGACGGCGCTGCGGCGGAACATCGGCGTGGTGTTCCAGGAAGCGCTGCTGTTCAACCGCTCGATCGCGGACAATCTGCGCGTCGGCAAGCCGGACGCGACCGACGAGGAAATGCGGATCGCGGCCGCGCGCGCGCAGGCGCTGGAGTTCATCGAACGCGGCGACGAAGAAATTCGACACCCATGCCGGCGAGCGCGGCCGCATGCTGTCCGGCGGCGAGCGGCAGCGGCTGTCGATCGCGCGCGCGCTTTGCTGAAGGATCCGCCGATCCTGATCCTCGACGAGGCCACCAGCGCGCTCGACGCCGTCACCGAGGCCAAGGTCAACGCCGCGCTCGATGAGGTGATGAAGGGCCGCACCACCTTCGTGATCGCGCACCGCCTTTCGACGATCCGCAACGCCACGCGCATTCTGGTGTTCGACAACGGCCGCGTCGATCGAAAGCGGAACGTTCGACGAACTGGTGAGCAAGGGCGGCCGCTTCGCGGAACTCGCGCGCGCCCAGTTCATGGTGCAGGAAAAGGCGCGGGCCGCCGTCGAGAGCCGAAAGGAGCGCGGATGGAGCGCTATCTCCGAGCCCAATCTCACCGAAATCGGCCGATTTCGTCCACGATTTAGTCGCCAGGCCTCTGTTCTCAACTGGCAAGCCGGTATAGGTTTGCGACGCCGCACGCGACGGCGCCGGATACGCTTGAAATCGTGAATCGCTAGATCTCAGGACCTCCTCTGCGAAGGCGGTCGCAAAGGACCGGAATCGGAAAAGTGCATTTTCTTCGCTCGCTGCCTCGCAAGCCTTCGTTGAAATGGTTGTTCGCTGGCCGCGGTGCTTGCCGTGGATCTCGCCGCGCAGTGCGCAGGCCGAGGCCTGCTCGTGGTCGAGGCGGATAGCGGCCGCGTGCTGCAGGCCGACAACGCGACCTATCCGTGGTATCCGGCCTCCGTCACCAAGATCATGACGGCCTATGTGACGCTGAAGGCGGTCAAGGAAGGCCGGCTGACGCTCGAACATCGCTGCTGACGGTCTCGCCGGTCGCCGCTTCGCAGGCGCCGTCGAAGATGGGGTTCAAGCCCGGCACGCAGGTCACCGTCGAGAACGCGCTCAAGATGATGATGGTGAAGTCGGCCAACGACATGGCCGTGGTGCTCGCCGAAGGCGTCGGCGGTTCGATCGACGGATTTGCCGCGATGATGAATCAGACCGCGCAGCGGCTCGGCATGACGCAGACGACCTACGTCAATCCGAACGGCCTGCCGGCCGACGGCCAGGTCACCTCGGCGCGCGATCTTGCGATCCTGGCGCGCGCGGTGATTCGCGATCTGCCGGAATACGAATACTTCATGCACATTCCGGCGATCCGTTTCGGCCGCAGGGTCACGCAGCAATTTCAACCGCCTGATCGGACGCTATCACGGCGCCGACGGCTTCAAGACCGGTTTCATCTGCGCCTCCGGCTACAACCTCGTGGCGTCGGCCACGCGCAACGACAGGCGGCTGATCGCAGTCGTGCTCGGCGCTTCCTCAGGTCCGGCGCGCGCGGTGCGCGCCGCCCAACTGCTGGAGCGCGGCTTCGGCGACAACGGCCTGTCGTGGCTGCCGCCCCTCGCTGGGCACGGTGGACAACCTTGTCACCGATCGATGCCAATCGCCGCCGAACCTGCGCGACGAGATGTGCAACGGCAAGCGCAAGCGGCCGGCCAGCGACGATGATGGTCGAGATGGTCGCCGCCGGCGGCAGCGCGTCGGCAACCGGCGGTGAAGCGGCCGCGACCTTCTTCACGGCGGGCCTGCAAGCACCGATGCGCCAAGCCTCCGAGATGCTGAACACGAACTATCCGGTCGGCGAGCCGATGGTCGTCTATACCGGGCCGAAGAAGTCGGGCACCGGGCTGATCGCAGCGGTCGCGACGGATTCGCAGAGCGAAGCCACGCGGCGCGGCAAGCGTGCGCGCGTCGCGGCCAAGCCCGATGCGGGTGCAGCCGAGGCAAAGCCGAAGACGGAGGCCAGGGCAAGCAGGCCGCCAAACCGGCTGCGAAGCCCGAGGCGAAACCTGCAGCAACTGCCGCCGCCAAGCCGAGGCTGCACGCACGCCGCTGCCGAAAGCCGGACGGCTCCGCAAAGCCCGCGGAGACAGCCCGCCGCAAGGCCGCGCCCAAGCCGGCCAAGCCGGCAGCGGCAAAGCCGAATACAGCGGCAAAGCCAACCAAGCCGGCCAGTTGATCGGCGCAGACCTCCCCGCGATTCGAAGCAGCTTTTGCGCCGTTAACCGCTATTGTAATCGCGGTCGCGAAATGCGTCGATAACGCGCAGCCGCTTGCCATATGTCCGCGGCATGGCCATACTGCCGGAAACAAGGCGCGTCCCGGCGCGGCAACAGACGAACAAATTCCGAGATCGAGGGGAAATACCCATGGAGCGTATCTGGCTCAAGCAGTATCCGCCCGGCGTACCGTCCGATATCGACGTCAACCAGTATCCGTCGCTGGTCGCAGTTGCTCGAGGAGAGCTTTCAAGAAGTTCGCCGATCGCAAGGCGTTCATCTGCATGGACAAGTCGATCAGCTATCGCGACCTCGACGAGATGTCGCAGGCGCTCGGCGCCTATCTGCAGAGCAAGGGCATGCAAAAGGGCGCCCGCGTCGCGCTGATGATGCCGAACGTGCTGCAGTATCCGGTCGCGACCGCTGCCGTGCTGCGCGCCGGCTATGCCGTCGTGAACGTCAATCCGCTCTACACCCCGCGCGAGCTCGAGCATCAGCTCAAGGATTCCGGCGCCGAGGCGATCATCGTTCTGGAGAACTTTGCCACGACGGTGCAGCAGGTGATGGGCAAGACCTCGCTCAAGCATGTCATCGTCGGCAGCATGGGTGACCTGCTCGGCTTCAAGGGCGTGATCGTCAATCTCGTGGTCCGCAAGGTGAAGAAGATGGTGCCGGCCTGGTCGATCCCGCGCGCGGTCGCCTTCAACGACGCGGTTGCGGCCGGTCGCGGCATGAAGCTCGACAAGCCGAAGCTGACGCTCGATGATGTCGCATTCCTGCAGTACACCGGCGGCACCACCGGCGTCTCCAAGGGCGCGACGCTGCTCCACCGCAACATTCTCGCCAACGTGCTGCAGAACGACGCCTGGCTGCAGCCGGCGCTGAAGAAGCCGCCGCATGTCGATCAGCTCTTCATCGTCTGCGCGCTGCCGCTCTATCACATCTTCGCGCTGACGGCGTGCTTCCTGCTGGCGATGCGGGCCGGCGGCGTCAATCTCCTGATCCCGAACCCGCGTGACATGCCGGGCTTCATCAAGGAGCTGATGAAATACCAGGTCAACAGTTTCCCGGCGGTCAACACGCTCTACAACGGACTGCTGAATTCGCCCGGTTTCGACAAGGTCGATTTCTCCAAGCTGAAGATCTCGTTCGGCGGCGGCATGGCGACGCAAAGGGCGGTCGCGGAGAAATGGCTCGACGTCACCGGCTGCGCGCTGTCGGAAGGCTACGGCCTGTCGGAGACCTCGCCGACGCTGACCTGCAACCCCGCCGACACCGACAAGTTCTCCGGCTCGATCGGCATTCCCGTGCCGTCGACCTACATCTCGATCCGCGACGACGACGGCAAGGAAGTGCCGCTCGGCCAGCCCGGCGAAATCTGCGCCAAGGGTCCGCAGGTGATGGCCGGCTACTGGAACCGGCCGGAGGAGACCGCCAACGTCATGACGGCAGACGGCTTCTTCCGCACCGGCGACATCGGCGTCATGGACGCACAGGGCTACACCAAGATCGTCGACCGCAAGAAGGACATGATCCTGGTCTCGGGCTTCAACGTCTATCCCAACGAGATCGAGGAAGTGATCGCGAGCCACCCGGGCGTGCTGGAATGCGCCGTGATCGGCGTGCAGGACGCGAAGTCGGGCGAGGCGGTCAAGGCCTTCATCGTCAGGAAGGATCCGAACCTCACGGCGGAGGAGGTCATCAAGTTCTGCGGCACGCAGCTCACCGCCTACAAGGTGCCGAAGCAGATCGAGTTCCGGACCGACCTGCCGAAGACCAATGTCGGCAAGATCCTGCGCCGCGAACTGCGCGACGAGAAGAAGGCAGCGGCGTAAACAGCGCGCAGAACTGCTGCCGATGAATGAAGCTGCCGTCACACCGGCCGGCGTTCTGGCCTTCTGGCGCGACGCCGGTCGCGACCGCTGGTACACGCGCGATGACGCCTTCGACGACGAGGTGCGCGCAAATTATCTCGAGCTGTGGCAGAAGGCGGTGGCCGGCGAGCTGTCGTCGTGGGAAGCGAGCGACGACGGGGCGCTGGCGCTCGTCATCGTGCTCGACCAGTTTCCCCGCAACATGTTCCGCGGCGACGCGCTGACCTATTCTGGCGACCATCTGGCACGCCAGGCGGCACGCCGCGCCATCGATCGCGGCGTCGATGCAAGGATCGATCCGGCGCTGCTCGAATTCCTCTACATGCCGTTCATGCATTCGGAGCACCTGCCCGACCAGTTCCGCTGCATCGAGCTGTTCAGGAAAGCCGGCAATACCGACAACTTGAAATACGCCGAGCAGCACGCCGACATCGTCAGGCGGTTCGGGCGCTTCCCCCATCGCAACCGGATCCTGGGCCGCGCCACCACACCCGACGAGCAGGCCTTCCTGGACACCGGCGGCTTTTCCGGCTGATGATGCAACAATGATGGGCAGCTACCGTTGCCGTTTGGGCTGCAGCTAATATTGTGGCGGCGAGCCGCAAGGTCTACAAAACAGCGCTCATCAAGGGAGAATTGACGATGACGATCCAAGTCGGCGACAAGCTGCCGGAAGCCAAGTTTCGCGTGATGACGGCGGAAGGTCCGCAGGTCAAAACCACCGACGATATTTTCAAGGGCAAGAAGGTTGCGCTGTTTGCGGTGCCCGGCGCCTATACCGGCACCTGCCACAAGATGCACCTGCCCAGCATCTTCCTCAACGCCTATGCCATCAAGGACAAGGGCGTCAGCACCATCGCCATCGTCTCCGTCAACGACGCCTTCGTGATGAACGCCTGGAAGCGCGACACCGACCAGCGCGACGAGGCGGTGTTCCTCGCCGACGGCAATGCCGATTTCACCAAGGCCATCGGCATGGAACTCGACGCCTCCGGCAACGGGCTCGGCATCCGCTCCAAGCGCTACTCGATGCTGGTGGACGACGGCGTGGTGAAGAAAATCAATCTCGAACCGGCGCCTGGCAAGGTCGAAGTCTCCGGCGGCGATACGCTGCTGGGGCAGCTGTAAGCTGAGACACTCTCGCCGCGAAAAACACTGTCGTCGCCCGGCTTGACCGGGCGATCCAGTACGCCGCGGCTTCTCGTTCCCATCACTGATGTCTCTGGAATACTGGATCATCCGCTTTCGCGGATGATGACAGTTGTGGTTACGTCTTCAACCTGGCCATTGCCACGCCCTCGCGCGCCAACTGATCGGCGCGCTCGTTTTCGTCGTGGCCGGCGTGGCCCTTGATCCAGTGCCAGCGCACCTGATGCGGCTTCAGCGCGGCGTCGAGGCGCTGCCAGAGATCGACGTTCTTGACCGGCTTCTTGTCCGACGTCCGCCAGCCGTTCTTCTTCCAGCCGTGAATCCAGCCGGTGATGCCCTGCCGCACATACTGGCTGTCGGTGGTGAGATCGACCACGCACGGCTTCTTCAGCGCTTCCAGCGCGGAGATCGCCGCCATCAACTCCATGCGGTTGTTGGTGGTGTGGGCCTCGCCGCCCTTCAATTCCTTTTCGGTCGCGCCGAATTTCAGGATTGCGCCCCAGCCGCCGGGGCCGGGATTGCCCGAGCAAGCGCCATCGGTGAAGACCGTTACGTGAGGCGGTTCGCTCAAGCGACAAATCCGGGCTGGGCCAGGCCGTAGTCGCGCACGCTCGCCACGCTCTGGTGGAAGCGCAGTTTGCGGACATATTCCAGCGGATCCTTTGGCTTCACCAATGCGCCCGGCGGCACGTTGAGAAAGTCGACCAGCCGCGTCAGCAGGAAGCGCAGCGCCGAGCCTCGCGCCAGCAGCGGCAGCGCCTCCTGCTCGGCTTCGGACAATCGACGCTCACGGCCATAGGCATTGAGCAGCGCCCGCGCCTTGGTGACGTTGAAGGCATGATCCACCTCGAAGCACCACGCATTCAGGCAGATCGCGACGTCGTAGGCCAGGATGTCGTTGCAGGAGAACGGAAAGTCGATCAGCCCCGATAATTTGTCGCCGAGAAAGAACACGTTGTCGGGAAACAGGTCGGCATGGATGACGCCGAGCGGCAGGTCCTTCGGCCAGCAGGCTTCGAGGTGATCGAGCTCACCCGCGATGAAGTCGCGCAAGCCCGGCGCGACACTGTCGGCGCGCGGCGCGGCGAGATCGAACAGCGGCCGCCAGCCCTCGACCGACAACGGGTTCTTGCGGAACATCGGAAAGTCCTGCCCCGCCAGATGCATTCTGGCGAGCGCCTCGCCGACGCCGGTGCAATGCGTGACGTTGGGCCGCCGCGGCCACACGCCTTCGAGGAAGTTGATGATCGCAGCAGGACGCCCGGCAAGCTCGCTATAGACCTCGCCCTTGCGATTCCGGGCCGGCTGCGGGCAGCGCACACCGCGCTCGGCCAGATGCGCCATCAGCGACAGAAAATACGGCAGGTCGTCCACCGCCACGCGCTTTTCATAGAGCGTGAGGATGTAGGCGCCCATGCTGGTGTGCAGCAGGAAGTTGGAATTCTCGACGCCTTCGGCGATGCCCTTGTAGGAGAGCAGATCGCCGATGTCGTAGCCTTTGAGGAATTCCGCGAGGTCTTCGGCGGCGACGTCGGTGTAAACCGCCATCGCGATTACTCGGCGGCAGCTTCGGGTCGCAGCGAGCGCGGCAGCGGGAAGAACTCGTTCTCCTCCGCGGCCGACACCGTCTCCACATGCAATTCGAACCGCTCGGCGAACGCGCCCATGATTTCCTCGACGATCACTTCCGGCGCGGAAGCGCCCGCGGTGATGCCGAGGCTCTTGATGCCCTCGAAGCGCGACCAGTCGAGATCCGAGGCGCGCTGCGCCAGCACCGAGACCGGGCAGCCCTCGCGCTCGGCGACTTCGCGCAGCCGCTGCGAGTTCGACGAATTCGGCGCGCCGACCACGATCAGCGCATCGACCACCGGCGCCACCTTCTTCACCGCGAGCTGGCGGTTGGTGGTGGCGTAGCAGATGTCTTCCTTGTGCGGCCCGTTGATATTGGGAAAACGCTCCTTGAGCAGGGCCACGATCTCCGCGGTGTCGTCGATCGACAGCGTCGTCTGCGTCACGAAAGCGAGGTTGTCGGGGTTCTTCGGCATGAACGATTTGGCGTCGTCAGCGGTCTCGATCAGCGTCACCGCACCCGGCGGCAACTGGCCGACCGTGCCGACCACTTCCGGATGGTGGGAATGCCCGATCAGCAGGATTTCGCGGCCGCGCTTGAAATGGATCGCAGCCTCGCGGTGCACCTTGGTGACCAGCGGGCAGGTGGCGTCCAGCGAGAAGAAATTGCGGGCCCGGGCGTCGGCGGGAACCGATTTCGGAACCCCATGGGCCGAAAACACCACCGGTGCGTTGGTATTGTCGGGGATTTCGGCGAGTTCCTCGACGAAAATCGCGCCCTTGGTCTTCAGGCTGTCGACCACGTAGCGGTTGTGCACGATTTCGTGACGGACATAGACCGGGGCGCCGTAGATCGCGAGCGCCCGCTCGACGGTGTCGATGGCCCGCACCACGCCGGCGCAAAAGCCGCGGGGAGAACAAAGCACGATCTTGAGGTCTGGTTTGGCTGGCATGGGGCTTATCTCGGGACCGAATCACCCCTTGCCGGCGGGCAGGGAACGGCCAATTCGAATAAGGACTTGGGACTGCTTTCGGGCTCTGTCAAGGCACTATAGCAGACCATTGCGCCAATAGCCCGGGAAGGCGTATATAGCGCCCTAATTCCCGTCATCACCGATGACTACAGGCTTCGCCCTCCAAAAAGGGGTGGGCGAGGCACAAAGGAGATTTGCCATGAGCAATGCACCGCTGATGCCGAAGGCGACGGCCGTGTGGCTGGTTGATAACACCGCGCTGACCTTCGACCAGGTGGCCGATTTCACCAAAATGCACCCGCTGGAGGTCCGTGCCATTGCCGACGGCGACGCCGCCCAGGGCATCAAGGGCATGGACCCGATTTCGACCGGCCAGCTGACCCGCGACGAGATCGAAAGGGGCGAGAAGGACCCGAACTATCGCCTCAAGCTCGGCGAGAGCAAGGTCACGCTGCCGCCCGCCGCCAAGAAGAAGGGTCCGCGCTATACCCCGGTGTCGCGCCGCCACGAGCGCCCGAGCGCGATCCTGTGGCTGGTCCGCAACCATCCGGAACTCAAGGACGCGCAGATCATGCGCCTGGTCGGCACCACCAAGACCACGATCGCCTCGGTCCGCGACCGCACCCACTGGAACGCCTCGACGCTGACGCCGATGGACCCGGTGACGCTCGGCCTGTGCTCGCAGATCGAACTGGATTTCGAGGTGCAGCGCGCCGCCAAGGAGAAGCCGGTTCCCGCCGCCTACGGCGGCGCGACGCTGCTGCCGGCCTCCGAGACCACGAAGAAGGAGCCGGAATACGAGCCGACCGAAAAGCAGCAGGACGACCTCAACGTCGACGCCGTGTTCGCCAAGCTCAAGACCATCGGCGGCAAGAAGCAGGACGACGAGGAATAGGAATTATCGAATTCGGCGGATCGACCAGAACGCGGCGGGGCAACCTGCCGCGTTTTTGTTTTGGTACATGCTCTCGCCTCTTCATCCCGGAGGCCTTGACGGCTTCCATCCGTGGATGGACATCCTCACGCCTTCTTCAGAAACTCCGTGCGCAGCACCAGGCCCTTGACCTTGTCGGTGCGGCCTTCGATTTCATCTTCATTGTCGGTGAGATGAATGTTCCTGATCACGGTGCCGCGCTTGAGCACGGTGGACGATCCCTTCAACTTCAAATCCTTGATCAGCGTGACGCTGTCGCCCTCGGCGAGCAGTGCGCCGTTGGAATCCCTGACCTTGATGTCCATGTGATGCTTTCTTGCTTGACCGAGCGGGAGCGCTTTTTCCTTCCCTTGCAGGAAAGGGGGAAGAGACCGCCGCTACCCCAGTTCGATCTCGTCGACGATCTCGTGCGAAAGGCTGACGCCGCCGATGGTGAGCACCATTTTGGCCGGCAGCTTTTCGTTGCCCTTGAGCTTGCCGCTTTCCACGGCGTCGCGCACGGCCTTTTCGATCTCGCGTTGCGAGGTGATGCCGACCTTCTTCAGAAACCTGCGCAGGCTGGCGTTGAAGACGTCTTCGTTCATGATGACCTCCTGATCACGGCCTGGTCGGGTTGTTCAGCATCTGCTCGGCGAGATTGCGCTGGGCGCGATCGGTACGCGCGTTGGCGTTGCCGCGCTGGACGTCGCGGTTCTTGCGGCAGATGACATAGTCGTTGGACCCCGCCGCGACGTTGTTGGCGCGGCAGAACGCATCGTCGTCGGCGCTGGTATCGACCATGGTCGGCTGGCCGCGTTCGAGGCAGCCGGCGAGCAGCGGTGCTGCCAGCAGCAGGGCGATGACAGTGTCTTGCGAGTTCGGTCTGCATTGAAGGCTCCCGTGCTTCCATCTCGTCATTGCCGGGGGCCTGTCCCCGACCGGATCGGGGATGACCCGGCAATCCATCGAAAAGATGGCAGGTTTGAAGCCGGATGGATGCCCGGGTCAAGCCCGGGCATGACGAGTTCCGACCGGCGGCCTACCCTACACCCTGCCCTTCAGCGCGTCGCCGATTTCGTCGAGCACCTTGGGGTCCTCGATCGTGGCCGGCATGCTCCAGTTCTCGCCGTCGGCGATCTTCTTGATGGTGCCGCGCAGGATCTTGCCCGAGCGCGTCTTCGGCAGCCGGCCGACGGTGATCGCCAGCTTGAAGGCCGCGACGGGGCCGAGCTTTTCGCGCACCAGCGCCACGATCTCCTTTTCGATCTCGGCGGGCTTGCGCGTCGACGCCGGCCTTCAGCACCAGGAAGCCGCAGGGCACCTCGCCCTTGATCGCATCCTTGATGCCGAGCACCGCGCATTCGGCGACGTCGGGATGGGAGGCGAGAATCTCCTCCATGCCGCCGGTGGAGAGCCGGTGGCCGGCGACGTTGATGATGTCGTCGGTGCGGCCCATCACCCAGACATAGCCGTCCTCGTCCTTGTAGCCGGCGTCGGAGGTCTTGTAGTAGCCGGGAAACTCGGTGAGGTAGGCTTCCTTGAAGCGATCTTCCTGCTGCCACAGCGTCGGCAGGCAGGCCGGCGGCATCGGCAGCTTGATCACGATCGAGCCCATGGTGCCGGCGGGCACCGGCCTTGCCGCCTCGTCGACCACGTCGACCTGATAGCCCGGCATCGGCACCGTCGGCGAGCCGTGCTTGACCGGCAGCATGCCGAGCCCCACCGGATTGCCGGCGATGCACCAGCCGGTCTCGGTCTGCCACCAGTGATCGATCACCGGCACCTTC
The DNA here is from genome assembly GCA_963823485.1 of uncultured Alphaproteobacteria bacterium. Lineage (GTDB taxonomy): Bacteria > Pseudomonadota > Alphaproteobacteria > Rhizobiales > Xanthobacteraceae > Bradyrhizobium. Next base: position 122,970 of record CAWGLP010000014.1, read on the forward strand.
AACTGCGCTTCGGCCCATTCCACCGTCGGCGGATCGGCGCGCTCGCCGGCCAGGAACAGCGTGCGGAATTTCGACAGATCGTATTTGCGGATGAACGCTGCCCTCCGGATCCTCCTTGCGGATGGCGCGGAAGGCGGTCGGCGCGGTGAACAGCGCGACCGCCTTGTGCTCGGCGATCACGCGCCAGAACGCGCCGGCGTCCGGCGTGCCGACCGGCTTGCCCTCATACATGATCGAGGTCGCGCCATGAATCAGCGGGCCATAGACGATGTAGCTGTGGCCGACGACCCAGCCGATGTCGGAGCCGCACCACCAGACTTCGCCGGGCTTGACGCCGTAGAGGTTGAACATCGACCATTTCAGCGCGACCAGATGACCGCCATTGTCGCGCACGACGCCCTTGGGAATGCCCGTGGTGCCGGACGTGTAGAGAATGTAGAGCGGATCGGTCGCCAGCACCGGCACGCACGGCGCAGCCTTGCCGGCATCGAGCGCGGCACGGCGCAGCGTCGCCCAGTCGTGATCGCGGCCGGCCACGAGTTCGCAGCCATGCTGCGGCCGCTGCAGGATGATGCAGCTCTCCGGCTTGACGCTGGACAGGCTGATCGCCTCGTCGAGCAGCGGCTTGTATTGCGACGATGCGGCCGGGCTCGATCCCGCAGCTCGCCGAGAAGATCAGCTTCGGCTTGGCGTCCTCGATCCGGGTCGCCAGCTCCTTGGCCGCGAAGCCGCCGAACACCACCGAATGCACCGCGCCGATCCGCGCGCAGGCCAGCATCGCGAACACGGCTTCCGGCACCAGCGGCATATAGAGGATGACGCGGTCGCCCTTGGCGACGCCGAAATCCTGCATGACGGCGGCGAGCGCCTGCACCTCGTTCAGCATCTCGGCATAGGTGAATTTCGAGACCGTGTTGGTCAGCGGCGAATCGTGGATCAGCGCCACCTGGTCGGCGCGGCCGCTCGCGACATGACGGTCGAGCGCGTTGTAGCAGGTGTTGACCACGGCGCCGGCAAACCAGCGGCCATACGCGCCCATCGAGGGATCGAAGATCTTCTTGGCCGGCTCGATCCAGTCGATCTCGCGCGCCGCCTCGGCCCAGAACCCTTCGGGGTCGGCCAGCGAGCGGGCATGGACCTCGTGATACCTGCTCTTTCTCGTGGATGTTCATGGCGCACTCCCGCTCGAACGCATTCTTGCCGCATAGTCCTGCAAGGTCCAGACATGGGCGGGCGGCCGGGACGCCCTGCCATTGACCAGGATCAATTCAGGCCAGCATTTCTTGAACGCATTGTCACGGGAAGCGGCGGCAGATCAAGCGGGAACGCGCTTGCCGTTCGGCGAGTTTGACGCGTTTTCTTCATGCAGACCGGGTCCGCCTTGCAGGAATATGCTCCGGGGACTACTGGCGGGCGATGGTATTGAGCTTCTCCAGCCGGTCCTCCATCGCCTGACGGAGGTCATAGCCGCGGCGGCCGAACGAGGCGTTGCGCTTCTCGATGAAGTCGCGCTGCTGCCGGGTCAGCGCCAGCGCGGCGCGATGGCTGTCGGCTTGCGCGTTCGCGATCACCCGCAGGAACACGTCATTGATGTTGCGGTCGAGCTGGGCAAGGCCCGGATCGGCGCAGATCGCCTTTTCGACCTGGCGTTTCGCGGTGGCGCAATTGAAGCTCGGCAGGTTCTTCTGGTAGCTCAGCGAACCCAGCCGTTCGATTTCCTGCGCGACATCCTGGTGGTTGGTCGGCGGCGGTATTGTCGGAGGGATTGAGACGGACCGCCTCGGCGTAATCCTGCAGCGCCCGGCCGCGGTCGCCCTTCTTGACGCCAGGCCGCGCCGCGATTGTTGTAGGCACGCTGGAATTTCGGGTCCAGCTTCAGCGCCGCGTCGTAGTCGGCGATGGCACGGTCGTAATCCTTTCGCGCCTGATAGGCGTCGCCGCGGTTGGTGAGGAACTTCGGCTCGGCGCGGAGCTTGATCGCTTCGTCGTAATCGGCAATCGCGCGCGCGTAGTCGCCGTTGCCGGCAAGATTAAGCCCGCGATTGTCGAAGAATTCCGGCTGCGTCGGATCGATCCGGATCGCCGCGCTGTCGTCCTCGAGCGCGCGCTCCGAACGGCCCAGCTTGCGGTAGGCCGCAGCGCGGTTGGTGTAGGTCCGGGCGCGATGCGGTTCGAGGCGGATGGCTTCGTCGTAATCGGCGATCGCCTTCTGATATTCGCCCTTGAAATACCAGGCGGCGCCGCGGTCCGAGAACGCCTGCGCGAAATCCGGCTTGAGCCGCAGCGCTTCGTTGTAATCCTCGATGGCGCGGTCGAACTTCCTGGCGTTGTTGAACGCGTTCGCCGCGGCTGGCATAACCGTTGGCGTTGTCGGGCTCCAGCCGGATCGCCTGATTCAGCGCCTCGAACGCCGCCTCCATCTGCCCGCTCTGGCGCAGGATTTCACCACGGGCGCGAAACGCGCGCGCCCGTGCCGGATCGCGCGAGATCACCGTATCGATTTCGGCCAGCCCCTTGGCGGTCAGGCCGTTGCCGTGAAGCGCCGCCGCGCGCGTGATCATGGCATCGAGCCGGTCGGCTTCCGACGTCGCAGGATTATCGATCAACGCCGTGCAGCTTTCGATCAGTTTCGCGGGCTCGGCGACCGACAGCGCCGCGCAGACGACCGGCTCGGCGGCCGTTTCGGCACTGGCGCCAAACGAGGTCAGGACCAGCAACCGATGAGCACCGCGCTGGCGGCAAAGCGGGAAATGAATGATCGCATGATCGGCTCTTCAGAAAGGCAGATAGGATTTCGCGGCCATACCGCGCCCGATCACTTGGTCGTCGTTGATATCCTCAAGGTTCGAGGGGCTGCGGCGTTAACCAATGCTTCGCCTGGCGGTCTGGCGGCTGCGCTAATAGCCGTCGATCCCGTTCAGCCGCTGCAGGCGGTCGCGCATCGCCTTTTGCAGATCGTAATTGGGCTCGACCGATAGGCGGCGTTGCGGCGGGAGATGAATTCCTGCTGCTCGCGCTTCAAGGTGCGCACGTCGCGCGGATCGCGGGCTTCGCGCACCGCCCTGGCAAACGATCCTTCCACCTCGCGATCGAGATCGGCGAGTTCGGGACTGGCGCAGATCGCCTTCTCCACCGCACGCCGGGCAGTGGCGCAGTTGAAGCTCGGCTTGCCGGCGACCGCCTTGAGCGCGCCCTGCCGCTCCAGCTCCTGCGCCAGCGTCCTGTGGTTCGCCCTGGCGGCAGCATGATCCGGACTGAGCCTGATCGCGGCGGCAAAGTCGGCCACCGCCTTCGGCAGGTCGCCCTTCCCGCGCCAGAGTTCGCCGCGCGCATTGTGAATATCGGCTAGAGCAGGATCGAGCCGCAGCACGCTGTCATAGTCACTGATCGCGCGATCGATCATCGCCTTGCGCTCATAGGCGCCGGCACGTGCGATCAGCGCCTTGATGCGATCGGCCTTCTCGGTCCTGGCGTTATCGATCAGCGCGCCACAGGCGTCCACGATACCATCGTCATCATTGGCCTGTGCGGCGGCAAGGCACAGAGCGGGGTCGATCTGCATATCCTTGCCCGGCTCGACGCCGGTCGCCGATGCATCATGCGCCATCGCAGCCCACAGCAGCGACACCGCGAGCAGCTTGCGGATATCAGGATAGCCACGCATCAATCGACCCGGAGAGAAATGCCTTCGACGGCCAAACCGATCCTACCAAGCAGCGCCCTTTTTCGACAATCGTTCCCCGCAAATTTCATCTTTTGGCTGCGACGGGGCTCAGCTCGCACCGTGACCCACGCGAAACGGCGGGGTCTGCACGCATATGTATATGTCTGTGAGCAAATTCACATTGAACCTTGGGCGGGTCTTATAGACTCAACAACCATGACCACATTGACCGATTACAATCCGCCGCGCGCGATCGCGCATTCCCAAACCGGCTACTTCTATTTCTACATGTCGCTGGCCTGCGCCGGCGTGGCCTTTCTCGGCTTCGCGCCGACCTACTGGTTGCCGCTCGCCAACCGCTCGTTATCTGCCTCGCCGGTCGTGCATTTTCACGGCCTGTTGTTTTTTACCTGGTCGCTTTATTTCGTGTTCCAGAGCTGGCTCGCCGCCTCCGGCAAGGTCATGCGCCACCGCGCGATCGGCATGATCGGCGTGTCGCTGGCGACCACCATGACGATCTCCGGTTTCCTGGCCGCGGTCTATTCGATGAAGCGCTCGGCCGCGATCGGCCAAACCTATGAGGGCATCTGCGTTTGCCATCGTGCCCCTCAGCGGAATTCTGTTCTTCGCCGTGGTGTTCGCCATGGCGATCGCAGCGGTCCGCCGGCCCGAAACGCACAAGCGGCTGATGCTATTGGCCGGCATCTCGCTGCTCGACGCGGCGGTTGCACGCTGGTTCCTCACCTTCCTGGCGCCTCCCGGACCACTCGGCCCGCCGCCGGTGCCGGTGACCATTCCGCCCGCTTTCGTCGCCTATCTCCTGCTCGTCGTCGCCATGGTGTTCGACTGGCGCACGCGTGGCCGGCCGCATCCAGTCTACGTCTACGGCGGCATTGCACTGATCGCGGTGAAGCTTCTGAACTGGCCGATCAGCGTCACGCCGCTCTGGCATTCCTTCGCGGGCGGCATCCTGGCGATGGCGCAGTAACTGGACGTCATTCCGGGCCGCGAGCGAAGCGCGCGAACCCCGGAACGACGCCATTAGCTCGATTTCACCGTGATCCCGCCATCGACCACCAACTCGATCCCGGTGACGTAGCGGGATTCGTCGGAGGCGAGAAACAGCGCGGCGTTGGCGACGTCCCAGGCGTCGCCCATATGCCCCATCGGCACCTGCGCGTCGCGCGCCCGCCACATCGCCTCGACGTCGCCAGCCGAATAGCTCGCCGCAAGGCCGGCGGAATGCGCGACCATCGGCGTCTTCATCAGGCCCGGCAGGATACAGTTGACGCGGACATGGTCGCGCGCGAATTGCACGGCGGTGGTGCGCGTCATCTGGTTCATCGCCGCCTTCGAGGCGCCATAGGTAACATAGGAAATGCCGAGATGGCGGATCGAGGCGATCGACGAGATGTTGATGATCGAGCCGCCGCCCTGCTTCTGCATCACCGGGATGACATGCTTCATCGCGAAATAGGCGCTCTTGAGGTTGACCGCGAAAACGCGATCCCAGCTCGCCTCGTTGACCTCCACCACGCTGCCCATCTCGGCGATGCCGACATTGTTGTCGAGCACGTCGATGCGCCCACAGGCCTTGAGGCAGGCGGCCACCATCGCCTCCACCTCCGCTTCACGCGAGACATCGGCGGTGAAGGCGATCGCCTTGCCGCCCTCGCCGGTGATGATATCGACGGTTTCCTGCGCGGCGGCGGCGTTGCGGTCGACGCAGAATACCTGCGCTCCCTCGCGCGCAAAGGTCACGGCCGTCGCCTTGCCATTGCCCCAGCCGGGACCGATCGATCCCGCCCCCACCACCATCGCCGTCTTGCCCTTGAGCCGTTCCATCGACCTCTTCTCCCTCAGTTTCTCATTTCTTGGATCGCCGAAGATATCCGACAATGTCCGGCGATTGCCATGGTGACATAGCCGCCATTCGCCGGCAGCTCCGGACTTGGCGAGCTCGACTGCCGGCAGGGCCGCGCGTTTCGGAGGCCACTGGAACAATCCGTTGACGAGGCGCGCCGCCGGCGGCGGCTCCGTGCCGGCACCGCTGCCCTTGATGCGCGTCTGCACCCGTTCCAGCCATTGTGCCGGACCGCCGAGGCAAGACAGAGGCTCAGGCCGCCGCCACCGTTTGCGCCAACGCTGCCGCCGCTGCCAGAGCACCGCGGCTGCAACCAGTCGGGATGAAAACCAGTCTCCCTCGATATTTTTTGGCCGGGAAGTTGGACGGATGGCGGCTGCGGGTCAACCTAGCCGATAAGGTAAAGCCATGCCCCTGACGCAGGCCGACAAGCCCCTTGCCACAGTCCCCCAAATTGGACTGAATGCCCGCCAAACAGGCCCGCCCGAAGTCGGGCCAATGACTTACGGGCCTTGGGGAGAGCATGGCTACGGACAAGACAACACCGCCCAATGACGAGGTCGTCGCGGTTTCCGACGAGGCGCTGCAAAGGGCGGAAGCCTTCGTCGAGTTCGGAAGAAGGCGCGGCCAATCGGCTGATGGGATGGGCGGGAAGAATCTCGACCACGATCGCGGTCGTGATGAGCCTGTTCCACCTCTACGCCGCCTACGCCATCGTTCCGACCCAGGAACTTCGCTACACCCACGTCGCCTTCACGCTGGTCCTGAGCTTCCTGTTGTTTCCGCTGGCGACGCGGTTCCGCAACCGCGTGCGCTGGTGGGACATCGTTCCCGGGATAGTCGCGGTCGCCACCATCGTCTACGCACTGTGGGGCGGCGAGGATTTCACCGATCGCGCGACCAGCCCCGATCGCTGGGATGTGATCGTCGGCATCGTCTTCATCATATTGCTGCTGGAGGCGACGCGGCGCACGACCGGCGCGATCATGCCTGTCGTGTCAATTCTCTTCATCGCCTACGCGATGCTCGGTCCGCATTTGCCGGCGCCCTGGACCCATCGCGGCTATGACGTGGATCGTCTGGTCGGTCACCTCTTCATTACCCTGGAAGGCATCTTCGGCGTCGCGGTCGACGTGTCGGCAACGTTGATCATCCTGTTCACCATCTATGGCGCGTTTCTGCAGCAATCCGGCGCCGGCAAGTTCTTCATCGATTTCTCGCTGGCGCTGATGGGCGGAAAGCCGAACAGCGCCGGCCGCACCGTGGTGCTGTCGTCGTTCCTGCTCGGCGGCCCCTCCGGATCGGGCGTCGCCACCACGGTCATGATCGGCACCGTGGCCTATCCGATGATGGCGAAGGCCGGATTCGAAAAGAACGCCGCCGGCGGATTGCTGGCGGCCGGCGGATTGGGCGCCATCCTGTCACCGCCGGTGCTGGGCGCCGCCGCGTTCCTGATCGCCGAATTTCTCAAGATTAGCTATCTCGACGTGATCTGGATGGCGACCATTCCGACCTTTCTCTATTACATGTCGCTCCTGTTCATGGTCGAACTGGACGCCAAGAAGTTCCACGCCAAGAACGTGACTTTCACGCCCGAGATGTCGCTCGGCCAGATGACGAAGCGCTACGGCTTCCACTTCATCTCGCTGCTCGCCGTGGTCGTATTCATGGTGATCGGTTATTCGCCGTCGCTGTCGGTGTTCTACGCCATTGTCGTCACCTTCGCGCTGAGCTTCCTGCGCAGGGAGACCGCGCTGGTACCGACCAAGCTGGTCAGGGCGCTGGCCGACGGCTCCATCGGCGCGCTCAATGCCGCGACCACCTGCGCCTGCGCCGGCATCGTCGTCGGCGTGGTAACGCTGACGGGCCTCGGACTGAAATTCTCGGCAATCGTCATCAGCTATGCCGGCGGCAGCCTGCTGCTGACCGCGATCTACACCTCGCTGATCGTCTGGATCATCGGCCTCGCGGTGCCGGTGACCGCCTCCTACATCATCTGCGCGGTGATCGCGGCGCCCGCGCTGATCAAACTCGGCGTGCCGGACTACGCCGCGCACATGTTCATCTTCTACTACGCGGTGTTGTCGGAAGTTTCGCCGCCGACGGCGCTATCGCCGTTCGCGGCCGCCGCCATCACCGGCGGCGATCCTTACAAGACCACCCTGCAATCCTGGAAATACACGCTGCCGGCGTTCCTGGTGCCGTTCGTGTTCGTGCTCGACCCGCAGGGTGTCGGGCTACTGCTGTCGATCCCCAAGGGCGGATCGTGGGTCGACATTCTGGAAATCACCATCAAGACCACCTTCGGCCTGCTGGCGCTCGCGGCTTTCGCCCAGAACTGGGCGCTGCGACAAAATACGCCGGTCGAGCGCGGTCTGCTTCTGCTATCCGGATTGCTGCTGGTGTTCCCGAGCCTGGTCGAGGCGATCATCGAATGGGCCACCGGTCGCGATATCAGCTACACCTATGTGCCGGGCCTGATCATCGGTCTCGGCGTGTTGCTGTGGCAGGCCAGAACGCGGACGCCGACGCGGCCAGCGCTCACAACGTAGAGAGGAAGCGATTGAGGATGACAATAATGAAGAAAACCACAGCCCTGTTGGCCCTGACGATTTCCGCAGGCCTCGCCCTCGCCGGCGCCGCCCACGCGCAGCAGAAGACGATGTCGATCGGAACCGGCGGCACCGGCGGCGTCTACTACCCGCTCGGCGGCGCCGTCGCCAACGTGCTGTCGAAGAACCTGCCCAACGTGCAGGCCACCGCCGAGGTGACCGGCGGCTCGGTCGACAATCTCAAGCTGATCGGCGCAGGCAAGAGCGAACTCGGCTTCACCATGGCCGACGCCGCGCTCGATGCGTTGAAGGGTGAGGACAAGTTCAAGAGCGGCAAGGTGCCGTTGCAGGCGCTGCTCGTGGTCTATCCGAACCGCATGCATGTGGTGACGATCGAAGGCACCGGCATCCAGACCATGGCCGACCTGAAGGGCAAGCGCGTTTCGACGGGATCGCCCGGCAGCGCCACCGAAGTGATGGCGTTCCGCGTCATCGAGGCCGCCGGCCTCGACAAGGACAAGGACATGAAGCGCGAGCGGCTCGGCGTTTCCGAATCCGTCAACGCCGTCAAGGATCGCAAGATCGACGCCTTCTTCTGGGTCGGCGGCATTCCGACGGCGGCGGTGACAGACCTCGCGGCGACGCCTGGCCTGAAGATGAAGCTGGTCGACCATGGCGATCTTGCCGAGAAGATGAACGCCAAATACGGCAAGCTCTATACCTCCAGCAAGATCAAGGCGGGTTCATATCCGGGCTACGACAAGGACAATTCCATCACCGAAGTCTGGAACCTGATCGTCACCGGCGACAAGATGAGCGACGACGACGCCTACGCCATCGTCAAGACGCTGGTCGAGAAGAAGGCCGACATCGTCGCCGTGCACAAGGAAGCCGAGAGCTTCACGCTCGACAACCAGGTTCAGGAACGCTCGCCGATCCCGTTCCATCCCGGCGCGCTGAAGTACTTCAAGGAAAAAGGCATCGGCAAGTAAGCGCGTCGCTTCGCAGGTACGTGCTTCAATGACCGCGGTCCGTCACGGGCCGCGGTCATTTCTCTACGCGGGCGGGAATTTCCCAGGACGATCGAGGTGCGCGTTAGCTCACTCGAACTTCATGTCGATGCATTTCGCAATGTCGGAGCCGAGGCCGGACGAAATGATGATGCAGCCGCGCACCCGCGCCGCGTTGTTGTCGCTGGCCCAGATCGAATAACCGCCCGGCCCGAAGAACGAATTGGTATTCGGTGGCTCGGTCTCGGTGGCGTCGAACGAATAGCTCGAATCGGTATCGAAGATGCGGGCCTTCTTGGCGCAGCCGCCGTCGGCCTGCACGTTGATGACCTCCTTGTTGTCCCGCGTCAGCGCCAGCGAGACCTGGCAACGGTAGTATTCCGAGGTCTTGGCGTTGAAGACATACGCATAGGATTTGCACGTCGCCGTGTTGAGTTTGCCGGGAGCCAACCCACGGCTGCAGGAAATCCGCTGGTTGTTGGAGAGCTTGTACTCGTCGGCAGTAGCCGCCTGCGACGCCAGCGTCATGAGCGACAGCGCAGCACCAAGACCAATCTTCATGACGTGGTTCATCCGAATCATCCCTATAACTCGATCGCAATGCGGAGCTTGTAGCTGGAAACGGGAACATAGTCGCGAAGTCGCGGGCGGGAAATCACAAACTCTCAAGACCTGTGTGATGCGTCGAAGGTGCCAATTGACGGAATAACATCGTTCGTGATTTGTTCAAAAAATGGGGCAGAGGCTGGTCGAGGCCGCTGGGAGGATGAGCATGACGAGGGTTTCGATGAAATCGGTTTTGATGGCGGTCGCACTGACGGGGCTGGCGACGACGGCGTTCGCGCAAGGCGCTAGCCCGTGGGAGCTCAAGTCGGACATGGGCTATGCCTACGGCAAGGACGGCAAGACCGTCTCCTACAAGATGGGCACCAACAATGCCGGAACGCTTTTGAAGGGCGCCAAGAAGGTGCCGAAGGGCACCCTGTTCTTCCTCGGCGAGAACGGGCAGCTCTATATGCGGAGCGGTCCCTATCTTGAGGGTGACGGCAAGTTCATGTTCGGATCGAATTGAGCTTCCCTAGAACGCGCCGGCCAGTTCTTTCGCTCCGGGCTTGCCGCTGTTGACGTCCATCCGCTCGTCGGTGACCGCGAGCAGCTTCGCAACCGTGTTGTGGCGGATCGCAACGGGGTTGCGCTCGTAGCCGCCGCGCTGGAAGAAGTTCGAGGTCGGCACCCTCTCGCGCATCGCCTGCGGCATGGTCACCATGTCGAGCCCGGTGCCGTCCCCGGTCAGGTTCATCATTTCGAGCTCGGCCGCCGACAGCGGGCGGTTATGGCCCTTGGCGCGGGCGAAATGGACCGAGGTCAGGAGCTTGTGGGTCTGCAGCATCGGGCCGACATCGACGTCCAGCACCATCGCATGCACCGCCCAGCCCTGCGGCGTATTGGCGAGCTTTTCGTGGTCCGACCAGGTGTCCGGCACCGTGCGCGCGAACGCCACCATCTTCTTCAGCACCGCGAGCTTGTGATCCATCGCCTTCCGCGGCGCGCCTGACAGCGAAGCGGCCTTGGCGGTCAGCTCCTTGATGAGCTCATGGCCCTGCTCGGCCATCAACTCGACACTGTTGGTGGTGAGCAACTGGTTATAGCCGATCGCGGTCGAGATCGCGCGGGAACCCGGCCGCGAAGGGTTGAGCCCCGACTGCATGTCGTAATTGCCGTTGCCGCCGGTCTCGAACGAATAGACCCGCACCGCCTGTTCGCGCGTCAGCCCCATGGCCTGGGCGTAACGGGCATAGGCGCGTTTGAATTCGATCTCGGCGGCCGGCCGTTGCGGCGTGAACTGGAAATGCTCGGCGGCGGCTTTCTGGAAGTCCGCGACCACCGGCAGCGGCTTGCGTTCGCGCGGCGGCTTCTCTTCTTCCGGCTCCGGGCTCACCGGGCGCTTCGGCCCGGTATAGACCGGCGGCTGCGTCAGCACGTAATCGTCGAGCGCGATGGTTTGACGTTCGCGGCGCTTGGCGTTGCGGCCCTTGCGCTTTTCGGAGATCGAGGACCAGTACGCGCCGGCCTCCTGCTCGAACGCGGCGCGCGCCTCCTGATATTCCTTGAGCTTGCGGCGATATTCGGCCATCGCCTGCGGCGAGGCCGCCTGCGCCATCGCGTCCGCCGTCGCAGCCGGCAGCGCTTGCGCCTCCATCGCCATGGCGGCAGTCGGCAGACCCGCGATGAACGCGAGTGCGACAAATCCGGAACCCGTGCGAATCAACGGCAGGCGCATGGCGACGTTGTAGCAAGCATGCGGCCCAAGTCAGCCCCGAAACGGTGCGACGTTTCTTCCCTGCCCACCTGCTTCGTTCGCTATTTCCAGGCGAATACCGGCTGTTCCAGTTCGGCGACGCGGGTATCGCGGCCCGCCAGCACTTCGCTGAACTGGTAGATCAGCGCCGCCGTCGGCGCGTGGATGTGCTGGCCGGCATGGCGGAAGCGGATCACGCGCCGCGTGCTTTCGGGGATCATGGTGAAACTGAAAGCGTCCTGCCGCTCGATGTCGTCGAGCGCGATGCGATGCACCGAGGCGACCTCGGCCGGATTGGGCACGATATCGGCGCCGGAGCTGACCCAGACCACCACGGGGGTGATCAGATAGCCGGAACGGGTCGGGTAATCGTCGAGCAGGCCGAGCACATCGCCCTCGCCCAGCCCGACGCCGAGCTCTTCGTCAAGTTCGCGCAACGCGGCCTGCGCCTGGGTCTCGCCCTGGTCGCATCGCCCGCCCGGCAGCGCCCACTGCGCGGCGTGAGAGCGCAGGGTGGCGGCGCGGCGGGTGAGCAGGAACGACGTGCCGCCGCCGGCTTCAGTGCCCGTCAGCGCAATGGCGACGGCCGCGCGTTTCAGCGCCGGCGCAGCCTCCACGGACGGCGCGCGCGTGAAGCCCGCGCAGAGCTCTGCGATATTCCGCCGGGTGGTATCGTCAAATGACCGGGCCATCCCGCTTGACTACAACACAAGCGCGTCAGATGAAATGACCTGACAGCATGACAGCCCGCACGGAACGGAAAGCACGACATGACAGCCAAGGCCGCGGACAAGCTCAAATCCGACGGCTGGAAGATCGTCGAGACATCCGGCTTCCTGCACCTGATCGGCCCGCTGTGGCACCGCGTCGTCGACGGCGAGCATGAGTATGCGCTCCTCACCGAGGACAAGCACCATAACCGCCGCGGCCTGGTGCAGGGCGGCGTGCTGATGACCTTTGCGGACCGGACCTGCGGCATGACCGCCCGCTTCGTCTCCGGCAAGCCGATGCTGGCGACCGTTCAGCTCGATACGCACTTTGTCGAGGCCGGCAAGATCGGCGAGCTGCTGGTGTCGAAGCCGCACGTGGTGCGCTCCACCCGCAGTCTCATCTTCATCACCACAGAAGTGACCGTCGACAGGCGCTGTATCGCGATGGCGAGCGGCGTGTTCAAGATTTTGAAGAGCGAGGGTTGAGACGTACGCCGTCATTCCGGGATGGTCCGAAGGACCAGGCCCGGAATCTCGAGATTCCGGGTTCGATGCTGCGCATCGCCCCGGAATGACGGAAACATGAGAGGACCCACCCCCATGCAATATCGCAACCTCGGCCGCAGCGGCCTGAAGATCTCCCCGATCTGTCTGGGCACCATGATGTTCGGCGGGCCGACCGACGAGGCGACGTCGTCGCGGATCATCGCCAGGGCGCGCGAGGCCGGCATCAATTTCATCGACACCGCGGACGCCTATAATGGCGGCAACTCGGAAGCGGTGGTCGGGACGCGCCATTTCCAGCAACCGGCAGAACTGGATTCTCGCCACCAAGCTCGCCAACCAGATCGGCGACGATCCCAATCGCGGCGGGCTGTCGCGGCGCTGGGTGATGCAGGCGGCGGAAGAGAGCCTGAAGCGGCTCGGCACCGACACGATCGACATCTACTATCTGCACAAGGAGGACCACGCGACGCCGCTGGAAGAGACGGTGCGCGCGATCGGCGACCTGATACGCCAGGGCAAGATCCGCTATTTCGGCGTCTCGAACTACCGCGCCTGGCGCGTCGCCGAGATCTGCAACATCTGCGACGACAACAGTATCGACCGCCCGATCGTCAGCCAGCCCTATTACAACGCCATGAACCGGATGCCGGAGGTCGAGCATTTTCCGGCCTGCGGCTATTACGGGCTCGGCATCGTGCCCTACAGCCCGCTGGCGCGCGGCGTGCTGACCGGCAAGTACAAGCCGGACGCCGCACCCGACAAGAACACCCGCGCCGGCCGCGCCGACAAGCGCATGATGCAGACCGAGTGGCGGCCGGAATCCCTGCATCTCGCGCAGGAGATCAAGCAGCACGCGGAAGCGCGCGGCATCACCGCCGGCCAGTTCGCGGTGTCGTGGGTGCTCAATTCCGCATTCGTGAGCGGCGTGATCGCGGGACCGCGCACCGAGGAGCAGTGGGACGACTACCTGAAGGCGCTCGACTATCGCTTCACGGCCGAAGACGAGGCGCTGATCGACCGGCTGGTGGCGAGCGGGCATCCCTCGACGCCGGGGTTCAACGATCCGGGCTATCCGATCGAGGGACGGCGGGCGCGGACGGGGTAGAGGCGAACGAATTCGCTATCTCCTGTCGGGTATCGGATGCCGCCGCGCCAGTTCATCGAGCGGCAGATGCGCTTCCTGATCGGTCAGTTCGAAACGCACAATGACGTCCTGACGGCCGAGCTGCCCCTGGAGACCTTCCGGCGACCATTTCTGCGGCACCGGGCCACGCAGGCCTTCGACCCAGACAAAATACCATTGCGTCATGACAGCACCTCTGGGCTTCCCGGTTCGCCACCGGACGCACCGCGATCTTCCTGGATAGATATTGCCGAGCGCTGGAAGCGGAAGGGCCCGCCGCACCGGACGACGAACGCGTGATCCACGCCGCCACCGCGCCTTGAACCCATTCGGTCCCTGCAACGACAATATTTGCAGCATCGCTTGAGGATATTCCCGCCATGGACGCGCCAGCGCCGGCCGCCCGGCCTGCATCGAACGGCAGCCCTGTCCGCCGCATCGCGGCGGCGCTGGTGCTGGGAAGCCTGGTGTTTGCCGTGCTGTGGATCATGGTGTTCAGCATGGTTACGTCACTCCTGATCGGCGCCGGCTGCTGCGTCGTGATCGTGGCCGCAGGCTCCGTGTCGGATCTGATCGAGGCGCTGCTCGAAGCCACCGCCTCCGTGATCTTCGGTGTGCTGGCCGTGATCGCCGCGATCTTCGGGGCGATTTTCAGCCTGTTCGGATTCTAGGGCCGCCGTTCGATAGCATCCCCTCTTCGTCCGGATTCAGCTTGTCAAACAACACTGTCATCGTCCGGCTTGACCGGACGATCCAGTACGCCGCGGCTCATCGATTCGAACATTGGCGTCTCTGGAATACTGGATCACCCGCCTTCCGCCTTCGCTCATTGAGCTACGGCGGACAAGTCGCGGGTGATGACGGTGGAGTATGACGCGACGTTCTCGCGACGCGGATTGCATCCGAGGTTTGCATGGACCTTCACCCTCGAAGACTGAGGGCGCAGGGAAAGCCGGATGCACGCTGCACCCGCGGTCTCGTGTGCAAAGTGCGCAAAAGGAAACGCACACGAGCATACAGGTTCAGCGGAGGCATTCCGGCTTTCCCTGCACGATGGCTTTACGGCTTATAGCGAGCTCTCCCCGGTGAACGGCTTTCTTGCCACCGTCGCCGCGCAGATATTTCTGCACAGCTTGATGCCAGCACCGCGGCATCAGGACCACACGACTTCGCCGTATGCGTCTTGCGCGTTCGTCTGACGCGCCTTCCGCATCCACCGCATCTCACCGCGCGTTCGTGACGACGGCCAACGCCCCTTCAGTGGGTGAGACAAGCGGAGTTATGCCGCTGATTTGGGTTGCTCGTTAAGCGGAATATTTTCGCGCGCGCGACTGGACAGCCTTCTGCTGATTTGCCCGTCGTGCCATTTGGTCGCAACCGCGCGCGGCAGTTCGCCCTTGCGCTTCGGGCGACGCAACCCGACAGCAGGTCGCCGGCATGAGCAATGCGATATGCGGGACGGACCAACCGAGACCCCGATGCCGCCGCCTTCGCTCGCAGAGCCACCGCGGACACGCCGCTCATGGGGCTATGCGTGCCGTTGGCTGTTCGTCGCCGAACCCAGCCGTTACAAGCGATCCGCAGTCAATCATCGGTCGCGCGGCCACGGCGGCGGGCGACCGGCCAACAACAAGAAAAGGGTGGAATGTCATGCACGGCAAGGTCGTCGCACTCGTTCGCAGCAGCGTTCGGGGTCGCTGGCTTGCGGGCCAGCCTCGGCGGGATGGCCGGACGACAAGCCGATCGAGGTCGTGATCGGCTTTGCGCCCGGCGGCGCGACCGACGTCATGGCGCGCAAGCTGCTGCCGGTCGTCGAGCAGCGATTGGGCGGCAAGGCCAAGTTCGTCGTGCTGAACAAGCCCGGCGCCGGCGGCGAGATCGCGTTTGCCGCGATCCAGCGCGCCGCGCCGGATGCCTACTCGATCGGCGTGGTCAACGTGCCCGGCTACAACTTCATCCCGATGACGCGAAAGACCCAGTACGGCATGGACGAGATCCGCCTGATCGCGCGCGTGGTCGACGACCCCAGCGTGATCGTGGTGCCGGCGGACAGCAAGTTCGCCACGCTGGCCGACGTGCTGGCGGCGCTGCGCAGCAAGCCGGGCTCGGTGACGCTTCGGTCACAACGGCGCGGGCACCAACGGACATCTGGCGATCCGCATGCTGGCCGGCGCCGCCAAGGTCGAGCCCAACGAGATCTCCTATCGCGGCACCGCCGTGCAGCGCACCGACCTTCTGGGCGGCCATCTCGCAGGTCGGCATGTTCAGCCTCAGCGAAGTCCCCGAACTGCACGGCGGCAACAAGGGACCGCTCCGCGCCATCGCCATCCTGTCGAAGCAGCGTTCGCCGTCGCTGCCCGACGTTCCGACGGCGGAGGAAACCGGCATCCCGGTCACGATGACCGCCGAACGCGGCTTCGCCGCGCCGAAGGCCATTCCGGACGAGATCGCCAAAAAGCTCGAAGCCGCCATCGCCGAAGGCCTGCGCGACCCCGACTACCTCAAGGCCTCGCCCGGCGACGCCCCCGTCATCGCCTTCATGCCCGGCGCCGAATGGCAGAAGCGCCTCGACGCCATGAACCAGGCGCTGCGGCCGTTCGCGGAGGAGATGAAGGCGCAGGAGCAGAAGTGATGGGGATGTCGCCCCGCTCGTCCGGGCTGCACTTGCCTGCAGAAACATCGTGGACTATTGCGGATCGCAAAGAGGAATGCAGTTCGAATTGGCAGCCGGAAGCAGGCGGCTTCGCAGCAGGCTCAGGCGTACGAACGGGATGACCGTCCGATGAGCCGATAGCGGCGCAGTCGATCGCGCAGGGCCCAGTCCGCCGTGGATAGAGAGCCCTGACGCCCGATGCTGTTTTCGAGCTACCCGTTTTTTGTGTTCCTGTGCACGACGATTGTCGTGCTGGCCGTGGCCGGGCGGATCGGCCAACGCGCCTTCCTGCTGATGATGATCGTTTGCTCGCTGGTGTTCTATGGCTGGTTGCGCGCCGATTACACCTTGATTCTCGTTGGATCCGCCGGCGTCAATTTTGCGATCGCGACCCGGCTCGAGCAAGATCGAAGCACGGCCCTCTTCAGGTGCGGCGTCGCCTTCAATCTCCTGCTGTTGGGTGTCTTCAAGTATGCCGACTTTGCCGTCGCCAATGGCAACAGTCTGTTTCACCTCGACTGGACGCTCCCAAATATCGCGCTGCCTCTCGCGCTCTCCTTCATCACCTTCGAGCAGATTTCCTTTCTTTCCGATGTGCGATCCAGGAAGGTCGCCCGAGGCGACTTTCTCCGGTATTTCGCGTTCGTCACATTCTTCCCGAAGCTGATTGCCGGTCCGATCATCCGCTATCGCGAACTGCTTCCGCAGCTCAACCGCGCCGGGGTCAATTCGGCCGAGCAGGTCTTCACGGGACTTTGCATATTCTGCTTTGCATTGTTCAAGAAGGTGATGATCGCCGACAGGCTTGCGCCCATGGTCGATCAGACCGTATCGAATCTGCAGGGCGGCGCAATGGCTAGCCAGGCCGATGCCGTTTCGGCCCTGCTCGCTTATTCCCTGCAGATCTTTTTCGACTTTTCCGCCTATTCGGAAATGGCGATCGGTATCGCCTGGATGTTCGGAATTCAGTTGCCCGTCAATTTCAACTCGCCCTACAAGGCCGGTTCGCTGATCGACTTCTGGCGGCGCTGGCATATCACCCTGTCATCGTTCCTGCGCGACTACGTCTATTTTCCTCTCGGGGGAAGCCGCGACGGGTTCGCTTCGAACCTCGATCAATCTGCTCCTCGTCATGCTGGTCGGTGGCATCTGGCACGGGGCCGCGTGGACCTTCGTGGCGTGGGGATTTCTTCACGGTGTGGCACTCGTCGCAGCACATGGGCTGCGCGGATAGAGCTGGTTCAGCGATCGAAGGATGGCTGGATCGGTCGGACGCTGGTGTGGGCCTCGAGCATGGGCGTTGTTCTCTTCGCCTGGATCCTGTTCAGGTCGCCGGATTTCTCGACGGCTCAGCGATGGTTTCTATCAATCATTACCATAACGATGTGCACGTTCATACGGTCGCGATACCGCAAAGATGGTTCATCCTGTCGGCATTGCTCTGGGTTCTGTTCCTTCCCAACATTCCAAGGCTCTTTTGTATCGAGGCTGATCGCGAGAAGGTGGACTGGAATTCGCCGGACGGGATTCCGCCGGCAAGACTGTGGATTGCAGCGGTTGCGGCGATCGCTCGTGATGTCGATTGTCGTTATGGCACGGGAGGAGCCCAATGCGTTTATCTATTTCCAGTTTTAGCCTGAACTCCTGATCTTCGTCGGGGTCTTGATCGCTTCGGCTGCTTTCCTGGAGGTGTATTGCAGGCTTTCGAACCGCTTCAATGATTCCTCCTTTTCGTATCTGCGGAGGATCGCCGAGGTCGACGCCAGCAAGGCGGTACTCGGCGACTCGCATGTGGGGCTCACGTCGTACATTCCGCATTATGCATTCCTTGGACAGGCGGGGCAGCAGCCCGGCGAACTGCTGCTTGCTCGTGCGCTCGCTGTATGCCCACCGGCGACCGGAGCGCGTCATTGTCGAAGCGGCGCCACAATGGTTCGGGGAATATCACGCAGGACGGAGGCCGCTGCTCACTTCCGCCGCACTGGCTCCGCCCAGGAGCCTGTTCGGCGTTCGATTGCTGGCCTTGTCGGGTCCCTATTCGGGAGCGCTGTTCGACAATTTGTGGGCCGATCTGCGGTCGGTCGTGGTATCCGCATTTTCCGCTGCCCATGCCAGCGTGGCGCGGCCGAACCCGGAGACATTCAAGCAATTCGTTCGCGAGTGGGAGCAATCGTTTTCCGGTTCGCCATGGTCGCAGTTTCCCCTCGAGAAACGCCAGGTCCTCACCGCAGAACAGGGTCTACGAGCAGAACCCCATCAAGGGATTTGAAACGTCCGAACCGCGCCACGCCTTCGAGCAGGCCATCACCTTTCTGATCGCGCGCGGCGCGGAGGTCTGCCTGTTTCGAACGCCCGTCACGACAGATTATCTCAGGATCGCGGACCAGATATCGGACAGCCGCTATGCGGCGTTCGGCGATTACATCGGGGCTTTTGCGGCGTCCAGGAACCTGAAGCTGATCGATTTTCGCAGCCTCGCGTTTTCCTTTGATGATTCAAAATTCACCAATGCGGATCATCTCACCAGCGTCGCCGCCGAAGCGATGTGGCCACTGGTAGCCGACGCCTGTTTCGGCAAGTAGTCCGCATCCACGCGAGCAAGGCCGGATTGCTCGCAGGCTATTTCATTGCAGCGAATGCGAAGTCCAGGATTAAGCGAAACGCAAACCTGACCCGATAGGATCGGAACAGGACTTGACCTCGATCCATCGGAAGGAGGCCCCAATGGAGATGATCCTCGGCCTCGTCGTCATGGCGGGCGTGCCGGCCTATCTTGTCGTCCAGCCGGCGACGATATGGCGATGGCCCGGCGGTTGGCGCCTGGCTGCGCTGGCGCCGCTGCTCCTGACCGTGCCCGCGTTATGCTTCAGCCTGTTCGCACTGTACCAAGGGTCCAACCTGTGGCCCCTTACGCTGATCTTCGCAGCCGCTCTCGGCTCGATCTACCTGGCCGCGTTGTGGCTGGCGCGTTGGTGGCTCTATCAGTAGGGCGCTGTTTCATGTCGCGTTAATTCTCGATCATGCAACTTGCACGGCGTTCCGTTTGAGTTTTGCGTCTTCACGAGTCAAGGTAAAAGTTTCCGTCGGCCAATCTGGATGCGTGTAGCAATCTGCTGCCAAACATCGCTCCCTTGATCGTATCCCGTCATAGTACCAGTAGGCTTGGCCCGTTCTCACGGCTGCCACCGTCTCACGCTCCGCAGGTACAAGTGGCGGCGAAGAAACGCGCTTCAGCGATAACGCCTGACCAGCACATTCGTTCTTCAAAGCATTTCGCGTGGCAAGCCAGCGGTGAAGCTGCACGGTCACCTCGCCCTTCCAAAACCTGGCGCGGACGTCGTCGAAGTGCTCATCCTTCTCAAACGAAAACAACGCTGAGATCGACCCCGTGCGCGTGACGGTGAAGTGATAGCCCTGCAGCGCAAGGTATGCGGCTTCGTCGATGTTGTTGGTGTCGTACTTCATTTTCACACCTGGGCACGAGGTGGAACCAGAATGCTCGTATTGCGTGAAATGGGAAAGCCGTGCCGGGCCAGGGTGGTTAATAGCCGGCTACGCCGCAGCGAGACTTCGCTTGGCGGATTTTCTGGGGACGCGGCGCTTAGGAATTTGAGTGGTGCCCAGGGGCGGGATCGAACCACCGACACTGCGATTTTCAGTCGCATGCTCTACCAACTGAGCTACCTGGGCATACTCGGAAGGCCCAAAGGGCGATGCGAGCGGGCGGTTTATAGAGAGGTCGGAGGGTTGTGTCCACCCGCCTTCGCCGGAGGCTTCGGCGTGGCAAGCCCGCTTTTACCTTTGGCTACGCCGGGCGCGGCCCGGCTTCGGTCTCCGCTCCAAATTACTGGGAAATCTTGCTTATTCCGCGTCTTCGGGATCGGTGTCGCGGCCGGGGATGACGTATTTGCCGGATAGCCAGCGGTTCAGGTCGACGTCGCGGCAGCGGGGGGAACAGAACGGCAGCGTGGCGGGGTTCGCGGGCTTGCCGCATTCGGGGCACGGCTTTGATCCGCCTTTCGGCGCGTTGCCCGTACCTTCGGGGCCTTTAGCTGGCATTGAGCCAGCCGAAGCGGATCGGGAAGCCTTCGCCGCCCAGCAGCGTCGACCGTCTCGTAGAGCGGCAGGCCGACGACGTTGGTGTAGGAGCCGACCATCTTGACGACGAAGGATCCGGCGAGGCCCTGCACGGCATAGCCGCCGGCCTTGCCGCGCCATTCGCCGGAGGCGAGATAGGCCTCGAATGTCTTCCTCGCCGACAGCCGCTTGAAGCGCACCCGCGTCTCGACCAGCCGCTGGCGGAACGCCTCCTTCGGCGTCATCAGGCAGATGGCCGGTATAGACGCGGTGGTTGCGGCCCGAGAGCAGCCGCAGGCACTGCGCGGCTTCGTCGACCAGATCGGCCTTGGGCAGGATGCGCCGGCCGACGGCGACCACGGTGTCGGCGGCGAGGATGAACGATCCACGCAGTTCGTCGTCGAGCTGGACCGATTTGAGCGCCGCATCGGCCTTGGCGCGGGCCAGGCGATTGGCGCAGGCGCGCGGCAGTTCGCCCCGCTTCGGCGTCTCGTCGACATCGGCCGGGCGCAGCGCGTCGGGCTCGATGCCGGCCTGGTTGAGCAGGCTGAGCCGTCGCGGCGAACCGGAGGCGAGAACGATTTTCGGACGGCCAAGCATGCGGGATGTGTCGGAGGATTCGGGAATCGGGGCGACGCGCGCGGAACCTATCGGAAGGGATGCCATTCCACAACCGGGGAACAAGTGGTTGGGGAAGCTTCGATTCTTTCGTCGTCCCACTGTCGTGTCCCGGACGCGACGCGGCACGAAGTGACGCGCCGCTGAGCCGGGACCCACGGCGCATGTGGACCCCGGATTAGCAGCGCACCACGCCGCAAGAGCGGCGCGCTGCGCAGCATCCGGGGAACGCCGTCACGCAGTTCATCCAATCGAGAGCTATTCGTTCGCCGCGCCCACCTTGGAAAACCGGCGCGGATGCGCATCATCAGCCCGTCGCGGACGTCGCGATAGGCGGCCAGCATCTGCTCGCGGTTGCCTTCCAGCCCGGTCGGATCCGGCGTCGGCCAGTACTCGACCTCGACGGCCATGGTGCGGGTCAGTTCCAGCGCCTTGTGATGGGCTTCCGGCGACAGCGTGACGATGAGGTCGAAATTGAGTCCCTCCCAGTCCTCGAGCTCCTCGAACGTCGTCGGCTTGTGGGTGGAGATGTCGAGGCCGATCTCGTCCATCACCGCGACGGCGAACGGATCGAGCTCGCCCTTCCGGACGCCGGCCGACTCGACGTAGAGCCCCTGCGGAAACATCTGCTGCAGCAGGCCTCCGCCATCGGCGAGCGCACGCTGTTCAGCCCGCATGCAAACAGCACGGCCTGCGGGTTGCGCGCGCGGGGCGACGCCTCCATGCGGTCAGGCTTTTCCGGTTTGAGGCGAGACCTCGTGGGCTTCACATGTCGCAAGTTCATGCGTCCTGCCCCTTCCAGTGCAGCACGCAGATCAGCGTGAACAGCCGCCGCGCGGTGTCGAAATCGACTCGATCTTGCCCGCCAGGCGCTCCCGCAGCGTCCGCGAGCCTTCGTCGTGCAGGCCGCGGCGGCCCATGTCGATCGCCTCGATCTGGTCGGGCGTCGCGGTGCGGATCGCCTGCGTAGTAGCTCTCGCAGATCATGAAATAGTCCTTCACGACCCGCCGGAACGGCGTCAGCGACAGGAGATGCGCGACGACCGGCGCGCCGTCCTCGCGGCGAATGTCGAAGACCAGCCGGTTGCCCGCGATGGCGAGGTGCAGCGTGATAGGGGCCGCCGCCGTGCGCCGACCGGCGCGAAGACGTTCTCCTCGATCAGGTCGAAGATCGCGACCGCGCGCTCGTGCTCGACGTCGGGGCCGGAGCGCCCGATCGATTCCTCGTCGAGCGTCGACCGCGACGATGCGGTTGTGCTGGCGTCCTCGGCTCTGCGCGGCGGCCTGCTCATCGCAGGTTGAGCCGGATCGCGACGGAGCGCGCATGCGCCTCGAGCCCCTCGGCCTCGCCGAGCGTGATCGCGGCCGGCCCGAGCGCGCGCAACTGGTCGGGCCCGCATTTCAGGATCGAGGTGCGCTTCATGAAGTCGAGCACGCCGAGACCCGACGAGAAGCGCGCCGAGCGCGCGGTCGGCAGCACGTGGTTGGAGCCGCCGACATAGTCGCCGATCACTTCCGGCGTGTGGCGGCCGAGGAAGATGGCGCCGGCATTGCGGATCTTGCGCCGAGCAGCGCTTCGGCATCGGCGACGTCACGAGCTCGAGATGCTCGGCCGCGATGCGGTCGACCAGCGGCACCGCCTCGTCGAGATCGCGGCACCAGGATGATCGCGCCGAAGTCGCGCCAGCTGCGCGCGGCGATCTCCGCGCGCGGCAGCGTCGCGAGCTGGCGCTCGACCGCCGCCTCGACCGCGTCGCGCAAGCGCCGCGTCGTCGGTGATCAGGATCGACTGCGCGCCGGCGTCGTGCTCGGCCTGCGCCAGCAGGTCGGCGGCGATCCAGTCCGGGATTGTCGGTGTCGTCGGCGATGACCAGCACTTCGGACGGGCCGGCGATCATGTCGATGCCGACCGTGCCGAAGACCTGGCGCTTGGCGGCGGCGACATAGGCGTTGCCCGGGCCGACGATCTTGGCGACCGGCGCGATCGTCTCCGTGCCGTAGGCGAGCGCCGCGACCGCCTGCGCGCCGCCGACGCGGTAGATCTCGGCGACGCCGGCGAGCCGCGCCGCGGCCAGCACCAGCGGATTGAGCTCGCCGTCCGGCGCCGGCACGACCATGACGATGCGCGGCACGCCGGCGACCTTGGCCGGCACCGCGTTCATCAGCACCGAGCGACGGATAGGTCGCCGTGCCGCCCGGCACGTAGAGGCCGACCGCCTCGATCGCGCGTCCAGCGCGAGCCGAGCTCGACGCCGAGCGCGTCGGTGATAGCGGTCGTCCTGCGGCATCTGCCGCGGTGGTAGGCCTCGATGCGGTCGCGCGCGAACTGCAGCGCCTCGACGCGTCGCCGGGTCGCAGGCCGTCACGGCGGCGTCGATCTCGGCCGCGGTCACGCGCAGGCCGGCGGCGTCGAGATCGAGCCGGTCGAACTGCTGCGTGTAGCTCGATCAGCGCCGCGTCGCCGCGCGCGCGCACGTCGGCGATGATGGCGCGCACGGCCGCGTCGACGTCCGCCGAGACCTCGCGCTTGGCGGCGAGGAAAGCGCGCAAAGCGCTGCGTCGAAATCGGCACTGCGGCGGTCGAGGCGAACGGCATGCGCGCTTCGGACAGGTCGAGCCCGCTGCTCAATGGCGCGGCGGCCGAGGCCGTCAACCCTGGCTCCGTCATGCCGGCCGATGCCTGACGAGTCGGCTTCGGTCGTCCAGCGCATCGATGCGAGCTTCAGGCGTCGGCGCCGGTGGCAGCGATCGCCGGTCCCAGTCGCCGGGCCGAGATCGGCCAGCTCGCCTCGATGCATTCGACGTCGAGCCGCACCGCGCCGCCGCCGGCGAACATGCAGCGTCGACGCGCCGCCGGCGCGTCGGTCGCGCTCGAAGTCGACGCCGAGCAGCTCCAGCGTCGCCTCGGCGCTGTCGCCGGATCGATGCTGCGCGACTTGCAGGCCAGCGACCCGGTCGAAATGCAGCGCCGCGCGCCGCGGCGGCATGCGCGGCATGGTGCCGCTCGCAGCGTCTGCTCCCAGTCGAAGCGGTTCATGCGCGACGCACAAGCCGCTTCTCGGCCTGGCGCCAGACGATGTCGCCGACCTGGACGCGACCGCGTCCTGCACATGCGCGGAAATCGACCTCGAGATCGTCGGCATCGAGCGCAACCAGCTTGAGCTGGTCGGGTGCGGACATCGCACGATTCGCCAAATAGTCCTCAGCCGCTGATGCGCTCGATCGCCGCGCCGCAGGCCGAGAGCTTCTCCTCGAGCCGCTCGAAGCCGCGGTCGAGGTGATAGACGCGGTTGACGATCGTCTCGCCCTCGGCGGCAAGGCCGGCGATGACCAGCGACACCGAGGCGCGCAGGTCGGTCGCCATGACCGGCGCGCCCTTGCAGCCTGGCGACGCCCTCGACGGTCGCGGTCTGGCCGTCGAGCGAGATGTCGGCGCCGAGGCGGGCCAGTTCCTGCACGTGCATGAAGCGGTTCTCGAAGATCGTCTCGGTGATGCGCGAGGTGCCCTTGGCGCATGGTCATCAGCGCCATGAACTGCGCCTGCAGGTCGGTCGGGAAGCCGGGGAACGGCTCGGTCGTCACGTCGACCGGCTGGATGCCGTGCGCCGTTGCGGCGCGACGCGGATGCCGTCATTGGTCGACGGTGATCTCGGCGCCGGCCTGCGCCAGCACGTCGAGCGCCGCCTGCAGCAGTTCGGCGCGCGCGCCTTCGAGCAGCACGTCGCCGCCGGTCATCGCGACCGCCATGGCGTAGGTGCCGGTCTCGATGCGGTCGGGCAGCACGCGTGTGGCGCGCGCCGTGCAGCTTCGTCGACGCCCTCGATCGGTGATCGTGCGACGTGCCGGCGCCGGCGATCTTCGCGCCCATCTCGATGAGGCAGTCGGCGAGGTCGGCGATCTCGGGCTCGCGCGCGGCGTTCTCGATCACGGTCTCGCCCTTGGCGAGCGTCGCCGCCATCAGCGCGACATGGGTGGCGCCGACCGAGACCTTGGGAAAATCGATCGCGCGCGCCGCGCAGGCCGCCCTTGGCGCTTGCGCGATCGACATAGCCGCCGTCGATGTCGATCTCGGCGCCGAGCTGCTCGCAGCGCCATCGAGGAAGCAGATCGACCGGCCGCGTGCCGATGGCGCAGCCGCCGGGCAGCGAGACCTCGCCTCGCCCATGCGCGCCAGCAGCGGCGCCGATGACCCAGAAGCTGGCGCGCATCTTCGAGACCAGCTCGTAGGGCGCGGTGGTGTCGACGATGTCGCGCGCGCGTGAAATGTGCAGCGTCTGGCCGCTGATCTGCGTCGTCGCCCGGCCGCTTGCCGGCAGACATGAGTCGACGCCGTGATTGCCGAGGATGCGCTGCAGCTGCTCGACGTCGGCGAGACGCGGCACGTTCTCGAGCATCAGCGTCTCGCTCGGTCAGCAGCGCGGCGATCATCAGCGGCAGGGCGGCGTTCTTGGCGCCCGAAATCGGGATGGTGCCGTTGAGCTTGCTGCCGCCGACGATGCGAATGCGATCCATGCCACCCCCCTGGCCAGGCGCAGCCAAGACTGCGCTCCAGTGCAAAAGCGGCGATATTTGCGGCGATTTGATGGGATAGCAGACCTATACACAGCCGCATTCCGGGTTCAGCCCTGCGGGCTGCCCGGGAATGATGGTCGAGAGTGCCGCGCGGATGCTCAGACCGCGTTGATGTCCTCGCTCTCCAGGATCGGCTTCGGGTAGCCGTCGCGCGCCACCTTGATCATGGCGCGGCCGAGCTTTTCGCTGGTCGTCATCTGGGTCGGCACGGCGTGAACCATCCAGGACAGCAGCGGCGCGGTGACGGCATAGACCGCGTTGATCCAGCCGGTCTTCGACCTGACACCGTGCAGCGGCTGAATGCCGTTGGGCCGGAACATGTAGGCCGCCCTGAACGGCAGCTTGAGCAGGTCGTTCTCGGTCTTGCCCTTGACCCGCGCCCAACGCAGCGGCCCCTGCTCGGTCGAATCGGTGTTACGGCCGGTAACATAGGTGAACACCATGCCGGGGTTGAGCCGCACCAGCGTGTTCGCCGCCGCCATGGTGACTTCGTAGGTCAGATGGCGGTAGCGCTCCGGGTCCATCCCGATCGAGGAGACGCCGAGGCAGAAGAAGCAGACGTCGTATCCCGCCAGTTCGGATTCGATCTTCGAAAAATCGGTGAAGTCATCATGCAGGACTTCACGTAGCTTGGCGTGCTGCACCCCGGCCGGGCTGCGCCCGACCACCAGCACGCGCTCGATGCCGGGATCAAGGAGACACTCGCGCAGCACGCCCTGCCCGACCATGCCGGTGGCGCCGAACAGAATGGCTTTCATGACTTGATGAAGGCGAGCAGGTCGGCGTTGATGGTGGCGGCTTCCGTGGTCGGCATGCCGTGCGGAAACCCCTTGTAGGTCTTCAGCGTGCCGTTCTTCAGGAGCTTCGCCGACAGCGGCGCCGAATCGGCGTACGGCACGATCTGGTCGTCGTCGCCGTGCATGACCAGCACCGGCACCGTGATCTTCTTGAGGTCTTCGGTGAAGTCGGTCTGCGAGAAGGCGACGATACCGTCGTAATGGGCCTTCGCGCCGCCCATCATGCCCTGACGCCACCAGTTCTCGATCACGGCCTCCGATGGCTTGGCGCCCGGCCGGTTGTAGCCATAGAACGGGCCGGCCGCGAGGTCGCGATAGAAGTTGGTGCGGCTGGCCGCGAGCTGCGCCTGCAGTCCGTCAAAGACGTCCTTGGGCAAACCGCCGGGATTGGCCGCCGTCTTGACCATCAGCGGCGGCACCGCGCTGATGATCGCAGCCTTGGCCACGCGACTTTCGCCGTGACGGGCGATGTAGTGGACCACCTCGCCGCCGCCGGTGGAATGGCCGACATGCACGGCGTTCTTCAGATCGAGATGCGCGGTGACGGCCGCGAGATCATCGGCATAATGATCCATGTCGTGACCGTCGCTGGTCTGGCTGGAGCGGCCGTGGCCGCGGCGGTCGTGCGCGACAACGCGGAAACCATTGTTGACGAAGAAGATCATCTGCGTGTCCCAGTCGTCGGCCGACAGCGGCCAGCCATGGCTGAAGACGATGGGCTGGCCTTTGCCCCAATCCTTGAAGAAGATCTCGGTGCCGTCCTTGGTCGTGATGGTGGGCATGGGAAAGATCCTTCTGTTACGCTGTCATTTACACTTTCATCCCGGGACCCGCGTCCTGGCGTGGACCCGGAATCCGGATGCTGGCGAGAGAGATTCCGGGTTCGCGCTTTGCGCGCCCCGGAATGACGTGGTCGGGCAACTTCACACCGGGCGGAAGCGTCGGCAGGCGCCGATGATCATGAGCACGAAGAACACCAGGGTGATGCCCTGCACCACCGCGAACACCGGGCCGGCCGGCGGGTTGCCCGGCGCCAGCGCCGTCAACGCGGGAATCTTCAGGAAGCTCTGGGTCACCAGCACGAACACGTTGAGGTAAAGCGAGAGCAGCGCGGTCACCACATAGATCCAGCGCCACGACCCTGAAAGCTTCATCGCGTAGAGCGCGATGCAGGCGATCGCGAGCAGCATCAGCGAGATGATGCCGAACAAATGCGACGGCAGCAGCTTCTCGGTCAGCAGCGGCGGGATCACGAACCCGGTGGCGCTGGTCAGGATGGTGAAGACCAGGAAGATCGCGGTCAATCCCGGCATCCGGTTGGAACCGAGCATCCCGAACATCACGATCAGGCCCGCGACGATGGCGATCAGACTGATGATCACATGGACCAGGACAAACGTCGCCACACTCATACCCAGTATCATCACGCGCCCCCTTCATTGGAAATCTTCCAAACGTTACGACGCGGCGCGGCGAAATTCCACATGCTTCGCGCGCGGCTCCGGCAAGGCAGGCATGTTCGTGAACGAATGACGCATCAACCAAAGTAGTATGATGCCCGAAATATTCGCAGCGCTGTCACAAATCGCGGCAGCGAGACCGTCGAATTCTAGCGATTGAGAAATTCGACCAGCTTGGGAATCACTTGATCAGGCGCCTCTTCCATCAGCCAGTGTCCCCGGCCTTTCACGAGCACGCCCTCGACATTGGTTGCAACCATTTTTCCCTGCTCGATCAGGAACGGACCGCCGGCTTTCTCGCCAGACAGCACCAGCATCGGCATCGACAATTTGGTGTTGGCAAAGCCCGCAAACTCGACGGCGTCCTGCGGGAATGCGCGGAAGACCTCCATCCCGGCCTTCATGTGGCCGGGCCTGGCATACTCCCTGGCGTAGAATTGACGATCGGCTTCCGGCACGGATTTCGTGGCATCGGCGGCAAAGTCGTTCCAGAAATGTTCGAGATAAATCCGTTCGCGGCCCGTGACCAGCGCCAGCGGCGTCTTGCCGAAGAAGTGGAAGTGCCAGAGATCGCGGAGCAGAAAGACGTTGTTCCATTCGCCGACGCCGGGCAGGAACGCCTCCATCAGCACGATCCGGTCGACTTCGCTGGGGTACTGCGCCGCATAGGCGTAGGCGACCATCAGACCGATGTCATGACCGACCAGCCGGATGCGGTCGTATTTGAGGCTTTTCACCAAGGCGTGAATGTCCTGCGCCATCGCCTTCTTGGTGTATCCGCCCTCCGGCGCCGACGACCGGCCGAAGCCGCGCAGATCGGGTGCGATCACGGTGTGCCGGTCGGAAAGCTTTGCGATCAGCGGCCGCCACATATGGCTGGTTTCGGCAAAGCCATGCAGCAGCACGACGGGATCGCCCTTGCCGGCAACCAGATAGTGCAGTTTGACGCCGTTGACTTCGGCGAATTTGCTCTGAGGCGCAAGTTTTCCCTGAGGTGACTGGGCGAACGAACCGCTCGAGGAAATCAATGCAACCGATAATGCCAGCCACGTGACGGAAGCGACGGCGCGTAGCGCTCTCGGTATGCATTGCACGTGAGATTCCTCATTCTTCGTTGAGAGAGGAATTAGTAGTAGCGCGGTATCGGCCCGTTGTGTGGAGTTTTTCGCTGCGACAGATCGAACAGCACCTCGTCGATATAGCACCAGCCCCAGCCTTCCGGCGGATCGTAGCCTTCGATCACGGGATGGCCGGTGGCGTGGAAATGCGCGGTCGCATGCCGGTTCGGCGAATTGTCGCAGCAGCCGACATGGCCGCAGCTCCGGCAGATCCGCAGATGCAGCCATTTGCTTCCGCTCTTGAGGCATTCCTCGCAGCCGAGCGCGCTCGGCGTCACGGTTTGAACGCCAGCGATATGGCTGCATCCGCGTTTGGTCATCGCATCACACCTCGCGCGTCTCGAAGAAATTCATCTCGACGCCGCCGCTGGCGAATTTCGGCACATCCGCCGCGGTCGCCTTGCCTTCGGGACTGCCGAACGCCGCCGCGATATCCGCCATGCTGTCGAAGCTCAGCGTCGCGATCAGATGGAAGGCGGACGGCCCGCCGGGCGTGGCGATCGGCCCGCGGCTGACCGTGTATTTCTTCAAACCCGGAAGCTTCTTGGCCAGCGGGACGTGGTTGTCGAAATAGTACTTGTCGAAAGCGGCGGGATCGGTCGGGGTCTTGTAGAGCACAACGACATCAGCCACGGCGTTTCTCCCTTGGTTTGCGAACCGGCTTGTGCCAGCACGCCGCATCATAGCGACGGTTTCGCGGCATCGGCGAGAAAGCCGTGCAGGGCGGCCACCACCTGCGCCCCCTCGCCGATCGCGCCGCCGACGCGCTTGACCGAGCCCGAACGCACGTCGCCGACCGCGAACACGCCGGGCACCGAGGTTTCCAGCGGCGACGCCGGTTGCGCATCGTTCTTCCGGCACTGCGCGCCCGTCACCACGAAGCCGCCGCGGTCGACCATGACGCCGCAGCCGTCGAGCCAGCCGGTGGCGGGATCTGCACCGACGAACAGGAAGAGATTGCGGATATCCAGGGCCTGCACATCATCCGGCGCCAGGCGGCTGCACCAGTGCACGCGCGCCAGCGCGGCGTCGTCATCGCTTTCGAGGCCGACCACCTCGGCGTTGAACATCAATTCGATGTTATCGGTCGCTTCGATGCGCTCGATGAGATAGCGCGACATGCTGGCCCCGAGGCCGCCGCCGCGGATGATCATGTAAACCTTGCGGGCATGGCCCGACAGAAACACCGCGGCCTGGCCCGCCGAATTGCCGCCGCCCACCAGCACGACATCCTGGCCGGTGCACAGCTTTGCCTCGATGGGCGAGGCCCAGTACCAGACGCCGCGCCCCTCGAACTTCTCGAGGTTTGCGATTTCGGGCCGGCGATAGCGTGCCCCGCTCGCCACCACGACGGATTTGGCGCGCATCGACTTGCCGCAGTCGGTCGCCAGCCCGAAGGCGCCATCGGTGCGACTGCAATCGAGCGACTGGATCGAGACCGGGATCAGCATGTTGGCGCCGAACTTTTGCGCCTGGTTGAAGGCGCGCCCGGCCAGTGCCTGGCCGGAAATGCCGGTCGGAAAACCGAGATAGTTTTCGATCCTGGCGCTGGCGCCGGCCTGGCCGCCGAACGAGCGCGCGTCGAACACGGCGACCGACAATCCTTCGGAAGCCGCATAGACTGCGGTGGCGAGCCCCGCAGGCCCGCTGCCGACGACGGCGACGTCATAGAGCTTTTCATGGTCGTGGTCCCCGATCATGCCGATTGCGTAGGCGATCGCCGCCTCCGTCGGATTGCGCAGCACCCGGCCGTCCGGACAGACGACCAGCGGCAGGTCGGCGCGCGAGGCGACGTAGCGCGCGACGAGATCGGCGGCGTCCTTGTCGGTGGCGGGATCGAGCACGTGGTGCGGCTGGCCGTTGCGCGCCAGAAAATTCTGCAGCCGCGCCATCTCGCCGAGCGAGGCCGGCCCGATCAGCACCGGACCGCCGGCGCCACCCTGGATCAGATTGACCCGGCGCAGGATCAGCGCCCGCATGATCCGCTCGCCGAGTTCGGCCTCGGCCATCAGAAGGGCGCGCAACTGATCGGGTGGGATCAGAAGCGTCTCGACGTCGCCGTCGGCATGGCCGTCGACCAGCGCGAGGCGACCGGAAAGCTGGCCGATCTCGGCGAGAAATTGCCCCACCCCCTGATCGATGATGGGCGTGACATGACCAAGGCCGTCGCGCTGGGTGATGGCGACCGTGCCCGACAGCACCACGAACATGCCGGGGCCGACCTTGCCGGTCTCAAACAGGGCTTCGCCATGCCTGTAGGCGCGCGGTTCCCCGAACCGGCGCATGCGCTCGATCTCCTGCGGCGTCAGCGCCGGAAAGGTCTGCTCGTGACGCGGAAACAGCGAAGGATTTGCGCCAGCCGCCGGACCGGCCGTGATGTCTGCACTCATGATCGCCGCCCAATAAGAGAAACCTGAACCGTGCAGAGAGCGTGCCAGACCACCCGGCGGGCGTTGGAACCCGCGTCGACGTCACTGGCCCGGCTTGTCACCGCCGGCGTCATCTAGAGAGGCGTCGGCGATTTCGGAAGGTGCGGCATCGCTGCGCCCCCGCGCCTGCAATTTTCGCCGCTTGAGATTTTCGCGCAACGCCAGTTTCAGCCGGTCCCGTCGTGAATCCTTCACATCCGCGCCGGCCCCTGCGATGCGCTTGTCCTGATCGCCGTTCATGGTCGCATCCGTAAACTCTGCCTCGCCGGCACAGGCCGGCGTCGCCATTGCCGAAGCATGAAGCATAACGTGTTTCGATCATCCGCGCGCGGCAACCCGCCTTGTCGCGCCTTGCCGCCACGCCCACGATTCGCCGGCACGGGGGTATCGGGAACCGGATCGAACCCGGTTTGCCGAAAATGAACCGCCTCCCGGTAGCTCACGCCGATTTTGGTCGATTTTGGGCCCTGCCGGGCCCGCCCGCGCGCTTGCGCCAGAGGGGTCCTTGTGGCAAGAACCGGCCGCCTGAGGGGCCTCAAGGGCCGATTCCCTGAATACCGGGCATGCTGCCGTAGCTCAGTGGTAGAGCACTCCATTGGTAATGGAGAGGTCGACAGTTCAATCCTGTCTGGCAGCACCAGTTTTTCCTTAAAGCCGAGGTTGAGCGGACGGACGATAGCCTCGCTATGGGCCGCGCCATCAAACAGATCAGCCCACTTCAGGAGATCTTTACAGGGCGTTCGCAGGGGGCCTTGTGAAGCAGCCGGTTATCATCGCCGCACAGCAAGGCGCACGAATGCAAGGTCAGATTTCGCCGCTATGGGTCGAGATGAGGCGGATATTCGTAACACCTTCTATGTTGGTTCTGACGTAGTCCTGAGCGGCTGCAATCAGACGCCGTACCGCGAGATGGTTGTAGGCAGGGTGCTTCGAGTTCAAATGCAGATCGGTTTCCACCACCATTACGTTCGTGGTTCCGGCTGATGTGATCTCGATGGTGAACGACACGAAACTTACGTGCGGACCTTTGAATGCCATTGACCTCAATCCATCGATTTCCTGACCTTGACCCGCAGCGCGCCCCAACACAAACCGAGGCAAGCCGCCACAACCGAGCTCGCTATCACGCCGAGTTTCGCCGCGCCCAACAGGTTTTCATCATCAAAGGCAAGCAGCGCGATGAAGATTGACATCGTGAAACCGATGCCGGCCAGCAGACCGATCAGCCAGACACCGGCCCAGGAAACATCAGGCGGCAATCTGCCCCATCCGATCCGCACCATGAGCCACGTTGCGCCCACCACGCCAATCGGCTTGCCAACGAGCAGGGCAATGGCGACGCCGCCCAGCACCAGTTGCGATCCCCCAGCGGATAGATCAACGCCGCTCAGGCTGACGCCTGCATTGGCCAACGCAAACAGTGGCATCACACCGTAGGCGACCCATGGGTGTAGCGCCGTTTGTACACGAGCGACTGGAGGCAGCATTTCCCGGTTGGCCAAATGAAGTTGCTGTAACGGGCGCTCCATCCGGTGAGCGCCCTTCGCAGTCCCGACAAGCCCGCGCAGTTCGGCTGCAGCGCGGGTCACCATGTCCACCGGGCGCTCCCGCATCGGTATGGATCTCACAGGCGTCATCAACCCAAGAACGACACCGGCGAGGGTCGGGTGAGCACCAGCCATCAGCAGACCAGCCCAGATCACCGCGCCGGGGAGGATGTAGCCGTAGGCTGACCCGACACCGATCCGCTGAAACCCCAGCACCAGGAGCGCTCCCAGGCCAGCGACCGCAAACCAGCCGTAAGAAAGGCCTTCCGAGTACAGAAAGGCAATGATCAGTACGGCGATGACGTCGTCGATGATTGCCAGGGCCAGAAGGAAGACGCGAATGTTGACCGGGATGGACCGCCCCAGCAGTGCAAGTATTCCAACGGCAAAAGCGATATCCGTAGCGGTGGGCACCGCCCAGCCACGTCGGAGGATGGGGTCGCTGTTGATGGCTATATAGATCAAGGCGGGGACAATGACGCCGCCGAGCGCCGCCGCTATTGGAAGTGTCGCCTGCCGAAGACTGCTCAGCGCGCCTTCATGGATTTCACGCCGGATCTCCATGCCGACCACCAGGAAGAACACGGTCATCAAGACGTCATTGATCCAGAAATGCAGCGTTTGGGAAAAGACGAAGGTCCCAAGCCCTATTGAAAGGGGCATATGCCAGAGAGCGACGTAACTTCGGCCGAAGGATGAATTTACCCAAATCATCGCAGCAATAGCTGCAATCAGCAGTACGACGCCGCTGACTGCTTCGACGTGCAGAAATCGCTGCAGCGTCTCAAACACTCGTTCAGCCAAAACCTGGGCGCGTGGCGGATGTGGAGGTGGCGCGTTGTCCATGGGCAGCCGCAGTCCGCGTGGCGGCCCGACCAACGCACTAGCCTGTCTCGCTGCGACATGCAGCCGACACCCGTGCGCCGATTTTGCACAGAAGAAGCAAGTTAGGCAATCGCAAACCCCACGGAGACAGAGCAGGCGAAGTCAAACTTCGCGCGAATGGTGTCGACTGCCTGCGCGGCACTGAACGACCGGCAGGAACCGACTTCGCCTTGGAACTTGTATCCCGCTTACCCTTTCGTCTCTTGCGAGCATCACGGCAGGCAATGGCCGTCGCCGTCCGGAATTCCAGCGCCCGACCGATGTCCTGGCCGCCAGCATTCACGGCTTGTACGTGGCTTCTCGGCTTCGACTCCCGATCCAGGGAATGATAACGAGCATCTCCAGTTTGCTCCACACGCAGCTTGACGCCGCGAATGCATCGCCGTCGCGGATCGACCGGATTGCCGCCACACTGACGACCGCCGACCGGAGATGACGATGTTCGGAAAATTCTCACGCCGGGATCTTGCCGGGCTTGCCGGCCTTTCCGCGCTCGGAATTAGCAGCGCGGCCGGCTGACGCCGCGGCGCAGGCCGCAGCCGATCGCCACGCGCCGGCGAAGTTTCCGCAGGATTTCGTGTGGGGCACCGCCACGTCGTCCTACCAGATCGAGGGCGCCGTCAACGAGGATGGCCGCGGCCGCTCGATCTGGGACACATTCACGCACACGCCGGGCAAGATCGAGGACGGCACGACCGGCGACCGCGCCAACGAGCACTACCACCGCTACAAGGAAGACATCGGCCTGATCCGCGACCTCGGCGCCAGGGCCTACCGCTTTTCGATCGCGTGGCCTCGGGTGCAGCCGGAAGGAACCGGCGCGCCGAACACGAAGGGCCTCGACTTCTACGACCGCCTCGTCGACGAACTGCTGAAGAACGGCATCGAACCCTACGCCACGCTGTATCACTGGGACCTGCCGCAGGCGCTCGAAGACAGGTTCGGCGGCTGGCGATCGGCGGAAACCGCGAAGGCGTTCGGAGATTATGCCGGCATCGTCGCCGCGCGCCTGAGCGACCGCGTCAAATCGATCTTCACGATCAACGAGGCCGGCAGGTTCGTGACCTTCGGCTATGGACTGGGCGTCGATGCGCCCGGGCTCAAGCTGCCGGATGCGGACGTCAACCAGGTCCGCCACCATGTCGCGCTCGCCCATGGGCTCGCCGTGCAGGCGATCCGCGCGCGCGGACGCGCCGGCACCAAAGTCGGTCCCGCGGAAAACATCGCGACCTGCGTGCCGGTATTCGACACGCCCGAACACGTCCGCGCCGCCGAGATGGCGACGCGCGAACTGAACGCCGGCTTCCTCGGCGTCATCCTGGAAGGCAAATACACCGACGGTTTCCTGCAGTATGCCGGCAGGAACGCGCCAAAGTTCACCGCCGAGGAACTGAAGATCATTTCGTCGCCGAACGATTTCGTCGGCCTCAACATCTACGCACCGCAGTTCTACATTGCCGCCTCCGACAAGGCGCCGGGCTGGAGCATGCTTCCGCTCCCACGCTCATTCCCGCACATGAATTCGGAGTGGTTGAAGATAGGGCCGGAGACGATCTATTGGGCGCCGCGGCTGGCGGCCAAGGTCTGGAACATCGAGACGATCTACATCAGCGAGAACGGCACCTCGTCGGAAGACAAGGTGCATGCCGACGGCCAGATCTACGATCTCGATCGCATCATGTATCTGCGCAACTATCTGCGGCAGTTGCAGCGCGCGACATCGGAGGGCGTGCCGGTGCGCGGCTATTTCCTGTGGAGCCTGATGGACAATTTCGAATGGATCTTCGGCTACGAGAAGCGCTTCGGGCTCTACCACGTCGACTTCGCGACGCAGCGCCGGACGCCGAAACTCAGCGCCGCCTTCTATCGCGACGTCGTGGCGCGCAATGCGATCGGCGTCTGACGGCCGGCATCCGGACTCAATAGCGTGCGACCTGCCGCAGCGACCGCGTCGGCGGGAAGGCGGCGTCGGGCTCGTCGATCGCCACAGTCGTGGCGCGTTGCTGCGCGAGTTTGGGTGTCGATTCGTGAGTGACGAACAGACCTGCCGCCGTCGCCATCAG
Source organism: uncultured Alphaproteobacteria bacterium (assembly GCA_963823485.1). Taxonomy (GTDB): domain Bacteria; phylum Pseudomonadota; class Alphaproteobacteria; order Rhizobiales; family Xanthobacteraceae; genus Bradyrhizobium. Next base: position 158,918 of record CAWGLP010000014.1, read on the forward strand.
CACGACATAGAGCGCGAAAATGCTGCCGACCCATCGCCAGTGGATTTGGTGATGGTGGGGGGTAAGGCTTTCGAGTAACCGGCGCATGGTTGCCTCCTCGGATTGGAATGGGCTGCGTATAGTCCCTGTCCGTCAGGCGGTGTGTGACGTACTTCACAGATGGCAGATGTTGATTTGAACGGAGGACCCGTGACCGGCGCAGAACTGAAGAAACTCCGCGAACATCTCGGCGAGGCCATCGGCCGGCCGCTCTCGGTCGCCGATATGGCCAAGCTCTGCGGGCTGGAGGCCGCCGACGGCGCCGACACCATCCGCCGCTGGGAGGTGACCGGGCCGGCCGGACCGGTGGCCGAACTGCTGCGGATTCTGGCGATGGCCAGCGACCGCTACCCGATCCTCGAAATGTTCAACGTGTTCGATCGCCACGACGTGCCGGTGAAGGAGCGGCCCGCCCGCCGGACAGGCCTTCCGCGAGCAGATGCGTGGCGACGTGCTGCGTCGCATTGGTTAAGCAAAGCTTGCCGGCGAGGGCTTCGGGGCTTTGAAATTAAGCCTTCCTTAGGCTTTGATTAGGTCTTCATTAAGCACGAAAAACGTTTGTTCGCCAATGGGTTGGGTTGCCATCCGCTGTTACATGCAAGTGACAGCATTTTAGACAAAAGCGGTCTATCTGCGTGGCGATGGACGACGCCCGCACGCGGCGTCGCCGAACGATTTTTCGGGAGACGATAGACATGAAGAAGATCCTGCTCGCCCTCGTGGCCCTCGCCGCCGTCGGCACCGCCGCCCCGGCGCTCGGCGCCGATCTCGGCGCCCGCCCCTACTACAACAAGGCACCGGCCTATGCGGCGCCGATCTACAACTGGACCGGCTTCTATATCGGCGGCCATATCGGCGGCGCCTTCAGCGGCAGCGACAATCTTGAACGGCGCTCGTGCTCAGCAACTACACCGCCGGCTTCCTCGGCGGCGTGCAGGCCGGCGCCGACTGGCAGTTCGCGCCGAACTGGGTGCTCGGTCTCGAAGGCCAGTACAGCTGGCTCGGCGATGGCGGCCTCAACGCGACCTTCCCGAGCGGCTATCGTCTACAACAACGACCAGCGCGGGCATCGGCTCGATCACCGGCCGCATCGGCTACACCTGGGGTCCGGGCCTGCTCTACGTGAAGGGCGGTTACGCCTATTCCGACAACCGCGACACCCTGACCCTCGCCGGCGTGCCGATCGGCCTTCACGCTCGATGGCAACCACCGCAACGGCTACACCGTCGGCGCCGGTCTCGAATACATGTTCGCGCCGAACTGGTCGGTCAAGGGCGAGTATCAGTACTACGACTTCGGCAGCACCAGCTTCGTGGCGCCCGGTCGCGCTGGCTGCCGTTCGGCAGCTTCCGCCACGACGAGCACACGTTGAAGCTCGGCGTCAACTACCGCTTCAACTTCGCCAGCCCGGTGGTCGCGCGCTACTGACCCCCTTCAACTCGGAATTGCGGAAAGGCCGGCCGGTGCGCCGGCCTTTTTGTTTTCCGGATTACGGAAAAAGCCGACCAATTCAGCCTAAACTGTAGCCAAAAACTGCGAAAGCCGCCCCGGCTTTCCAGACTTGTTAACCGGGTATCGCGATACTGCCGCGCGAGGAAACATCCCAAGGTAGTGCATGCGGGGCGGCGGACACAATGACGTTACGATCCAACAATCGGCAATTCTCGACTCAAGGGTTTCGGCTTTCCGCGATTCGGCGTCAGGGGCAGCCTGTTCGCCGCCTTCGCCGTCATCGCCGGCATGGCGATCGTCATCAGCGCCGGCGCCGGCCTGATGCTCGGGCGGCTCGGCGGCACCATGGGCGATCTGAGCGGACGCGACATCCCGCGCCTGGCCGCCAGCCTGCAGCTGTCGGCGCAGAGCGCCAGCCTCGCCAGCCAGGGGCCGGCGCTGCTCGCTGCCCGCAGCGAAGAGGCGCTGAACGACCGTTCGAAGAAGATGAAGGAAACCCAGACGATCGCGCTGCAGAAGCTGGCCGAGATCGTCCAGCTCGGCGCCGACAAGAACGTCGTCGCCGCGCTCACCGAGAACGTCAAGAACATCGACGACATGATCAAGAGCCTCGGCTCGGCGGCGCGCGAGCGGCTCGAAGTCGCCGCCCAGCACGAAAAGCTCTACGATGCCGTGCGCAAGGCGCAGCGGCGTTTCATCGCCGCGGCCGGCCCCGCGGCGCTCGACGCCCAGACCGAACTCTACAGCATCTACGCCGCGCCGGTGTTCTCCCAGACCGACGCCATCAAGGCCCACAAGTCCGCCGACCAGCTCGGCGACATCGCCGCCAGCGGCAATCTCGTCGCCTTCGACATGATCGCCGCGCTTTCGACCAACAGCGCCGACACGCTCGAAGCCATCGGCAAGGAATTCCGCACCGCGCAGGCGCGGATGAAGTCCAATCTCGAAGCGCTGCCCAAGACCACGGCGATGAGCGGCGTTCGCACCGCAACGCTCGAACTGCTGGCGCTCGGCGACGGCAAGACCGGCGTGTTCAAGGTCCGGCAGCAGGAACTCGACGCGGACGATTACGGCCAGACCATCCTGGAGGAAACCCGCAAGCTCAATGTCGGCCTCGGCATCAGCGTGCAGCAGCTCGTCGACGACGTGCAGAAGGAAACCGATGCCGCGACCGCGCAGGCGCGCCAGGAGATTTCGTTCGCGACCATGGTGATGCTCGCGCTCGGCGTGCTGACGCTGGTCGGATCGGTGCTGTTCGTCTGGCTCTATGTCGGCCGCAACATCCTGCGGCGCATCGGCGGCCTGCAGCGCTCGATGCAGCTCCTGTCGAACGGCGACCTCGAAACCGAGGTGTTCCAGAGCAGGCAGAACGACGAGATCGCCGAGATGGCGAACTCCCTGCACGTGTTCCGCGAGAGCATGATCCAGAGCCGCGCGCTGTCCGCCGAACAGGACAAGGACCGCGTCGCCAAGGCCGAGCGCGCCTCGCGCATGGAAGCGCGGATCGTCGAGTTCGAAACCACCGTCCGCAACGCGCTCGACAGCCTTCAGACCGCCGCGGGCTCGATGCAGTCGACCGCGCAGAGCATGTCGGCGACCGCCGACGAGTCCAGCGCGCTGGTGAGCGCGGTGGCGTCCGCCGCCGAGGAAACCTCGGTCAACGTGCAGACGGTGTCCTCGGGCACCGAGGAATTGTCGTCCTCGATCGAGGAAATCGGCCGCCAGGTCGTCACCTCGGCCGAGATCGCCCGCAAGGCGGTCGACGAGGCCGGCGCGACCGACTCCACCATGCAGGGGCTGGCCGACAACGCCGCCCGCATCAGCGTGGTCGTCGACCTGATCCAGACCATCGCCTCGCAGACCAACCTCCTGGCGCTGAACGCCACCATCGAGGCCGCACGCGCCGGCGATGCCGGCCGCGGATTCGCCGTGGTCGCCTCCGAGGTGAAGAGCCTCGCCAACCAGACCGCGAAGGCCACCGACGAAATCCGCCAGCAGATCGTCAGCATGCAAACGGTGACGACGACGGCGGTCACCGCGATCCGCAACATCAGCAACACCATCACCGAGATCAACGAAGTGACCACGGCGATCGCAACCGCGGTCGAGGAACAGGGTGCGGCGACCCGCGAAATCGCCCGCAACATCCAGCACGCCGCCGGCGGCACCGGCGAGGTCTCCAGCAACATCGTCGGCGTCTCCAGCGCCGCGACGCAGGCCGGAACCGCAGCCGGCCAGGTGCTGACCGCCTCCGACGCGCTGCGCCGCGAGGCCGACGTGCTGCGCGAGGAAATCGACGCGTTCCTGTCGAATATCCGGGCGGCGTAGACAAACACCGTCATTCCGGGATGGTGCGCCAGGACCAGACCTCAGGGGTGCAATTGCACCCCGGGGGATCTCGAGATTCCGGGTTCTGTTGCTTCGCATAGCCCCGGAATGACTCCGGCCGATACCCATGTCTTTTCCCCGGTCCCGCCTCCTCTTTTTTCGGCTGGCGCGACGCCGCGTGTGCCGCTAAGCCGGTAACCGATGCATTCGAAAACCGACATGGTGCAGTCCTCCGCGGAGGCATTGCGATACCCCTGGGAAAATCACCCCGGCCCCGATCAGGTCGTGGAGGTGATGCCCGGCGTGTTGTGGGTGCGGCTGAAGCTGCCGTTCCGCCTCAACCACGTGAACATCTACCTGCTGGCCGACGGCGACGGCTGGGCGATGGTCGATTCCGGCTTCGGCAATGAGGAAACCATTGCGGCCTGGACCACGCTGTTCGAGGGCCCGCTGCGGCATGTGAAGGTCACGCGGCTGATCGTCACCCATTCCCATCCCGATCATGTCGGCCTTGCCGGCTGGATCACGGAACGCTTCGACTGCCCGCTGCAGATGTCGCAGGTCGAATATCTGCAATCGGTCTATCACCAGAACCGCGGCACCGAAGAGCGGAAGAACGCGCAGCGGCTGTTCTTCCGCCGTCACGGCATGGACGAGGACCTGACCGACAAGCTGCTCGGCCGCGGCCAGGATTATCTGAAGCGGGTCTCGGTGCTGCCGCCGGCCTACCACCGCATCTCCCATGGCGACGAGGTCGTGATCGGCGCCCGCCGCTTCAAGGTCATCACCGGCGGCGGCCACGCCCTCGACCAGGTCATGCTGTATTGCGCCGCCGACAAGCTGTTTCTCTCCGCCGACCAGGTCTTGAGCAGGATCTCGCCCAATGTCAGCGTCTGGGCGGTCGAGCCCGAACAGAACTCGCTCGGCGAATATCTGGCCTCGCTCGCCAGCCTGACCACCACGCTGCCCTACGACGTCATGGTGCTGCCCGGCCACGGGGTGCCGTTCTACGGCCTCAAGACGCGCATCAAGCAGCTCGCCGACCATCACGAGGACCGCTGCCGCCTGATCGCGGAAGCCTGCCGGGAAGTCCCGCAGACCTCGCGGGAATTGGTGCCGGTCGTGTTCAACAAGTACCCGCTCGACGTGCACCAGATGGGCTTTGCTTCCGGCGAGCTGATCGCCCACGTCAATTACATGCTCAACGAAGGCCGCCTGACCTCGGAAGTGACCGACGGCGTGCTGCGGTTCCGGACCACCTGATCCGGGTCGCTCCTGCGATCCGTCCGGGCCGAATACCGGACTCCGCATCGCAGCCTAGCGCCTTGATCAGGATCAATATTTGCTCTGCCTAGGTAGCATCCCGGAGCCCCGCTCAAATGTGGGATTTCGCATGGACATCAAAGCTGGAAAGGCTCTAAAAAGAGCCACGCCGCTCCGGCCGGTTCCGTTCCAGGTCTTGTGATGGATTACAGCAAATTTTTCAGCACCGCCCTCAACCGCCTGCATGACGAGCGGCGCTACCGGGTTTTCGCCGACCTCGAACGGATCGCGGGACGCTTTCCGCACGCGGTCTGGCACTCGCCGAAGGGCCCACGCAACGTCGTGATCTGGTGCTCCAACGACTATCTCGGCATGGGCCAGCACCCGAAAGTGGTCGGCGCCATGGTCGAGACCGCCACACGCGTTGGCACCGGCGCCGGCGGCACCCGCAACATCGCCGGCACCCATCATCCGCTGGTCCAGCTCGAGCAGGAACTGGCCGACCTGCACGGCAAGGAGGCCTCGCTGCTGTTCACCTCGGGCTACGTCTCGAACCAGACCGGCATCTCGACGATCGCGAAGCTGATTCCGAACTGCCTGATCCTGTCGGATGCGCTGAACCACAATTCGATGATCGAGGGCGTGCGCCAGGCCGGCTGCGAGCGGCAGATCTTCCGCCACAACGACATGGCGCATCTGGAAGAGCTCCTGATCGCGGCGGGCCCCGACCGGCCCAAGCTGATCGCCTGCGAGAGCCTCTATTCGATGGACGGCGACGTCGCCCCGCTGGCCAAGATCTGCGACCTCGCCGAGAAGTACGGCGCCATGACCTATGTCGATGAAGTCCACGCGGTCGGCATGTATGGCCCGCGCGGCGGCGGCATTGCCGAGCGCGACGGCGTCATGCACCGCATCGACGTGCTGGAAGGCACGCTCGCCAAGGCGTTCGGCTGCCTCGGCGGCTACATCGCCGGCAAGGCCGAGATCATCGACGCGGTGCGCTCCTACGCGCCGGGCTTCATCTTCACGACCGCGCTGCCGCCGGCGATCTGCTCGGCCGCGACCGCCGCGATCCGGCATCTGAAGAGCTCGAACTGGGAGCGCGAACGCCACCAGGATCGCGCCGCGCGGGTCAAGGCGATCCTCAACGCCGCCGGCCTGCCTGTGATGTCGAGCGACACCCACATCGTGCCGCTGTTCGTCGGCGACCCCGAGAAGTGCAAGCAGGCCTGCGACATGCTGCTCGAAGAGCACGGCATCTACATCCAGCCGATCAATTATCCGACGGTGGCCAAGGGTACCGAGCGGCTGCGGATCACGCCCTCGCCCTACCATGACGACGGCCTGATCGACGCGCTGGCGGAAGCGCTGCTGCAGGTCTGGGAACGCCTCGGCCTGCCGCTGAACCAGAAATCGCTGGCCGCCGAGTAACCCTACCGCTCTCAATCCCGGGAATTTGGGCCGGCGGCGCGATGCGCTGCCGGCCCAATGCGTTTATAGTCCCGCCTGGTCCGGGGTTCCCGGCCGAGAGGAGAGAGACGCAGCAATGCTGCACGATTGGGGCGTGATCGCCGCCGCCTTCGCCTATATCGGCCTGCTGTTCTTCGTCGCCAGCTATGGCGAGCGCCTGTCGCCGAGCCAGCGCGGCCGCGCCGGCATGCTGATCTATCCGCTGTCGCTGGCGATCTACTGCACCTCCTGGACCTTCTTCGGCTCGGTCGGCTTCGCCACCCGCACCAGTTTCGATTTTCTGGCGATCTATCTCGGCCCGATTCTGATGATCGGGCTGTGCACGCCGCTGCTGCGCCGCGTGATCCAGCTCGCCAAGTCGCAGAACATCACCTCGATCGCCGACTTCATCGCCGCCCGCTACGGCAAGAGCCAGGCGGTCGCCGCCACGGTGGCGGTCATCGCGATCGTCGGATCGGTGCCCTACATCGCGCTGCAGCTCAAGGCGGTGGCATCGTCGCTGGCGACCATCCTGAGCGAGGACAAGCTGTTCTCCTCGATTCCGCTGATCGGCGACATCGCGCTGGTCGTGACGCTGGCGATGGCGGCTGTTCGCGGTGCTGTTCGGCACCCGCCAGACCGACGCCACCGAGCACCAGCACGGCCTGATGCTGGCGATCGCGACCGAATCGATCGTCAAGCTGATCGCCTTCCTCGCCGTCGGCGTCTTCGTCACCTTCTGGATGTTCACGCCGGTCGAACTGATCGAGCGCGCGATGAAGACCCCGGAGGCGGTGCGCGCGATCAGCTATACGCCGTCGATCGGCAACTTCCTGACCATGACGCTGCTGTCGTTCTGCGCGATCATGCTGCTGCCGCGCCAGTTCCACGTCAGCGTGGTCGAGAACTCCAGCCACGAGCGAGGTCGGCCGCGCCCGCTGGCTGTTCCCGCTCTATCTGGTCGCCATCAACCTGTTCGTGATCCCGATCGCGATCGCCGGCCTCGTCACCTTCCCGTTCGGCGCGGTCGATAGCGACATGTACGTGCTGGCGCTGCCGATCGAGGGCAATTCGCCGCTGCTGAGCATCATCGTCTTCGTCGGCGGCCTGTCGGCGGCGACCGCGATGGTGATCGTGGAATGCGTCGCGCTGTCGATCATGGTCTCCAACGATATCGTGCTGCCGCTGGTGCTGCAGCGCAGCCCCGCGAGCGCGCGACGGCCAGAAGGATTTCGGCGACTTCCTGCTCAGGATCCGCCGCTTCGCCATCTTCGCCATCATGGTGATGGCCTATTTCTACTACCGCGCGCTCGGCAACACCCAGCTCGCGGCGATCGGCCTGTTGTCGTTTGCGGCGCTGGCCCAGCTCGCGCCGGCCTTCTTCGGCGGCCTGTTCTGGCGCGCAGGCGACCGCGCGCGGCGCCATGGGCGGCATGCTGGTCGGCGTCGCGGTGTGGGCCTACACGCTGTTCCTGCCGAGCTTCCTGGAGGGCAATCCCGCCGGCCTGCTGTTGCTGCAGCACGGACCGTTCGGCATCGAGGCGCTGCGGCCGCGGGCGCTGTTCGGCGCCGACCTGCCGCCGCTGATGCACGGCGTGCTGTGGAGCCTGTCGCTCAACATCCTGACCTATGTCGTGCTGTCGCTGGCGCGCCAGCCGTCGTCGATCGAGCGGCTGCAGGCGGACCTGTTCGTGCCGACCACGCTGACGCCGATCGCGCCGACCTTCCGGCGCTGGCGCACCACGGTGACGGTGCAGGACATCCAGAGCACGGTCGCGCAATATCTCGGCCCCGAACGCGCGCGCCACGCATTCGAGGCTTTTGCCGCCGGCCATCCCGGCAATCTCGAACCCGCGGCGCCGGCCGATTTCGAACTGCTGCAGCACGCCGAACGCCTGATCGCCTCCTCGATCGGCGCGGCCTCCTCGCGCCTCGTGATGTCGCTGTTGCTGCGCAAGCGCACCGTCTCGGCCAAGGCCGCGCTGAAGCTGCTCGACGATTCCCACGCCGCGCTGCATTTCAACCGCGAGATCCTGCAGACCGCGCTCAATCATGTGCGGCAGGGCATCGCCGTGTTCGACGCCGATCTGCAGTTGATCTGCTCGAACGGCCAGTTCGGCGAGATTCTCGCGCTGCCGGCGCATCTGGTGCAGCTCGGCATTCCGTTGCAGGAAATCCTCGAATATATGGACGCGGTCGCCCGCCGGACGCCGGCGACCGCCGATGCGCTGCTGCAGCAGCGGCTCGCCGCCTACACCACCGAGGGCGAGCCCTACCTGGAGCGTCTGCCCGACCGCCACCTGGTGATCGAGGTGCGCACCAACCGGATGCCCGGCGGCGGCTTCGTCATCACCTTCTCCGACGTCACGCCGAGCTTCGAGGCCGCCGAGGCGCTGGAACGCGCCAACGCGACGCTGGAAAAGCGCGTGCGCGACCGCACCGAGGAATTGACCCGGCTGAATTCGGAGCTGGCGCAGGCCAAGAGCACCGCCGAAGACGCCAACATCTCGAAGACCCGGTTCCTTGCGGCCGCCAGCCACGACATCCTGCAGCCGCTCAACGCGGCACGGCTCTATGTCACGAGCCTGGTCGAGCGGCAGAACGGCGGCGAGGATTCGCGGCCTGGTCGAGAACATCGACGACTCGCTGGAGGCGATCGAGGAGATCCTCGGCGCGCTGCTCGATATTTCGCGGCTCGATGCCGGCGCGATGACGCCCTCGATCACGAGCTTCAAGATGGCCGATCTGATGCGCTCGCTCGAGATCGAGTTCGCGCCGATCGCGCGCGCCAAGGGGCTGGAGCTCGACCTTCGTGCCCTGCTCGCTGCCGGTGGAGTCCGACCGCTCGCTGCTGCGGCGGCTGCTGCAGAACTTCGTTTCCAACGCCATCAAATATACCCCGCGCGGGCGCGTGCTGGTCGGCTGCCGCCGCCGCGGCCAATCCCTGCAGATCGACGTCTACGACACCGGCGTCGGCATTCCCGCGATCAAGCGCGGCGAGATCTTCAAGGAATTCCACCGTCTCGAACAGGGCGCGCGGATCGCGCGCGGCCTCGGGCTCGGGCTCTCGATCGTCGAGCGGCTGGCGCGCGTGCTCAATCACGGCATCGCGCTCGACTCCAATGCCGGCGGCGGCTCGTTCTTTTCGGTGACGGTGCCGGTCGCGAGCGCGATCAACCACACCGCCGCCGTCACCCTCGCGACGCCGATCTCGAGGACGCCGATGAGCGGCGCGCTGGTCGTCTGCATCGAGAACGATCCGGCGATCCTCGACGGCATGAAGACGCTGCTGACGGCCTGGGACGCCGAGGTGATCGCGGTGGCCGATCCGGAAGCCGCGATGGTGGCGATCGAAGCCGCGGCGAAAGCGTGACCGGGCCTCCTGGTCGACTATCATCTCGACCGCGGCAATGGCGTCGCCGCCATCCGCGACATCCGCCGCCGGTTCGGCGAGAACATTCCCGGCGATCCTGATCACCGCCGACCGCAGCCCGAATGTCCGCGCCGCCGCGCGCGAGGAAAACATCGCGGTCTTGAACAAGCCGGTGAAGCCGGCGTCGCTGCGCGCCGTGCTCGGGCAGTGGCGCACGCAGCAGATGGTGGCGGCGGAGTAGAAGTCGTCGTTCCGGCATCGAGTGTCCGGGGCGATGCGCCCGGAATGAGTCGATCGTGGCACTACGCCGTCGGCGTGCCCTGCCGCCACTGCCCGCCGGCGATTTTCGCGGCCGCAATCACCGCCTGCGTGCGGCTCTCGACACCGAGCTTCTGCAGGATCGCCGAGACATGCGCCTTGATGGTCGCCTCGGAGACGCCGAGCTCGTAGGCGATCTGCTTGTTGAGCAGCCCCTCCGACAGCATCATCAGCACGCGCACCTGTTGCGGGGTCAGCGTCACCAGCCGGTCGCGCAGCCGCGCCATATCCGGATCGGCGACGACGACAGATCGGTGTCCGGCGGCACCCAGACGTCGCCATCCATCACCTTGGTGATCGCATCGCGCAGCGTCTCGACGCCGAACCGCTTCGGAATGAAGCCGGAGGCGCCGAAATCGAGCGAACGGCGGATGGTGCCGACATCGTCGCTGGCGGACACCACCACGACCGGAACCGCCGGATACTGGGCGCGCAGATAGATCAGGCCGGAAAAGCCGGAGATGCCAGGCATCGTCAGGTCGAGCAGGATCAGGTCGACGTCGGAGTCTTGCTCCAGCAACGCGGTGAGTTCGTCGAACGACCCCGCTTCGTCGATCCTGGCCGTCGTCACGACGCTCGCCACCGCCTGCCGCAACGCATCGCGAAACAGCGGATGGTCGTCGGCGATGACGAGGCGGGTATTGGCAGGGGTGGTCATCTAATTCTTATCTGGGGTTCCTGAAAACCGACGGCTGGGAAGACCTGCCAGACGCGAGCCTCGCGGCAATTGTCCTCTGGCGGGCCGCCGCATGCAAGTCCGCAGATTTTGCCTTAAGCAGAAGCGGTTAACTCGCCGTTGTGCAGCGCACCATCCACGCAAAGCCGATAGCCTGGCCAGGCTCAATGGTTGAACAGGAGGTCGCGGGCCAGATCGTCAACGTTCGTCACTGCCGCGAGGGCCTCGCGCAACCGATCGCGGTCGCGCGCCGACAGTCGCTTGACCAGAGACCGCGTTGGTGGGCGGCAGTGCCATGCGCGATGTCCTCGATCTGCTGCGAACGAATGAGATCGAGGAACACGCCCTGCGCCTCGGCGAGCGCGTCGAGATCGGTCTCGCCGACGTGCCCAGCGCCTTGACGCCGGCGCAGGCGCGCCGGCGTCGATCGCTCCATCACATGATGGCAGATGGCCAGCGCACGCGCGGCGGCGACGATGCCGAACAGGCCGGCCTTCTTGAGGTCGATGCGGCCACTCTTCGGTGCGGAAGCCGCCGAAAAGCGTCAACGCCGCGACGGCAGTGCCGACGGCTTCGACCAGCAGCTTGGCGAAGCCGACCTGCCCGTCGGCCGCATCGAAGGCCGCCTGCCACACGGCATCGGCGAGGCCGCCGTCGCCATGCACGCCGCGCAGGTCGAAGAAGATATCGACCGACAGCAGGTCGGCGGGATTGGAGCGCGCGATCCAATCGGTCGATGCGACCGCGCCAGGTCGCGACCGAGCCGCGCCATGCGGGTTCTTCGCCATGACGCCGCCCTTGCAGTAGGGCACGCCGACCTCGTGCAGGATGTCGGCGACGTGCGTCGCCGAACGTCGCGAACCAGCGATCCTCGGCGCCGTCCGGTTCGCCGTCGGCGAAGATCAGTGGCGTTGTCCTGATCCATCGCCAGCAGGCTCTCGCCGCGACCGGCCGAGCCGAGCACGACGAGCGCATAGGGACACGGCGGCTCGCCCTGCGCCGCGCTCGCGCATGCGCCGCTCGGCGATCACGGCGGCCTGGCGCGTCAGCGCGCCCAGTTCGCGCGAGATCACCGCCGCGACGTCGCGGCCGGACAGGCCCTCCGCCAGCAGCGACTCGCAGCGACCTGCGGCAGCTTCGCCCAGGCAACGGCCAAGGCCGTGCACATCCGCGGCGTCGTCGATCTCGTCGCCGAGCGCGATCGGCTTCTCCGGCGCGCAGCCGCAGCAGGTCGCGCGCCGACAATGCGCCGACGACCGCGGCCGGCTTCGTCGACAACGCCGAGATGACGGATCTTGCAGCCGGCTCATGCGGCCGATGGCGCGATAGACGAAGGCGTCGGCGGGAACCGCAGACCAGCGGCTTGCTCATGATCCGGCCGACCGGCCAGCTCGAGCGCGTCGGCGCCGAGCTCGGCCGATCGCGCGCAGCACGTCGCGCTCGGTGACGATGCCGGTGTCGGCCGCCGCGATCGGCGCCGTGCCGGCGCCGTGCGAGCGCCACATAACAGCGACGAGATTTTCTCGCTCGCCATCAGCGCCAGCGCATCGCCGAGCCGAAGCGTCCGGCGGCGACGAAGTTCGCCGGCGCGCGCATGACGTCGCGGACGCGATGGCGGTAGGCGATAGCTGTCGATGCGCCTCAGCGTCCGCTCCGCATCGACCCGCGGCGGACGCTCACCGCCTCGACCCAGCCGGCGCGATGCTGCTCGTCGAGCACGTCGGTGAGCGCACGGCAGGCCCGCTCGGCCTCGGCCAACGGTGCGGATGCCGGCTCGCGCAGCTTCGGCACCAGCGCCAGGAATATGCGCGCCGTGGTCACCGCGTCGCCGAGGGCCGAGTGACGGTCCGTGATCTCGACCCCGAGCCAGGCTGCGAGCTTGTCGAGCGAGTAGCCGGCGAGGTTCGGGTGCGGCGATCTCCGCCAGCAGCCGCGTGTCGAGCGTGCGCGGACGCGACCATGGCAGGCCGGCCCGCTCGCATTCGCGCTTGAGCACGGCGAGGTCGAAGCCGACCGCGTGCCCGATCACGACGGCCTGCGCCGAGATACGCCCGGAAGCGTCCGGCCAGACCGCGGCGAACAGCGGCGCTCCGCGACCGCCGCATCATCGATGCCGTGAATGTGCGTCGCCTGCTGGCGGGAATCGGCTATCGCCCGGCCGCACCAGTTGGCGGAACAGGTCGCCGGCGACGAGCTTGCCGGCCGACAGGCGCACCGCGGCGAGTTCGATCGACGCGGGCCTTGCGCGGATCGAGGCCGGTCGTCTCGGTGTCGATGACGACCGCATCGAGCGCCAGAAGCGGCGCGCCGCCACTCGTCCGGTCCATCGCGCCTCCATGCCGGTGGCCGTTCGTCACGACAGGTCAAGCCGCGGCACCTGCGAGCCAATGCCCGCTCGCAGCGGCGGCACTGTCGATCCGGTCAACCAATTCGTCATGGATGTTGCACAGACAGACGCGGAGATAGTTGCGCGTGGTGGGGAAGTCGCGACCGCGCAGCTTTTCGTGGATCGGCATCATCGCAGAAATAGGCCTCCGCCAGCGGCTCGGGAATGTCCATCACCCGCTTCGGTGCATGCCCCCCGACAAGATCGAGCCGGTGCGCAAGCTCGCGGCGTGCTTCCAGCCAGGCTGTCCTCACCGATCGACGGCGGAACGGGATAGCGGTCGAGACACCGAAAGGACGACGGCGATCAGCTGGTCGAGCATCTTCGCGGCGCTCCATCCCGGCGCGCTGAGGGCCAGAACCCCCTCGACCATCTCGCCGACCATCGCCAGTCCCAGCGGATAGGCCTGCCAGCGCGCGACTTCGACGGAGTGGGCAAATCCCGCTTCGGCGAACAGAACCTTGGCGTAGTGGCCGGCACGCGCACGCGAATATTCGTAGATGCCCTTCTGGATGATGAACGCGGATTGCGCGTCGATGAAATCCGCGAGCGCCTCCAGGTCGCGGATCGGCGGGCGGGGCCGAAAGAATTTTTCCAACAGCTTCATTGCAATCTCATCCTGCCGGTCGATCCGGGATCTTCGTCAGCTTAGCCTATCTGATGGCTACCGCATTCAATGTTCTCATCGAAAGTACTGTTAGCAGTCGCAACAATTCATTCCGGCCGAACAATTTGCACCCCCGAAAGTCTAACAAGAACTGACCATTCGTAGTGTTAGCTTTCACCGTCTCCGCAACGGCACAAGACCGGTGGAGCGGCGGCAGGGGGGGAGCCGTAGGGGGGATTGCATTCCCCTCGATCATTTCAATCCCGGCAGATGCTGCCGGCTCTTTGAGGGAGGAATCGCAACCCATGGCTGATTCTGCAAACCTGAAAGAAAAAGAAGAAGCGCACTGGAACAAGACTTCGCGCCTGATGTGGATTCATCTCGGCGTCTGGTTCTTCTTCGGCTACGTCATCCACATGTTCGTGGTGCCCCTCAACAAGATCGTCATTCCGATCCTTGGGCTTCCCGCTCGGCTTCTACATGGCCGCGCAGGGCTCGCTGATTGTGTTCGTGGTCATGCTGTTCATGTTCGCCAGGCAGCAGGACAAGATCGACCGCGAATTCGGCTTTGCCGAGGAAGATTGAGGGGAAAGACCATGGCTACCAAATCTGCAGGCAGCATCGGACTTTCTCGCCAATCTGGGAAAAGTCTATGGCATTCTACACGGGCGGCTTTCTCGCCTTCGTCATCTTGCTCGCGGTTCTCGAACAGATGGGAGTCCCGAA
>CAWGLP010000015.1:0-98409 GCA_963823485.1 uncultured Alphaproteobacteria bacterium
GCCTCCAAAATCCGCTTGCCTCACCCACAACCTACGTTAAAATCGCACAAAAGTTCAATAGGCGAACACATTATCTCCACGGAGACCCTCGCCATGATGAGCCAGGAAGCGAACGACCTGATCACCCGCACCGGGCGCAAGGACCCCTGCGGGAAACTGATGCGGATGTACTGGCAGCCGGCGGCGCTGGTGGACGAGTTGCAGGGGCCGCGGCCGGTGCGGCCGGTCAAACTGCTCGGCGAAAACCTGGTGCTGTTTCGCGACGAGGAAGGCCGCTACGGCCTGATCGACCGCCACTGCGCGCATCGCGGCGCCGACCTCGCCTTCGGCCGCCTCGAGAACGGCGGGCTGCGCTGCTCGTTCCATGGCTGGCTGTTCGATGTGTACGGGCCAATGCCTGGAGACGCCCGCCGAGCCGAAGGACTCAAAGCTGTGCCAGGGCATCCGGCAGCGCTCCTATCCCGTGGTCGAGAAGAGCGGCATCCTCTGGACCTACCTCGGCGAAGGCGAGCCGCCGGCGTTTCCGGAGATCGACTGCTTCGTCGCGCCCGACAGCCATACCTTTGCATTCAAGGGCCACATGAACTGCAACTGGCTGCAGGCGCTGGAAGTCGGCATCGATCCGGCGCACGCCTCGTTCCTGCATCGCTTCTTCGAGGACGAGGACACATCCACGGCCTACGGCAAGCAGTTCCGCGGCGCGTCCGCCGGCAGCGACATGCCGATGACGAAGATTCTGCGCGAGTACGACAACCCGATCATCAATGTCGAGCACACCGAATACGGCCTGCGCCTGATCGCGTTGCGCGAATTGGATGCGGAGCGGACGCATGTGCGCGTCACCAACCAACTCTTCCCGCACGGCTTCGTCATCCCAATGAGCACGGAGATGACGATCACGCAGTGGCACGTGCCGGTCGACGACGAGAACTGCTACTGGTACGCGATCTTCACCAGCTACACGACGCCGGTCGACAAGAAGAAGATGCGCGACCAGCGGCTCGAACTGTACGAACTGCCGGACTACAAATCGCGCAAGAACAAGAGCAACGACTACGGCTTCGACCCGCACGAACAGGCGACCGAGACCTATACCGGCATGGGCACCGACATCAACGTCCACGACCAGTGGGCGGTGGAATCGATGGGTGCGATCCAGGACCGCACCAACGAGCATCTCGGCACATCCGACAAGGCGATCGTGCAGTATCGCCGCCTGCTGCGGCAGGAGATCGAGAAGGTCTCCGGCGGCGAGAAGCCGATGCTGTTTCTGGACGCCGCCCATGCGCGCCGATCCAGGGCCCGGCCACGATGGACGGCATCGGTCCGACGCAAGGGTGGGAAATCTACTGGATGGAAGTCGACGTCAAGCGCCGCCGCGGCGCGCCGTGGGCGGCGCCGGTGCCGAGCGAGATCGCCGGCAAGATCCGGCATCTGTCGGCGGCGGAGTGATGCTGTTTCCTCGTCATTGCCTGCGACAAACGCGAAGCGTTTGTGCAAGAGAACGCAGCGAAGCAATCCATGGTTACGCTTCGGTACTATGGCTTGCTTCGCTCCTCTCGCAATGACGGCTGATATAGCGGCATTTCAATTGTTCAATTCAGACTCTGCGGGAGTGACGCGTTGAGTTTCGTCGAACGTCACGCTCTCTGGTCGAAAGAACAGCAGGAAGCCGCCGCCCGCCTGCGGCAGAATTGTCGAAGAAAAAAATCTCGAAGTCGTCCGGCTTTCATTCCCCGACCAGCACGGCATCCTGCGCGGCAAGACGCTGGTCGCGAGCGAAGCGCTTGCCTCGCTCGAAAGCGGCTGCTCCATCACGACAACGATGCTGGCCAAGGACACCTCGCACAAGACGGTGTTTCCGGTGTTCACATCCGGCGGCGGTTTTGGCATGAAGGAGATGGAAGGCGCCGCCGACGTGCTGATGGTCGCCGACCCGACGACGTTTCGCGTGCTGCCGTGGGCGCCGACCACCGGCTGGCTGCTGTGCGATCTCTATTTCAACGACGGCCGCCCGGTGCCGTTCGCGACACGGCATCTCTATCGCAAGGTGATCGATCAACTCGGCGCAACGCGGCTACGATTTCGTCGCGGGGCTGGAGGTCGAATTCCACCTGTTCAAGCTCGACGACGCCCACATGACGCCGGAGGATGCCGGCCAGCCTGGAAGGCCGCCCTCGGTCAGCCTGCTCTCGCACGGCTATCAGTACCTGACCGAGCAGCGCTTCGACCAGATGGAGCCGGCGCTGGAAATCATCCGCCGCGACGTGCTGGCGCTCGGCCTGCCGCTGCGCTCGGTCGAGGTCGAGTTCGGCCCGAGCCAGTGCGAATTCACCTTTGCACCGGCCGCGGGACTCACGCCCGCCGACAACATGGTGCTGTTCCGTTCGGCCGTGAAGCAGATCGCGCGCCGCCACGGCTATCACGCCACCTTCATGTGTCGGCCGAAATTGCCCAACGTGTTTGCCTCTGGCTGGCACCTGCATCAATCGCTGGTGTCGCGCGCCGATGGCGCGAACGCGTTCATGGCCAGCGACAAAAGCGAGGCGCTGAGCCCGTTCGGTCGGGCCTATCTCGCGGGACTTCTGGAGCACGCGCGCGCGTCGACCGTGTTCACGACGCCGACCATCAACGGCTACAAGCGCTACCGCTCCTACTCGCTGGCGCCCGATCGCGCGATCTGGGGCCGCGACAACCGCGGCGTCATGATTCGCGTGCTCGGCGGTGCGGGTGACAGCGCAACGCGCTTGGAAAACCGGATCGGCGAGCCGGCGGCGAACCCGTATCTCTACATGGCCTCGCAGATTCTCCAGGGCTCGATGGCGTCGACCGCAAGCTCGATCCGGGACCGTCGGCGGATACGCCATATGAGACGAAGGCGGCGCTTTTGCCGAAGAGTCTTGCGCGAAGCGGTGTTCGCGCTGAACGACGATCCGTTCTTCCGGCAGGCGCTGGGCGCGGAGTTCGTCGATTATTACGTCCACATCAAGAACGCGGAGATCGAGCGGTTTCAGGCCGAGGTGTCGGACTGGGAGCATCGCGAATATTTCGAGATGTTTTGAGATCCACGATGGCGCCCAGGATCGCGCCGCTAGAGAC
This sequence comes from uncultured Alphaproteobacteria bacterium, assembly GCA_963823485.1. Lineage (GTDB taxonomy): Bacteria > Pseudomonadota > Alphaproteobacteria > Rhizobiales > Xanthobacteraceae > Bradyrhizobium. Next base: position 3,100 of record CAWGLP010000015.1, read on the forward strand.
TGGCAAGGTTGGCAGAAACGGCTTTCTCGTTCCATTCCAGGCCGACGCCGGGCACATCGGGGATCCGCAACATGCCATCCTTGACCTCGTAGGGCCTTTCAAGGATCGGATCGGCCCAATCCTGCCACTCCAGCCAATGCGCCGTCTCTGTGGCGCGCATGACGTGGGCCGCGACCTCAGGGTAGAGATGCGTGGATATCGGCACACCTGCGGCTCCGGCAATGGCGGCCGCTCGCATCCAGCCCGTCACGCCGCCGATCCTCATGAAATCGGGCATCACCAGATCGCAGGCCTTTTTCTGGATCGCCTTGTGCATCTCCCTCGGACCGTAGAAATTCTCACCGATCTGAATCGGTGTCTTTAGTTCGGCCGCCAGTTGGGCGTGTCCGTCGAGATTGTCATAGACGACGGGTTCTTCGATCCAGTCGAGACCATGGCCGTCGATCATGTGACATCGCTCGATCGCTTCCGCGAGATTTAGCCCCTGGTTGAAGTCGACCATCAAATGCATGGCATCGCCGACCGTCTTGCGAACCTCGTCCAGCGTCGCCAGATCGTCGCGCGGATCGTTTCGGCCGAGCCGCAGCTTCAGGGCGGAGAACCCTCCCTCTTCCCGCAACTCCACGGCTTCGGCCGCGACCGCGGCCGGTTCTTTCAGCCACAATCCGTTGCTGTTGTACGACTTCACCGCGCCGACCGTGCCGCCCAACAACACGCACAGCGGCTTGTTCGCCGCTTTCGCCAGAGCATCCCAGGCGGCCATATCCAGGCCCGAAGCGGCAATCATCGACAATCCCTCGTAGCCGACGAAATGGAGGGATTTGCGCGCAGCATCGAACAGCTCGACCGGGGCTACGCTCCGGCCCTTGAGCAGTTCGCTCAAATCGTGAAGCGCCGGCACCAGATAGCGCATCGACTTCACGATGTACGGCTCAAGATAGCTTCGCCCGACAATCCCCTCCTCGGTGACGAGATCAATCAGAATGAGGGGCCACTCCGATATCGTAGCGATGCGCGCCACCACGGGGCGCTTCAGCTTGAGCACGACGGGACGGGCTATGATTTCGCGGAGCGTGAGGGATCCGGGCATGGCTGGTTGCTTTCGAAACTCGCCGAACTGGCGACGAAATTGATCGGTGGAAGCGTGCGGAAGGCGCCGAAAATCCGCCGGACTATTTCAGTTGGTTTCATCGTGGAAGTAAATTCACTAGGTGGTATAATTATTCCTGCAACCAGATGGCATACACGTCGCGGGAGCGGTCTTTCATGGCACGATCGGCGGAGCCAACGCGGCAGCGGATCCTGTCCGCCGCCTATGTGCTGTTTCGCCAGCGCGGATACAGCCGCGTGAGCATGGACGAAATTGCATCGGCGACATCAGTCACGAAGCGAACCCTGTACAATCATTTTCAAAGCAAGGATCAGTTGCTCGCAGCCGTCCTCGAAGCTCAGAACGAGTTGGCGTTGGCTGCTTTCCGGACGTTTGGTGATCAGTTGACCGGCTCACCTGCTGCGATTGTCGACGGCTTGTTCCGCGACCTCGCAGTATGGTCGGACAGACCCCGATGGGCCGGATCGGGATTTACCCGACTGGTGATCGAGCTGGCCGACCTGCCTGGTCATCCCGCCCGCGCGATCGCACGGCGGCACAAGGCGTTGCTGGAAGCTCACCTGGGTGAGTTATTCAAGCGGGCCGGTGTCAAGGAAGCCCACCGCCGGGCGCGCGAGATCTGGCTGCTCTCCGAGGGAGCGATCTCCATGATGCTGGTTCACGGTGACCGGACCTATGCAACGGCAGCGGCGGAAGCGGCCAAGAGACTGCTGCGCGCCAGCGAACTCCGACGCAGCGTCGCGCGCGTCGGTTGACCGCAGCTAAATCCGTCGCGCTCGCGGCTTCCTCAAATCCCCAGATACCGGTGCTGCAGATCGGGTTCGGCGATCAACTGCTCGCTCGTTCCCGTCCACACCGTCCGCCCGCGCTCGATGATGTAGTGGCGATCGGCGATGCGGGCGAGGTTGGCGACGTTCTTGTCGATCACCAGCACGGATTGGCCGCGGCCCTTCAGCATCGACAGGCAGTTCCAGATTTCCTCGCGGATCAGCGGCGCGAGGCCTTCGGTGGCTTCGTCCAGGATCAGCAGCTTGGGGTTGGTCATCAATGCGCGGCCGATCGCCAGCATCTGCTGCTCGCCGCCGGACAGCGTGACGCCCATGTTGTTGCCGCGCTCGGCAAGGCGCGGGAACAGCGCGTGGATCCTGTCGATGGTCCAGGGATCGGGATTGCCGGCGCGGTTGCCCGAGGCCGCCACCAGGTTCTCGTACACCGTCAGATTCGGAAAGATCTGGCGGCCTTCCGGCACCAGGCCGATGCCGAGTTTTGCGATTCTGTACGACGGCAGGCTGCGCACCGCTTCGCCCGCGAAGCGGATGGTGCCGGCGCGCGCACGCGTCATGCCCATGATGGAGCGGATGGTGGTGGTCTTGCCCATGCCGTTGCGGCCCATCAGCGCCACCATCTCGCCCGCCCGCACCGTCAGCGACAGGCCGAACAACACCTGGCTGAGCCCGTAGCAGGTCTCGATCCCGTCGACTTCGAGCAGCGGCGGGCTATCAGCGGTTCTGGATTCAGCCATGGCTGGTCACCGCGTGCTGTTCGCCGAGATAGGCGCGCTTGACTTCCTCGTTGTTCCTGATGGCATCGGGGTCACCGGACGCGATGACCCGGCCATAGACCAGCACCGTGATGCGATCGGCGAGCGCGAACACCGCTTCCATGTCGTGCTCGACCAGCACGATGGTGACTTCCTTCCGCAGCTCCTTCAGCAGCGCCACCATGCGCGCGGATTCGGTGACGCCGAGGCCGGCCATCGGCTCGTCGAGCAGCAGCAATTGCGGCTTGGTCGCGAGCGCCACCGCGAGTTCGAGTTCGCGCTGCTCGCCATGGCTCAATTCCGACACCGGCACATCGGCGCGTTTCGCGAGCCCGACCCGGCTCAACGCCGCCTGCGCGGCGTCGCGCAGATTCTTTTCCTTGCGCGCGGCGCCCCAGAAGCGGAACGAGTGGCCGTCATGCGCCTGCGCGGCCAGCGCCACATTGTCGGCGGCGGTGAAGTCGGGCAGCAGGCAGGTGATCTGGAACGAGCGCGCCAGCCCGAGCCGGCTGCGCTGGTAGGACGGCAGACGCGTGACGTCGCGGCCGGCGAAATGGACGGCGCCGGAATTCGGCATCAATTGCCCGGTCAACTGGCTGATCAGCGTGGTCTTGCCGGCGCCGTTGGGGCCGATGATGGCGTGCAGTTCGCCCGGAGCCGACATCGAGCGACAGATTGTCGGTGGCCTTGATGCCGCCGAAGCTGCGGACCAGGTTTTCGACGCGAAGCAGGGGTCTCAGGCACGGCTCAACCTCCCCAACAGGCCCATGATGCCGCCGCGCGCAAACAGCACGATCAGCAGCAGCAGCGGCCCCATGATCAGCGCCCAGTATTCGGTGAACTGCGACAGCAGCTCCTCCAGCAGGAGAAACATGATGGTGCCGATGACCGGCCCGAACAGCGAGCCCATGCCGCCGAACACCACCATCACCATGAGTTCGCCGGAACGGGTCCAGTACATCGCCGGCCGGGCTGACGAAGTCGGTATTGTTCGCCAGCAGCGCGCCGGCAAGGCCGCAGATGGTGCCCGAGATGACGAAGCAGACGAGGCGATATCTGTTGGCATGATAGCCGATCGCCTGCATGCGCTGCTCGTTGGAACGAATGCCTTGCACCACCATGCCGAACCGCGAATTGATGATGCGCCAGATCAGATAGACGCCGCCGAACAGGCAGGCGAGGCAGAGATAGTAGAACTGCACGCGGTTCGACAGGTCGATCAGGCCGCCGAAGGTGCTGCGCTTGTAGATGGTCAGGCCGTCGTCGCCGCCATAGCGCGACAGGCCCGAGGCGATGTAATAGGCCATCTGCGCGAAGGCGAGCGTGATCATGATGAAGTAGACGCCGCGGGTGCGGAGCGACAGCGCACCGATCACGAGCGCGTACAGCGCCGACGCCGCCAGCGCCACCGGCCACTGGATGAAACCCGAACCGATGCCTTCATAGGCGAGGATGCCCACGGCATAGCCGCCGATGCCGAGATAGGCGGCGTGACCGAAGCTCATCATGCCGCCGTAGCCCATGATCAGATTGAGGCTGGCGGCGGCGAGCGCGAAGATGACGATGCGGGTGAACAGCGTCAGGATGAAGATGTTGCCTGTGAGCTCCGAATAGACCGGGAGCAGCAGCAGGCCAAGCGCGACGATCGCCACGACGACGTTGCGGACGTTGATCGGAAAGCTCATCGCTTGGCGGCCGGAAACAGCCCCTCCGGCCGCACCACCAGCACGATCGCCATCAGCAGGTAGATCAGCATCGATGACAGCGCGGGCGCCGCGGTGGAGGCGGCGGCGGAACTGAGCACCTGGCGCAGCAGATCCGGCAGGAAGGCGCGGCCGAGCGTATCGATCATGCCGACGAAGATCGCGGCCATGAACGCGCCGCGGATCGAGCCGATGCCGCCGATCACGATGACGACGAAGGCGAGGATGAGGATGTTCTCGCCCATGCCGATCTGCACGGTGAGGATCGGCGCCTGCATCAGGCCGGCAAGGCCGGCGAGCGCGGCGCCGAGGCCGAACACCAGCGTGAACAGCAGTTTGATGTTGATGCCGAGCGCGCCGATCATCTCGCGGTTCGAGGCGCCGGCGCGGATCAGCATGCCGACGCGGGTCCGCATCACCACGACATAGAGCAGCGCTGCGACCGCGAGCGCGACCACGATGATCGACAATCTATAGGCCGGATAGAACACGCCGGGCATGATCTGGACCGGCACCGTCAGCCAGGCTGGCAGCGGCAAGCGCAAGGCCGGCCGGGCCCCAGATCAGCCGCACCGCGTCGTTGAAGAACAGGATCAATCCGAAGGTCGCCAGCACCTGATCGAGATGGTCGCGGCCGTAGAGATGCCGTAGCGCGATGAATTCGAGGGCGATGCCCAGCAGCAGCGTGGCGCCGAGCGCCAGCAGGATGCCGAGGACGAAACTGTTCGTCCACGCCACGAAGGTCGCGGCGAAATAGGCGCCCATCATGTAGAGCGAGCCGTGCGCCAGATTGACGAAATCCATGATGCCGAAGACCAGCGTCAGCCCGGCGGCCAGCAGGAACAGCAGCAGGCCGAACTGCAGGCCATTCAGCGATTGTTCTACGAGGACGAGCATGAATCCTTGAACTCTGGTCGTGGCGCACGATGTCTCGGAATCATGCTCCAACAAAACAGCGGCAGCACATCTGCGCCGCCGCCATTTTCTTGTTGGGCGGATGATCTGTCGCAAACCGCTCCCGGGTCAAGCCCGAGACGCGGTTTCGCGGAATCATGCACCGGCCATGCCAACAATCACTTCATCGGACATTTTTCGTGGAAGCGGTCCTGGTCGTCCTTGACGATGGTGGCTACCGTCTTGAGCGCGAGCTGGCCGTCGGCTTCCTTGACCACATCCTGCAGATAGAAGTTCTGGATCGGAATCTGGTTGTTGCCGTACCTGAACGGGCCGCGCACCGATTTGAAGTTCACCTTCTTCATCTCGGCCCGCATCTCGTCCTTCTTCGAGGTGTCGCCCTTCACGGCCACCACCGCGCTGTTGATCAGGTTCGCGGCGTCATAGGACTGCGCGCCGTAGAAGGTCGGACGAAGGCCGGTGTACTTCTTGCGATAATCTTCGACGAACTTCTTGTTCTCGGGGAACGGCAGATCGTTGACCCATTGCTGCGCGCCGGGAACGCCGAGCGCATTTTCCTTCTGCAGCGGCAGCGACAATTCGTCGATGGTGAACGCCGTGTAGAGCGGGATCTGCGCCTTGATGCCGGCCTGCGCATACTGATTGAGGAACTGCACGCCGGCCGCGCCCGGATAGAACACGAAGATCGATTCGGCCTTGGAGTTCTTCGCCTTGGTCAGTTCGGCGGAGAAGTCGAGCTGACTTGGCCACACCGTGTATTCCTCGCCCACGACCTGGCCCTTGAACGTGCTCTTGACGCCGGCCAGCATGTCCTTGCCGGCGGCATAGTTCGGGCCGATCAGGAACACCGACTTGACGCCCTTCTGGTTCATGTAGGTGCCGACGGCCTGCGGGGTCTGGTCGTTCTGCCAGGAGGTCGAGAACACGTAGGGGGAACAGAGTTCGCCGGCGAGTTGCGACGGGCCGGCATTGGCCGAGATCAGGAAGGTCTTGGAGTCGACCGCAGTCTTGAGCGAGGCCAGCAGCACGTTCGACCAGATATAGCCCGCGATGAAATCGACCTTGTCGGACTGGATCAGCTTCTCGGTCTTCTGCTTGCCGACATCAGGCTTCTGGCCGTCGTCCTCATAGATCACCTCGACCGGCTTGCCGCCCATCTTGCGGCCCATATGGTCGAGCGCCAGCTCGAACGAGTTGCGCATGTCATTGCCGATCACAGCGGTCGGGCCGCTGAAAGTCGAGACAAAGCCGATTTTGATGGTGTCGCCAGCCGATGCGGGCTGGACCAACGCCAGAACCGTCGCGCTCGCCAGCCAGAATGCCTTCTTCATAATCACTCCCCTCCTCGTTATCGAACCAACCCGTCGTCCGTGACGGGCAGCGCTTGTGCCGCGCTCCTCTTTGTCAGGTGAGGTGTTTTGTGCGCGAAATGGCCGGTGAGCAGCAAGCATGAACCGGCGGCCCCGTTTAGAACCTTCGGCTCATACCCCAGCGGCCTGCACCATAATTCGCAGATGGCGGGAATGGCAAGAATTATAGTTCAGGTCGATCCAGCCAGAATTGTCGCAGTCTTAATGGCTGCCGACCGATCGGACGGCCGTTTCGGCCAATGTGAGGGCGGCGGCGCCATCGTTGACGCCAGCTTCGCCGAAAAACTTCGTCATCGATACGCATTCACTATCGCTGGATTGGGAAAGGCGTCTTGGAGCGCGGCAGCGAATGACTGCATAATCTGCGGCACACAGACAGGAGAATCAGTTCATCCATGACGGCAGCGCCGCAACAGCTCCATCGCGTGGTAATCGTCGGCGCCGGCTTCGGCGGTCTGGAAGCCGCCTTTGGCCTTGCCCGCGCGCCGGTCACCATCACGCTGGTGGACCGCCGCAACCATCATCTGTTCCAGCCGCTGCTCTATCAGGTCGCCACCGCGTCGCTGGCGACATCGGAAATCGCCTGGCCGATCCGCTATCTGCTGCGCGACCGCCCCGAAGTGACGACCCTGTTCGCCAACGTGAACGGCGTCGACGCCGCAGCCAGGCGCGTTCTGCTCGACGACGGCGACAGCCTGCCCTATGACACGCTGATTCTCGCGACCGGCGCACGCCACGCCTATTTCGGCCATGACGAATGGGAGCCGTTCGCGCCGGGACTGAAGACGCTGGAGGACGCCACCACGCTGCGGCGGCGCATCCTCGTCGCCTTCGAGCGCGCCGAACGCGAGACCGACCGGCGCGGCGCGCGGCGTTGCTCACCTTCGTCATCATCGGCGCCGGGCCGACCGGCGTCGAAATGGCGGGCACCATCGCCGACCTGGCCAAGGATACGCTGGCGCCCGACTTCCGCAACATCGACACGCGCAAGACCCGCGTGGTGCTGATCGAGGCCGGGCCCCGCGTGCTGGCAGCCTTTCCCGAAGACCTCTCCGCCTATGCGCAGAAGTCGCTGGAGGATCTCGGCGTCGAGGTAATGCTGGGGCAACCCGTCACCGAATGTTCGGCCGACGGCGTCGTCTATGGCGGTAACCGGCTGGAGACCAGAACGATCGTCTGGGCGGCCGGTGTGCGCGCCTCGCGCGCCGCGGAATGGCTGGGGGCGCCCGCGGACCGGGCGCATCGCCTCAAGGTCGAGCCCGATCTCACGGCCCCCGGCCATCCTGATATCTTCGCCATCGGCGACACCGTGACGATCGCCGGTCCCGACGGCAATCCGGTGCCCGGCATCGCGCCGGCGGCCAAGCAGCAGGGCCGCTACGTCGCAGCGCTGATCAAGGCGCGGCTGAACGGCAGCACGCTGCCGCCGTTCCGCTACAAGCATGCCGGCAACCTGGCGCAGATCGGCAAGCAGAAGGCGGTGATCGATTTCGGCCGCATCAAGCTGCGCGGCGCGCTGGCGTGGTGGATCTGGGGCCTCGCCCACATCTATTTCCTGATCGGGCTGCGCAACCGGCTCAGCGTCGCGCTGAGCTGGCTCTGGATCCACGCCCGCGACCAGCGCGCGGCGCGGCTGATCACGCAGGGTTCGAGCAAGGTGGGGCGATAGATTCCTGCGCGACTTCCTATTGCTCGCCTGCGATTTCGCAGCGATGCTTCGCGACATGAGTCTTCCCAGGAAACAACGTCGGCCGAGGCCGGCGGCAACCACCGCAGCCGATGACGGCCCGCGGCTCGATCTCGACCGCTACGTTCCGGCATTCATCACCTTCATCGCCAACAAGCTGTCGAACAGCGCGAGCGTGTTCTATCAGCGCAATTTCGGCGTCAGCGTCACGGAATGGAGGATCATGTCGCAGCTCGCAATCGAACCCGGCATTCCCGCCTCGCGCATCTGCAACGTGATCGGCTTCGACAAGGGGCCGGTGAGCCGCAACCTGTCGATGTTGCAGAAACGCGGGCTGGTCACGATCCGCCGCGCGCCCGACGACGGCCGCAGCCACGCGATCTCGCTGACCGCGCGGGGGCGCGCGATCCACGACAAGGTGATCGTCGCCGCGCTCGAGCGCGAACGCCGGCTGTTGTCCTGCCTGAAGAAGGACGAGCGCGACGTGCTGATCGACCTGTTGCGGCGACTGCACGACAATCTCGGCGCCGTGACCGGGCAAGGGAGCAGCTGATTCCCTTAGCCGGCGCAGGCGATCCAGACCGTTGACGCATCGTCGTCAAGCGCGGCTACCGCCGTGGCGCGCCGGGTCAGCACCGCGCGCTGGTTGATGTAGCCCTTGTCGGTGATTTCGCCGCCGTCGACCGAAGCGGGCTCGGCAAGCAGCAATGCGCGCGTCGCATGGCCGGACGAATGGCCGCCCTGTGCTTTCAGTTTGGCGAGCCCCAGCGCGATCGCGCCGCGAACCCTGTCATGGGCGATTACGTCATTCACGTCGGCGCTATCGGGCAGGCCGGCCTGCGCGCGGCACGCCGCGATGTTCGGGAAGACCAGAAAGCGGACCTCATCGCCGCCATGGCCCGATACGACGATATCCTGCGCCAGCGGCGCAAGGGCGGCGATCCCCGCCATGCGCAAGGTGCCGACACTGACCCAGGTGCCGGAATTCAGCTTGAAGTCTTCCGCGACGCGGCCGTCGAAGAACAGGCCGAGTTCGGGACGGTCAGGATCGGCAAAGGTCACGGCGTCGCCAATCAGATAGAAGCCCTCGGCGTCGAACGCCTGTGTGGTCAGTTCCGGCGCTTTCCAGTAGCCGGGCGTGACGTTCGGGCCGCGCACGCGCACTTCGAGCTTGTCGCCCGACGGCACCAGCTTCAGTTCGGTGCCCGGGATCGGCACGCCGATATTGCCGGAGCGCTGCGCCTGGAAATGACAATCGGTCGCCAGCGGCGACGTCTCGGTCGAGCCCCAGGCCGAGACCATCGGCAGCGCGCGGCCGATCGTCTGGATCGAAAGCTCCTCCAGCGCGTCCCATAGATTCTGCGGCAGCGCCGCGCCGGCATAGAAAGCGAATTTCACCTCGCTGAAAAACCTTCGCCGCAATTCGTCGTCGCCACGCAGCGCCGCGATCAACATGTCGAACCCGCGCGGCACGTTGAAATAGACCGTCGGCATCACGCTGCGGAGGTTCGCCAGCGACGTCGCGAACAGGCCGGGCGCGGGCTTGCCGCCGTCGACATACAGCGTGCCGCCGTTGCGCAGCACCAGATTGAAATTGTGATTGGCGCCGAAGGTGTGGCTCCATGGCAGCCAGTCGAGGATCACGAGGCTGTCGCCGCCACCTTCGAGAAATGTCCAGGTCTGCGCCTTGGCCTGCTGGCTCGATGTCAGCATGCGCTGGGTGTTGATGACCGCCTTCGGCGTGCCTGTTGACCCCGACGTGAACAGGAATTTTGCGATCGTATCCGGCGTGATGGCGGCAAACGCTGTAGCCACCTCTGGCGTTTCGGGCGTTGTCGCGAGGGCACGGAACGAGATCGCGCCACTGTCGGCGGAAGCACCGCTGACGATCACGGCCGAGTGCAGCGGCTCGATCGCCGCCAGCGCCGCCGCGAATGGTTTCATGCCGGAAACATAGATCGCACCGGGCCCGAGCAGTTCGACCATGCTCCTGAGCTTGTCGAAATCCCTCGACATCAGCGAATAGGCCGGCGAGATCGCGGCCGACGGCACCCCGACATGCTGGGCCGCGAGCGCGAACAGCGCGTGTTCGACGCTGTTGTCGGACAGGATCACCAGCGGACGTTCGGCGCTGAGCCCCTGCGCGAGAATCCATGCCGCCGCGGAACGCACCTGCTTCAATGCATCCTGGTAGGTCACGGTTGCCCAGGGTGCGTCGACAGCGGCGCGGTCGGCGAGAAACATCCGGTCAGGCGCCTGCCGCGCCCAATGCTCCAGCCAGTCGCCGACGCAGCGCGCACTCTGCCGCAACGGCGTCGTCGATTTCACGACAATGCTGCCGTCGCCGCGGCGCTCGCTGGCGATTGCAGGCGTTGCGAACAGCGTTTCGGATCGGTTGCGGCCGGCGGCGGTTGAATTCATTGGTTTCCTCCGCTGCCCTCTTCGGGGCAGGCGGCCTGCTCTACGCGAGAACGGCTCGCGCCGGCAATGTGTCATCGCGCGACGGCGTGCTGTTGCCGGGCCCCGAACAAGACTGCCTAATTGCTAAGCAGATGCTACGGTGACCGGATGCGGCTATCTCCCCGGCGCGGCTGCACCGTACGCGCAAATATTTGTAACAACACTGGAATTTCCAGATTTCCATGCCGCTCTTTAATGTACACAATGGCACATCGCTTGCTTCGATCGCGGTAGGATTTGCTCGCTGGAGTTTTGCTCGCCATGGGGTCTGATGCGCCCGAGACCGTTGCCGCCATCGTCGCTGCGCATCGCGCCGGCACGCTCACGCCGGCACAAACCGTGGCGCGCAGCTACCAGCGCATCCGCGACCACAACGATCCCGCCGTGTTCATCAGCCTGCGCGATGAAAAGGATGCGCTCGCGGAAGCCGAAGCACTGAGTTCGAAGGGCGCCGAGGCGCTTCCGCTGCTTGGCGTTCCCGTTGCGGTCAAGGACAATATCGACGTCGGGGGGCTGGCGACCACGGCCGCCTGCCCGGCTTTCTCCTATACGCCTGCACAGGATTCGACGGCGGTCGCCAGGCTGCGCGCCGCCGGCGCCATCATCATCGGCAAGACCAATCTCGACCAGTTCGCAACCGGCCTCGTCGGCGTGCGCTCGCCCTACGGCATTCCGCGTCAATCCGGTCCGCGGCGACCTCGTTCCGGGCGGATCGAGTTCGGGATCGGCGGTCGCGGTTGCCGCCGGGCTGGTGCCGCTGGCGCTCGGCACCGATACCGCGGGATAGCGGCCGCGTGCCGGCGATGCTCAACAACATCGTCGGACTGAAGCCGAGCCTTGGGCTGATCTCCAACGCCGGCGTGGTGCCGGCCTGCCGGACGCTGGATTGCGTCTCGGTGTTCTCGCTCACCGTCGATGACGCGATGACCGCGCTGACGGCCATGGCCGGCCCGGATGCGGCCGATCCGTTCTCGCGCGACCGGCCGCTCGGGGCGATGTCAGAGTTTCCGCGGCCAACTCCGGCTCGGCGTGCCGCGCAAGGGCCAACTGATCTTCTTCGGCGATACGGCATCGGAGAAGGCCTATGGCGAAGCGCTGGAGCGCTGGACCTCGCTCGGCGCCACGCTGGTCGAATTCGACCTCGAACCGTTCTATGAGACCGCGCGGCTGCTCTACGAGGGGCCATGGGTTGCCGAACGCTATCTGGTGATCCGCGACCTGCTGGCGTCCTCGCCGGACTCGATTCATCCGGTCACGCGCGAGATCACCGCGCCCGGCGCGCGGCTGACCGCGGCCGATACGTTCGCGTCGCTCTACCGGCTGCAGGCGCTGCGGCGCGTTGCCGAGCGCATCTTTGCCGACCTCGACGCGATGGTGCTGCCGACGGCTCCGACCGCCTACACGATCGCGCAGGTGCTGGCCAACCCGATCGAACTCAACTCCCGGCTCGGCACCTACACCAATTTCGTCAACCTGCTCGACCTCTGCGGCCTCGCGCTGCCGGCCGCGATGCGCGCCGACGGCATTCCGTTCGGCATCACGCTGCTGGCGCCGGCGGGACATGACGCGCAGCTTGCCAGCATCGGGCGCGCGTTCCATGCCGCGACCGGACTGACCATGGGCAGCAAGCGCCTGGCGCAGTCCGCCACTGGCGGCGCTGCCAAACGAAGCTGGCGGCGGCGACATCACCATCGCCGTGGTCGGCGCGCATCTCTCGGGCATGGCCCTCAACAGCGAATTGCAGTCGCTGGGCGGCCGGCTGATCGAGGCCACCGAAACCGCGCCGGACTACAGGCTCTACGCGCTCGACACCACGCCGCCGAAGCCCGGCATGCTGCGTGTCGCGGCCGGCGCGGGGAGTTCGATCAAGCTCGAGCTGTGGGCGTTGTCGCCGGCGGCGTTCGGTACATTCGTCGCAGCGATCCCGCCGCCGCTCGGGATCGGCACGATACGGCTCGCCGACGGGAGAGGCGTGAAGGGATTTGTGGTCGAGCCCGCAGCGATCGACGGCGCGCGCGATATCTCATCGTTCGGCGGCTGGCGCGCGTTCATGGCGGAGAAGGCGGTTTAGGCCGCCATTTCGAGGAGCGAAGCGACGGAGAACTACACCGACACCGCGTAGAGCTCGTATTCCCCGCGCACCAGTACGATATGCGCGCGCATCGCGACCGCTGCGCCGTTCTTGTCGCCGCGCATGATCGCTACCACGACGCGGTCGTGCTCGGCGTGCGACTTCGCCAGCCGTCCGAGATTGCGGAACTGGGCACGGCGGAACGGCTGCACCCGCACCCGTGTCGCCAGCGTCATTTCGGCGATGTAGCCGTTTTGCGAACCGGCATAGATCGCGTTGTGGAAGCGTTCGTTGACCTCGTGAAAGCGCTCGGGATTGCCGGCATGGCTCAGCACCCGCAATTCCTCGTGGATCGCCTCCAGCTTCTGCCGTTCGGCCGGCGACATGCGCTCGGCAGCCAGCCCCGCACACAGCGCCTCCAGCTCCGCCATCGCCTCGAACATTTCGGTCAGCCTGTCGGGCGAGGGCTGCGCCACCACCGCGCCGCGATGCGCGCGGGCCTCGACCAGGCCGCTCGCCACCAATTGGCGCAACGCCTCGCGCACGGGCGTGCGCGACACCGAAAAGCGCCGCGCGATGTCGGTCTCATCGAGCGCCGATCCCGGCGCCAGCACGCCGCGCACGATCTCGTCGGCAAGCTGCAGCCGCAACTCCTCCGCGCGGGTGACCTTGTCCCGCAGCGGCGAAGCACGATCGACGCGCCGGACCACCGTCTCGGGCTCGGTGCCGGACGGCGGGGTTCGCGTGGGAAGATCGTCCAGACTCATGCCTTTGGATCCGGCGGTTCGGGGATAATGCTGACATGGGCGGCGACGACTTTCCAGCCGTCAGGAAAGCGCACCCAGGTCTGCATCTGACGCCCGACCTTGCCGGGCAGGCTATCACGATAGAACAGCGTCGAGGCCACGGCAAAATCGCGGCCATAGGTCGTGATCACCGTCTTGTCGGTCCTGCGCCCGAGCCCGATCGGCGAGCGCGCGGCGCGAAACCCCGTGATCGCCTCATAGCCGTAGAGATTCTCGCCGATTCCGTAGCGCAGCGTGCGGGAATCGTTGCGGAACAATTCATCGAGCACGGCGACGTCGTTGGACACCAGCGCCTTTTCGTAACGCGCGAACTGCGCCGTCACCTCGGCCAGCACGTCCGGAAGGTCGATCTCCATCGTTAAAGTCCTCTCGGGGCAGGTGCCGCGGCGACGCCCATGCGTTCCAGCGCCTGCGCCACGCGCAGCGCGATGTCCTCGCGCCAGGGGGCGGCGATGATCTGGACGCCGATCGGCATCGGCTCCAGCGGCACCGGCACGGCGACGACCGGCAGGCCGATGAACGAAATCGGCTGGGTGTGGATGCCGATGTTGGCGCGCACCGGCATTCGACGCCGTCGAGCACGAAGGTCTCCTGGCCCGAGTCTGGGCGCGATGCAGGGCGTCGCCGGCGCGATGATCACGTCCACCGACTTGAACAGCTCCAGCACCTTTGCTCGCGGTACCAGCGGCGGAATTTCTGCGCCCGATCGACCAGGGGCGCCGGGCATCATCGCGCCGGCGATCAGCCGGTCGCGCACCGCCGGATCGAAATCGTTCGGGCGGCTGCGCAGGCGGTCGAGATGCAGCGACGCGCCTTCGGTGGTGGTGATGACGTAGGCCGCGGCGCGGGCGCGCGCGGCTTCGGGGATTTCGACTCGTCGTCGTGGCATCGAGCGCCTTTGCAACGCGCGCCACCGCCGTCGATCGCTTCCGGGAACAGGCTCTTGCTGGAAGTAGCCGCCGGCGATCGCGATCCGCAGACCGTCGATGCCCTGGGCCGAGCAGCGGCGCGATCGGTTCGACCGGCCGCGTCGTGCAGGCCGGCATCGTCGGCGTCAGGCCCCTGCATGGCGTCATAGGCCAGCGCGAGATCGCCGACGCTGCGCGCGAACGGGCCGAGATGATCGAAGCTTGCGACAAAGGGAAACGATCGCGCGCGCGACAGCCGACCGTAGGTCGGCTTCAGGCCGAAGATGCCGCAGAACGACGAAGGAACACGGATCGAGCCGTTGGTATCGGAGCCGAGCGCGATCGGCACCAGCCCGCCGCCGACCGCACTGCCGGAGCCACCCGACGAGCCGCCGCGTCATCCGCGTCGGATCATGCGGATTGCGCGACGGACCGTCGTGCACGTTCTCGCCGGTGAAGTCATAGGCGTACTCGCCCATGTTGAGCGCGCCGACCAGGACGGCGCCAGCCGCCTCCAGGCGCTCGATCAGCGTGGCGTCACGCGGCGATGGTCGCAAGATCGCGGTTGATCTTCGATCCGGCGCGGGTGGCAAGACCCTTCACGTCGAACAGGTTCTTGACGGCGAACGGCACGCCGGCAAGCGGACCGACCGTCTCGCCGGCGGCGATCGCGGCATCGATGGCCCGCGCGCTGGCGCGCGCGCGATCGGCTGTGACGTCGGTGAAGGAATTCAATACCGGATCGAGCCTGGCGATCCGCGCCAGCGCTGCTTCGGTAGCCTCAAGCGCGGTCAGCTTGCGATCGGTTATGGCCTGGGCGATTTGCTGGGCCGACAGCCCGTCAGTGTTCACGGTCATGGCATCATCAGGCAGTGTAGACGCTGGCCGGCTCGGTCTCGTCCGGCAGCGGGAACTCGTCGACCAGCCGCGCCAGCCTCAGCGAGACTTCGAGGTTCGCGCGCACCGCCGGCCGCCAGGCGTCCTCGACCGGCAGCGCCAGCGCCTTGGCGACGGCGTCGATGTAATCGTCCAGGTGATCGGCAGCCATTTCGCTCCTGTTCAAATCCCTAGTGAGCCGGCAACGGCGGATGCGGGATCGCCGTCAGTAGTTCGCTTGTGTAGGCATCCTGCGGATCGCCGAGCACCGCTCGGAAGTGCCCTGCTCGACAATTCGTCCCGACCGCATCACGATGACACGATCGCACAGCAAACGCACCACATTCAGATCATGCGATACGAACAAATAGCTCATGCCCATCGACGCCTTGAGGTCCTGCAGCAGGTTGAGCACGACCGCCTGAACCGAGACGTCGAGCGCCGCTGTCGGCTCGTCGAGGATCACGAGTTTCGGATGCAGCGCAATGGCGCGGGCGATGCCGACGCGGGCCTTCTGGCCGCCGGAAATTGGTGCGGAAAGCGATCGAGCAGGTTGATGGGAAGGCCGACAAGGCCGGCGAGTTCCTCGCAGCGGGCACGCAGCGCGTCGCGTCCCCTGATGTCGCCGAGCTGCATGATCGGATCGGCGATGGCGCGCGCGGCCGTGAAGCGTGGATTGAGACTGTCGGTCGGATCCTGGAACACCATCTGGATGCTCTTGCGCTGCGGCAGTCGCGCAAAGGTCTGCGGCAGGAATGGTGCCGATCTCCTCGCCATCGAACAGGATGCGCCCGGAGGTCTGGTCCAGGAGCCGCATCACCATCATCGACGTCGTGGACTTGCCGCAGCCGGATTCTCCCACCAGGCCGACGCTCTCGCCGTGGCCGACGGCGAAGCTGATGCCATCGACCGCGCGGAATTGCTCCACTTCGACCGGCGGCTTGCGCGAGAACAGCTTGCCCAGTACGGCGGTCGCGCCCTGACGGGGATATTCCTTGATGAGTTTCTCCACGAGGAGAAGCGGCCCTGATTCTCGTCACCCGCTGGCTTGACCCGGGGGTCCATCGCTGAAGAACTCTTTCGAAGACCGATGGGTGGCCGGGTCAAGCCCGGCCATGACGGGCGTGGCTTCCTCCTCCGGCAGCAGATCGCGCAGCGATACGCCGAGCCGCGGCGTCGCCCGCATCAGCTTCTTGGTATAGGCGTGCTGGGGATTGGCGAAGATGTCTGCGGACTTCGCGGTCTCCACCACGCGGCCCTTCTCCATGACGATCACGCGATCGCAATAGGCCGCGGCAAGGCCGAGATCGTGCGTGATCAGGATCGTCGACATGCCTCGCCGCTTGGTCAGTTCGACGACCAGGTCCATCACGGCTTTCTGGGTGGTGACGTCGAGGCCGGTGGTCGGCTCGTCCGCGATCAGAAGCTGCGGATTGCAGGCCAGCGCCAGCGCGATCACGACACGCTGGCACATGCCGCCGGACAATTCGAACGGATAGGCATGGTAGCGCTCGCGCGGGCGCGCGATCTTGACCTGCTCCAGCGCCTCGATCGCCTTTTCGCCGCGGTCGCTTGCCGCGCTCTGCACGTGCTGGCGCAGCACGTCCTCGATCTGGTCGCCGACCTTGCGGATCGGGTTGAGGGCTGCGCGCGGGTTCTGGAAAATCATCGAGATTTCACGCCCACGCAGATCGCGCATCTCGTTTTCGGTCGCGGCCTTGACGTCGATGCCGGAGAACATCACCGAGCCCTCGGCGATCCTGCCGGCGCGATCGAGGATCCGCATCACCGCATAGGACGTGACCGATTTCCCGGAGCCGGATTCGCCGACGATGCCGAGCGTCTCGCCCTTGGCGACGGAGATGTCGACGTGCTGCACCGCCTTGACGATGCCGCGCCGGGTTGTGAATTCGACGGTGAGGTCACTGACGTCGAGCAGCGGCTGCGCGGTCATGATGTACTCTCAGTTCGTCATGCGCGGGCTTGACCCGCGCATCCATCAAGCCAGTCAAACTGCGCTTCGCGCGATGGATTGCCGGGTCAAGCCCGGCAATGACGAGGATGCGTGAAACCGCCCCCATCACGTCCTCCGCTGCGGATCGACGATGTCGCGCAGACCGTCGCCGAGCAGGTTGAAGCAGAACACCGCGATCATCAGCGCCAGGCCCGGGGAACAGCGCGATCCACCATTCGCCGGAAACCATGAAGCCCGCGCCTTCGGCGACCATGATGCCCCACTCCGCGGTCGGCGGCCGCACGCCGAGCCCGATGAAGGACAGGCCGGCGGCGTTGAGGATCGCGTAGCCCATGGTCAGCGACATCTGCACGATCATGATCGGCATGATGTTGGGCAGGATATGCACCAGCAAGATGCGGAACTCGCCATTGCCCGACAGCCGCGCCGCCTGCACGAAGCCGGCGTTGCGGCGGACATTGGCCTCGGCGCGCGCGACGCGGGCATAGAGCGGAAAGTTGACGATGGCGGTGGCGATGATGATGTTCTGCACGGTGTTGCCGAGTGCCGCGACGATGCCCATCGCCAGCACGAACAGCGGGAATGCCATGATGGTGTCGGCGATGCGGCCGACGATGCGGTCGGTCCAGCCGCCGAAATAGCCGGCGGCGATGCCGGCCAGCCCGCCCATCAGGAACACCAGCGCCACCGAAGCGACGGCGATGAAGGTATCGAGCCGCGTGGCGACGATGACGCGGCTGAAGATGTCGCGGCCGAGCTGGTCGGTGCCGAACCAGTGCGCCGCCGATGGCGGCTTCAGCGCCGAGGCGGTGTCGCTGGCGAGCGGATCGTAGGGCACGATGTAACGGACCGAAGATCGCCGCGAACAGGATGACGACCAGCAGCCCGAAGGCGAAGGCCGTGACACGGTTCTCGCCGAGCACATAACGGGTATGCTCGAGGATGGCGGCGCAGTCCCGACGTGCGCTCGGGACGCGACGGGTTCAACGGCAGGCAGTAACGGTACTCATCTTCAAACCTCACCCTTCAAGCCGGACGCGCGGATCGATCACGCCGTAGAGAATGTCGATGATCAGATTGAGCAGCACGTACATGACCGCCATGGTCAGCACGAAGCCCTGCACCGGCGCGAAGTCCGACGCGATCAGCGCTTCCACCGCGTAGGAGCCGATGCCGGGCCATGCGAACACCTTCTCGACCAGTACGTTGGCGCCGAGCAGGAACGAGAACACCATGCCGAGCGTGGTGATGACCGGCAGCATGGCGTTGCGGAACGCGTAGGTGACGATGACGGTGCGCGGGCGAAAGCCCGCTGGCGCGCGCGGTGCGGACGAAGTCGGACGCCAGCACCGCCAGCATCGAGGCCCGCGTCATGCGCGCGATCGGCGCCATCGAGAAGATCGCAAGCGTCGTCGCCGGCAGCATGAGTTGACTGAGCGCGCGACACGAAACGCCTCGGGGTCGCGCGCGATCAGGGTGTCGATCAGGTAGAAACCGGTAATCGTCGGCGGCGCGCTGTAGAACACGTCGAGCCGACCGAGCGGCGCCGGCGACCAGCCGAGCCGGAAGTAGAAGACGTAGACCAGCACCAGGCCGGTGAAGAACACCGGCAGCGAGACGCCGGCGGTGGTCGTGATGCGGCAGAGATGATCGATCCACGATCCCGGTCGGGTGGCGGCAAGCACACCAAGCGGCATCGCGATCACGATCGAGACGAACAGGCCGAGCAGCGTCAGCTCGGCCGACGCCGGCAGGCGGTTGCGGATTTCGGCCGCGACCGGCTGACCTGTCGTCAGCGAATGTGCCGAAATCGCCGTGCGCGAGATCGTTGCTGTAGCGGACGAACTGCTCGATCAGCGGCTTGTCGAGGCCGAGCTTCTTGCGGATCTGCTCGATCGCTTCCTTCGTCGCGGCGGGACCTGCGAAGTAGGCCGCGGGATCGCCCGGCAGCGCGCGCGTCAGCAGGAAGGTGACGATCACGACCCCGATCAAGGACGGAATCGCAAACATCAGCCGCTTGCCGATCATGGTCAGCATGGCGTGGCACTCCTGCAGGACGAGTAGCTCTCGCTGGCTGGCGAGAACATCGCCACTTGCGCTGCTGCGTCCCCTCCCCCTTGCGGGGGAGGGCTAGGGAGAGAGCCGCGCGCTCCTCACTGAAGGGAGAATGAGCGGTGCAAGCGAGTGTTTCGCGTGCGCCCCACATGGGACTTACGCCTTTACCAGCGCGCGGTAGTCGAGGCGGCGGTGGAACCAGTATTGATAGCCGGAGATATTCTTCTGCATCGCGACGTTGACGAAGGGCTGATACAGCGGGATGCGCGGGATATCGCTGAAAGCGAGATCGACGAAGCCCTTCACGTCCTTGTCGTAGGTCGCGGTGTCGCCGGTCGAAGCGGCGACGCGCGCGCCGTCGATCAGCTTGTCCATCTCCGGCGACTTGTAGCTCATGGTGTTGAAGACGGAATTATTGCCGTGATAGCACCAGTAGAAGAAGTATTCGGGGTAATCGAGCCAGCCCGAGAACACGTTGGTGTAGAGCGGCATCTCCTTCTTGTTCAGTTCGGTGCGCCAGTTGGCGCCGGGCACCTTGTTGATGGTGGCCTTGATGCCGAGCTGGGCGAGGCTCTCCTGAACCAGGATGCAAAGCGGCTCGTTGACGCCTGCGAAATTCAGATCGAATGAAATCGTGGTCTCGAAACCATTGGCGTAGCCGGCTTCGGCAAGCAGCGCCTTGGCCTTGGCCATGTCGGTGGAATATTTGGTCTGCTGCGGCCATGCCACCTCGGTCGCCTTGTCCGCAGGTGCGCCGAACATCGGGTTGGCGAGGCCGAACAGCACCGCGTCCATGATTTTCTGGTACGGCATCGCGTAGGCCATCGCCTGCCGCACTTTCGGATTGTCGAACGGCGGCTTGGTGACGTTCATGCCGATGTACTGAATGCCGTTGGAGAACGGCAGCGACACCACGTTGAGCTTGCCGTTGGCCTTCATCTCCTGGAAGTCCTTGAACGGCAATTCGTAGGAGATATCGGCGTCACCGCGCTCGAGCAGCGCACGGCGGTTGCCGGCCTGCGGAACCATGCGCCAGATCACGCGCTTGATCTTCGGCAACGGACCGCCGACCCACTCGTCGTTGCGCTCCATGATCACTTCGGTGCCGGCGGTCCATTTCACCAGCTTGTAGGCGCCGGAGCCCGCGGTCTGCTGCTTGGTGTATTCGAGTCCCCAGGGGTCCTTCTCGCTGGCGCTCTTCTTCACGAGTTCGGAATTGACGATGCAGGGCACGATGACGGCGAGATCGGGAATCGTCAGGCGGTCCTTCTTGGCAAAATCCACCCGCACTGTTTTGTCGTCGACGACGACGAACTGCTCGGCCTTGGTCAGCGAGCCCGCGCTCATCTGGAAGGTCGGGAAGCCGCCGACGGAGACCGCGCGGTCGAGCGACCATTTGACGTCCTTGGCCGTGACCGGCGCGCCGTCATGGAATTTGGCGTTCTTCTTCAGCTTGAAGGTGACCGACATGTCGTCGATCTTCATGTCGTCAGCGAGCTCGCCCTTGAACTTGTCGCGGTCGTAGTACGGCACGCCGCCGGGTCCGCTCTTCATCTCGTGGGTGATCAGGCGGTCGTAGCAATTCCACGACACCTCGTAGCCGGGCACGTTGGTGCCGACGCCGTGGATGTCGAGATTGTTGGGGCCACCCTCGGACACGATCAGCAGCGTCTCCGACCGCGCGTCGGCCTTGGCCGCGGACCAGATCGCCGGGGCGGGTGTCAATGCGCCTGCGGCAGCCAGCCCCGACACGGATTTGAGGAAGTCACGACGCTTCATGGGTGATGCTCCAACGCCAGAGGGAAACGGGCTTTGGAACAGGGATCGCAAGGTTCGTGCCAATCCTTAAGGAACGGCTAATTTCCTTCTAAGTGGCTGATCCAGCGATAGATTGTAACATTTTCGGAGTTCGGCCCGGGGGCTGAATGGTGCCACGATTGCATACAAAGAAGATAATTTGCCGAATAAACGGGCAACAATTCACGGCAGCCCCTTTACTGTGCGATTTCGTCGCACCGGCTCATGTCGGCCAAAGCAGGTCCTGTAATTCAAGGAGATCGGCCGCCTTCTCCGGCCAGCCCTCGATACAGATATGCCTGACGGGATCGCTCGCCCGATGCAGCAGCAGCAGCGCCAACAGCCGCCGCTTCACCGCCGGCGTAACGTCGGCGGCCGCATAGCCGAATCCCCCGAACAGGCTCTGCACCCGCCGCGGCAGGCCTGCCGTCATGAACGCGCTCGGACCCATCAGGTCGTACTCGCCCCAGCCCGTCATGACGTCACCGAAATCGATCAGGCCGGACACGCGCCAGCCGTCCGGTTCCTGATCCAGCAGAAAATTTTCCGGTATGTATTCGCCCGTCAGAATCACCGGCGGCGCGTTCACGGGAATGAGCGTAGCCGCATCACGAAGCAGATCGTCGAGCCCGGCGAGAAACTGGCGCGGCAGACCGAGGCGTTCATGCCGGGCGCGGCAGCGTTCGATTTGCCCTGATATGAACTGCGGCCAGCGCGGTTCGATGTCCGAGAGGTCTCCCGCCGGGACACGCTGCACCGCTGCGATGATTTCACCGATCTGGAAGAGAACGCGCTCCTTCTGATCCTCGGGCAACCCTGGCCACACTTCCGCACCGAGATGGCCCGAGAGGCGCGTGATCACCAGATACGGCCACCCGTCACGCTCGCCTTCGGTGACAATCTCGGGAATCGGAACGGCAAGCCGGCCGCGAAGCTGCGCCAGCGCGCCACGCTCCGATACGAACTGGCCGCGCAGGAACGGCGGGAAAATCTTCAGGATGAGCGGCTCGTCGAGCCCGACCACGAGATTGGTGCCGGTGGAGAAGATCTGGGGTGCTGCGCAGGTGAACCCATGGCTGCGGGCGATATCGGCAGCCACCGGCAACCATTGCGACGGGTCGGCGCGGAATGCGGGGAATGAAGTGTAGTCGGCAAAGTGCGGCAGTGCATGCATGGCCATTGCGCGACGCGCCTGCTAACGGCGGCCCCTACCTGTCCGGGTTGGCGCGTTCGAACTGGCGCAGCAGGCGGTTGCCACGCTCGACGGCGAGGTCGAGCGCCGCCTGCGCCGAACGCTTGCCGCTGAAGACGTGCTCCAGCTCGTCCTCGATGACGTCGCGGATCAGGACGAAGGATCCGAGCCGGATGCCCTTCGAATTCTCGGTCGGCGGCTTCAGCGTCATCTGCTCGATCGAGATCGCAGCCCCTGGATTGCGGTCGTAGAAGCCCTGCGCGCGCGTGAAATCGAAGGCGGCGCGGGTGATCGGCAGATAGCCCGTGTTCTGGTGCCAGGCGGCCTGCACTTCCGGCTTCGACAGATAGGCAAAGAAGCGCGCAACGCCGGTGTATTCCGCCCGCGGCCGGTCGCGAAGCACCCACAACGTCGCGCCGCCAATGATGGTGTTCTGCGGAGCGCCGGCGACATCAGGCCAATAGGGCATCATGCCGTAGCCGACCTCGAACTTCGAATTGGCCTTGATGTCGGCGCGCGTCGCCGACGAACCGATGAAGATGGCGCACTCGCCCTTCTGGAATCGCGGCTCGGCCGATTGCCCCCGGCCGCTGTATTCGAACGCCTTGGTGCCCTGCCATTCCGCAAGCTGCGCGATGTGGCGCACCACCGTCGGATTGTTGAAGGTCAATTCCGCATCGAGGCCGCCAAAACCATTGCTGCGGGTCGCCAACGGCAGGTTGTGGAATGCGGAAAAATTCTCGACATTGATCCAGGACGGCCACGACGTCGTGAGCCCGCATGCCGCACCCGCCGAACGCAGCCGCTTGGCCGCAGCGCCGATCTCCGGCCAGGTCTTCGGCGGCACTTCCGGATCGAGGCCTGCGGCGCGAAACAGATCCTTGTTGTAATAGAGGATCGGTGTCGAGGCGTTGAACGGAAACGACAGCATGTTGCCGGCGACGTCGGAGTAATAGCCGGCCACCGCAGGCAGGTACGCCTCCGGCGAGAACGGCTCCGACTGGTCGCGCATCAGTTCGTATACCGGATAGATCGCGCCCTTTGCCGCCATCATGGTGGCGGTCGCGATCTCGTTGACCTGGACGATGGCGGGCTGGCTGCGGGAACGGAACGCGAAGATCGAGGCGGTTACCGTTTCCGTGTAATTGCCCTTGTAGGTCGGCACGATCCGAAAATCGGATTGCGAGGCGTTGAAATTGGCCGCGAGCTTCTCGAGCTGCTTGCCAAGCTCGCCCGACATCGCGTGCCACCACATGATCTCGGTGGCGGCTTGCGCCGGCGAGGCGAGCGCTGCGACCGCCAGCACGACGATCTGCAAAAATCTCGAGGTCAGCTTCACCTGTCATCACCCTGCGTCGCCGTGACCGCGCCGCTCTGTTGTCGCATCCCATGCCGCGCCCTCATAACGGCCCGCGACCGCAGTTTCAATCCACGTCCTGGGTTGCCACCGCATTGCACAATCAAGGATTGCTGCGCGACAGTCACTATACGCTCATTTCGGCCGCAGCGCCTGTGACCGGCCCGGCGTCCAATGGCCAAGTTCGATAGCCAAATCCCGGCCGATTCTGCTAGAAGCGTTGAACCTTTTCGTCGCGCCGCAGACTTAATTGCCAAGGGGATTTGTGTGCCTGTGTACTGCCGCGCTGACCTTTCGCGGACCGCAATGTCTGGTATCGCGCTGTTGCTCACGGCCGTCTCAACGGGCGCTTTTGCGCGCGAATTTCGTGCTGTTGGCACCCCAAACGAGGATTGTCCGACCGTTCCGGCGCCCTACGGCGCGGGCGGGCTGATGAAAACCCTCGATCAGTCCCGGGCCGGCGCGATCGATTTCAACCGTACCAACGTCGCATTGATCGGCACGATGGTCCCTGCGATGCCGGTCGCTGCGATGGCGCGATCGATCGAACGCATTCGCGAGGTGGAGTAAAGTTGGCCAGCGTACCGCAGCAGGACAGGGAAACGGAACGACCGGCGAGCTTCGCCGTGCGCAGCCGTGTCCGCATTGTCCAGTTGTTGCGCGCGGTACCGATCCGCTGGCGGATTCTGTCGATCGCCGCGCTGAACTCCGCCGTGGTAGTCGTGCTCGCTGTCCTGATATGGAACGGCGCCAAGGTGCTCGGCGAGGCCTGGGACGACGTGCGGCACGTGCGCGACTCCGACAAGATCCTGGCGCTGCTGGAGAGCGAAACCAGCCGGCTACAGAACCTGATCCATCGCTACATCAACCAGCCCAGCCCCGAACTGTTCGCCGAGATCCTGCTGCTGCGCGAAGCGGTGCTCGGCACGCTGACCACGCGCGCCTCGAACGACCCGATGCTGTCAGGGTCGGTCGAGCGGCTCGAACAGGTCACCGACCGCTTCCTCAACGGCTTCGGCGAACTGCGCGCGGTGCAGTCCACCATCACCAAGACCTATGAACAGCAGGTGCTGGGGCCGGCGCGGGAAATGGCCGGACTCTATTCCATCATCGAGGGCGCTACCGGGCATCGCGACGCACTGATTTGGCCGTCGCTCGGAAAATCGCGCGAGGCATTCACCGCGATGCTGGTCGCGGCCAATTCCTATTATCTGTCGCTCGCCTCGTCATCGGCCGAGGACGCGCGCAGGAATACCGAGACCATCGAGAAGACCATCCCCGTGATGGCCGATCTCGCTGACAACGACCTGCAGCGGATGGCGCTAAAGCGGCTGCACGCGCGCACCGTGGCACTGCGCGAAGGCATGGCGAAGCTGACCGAGCAGCTCTCCATCCGGACCGAACTGCTGCGCAACACCATCGACGCCAGCCAGGCCGACGCGATCGCCGCCATCGACGAGCTCTCGGTCAAGATGCGGCAGCGCGAGCAGAAGGCGCAGGAGACGTTCGACCGCACACTGTCGAGCATTTCACGGCGCGTGCTGTCGATCGCGGTGATTTTCCTCGGCATCATCCTGTCCGCCGGCGTGCTGATCGCACTTTCGATCCGCCTTCCGCTGCAACAGATCATGGCGGCGATGCATGCGATCACCTCGGGCAATTACGATCGCAAGGTGCAGGGCACCACCGCGAGGGACGAGGTCGGCGCCATGGCGCGCGCGGTGGAGGTGTTCCGCGAAAACGCCATCGCCAAGCGCAAGACCGAGGACGAACTGCGCGCGGCCAAGGAAAAAGCCGAGAGTGCGCTGCTCGAACTCAATACCGCGCAGCAGAACCTGATCGACGCCGAACGGCTGGCGGCGCTCGGCGGACTGGTGGCCGGCGTCGCCCATGAAGTCAACAACCCGATCGGCATCAGCCTGACAGTGGCCTCGAGCTTCGCGCGCCGCGCCGATACGTTCGAGCAGGAGCTGCGGACCGAGCCGCTGCGGCGCTCCAAGCTCGACGAATTCGTCAAGACGTCGCGCGATGCAGCCGGGCAGTTGGTGGCGAACCTGCATCGCGCCGCCGAGTTGATCCAGTCCTTCAAGCAGGTGGCGGTCGACCGCTCGCACGCCGAACGCCGCCAGTTCAGCCTCGGCGAGGCCACCGACCAGATCGTCGCCAGCCTGCGCCCGGTGCTGAAGAAGGCCGCGATCACGCTCTCGGTCGACGTGCCCGACGGGCTTGTGATCGACGGTTACCCGGGCTCCTACGGGCAGATATTAACCAATCTATTCCTTAACGCCGCCAACCACGCCTTCGCCGGCCGCCGGTCCGGGGCGATTTCGATCTCGGCCCGGGCCCGCGGCAGCGACGACGTGGAGATCATTTTTGCCGACAACGGCGCCGGAATGACGCCCGACGTGCAGCGGCAGGCGTTCGACCCGTTCTTTACGACGCGCCGCAACGAAGGCGGCACCGGACTGGGCTTGCATATCGTCTATAATCTTGTCACTCAACAGCTTGGCGGCCGGATGATGCTGGAGTCGAGGCTGGGACAAGGCACCACATTCCGCATTATCATGCCGAAAGTCGCCAAGGGCGGCTCCACGACCGCAGACCAGGCAGCAGCCGACGGAACTTCGCAATGGCCGAACAGGACGATGTCCTCCACCTGATCGACGATGCCGGGCCCGCCCCGGAGGACCCGGCCGCGCGCAAATGGAAGATCGCGGTCATCGACGACGATGCCGCCGTGCACGAAGGCACCCGCTTCGCGCTCAGCGACTACAATCTCCACGGCGCCACGCTGGAGATCCTGTCGGCCTACTCCGCGGCCGAAGGCCGCATCCTGATGCGCGACAACCCCGATGTCGCAGCCGTGCTGCTCGACGTCATCATGGAAACCGACGTCGCCGGCCTGGAGCTGGTCGAATACATCCGCAACGAGATCAAGAACGAAACCGTTCGCATCATCCTGCGCACCGGCCAGCCCGGTCAGGCGCCCGAACGCCGCGTCATCGTCCAGTACGACATCAACGACTACAAGGCCAAGACCGAGCTGACGGCCGACAAGCTGTTCACCTCGCTGACCGCGGCGTTGCGCAGCTATCAGCAACTCGAGCGCATGGTGCAGACACGTCGCGGCCTCGAAATCATCATCGACGCCGCCTCCACGCTCTACGACTTCAAGTCGATGCAGCGGCTCGCGGAAGGCGTGCTGACGCAGCTCGCCTCGCTGCTCAATGTCGACTGCGCCGGCATCCTGGTGCTGCGCGACGACAGCCCCGATGGCCGCGAATTCTCGGTGCTCGCAGGCTCGGGCTGCTACAGCCGCTTCATCGGCACGACGACGTCGAAGGCGCTCGACCCGGATTTGCGCCAGATGGTGGAAGCCGCCTTCCAGCGCCGCAAGAACGAGTTTGCCGACCATCGCAGCGTGCTTTACCTGCGCACCGGCAGCGGCCGCGAAGTGGTGGTGCTGCTGCAGGCGGAGCGCCAGCTTTCCGACACCGACCGCGCGCTGGTCGAGATTTTCTCCAGCCGGCTCTCGATCGCGTTCGACAACGTCATCCTCTACCGGCAACTGCACGAGGCCAACACCCAGCTCGAGGACCGTGTCGCCCAGCGCACCCGCGCGCTGATGCAGGCGAACCGGCGGCTGTCGGCACAGTGGCTGCGGCTGCAGCGCGCCAACGGCTTCAAGAACGAGATCCTCGGCACCGTCGCCCATGATCTGAAGAATCCGCTCGGCGTGATCCTGGGCCGCACCGAAATGCTGACCGAGCTGATCGGGGCCGGCTCGCCGAAGGAAAACGTCACCGCGCAGGTCGAGCATATCCGCGACGCCACCAAGCGCCTGACCTCGATGGTCGACCACCTGATTTCGGACGCGATGGCGGATGCCTTCGACATCACCATCCGCCGCGAAGCGGTCGACCTGGCCGCTCTCGTTACCGAGGTCACCGAATCCAATTTGCCGTCGGCGGTGAACAAGCAGCAGGCCATCAGCGTGTCGGCGCTGTCGAATATCGTCACGATGTGCGACGCCGACCGTATCCGCGAGGCGATCGACAATCTCGTCAGCAATGCCATCAAATACTCGCCGATCGGCGGCAAGATCACGGTGAGCGTCGCCCGCGAAGGCGGCGACACGATCATCCGTATCGCCGACCAGGGCGCCGGCCTCAGCCCCGAGGATCTCGGCCGGCTGTTCGGCCGCTTCCAGCGCCTTTCTGCCAAGCCGACTGCAGGCGAGAGTTCCACCGGCCTCGGCCTGTCGATCGTCAAGCGCATCATCGACATGCATGGCGGCCATGTGACGGCCGAAAGCGGCGGGCCCGGACAGGGATCGACGTTCACCGTAACACTGCCCGCAACCGAGACGACATGACCCAGAGCCCGCACATCATCATCGTCGATGACGAGGCACCGGCCCGCGAGATGGTCGGTGATTACCTCAAGATGCACGGCTTTGGCGTGACGCTGTGCGACGGCGGCAAGAGCCTGCGCAGCGTGATCGAAACCAGCGTGCCCGACCTCGTGGTGCTCGACCTCAACATGCCCGAGGAAGACGGTCTCTCGATCATTCGCGACCTGAAGAGCCGCATCAACGTTCCCGTCATCATGCTGACGGCGACCGCAAGCCCGATCGACCGCGTCGTCGGGCTCGAACTCGGCGCCGACGATTACATCGCAAAGCCGTGCGAATTGCGCGAACTGATGGCGCGCATCCGCTCGGTGCTTCGGCGCAGCACGCCGGCCAAGGCGGCGGCCGCACCGGAGCAGGCGGCGGCCAAGGCGGAGAAGGAGCAACTGGTGCGGTTCGGCACCAAGTGGCTCGACCTCGAAGCGCAGGCGCTGCGCGACGACGAGGGCAACGAGCATCCGCTCACCGCGTCCGAATTCGGCCTGCTGAAGGTGTTTGCGGCCAATCCCAAGCGCGTCCTGTCGCGCGAGCGGCTGCTGGAACTGGCCAACGCGCGCGATGCCGAAGCCTTCGACCGCGCGGTCGACCTGCGGATCATGCGTATCCGGCGCAAGATCGAGATCGACCCGACCAAGCCGGCCGTGATCCGCACCATCCGCGGCGGCGGCTACCTGTTCTCGCCGACCGGCGACAAGGCGTAATTCGGGCCGCTACCCACTCTCCCGCGCTTTTGGGACGAGACGGCAGCCGTTGGCAAAACGCTCCAGCCCGGGAACTATTCACAGTCTGAAATCATCCCATTTTCCGCCCATTGAAATTACTCGCATTTTGACGCCGAATGTTTCGTCGCAAGCGCTGTGACGAAACAATTCTCCCGGGCACGAAACCATTTTTCCCCTTTCGTGCAGACATCCCGAAACGTTGCCTGACTAACAATTCTCCCAACGAAACGCCGCACCGTTGCGGCGCAATGGGAGCCTGTCATGCCGAACGTCATCGCCATCAACGCCGCAGCCCGTAATTCGATCGCCGCTGCCCGCGCGACATCGGATGAGATGCTGCTGCAAGGTATTGCCAAGGGCGATCGTACGTCGATGCATGTGCTTTATTCCCGTCATAACGTCCGGGTTTACCGTTTCGTGCTGCGCATGGTGCGCGACACCACCACGACCGAAGACCTCGTCAGCCAGGTGTTCCTCGACGTGTGGCGTACCGCCAGCCAGTTCGAGGGCCGCTCGCAGGTGTCCACCTGGCTGCTGTCGATCGCCCGTTTCAAGGCGCTGACCGCGCTGCGCCAGCGCAAGCATGAGGATATCGACCAGGAAGACGTGCTCGAGATCGCCGACGATGCCGACACCCCGGAATCCTCGCTCGACCGCAGCAATACCAGCGCGATCCTGCGCGCCTGCGTTGCCAAGCTGTCGCCCGCTCACCGCGAAATCATCAATCTGGTCTACTATCACGAGAAGTCGGTCGAGGAAGCCGGCGAGATCATCGGTATTCCCCAGAGCACGGTGAAGACCCGGATGTTCTATGCCCGCAAACAATTGGCTGACTTGCTTAAGGTCGCCGGGGTGGACAGCATCGCCGCCTAAACTAACACTATTTCAATGGCTTAATGGAGATTTGGGGGCGGGAGCGGGCTGATTTCGGCGGACAAAGGTTATCTCCGACGAAACAATTGAAACAATTGGCAACATCACCCGGAAAAACTCGTCCCCTATATCTCCAATCAACAACGCAACGCCAACGCCGAACAGGAGAGAGAACATGCTGAAGCCGTCCTTCCGCTTCTTCGTCGTCCCGCTCGGCGCCGTCGCGACGCTTGCCACTCTCTCGGCCCAGAATATCCAGCCCCGCGCCCAGCGCGACACCGGCTCGACGATTTCGTTCGCGAACAGGTGGTCGATTGCGGCACCAGGAATCCGAAGGAGGTCTGCGTGATCTCCGACAGCAGCGGAACAAACCTTCGCTGATTTTGTTTTTCCACCAAGTTTCCGATCTGACCTTCTAACCTCCCAAGTTACCTCCAACGACCCGGCCGGGATGCCCCCCAGCCGGGTCGTTCTGTATCTGGCCTCCGATTTCGTCGGCGCGATGCGGAAATGACCTGGGTCTGATCGCGAAGTTCAATCGCACTCGACAGGCGGCCGTCACATTTCGAGCCCATGTGGCCGCTTGACGTGACCGCGCCGGCCGTGATGTTTGCCGCTGACCATGGATGCTGCGGCAAACCCGGATGAAGTTCGGCTGCGCAAGGGAGCCTCGCTTAGGGAAAGGCTGCTCTGGGCGGGCTCCGGCGCCGTACTCCTGCTGATTCTCGTTCCAGGCCTGCTGACCTGGGCCTCGGGCGGCCGACCATTGATTGCCGCGTTCTGGGCCGCGCCGCTCGGATTCTTCCTGATCGGCGTTGCCGCCCTTGAGCGCAATGTCGCCTGGATCATCACGCGGGACGGCATCCTGATCGGCGAGCAGCGTCCGCTCGGGCGGGTGCACAAGCGAATGATCGGCCATCACGACATCGCAGACGTCCGTGTCCGCAGGAACAGATTGAGCAATCCCGCGAGTTTCAGCCTCGCGTGCAGGCTGGCATCGGGGGGTGTCCTGATCTCACCACCGCTTCCGGACATCACACGCGTCAACGAAACCGCCGCAACGATTGCGAGATTGCTCGGTCGTCCCGATGCCGTACCCGTCAAGAACCCGTTCGATGCCGGCAACACCGAGATCACCCTTGGCTCGCCTATCAGCCACTATTTCGGTCGCGCGATTCGAATGACCGCGCCAGTTCTGGCCAGCCTGTGCGCTCTGTCATTCATCATCGCATTCTGGATCGGCGAGTTGGAACTGGCGCTCGGATTCCTCTTGCCGCTCGGCGTGATCGTTGCCTTTGCACTCTACCGCTACGCGCACCGGTTCACCGGCGCGTTCTGGGCTATCAGGCGTGGCGAGATCCGCATCGAGCGAATTGGGTGGAACGGCAGGACATCTGCCGAGACGATCACAGCCGCCGACGTCGCAGCGATCGAGGTGGACAAACCCGATCCAAAGCACGGGACCTGCACCATCAGCATCCGGCTGCACACGGGCCAAACCTTCCGCAGCCCGAGCAGGCACGACGAAAATGGGGCAAGCGCCGTGCGCGCAGAAATCGTTCAGCGTCTCAATTGCCCTCCGGATGCCGGGAGACGCTGAACGGATAGCGGGCCCCTGCTGCAAAAGGCGCGGTACTGTTGTCGCAGCCGGCGTGATAGACTCGATGACAGAAGCAATGATGGGTGGTTTAGCGATGTTTGAGGGCTTGGATGCGGTGGTGTTGGCCCGGGCGCAGTTCGCCTTCACGATGTCGTTCCACATCATATTCCCCGCCTTCTCGATCGGGCTCGCCAGCTACCTGGCGGTGCTGGAGGCGCTCTGGCTGTGGACCGGGCGCGAGGTCTACATCAACCTGTTCAATTACTGGCTGAAGATCTTCGCCGTCGCATTCGGCATGGGCGTGGTGTCGGGAATCGTGATGTCCTACCAGTTCGGCACCAACTGGTCGGCATTTTCCGACAAGACCGGCCCGGTCCTCGGCCCGTTGATGGCCTATGAGGTGCTGACCGCGTTCTTCCTCGAAGCCGGCTTCCTCGGCGTCATGCTGTTCGGCCTGAAGCGCGTCGGTCCCAGGCTGCATTTTCTGGCGACGTTGATGGTCGCGATCGGCACGCTGATATCGGCGTTCTGGATTCTATCCGCCAATTCCTGGATGCAGACGCCGGCGGGCTACGCCTTCAACGCCGAGGGGCAATTCATCGCCGCCGACTGGTTCAAGGTGATCTTCAATCCATCCTTTCCCTACCGCCTCGTGCACATGGTGCTGGCGGCCTATATGACCACCGCCTTGGTGGTCGGCGCGGTCGGTGCGTATCACCTGCTGCGCGACCAGCACCTCGCCGGTCCCCGCGTGATGTTTTCGATGGCGATGTGGATGGCGACGCTGGTGGCGCCGATCCAGATTCTCGCCGGCGACCAGCACGGGCTCAACACGCTGGAGCATCAGCCGGTGAAGATCATGGCGATGGAAGGTCACTTCACCAGCCACCAGCACGGCGCGCCACTGATCCTGTTCGGCCTGCCCAACCAGGCCGCGGGCCGCGTGGACTATGCGATCGAAATCCCGAAGCTGGGATCGCTGATCCTCAAGCATTCGCCCGACGCGCCGATGGCCGGTCTCGACACCGTGCCGCGCGAAAACTGGCCGCCGGTGGCGATCGCGTTCTGGTCGTTCCGCATCATGGTCGGCATGGGATTGCTGATGATGGGGCTCGGCCTGCTCAGCGTGCTGATGCGTCTGCGGGGCACGCTCTACAATTCGCAGTTCCTGCATATGTTCGCGATCGCGATGGGACCGGCCGGGTTCATCGCCGTGCTCGCGGGCTGGATCACGACCGAGGTTGGACGCCAGCCGTTCACGGTCTATGGCTTGCTGCGAACGGCTGAATCCGCCTCGCCGCTGGCAGCGCCTGCGGTCGCCTCCTCGCTGATCGCCTTCATCATCGTCTATTTCACCGTGTTCACGGCCGGCGTGGTCTACCTGCTGCGGTTGATGGCGGCCCCGCCGCACCCCGGCGAACAGGGACCGTCGCACGACGTCCCGATCCGCACGGCGGGCATTACGCCAGCCACCGGCGCGGCAGCCGAGGGAGCCGCGCGATGATCCCGATCGACCTTCCGACCATCTGGGCCTTCATCATCGCCTTTGCCGTGTTCGTCTATGTCGTGATGGACGGCTTCGATCTCGGCCTCGGCATCCTGTTTCCGCTATTCCCGGAGAAGAGGGATCGCGACGTCGTCATGAACAGCGTCGCGCCGGTCTGGGACGGCAATGAGACCTGGCTGGTGCTCGGCGGCGGCGGACTGATGGCCGCATTTCCGCTGGCCTATGCGGTGCTGATGCCGGCGCTTTACACGCCGATGATCGTGATGCTGCTCGGCCTGGTGTTTCGCGGCGTCGCCTTCGAATTCCGCTGGCGAACGACCAAGGAACGGAACAAGTGGGACATCGCCTTCTTCGGCGGGTCGCTGCTGGCGGCACTGGCGCAAGGCGTCGCGCTGGGCGCCGTCCTGCAGGGTGTGCATGTCGTTGGGCGGCAATATGCCGGCGGCTGGTGGGACTGGCTGACGCCGTTCAGCATCCTGACCGGCGTGGCGCTGGTGATCGGCTACGCGCTGCTGGGGGCGACATGGCTGGTCATGAAGACGGAAGGCGAGTTGCGCGACCGCGCCTATCACCTGAGCTGGATCCTGTTGTTCGCAATGCTTGGCGCCATCGCCGCGGTCAGTATCGCAACCCCGTTCCTGCACGTGCAGTATACGGAGCGCTGGTTCGCCTGGCCGAACATTCTTCTGACCGCGCCGGTGCCGGTCGCGGTGGCCGCGGTCACGGTGCTGCTGTTGCGCAGCCTCGCCAACAAATACGACTACCAGCCGTTCTTCCTGACGCTGGCGTTGTTCGCGCTGTCCTATGCCGGCCTCGGCATCAGCATGTATCCCTATATCGTGCCGCAGAGCATCACGATCTGGCAGGCCGCCTCGCCCGAGAACAGCCAGGTCTTCATGCTGTTCGGCGTCGCCGTGCTGATCCCGCTCATCCTCGGCTATACGGCCTGGGCCTATTGGGTATTTCGCGGCAAGGTCAAACCGGAAAGCGGCTACCATTGAGCGAGATCAAGCCGGATCGGGCCCCGCTGACGCATCGTTTGCTATGGTTCGCCGCGTTGTGGCTCGGCGGTGTCGGCACGGTCGCACTGATCTCGTTTTGCCTGCGGCTATGGATCGCGCCGAAATAGCGCTACGGGATATCCCTCGATTTTGCGCGGGATATCCCGCAATTTTGGCAGGCAAGAAAAATAGAAGATATTTCAGCCACGTATTTGCCCCATTCGCCCTAAACTTGCCATCAAGCTAGGCCTGAGCTTTGATGGTTCCGCTATTTGGGGCATGCCCACCAGCCCATTGGCCCATGCGCCAGCAAGGAGAACTCCGCGATGACGAAGTTTCGGCAACTGACCTGGATGTTGATCGCCGCAAGCGGCCTGATCCTTTCGGCTTCGCAGGGCCAGGCGCAGACGCGACAACCCGATGTCGGCGACCAGCCGGGCCTGCTCGCCGATGACTCGGTCGAACTCGATCCGCAGTTTCGCAAGACGGCGGTGCTGTATCGCACCAGCGAAGCACCGGGCACCATCATCGTCGTCACGGCCGAACGCCATCTCTATCTGATCCAGGGCAATGGCCGCGCGCTGCGCTATGGCATCGGCGTCGGTCGCGAGGGATTCCAGTGGCAGGGGCTCGTCAACATCACCCGCAAGGCGGAATGGCCGGACTGGACACCGCCGCCGGAGATGATCCAGCGCCAGCCTTACCTGCCGCGCTTCATGGCCGGCGGCCCCGGCAACCCGCTCGGCGCGCGCGCAATGTATCTCGGCACCACCGTTTACCGCATCCACGGCACCAACCGTCCCGATACCATCGGCACCGCCGTGTCCTCCGGCTGCTTCCGGCTGGTCAATGCCGACGTCGCCGATCTCTATGAGCGTGTCCCTGTTGGCACCAAGGTGATTATCCGGCAGAAGCCGGAACTGTGATTGCGACAAGGCGGCTTCGTCAGCCGATCCATTTCCCTGAAATCGAGAGTTAGAAAATGCTACGGACATTTCGAGGCGGCCTCCTGATCGGGCTGGCCGTCGCAATCGCGATCGCGGCTGCTGCAATCACCTATGAGCGTTATGACACCAAGACCCTGAAACGGACGCTCAAGCGCGGCGAAGTGCTGTGCGGCGTCAACAAGGGGCTGCCGGGCTTCTCGATTCCGGACGACAAGGGCGACTGGACCGGCTTCGATGTCGATTTCTGCCGCGCGGTGGCCGCCGCCATCTTCGACGACCCCAAGAAGATAAAATTCCTGCCGCTCGACGCCAGCGAGCGTTTCAAGGAATTGCAGAGCCGCAAGGTCGACATCCTGTCCCGCAACACGACCTGGAGCATGTCGCGCGAGAGCAACTACGCCCTCTATTTCCCCGCGGTCGCCTATTATGACGGCCAGGGCTTCATGCTGCCGCGCACGCGCAAGATCGATTCGGCGCTGGACCTCAACAACAGCAAGGTCTGCGTGCAGGAGGGGACGACGACGCTGCTCAATCTCGCCGACTACTTCCGCGCCAACAACATGAAGTACACGGAGATGAAGTTCAACCGGCTGGAAGAGTTGCTCAAGGCCTATGAGTCCGGCAAGTGCGACACCCTTACCGCCGACGTCTCCCAGCTCTACGCGCTGCGCCTGAACCTGACCCAGCCGAACGACCACGACATCCTGCCTGACGTGATCTCCAAGGAGCCGCTGGCTCCCGTGGTCCGGCAGCGCGACGACGACTGGATGATGATCGTGAAGTGGACGCTGTACGCGATGATCAATGCCGAGGAACTCGGCATCACCTCGAAGAACATCGACGAGGCGCTGAAGTCGAAGAAGCCGGACGTGATGCGGCTGGTCGGCACCGAGGGCGCCTATGGCGAGGATCTCGGCCTGCCCAAGGACTGGGCCGCCCGCATCATCCGCCATGTCGGCAATTACGGCGAGGTCTACGACCGCAATGTCGGCGAGGCATCGAAGCTGAAGATCCCGCGCGGCCTCAATTCGCTCTGGAGCAACGGCGGCATCCAGTACGCGCCGCCGATCCGGTAGGGCATTTCGCTGGCCACACACCGTCGTCGTCGCCCGGCTTGGCCGGGCGATCCAGTATTCCAGAGACGTCGATAGTCGAACGAGAGGCCGCGGCGTACCGGATCACCCGCTTTCGCGGGTGATGACATGAGTAGGTGCTGCGCCTCGCATCGCCCCGAAATGACGGCTTGGACTCAATACCCCTTCAGCCGCGCCAATTGCTCGGCGTGATAGTTGCTGTCGCCGAACAGTTCCTGGCAGACGCGGGCGCGCTTCATGAAGAAGCCGATGTCGAACTGGTCGGTCATGCCCATGCCGCCGTGCATCTGCACGCCTTCCTGCACCGCCAGTGTCGCGGTCGAACCGGCACGCGCCTTGGCGACCGCGACCGCGGCCCCGGCATGCTCGAAATCGCCATCGAGCGCCTGCAGCGCCTTCAGCACCGCTGATCGGGTGATCTCGATATCGATGTAGAGCTGCGCGGCGCGGTGCTGCAGCGCCTGGAATTCGCCGATCAGCTTGCCGAACTGCTTGCGCTCCTTCAGGTAGGTCACGGTGCGGCCGAACACCTCCTCGCTCAGGCCGACCATTTCGGCGGCGACCGCGCCGCGGCCGATATTGAGGACGCCCTCCAGCAATGCGCCGCCCTGGTCGACCTCGCCGAGCACGCCGTCCGCGTTGACCTCGACATTGGCGAACTCGATCCGCGCCGCGTTGTGCGCATCGACCATCACGGTGCGTTCGACAGCTACGCCTTTCGCCTTCGGATCGACCAGGAACAGCGTCAGCCCGTTGCGCTCGCCGACCGCACCGGCCGTGCGGGCGGCGACGATCAGGAGATCGGCGGTGTGGCCGTCGATGACGAGGGCCTTGGCGCCGCTGAGCCTGAAGCCGTTGCCGGCGCGAACCGCCTGCAGGCTGGTCTGCAGCGGGCGATGCTTTGCGCCTTCATCGATCGCGAGCGCGGCAAGCAGCGAGCCGTCCGAAATCTTCGGCAGCCAGGCCGCCTTCTGCGCGTCGCTGCCGCCGCGCGAAAGCGCCGATGCCGCCAGCACCGCGGTCGCCAGAAATGGCGATGGCATCAGGGTGCGGCCGATTTCCTCCATCACCACGCCGGCCTCGACGCAGCCGAGACCGCTGCCGCCGAATTTTTCCGGCACCAGCAACGCCGGAAAAGCCCATCTCGGCAAACGCCTTCCAGAGGTCGCGCGAGAACCCGGTCGCATCCTTGCTGTCGCGCAGATGGCGCAGATGCGATACCGGCGCCTTGTCGCTGATGAGGCCGCGCGCGCTGTCGCGCAACATGGATTGTTCTTCGGTGAGGACGAGTGCCATGGGAGGATTCCGTTACTGATCTTCGACTGGTTTCGCTGTTGATCCTCATGGTGAGGAGGCGCCCTGGCGCCGTCTCGAACCATGAGGCCGAAGTCGGGGCCTCATCCTTCGAGACGCGCGTTCCGCGCTCCTCAGGACGAGGAGTTCGTTTACGCTCCCGGCAGATCGAGGATGCGCTTGGCGACGATGCCGAGCATCACCTCCGAGGTGCCGCCCTCGATCGAATTGGCCTTGGTGCGCAGCCAGGCGCGCGGGCGGGCGCCGGCCTTCGAGCGCTCGCTTTCCCATTCCAGCGCGTCGATGCCGCCGGCCGACATCAGGATCTCGTGGCGGCGCTTGTTCAGCTCAGTACCGTAATATTTCATCGCCGAGGAAAACGCCGGATGCGACTGGCCCGCTTTCGCCAGATCGATCGCGCGCTCGGCCGCCGCGCCCAGCGCCGCCTCGTCGATTTCGAAGGTCGAAATCTGGCTGCGCAGCATCGCATCGTCCAGCCTGCCCTGCGCGTCGCTGCCGACGGAATCGGCGGCGACCTGGCCGAGCGGTCGGCCGACGCCGCGCTCGCCCATGCCAGAGATCATCGCGCGCTCATGCTGCAGCAGGTATTTCGCGACGTCCCAGCCGCGGTTGACGGTGCCGACCACACGCGACTTCGGCACGCGCACATTGTCGAAGAATGTTTCGCAGAACGGCGAATAGCCCGAAATCAGCAGGATCGGCTTCGTGGATACACCCTTCGAGGCCATGTCGAACAGGATGAAGCTGATGCCATCGTGCTTCTTTGCAGTCGCATCGGTCCGCACCAGGCAGAAGATCCAGTCGGCGTAGTTCGCATAGGACGTCCAGATCTTCTGGCCGTTGATGATGTAATCGTCGCCGTCGCTCTCGGCGCGGGTCTGCAGCGAGGCCAGATCCGATCCGGCGTTCGGCTCGGAATAGCCCTGACACCAGCGGATCAGGCCGGCGGCGATCTTGGGCAGGTGCTCCTGCTTCTGTGCCTCTGTGCCATACTTCAACAATGCCGGCCCAAGCATCCAGATACCGAAGCTCGACAACGGGGCGCGCGCGCCCATCGCCGACATCTCCTCACGCAGCACCTTGTGTTCAGCCGGGCTCAATCCCCCGCCGCCATATTCCTTCGGCCAGTCCGGCACGGTCCAGCCCCTGTCGCGCATCCGCTCGAACCAGACGCGCTGCGGCTCGGACGAGAATTTTCCGTTGCGCCCGCCCCAGTAGGTATCGTTCTCCGAGGCCATTGGACGCCGCATCTCCGGCGGGCAGTTCGCTTCCAGCCAAATGCGGGTTTCACGACGGAATGTTTCCAGATCGGACATGATGGCGCTTCCATGTGGGATGTTGGAAACGACCTTAGCCGCAGCATCGCGAAATTCAACACATGTCTGCCGTCAGCCCATGCCGCAAGGACAGTGGTCACGGTCCCCGATCAGGTGTAAGCGCTGAGCCGTAACAATTGAAAAACAAGAGGAAACGGACATGCGGCTGAAGCTGCTTTCGCCTGGCGAAATGAACGCTGCCCAAAAGGAAACCTACGACAAATCAATCGCCGGCAAGCGCGGCGCGCCGCCGGCGCCGATGATGGCCTGGCTCGGCAGCCCGGAGATGGCGCGGCACGCGACGCGGCTGGGCGAGCAGTTGCGTTTCAACACCATCTTTCCCGCGAAGCTTTCCGAGATCGCCATCCTCGTTACCGCACGGCACTGGACCGCGCATTATGAATGGTATGCGCACAAGCGCCTTGCACTGAAAGGCGGCATGGATCCGAAGATCATCGATGACATCAGGGATCGCCGCACACCGACTTTCGACGATCCCAAGGGCCAGATGATCTACGACGTCGCCAAATCGTTGCACGAGGGTCATGGCCTGTCACAGCCGCTGTATGACGAGGCCATCAAGGTCCTCACCGAGCGCGGGATCGTCGAGGTGATCGGGCTGTGCGGCTACTACACGATGGTGTCGATGACGCTGAACACGTTCGAGTTCGGGCTGCCGGATGGCGAGGTGTCGGACCTTGCGTGAACGCGGACGGTGATTAGGTCTTCCTCTCCCCGCCGGCGGGGTGATGTAAGAAGCAGCCAAAGCGGAGAAGACACATGCCCCAAAATCCACCCGTGATGGCCGGTACGCGGATCGGGCATGTTCATCTCAAGGTCGCCGATCTGGACCGGGCGCTGGGATTCTATTGCGGCGTGCTCGGCTTCGAGCTGATGCAGCGCATGGGCTCCGGTGCGGCGTTCATTTCCGCCGGCGGGTACCATCACCACATCGGGCTCAACACCTGGGAGAGCAAGGGCGGACATCCGCCGCCACCGGGCACGACAGGATTATTTCATACCGCGATCCTGTACCCGACGCGGCCCGCGCTGGCGGACGCGCTCCATCGCGTGATCCAGGCCGGCATTCAGCTCGATGGCGCCAGTGACCATGGCGTCAGCGAGGCACTCTACCTGCGCGACCCCGACGAGAACGGCGTCGAGCTCTACCGCGACCGGCCGCAGGAAGAATGGCCACGCGCACCGGACGGATCGCTCGCGATGTTCACCAAACGGCTGGACCTGGAAGATTTGCTGCGACAGCGGGAAGCATAACTTTCGCCGCCATTGCGAGGAGCGAAGCGACGAAGCAATCCATACCTGCTTTGAAGCAAGATGGATTGCTTCGCTACGCTCGCAATGACGGCCGCCCGCGAATCATGATCAGCACGGCTGCAATCAACTCCAGACCGATACAGACATAGAACGGCAGCGCGTAGCTGCCCCATAGGTCGCGCAACAGCCCGATCGCGCCGGGCCCGAACGCGTAGGTGATCTGGTTGATCGCGGTGATCAGGCTGACCAGCACGCCGAAAGAGCGGGGGTCGAACTCGCGCTGCACGATCAGCGCCGGCAGCGTGATCAGATTGCCGACGGAAAATCCGAACAGCGCGCAGGCCGCGATCAGCGCATAGTCGTTGCGCACATTGATGATGATGAGAAGCGCAATCGCCTGGCTGACGAAAGAAAGCGACGACGCCAGCCGCTGGTTCATCCGGTCGATCACGAACGAGAACAGCACGCGGCCGACCACAGCCATCGCCGTCAAG
Source organism: uncultured Alphaproteobacteria bacterium (assembly GCA_963823485.1). Taxonomy (GTDB): domain Bacteria; phylum Pseudomonadota; class Alphaproteobacteria; order Rhizobiales; family Xanthobacteraceae; genus Bradyrhizobium. The sequence continues at coordinate 43,477 of CAWGLP010000015.1, forward strand.
AGCGCCACCGCGATCGCAGCACGTTCGCGCCCGATCACGGAATCCAGAAACGAGATCAGGTGAACGATGAAGCCGACCTGCGCGAACAGCACCAATGCGAACGCGACCGATACCGAGAGGAAGCCGATGTCGCGAAAGGCCCGCGCGCGGATCTGGGTCGGTGACGGCGCATCCGCGGCCGCAGCGGTCCCAGCGCCAATACCAAACTGGATGGGTGGTCGCCCGACGAACAGCAGGATGACGGGCACCATCACCGCGACCATCACGATGGCTGCCGCGATCATCGCGCCGGCAAAGCCGAAATAGCCGATCGCAGCGACCATCAGGGGTACGCCTGCGATGCCGCCAAAACTCGCGCCATTCAGCGCCAGGCTGATCGCCATGCCACGCTTCCTGTCGAACCACAGGCCCAGCGTATTGGTGATCATGCCGAGGCTGGTGCCGGCCCAGCCGAAGGCAAGCACGGCATTGGCGATGTAAAGCTGCCAGGGTTCGCGAACCTGACCGATCGCAACCGCGCCGACGGCCATCGTGCAGATGCCGGCGATCATGCAACTCCGCGGACCGAAGGCCCTGATCGCCTCGCTGACGAAGGCGACCAGCGCCGCGCCGAACAGATAGAAGATCGTCGTACCCGAAGAGATCAGCGAGGTCGGCCAGCCATGCAGACGATGCAGTTCGGCGACGTAGACGCTCTGCCCATAGAAGCCGAGCCCCCAGCCGAAGGTCGCGAGCAGGAAGCAGACGATGACGATCCGCCAGCCGTCGTAGCGGAAGGAGGATTCGTCGGCAGTAAGTTGTCTGGAAGCGTCCAAGTCTTCTGGCTTCTTTGCTCTACATCGTCGTGGCCGGGCGTAGCGACCCTTGGTAACAGATCGAAACGCCAATTGCTTCGGCGGCGGCCGAACTGTCAGCAGATGTCATCAGGCCGGCTTCGACGGATCGTAGAAGAACCGTTCGCGGAAAACCCGGTCGCCACGCCATTCCTGCAGCGCGACCTCGTCGAACCGGCCGGTCTTGCCGGAGTGATAGACGAATTCGAACACCCAGTTGATGGCGACGCGATCGCCCTCCACCACGGAGGCGACGCAGGTCGACGTCACGCTCCTGACCCGCTCCAGCACCGCGCGCTCATGCGCCACCAGGACATCGCGACCGACGCGCGGGGCCGCAGCGTTCTCCTGCATGCTGGCGTCCTCGGTGTAGTAGCGTTCGATCGCGCCGGCATGGTCGCCGGAGACGACGGCTGCGATGAACTCATCGAGACGGGCGCGCGTCGGCATGTGGCCTCCAGCGGTTCAATCGAGAGTCAGGTGCCAGGATCGAGAAGCTCTTGAGCCGTCCGCGACCTGGCGCGCCGCCTGGCGAACGAGGCATACGACAGCACCGCGAGCCCGAGCAGTACCGGTGGGAACACCACCATGTTGACCATGGACCAGCCGTAATTCGCCAGCAACTGGCCCGACGAGAACGACCCGATCGCCATCATCCCGAACACCAGGAAGTCGTTGAAGGCCTGCACCTTGTTGCGCTCCTGCGGCCGGTGCGTTTCCAGCACCAGTGCCGATGCCCCGATGAAGGCGAAGTTCCAGCCGACGCCGAGCACGACCAATGTCGCCCAGAAATGCATCGCGGTGATGCCGGAGAGGCCGATGGCCGCGGCGGCGCCTTCCAGCACCAGTCCGAGCGCAACGATGGTCGGCGCACCGAAACGCGCGATCAGCGAGCCGGTAAAAAAGCTCGGCCCGTACATCGCCACGATATGCCACTGGATACCCCAATTGGAATCGCTGACGGTGAGCCCGCACATCTGCATGGCGAGCGGCGCCGAGGTCATCACCAGGTTCATCATCGGGTAGGCGATCACGCCGCACAGGGCGGCGGCGATGAAGCGCGGCTGCCGCGCGATCTCGAATAGCGGCCGGCCGCCATGGAGATCGGCGGGCGCGGGCTTTGGCGCATCGACGCCCGCCAAGACCGCCATCGCCACCACCGCGACGACCGCCTGCACCACGAAGCTGAAGGCGAACAGAAAGGGCGGCCAGATATCCATGGTCCACTGCACGAGCTGCGGACCGAGCACACCGGCGAACACGCCGCCCGCCATTACCCAGGACACCGCCTTGGGGCGGAAGGCGATGCTGGCGCCGTCGGCAGCGGCGAAGCGATAGGATTGCGAGACTGCACCGTAGAGGCCGCCGAGGAAGGTCGCCACGCAGAACAGCCAGAACTGCGCATGCAGGATCGCGTAGGCGGCCAGCAGGCCGGTGAGCACGCCGCAAAACGTGCCGATAATGAAGGCAACGCGGCGGCCATAGATGCGCGAAATCGCACCGGTCGGCAGGGTGCCGGCGGCAAGCCCGAGCACGTACATCGACAGCGGCACGGTGGCGAGCGAGACGGTCGGCGCCAGCGTCGCGCCCACGATCGAGCCGGTGGCGAAAATCACGGCCGAATTGGCCCCGGTCAGCGCCTGCGCCGCGGCCAACCGCAGCACATTGGCGCGGGCACGTGCGTCATCCGCGATCTCTTCGGTAGCTGTCGTATCGATCATTCGGCATTCCCGGCAAGCCCCCGCCGGGAGCACCATTGATTCCCGGCACTATGGAGGGCGGGCGCGGTCCGATCAACCGACGCAGACGGGCGCGGGCTATGCGAGGCGCGCACATTGGACAGCGCGCGGGCAACAGCTTAAATCAGGTCCGACCGATCATGCCCTCGCCATGCGAAGCGGCCGGCTTCCTGGAGTTCAAGCGATGCCCATCGACGACAGGCCGACCGTCGCCGCGCCGGACGACGATCCGTATCTCTGGCTTGAGGACATCGAAGGCAAACGCGCGCTCGACTTCGTCGACCGGCAGAGCCGACTCACGCTGGAAACGTTCGGGGGCCGACAATTTGCAGTGGATCGTGACGCGCTGGCGGCGATCTTTGATCGAAACGACAACATTCCCTACATCACGCGCAGCGGCGGGCTGGTGTACAATCTGTGGAAGGACGCCAAAAATCCCCGCGGCATCTGGCGACGCACGACGCTTGCCGACTTTCGCAAGGAGGAGCCCGTCTGGGAGACGCTACTGGACATCGACCGCCTCGCCGCCGACGAAAGCGAGGATTGGCTGCTCAACTGGACCCAAACGCAGCCGGGAAACAATTCTCGCGTGATCGTCGCCCTTTCCCGGGGCGGCAGCGACGCGGTGACGCTGCGTGAATTCGATCTCGATGCCAGGGCTTTCGTCGCCGACGGATTCGCCTTGCCGGAAGCCAAGAGCGGCGTCGAATGGGTCGACGCTGATACGCTCCTGCTTTCCAGCTCCCTTGGCGAAGGCATGGCGACGACATCAGGCTATGCAAGAACCGTCCGGCTGTGGCGGCGCGGCGATTCCGTGGAACGCGCGCCGGTGCTGTTCGAAGTCCCGGCTCACCGGATGAGTGCGTATGCGAGCGTCGACAACACCGCCCCCACGCAGCGGGTCTGGTTCATCGACCGGATCGATTTCTTCAACCACAACCTCTGGCTCGGCACCGGGACGGGTCCAGGCACCAGGCTCGATCTCCCAACCGACGTCGGGGTGGAAGCGCACCGGGACTGGCTGGTTGTAAAATTACGCGGAGCGTGGACCATCGCGGGCAAGACCTATGCGCCGGACAGCGTGCTCGGCATCTCGCTATCTGCCTTTCTCGACGGCGATCGCGACTTCACGCTTGTGTTCGAACCGGGACCGCGGCGCGCGCTTCAGGGACTTTTCTGGGCCGCCGGCAAGCTCGTGTTGTCGATCCTCGACGAGTTGCAGCCGCAGTTCGAAATCTGCACGCCATCGGCGAGCGGATGGGCGCGAGAGAGACTGCAGGGCCTCCCCGAAATCGGCGTGGTCGATGTCTGGCGTCTCGACCGCCACGAAAGCGAGAGCAACGGCGACCTGCTCGCCAATGTGCAGGACCCGCTGACACCTTCGTCGTTGCTGCTGATCGAAGACCTCGCCAGCCCCGCACTATTGAAGCAGGCGCCGAAGACGTTTTCCGCCGACGGGCTCGTCGTCACGCGCCATGAGGCGATCTCGGTCGATGGCGAGCGCATCCCCTATGTGCAGACCGGCCCCACCGCCGAGACCGGCGATGCCCCTGTCTACATGACCGCCTATGGCGGCTTCGGCCTTGCGGTAAAGCCATATTATAACGCCGCGCTCGGCAAGCTCTGGCTGGAGCGCGGCGGCACCACAGTGCAGGCCAATATCCGCGGCGGCGGCGAGTTCGGCACACGCTGGCATGATGCCGGCCGTTACGCCGGCAAGCGGCTGGCGCATGACGATTTCGCGGCAGTTGCCGCGGACCTCGTGAAGCGCGGCGTCACGCGCGCCAGCCGAATTGCCGCCGAAGGCGGATCGAACGGCGGCATCCTGATCAGCAACATGCTGGTGCGTTATCCCGAAAGATTTGGCGCGCTGTTCTGCACGATCCCCCTGATCGACATGCGCCGCTACACCAGGCTGCTAGCAGGCGCGAGCTGGATCGCGGAATATGGCGATCCCGACAAACCCGCCGAATGGGAGTGGCTGAAAACCTATTCCGCCTATCACACGGCAATACCGGGTCAGAATTACCCACCGATCCTGATCGCCACCACGCGCCGCGACGACCGCGTGCATCCCGGCCACGCCCGCAAGATGGCGGCCAAGCTGCAAGCGATGGGGTATGAAGCCTATTTCTACGAGCCGGCAGCTGGCGGGCACGGCTATGGCAAGGACAACCGCGAACGCGCCGGCTTCGTCGCGCTCGGATACGCATTCCTGAGAAACAAGATCGGCTGGGAAGATGGCGCCACGTAGCGTCCAACGGACGCGACGTGGCTATCGACGCCCGAACGCCAGAAAAAGATTGTTGGCGGGCATTTGCACGGCGTCGATCAGTGCGAGCCCGACGCCCGCGGCAAGCTTTTCGAGATCGCCGATATCGCGCACGCCCCATTCAGCGTCCTGCTGCCGCAGACTGGTGTCGAACACGGCGTTGCTGATCGCGGTATGCCTGCCATCGCGCTTGAAGGGGCCGTAGAGAAACAGCCGCCCTTCGGGCCGCAGACAGCGCGAGGCGCCGGCGAACAGACCTTCGGCGACGCGCCACGGCGCGATATGAATCACATTGGCGCAGAACACCGCGAGCAGTTCGGACGGCCCGCCACCGTCCTGTACGGTTGAGCACCACGCAGGATCGGAAAGGTCGATCGGCACCGGTGGTCGAACGTTGGGCAAGCCGGCATGCGCGCGCCACGCTTCGATGCTCCTGAGGTGCCGCTCGTTGAGATCGCTCGGCCACCAGGTGATGTCGGGCGCATGGCTTGCGAAATGCACGACATGCTGGCCGGTGCCGCTGCCAACCTCGAGCACATCACCCGATTTTCCGTCGAGGAATTTTTCCAGTTCCGCCCAGATCGGCGCGTGGTTGCGATGGAACGCCGGCGCGTCCAGCCGCCCGTCGGGCTCGACCGGCCGGCCATCCCTGCCGAACTCCACGACATACTCAGTCATCCGGACACTCAGCCGTCCTGGCCCTGTTGAGCCGCGCCACCAGCCGCGGAACCGTCACTTCAGATCGCCACAATAGATCTCTTTGAGCACCTGCAGCAGACGCAATGCACGCTGGTCGGCCACCCGATAATACAGCGTCTGCGCGTCGCGTCGAAAATCGACCAGGCCATCAGCGCGTAGCTTCGACAGATGCTGCGACAGAGCAGACTGGCTCAGCTTAACGGGGACCACGAGTTCCCCTACCGCCATCTCGCCGCGCACCGCCAGAAAACACAGGATCAACAGGCGCTTTTCGCTGGCGAGCATCTTCAACAGTTGCGCGGCGTCACCTGCTTGCCTCGCCAGTTTCTTCAGCGCCGCCGCATCGTCGGCGCCGACGGCGAATGGCGTCTGTTTGGCTGCTGTCGCGACTGATCTCATCGTTGCGTTTCCAGGATAATCTTCCGTGCCGGAGAAGCACACACGTTACTCTACTTCGCCGATCTTTCTTTAGCATTGACTAAATTAGGGGGTGCGGATACCGGTTCGAAAAAGCAAGAAATAATGCGGCAAAGGCCGCAAAGGGAAGAAAACGTGCGCCCTGACCGGTTTCGCAGCAATGCTGTTCTCGGGCCGCCTGCAGGCGAGGACAGCCTCCCAGGCAGGCCGGCGCCGCACAGATTGTCAGCCGATGACGTTTATGCTTTGACCGCCTATATCCTGCACCGGAACGATCTCGTCCCGACTGAATTCCTTGCCGATCGCGACAGTTTGCCAACCTTACGCCGCGCACGACGGACCGCTCGATGCCATGCAACCAAAGTTGAAGCGACGGAAACGCCCGTGACCGACCACCCTCGAACCAGGCCCGCATGGCTTTCGGCGTTCGCGCTGGCGCTGTGGATCGGGGCATCGGCAGGCCCGGCGCTGGCACAGTCCAGCGTCGACGAAGGCAGAAAACTCGCCTTCGATCGCGGCAAGGGCAATTGCCTGACCTGCCATGTCATCAAGGGTGGCGACCTGCCCGGCACGATCGGCCCCGAGCTCGCCGACATCAAGAGCAAATATCCCAACCGGGACGAACTCGTCGCCATCATATCAGATGAAACCACGCGCAATCCGCTGACCGTGATGCCTCCGTTCGGCCGCAACCGGATCCTGACCGAAAAGGAAATCAGCGCGGTGGTGGATTTTCTGCAAACACTGTGAACGCGCACGCTTCAGGAGACTCCTGCATGAGCCCGATCGACAACCAATTTCCGACCCGGCGGCTGATCCTCAAGGGCGCCGGCGTGCTGACGCTGATTGGCGCCGGCATTGTCCCCCTCGACCTCACGCAGGCGTTCGCGGCGGCCAACGACAAATATCCGGAAGAGGCGTTCAAGCAGAAGAGCGATGCCGACGCCATCAAGGCGCTCTACGGCAGGACCGCGGAGCCTTCGGACAAGGTGAAGATGGATGCACCCGAAATCGCCGAGAACGGCGCCGTGGTGCCGATTTCGGTCTCCACCACCCTTGCCGACGTAACTTCGATTGCATTCCTCGTCAGCGAGAACCCGAATGTGCTGATCGCAAAGTACAACATTCCGGCAGGCACGATGCCGAGCGTGAGCAACCGCATCAAGATGGCCAGGACCAGCAACGTCACCGTCCTCGTCGAAGCCGGCGGCAAGCTCTACAGCGCTGCCAAGGAAGTGAAGGTCACCGTCGGCGGCTGCGGCGGCTGAGCGCACAGGAAGGAATTCAGATGGCAACCACTATCCGCGTGCGCGCTTCCGCAAACGGCGATATCACCGAGGTGCAGGCGCTGATCCAGCATCCGATGGATTCCGGTTTCGTCAAGAACGCCAGGGGCGAGACGATCCCACCGCACTTCATCCAGCAGCTGACCTTCGAGCATGACGGCAAGAACGTGTTCACAGCCGACTGGGGCGGCGGCATTTCCAAGGACCCCTACATCAAGTTCGCTTTCAAGGGCGCGAAGAAAGGCGACGAACTGAAGATCCGCTGGATCGACAACAAGGGCGCCACCGACGCCACCACGGCGAAGATCCAATGAAGCGGCGATCCGCGATCCCTATGGTGTCCGCGACGCTTGCGGCGCTGGCGTTTGCGAGCGCCTTGCCCTCGGGCGCGGCCGACAAGATAGATCCGGTCGCCGACGCCAAGGCGTTCCAGAAATTCTTCACCGACAAGTTTCCCAAGGTGAAGCTGGAGGATTTCGTCAACGGCCCCTACTCGATGAACGAAGATCTGTACCGGCAGTGGCAGGAAAAGGAGCAATTCCCGCCTTACGAGTTTTCGCTCGAAATGGGCAAGGAAATGTTTTCCAAGCCGTTCAGGAACGGCAAGACCTACGAGGATTGCTTCCCCAACAAGGGCATCGGCATTCGCCAGAACTATCCTTACTTCGACGAGAAGGAAGGCCAGGTCATTACGCTGGAGCTCGCGTTGAACCGTTGCCGCGAAGCCAATGGCGAGCCGCCGTTCTCCTATGTGAGGGACGAGATGGCGGCGCTGACCGCCTACATGGCCTTCACCTCGCGCGGCAAGCTGATGGACATCAAGATCCCGGACGATCCACGTGCGCTGGAAGCCTATCAGGCCGGCAAGGAATATTTCTACACGCGGCGCGGCCAGCTCAATTTTTCCTGCGCCACCTGCCACGTCCAGAGCCCGGGCGAACGCATTCGCGCGGAAATCCTCGCGCCCGCTCTCGGCATCGTCAACGCGATGCCGATCTATCGTTCGGAATGGAGCGGCATGGGCACGACCAGCCGGCGGTTCACCACCTGCAACAGCCAGATCCGCGCGGTGCCGCTCAGCCCGCAGGATGCTGAATATCGCAACGTGGAATACTATCTCTCCTATGTCAGCAACGGATTGCCGATTTCCGGCCCGGGAGCGCGGCCATGAGGGGGACGAAGCACGCATTGGTTCTTGCCCTGCTCGCCGCGGGTGCGGTGCCGGCACACGCAGCAGGTTCCGAGGACGACTTCAAGGCGGCCTACACCGCGGCTGAATCCGCCAACAAGGAAGCCGGCAAGCTCCGCAACCAATGGACCACGACCGCGGCGACGCTGGCAGCGGCTAAGAAGGCCGCCGAGTTCGGGCGATTTCGACAAGGCCACCGCATCGGCGAAGGAGGCCGAAGCGCTGGCGAAGGCTTCGATCTTCCAGGCCACCAGCGAGAAAACCCGCTGGAAGGACATGGAAATACGCTAGAGCATGATCCGGAAAAGTGGAAACCGGTTTTCCGCCAGGATCATGTTCAAGAGCAGAAGCCCGTTGCGACCCGCGGAGACACGCATGACCATCCGCCGCCGGGATTTCCTGACGCTTGCGGGCGCCGCTGCCCTCACGGGCGGCCTGCCACGACTGGCGCGTGGCGCCGACAGCGGCGGAATCTACGACCTCGAACGTTTCGGCAATGTGCGGATCCTGCACATCACGGACGTGCATGCGCAACTGATGCCGGTCTTCTTCCGCGAGCCCAGCGTCAATCTCGGCGTCGGCACGATGCGGGGCAATCCGCCGCATCTGGTCGGGAAAGCATTCCTCGATCGCTTCGGCATTCGTCCCGACAGCGCCGACGCCTATGCTTTTACCTGCGTCGAATTTGAGAAGGCCGCGGGCAGATTTGGCAAGCTCGGCGGCTTCGCGCATCTGAAAACGCTGGTCGACCGGATGCGGAGCGAAGCCGGCTCCGGGCGTTCGCTGCTGCTCGACGGCGGCGATCTGTGGCAGGGAACCGGCCTTGCCAATACGCTGCAGGGCGCGGACATGGTGGACGCCGCCAATCTGCTCGGCATCGAGGCCATGACCGGCCATTGGGAATTTACCTATGGCGAAAAGACGCTGCGCGCCAACCTCGAGCGCTTCAAGGGCGAGTTCCTGGCGCAGAACGTCTTCCTGACCGAGGAAGCGGCCTTCAACGACGCCAGGGCCTTCGACCCGGCATCCGGCCGCGTGTTCAAGCCCTCCGTCATCAAGGAGCTCGGCGGCTACCGGATCGCGGTGATCGGGCAGGCGTTCCCCTACGTGCCGATCGCGCATCCCAAGCGCTTCACGGCCGATTGGAAATTCGGCATCCGCGACAAGGAACTGCAGAAGCTGGTCGATGGACATCGCAGCATCGACAAGGTCGATGCTGTCGTATTGTTGTCGCACAACGGCATGGACGTCGACCTCAAGCTGGCGAGCCGCGTCACCGGCATCGACATCATCCTCGGCGGCCACACCCACGACGCGGTGCCGCAGCCGATTGCCGTAACCAACGCGGGCGGCGTCACGCTCGTCACCAATGCGGGCTCGAACGGGAAGTTTCTGGCCGTGCTCGATCTCGAGATCGGCAAGGGCAAGATCGCAAACGTCCGCTACCGCCTGCTGCCGGTGTATTCCGAATTGCTCAAGCCCGATCCGACGATGCAGGCGCTGATCGACAAGACCCGCGAGCCGCACGCGACTTTGCTCAGCGAGAAGGTCGGCGTTGCCGATCGCCTGCTCTATCGCCGCGGCAATTTCAGCGGCAGCATGGATCAACTGATCTGCGATGCGCTGCGGGGCGAACTGAACGCCGAGATCGCGCTGTCGCCGGGCTTCCGCTGGGGCACCACGGCGCTGGCCGGCCAGCCGCTGACGATGGAGGACGTGCTGGCGCAAACCGCCGTCACCTATCCGCAGACCTACCTCCAGAACATGACCGGCGGCCAGATCAAGGACGTGCTCGAAGACGTCTGCGACAATCTCTTCAACACCGATCCCTATTACCAACAGGGCGGCGACATGGTTCGTGTCGGCGGCCTGTCCTACACCTGCGCGCCGGGCGAATCCGTGGGCAATCGGATTTCGGACCTGAAACTCGACAGCGGTCACGCGCTGCAAGCCGGCAAGAACTACAAGGTCGCCGGCTGGGCTTCCGTCAACGAGCAGGACGGCGCGCCGGTCTGGGACGTGATGGTCAGGCACCTCCGCTCGGGCAAGCCGACCAACCGGGCGACGCCCGGGGTAACGCTGAAGGGCGTCGAAGACAATCCAGGGATCGCGGGGCAAGGATGAGCATGCTGTCGACCATTCTCCGCGCGACGTTCGCGGCGCTGCTGATCGCCGCCGCAGCGGCCGGCGCACGCGCCCAGCAGGTGCCGTTGCAGGACAAGCCGTTTGCCGAGCACAAGATCGTGCTACAGCTCTCCGACAATGACCCGCGCAAGCAGGGACTCGTGATCAGCGTCGCCAGCAACCTCATGAAGTTCTACGATCCCGACAAGGTTGCCATCGAGATCGTGACGTTCGGCCCCGGCATCGACCTGCTGCGGCCCGAAAACCCCAACCGCGTCATGGTCGAAAGCCTCGTCGCGCAGGGCGCGCGCTTCGACCTCTGCCTCAATACCGTCGATACGCTCGAACGCGAGACCGGCAAACGACCGGAATTCATCCCTGCCGCGACGCCCGTCCAGGTCGGCGTCGCGCAGATTCTGTTCCTGACCGAGAACGGATATACTCTGGTGAGGCCCTGACCCGTTTCCGCCTGCAACAACACCAGGCGCGGCGTGGAAGGGCCGAGGGTCACGCGATTGCGATCATGCCCGAGGCGACCATTGTTCCATCCGGCGTGGTACAGTTGACGGAATTGCAGGTCAGGGCTGGAGCTACGTTCGACCCGGATCAGACATCAATGCGGACATATCTACCATGATCTTTCGTCAGCTCTTCGACAGTGTTTCCGGCACCTACAGCTACCTGCTGGCGAGCCGCTCCGGCGGCGAGGCGCTGATCCTCGACCCGGTGCTCGAAAAGGCCGACCGCTATTGCCAGTTGCTGCGCGAACTCGACCTGCGGCTGGTGAAGGCGGTCGACACTCATTTGCACGCCGATCACGTCACGGGCCTGGGCGAACTGCGCGACCGTACCCAGTGCATCACCATCATGGGCGAGCAGAGCAAGGCCGACGTGGTCTCGATGCGGGTTTCCGACGGCGACAAGGTGATGATCGAAGGCCTGAGCCTGGATGTCATGTACACGCCCGGCCACACCGATGATTCCTACAGCTATTTGATGGGCGACCGCGTCTTCACCGGCGATACGCTTTTGATCCGCGGCACCGGCCGCACCGACTTCCAGAACGGATCGTCCCGCGCGCAGTATGATTCGATCTTCAACCGGCTCCTGAAGCTGCCGGACGAGACGATGGTATTCCCTGCCCACGACTACAAGGGCGACACGGTCTCCACGATCGGCGAGGAACGGCGCTACAATCCGCGCCTGCAGGTGCGCTCGGTCGACGAATATATCGAACTGATGGCCAATCTGAAGCTGCCGAACCCGAAGATGATGGATGTGGCCGTTCCCGCTAACATGCATGTCGGCCTGCATCAGGAGGAGCTTGCCAAACAGGGCCTTGCACTCAGCGCACGTGATGCGATCGCAGGCCTGGGCCGTCCCGACATCCTGCTGGTCGACCTGCGCGAGAACAGCGAACGCGCCAAGCACGGCACGATCTCGGGCGCGTTGCATGCGCCCTACCCTTCGATTGGTGAAAACTTGCAGCCGGGCGGCATGCTGCGCGAAGTCGCCGCTGCCACCGGGCGCCGCGTGGTGTTCTTCTGCGCGTTCGGCGAGCGCTCGGCGATGGCGGTAGCCGCCGCCAGAAGCGCAGGCCTTGCCAACACCGCCCATATCGAAGGCGGTATCGACGCCTGGAAGAAACTGGGCGGGCCTATCGTGATGGGGTAATTTCGTAACTCAGATGAGCGAAGCAGGTAGGGTGGGCAAAGGCGCTCTTGCGCCGTGCCCACCATCTATCAAAGGCCCGTCTGAATGGTGGGCACGCTTCGCTTTGCCACCCTACGTTAGGCGCTACGTTAGGCGCTATCGCCCCACCCGCTTCAGTTCCGCCGTCAGCGCGTCCAGCGCATCCGTCAGCATCACGCCACCGCACTCGGTCAGCCGTTCCGGAATGACGATGCGCTTCGCCGGCGGATAGAAGCGTTGCAGCGCCGGATGCAGCAGGAAAGCCTGCCCCTCGTCGCTGGCACGATTGCCGGCCTGCGAGACCACGATGAAATCAGGCCGCAGGCTGACGATGCCTTCCAGCGACGCAAACCCACCGAAGGTGAAACCAAGATCGCCGGCCGCATTCAGCAGGCCTGCCTCGGTCAACAACGATGAGACGAAGCTGTCACTGCCCGCGACCCAACCGCGCCGGGACAGCGGCAGCACGCGAAAATGTCGTTCGGCCACGGCCGCGCGGGCGTGCGCCAGTGCGGCGTCGAGCCGCGCGATTTCCGCAACGGCGCGATCGGGGTGCCCAATGATGTCACCAACCTCGCGGATCTGCTGGCGCGCTTCCGCAAGGGTTCGCGGCACGGCGAGTTCGACGACGCGAAGCCCTTGGGCCTTCAACAGTTCGCGCGTCGATCGCTTGTCAAACGCACTGGCGACGACGATGTCCGGCCGCAGCAGCAGCAGATCCTCGGCCCCGCCGGACAGGACAGGATAGCGTTTCATGTCGCCCGCGGCAGCGGATTGCCACCCGTCGCGTGAATATCGGCTCAATCCGATGATCTGCTCGGGATCGGCCAGCGCCAGCAGCAATTGATCGGTGCAGACGTTCATCGATGCGATGCGCGGCAAGCCTGCCGTGCGCGCCGCGTGGCCCGACAGCGCAACCGCCAGCACCGCAATCAGGGCTCCGATCCGCCACGGCATCAGATATCCGTCCACGGCACGATGACGGTCTCCTCCCGATATTTCGCGCGGTAGGCGCTGATCCGGAACACGTCCGCCATCACCTGTTCCGACAGCGCCTCCGTCGGTGCGCCCTGCGACACCAGGCGGCCTTCCCGCAACACCAGCACATGATCAGCAAACCGCGCGGCCAGTCCCAGATCATGCGTAACCACGATCACCAGTACGCCCTTGTCGGCAGTTATGCGCAGGTTTCGCATGACATCGATCTGGTGCCGTGGATCGAGCGACGCAGTCGGCTCGTCGGCCAGGATAACGGGCGCTTCTACCGCCAGCACGCGGGCCAGCGCGACGCGGCTGCGCTCGCCGCCCGACAATTCGGTGACGCGCCGCTCGCTGAACTCGATCACGTCCACGGCCTGCATCGCCCGCAGCACCGCGTCCGCATCCTTCGGCGACAAGCGCGCCGGATCGGTCGCGCCATGTGGATAGCGGCCGAGTGCGACGATATCCCTCGCCGGCAGCGGCCAGTGCACGACGTGGCCCTGCGGCAGATAGCCGAAGCGCCTGGCCCGTTCGCGCAGCGGCAGCGAGGACAAGGCAATGCCGCCGATCTCGATCCCGCCTTCGGATGGAATCAATCCTGCGAGCGATCGCAGCAGCGTGGTCTTGCCGGCGCCGTTCGGCCCGACCAGCGCCACCAGGTGGCCTGCCGACAGCGACAGCGAAACGTCTTTCAGCACCACGCGGCCGGATAGCGTCACGCCGAGACCGCGAGCCGTCAGGAGGGCATTTTCGCTCATGCGACGCCTCCGCCGAGCGCGCGACGTTCGCGCATGATCAGGTAGAGAAAGAACGGCACGCCGATGATCGAAGTCAGCACGCCGACCTTGATGTCGGAGGTCGATGGTATGATTCGAACCGCGATATCGGCCGCCAGCAGCAGCGCCGATCCTGCCAGTGCGCTCGGCACCAGCAGGCGTCCCGGGTCATGGCCGATCAGCGGCCGCATCAGATGCGGCGCGACCAGGCCGATGAAGCCGATGGTGCCGGTCACGGCCACCGCGCCGCCGACGCCGAGGGCCACGCCCGAAATTACGAACAGCCGCAGGCGGGCGACATCGACGCCGAGACTTTGCGCGGTTTCCTCGCCAAGGCTCAGCGCACGAAATGCGTGACGCTGGCTGAACAACATGATGGCGCCGGCGACGATGAAGGGCAGCGCCAGCATGACATGCTGGAAGCTGCGGTCCTCCAGCGAGCCCAATAGCCAGAACGCGATTTCCAGCACCACGAAGGGATTGCTGGAGAGATTCATCACCAGCGCCGTGGCGGCGCCCGCAAAGCTCGAAATCGCCAGGCCCGACAGGATGAGGATCAACAGCCCGGCGTTGCGGCCGGCGATCGCCAGCAGCACGAACACCGAACCGAACGCGGCGATGATCGCGGCGACCGGCAGCGCGTAGGAACGCACGTCGGCCAACCCCAGCGCGATCACAAGCACCGCGCCGAACGCGGCCGATTGCGGCGCGCCGAACAGCGACGGCGAGGCCAGCGGATTGCGCAGCAGGCCCTGCAGCGACGCGCCTGACAACCCGAGAATGGCGCCGATCGCCAGCGCCAGCAGCGTGCGCGGCAGGCGGATTTCCCGCACGATGACCTGCGACACCTCGCTGCCGCCGCCGAACAGGGCTTCAACAACCGCCAGCGGCGACAGCCGCACCGGCCCGATCCCGAGCGAAACCAGCACCAGCAGCACGACGAGCGCGGAGAGCGCGGCGGTGACGCCAATCCGCCGGCGCATGGCATCCTCGTCGGTCACGGTAACGGCCTGCGCACTCATCCATCGTCCTCGACGCCCGGCACGTGCGGTCGGGCACAGTGCTCATGCGGCAAAAATGGCGCACTCGTCCAGTGACGATCGCAGGCACCGCCGGGTGGGATTGACTCAGGCTTCGACAAACTTCTAGCATTATTTCTGACGGTTCCCTGTTTGGGGATCAAAAGGGAATGCGGTGCGGGGAAATTTCCCCAATTCCGCGGCTGCCCCCGCAACTGTAAGCGGCGAATCCTTCGTCATATGCCACTGGGAATCTCGGTCCTGGGAAGGCGACGAAGGGTAACGACCCGCGAGCCAGGAGACCTGCCGTCAACCGTGGTCACACGCGAAGATGTCGGTCGGGGAGTACAGACATTAGCTTCACCTGGGCAGCTCATGCACATGGTGGGACTTGGTTCGCTGTGACGTGCCACTGACGTCATACCGAGGCCCAAGTCCATGTCTTCCAACATCGTAGCCGCGAAGCGGCGCAGCGCGCTCCTGCTCGCCACCAGCATCCTTGCGCTGAGTAGCTCATTTGCTTCGGCGCAAACCCCACCAACGACCCTGCCCCCGGTCGAGGTCAGCCCCCCCACCGACCCGAACAAGACCCGCGCCCGGCCGCTGGACAGTGACGGCAGCGGCGCCACGCGTCCGGCGCGGACTGCACTGCCTTCGCGCGGCGCCGGCACGGGAACCTCCGATGGCGCAAGCCCGGGTATCGCTGACGGCAGCGGCACCAGCACCGGCGGCCGGCAGTTCAACGGCATTGTCGGCGCCTCCTCCAGCGTGATCACGGCGCAGGACATCGCCCGTTCGCCATCGAACAACCTGCCTGACATTCTTGCGCAAGTACCCGGCGTCCAGCTCACCACGCTGTACGGCGTTACGGCGAATGGCGCGAAGACTGCCGTGGACCTGCGCGGCTTCGGCGCCTTCGCGACCTCGAATACGCTGATCCTGGTCAACGGCCGCCGCCTCAACGACGTCGACATGGCGCAGGTCGATCTGTCGACCATCCCGCTTCAGTCGATCGAGCGCGTCGAAATAACCCGTGGCAACAGCGGCGCGGTGCTCTACGGCGACAACGCGATCGGTGGCGTCATCAATATCGTCCTGAAAAGCGGTGCGGGCGGCCCGCCGGTGGCGATCCGAGGCGAGGCCGGTGTCGGCTCGTTCAACACGCGCCTTGCAAACATCTCGGCGGCGACCAATTACGGGCCGTGGTCGACCTCATTCTACGGCAACGCCGTCAAGTCCGACGGCTATCGCGACAACAACGCGCTGGACCAGAAGAACGGCGTCGGCAACCTCAACTACACGACGCCCGACCTCAGGGCATTCCTTACCGTCACCGGCGACGACCAGAAGCTCGGCTTCCCCGGCGGTCGTACGGTCGATCCCTCGATCGGACTCAACCAGCTCGTCACCGACCGCAAGGGCACCAACACGCCGTTCGACTATGGCAACCAGCAGGGCGCCAGCGCGACTGCCGGCTTCACAAAGACCATCCTTGATGGCGTCGACCTCATTGTGGATGGCGGCATGCGTGACAAGAAATCACAGGGTGGCTTCTTCGGCACGCTGCCGAGCATTCCCTTCAACTACGTCGACAGCCATCTGCAGACCTGGTCGATCACGCCGCGCCTCAGCATCAAGAACACACTGTTCGGAGTGCCGTCGCAGATCCTGACCGGCCTCGACTACTACGATGCCAGCTATGATTCCGACCGGCCGCTGTTCAAGGGCGCGCAACCGATCCACGTCTACGACCTGTCGCAGCAATCGCTGGCCGGATACTGGCAACATACGGTCGGGCTGTTGCCGACCACCGACTTCTCCTATGGAGCCCGGGTTCAGAACACATGGCTCAGCGCGCGCGATCGGCTGAATCCCACCGCACCCGGCACCTTCGGTTTCGAAACCGCAGCGCTCCCGCTCGACAGCAGTGAAACCAACTACGCACTGCACGTAGGTATCGAGCATCGTTTCAACAACGTATTCTCGGTATTCGGTCGCGCCGCGCACGCATTCCGCACGCCAAACGTCGAGGAACGTGTGGCCTCCGGACCCTTGCTGCCGTTTGCGCCCTTCCCGGGCCCGCCCCAGGATTTCAGGCTGAAGACCCAGACTTCGCACGACATCGAAGGCGGCTTTCGCGTCAAGGCCGGCGCATTCCAGATGCAATCCAGCATCTACAACATGGATCTCGAGAACGAGATCCATTACATCCCGGCGCTGTTCTATAACGTCAACCTCGATCCGACCCGTCGTTATGGTTCGGAGACCAGCGCCTCGCTCCGCATCAACGACAGCGTATTGTTGCGTGGCGGCCTGGCCTACATCCGCGCCGTGTTTCGCGAGGGCCAGTTCGAAGGCAAGGATGTTCCGCTGGTGTCGAATTACACCGCGAGCGGCGGCGTGACCTGGAACATCTGGCAGAACTATCTGGTGTTCGACGCCACCGTGCGCGCCTGGAGCGAGCGCATCATGGACAACGACCAGGCCAACACCCAGCGTCGCATCCCGGCGTCGGCTACCGCCGATTTGAAGCTGAGCGGCGCCTACGATCACTTCTTCTGGTCGGTCAGCGTGAACAACCTGTTCGATGCGCAGTACTATGACTACGCCGTCGCCAGCTCATTCACGCCTGGCCGCTTCGCGGCGTATCCGCTGCCGGGCCGGACCTATATGCTGAAGGCCGGCGCAACATTCTGACCGAAAACGGCCGGTTCGGTTCCACACGGGACCGGCCGGTTCGGTACGTGGCAACGCGCCCATGTAACCGTTCGAGAAAGGGCCGATTTAGACGATTGGGGCCATTCCGGCCTCAAAATAACGCCCTCTGCCAGCCGATCCGTGGTAAACTTGCCAGTATCGCGCAAACGATATTCGTCGTGATTTCAGAGGTATAAGATGGATGATGAGCCTAAGAGTCCCGCCGAAATGAAAGAAATTCGGCTGAAGCGCAGACGCGATCAGGAAGTCGAGGGCATCAAGGCCATGGCCGAAATCGCGGCTGCCGATGTCGCGATCCGAAAGCGAACCGAGAAACTGCGTGCGCTTCGTCTGGCCAAGGAGGCCGCCGACCGCGAAAACCCGCCGGAGCCGAAGGTCAAAGTCAAGGCCAGGGCGAAGACGGCGAAAAGAGGCTGATCTGCATGACGAAAGAGGATCGCGACCGCGCCCAGGCGCGCTTCGACAAGGCGACCAAGGCAGCCCAGGACGCGAGATCAGGCAAGGCCGATCGTGACGCGGCCAACAAAGCTGTGCTCGATAATATGGCAAAGCTAAAGGCGCTGCGGCTGGCGCGCGAAGCCGCCGAACCTCCGCCCGCGCCCGCGGCCAGAAAGGCGCGCACCAAATCGGTGAAGGCGGACAGCAAGTCACCGGCATTGTCCGAATGGCTGGCCAGTCAGCAGAACGGCGGACGGCGCACCTGAAATCGGACTCCGATGGCGGTTCGTCACGCCCGTCCCGAATATGGCAAGAGCGAATCAGATGGCTTCGCGCGTTACGCCGGCCCCGGCCAATCGATCATCGATCGCGTCTTGTTCTCGGCATCGTAGACCTGCACCTGGAGCATCTGGAAACGATTCTTCAGGGCCATGCCGGCCTCCTCGGCCGCCTCGACGGTATCGTGATGCGATTTGAAATGACCATCCACAATCAGCGAATAGCCGCTGGTCGGCGCCTTGTCGGCGCGGATAATTTTGCGCGGCTGCGGTTCATCCGCCACGATGCGGGGCTTCTTCATGCTGGCTCCGTGTGAAACGCCCTACGGGCTGAACGCCGCGAAAAGGGCAGGAAAGTTTCGAATGGCGAGCGCCAAGATGCCGGCCAAGCAGTCAAATTGCAGTCATGCCGTTACCTCAAGTCGACACGCAGAGCAACGCCGATTCATCCGGTGAAAGGAATCATATGGGCGGAACTGGCAAGAAGAGCACGCCTCCGAAAAAAGACGACGACAAATCGAAGAAGCCGGAACACGTACCGGTCGAAGACGACGATTACGAGGACGGTGATATCGCCACGCCGAAGCGCGATCGCTCGGATAGCGACGACGAACCGTTGTAACGGCACGCACCTCGGCTATCCAAAGTCTTCGCGTTCGATCGTCCGGATGCTGCCGCGATCGAGCAGATGCCGGCATTCCCCGATGATGTCGCCGCGCGATCCGCATCGGAGCGGTCTGACTGGATCGGCCATGCCGGATCATTGCCGCACGGGCAGGCCGGCGTCTCTGGACTTGGCGACCCCTTGCGCGCCTCCGCACCCGTTCGCCGGGGCAGCTATGCAACGGTATTCATGGACAAATAACCGACGGCCTATATTTTCACCACCGCCTTGCCGGGCCGTAGGCAATACGGGGTTTTGAGCTGACATGGTCGACATTCTGGCCGCACCGCAACAAGTCAAGGCGGACACCTCGCTGCGTACGCTGGTGGCGATTTCGATCGCCCATTGGGTCAGCCATTTCCATCTCTTCGTGCTGCCGATGCTGTTTCCGTTTCTGAAACAGCAACTGGGCGTCGGCTATATCGAGCTTGGATTTGCGCTCACGGTGTTCGGCGTGGTTTCCGGTCTGACGCAGGCACCGATCGGCTATCTCGCCGACCATATCGGCGCACGCAAGGTCCTGCTGATTGGACTCACCGTCGGCGGTGCGGCGCTGATCATGCTCGGCCTGCATCTGAGCTACACGTCGCTGATCGTCTGCGCCGCGCTGCTGGGCCTCGCCAACAGTGTCTATCACCCCTGCAACTACGCGATCCTTTCCGCGCATATGGACGAAGCGCGGATGGGTCGCGCGTTTTCGATCCACACATTTGCAGGTTTTCTTGGCGGCGCTGTGGCGCCGGCGATCATGGCGACTCTGGTCGCGACCGTCGGCGGCCTCGGCGCCCTGATCGTCGCGGGCGCGGTCGGCCCGCTGGTGGCGCTGCTGCTGATCGCCATCGGCATCCCCGACGCCAGTTCGGCCGATCGCAAGACCGACGGAGCGCCGGCGGCGCAGCAGAACATCATCACGCCGACCATCATCGTGCTGACGATCTTCTTCATGTTGCTCGGCCTGTCGAATGCCGGCATCAGCAATTTCGGCGTGGTTGCACTGATGAGCGGCTACGGTGTGACGTTCTCGGCGGCCAATATCGCGCTGACGGCCTTTCTCGGCGCCAGCGCGGCCGGCGTGCTGGCCGGCGGCTACCTCGCCGACCGCACCAGGCGTCACGGCAATGTCGCCGCCGCATGCTTTGCGATCAACGCCATCATCATCACCGTCATTGCGACGTTCAACCTGCCGACGATCGTATTGACCGCGGCGATGGGATTGGCCGGGTTCCTCGGCGGCGTCATCGCCCCTTCGCGCGACATGCTGGTCCGCAACGCGGCGCCTCCGGGCGCGGCTGGCCGCGCCTTCGGCATCGTTTCCACCGGGTTCAATTTCAGCGGCATCCTGAGCCCGCTGTTGTTCGGCTGGATCATGGACCATGGCCTGCCGCATTGGGTATTCGGCGCCTCCGTCGTATTCATGGTGCTGACGGTTCTGCTGGCGCTGGTGACCGACCGCAAAACGGCGGAACCCGCCCGAACGTAAACTGCGATGCATTCCTGAGCCTCATCCCCGGCGGTTGACAGCAACCGCCGGCGTCGGATGATGCGGCAACAAAACCAGATACGGGATGGAAGCCATGACCTCGACCCCCGACCTCGTGATCCGTGGCGGCAGCATTGCCGATGGCAAGGGCGGCGAACTGTTCGAAGCCGATGTCGCCATTTCGGGCGGCCGCATCACCGAAGTCGGCAAGGTTGCCGCAACCGGCAAGGAAGAGATCGACGCGAGGGGCAAGCTGGTGACGCCAGGCTTTGTCGACGTCCATACCCATTACGACGGCCAAGTCACCTGGAGCCAGGACATCACGCCGTCGTCGCAGAACGGCGTCACGACCGCGATCATGGGCAATTGCGGCGTCGGCTTTGCGCCGTGCCGCCCGGCCGATCATCGTCAGGCTGATTCAGTTGATGGAGGGGGTCGAGGACATTCCCGAGCCGGTGCTGAGCGCCGGCATTCCCTGGGCATGGGAAAGTTTCCCCGACTATATGGAATGGCTGTCGAAGCGGAGCTTCGACATGGACATCGGCGCGCAACTGCCGCACGCCGCGCTCCGCGTTTACGTGATGGGCGAGCGCGGCGCGCGGCGCGATCCGTCCACGCCCGAGGACAACAAGGCGATGGCGGCGCTGGCAGGCGATGCGGTGCGCGCGGGCGCGCTCGGCTTTTCCACCTCGCGAACGCTGAACCACCGCACCTCGACGGGTGACTTCACCCCCACGCTGAAGGCCGGCGAGGACGAACTCACCGCGATTGCGGCTGCCATGCATGCGCAGGGCCGCAGCGTGCTGCAGTTCGTGCTCGACCTCTCCACCATCAACGAAGACCTGCCGATGATGCTGCGGGTGGCGGAGAATACCAAAATCCCGGTTTCGTTCTCGATCACCCAGAACGACAAGGCGCCGCAGCGCTGGCGCCAGACGCTCGACACCATCCGCGACGCTTCCACGCGCGGTCTGTCGATCACGGCGCAGATCGCCGCCCGCCCGGTCGGGCTGATGCTCGGACTCGAACTGTCGCGCAACCCGTTCCAGACTCATCCGAGCTACCAGGCGATTGCGCATCTGCCGCTCGCCGAGCGTCTCGCCCGCCTGCGCCAGCCGGAAACTCGCAAAGCCATCCTGAGCGAGCACGCCACCGCAACCGACGACCCGCTGTTCTTCCGGCCGAACTACGACAAGATGTATCTCTTGGGTAATCCCCCCGATTACGAACAGCCGGTGGAGAATACGCTGGGCGCGCAGGCGGCCCGCCAGGGCAGGCAGCCGGAAGAACTCGCTTACGAGGCGATGCTGACCGATGAGGGCCGCGGCATGCTGTACGTGCCGTTCCTCAACTATTCCGATGGCAATCTCGACGCGACGCGCGAGATGCTGCGCCATCCCAATTCAGTGCCGGGCCTGAGCGACGGTGGCGCGCATTGCGGCATCATCTGCGACGCCAGCTTCCCGACCTATCTCCTGACGCACTGGACCCGCGACCGCAGCCGCGGCGAAAAGCTCTCGATCCCGTTCGTGGTGGCGACACAGTCGCGCAAGACCGCGCTCTCGGTCGGTCTGTACGATCGCGGCGTGATCGCTCCGGGCTTCAAGGCCGACGTCAACGTCATCGACTACGACAGGCTGCACCTGCATCCGCCGAAGGTGCATTACGACCTGCCGGTCGGCGGCCGGCGCCTGATGCAGCAGGTCGACGGCTACGACGCCACCATCGTCTCCGGCGCGGTCACGCAGCGCGGCGGCAAGGCCACCGGCGCGCACCCCGGCAAGCTGGTGCGCGGCGCGCAGGGCTCGAAGCCGCAGTTGGACGCGGCGGCGAGCTAGGCGGAACCGGCTATCATGTGGTGTCGTCCCGGACGCGGG
Source organism: uncultured Alphaproteobacteria bacterium (assembly GCA_963823485.1). Taxonomy (GTDB): domain Bacteria; phylum Pseudomonadota; class Alphaproteobacteria; order Rhizobiales; family Xanthobacteraceae; genus Bradyrhizobium. Next base: position 65,959 of record CAWGLP010000015.1, read on the forward strand.
AGCGGTTCGCGCCTCACGCAAATTTCGGCTGCACCGCCTGCTGAGCCATCAGCCGCTTGCGCTCGCTGTTGGGCCACAGCAGCAGCAAGCCGAGCATACCCGACGCCGCCATCACCACGGCGTTGATGGTGAAGCCGGTCATGTAGCCGTCGAGCGGCACCGCCGCATTCTGGATCACGGTGCCCATCACGAACGGGGCGATCATCCCCGCCAGCGTATAGATCGCGCCATAGATCGCGATCACGGCGCCGCGCTGCTGTACGGGTGTGAACTCACCGAGCATCGGCGGGCAGACCACATAGATCGAACCGCAGAGCCCGGAGCCGACCACCAGAAATGCGATCTGCCATCCGGCGCCGCCGACATGCGGCAGGATGGCGAGGATCAATCCGCCGACGATCAAGGGCACCGAACCGAGCACGCCACGGGCGCCGCGCGTGGTGTAGCCGCGCGTCAGCATCACCTGCGAAATCCACCCCGTCAGCAGCACGACGGCCGCGCCGAACACCCAGGGCAGCACCGAAATCCAGCCGGCATCTTTCTGCGAGAAGCCGAGCCCCTTGACGATGAACGGCGTGAACCAGGTCAATCCGAGCGACAGCGCCCAATAGGCACCGAACGTCGCGGCGCAGCAGCCGATGAAGGTACGCGAAGTCAGAAGCTGGGAATAGGGAATGCGCTGCTCGGCCGCCAACGTGGCCGCGCTATGAACCAGCGGCCCCTCCTCGCCCATCACCACCCACGCCGCCGCCCACATCAGGCCGACGACGCCGAGCGCGCCGAACGCATAGTGCCAGCTATGGTTGACGATGATCCAGTTCAGCGCAGGTACGGCCAGGATCACGCCGAACGCCGACCCCTGCGAGAGAATGGCGGTGGGCAGGGTTCGCTTCTCGTCGGGAAACCATTTGTAGATCGCATGCGCCGCCACCGAAAAGGCCGGTCCCTCACCCGCACCAAGGATGATGCGGCAGATCAGCAGCGTGGTGAAACTGACGGTGCCGACCATCGGAAACTGCGCCACCGACCAGATCACCGCCATCGCCAGCAGAACCCAGCGGGTGTCGACGCGATTGACGATGAAGCCGACGATGATGGCCGAGATCGAAAACAGGAAGAAGAACGAGGAACCGAGCAGGCCGAATTGCTCCGGCGAGAGCTTCAGCTCGTCCATGATCGGCGCACCGGCGAGGCCGACGACGATCTTGTCGGCGAAGTTTACCAGCATGAACAGAAACAGCAGGAACGTGATCTTCCAGGCGCCCTTGGGCGTCGGTTGTGCGGTCATGGCTGCTTTCCCCGTCTGTCTTCTTTCAGGCTCTGTAAGATCGGCCGATTCGAATGGTACAAGGCGGGTCGCAGGCTAGGCAACCGCGGATTTGGCGGGACCAACCCGCGACGCAACCGCAGGCTGGTCCACCCGGTGAATGCTGCAATCGATCACGATCGTGCCGGGGCGCGATTGAAACCGTGAAGAAGGGCAGCAGTCCTGTTATGTTGAGTGCCATCTCAAGCCTGGAAATTTTCATGGTCAGATCGGTCCATCTTCGCGCATGACCAACGGCAATCCCACAGTGCTGCGCGTGACCGGCCTGACCAAGAGCTACCGCGCCGCCGGCGAAGACGTCGCCGTGCTGCGCGGGGTCAATTTGACCGTTGCCGCTGGCGAAAGCGTCGCCCTGACAGGGGAATCCGGCAGCGGCAAGAGCACGCTGTTGCATCTGGTCGCCGGGCTCGATGCGGCCGATGGCGGCGAGATCAGGCTGGCCGACACCACGATCTCCGAACTCACGGATGCCGGCCGGGCGGAACTCCGACGCGACCGCCTCGGCCTGGTGTTTCAGCAGTTCAACCTGGTCCCCAGCCTGACGGTCGAAGACAACCTGGTCTTTCAGTCGCGCATCGCCGGCCGTCACGATGCGGCCTGGCACCAGGAACTGGTGCAGCGCCTCGGGCTCGACCAACTGCTCAAACGCTATCCTGAGCAATTGTCCGGCGGCCAGCAGCAGCGCGTCGCGATCGGCCGGGCGCTGGCGGTGCGACCGCTGTTGCTGCTCGCGGACGAGCCGACCGGAAATCTCGACGAGGACACCGCCGACGAGGTGCTCGCGCTGGCGCGCGATCTGGTGTCACGCTCGGGATGCGGCTTCCTGATGGTGACGCACAGCGCGCGGCTGGCGGCCACGCTCGACCGCCAGGTCCATCTCCATGCCGGGGTGATCGCGTGAAGCGCGCGCTCTGGACGCTGGCGGTGCTGTTGAGCCACTGGCGGCGGCATCCGATGCAGCTTGTAACGCTCCTGATAGGACTGATCTCGGCGACCGCACTGTGGAGCGGCGTGCAGGCGCTCAATCAGCAGGCGCGCATTTCCTATGACCGCGCTGCGGCCACCTTTGGCGGCACGCGCACCGCCATGCTGGTCGGTCGCGATGGCGCCACCTTCCCGCAGCAACTTTTCATCGACCTGCGCCGCGCCGGCTGGCCGGTATCGCCGGTGCTCGAAGGCCGGATCCAGATCGACGGACGGTCCTTCCGCCTGATGGGCATCGAGCCGGTTACGCTGCCGGCGGAACTCGGCAGCGCGCCGGCGATCGGCAAGGCCGACCTGCAACCCTTCATGACGCCGCCGGGCGTGATGCTGGTTGCGCCGGAGACGCTATCCGACCTCAATCTCGCCGAAGGCGCAAGGCCGCTCGCCAATGGCGGCGCGCTGCTGCCGCCGCTGCGCGTGCAGCCGCAACTGGCGCCCGGCGTGCTGGTGGTCGACATCGGCATTGCGCAGGATCTCCTGAGGATGCCGGATCAACTGTCGCGGCTCCTGATCGGCAACGCCAAAGACAAGCGCGCGCCGCTCGACAGCGTCGCCGGGCAACGGCTTCGGCTGATTGCGCCGGACGCGGAGAGCGACCTCGAACGCCTCACCGACAGTTTTCATCTCAATCTGACCGCGTTCGGCCTGCTGTCATTTCTCGTCGGACTTTTCATCGTCAATTCGGCGATCGGCCTTGCCTTCGAACAGCGCCTGCCGGTACTGCGCACGCTGCGGGCCTGCGGTGTCTCGGCGCGGATGCTGAATGCCGTGCTGGTGGCCGAACTGGTGTCGCTGGCGCTCGCCGCGGGACTGGTCGGGCTGGTCTGCGGATACTTCATCGCGGCGGCGCTGCTGCCGGATGTCGCGGCGTCGCTGCGCGGGCTATATGGCGCGCAGATTCCGGGACAACTGACCTTGAAACCGCAATGGTGGTTCGCCGGCGTCGCGATCAGCATCGTCGGCGCGCTTGCCGCGGCCGCTACCAGCCTCACCAAGGCGCTGCGGCTGCCGCTGCTCGCCACCGCGCAACCCTATGCCTGGCAAACAGCGCAGCGCCGCTGGCTGACATATCAGAGCGCGCTGGCGCTGCTGACATTGGGCGCTGCGGCCGGCTTTCTTTGGTTCGGCGATTCCCTGATCGCAGGCTTTGCCGTGCTGGCGGCACTGCTGCTCGGCGCGGCGTTGATCCTGCCGATGTTGCTGGAGATCGTGCTTCGCTTCGGCCAGCGGCGAGCGCGGCAACCACTCGCCATCTGGTTCTGGGCCGACAGCCGCCAGCAATTATCCGGACTGTCGCTCGCCTTGATGGCGCTGCTGCTCGCGCTGGCCGTCAATGTCGGTGTCTCCACCATGGTGGCGAGTTTCAACCGCACCTTCCTGGTCTGGCTCGACGGCCGTCTGGCGGCGGATGTCTATGTCAACGCGGCCAGTGACGCGCAGGCCGCAGAAATCAAGGCATGGCTGCGCGAGCGCCCCGAGGTCGAGGCGATCCTGCCCGGCGGCCGCGCCGATACGCAAATGGCGGGCGCACCCGTCGAGGTGCTGGGGCTTCCCGACCACGCCACCTACAGGGACAACTGGCCGCTGCTGGAATCGATCGACGGCGCCTGGAACAGGCTGCGCCCCGGCGATGCCGCCTTCATCAGCGAACAACTCGCGCGACGCCTGCACCTCTCTGTCGGCGACCTGATCGACGTCCCCGCACCGGGCGGAAGCTGGCCGCTCCGGGTGATCGCCATCTATGCCGATTACGGCAATCCCAAGGGCCAGATCACGGTCAACTTCGCCGCGCTGACGCGACGCTTTCCGGGCATTCCGCTGACGCGCATGGGGTTGCGCGTCGCACCGCAGGATATCCCGCCGCTGATCGCGGCGCTGAAGGAGAAGTTTGCGCTCGATGACCGCAACGTTGCGGATCAGGCGGTGGTGAAGGCGGAGTCGAAACGGATATTCAACCGCACCTTTGCGGTGACCGCCGCGCTGAACGCGTTCACGCTCGGCGTCGCCGGCGTCGCGCTGTTGACCAGCCTGCTGACGCTTGCCAACTCCCGGCTGCCGCAACTGGCGCCGCTATGGGCGATCGGCATCACGCGGCGGCGTCTCGCCGCGATCGAACTGCTCAAGACGATGTCGATGGCGCTGATCACCGCCGCCTTCGCGCTTCCGCTGGGTCTATTGGTGGCGTGGTGCCTGCTCGCCATCGTCAACGTCAAGGCGTTCGGCTGGCGGCTGCCGTTCCACGTCTTCCCGATGCACCTGCTCTGGCTCGTCGGCGTCGCCATGGCGGCAGCGCTGGCGGCAGCGGCGCTGCCGGTTCTCAGGCTGGCGCGCATGCAGCCGGCCAGCCTGATCAGGATCTTTGCCAATGAGCGGTAGCGGCCCGATCACCCGGCGCGGCCTGCTCGGCAGCGCCCTCCTCGCCGGCCTCGGCAGCAGCGCTCTGGCGCAGGGCTTTGCCGGGCTCGGCGAGAGCGCCGACGGGTTCGCGACGGTCGTTCCCGGCAGGACATTTGCCTTCCCTGCCGATCACGGCCCGCATCCGGAATTTCGCATCGAATGGTGGTACGTGACGGCTAACCTCGACTGACGTGCGCGGCGTGGCCTATGGCGCGCAGTGGACCTTGTTTCGACAGGCGATGGCGCCGGGCCCGCCGCGCGAGGGCTGGGCCAGCCAGCAGATCTGGATGGGCCACGCCGCGGTCACCCGCGCTGATACGCATCGTGTCAGCCAGTCGTTCGCGCGGGGCGGCGTTGGTCAGGCCGGCGCAGAAGCAAAGCCGTTCCGCGCCTGGATCGATGCGTGGCAGATGCGCGGGCTCGACGGGATGGACGATACCAATCTCGCGCCGCTCGAACTGAGCGCATCCGGCGCCGACTTCAGCTATGCGCTGCGCCTCGATGCGGATCGCCCGCTGGTGCTGCAGGGTGACGGCGGCTACAGCCGCAAATCCCTGCGCGAGCAGGCGTCGTACTACTACAGCCAGCCGCATTACACGGCGAAGGGCAGCATCACCATCGACGACAAGCCTGTCGAAGTAACCGGGCTGGCCTGGCTCGATCGCGAGTGGAGCAGCCAGCCGCTGGCCTCGGACCAGAGCGGCTGGGACTGGCTCTCACTGCATTTCGATGCCGGGAACAAGCTGATGCTGTACCGGATGCGCCAGACCGACGGCCAGCATTACAGCTCCGGCAAATGGATCGCGCGCGACGGCAGCAACGAACAGCTCGCCTCCGCCGACATCGCCATGACGCCCGTCGCCTTCACCGAGATCGAGGGAAGAAAAATCCCGACCACCTGGCGCATCGCGGTGCCCAGGCTCGCCTTGTCGATCGAATGCACGCCGCTCAATGCAAGGAGCTGGATGGGGACGAGTTTTCCGTACTGGGAAGGCCCGATCCGATTCGCCGGCAGCCATGCCGGGGTGGGATATCTGGAAATGACGGGCTATTGAGCCGCCCGGACACAAAATATCGAAAACAACCCCATGCAAAGTAGATGGACCCAAGTTTTCCGTCCCTGCGAAGCACTGCGAAAGCACGGACGATAGGACCCGTAGGGTGGGCAGAGGAGCGAAGCGACGTGCCCACCATCGATCAGCGAACGACCTGCGAGATGGTGGGCACGCTTCGCTTTGCCACCCACAGCACTGTTGGATGTTGAGGGACCGTCACCCCACCTCGGTTCGCATTTCATGCGAACCGATTCTGCCCCTCCAGGGGAGGATGAGCGTGGCCGCGCGCCGTCATGGCTGGACGGAGCGGCTTACTTCACCAGCGGGCAGCCGGAATCCTTCGCGGCCGGGAAGGCCTTGTCGCCGGGGACCACGGCGAGCTGCTTGTAGTAGTCCCACGGCTTCTTTGATTCCGAGGGCTTCTTGACCTCGAACAGATAGAGGTCGTGCACCATGCGGCCGTTTTCCAGCACCTTGCCGCCCTGCGCGAACAGGTCGTCGACCGGAAGCTCCTTCAGCTTCTTGGCGACGGCCTCGGTATCCTTGGTGCCGGCCGCCTTCACGGCCTTCAGATATTGCAGCGTCGCCGAATAGGTGCCGGCCTGGATCATGTTCGGCATCCGGCCGGTGCGCTTGAAGAAGCGGTTGGCGAGGTCGCGGCTCTTGTCGTCGCGATCCCAGTAGTAGCCTTCCGTCAGCACCAGGCCCTGCGACGCTTCGAGGCCGAGGCCGTGGACTTCGGCCAGCGTCAGCAACAGGCCGGCGAGTTTCTGGCCGCTCTTGACGATGCCGAATTCCGCCGCCTGCTTGATCGAGTTGGTGGTGTCGAGGCCGGCATTGGCGAGGCCGATGACCTTCGCCTTCGAACTCTGCGCCTGCAGCAGGAACGAGGAGAAGTCCGCGGTGTTGAGCGGAATGCGGACCGCGCCCAGCACCTTGCCGCCCTTCGCCTTGACGAAGTCGCTGGTGTCCTTCTCCAGCGCGTGGCCGAAGGCGTAATCGGCGGTCATGAAGAACCAGCTATCGCCGCCGGCTTCCACCAGCGCGCCGCCGGTGCCGAATGCCAGGGCGTGGGTGTCATAGGCCCAGTGGAAGCCGTAGGGCTGACAGGCGTCGCCGGTGAGACGCGAGGTCGCCGCGCCGACGACAATGTCGATCTTCTTCATCTGCTTCGACAGTTCGTGGATCGCGAGCGCAACCGAAGAGGTCGTCAGCTCGGTGATCATGTCGACCCCTTCGACCTCGTACCAGCGCCGCGCAATGGCAGCGCCGAGATCCGGCTTGTTCTGGTGATCGGCGGAGATGATTTCGATCTTCTGGCCGAGCACTTCGCCGCCGAAATCTTCGGCCGCCATCTTGGCCGCCTCGAACGACCACTTGCCGCCATAATCGGCATAGACGCCCGACTGGTCATTCAGAATGCCGATCTTCACACCCTGCGCCGATGCAGGCGCCGCGAGCAAAAGACCACCCGCCGCAACGGCGGCCAACAATCCCGCTTTCATTATTTTCTCCCGGAAGTTTCTGTCAGAGGAACCTGCCAACACTATTCAATAACCCCGGACCTGCCCATCCATTTCGGGTAAGCCAAAAGTATTGGGAACTTTAGTCGACGATCGATTCCGGGTTCGCGACTTCGTCGTGCCCCGGAATGACGGATCTCAAGCCGCAGCAGAATTCTCCGGCTGCTTGGACCGCTTGCCATCGGCAAGGTTCCGCACGATCACGTAGAAGATCGGCGTGAAGATCAGGCCGAACAGCGTGACGCCGATCATGCCGAAGAACACGGCGACGCCGACCGCCTGACGCATCTCGGACCCCGAGCCGGTCGAGATCACCAGCGGCAGCACGCCGAGAATGAACGCGAACGAGGTCATCAGGATCGGCCGCAGCCGCAGGCGGCAGGCTTCGATCACCGCCTCCAGCCGCGCCTTGCCCTCGAGCTCGATATCGCGCGCGAACTCGACGATCAGGATCGCGTTCTTGGCCGCCAAGCCCACCAGCACCACGAAACCGATCTGGGTCAGGATGTTGACGTCCTGCCCCATGATCCGCACGCCGATGGTGGCTGCGAGCAGGCACATCGGGACGATCAGGATCACCGCGAACGGCAGGCTCCAGCTGCCATATTGTGCGGCCAGCACCAGGTACACGAACAGCACGCAGATCGGAAACACGTAGAGGCCGGTGTTGCCGCCGGTGACCTGCTGGTAGGACAGGTCGGTCCATTCGAAGGAGAAGCCGCTCGGCAGGGTATCTTCCGCGAGCTTCTTCATGATGTCGATGGCGGTCGCGGAGCTGGTGCCCGGCAGCGTGTCGCCCTGCAGCTCGGACGCGGGATAGAGATTGTAGCGCGCGACGCGGTCGGGTCCGGAGACGTCGCGGAAATCCACCACGCTGCCGAGCATCACCATGTCGCCGGCGGCGTTGCGGGTGCGCAGCCGCGCAAGGTCGGCGCTCTCCTTGCGGAACGGCAGATCGGCCTGCGCGGTGACGTGGTAGGTGCGGCCGAACAGGTTGAAGTCGTTGACATAGGACGAGCCGAAATAGGTCTGGATCGTATCGGTGATGTTTGCGATCGGCACGCCGAGCTTCTGCGCCTTGACGCGATCGATATCGACGAACAATTGCGGCGTGTTGGCGGTGAAGGGTGAGAACACCGAGGTGAGGCCCGGCGCCTTGCGCGCCGCGCCGACCAGTTCGTCGGTGGCCGCAGCCAGCATCTCCGAGCCGCGGCCCTGCCGGTCCTGGATGCGCATGGTGAAGCCGCCGCCGGTACCGATACCCGGCACGGCGGGCGGCGGGATCACGATGATGAAGGCGCCCTGAATGCTCGCCAGCCGCTTGCGCAGCTCGTTGGCGATCGCATTGGCGGACAGGCCCTTCTTGTGGCGCGCTTCCGGCTCATCGAACACCGGGAACAGCGCCGCGGCATTGCTCGCCTGCGTTCGGGTCGCGCCCGAGAAGCCTGCGAAGGCGGCAACGCGGATGATGCCCGGCGTGTCGAGCGCGATCTTTTCGATCTCGCCGGACGATTTCGGTCGTGCGCGCCAGCGAGGCGGCGCCCGGCAGCTGCACCGAGATGATGACGTAGCCGCGGTCCTGCGCCGGGATGAAGCCCTGCGGCGTCGTCGCCAGACAGCCAGCCGGCGCTGCCGATCAGCGCCGCATAGACCACGAGCATCACCGCCGAGTGCCGGATCACGAAATCGGCGGCGTTGCCGTAACCATGCGACAGCCGGTCGAAGACGCGATTGAAGACGCCCGTGAACGCGCTCCAGCCGCGCGCGATGAAATTCCAGCTTGCCGGCGGACGCTTCTCGCCGTGCGGCTGCAGGATCATCGAGGCCAGCGCCGGCGAAAGCGTCAGCGAACAGAAGCAGGAAATCGCGGTCGCGACTGCAATGGTGACGGCAAACTGCTGAAAGAACTGCCCGGAAATGCCGCCGAGAAACGCGGTCGGCACGAACACCGCGCACAGCACCAGCGCGATCGAGACCAGCGCGCCGCCGACCTCTTCCATGGTCCGCAGCGCCGCGTCGCGACGGCTCATGCCATGCTCGAGATGGCGCTCGACGTTCTCGACCACCACGATCGCGTCGTCGACGACGATGCCGACCGCGAGCACCAGGCCGAACAGCGTCAGATTGTTGATCGAGAATCCAAGCGCCGCCATCACGGCAAACGTGCCGACCAGCGAAACCGGAATGGCGATGATGGGAATGATGGCCGGCCGCCAGCCCTGCAGGAACACCAGCACCACGATCACGACCAGCACCATGGCCTCGTAGATCGTCTTGATCAGCTCGCTCACCGACTGCGCGATGAATTCGGTCGGGTTGTAGCCGATGTTGTAGTCGAGCCCTTTCGGAAAGCTCGTCTTCAGATCGCTCCATGGTGGTGGAAATGTTCTTTGCGGTCGCCAAGCGCGTTCGAGCCCGGGCGCTGGGTCACCAGCATGGCGACCGCGGACTTTCGCAGCAGGAAGCTGTTGGTCGTATAGGCCAGCGCACCGAGTTCGATGCGTGCGACATCGCGCAACCGCACGATACGGCCGTCGGCGCCGGCCTTCACGACGATATCCTCGAACTGCTTCGGATCCTTCAGCCGGCCGGTGAAGGTGAGGTTCGGCGAAAACGCGCGGTCGGCGATCGGCGGTTCCGCGATCTGGCCGCCGGCGATCTGCACGTTCTGCGCCCGGACCGCCGCCACCACCTCGCCCGCGGTCATGCCCAGCGATGCGATCATTTCGGGATCGAGCCACAGCCGCATCGAATAATCGCGCGCACCGAAGATCTGGATGTCGCCGACGCCGTCGAGCCGCAGCAGCTGGTCGCGGACCTGCAGCAGCGCGTAATTGGAGATGTAGAGCTGGTCGAACGTGTCGTCCGGCGACAACATGAACACGACCATCAGGATGTCGGGACTGTTCTTGCGGGTGACGACGCCGTTGCGCTGAACCTCCTCGGGCAGCCGCGGCTGCGCGATCGCGACACGGTTCTGGACCAGCACCTGGGCCTTGTCGAGATCGGTGCCGAGCTTGAAGGTGACGGTTATCGTCAACTGACCGTTCGAGGTCGCCTGGCTGTAGAGATACAGCATGTCCTCGACGCCGTTGATCTCCTGCTCGATCGGCGCAGCGACGGTATCGGACACGGTCTGCGCGGAGGCGCCGGGATATTGCGTGGTGACGACCACCGTCGGCGGCACCACTTGCGGATATTCCGAAACCGGCAGCGTGGTGTAGGCGATCGCGCCGACGATCAGCAGCACGATCGACAGCACCATCGCGAGGATCGGCTGGTTGATGGAGAGCCGGCCGAGGTTCATGTCTTGCCACCGGCGGGCTTGCTGTCGGCGGTCTGCGGGGTCACCTTGGCTCCCACGCGCGCACGCTGCAGTCCGTCGACGATGACGCGGTCCTCCGCCTTGATGCCTTCGCGGATCACGCGCAGACCGTCGTCGAGAGGCCCGAGCATGACGGGCCTGGCCTCGACCGTGTTGTCGTCCTTGACCACGAAAACGATCTTGCGCGACTGGTCGGTCGCAATCGCCGTATCCGGCAGCAGCAGGGCTTCGTAGGGCGCACTGCCGATCAGCCGAACGCGACCGAACTGGCCGGGCAGGATCGACAGGTCCTTGTTCGGGATCACTGCGCGGCTGCGCAACGTGCCGGTCGAGGCGTCAAGGCGGTTGTCGAGGAAGTCCATCTTGCCGTCGTGCGAAGGCCTGGTCTCGCCGGTGAGCGCCACCTGCACGGGGTTCGGCGTGTCGCGCGAACTCGGCCGCTTGCCTTCGGCCCAGAGCCGGCTGTTTTTCTGGTAGGTCGCCTCGTCGACGTCGAAATAGATGTAGATCGGGTCGAGCGAAACGATCGAGGTGAGCAGCGTGGCGCCGCCATCGCTGCCCTGCACGAGATTGCCGGGGGTCACGAGATGCCGGCTCACGCGGCCGGTGATCGGCGCGATCACATGGGTAAATTCGATATTGAGCTTGGCCGCCTTGAGCGCGCCCTCCGCCTGCATTTCCGCGGCCCGCGCCGCCTGCAGGGTCTGGCGGCGCTGATCGACGATGGAATCCGATACCGCCTGGGTCTGGTTCAGGGTCAAGGCGCGGTCGAGTTCGCGCCGGGCGAGTTCCGCCTTCGCCCGCGCATCCGCCAATTGGCCATCGGCCTGTTCGGCGATCGCCTCGAACGGACGGGCGTCGATCACATAGAGCAGATCGCCGGTCCTCACGATGCCGCCGTCACGAAATTCGACTGACGTCACGAAGCCGCCGACGCGGGCCCGAACCTGAACTTCCTGCATCGCCTCGAAGCGGCCGGTGAATTCATCCCAGTCCGTGACGGTGCGCTTGGTCGGCTGCGCGACCGTCACGGCCGGCGGCGCCGCGGCCGCCGGTTGCGGCGGTTTGTCGCCGCAGGCGGAAAGGGTCAGCGCAACCAGCGGCGTCAACCATCCGAAGCAACGAAGGAAGCGATCGCGAGTGCCTGCCGGCGCAGCCGGACGACCCGATGGCTCAGTTGCGCTCAAACCCCATCTCCCCCTGCACTTCTCGACGTCCGACCGATGAGAACGGCTTCTGTGGAACTTGGTGGAGGCCACAGATGTGGTCGCTTGCCAGTCTGATCAAGAACCGGCATGGATCAAGCACAATCGTTATGCATCCCTTGCGCGCGCGCCCTGCGCGGCCATGAAATTGCCGTGTCACGGGGCGCGACAGCCTCAGACCAGCGCGTTGGTCCACGCTCCCGCATCTTCGGACATGACGGGCCGGATTTCCTCCGCTAACCTGTGGTCAAGGCCGACAACAGGCCAGTGATGTCCGGGGAGGACAAGCGTGCAGGCTGGGCGTGTCGTATTCGGCGCTATGGACGAGGTCGTGTTCGGACGACCGGCATCCGAGGCGATCGTCGAGCAATTGGACCGTCTTCGCGCCAGGCGCGCGTTCCTGATGGTCAGTGGCACCCTCAACCGCGAAACCGACGCCATCGCCAACATCCGCCGCGCGCTTGGACCGCGCTGCGTCGCCCTATTCGACGCGATGCCGCCGCATACCCCACGGGCGGCGGTGATCGCTGCCAGCGAACAGGCCCGCGCCGCAAATGCCGACATCATCGTCACGGTCGGCGGCGGTTCGATCACCGACGGGGCCAAGGCGGTGCAGCTATGTCTCGCCAACGATATTCGTCACCCCGACGACATCGACCGTATCCGGTCCGGGCGCGGCCCCTCGCCGCAACTCGCGCCGCCGACGGTACGCCAGATCAGCGTGCCGACCACGATTGCCGGCGGCGAATTTTCGGCCACGGCCGGCGTCACCAATGAGAAGACCAGGGTCAAGGAGGCGTTGCGCCATCCGCTGCTGATGCCGCGCGCAACCATCCTCGATCCCTGGCTCGGCGCGCATACGCCGGAATGGCTGTGGCTGTCGACGGGCATTCGCGCGGTCGACCATTGCGCCGAGGGCATCTGCTCGCGCGAGGCGCATCCCTATGGCGACGCCCAGGCGCTGAAGGGGCTTGCGATGCTGACGCGGGCGCTGCCGCGGGTGAAGGCCGATGGCGGCGATCTCGACGCGCGGCTGGATTGCCAGATCGGGACCTGGCTTTCGACCGGGCCGCTCGCCTCCGGCGTGCCGATGGGCGCCAGCCACGGCATCGGCTACGTGCTCGGCGCCGAGTTCGGCGTGCCGCACGGCTACACCTCCTGCGTGATGCTGCCTTCGGTGATGCGCTGGAACAAGCCCGCCAATGCCGCCCAGCAGGCGCAGGTCGCAGCCGCAATGGGCCATCCGGACGAGGATGCCGGCGACGTACTCGACAATTTCATTCGCGGCCTCGGCATGCCGCGCAGCCTGCGCGAGGTCAATGTCGGTCCCGAGCATTTCGACCGCATCGCCGCGCAGGCCATGGCGACGCCCTGGGTGCCGCGCAATCCGCGCAAGATCGACGGCCCGGCGCAGGTGCGTGAGATACTCGACATGACGGCATGAGGAGACCTGATCCAAGATGTACACCGGCAAGCATGCGCATCTTCGTCCGCTTCAGCCCGCCTTCATCATGGCGTCAACAGGCGAGGCGGTAACCTATCGCGAACTGGAAGCCCGCTCGAACCGGCTGGCGCATCTGTTTCGCAACCGCGGCCTGAAACGGCTCGACCACTATTCGATCTTCATGGAGAACAACAACCGCTACCTGGAGGCCTGCGGCGCCGGCGAGCGAAGCGGGCTGTATTTTACCTGCGTGAACTCCTACCTGACATCGGCAGAACTCGCCTACATTCTCACCAACAGCCAGTCGCGCATCCTCATTACCTCGAAAGCGAAGCTCGACATTGCGCGCGAGGCGCTGAAGGAATGCCCCAAGGTCGAGCTTTGCATCGTCGCCGATGGCGAGGGCGAAAGCGATCGCATCGTCGGCCTGCAACAAGCCACGGCGGGCCTGCCGAAGACGCCGATCGCCGACGAGAGCAACGGCACCGCCATGCTCTATTCGTCCGGCACCACCGGCCGGCCGAAGGGAATCCTGCGGCCGCTGGAAAATGTCCCGCCCGGACAACAATTGCCGCTGTTCGATTTCCTGCAGAAGCTCTGGCACTACCGCGAAGGCATGGTCTATCTGTCGCCTGCGCCACTGTACCATTCAGCGCCGCAGGCCGCCGTCAACCTGACGATCCGCAGCGGCGGCACCGTCATCATCATGGAAAGCTTCGATCCCGAGCGTTATCTCGAGCTCGTGGAGAAATGGGGCATTACGCATACCCAACTGGTGCCGACGATGTTCTCGCGGATGCTGAAACTGCCGGAGGACATCCGCCGGCGATACGACCTCTCGTCGCTCGAGATCGCCATCCATGCGGCAGCGCCCTGCCCCGCCGCCGTCAAGGACGACATGATCAAATGGTGGGGGCCGATCATCCACGAGTATTACGGCGCCACCGAAGGACTTGGATTCACCGCCTGCAACAGCGAGCAATGGCTGGCCCATCGCGGCACCGTCGGCAAGGTGCTGCTCGGCGACCTGCATATTCTCGACGAGAACATGCAACCGTGCCCGATCGGCACGGCGGGCACGGTATGGTTCAAGACCGCCACGCCGTTCGAATATTTCAGCGACCCGGGCAAGACGCAGGAAGCCCGTTCCGCCGACGGCAGCATGAGCACGGTCGGCGACGTCGGCTATGTCGACGATGACGGCTATCTGTACCTGACCGACCGCGCGACCTTCATGATCATCTCCGGCGGCGTCAACATCTATCCGCAGGAATGCGAAAACCTGCTGATCACCCATCCCAAGATCGCCGACGCTGCGGTGTTCGGCGTACCCAATCCCGATCTCGGCGAGGAGGTGAAGGCGGTGGTCCAGCCGATGCCGGGGGTTTCGCCGGGGCCGGATCTGGCCGATGAACTGATTGCGTTCTGCAGCCAGTCGCTGTCGCGGCAGAAAGTGCCCCGCTCGATCGACTTCGAGGCGGAATTGCCGCGGCTTCCGACCGGCAAACTCTACAAGCGGCTGTTGCGCGATCGTTATTGGGGCAACAAGACCTCGCGCATCGTGTGAGGCGCATCGTCCCGGAACCGCACGCCTGTCGCTGCATGAAGATGCAGGCCATCGTGGTGCAGTGCATCATCGCAGGCGATGGCCGCGTCGCAGCGGGGCGGCCAGGTTTCATGCAAGTCACCGCTGAGCCATCACTCGTTCCGCCGCGCGGAGTTTAATTTAGTCCGAATTGCCGATCCCTGCAGCGGCATGGCTGGTTGCGGGAACGCGCCGTCATGCTATCGTTCGTGCCAATCGGCCAGATTGAGACCGAATATTGTGGAGGGGACACCATGCGGAGCGTGCGAACGCTTGCCGCCGCAGCTTTGTTGTTGCTGCCGGCTTACGAAACTGCATCGGCAGCGGAGCCGAAGCAGGGCGGAATTCTGAAGGTCTACCACCGCGACAGCCCCGGCAGCGCCTCAATCCACGAAGGGGCGACCTATTCCGTCAACATTCCCTTCATGCCGGTCTTCAATAATCTGGTCGTGTTCAAGCAGGATGTCGCGCAGAACAGCCAGGACTCCATCGTCCCGGACCTTGCCGAGAGCTGGGCCTGGAGCGGCGACAACAAGAAGCTGACCTTCAAGCTTCGACAGGGCGTCAAGTGGCACGACGGCAAGCCGTTCACGTCCGCCGACGTCAAGTGCACATTCGACATGCTGATGGGCAAGTCGCAGCAGAAGTTCCGCCAGAACCCGCGGAAGTCCTGGTACGACCAGGTCGAGGACGTCACGACATCTGGCGATTTCGAGGCGTCGTTCAACCTGAAGCGGCCGCAGCCGGCGTTGCTGACGCTGCTCGCCTCCGGCTACACGCCGGTCTATCCGTGCCACGTCTCGCCGGGCGACATGCGCACCAAGCCGGTCGGCACCGGCCCGTTCAAGTTCGTGGAGTTCAAGGCCAACGAATTCGATCAAGCTCACCAGGAACCCCGACTACTTCAAGAAGGGCCTGCCGCATCTCGACGGCATCGAATTCACCATCATCACCAACCGCTCGACGGCGATCCTCGGATTTGTCTCCGGCAAGTTCGACATGACCTTCCCGACCGAAGTGTCGATACCGCTGCTCAAGGAGGTGAAGGCGCAGGCGCCCAACGCGGTGTGCGTGGTGGAGCCGAACAACGTATCCACGAACATCATCGTCAATTCGTCCGCGCCGCCGTTCGACAATCTCGACATCCGCCGCGCGCTGGCGCTGGCGCTGGATCGCAAGGCGTTCGTTTCGATCATGTTCGAGGGACAGGCGGATATCGGCGGCACCATGCTGCCGGCGCCGGCGGGCCTGTGGTCGATGCCGAAGGAGATGCTGGAAACCATCCCGGGATACGGCCCTGATATCAACGCCAACCGCGAAGAAGCGCGCAAGCTGATGCAGAAGGCGGGCTACGGCCCGGACAAGCGTCTTGCCGTCAAGGTCGCCACCCGCAATATCCCGATCTACCGCGATCCGGCCGTCATCCTGATCGATCAGATCAAGAGCATCTATATCGACGGCGAGCTCGAAGTCGTCGACACCGCGCAATGGTTCCCGAAGGTCGCCCGCAAGGACTACTCGCTCGGCCTCAACCTTACCGGCAACGCCGTCGACGATCCCGATCAGTCGTTCTACGAGAACTACGCCTGCGGCTCGGAGCGGAACTACACCAACTACTGCAACAGGGAAATCGAGAAGCTGTTCGACCAGCAGTCGATGGAAAAGGACGCCGCCAAGCGCAAGAAGCTGGTCTGGGAAATCGACAAGAAGCTTCAGGAAGACGTGGCCCGACCAATCATCTTCCACAGCCGGTCGGGCTCCTGCTGGCAGCCTTACGTCAAGGGCATCACCATCATGGTGAACAGCTCCTATAATGGCTACCGCTACGAGGACGTCTGGATGGACAAGTAACGCCGATCAGCGGCGAAGCGGACCAGAAGGGATAGCCAGGGTGTTTGCTTACATCGTGCGACGCCTCGTCCTGATGCTCGTGACCCTGATCGGAATCTCGATCATCATCTTCGTGCTGCTGCGCGTCGTCCCCGGCAACATCGTCGATATCCTGTTCGATGCGGCAGGCTTCGTCGATCCGACCGACAAGGCCAATCTCGAAAAGGAACTTGGCCTCAACCTGCCGATCTACGTGCAGTATCTGCACTGGATCGGCGGGCTGCTGCACGGCGATCTCGGCTACTCCTACGTGTCGGAAAAACCCGCGCTGCAGGAGATCCTGCCGCGCATCCCGATCACGGCGCGGCTGGCGGCGCTGGCGCTGCTGTTCTCCGCTTCGATCGGCATTCCCCTGGGCGTCATCAGCGCGGTCCATCAGGGCTCGCGGCTGGACTATACGTTGCGCGTCGTCAGCCTGAGCGGCCTGTCGCTGCCTTCGTTCTGGCTCGGCCTCCTGATCCTGATGGCGTCGGTATCGCTGTTCGGAACCATGCCGATCTACAATCCTGACCCGAAGACCTGGACCGAGGCCTTCGCGATCTACGCCGTGCCGGCCATGGCGGTCGGCTTTCGCAGCGCGGCGCTGACCATGCGCATCACCCGCTCCTCGATGCTCGAAATCCTGCGTCAGGATTACATCCGCACCGCGCGCGCCAAGGGCGCCTCCGAAACCTCGGTCAATTATCGCCATGCGCTGAAGAACGCGATCCTTCCGGTTATTACCGTGATCGGCATCGAGGCAGCGTTCCTGATCGGCGGGCTGATCGTCACCGAGACCGTGTTCAATATCCCCGGCGTCGCCCGCTTCCTGGTCGAGGCGCTGCGCTGGCGCGATTACCCGATCGTGCAGAACCTCGTGATGCTGATCGCCGTGGTCGTCGTGGTCGCGAACTTCACCGTCGACATGCTTTACGCCGTGATCGATCCGCGCATTCGCTATACCGACTAGGAGCCGCCGCTTGGTCTCAATCAACTTCGACAACGAGCTGCGACGGGCCGGCGCCCACTCGACGCATGGCTGGCGTCGGCTGGCATTCCTCGCCCAGCGTTACATGCTGGGTACGATCGGCCTCATCATCATGGTGCTGTTCGTCTGGATGGCGATCTCGGCTGACCTGATCTGCCGCTATGATCCGCTCAGCGTCGACGCTACACACCGGTTGGCTTCGCCGAGCGCGCAGCACTGGATGGGAACGGATTCGTTCGGCCGCGACGTCTGGAGCCGCATCATTCACGGCGCGCGGATATCGCTTGCCGTCGGCATCGGCGCGACCCTGCTGGGATCCTCGATCGGCGTGCTCGTGGGTCTCGCGTCCGGCTACCTGTCCGGCTGGGTCGATCTGGTGTTCCAGCGCATCACGGACATCCTGCAGGCGCTGCCGCTGCTGGTGCTGGCGCTGGTGATGACGGCGGCGCTGGGTCCCTCGCTGCCGAACGTGATCATCGCGATTGCGATCCCGCTGATCCCGACGGTGGCCCGCGTCATCCGCGCCAACACGCTGGCGCTGCGCGAGCAGCCGTTCGTCGAGGCCGCCAAGTCGATCGGCATGAGCGAGTTCCGCATCGCGTTCCGCCACGTCCTGCCCAACACGCTGGCGCCGCTGATCGTGCTGGCGACCGCACAGCTCGGCTCGACGATCCTCACCGAGGCCTCGCTGTCGTTCCTCGGGCTCGGCATTCCCGAACCCTATCCGTCCTGGGGACGCATGCTGTCGGAATCGGCGGCGGAATATGTCCGCACCGCGCCGTGGCTGGTGATCTTCCCTGGCGTCGCCATCAGCCTTGCGGTGTTCGGCACCAATTTGTTCGGCGATGCGCTCCGCGACATCCTCGATCCGAGGCAGCGCGGCTGATGACCGAGGCACGGGCGGGAGAGACGGTTCTCGACGTGAAGAACCTGAAGACGGTGTTCTTCACCAATTCCGGGCTGTTCCGGGCGGTCGACGACGTGTCGTTCACGGTGCGCCGCGGCGAGACGCTGGCGATCGTCGGCGAGTCCGGCTGCGGCAAGAGCGTGACCGCGCTGTCGGTAATGCGGCTGGTGCCCGACCCGCCCGGCCGGGTGGTCGGCGGCTCGGTGACGCTGGAAGGGACCGACGTGCTCCGTCTCGATGAGGCCGAGATGCGCAAGATCCGCGGCAACCGGATATCGATGATCTTCCAGGAGCCGATGACCTCGCTCAACCCGGTGATGCGGATCGGCGACCAGATCGCCGAGGTGCTCCGCCTGCACCAGGACATGACATCGAGGGAGTGCTGGGCAAAGGCGGTCGAGATGCTGCGTCTCGTCCGCATCCCGGAACCGGAACGCCGGGCGCAGGAATATCCGCATCAATTGTCCGGCGGCATGCGGCAGCGGGCGATGATCGCGATGGCGCTGGCGTGCCGGCCGACGCTGCTGATCGCGGACGAACCAACCACCGCGCTCGACGTCACGATCCAGGCGCAGATTCTGGCATTGATCGTCGATCTGCAGAAGACCCTCGGCACCGGCCTGATCCTGATCACCCATGACTTGGGCGTGGTGGCGCAGACCGCCCAGCGCGTCATCGTGATGTATGCCGGCAAGAAGGTCGAGGAGGCGACCGTCGAGGATCTGTTCGACAACCCCATGCACCCCTATACGCGCGGCCTGATGGCCTCGATGCCGGCGGTGATATCGTTCGGCGCCAGGACCGATGCGCGGCTCAATGAAATTCCGGGCATGGTGCCGTCGCTGACCAACCTGCCGCCGGGCTGCGCCTTTGCACCGCGCTGCAGCCTCGCCATCGACCGCTGCCGCGCCGAGTATCCGCCGCTGCAGGAATTCGCCGGCAATCACTTTGCGGCGTGCTGGCTCGCCGCGGAAACGGTGGCGGCGTCATGACGGAGCAACGCCCGCTGCTGGAAGTTACCGATCTCGTCAAGCATTACGCGGTGCGCGGCGGCGTGCTGCGGCGCCGCGTCGGCACCGTGCACGCCGTCGACGGCGTCAGCTTTTCCGTCCAGAAGGGCGAGACGCTCGGGCTGGTCGGCGAATCCGGCTGCGGCAAGTCGACGGTCGCGCGCACCGTGCTCCGGCTGGTGGAGCCGTCCAGCGGCGCCATCAAGCTCCACGGCACCGATATCACCGGCCTGAGCAAGGCGGAGATGCGGCCGCATCGCCGCTCGATGCAGATCGTGTTCCAGGACCCGTTCGCCTCGCTCAATCCGCGCATGACCGCAGGCGACATCGTGGGCGAGCCGCTCGCCGTACACGGCCTCGCCACCGGCCGCGCGCAGCAGGAACGGGTCGCCGAACTGTTCGCCCAGGTCGGCCTGCGGGCGGACCAGATGAAGAACTATCCGCATCAATTCTCCGGCGGACAGCGGCAGCGCATCTGCATCGCGCGCGCGCTGTCGCTCGGGCCGAGCCTGATCGTGTGCGACGAACCGGTGTCGGCGCTCGACGTCTCGATCCAGGCGCAAGTGATCAATCTGCTGATCGACCTGCAGCGCAAGAACGATTTCTCCTATTTGTTCATCGCGCATGACCTCGCCGTCGTCGCCCATATCAGCCATCGCGTCGCAGTGATGTATCTCGGCCGGATCGTCGAGATCGCGGACAAGACCGAACTGTTCGCGAACCCGCGCCACCCCTATACGCAAGCGCTGCTGGCATCGGTTCCGATCGCCGATCCCAGGGCGAAGAAGCTGGCGCCCATGATCGACGGCGACGTCCCGAGCCCGATCAACCCGCCGTCCGGCTGCGCTTTCCACACCCGCTGCCGCTACGTGATGGATCGCTGCAAGATGGAGCGGCCGGCGCTGGCTGAAGCCGGGGAACGGCACGAGGTGGCGTGCTGGCTGAATGACGGGACGGGACGGGCGGAGTAGCATTCGTCGGGTGGGCAAAGCAGCTAAACGGCCGCCGCGATCTCCACGACGATCTTCCCCGTCGTCACCTGCTCGCCTTCGGCGACGTCAATGGCCGAAACCGTGCCGGCGACGCCCGCCGTGTGCACGTGCTCCATCTTCATCGCTTCCAGCGTCATCACGGGCTGGCCGATCGCAACAAGCTCGCCCGGCTTGACCAGTACGGCCACCACGCGCCCGTTCATCGCCGCCCGCACCTTGCCGTCGCCGCCCGCCGCCGCCGCAGATTCCGGCGCTGCGAGCGTCAGGTCGCGGACGGCAATTGTGGAACCGCGATGCAGGAAATGAAGCCGGTCGCCGTCACGGAGGAATTTCGCGGATTCCATGATGCCGTCGGTGCGGAAGCGGATCGTATCGCGGCCAAGTTCGTCGATCTCGAAACGCTGCTCAGCATCCGCAATGCTTGCGACATACCCCCCATCGCGCTCACGCACGATGTCCACCTCATGCACGCCATGGCCGAGGTCAATTCGTGTGGTCAACGGAAACGTCGCCGCCAGGCTGCGCCCGCCATGCCACGGCGGCGCATGCGGGTTGGTGACGTAGAGCAGCAAGGCCGCCAACCGGGCTTCGGCCTTGTCGTCAGCGCGCGCTGCCAGCAATTCGTCGCGGTGATTGCCGATGAAGGCCGTGGTCGCTTCGCCCGCGGCAAATCCTGGGTGGCGCAGGCATGAAATCAGGAACCCCTGATTGGTGGTGACGCCGAACGCCGCGGTCTGCTCCAGTCCGCAAATCAGCCTGCCCCGCGCCTCGTCACGGTCAGCGCCGTGGCTGATGACCTTGGCGATCATGAAATCGTAGAACGGCGGAATCTCGGAACCGGATTGCAGCGCGTGCTCGACGCGAACACCCTCCGGCATCTGCCACAGATCCATCCGACCGGACTGCGGCATGAAATCCTGGTTGGCATCCTCCGAACACAGCCGCACCTCGATGGCGTGACCGGAGAATTTGACGTCGTCCTGCCAAAGACCAAGCGGCTCGCCGCCAGCAATCCGCAACTGCAGTTCGACCAGATCAAGCCCGGTGACCGCCTCGGTGACGGGGTGCTCGACCTGCAGCCGCGTGTTCATTTCCATGAAGTAGAATTCGCCGCGCTGATCGAGCAGGAATTCCAGCGTGCCGGCGCCCTCGTAGCCGATCGACTTGACCGCCGCGACGGCGACCGCGCCCATGCGCGCGCGCAACTCCGGCGTCACCTTTGGCGATGGCGCTTCCTCGATCAGTTTCTGATGCCGGCGCTGCACCGAGCAATCGCGCTCGCCCAGATGAATGGCGTTGCCGTAGCGGTCGCCGAACACCTGGATCTCGATGTGGCGGGGATCGACGATGGCGCGTTCGAGGATCACGGTGGGGTCGCCGAAAGCACCCTGCGCCTCCGACCGGGCGCTGCGCAGCGCATCCGGAAACGCGGATGCATCCGGCACCAGCCGCATGCCGCGCCCGCCACCGCCGGCAACGGCCTTGATCATGACGGGGAAGCCGATCTTCCTGGCCTCCGTCAGCATCACGGCATCGCTCTGGTCGGCGCCCTGATAGCCAGGCACGCATGGCACGCCGGCCTTCTGCATGATGTCCTTGGCGCCGGCCTTGTTGCCCATCGCCCGGATCGCCTCGGGCGACGGCCCGATGAAGACCAGTCCGGCATCACGGCAGGCCTGCGCCAGGTCTTCGTTCTCGGCGAGGAACCCGTAGCCCGGATGCACCGCGCTGGCGCCGCTCGTCTTGGCAGCGGCGATGATCGCGTCGATCCGCAGGTAGGATTGCGCCGGCAGTGGCTCCCCGATCCGCACAGCCACATCGGCCTCGCGGACATGCAGCGCGTCGCGATCGGCGTCGGAATAGACCGCGACCACGCCATAGCCGAGCCGGCGCGCGGTACGCATGATCCGCAGCGCGATCTCGCCGCGGTTGGCGATGAGGATCTTGAAGAACGGTGTCCGCTTCATTTCTGCACCGCTCATGGCCGCGCGACCGAAAATTGCATCCGCTGCGGCGAGCGCGCCTCGGCCTCGCGGCAGATTGCCAGCACTTCCGACAACACGCTGCGGGTATCGCGCGGATCGATCACGCCATCATCCAGCACGCGTGCGCTGGTCGAGAACACATCCATCTGGCCATCGAACACGCCGATAATCTGCGATTTCATGGCGTCGAGCTTTTCCTTCTCGATCGGTTTGCCGCGCCGGGCCGCTGCTGCCTCGGTCACGATCGCCATGGTTTCGGCCGCCTGCTCGCCGCCCATCACGGCGGTCTTGGCGTTGGGCCAGGAGAAGCAGAAGCGCGGATGGAAGCCGCGCCCGCACATGCCATAATTGCCGGCGCCGAACGAAGCCCCGCAATAGATCGTGATCTGCGGCACGGTGGCCGACGTCACTGCCTGAATCATCTTGGAGCCGTGCTTGATCATGCCGGCTTCCTCATAGGCCTTGCCCACCATGTAGCCGGTGGTGTTGTTGAGGTACAGCAACGGCGTGCGCGACTGGCAGCAGGCCTGGATGAAGTGCGTCGCCTTGTTGGCGCCGGGCACATCGAGTGGACCGTTATTGGCGATGATGCCGATCGCCTGCCCCTCGATGCGGGCGTGGCCGCATATGGTGGCCGGCCCATAATTTGCGCCGAACTCGGTGAAATCGGAATCGTCGATGAAGCGCGCGATCGCCTGCCGCATGTCGACCGGCCGCTTGTGGTCCATCGGCATGATGCCGAGCAATTCCTCGGCGTCATAGCGCGGTGGCTTGAAGGATGCTTCCGCCGGCTTCGGTCGGTCCCATTCCAGATTGGCCATGATATCGCGCGCGATCCGCAGCGCGTCGCGGTCATCCTCGGCCAGATAGTCGCCGAGCCCGGAAATGGAGGTGTGCATCTCGGCGCCGCCGAGTTCCTCCTCGGTAGCGATCTCTCCGGTCGCGGCCTTCAGCAGCGGCGGACCGGCAAGAAACGCCCGGGTGCGCCCCCGGACCATCACGATGTAATCGGAAAGCCCGGTCTGGTAGGCGCCGCCGGCCGTCGATGAACCATGCGTCACGGTGACGACAGGCAGGCCGGCGGCCGACAGCCGCGCCAGATTGCGAAAGATGTTGCCGCCGCGGATGAAATCCTCGACGCGGTAGCGCAGCAGGTTGGCGCCGGCGCTTTCGACCAGTTGCACGTAAGGCAGCTTGTTCTCCAGCGCCAGCTCCTGCACCCGCAACGTCTTGTCGAGGCCGTATGGCTGCAGCGCGCCGGCATCGATGCCGGAATCATTGGCGCTGACCATGCAGCGGATGCCGGCAACGAAGCCGATGCCCGCGATCACACCGCCGCCGGGGACGCTCTTCCCCGCATCCGGCACGTCGAACATGTAGCCGGCGAGCGTCGACAACTCGATGAACGGCGCGCCGGGATCGAGCACCAGCGCCACGCGCTCCCGCGGCAGCAATTGTCCCCGCTTGTGGAACCGGTCCTTGGCGGCGGCCGACGCCGCGCGCGCGCGATCCTCCAGCGACCGCATTCGCGCAATCAGCGCCAGCATGCCGTCACGGTTGGCCTTGTAGGCAGCGCTGCCCGTCGCGATGGTCAATTCGAGGATGGCCATTTGCGGTCCTACTTCCCGGCGAAATGTTCGCTGAAGGTCTGCCGCAATTCCACCTTGCGCAGCTTGCCTGTCGCCGTCATCGGCATCTCGTCGAGAATCCGGATCAGCTTCGGCACCTGGAAGCCGCCAAGATGCTTGCGGCAATGCTCGGCTATCCCGGCCTCATCGGCCTGCGCACCCGGCTTCAGCTTGACGAAAGCGGACACCGCCTCGCCCCATTGTGGATGCGGCAGCCCGACCACGGCAGCGTTCTGCACGGCGGGATGCGCCAGCAGCGTTTCCTCGATCTTCACGGATGCGACGTTCTCGCCACCGGACTTGATCATGTCCTTCTTGCGGTCGAGGAACAGCACCTCGCCATGCTCGTCGATCAGGGCGAGATCGCCAGTGTGGTGCCAGCCGAACTTGCGCGCCTCCTCGGTGGCCTTGGGATCCTTGTAGTAGCCCATCATGACGTTCGGCCCGCGATGCACGAGTTCACCGACCTGCCCACGCGGCAGCAGATTGCCGTTGTCGTCCATGATCGCGGTCTCGTTGACGATCAGCGACTCGCCCCAGTAATTGCCGAAGCGTTCGAGCTGGCGGTCCGGCTGCGACATCGTAGTGGCCGGGTACATTTCGGTCTGCCCGCTGCTCAGAACGAAGTTCGGGCAGAGATCGGCGATGGCACGCTCCAAGAGCGGACGGCCCATCGGGGCCATGGTGTAGATGCAGGTCCGCAGGCCCGAGAGATCGAACTCCTTGCGGCGCGGATGATCGAGGATCGCCTGGTACATCAGCGACAGGCCGACGAATACCGTCAGCCTGTCCCGCACGATGGCTTCCATGCAGACCACGGGATCGAAGCCGCGCATCAGCGCCATGCGGCCGCCGACCGACAGGTAGCTCAGCAGCAGCACATGGCCGGCGCAGTGGAACAGCGGAAACTGCCCGGTGATGCCGTCTTCGCGGCCGAGCTTCATTTCAATCGCGTTGCTCATCACGGCCATGACAACCGCAAGATGGCAATGCATCGCGCCCTTGGGACGCGACGTGGTGCCTGATGTGTAGATGATCATCGCGAGATCGCGGTCGTCGAAGTCGATATCCGGCTCGATGTCGGATTGCCCCTTGATGAGGTCGTTGAAATTCTCCAGGCCGGTCGCGGCGATCTTGCCGGCGAGATCAATCGCGATCATCTGCACGCCGCGCTTTTCCAGCGCGGCGCGACGATCGTCCTGTGCATGCAGGTTGTCGTCGATCAGCGCGAAGCGAACGCCGGCGTGGTCGAGGATGTAGTCCATGTCGGCAGGGCCGAGCATGGTGTTGATCGGAACCCAGACCAGCCCGGCGCGGTGAATGCCGAACAGCGCTTTGACGAATTCGACCGAGTTGTTGCAGATGGTGGAGATCTTCTCGCCGGGCTTGAGGCCACGCTTCACCAGATAATTGGCGAAGCGGTTGGCATCCTGTTCGAGTTCGGTGAACGTCACCCGCCGCGCGCCGTCCGTCAGCGCGACGCGATCGGGAAATCGTGCCGCCGCGCGCTTCAGCAGGTCGCCGATCGCGACCCGTCCGATGCGGCCTGGACCGGGCACACCGCCAGTTGCTGCGAGATTGGTCATATTGTCTCCATCCGCGTGGAAGTCATTCCGGGATGGTCCGAAGGACCAGACCTAAGGGGTGCAATTGCACCCCGGGGAATCATCTCGAGACTCCGGGTTCGCTTCGCGCCCCGGAATGACGAACTAATGCGTGGTCCCGAAGATCTGCCGCGCTTCCGCCGGGCTCGCGATCTCGCGCCCTGCACGCCGTGCGCAGCCGGCGATTTCCTCGATCAACTGCCCGTTGGAGGTCACCTTGGTGCCGTTGGCGAGATAGAACGTGTCCTCGAGCCCGGTGCGCAGGTGCCCGCCGAGATCGGCGCAGCGCTGATGCAGCGGCCAGATTTCGCCGCGCCCGATCGCGGTGACCTGCCAATGCGCGTCGGGCAGCTTCAGCTTCAGGAGAATCGGCAGCAGTTCCGGATCGGCCGGCATGCCCGAGGCGACGCCCATCACGAAATTATACTCGAGCGGACCGGAATACATCCCGGTCTGCCGGTACATGCCAACGCAGCGCACGATGCCGACGTCGAAGCATTCGAATTCCGGAATCGTGCCCGCTTCCTTCATCACGTCGAGATAGTCCTGAACCTTCTCGACCGCGTTATCGAACATCATCGGCGGCCAGGCCCAGGTGTTGTCGGCCTTGACCTTGAGATAGTTGAGCGAGCCGGCGTTACATGCGGCGATCTCGGGCCTGGTCTCGCGCACGCAATCCAGCGCGCCCTGATAGTTCGGGCCCGAAGTGCCGGTGGTGTGGTTGATGATGACGCCGGGACAGGCCTCGCGGATCGCCTGCTGAATCTCCTTTGAGACGTTGACGTCCCAGGACGGCAGATGCCCCTTGTTCGGCTCCTGCTGGCGCAAATGCATATGCATGATGCTGGCGCCGGCGTCGAACGCGGCCTTGGCCTCGCGCGCCATCTGCTCCGGCGTGACCGGCACATTGTGTTGTTTCGGATCGGTCAGCACGCCGTTCAGCGAGCAGGTAATGACGGCCTTGTCGCCCATGGATCATGCCTTCGAATACGAGACGTCAGGAGTCGCGAAGATATCGTTCGCGATCATGCGTCCGGTATCAGCCGGCTTCTTGCGTCCACCCGCTATCGGCGACGGTGGCGCGGCCGCTGCTGTAGATTGCAAGATCGCGCGAACCCGAAAAGATCGCGCGCGGCTTCAATCCGTAAAAGCGGCGGATCGAGTGGCTGAAATGCGTGGAGTCGGGATAGCCGATGTCCTGCGCCAGATGCGCGAGGTTGATGTCCTGGTTGGCGAAATGCAGCAGATGCCGCGCACGCTTCCAGGCGCGGAACGAACGGAACGAGATGCCGGTCTCTTCCTTGAACAGATGCAGGAAGCGCGATGGCGACAGGCCGGCTTCCGCGGCGCAGCTTGCGGCGGTGACCGGCTCGCCGCAGAATTTTCCGATCTGCACGATCGAGCGTGCCACGCGCAGATCGAGCACGCGTTGCGGCAGCACTTCGCCGAGACACAGACGATCGAATTCGGCGCTGGAGAAATCACCGCCGACCTGATGGTCGCGCAACTCGAGATAGGCGGCGCGAATGCGGTTGGTGAAAGCCTGGCTTTCAGGTCCCGACAGCCGGCCGACGAGATCTTCCAGCACGCCCGGACGGACGCTCTCCGGCTCGATCACGAGACTCAGCACCGATCGATAATCACTGGCAATGGTGTGCCGGACGTTGGGCAGCACGGCGACCATTTCGCCATGGCTCTGGCAACCATCGGCGGTCGTGAGCCATAGTCCGCCTTCGATCGAGACATAGACGTTGAATGCACCCGAGCAGCGTTGGCGCGGACGGCCAAGCAGGCCCGCGTAGAACACGCGCTCCGGGGTGATCAGCATCAGATGGCCCGGCTTGCGGCCGTTGTCGTCCATGGTTGGTCCTCCTCGCGCGGCTCTTTGGCCGCTGCGACGAAGTCAACCATAGCGCAAATTCGAGTTCTGTCACCGACAGAAGCGCCTTCAGTCCGGCGGCGCGGAGCGATCCCGAAAATGACGGTGAATCAGGCCCGTACCCGGGGCGTCACATTCTGCTCGACGC
The DNA here is from genome assembly GCA_963823485.1 of uncultured Alphaproteobacteria bacterium. GTDB lineage: Bacteria > Pseudomonadota > Alphaproteobacteria > Rhizobiales > Xanthobacteraceae > Bradyrhizobium. Next base: position 93,814 of record CAWGLP010000015.1, read on the forward strand.
CCGCCTTGCGTTCCGCTGCAACCGCCCGCTGGTAACCCTCGCGGGCCTGCAACCGGGCCCAATAGGCCGCCACATTGGGACCGAAATCCTTGGCGAGCCCGATATTGCCAGCCAGCCGCAGCGCATAGCCGTTGACGATGTCGGCGGCGGTGAACCGGCCGGCGCACAAAGTTTCCGCATTTGCCGTCGCTGCCTCGACGGCGCGCAGGCGGCCCAGGAACCACTTGGCGTAATCGCCCGCCACCTGCGGGTTGCGCCGCTCTTCGGGTTCGAGCTGGCTGTATCTCAGCACCAGCGTCTGCGGAAAGGTCAGGGTGGCGTCGCTGAAATACATCCAGTTCAGGAAGGCGCCATAGGCCGGATCGTCGACCCCGACCACGAGCGGCGTCGGTCCATGCCTGGTTCCGAGGTAATGGCAGATGCCCGAGGACTCCGTCATCTTGGTCTCGCCATCGACCATGAACGGGATGGTGCCGAGCGGATTGATCGCGAGATATTCCTTGGCCAGCACCCGTGGCGGGAACGGCAGCATCTTCAGCTCATACGGCAGCCCCATCTCTTCCAGCATCCAGAGTGGACGGAACGAGCGTGCGCCGTCGCAGTGATAGAGCGTGATCATCAGGCATTTCCTCTTTCTGATTCAGGGCACTCTGTAACGCCGGCAATCCGTCCGCAACGATATCTTTATGCGCAGCGGCGCGGACGGAAGGCTGCGCCAGCGGGTCAACGCAAGACGGCCGTCCGATGCGGCGCATCCACTGACATCAACCTGTCTGGTTCACTCACCCGCACGAAAGGTCAGGACGATGGATTTTGAGCACAGTCCCCGGGCCGTCGAATTGCAGGGGCGGTTGTCGGCCTTCATGGACCGATACGTCTATCCGGTCGAAACGACCTACCAGCAGCAGGTCGAGAACGGGCATCGTCATCATCGGCCGCCGATCCTGGAAGAATTGAAACGTCGCGCCCGCGCCGAAGGGCTGTGGAATCTGTTCCTGCCCGGGCGATCATGGCGCCGGGATCACCAACCTGGAATACGCGCCGCTTGCCGAAATCATGGGCCGGATCTCATGGGCGTCCGAAATCTTCAACTGCTCGGCGCCCGACACCGGCAACATGGAGGTGCTGACGCTCTACGGCACCACGGAACAAAAGAAGCGCTGGCTCGAGCCGCTGCTGGCAGGCGAAATCCGCTCGGCGTTCTCGATGACCGAGCCTGAAGTGGCGTCGAGCGACGCCACCAACATCCAGTGCAGCATTCGCCGCGACGGCGACGAATACGTCATCAACGGCCGCAAATGGTTCACGTCGGGCGCGATGAGCGAGGACTGCAGGCTGCTGATCGTGATGGGCAAGACCGACCCTGACAACCCGAACAAGCATCTGCAGCAGTCGATGGTGCTGGTGCCCCGGGAAACGCCGGGCATCCGGATCATCCGCGACATGCGCGTGTTCGGATATGACGACGCGCCGGTCGGCCACCCCGAGATCGTCTACGACAATGTGCGGGTGCCCGCCGCCAACATGCTGCTCGGCGAGGGCCGCGGCTTCGAGATCGCGCAGGGGCGGCTCGGTCCCGGCCGCATCCATCACTGCATGCGGCTGATCGGCTGTGCGCAGCGCGCCCTCGAACTGATGTGCGCCCGCGCGCAGTCGCGCGTGGCGTTCGGCAAGCCGCTGGGCGAACAGGGATCGGTGCGGGAGGATATCGCCCATTCCTGGTGCGAGATCGAGCAGGCGCGCCTGCTGACGCTGCGGGCCGCGGAAAAGATGGACCGCGAGGGCAACAAGGCCGCGCGCGACCTGATCGCCGCGGCGAAGGTCGTGGTGCCGGCGATGGCCGCGCGCGTCATCGACCGCGCCATCCAGATCCATGGCGGCGCCGGCGTTTCCCAGGACACGTTTCTGGCAGAGGCCTACACCTACGCGCGCTTCATGCGGATCGGCGACGGGCCGGACCAGGTTCACCTGTCGCAGCTTGGGCGCGGACTGCTGAAGCGCTACGGCACTTCGGCCTGACCGCAGCCGAGCAGCCGCTTCAATTGCTGTGCTTGCGCAATTCGAGGCGGGCGATCTGGTTGCGATGGACTTCGTCCGGGCCGTCCGCCAGGCGAAGCAGGCGCGCGGTGGCGTAGGCTGCGGCCAGGCCGAAATCGTTGCTGGTGCCGCCGCCGCCATGCGCCTGGATGGCCCAGTCGATCACCTGGCAGGCCATGTTCGGCACCGCGACCTTGATCATCGCGATCTCCGCCTTCGCGACCTGGTTGCCGACCGTGTCCATCATGTGGGCCGCATTCAGCGTCAAGCAGCCGCGACTGCTCGATCATGATGCGCGACTCCGCAATGCGTTCCTGCGTGACGGTTTGCTCCGACACCGGCTTGCCGAAGGCCACGCGGTTGCGGGTCCGCATGCACATCTTCTCCAGCGTCCGTTCGGCAAGCCCGATCAGGCGCATGCAATGATGGATGCGGCCGGGGCCGAGGCGGCCCTGCGCGATCTCGAAGCCGCGCCCCTCGCCGAGCAGCATGTTGGTTGCGGGCACGCGCACGTTCTCGAACAGGACTTCGGAGGCGCGGTCGGGCACGCCATAGAAGCCGAACACCGGAAGCGGACGCAGCACCCGAACGCCCGGCGTATCCATCGGCACCAGGATCATCGACTGCTGGCGATGGCGATCCGGATTGTCCGGATCGGTCTTGCCCATGAAGATGCAGATCTTGCAGCGCGGGTCGGTCGCGTTGGTCGTGTACCATTTGCGGCCGTTGATGACGTAGTGATCGCCGTCGCGAACGATCGAGCTCTCGATGTTGGTGGCATCGCTCGAGGCGACGGCCGGCTCGGTCATGGCAAAGCAGGAGCGGATTTCGCCAGCCAGCAGCGGCTTCAGCCACCGCTCCTGATGCTCCCGCGTGCCGTAGCGCGCCAGCACTTCCATGTTGCCGGTGTCGGGCGCGGAGCAGTTGAACAGTTCCGGCGCAAGATGCGACCGCCCCATGATCTCGCACAGCGGCGCGTATTCGAGGTTGGTCAGGCCGGCGCCGTGTTCGCTCTCCGGCAGGAACAGATTCCACAGCCCCTCCTCCTTCGCCTTGGGCTTCAGTTCCTCGACGACGGGAAAGACCTTCCAGGGACCGAGCTCTTCGGCTTCGCGATAGAACCGGTCCTCGTTCGGATAGACATGGCGGTCCATGAACGACTGGACGCGATGCTTCAGCTCGACGACTTTCTGGACTCTCCTGGTGGAGCATCTCGGATTCCATTCGTGCTTCGAGGACCCGCGGTGAAATCCGCCGGTCGCGTTGCGGCGCTATTTCTTCTTCATGCCGGGCAGCGTGCCCATCATCTTGCACAGCACCATCAGCATCACCTCGTCGGCGCCGCCGCCGATCGAGGTCAGGCGGCTGTCGCGATAGGCCCGGCTGACCGGCGTCTCGTTCATGAAGCCCATGCCGCCCCAATATTGCAGGCAGGCATCGGTGAGTTCGCGGCCGAGCCGCCCGGCCTTCAGCTTGGCCATGGTCGCGAGCCGCGTCACGTCCTCGCCGGCCACCAGCGCTTCGGCGGCACGATAGATCAGCGAGCGCAGCAGTTCGACCTCGGTCTGCATTTCCGCAAGCTTGAAGTGCACGGTCTGGTTATCGAGGATCGAGCCGCCGAAGGCCTTCCGGTTGCGGGTATATTCGATCGTCTCGTCGATGATGAATTCATGCGCCTTGAGGCAGGCCGCCGCGCCCCACAGCCGCTCTTCCTGGAACTGCACCATCTGGTAGGTGAAGCCCTTGCCTTCCTCGCCGATCCGGTTGCGCTTCGGCACCCGGACATTGTCGAAGAAGATCTGCGCGGTGTCGGACGAGCGCATGCCCATCTTGTCGAGCTTGCGCGCGATCTGCACGCCCTTGCTCTTCATCGGCACGCAGATCAGCGACTTGTTGCGATGGACCTGATCGTCGCTGGTATTGGCGAGCAGGCAGATCCAGTCGGCCTGGGTGCCGTTGGTGATCCACATCTTGCCGCCGTTGATGACGTAGTCGTCGCCGTCGGAGCGCGCGTTGGTCTTGATCGAGGCGACGTCGGAGCCGGCGCCCGGCTCGGAGACGCCGATGCAGGCCACCGCATCGCCGGCAATCGCGGGCGCCAGGAATTCGCGTCGCACTTCATCCGAACCAAACCGCGCCAGCGCCGGCGTCGCCATGTCGGTCTGCACCCCGATCGCCATCGGCACGCCGCCGCAGGTGATGGCGCCGAGCTCCTCGGCCATCATCAGCGCGTAGCTGTAATCCAGCCCCTGGCCGCCGAATTCGGTCGGCTTGTTGAGGCCGAGGAAGCCGAGATCGCCGAGCTTCTTGAACAGCTCATGCGCGGGGAAGATGTCCGCCTTCTCCCATTCGTCGACGAACGGGTTGATCTCGGCAGCGATGAATTTCTGCAGGGCGCGGCGGGGTTCGTCGTGGTCGGCGGTGAAGAGCATGTTTGGATTCTCCTCGTCATTCCGGGGCGATGCGGCGCATCGAACCCGGAATCTCGACATCGTTTAACTCACATCTAGATTCCGGGTTCGCGCTTTGCGCGCCCCGGAATGACAGCGCGAGAGGCGT
>CAWGLP010000016.1:0-22434 GCA_963823485.1 uncultured Alphaproteobacteria bacterium
AGGCCGCTCCTCCCGTCATGCCCCGCGGAGGCGGGGCATCCAGTACGCCGCAGCCTTTCGGCCTGATCGCCGGCGGCTCTGGAATACCGGGTCACCGGCTTCCGCGGGTGATGACAGCCATGCCTGGGGTGGCTTTAGCGTGTAAAACGAACATGCTAGATGCAAAGCATGTCGTCCCTCCCCCCCTCAGTCGACGTCGCCATCATCGGCGCGGGCGCCGCCGGCCTCGGCGCTGCAAACGCGCTGAACAGTTCCGGTCTCTCGGTCATCGTGCTGGAAGCGCGCGACCGCCTGGGCGGGCGGGCGCATACCATCATGGCCTCGCCTGAGGTCACCTTCGACGTCGGCTGCGGCTGGCTGCATTCGGCGGACCAGAACTCTTTCGTCAAAATCGCCGAACGGCTGAACTTCGACCTCAACCGGAACCTGCCGCCGTGGCGCGAGCGCGCCTATGGCAAGGCGTTTCCGCAGGCCGACCGCGACGAATTCATCCGCGCACTCGACGCGTTCTACGACCGCGCCGAGGAAGCCGCGAAGGCCGCCGAGCGCAGCGGTCGCGACGGCCCTGCCAGCATCTGTCTCGAGCCCGGCAACCGCTGGAATCCGATGATCGACGCGATCTCGACCTACATCAACGGCTGCGAGCTCGATCAGGTCTCCATTCTCGACATGGATGCCTATGAAGACACCGACATCAACTGGCGCATCCGCCGCGGCTACGGCGCGCTGGTGGCGGCCTATGGCGCGGCATGCCCGGTCGCGCTCAACTGCGTGGTGACGCTGATCGACCATTCGGGAAAGCGTATTCGGATCGAGACCTCGCGCGGCACGCTCGACGCCGGCAAGGTCATCGTCACCGTGCCCACCAATTTGATCGCCGACGAGGCGATCCGCTTCCATCCGCCGCTACCCGCAAAGGTCGACGCCGCGCGCGGCCTGCCGCTCGGCCTTGCCGACAAGGTGACGCTGGCGCTGGACGAACCCGAGGCGCTGCCGGTGGAAGGCAATCTCCGCGCCGCCACCATGCGCACCGAAATGGGTACGTACCACATGCGCCCGTTCGGCCAGCCCTGCATCGACGGCTTTTTCGGCGGCCGCTTTGCGCAATCGCTGGAAGACGCCGGCGACGGCGCGCTCGCTGCCGCCAGCATCGACGAAATTGTCTCCATCCTCGGTAATGATTTTCGCCGCAAGCTGAAACCGCTGGCCGAATCGCGCTGGGCCCACGATCCCTTCGCGCGCGGCTCCTATTCCCACGCTTTGCCCGGCCATGCCGACAAGCGCGCGGTGCTGGCGGCGCCGGTCGACGGACGACTGTTCTTCGCAGGAGAAGCCACCTCGCCGGAATTTTTCTCGACCGCGCATGGCGCAAGGGATTCGGGGGAGAGGGCGGCGAAGGAAGTGCTCACGGTGCTCGCGGGCCAATAAATCGGACTGGTCGGGTCGCCGAGTGGCACCAAGACACAAAATCTCGAAAACAACCCCATGCAAAGTAGAAATGGGGCGGGCTCATAGTCGTCATACCGGCTGGCGTTCGGAGCACGTAAATGGTCTTCGCCCCTGCCAAGGCCAATTTCATACTGCTCCGGTTACGCCCATCGGTGAGCAACGTTCCAATTGAACGTTGCTCAACTCTGGCGGGCAAACTATCCTGCCGGTCTCAGCAGACCCCTTGAGATAGGTGCATGCTCCCAATGAATCCTCGCAAAGATGGCTGGTCGTGGTCAGAGATGGACTTCACAGACTGGCGGCGCGTCGTCGATCTGCGGCTTGAAGAGGTCTATGCGATAACCATCGAAGATGCCGGCTTTGAGGACGAGTTCTTGAAATCCCATTGGGAAGAAAAAGAGCCCCCGTCTGAGTTTGTACGATGGTTTGGCAAAAAGCACGATCTGGAGCCAAGAAAGCCGGTTTGGCTATTTCCAGATCAAGTAGTGGCGCCGCATCAGTACTGATGAAATGGCTGGCGACGAACGCAACAAGGATTGGACGGTCGAGGAGCTCGATCTGATCGTTGCTGACTATTACTCGATGCTGAGCGCCGAAATCCGGCGTCTTCCCTACGATAAGACCCAGCATCGGAAGGCTCTCATGGCCCAGATCGATCGTAGCAACAGCTCGATCGAATTCAAGCATCACAACATTTCAGCGGTGTTACAGCAGCTCGATTTGCCCTGGATCAACGGATACAAGCCGAGGGTACATTTTCAGAAGTCGATCGTGAACGCGATAGAGCGATATATTCTGAAACACCCGACTGCTCAGCATCCGGAGGCCTTGGCTGGGGCTTTCACTGAACGGCCACCGCTCTTCATAGAACCTCCTCCTTTGCTTGAGCAAAAGAAGGAACGGCCGGAGATCGTTCAACGACTCGTGCGGAAGTTTAATCCTGCCGAGCGCGATTTCATCAATCGCAGGCTCGGGCGTGACGGCGAAGAAATGATCTTCAATTTTGAGCAGCAGCGTCTGCGGCAAGCGGACAGACCTGACCTTGCAAGAAAGGTGCGCTGGATATCCAAGGAGGAAGGTGACGGTGCCGGCTACGATATTTTGTCTTTTGATCAAAAAGGCCGTGAACGGTTTCTTGAGGTAAAAACGACCGTCGGCTCGCAGACTGCTCCATTCTATCTGACGAGAAACGAGCTATCCTTTTCAAAGGAAAGGCCGACGGAATTTCGGATATGCCGACTGTACGATTTTTCAAAAGATTCCCCGAATGTTCGAGATTGCACCTCCGCTGGGCAAATTCATTCATCTTGAGCCTCTGTCATTTGAAGCATCTTTCAAGTGAAGCCGTAATCCTACTCCATCACCCTCGCCCGCATCCCCGCAGGCAGCGAGCACCGCATGCTTGAACGCGTGATACTCGGCTTTGAGATCGACGCGATAGGCCTCCGAATAGGGCGGCTGCGGCTGGCACGACAGCGTGACGATGACGACCCCGTCCTTCCGGTTGATGTAGAGGGACTGTCCGGCAAATCCGACGGCGGCCATGGAGCCGTCGGGATCGATCCACCAGCTATAGCCGTAGCCCGTCGCGCCGTAGCGATTGGTTTCCTCGCCGAAACTGAATGCCGGATGGCCGGCATGGTCGATCCAGTCAGGCGGCAGCACAGGCTTGCCGTCGATGACGCCGTTCCGCAGCAGGAAGACGCCGAAGCGGCCGAGATCGCGCAGCGTGATCCCGGCGCGGCTGCCGCCGATCTCCTGCCCGTCCTCCGATTCCAGCGTGTAGAACGCATCGCATTCCATGCCGAGTGGCGACCAGATCGTTTCCGACATGTAGTCGGCCAGCTTCTTTCCCGTCGCCGCCGTCACGAGACTTCCGAGGACGTACGTATCGCCGGTGTTGTAGTTGAACTGGCTGCCCGGCCGCTGTTCGGCCTTCAGGCCCCGCATCAACGCGAGCACCCCGCCCGGAACCTTGTCGCCGAGCGATTTGCTGTAGCGATTCACGTCCGATGCCCGGTCGGTGTAGTCCTCGTTCCAGCGCACCCCCGAGGACATGGTAATCAGGTTGCGGACGGTCACCGTGTCATAGGCGCAACCCCGCAGCGCCGGGATATATTGGGAAACCGCGTCATCGAGGCTCGCGATCGCGCCCTGCTGCAGGGCGGCGCCCACCAGCGTCGACGTCAGCGACTTGATCATCGACATCGTCGACCAGCGCACATCTTCGCCGAGCCCGAGCGCATAGCGCTCCAGAACGATATGCTCGCCCTTGATCACCAGCAGTCCGGCGACGTTGGCACGATCCATATAGCCGTCGACGCCCTGCTCGGCCTGGTCCGCCCGGTAGCGCGGCGAAATTTCAGGACCGCGCGGCAATGACATCACCGCTTCACCCCGCCGGATCGTCCGCGTCGCAAACATGCGATCGACATTTCGATAGGCATGCGCCTGCGCCGTCGGGGGCAGCAGCAGGAAGTCCTCGCCCGCAGGCACGTGCAGCTTTGGATAGGCGATGTCGGCTTTCATGCGAAATCTTCCTTTTTCCTACTCCATCACGCGCGCCCGCATATCCGCGTCAGGCACGAAGCACTCGTCATACTTGCCAAAAATCCGGTAGCGATTGCGGGCGACGAGGCTGTAGACGGCGTCGCGCAGCGGCTTCGGCACGGCGAACAGCACGCGCACCCAGCCCCATCGCGGCAGCAGGCCCAGCACCGTCAGCGCCGCGTCGGACTTGAAGTGCGCCACGCCGCCATGCACGACGGCGTTGGTGTCGGGGTCGTCAGGATCGATGCCGCAGGCCTGTGCCAACCGCGCGCCATAGGGCGACTGGATCGCGGTGAAGCGGAATCTGCGCGCGATATCGCGCCTCGCCACGAAGCGGACCCAGCGCGAGCAGAAGATGCAGACGCCGTCATAGAGGATCACATCATCGTCGGGCCATTTGCCGGTCATCGGTTATCCAGCATTAGCAGCGCCACCAGCATCAGCACGATCGCCGGACCGGTCTTGACCAGCGCGCCGAGCGGCTCGATCCACAAATCCGGCGTCAGGATCGCTGCGCCCACCATGTAACCCAGCGATGCCACGATGCCCGCGATCAGGCCCACGGCGCAGGTGCGACGGAAGGCGATCAGCACGCCGATCGAGATGTCCATGAGGCTGGTGAGCACCGTGACCGGGCCAACCAGCCACGGCGCAAAGCCGCGCGAGCTCAATATCTCGGCGGCCGCCGCAAAGGAGATGAACAGCGCGATGAACCCCGACACGACCCAGAACGCGACCAGGCTCGCGATGATCAGCGCCTTGGTGAGAAACAGCCGCGCGAACCATTTGTCCTGAATGGTGGCGGCGCGTCCGCCCAGCGCCTGCGCGATGGTTCTGGGCGCGATGCCGGTCGCGGCCATCCAGGCGGCGGGCTCGCCAGCGACGCCACGCCTGAGCTCGGCCATCGCGGTCGAGCGCATCGGCGACATCCAGCCAAGCCGGCTGACAAGGTCGCCCAGTTCGGCGCCGAGATTGAGCAGGAAACCGGGCATCCTGATGCGCGGCTGCCGCGATGTGCCGAGCGACCAGCGAAATTGCTCGATCACGCCGGCCAGCGTGACCGGCTGCGGCTGCATCAGGTCCCAGCTTACGGCGCGAATGTCGGCATTGCCGATATCCCGCGCCGCCAGCCACGCGATGGTCGCGGCGATATCCTCGACCGCCACCGGCTGAAATGGCGTTGCCAATTCGTCCGCCGGCAATTCGACCGGAAACGCCGACAGCGCACGCAGCATGGCGCTGCCGCCATAGGCGGCCGGCGCGACCACGAAGCCCGGCCGCAGGATCGCATGGGGAACGCCGGAGGCGGCGATCAGCCGCTCGGCCTCCCGCTTGGTCGCGCTGAAGGCCGTGCGATCGTCGCCGGCAGCGCCGGGGATGGAGATGTGCACGAGCCGGATCGGCCGCCCGCTGTCGCGAATGGCCGCCAGCAGGCGTTCGACGAAATCGCGATGCACGGCCCTGACGTCGCTGCCCGGCCCATCCTGCAGCACGCCGAGGCAATTGACGACGACATCGGCCTCCCGCTCCCGGATCAGCCGGGCCAGCGACGCTGCATCCATCGACATCACGGGCAACTCGAGATCGGCCGCGCCGACCCGTTGCGAGGACGAGAAGCGCCTCGCCACGCCGACCACCTGAAAGCCGCGCAGCCGCAAATCGTCGGTAACGAACCGGCCGATCAGGCCGGAAGCGCCGAGCACGAGGATATTGCGCGAGTTCGTTTCCATGTTCGGATGGCACCTAATACGGCTTTGCGATCATCAGCCAGAGGATCGCCATCACCGAACCGAAGCCCGGAATGCCGAACAGGAACCAGCGGCGGAACAGCGCGAAATAGCGTGGCGGCAGCGGTTGATCGCGCTCCGCCGCCACTCGCGCCAGATCGCGCATCTCGATCTGCATGAAGATCACGGGCACCCAGAACGACCCAGCGACCGCATAGAGCCCGAGCGAGGTCATCAGCCAGCGTTCCCCGAGCGACGTCGAGGACAGCAGCATCAGGAGGCCCCCGCTCACCGGCTGCAGCAGCACTGCGGTCAGCGTGAACAGCATGTCGGCGATCACCACGGTCGCGGCGGTCCGTGCAATGAAGGCGGCGTCCCGGCTGCGGTGCGCCATCAGCATGAAGAAGGCGATCCCGGTGCCGGTCCCGAGAATGACGATCGCGCCGAGCACATGCAGATACTTGACCAGGAAATACAGCGTCATCGCGCGGTGACCGGGGTCAGGGGTCGCAACTTCAACGCCCGTTCCAGTTCCGGTCCGGCGAGTTTCATGCCGCCTTCGGTCTCCACAAGCCAGTGACCCTCGCTGCCTTGGGCCGGCAGGACGTGGAATTCGGCCTTGCCGCCGGCGCCGCGAAACGCGTCGGCCAGTTGGCGGGAGAACGAAGGCGAGAAGTAGCTGTCGTTGGCGGCGACCAGCCACGTCACCTTGACGCGGGCCGCCTTGCCGAATTCGGCTGCGGCGGCGATCAGCGCGTGCGGCGCGCAAACCCGGTCAGGCAGGTCATTGGCATGTCCGCCGCGCCCCGGCGCAAATGCGATGATGGCGGCAATATATTTCGGATCCTCGCTTGCGAGCGCCAGCGCACCCCAGCCGCCGGCCGAATGGCCGATCACGACCATTCCGTCCGGCCGGATGAATGGTTGTTTGCGCACCAAACCCACCGAAGCGGCGATCACGTCCGCTGTGGTGCGCCCCGACGCAGCATAGTCGGCCTCGTCGCAGCCACCCTGATCCTCCAGGTATTTTCCGCCGGTCGCGCCATGGCCCGGACGTTCCGGAACCAGCACGGCAAAACCGCGCGCCACCAGCCACGCCGCAAGCGCGCGGTACTCGGGTTGCGGCATTTGCGCGCGACGCAGCACGTTCTGGGTGGAGGCGTGCGCAATCACCGCGAGCGGAAACGGTCCGGCGCCCGGCGGACGAAACAGCACCGCGCGCGGCGAGGTCGCGAAATCGGGGGATGGCACCAGCCATTGCTGCAGGCGATTCGGTTCGCCTTCCGCGCCCTGTGCGCCAACGCCGGGCTGGGCCGCGCCAGTATTGATACCGAGCGCGGTGACGATGGCCGCGACCAAGAGCGCTCTGAGCGGAAGCATGAACTGGTACAGCCGGAGGATGGTGTTGCCGTTAACCAGCAGAGTACCGCCGTCGAATCAGAATCCGGTGCATTTTTCCGTGATTGAAATTCATGCAACCGCATCGTTCGATGTTTCCGTCAACCATTTGCCCTGCTTCGCATCGGCGAAGTGTCGGTCAAATCAATCTCATGTCCGCTTTCGGTACAGCCGGACGAAATACTGATGCACAAAATCCACAGGTTAACCGATAATTAACGATGGACCTTGATGCGGGCCCGCTGACTTGCTTTGATCGGGTCATGAGCACAACCCTGATCGAGGTACGGCAGGCCAAAGCTGCGGATGCATCCGCAGTGGCGTCCACCCATGATGAAGCCTGGCGCTCCGCGTATCAGGGCATCATTCCCGGCGCCGAACTCGAAAAGCTGATCAACCGTCGCGGCCCGCAATGGTGGGACAGCGCGATCCGCAAGGGCAGCCGCGTCAGCGTGCTGGTGTTCGGCGACAAGGTTGCCGGCTACGCCAATTACGGCCGCAACCGCGCCCGGAGCCTGCACTTCGAAGGCGAGATCTACGAGCTGTATCTGCGGCCGGAATTCCAGGGCCTCGGCTTTGGCCGCCGCCTCTTCACCGCCGCCAGGCGCGACCTGGTGCAGAGCGGACTGAAAAGCATGGTGATCTGGGCGCTCTCCGACAACGACACGGCGACGGAGTTCTACCGCGCCCTCGGCGGCCGCATGGTGGCCCGTTCCTCGGAGAAGTTCGGGCCCAAATCGCTCGACAAGGTCGCTTTCGCCTGGACCAACTGAACCAGGCTTCCGTTCAGAGCCAAACTTCCCTTTTCCTGAGCCTGATCTGGGCATTTGCGTTCGCCGCGAGCGGGCAACCGTTGCCTACTTTTCCGGATATGCTCCGAATTGAGCCTTTTCCCTGCTCTGCCGCGGGGCTAAACCGGCCCGTGTAACGCGCCTGATACCGGGCGCGCCCTCAAAGCCACGCGGAGACCTGTATGCGCATTGACGCCATTTCGATCGGAATCAATCCGCCGCACGACGTCAACGTGATCATCGAAGTGCCGGTCGGCGGCGAACCCATCAAATACGAAATGGACAAGGACGCCGGCACGCTGGTGGTCGACCGCTTCCTCTATACGGCGATGCGCTACCCCGGCAATTACGGCTTCATCCCGCACACGCTGTCGGGCGACGGCGATCCCTGCGACGTCCTGGTGGCCAATACCCGCGCCATCGTGCCGGGCGCCGTCTTGAGCGTGCGTCCGGTCGGCGTTTTGCTGATGGAGGACGAGGCCGGCGGCGACGAAAAGATCATCGCCGTCCCCTCCTCGAAACTGACCCAGCGCTACGACAAGGTCCGGAACTACAGCGACCTTCCCGACATCACGCTGCAGCAGATCCAGCACTTCTTCGAACACTACAAGGACCTCGAGAAAGGCAAATGGGTGAAGGTGCTGCGCTGGGGTGGCGCCGAGGACGCGCACCGGTTGATCATGGAAGGCATTGAGCGCGCCAAGGCGAAATAGCCGTGCGCAAGCTGATCCGCATCATCCGCAACCTGTTGCTGGTCGCGATCGCGGCTGTCGTGATCCTGGCCGGCGTGCTGGCGTTCAACACGATCACCCATGGTTCGCGGCAGCTTCAGGTGACGGCGGTGCCGCGCGCGCCGGTCGATGCACCGGCGGCCGCCGCGCGGCTGGGCGAAGCCATCCGCTTCCGGACCATCTCAAGCCACGAAAAGCCCGACCAGCACGCCGAGGCGCTGCAAGGGATGCAGGCCCATATCGAAAACAGCTTTCCGGCGTTTCATGCCGCCGCGAAGCGTGAGGTGGTCGCCGGATACAGCCTGCTCTACACGTGGGAGGGATCGGACCCGAAGGCCGCGCCGATCGCGCTGCTGGCGCATCAGGACGTCGTGCCGGTCGCGCCGGGCACCGAGAAGGACTGGCAGCAGCCGCCCTTCGACGGCGTCATCGCCGACGGATTCATCTGGGGCCGCGGCGCCTGGGATGACAAGGGCAATCTATATTCCATGCTGGAAGCCGCCGAGGCCATGGCCAAGGCCGGCTTCCGCCCGAAACGGACGATCTATTTTGCCTTCGGCCATGACGAGGAAACCGCCGGCACTGCGGGCGCGAAATCGATCGCGGCGCTGCTCGCCTCGCGGGGCGTGCGCCTCGACTTCGTGATCGACGAGGGACTTCTGATCACCGAAGGCATCATGAAGGGCCTCGAAAAGCCCGCCGCTCTGATCGGCGTCGCCGAAAAAGGCTACGCCACGCTGGTATTGAACGCGCGTGCGACGCCCGGCCATTCGTCGATGCCGCCGCGCGACACCGCGATCGGCATGATGAGCGCGGCGCTGGCGCGGCTCGAAGACCATCGCCTGCCGATGCAGATCCGTTCCACGGTGGCGGAGATGTTCGACACGCTGGCGCCCGAGATGGCCGGGTTCAACCGCGTGGCGCTGTCGAATCTCTGGCTGTTCAGGCCGCTGTTGCTGCGCCAATTCGAAAAGAGCGGGCCGACCGAAGCGATGGTCCGCACCACCACGGCGCTGACGATCTTCAACGCCGGCGACAAGGACAACGTGCTGCCCGGCAAGGCCGAGGCCACCGTCAATTTTCGCCTGATCCCCGGTGACACCGAAGCCAGCGTGACCGAGCACGTCCGCAGCACCGTCGCCAACGAGCGCATTTCGATCACGCCGTTTCCCGGCAACACTGACCCGCCGCCGGTGACGCCGGCCTCGAGCCCGTCATTCCAGATGCTCAACCGCACCATCCGCGAAGTGTTTCCTGACGTGATCGTGGCCCCCGGCCTGATGGTGGCCGCGACCGACTCCCGCCACTACGTCGGGGTGACCGACAAGATCTTCCGCTTCTCGCCGGTGCGCGCCAATTCGGAAGACCTCAAGCGCTTTCACGGCACCAATGAGCGCCTGTCCGTCGAGGGCTATGCCGACATGATCCGGTTCTACCGCCGCCTGATCGAGAACGCGGCGGGGTAGCCGCGCCGTCTCGCTAACCTCTCCCCGCAAGAGCGGGGCGAGGGAGAAGAAAGATCACACCCCCGGCGCTGCCAACCCGTGAATCGCACAGGCTGCGCGCAGTGTGTTGACCAGCAGGCACGCCACCGTCATCTGCCCGACGCCGCCGGGCACCGGCGTGATCGCGCCGGCGACCTCGGCCACTTCCTTGAAGGCGACGTCGCCGACCAGCCGGGTCTTGCCGTCGGCCAGCGGCAGGCGGTTGATGCCGACATCGATGACGGTGGCGCCCGGCTTGATCCAGTCGGCCCGCACCATCTCGGGCTTGCCGACCGCGGCGTAGACCAGGTCAGCGCGGGCGCAGAGTTGCGGCAGGTCGCGCGAGCGCGAATGGGCGATCGTCACCGTGGCGTTTTCGTTCAGCAGCAACTGCACCAGCGGGCGGCCGACCAGGTTGGAGCGGCCGATGACGATGGCGTTCATGCCCTCCAGCGATGCGTGCACGCTCCTGGTCAGGATGATGCAGCCGAGCGGCGTGCACGGCGACAGCGCGGAAAAGCCACCGGCCAGCCGCCCTGCATTGTTCGGGTGCAGGCCGTCTACGTCCTTGGCCGGATCGATCGCGTTGATGACGGTCTCGGTGTGAATCGATTTCGGCAGCGGCAATTGCACGAGAATGCCGTGTACCGCGGGATCGCGGTTGAGCTTTGCGATCAGCGCCAGCAGATCGGCCTGCGCCACTTCGGCCGGCAGCTTGTGTTCGAACGAGGCCATGCCGGCGGCCTGGGTCTGGGTATGCTTGCTGCGGACATAGACCTCGCTGGCCGGATCGTTGCCGACCAGCACCACGGCCAGGCCCGGCGTCAGTTGATGCTCGCGTTTGACCCGTGCGACCTCGTCGGCGACGCGGCCGCGAAGCTCGGCTGCAATGATTTTTCCATCGATGATACGGGCCGTCATGTCGATCCTTCGCTTGCGCTCATGCCCTCTGATCAGCCTTGGCCGCGATCAGCTTCGCCAGGGTCTCGCCGAGCCGTTTTGGATCGCCGTCGACGGCGACCTGCTTCAGCCGCGACGTGACGCCCGAGAGAATCTTCACCCTGGCCTTCGGCACGCCGAGCGCCCTGGCCAGCAATTCGGTGACCGCGCGATTGGCCTCGCCGCCCTCGGCGATGGCGCGGACGCGGACCTTGATCACGCTGCGCCCGTTGGCGAGCGTTTCGACCCCGTCGATGTCGTCACGGCCGCCGCGTGGCGTCACCCGCAATGCGACGCTTACTCCCTCGCTGGAATAGCGCCAGGGATCCATACGGCCGGCTCCGTCGGCGCTAGGCGAAATAGGGCATCACGTTGTAGGCGATCAGCTTCTGAATCAGGATGATGATCAGGATCAGGATGATCGGCGAGATGTCGAGCCCGCCCAGATTGGGCATCATCCGGCGGATCGGCGCCAGCACTGGCTCGGTGATCCGGTAGAGGAATTCCGCGACCGCCGCCACGAACTGGTTGCGGGTGTTGACGACGTTGAAAGCTATCAGCCAGGACAGAATGGCCGAGGCGATCAGCAGCCAGACATAGAGGTCCAGGACGATCAGGATAACTTCCAGGATAGCGCGCATGTGGTGGGGCTCGTAAGGACGGGACAACAGCTAGATATCGGTTCATCCCCTCGCAAACAAGGGAAGTTCCCGGCAAAATGGCGCCAAAAATGGGCACCTTCACCGTTCTTGACTTGGCCTTGGGGCGGACTGTAAATGGCGCCGATTGTCGGCCGCACCGGATCACACCGCGGCGGCCGCCACGGGGCCATAGCTCAGCTGGGAGAGCGCGTCGTTCGCAATGACGAGGTCGGCGGTTCGATCCCGCCTGGCTCCACCAGCCTTCGCAGGCTGCGCCTGCTTCGGCTAGGCAAGCCTCCATCGTAGCGAAGGCTGCCTCGGCGTAGCCCGAAGGGCGAAGACGGGCTCGTTCAGCAAACTCAAAACTTGCGGCCTGGGTAAGCCCGCCCCCTCACTTCCCCGTAAATCGCGGCGGCCGCTTCTCGACGAAACTCGCCACGCCCTCCCGGAAATCGCTGCCCTTCAGCGCGATCTGCATTTCGCGGTTGGCGTCGATGGTGGCTTCCGCCAGCGTCTGGAATGGCACGTCGTAGAGCTGGCGCTTGATCACCGAAATCGCGCTCGGCGAGACGAAATCGGCGAGATCGCGCGCATAGGCGTAGGTCTGCTCGCGCAACTGGTCCGGCGGATAGAGCCGGTTGACCAGTCCGATGCGTAGCGCTTCGTCGCTGGTGACGCGGCGCGCGGACATCAGGAGGTCGAGCGCATTGGCGTGGCCGACGATGCGCGGCAGCATCCAGCTGATGCCGTGCTCGGCGATCAGCCCGCGGCGCGCGAACGCGGTGGTGAAGACGGTGTTGTCGGCGGCAAAGCGCAGATCGCAATAGAGCGCGTGGACGAGGCCGATGCCGGCGGTGGCGCCGTTGAGCATGCCGATCACCGGCTTCGGGATCGCCGGATAATAAGCGTAGCGCGTCTGCCAGTCAGCCCGGCGGTTCATGTCGAACGGCGTGTTCTCGCCGCGCCTGATGTCGTTGGGATCGATCTCCTTCAAGGCCTCCATGTCGGCGCCTGCGCAGAAGGCGCGCCCGGCGCCGGTGAGCACGATGACGCGGACATTGTCGTCGGCGCTCGCGGCTCCCATCGCGTGGCGAACGTCGCGCTCCATGGTCGCGGTCCAGGCATTCATGCGGTCGGGCCGGTTGAGCGTGATGGTCGCGATCTTGTCGCTGACCTCATAGAGGATGTGCTGATAGGTCACGGCGATCTCCCTGTCGTTTCGGTTGTCGGCTTTTCTGTCATTGACGCTTGGCGCGCGAGCCTTTCGGCCGCGCCAGATAATCCAGTGTCTCGGGCCGTTCCTCGAGCCATCCGGTCCAGCGGCGGAATACCTTTTCCATCCGCGCCGGCTCGACACCGAGCTGCGCCATCGCAACCCCGCCATTGACGGATTCGCGATATTCGGCGACCAGCCCGTCGCGCACCAGGAAGCGGCTCATGCCGTCGATCACCACGCGCTTGCCCTTGAATTGCGGAATGGTGGACGTGAAGCTCGACAGCGACCACGCATAGCCCTGGCTGCCATCGAATACCGGATCGAACATTTCCCAGCGATAGTCGGCTGCATCACGATGAAACAGGTTCTGCATCATGTGCGCGATGTCGGCGCGGCCGGTGTGCGGCCCGTAGATGTAATCGTGGTAGACCGCGTCCTCGGTGAAATGAGCGGCAAAGCGCGCGCCGTCGCCGGATTCCGCCGACAGCGTGAATTCGCCGAGCAGCCGCGCGAAATCATCGCCGGTCATGTCGCCTCCCTTTGCCCGCTGAAAGCCGCGGGCTTCTGGCAGCGACACTATCGACATTCGCAAAATTTAAAAGGCGTCTAGACGCGCGGCGAAAATTCCGCGCAGCGGCTATTCCGCAGCGTCCAGCATCATCGCGCGCGGTTTGCGCGCCAGCCAGCCGGTGATGAAGGTCTTCAGCCACGCGCGTTCGATCGCATCATGCACCGCGCGATCGGCGAAATGCAGATGGCGCGGATGCGCGCCCGGCGAATCCAGCCGCACGCAGCCGCGCGTGGTCCAGCGATGCATCATGGCGTAGGTGACATCGGGATGGAACTGCAGGCCGAACGCATGACCGGACTGGAACGCCTGCACCGGAAAGTCGTCGCCCTCGGCGAGCAACTCGGCGCCGTCAGGCAGTTGAAAGCCCTCGCCGTGCCAGTGGTAGACGCGCTCCGGCCAGTCCGGGCACAGCGCATGGCCGGTGGCCGTCGGGCGTATCGGATAGTAACCGATCTCCACCCGTCCTTCATGATGCGGCGCGACCGGCGCGCCCAATTGCCGCGCAAGCATCTGCGCACCGAGGCAAATGCCGAGGAACGGCCGCTGCTCGCGCAGGGGGATTTCGATCCAGTCAATTTCACGGCGGACATAATCGTCGGGGTCGTTGGCGCTCATCGGCCCGCCGAAGATCACCGCGCCGGCATGCTGCTCCAGCGTCTCCGGCAGCGGGTCGCCGAACCGCGGCCGTCGGATATCGAGGGGATGACCAAGCGCACGCAGCGCGTTGCCGACCCTGCCCGGCGTCGAGGTCTCCTGATGCAGGACGATCAGAACCGGCAGTGCGTCGTCACGACCGGGCGCAGCCGGCTGGCGGCCCGGGAAAGGCAGGATATTTTCGTCATTGTTGCGCGACCGGAACGACATCGAAATTGCCTTTAAGGCGCCTCCGAACCAAACCTTACCTAAGTGAATCTTAATTTGGCGTGAGTTCACGCACACTCGCAAATATCTGAAAGCAAGCCGCGGGCCAGAACGAATTTCCGGCGACGATTGCCGTAACGAGGGGGTTTTGGCCCGGGAAGGCCTGCGCTTTTCTCAGCGCTGGCGCAGCTGAAGGCGGCCGACGGCGCCGAGGATAAAGGAGCGCGGAAACAACCGAAGCAGGAACGGCACCATCTTGATGCCAATGCCGGGCATCACTGCACGTTTGTTAGCCATTATTCCGCGATATGCCTGCTGCGCCACGTCGGCCGGCAGGACGTTGAGCACCACGGAATCAAATCCGGGCCTGAATCCGGCGCGCTCCTGGAATTCAGATGGCACCGGCCCTGGACACAGCACGGTTACGCGCACGCCATGCGGCGCCAGTTCGGCGCGCATCGCTTCGGTGAACGACAGCACATAGGCCTTGGTGGCGTAATAAACTGCCATACCCGGGCCGGGCAGAAAGCCCGCGATCGAACCGACGTTCAGAAGGCCGCCGCGGTGGCGGATCAGTTGCTCGGAAAACCGCAGCGACAGTTCGGTCAGCGCGCGGATGTTGACCGTGATCATGTCGAGCTGATCGGTCCGGTCGCGTTGGACTGCCCTGCCGAACAATCCGAAGCCCGCATTGTTGACGACGTATTCGACCTCGACGCCTGCGGCGGCCAGCGCCTCGGCAATCCTGTCGCCGGCATCCGGCTGCGTCAGGTCGCAGGGAATCACGATCGGCGCCGCGCCGCCGGCGGCCTTGATTTCGTCAGCCAGCGCCGTCAGGCGGTCTTCACGCCTCGCAACCAGCGCCACGCGATGACCGCTCGACGCAAACACGCGCGCCAGTTCGGTTCCAATGCCCGCCGATGCTCCGGTAATCAGCGCCACGCGCTCGGTCACGATTGAATGCTCTTGAAATGATTGATCGATATGGGCCCAGCGGCGGAACGAGAGCATAGGCACGCGGTGTGACGCAAGCGGTACCCCAACATACGGCCATGCAATCGCGCGCAACCCTCGCTTGAAATCCTGCATTTTCAGCTCGATCGGCATCATGACGGCCGATCGTAGCGCACATTAAAGTTTCGTCATCTGCGATGGCGCGCAAGCGCGTACGCCGTCCACGCCGCGTGTCAAACGGCCGGATTGGCCACTCGCGATGTGCCCGAGGAATCGGCAGGCTGCCGTTCTGCAACCCGGCGCTTGAGATCGATGCGGTCCCGCGACGAGATGCCGAGCAGATCCGCCGCGCGCCAGACGACGTTGTCCTCGAATTCGCTGACCCGGCCATCGGCATAGACCAGTTCCCACATCATCTCGATGATGCGCAGCCGGCCCTCTTCGTTCACCGAACGCATGATCACGCTGGTGAAATGATAGAGATCGACCGCTTCACCCTCGACGCGCGTTGCCGAAGCGATCAGTCGGTCGGCGGTGCCGGGATCGAGCTTGAACCGGCTCTCGATCAGGCTGTGCAGTTTACGCCTCTCGATCGGGCTCGGCTCGCCGTCGAGCGAGACGACATGCACCAGCAACGCGGTGGCCGCCAGCAGATATCCGGTGTCGTCGAACGACCGTTCCGAATCCGCGTTGGGCGCAACGATGTCGGCAATGAATTGGCGCAGTCCGTCGAGCATCAATCTACCTGCAAAATAAATCGCGAAAGCCTGTCGGCCGAATATGGGTCGGAAGCGCTGCGTTCGCAATCCGGGCTGTGGATGCGGGGAACGAGCGGGGGATTAAATCTCCGTCACGTGGAGTGCGACGACCGAATTGGGCCGGCAGCTTGCTGCCCAGAACCAGGGTTGAGGATCGGTGCGCAATTCGCCGCAGCTCACCTTGACATCATGCAATTGCAAATCATTCGCATTTGCACTACAAGTGAACCCATTGTTTTGATGCTAAAATTTCCGGAGGCGACCATGACCCCGTTTCGCTTCGCGCTTGGTGCCGCCGTCGTCCTCGGCATTGCTTCCGGCGCCGCGCTTGCCGCCGGCGACCTGTCGCGACAGACGCCGATCGAACTGACGGTCGATCTCGGCTCGCCCGGCAAGCATGAATTCGCGCCGAAGCAATTGCGGCTGGAGACCGGCAAGCTCTACAAGCTGGTGCTTCGCAACACGAGCAACGATCCGCATTACTTCACCTCGCATGCGTTCTCGCAGATGGTGTTCACGCGCAAGGTGCAGGTGACGCAGCAGCAGAACGGCAAGGCCGTGCCGCTTGCGGAATTCAAGGGCGCGATCCGCGAAATCGAGGTCTATCCCGGACAATCCGCCGAATGGTGGCTGGTACCGATCGCCGCCGGCCGCGCCGACGACCTGCGCTGCGACATCAAGACCAGCGACGGCAAGACCCACGCCGAACTCGGCATGCTCGGCGAGATCGTTATCGAATGACGGGTCAAGGTATCTCGTAGACCACGATCTTGTCGGCGATGCCGCGCAGCGCCGCTTCCTTCTGGATCGGCCGGATCGCCTCGTTCGCGAGGATGGTGGCAACCGCGGGCGAGTCGATTACCGGGCCGGTGATGTGAATCTCCTGCGAGGTCGACAGGCTCTGCACGCGGGCAGCGATATTGACGGTCTGGCCGAAATAATCCTGCCGCTCGTTGAGCATCACGGCCAGGCACGGGCCTTCGTGAATCCCGATCTTGACGATCAGATCCTCGGTGCCGCGCTGGACGTTGAGCGCCGCCATCGCGGACCGCATCCGAAGACTGGCGGCAAGCGCATGTTCCGGCCGGATGAACGTCGCCATCACGGCGTCGCCGATGGTTTTGACCACGGCGCCCCTTTCGGACGAGATGATTTCCAGCAGCGCATGGAAATGGGCGCGGACCAGATCGAAGGCTGCGAGATCGCCGACCCGCTCATACAGCGCCGTCGACCCCTTCAGATCGGTGAACAGGAATGTCAGGGAGGTTATCTTCAGCCGCTGGTCGATATTGAGATTGTCGGCCTTGTAGACGTCGCGGAACGTCTGGTTGGTCAGCATCCGCTTGGCGGTCAGGAACGGCTTCCGCTTTCCGAGCAGATGATGGAGTCCGTCCGCGGCAATGAACACCGATGGCAGCACCCGCGCACCGGTCTGGTTGTCGAGCGACAGCCGCAACGGCCCGGGACGCATCGTGGTGGTGCCGGTCGGTGCGTGGACATTGTTGTATATCAGCGATAATTGCTGGCGCTCCCTGGTCGGCTCGCCCTGCACGTCGATGAATTGCGCGGCATGCGTCACCGGCTCGAACACGATGATGAACTGCGCCGGCAATTGCAGCGACAGCACCGCCTTCTCGCCCGCCGGCAGTTCAAGCGCATCGATCACCACCTCGTCGGTCAGGGACTCGAACAATTCCTCGTTGAGGTCGATGCCTGAACTCCAGAACACCTGCTTGAAATATTCCCAGATCGGCAGCGTGTTCGGGTCGTGCGCGGCGATGCGCCTGACACGCGGACTGACGGTAAAGGCGACTTCGACCTGTTCGTCGACCGAGGCCTCGTAACCGGCCGCGCACAGCGCGCAATTGTAATCGTCGTGCCGCAATGATTTCAGCGTCGAATGGGCGTCGAGCACGCCGCCACAGCCCGGACACAGCACATTCCACGTCAGATCGAACAGACCCAGCCGCGACGCGTGGAGGAAACCGGAAATCACCCGCTCCTCGTCGAGCCCGGTCCGCCTGGAGAAGTCCAGGACGTTGATGCGGTTAAGCTGGTGATCCTCGCCGTTCTCGATGAGCCAGGCGATGGCGTCAGCCACCGCCGGGTCGGCCGTTTGCCTCAATACCGAAAACTCGGCCTGGGTGTTGCTCATGATGAAACCCTATAGCGCTTTCGAGCGAACCGGCACGTTTCGCTTCAAACGTCGTATTACCGCGGCGTGATGGCAAACATCGGCGAGCGATCGGGCTGTGTCGTCACCACGCCGACCGGCATCACCGGTTCCTTGTCGACCAGACTGACGCGAAATGCGCCGATCATCTTCGCCAGCGCCAGCGTTGCCTCGACCAGCGCAAAATGCGCACCGATGCAGACCCGCGCCCCGACACCGAACGGCAGATAGGCGAAGCGATCGGGCGGCGTGCCGGTCATGAAGCGCTGCGGGATGAAGGCGCCCGGATCGCGCCAGAGCTTTTCATGCCGATGCAGCAGCCACGGCGCAATCAGGATGATGTCCTTGGTTTGACCGGCAGGCCCGCGATCGTGTCCGGCCCGGCCGCGGCGCGGGCGATCAGGAACGCGGGCGGATAGAGCCGCATGGTTTCGTCCATCACGGCGCGGGTGAACTTCAGCCGTTCGATGTCGAGCGTGCCGTTGACGCTCGCGCCCTGCACTTCCTTCGCCACCTCTTCCTGGGTGACGGGATCGAGCGCTAGCAGGTAGAGCGCCCAGAACAGCGCCGTGGCTGTCGTCTCGTGGCCGGCGAGAATCATGGTCGCGATCTGGTCGCCGAGCTGCGCGTCGGTAAAGGCCTCGCCGGTCTCGGGATCGCGCGCATCACCCATCAGGTCGAACAGGTCGCGCGCCGGCGCGCCTTCGTTCTTGCCGGCCGCGCGGCGCTCGGCCATGAACTGGCCTACGAACGCGGTCCAGCGCTTGCGGAAGCGGGCGCGCGCGAAATCCTGCGGGCTCGGCCAGCCCAGCGGCAACAGCAGGTCGAGGAAATGCGGCCGCGCCAGCCGCTCGCCATACTCCATGACGAAATCGCGCAAGGCGGCGCCATGACGCTCCATGCCGAACGAGAACATCGTGCGGCCGGCGATCTCGAGCGTCATTCGCTGCATCGCCTCGCGCAGGTCGACGGGCGCGTTGCTCGCCGCCCTGAGTTTGGTGACGGTTTCATCGGTCGCCGCCAGCATGTGCGGCACGAGCGTCGTCACCGCGCGCGGCGTGAAGGCGGGCGCCAGCGTGCGGCGCTGGTGCTTCCATGCGCGGCCTTCCGCGATCAGCAGGCCTTCGCCGAGGATCGGACGCAGCACCCGCAGGCCGGCCGGCGTGCGCGTATAGTTTTCGTAATTGTCGACCAGCACATGCCGGATCGCATCCGGCGTGTTGAGAATGAAGCTGCTGCGCCCGAGGAAGCGTCCCCGGACGATGTCGTCTTCATAGGCCCGCTGTCCCCAACTGCCGATCGGGCTGATGCGGATCGCCCTCATCCGTCCGAATGCCGTCATGTCGTCGGGCGCCCGCGGCGGGCTCGGCGGCACCAGCGGCGCGCGCGCAGGCGGCAGATCGTAGGCTTCGGCTATGCTCATCGGTACCTGTCCCGTAGCCCGGACGAGCGAAGCGATATCCGGGATGGCGCCAAGCCCCGCATATCGCTGTGCTCATGCGGGCTACTGCTCCAACTATGTCTTCGATCCGGGCTTCACAAAGGCCGGTGGTCGCCAGAACAGCTAATAAGTCAGTTCGGCCACCGCAATCCGGTTTTCCGACGCCGGCCAGGCCCGCGCCACGATCCGCTCGTGGTTGAACAGGCCTGCCACGGAACGTCCAGCTTCCGAAGCCGGCAATCGCAATGTCGTGACCGAGTCCGTCGGCACGCCCGGCTTCACGTCCGCAGGCTCTTTGCCGTCGATCAGCACCACATCGCGCGGCAGGCCGAAATAGCCCCGCGGACGCGACATCAGCACCACGGCGCCCGCGCCGGCATCGGCCTGCCCGAGCGGACGCGCCGCTCGCAGATGCACGACCTCCGAGGAGCGCGGGAACGGCGAGCGATAGATATGCGTGGTGGGCGAACCTGCCGACGTCAGCACCACTTCCAGATGCCAGGCCGGATCGACCTGTGCCGGCCCCCAGCGTCCGTCGGCAGCGGTCTGCGAGGAATGGACCGGCCCGCCGATCCGTTCGCCGGTCTCGGCCGCGACATGATAAACTTCGACCGTCGCGCCCGAGACGGGACGGTTGGTGACGACGCCGCCCGACGTGCCCGTTACCAGTCCGCTCAGTCTGACATTCGCTTCCGGCACGATCTCGATGCGTGAAGGCTCACGGCCGGCGATGAACTTATAGATCTCGCGAAACGCGCGCGGATGAAACGCCGTCTCGCGATGATCGATCGCGCCGAGCACCAGATTGGTCGCGCCCTTCAACGCGGGCCCTTCGAACGTCACGCCTGTCGCGATCCCCGGTTCGCCGACGAAGCGGCCGTCGGGCTGCGCGTATTTGTCGATGCCGTCGCTGCGCAGCGTCAGGAATGCTGTGCCCGGCGTTACCTCGCTCTCGCCCTCGTTGAGGCCGCGCAGGAACGGGCCGCGGCCGTTGAACTCGCCGCCGGGAACCGTCGTCCCAGTCATAGATGCCGTGGTTGGGAACGCCGCACAGCACCGCGTGGCTGATATCGGCGCCACCGCCATTCCTGATATAGTTGCGGATCGAATAGCCGCCGCGTGAATTCCCGACCAGCGCGATGCGCGAGGCCCCGGTGCGCCGCTTCAGTTCCTTCACCGCTTCGCCGAGTTCGCGGCGCTGGTCCTCGGTCGAGGAGCGATTCGCCTGTTCGACTTTGTCGTCGGTGCGCGCAAGCGGATCGGTGAAATTGATGGCCAGCATCCGCTCGCGCGGCACGCCGTTCGATTCCATCCGCCACAGGGTGGTGATCCACAGCGCCGCATGATCGCCGTTGCCGTGAACGAACAGAACCGGCGGGATGTCGGCCGCGGCTGCCGGCGTGGGTGCAGTCTGCGCCAGCGCGGAAAAGCCGAGACCGCCGGCCAGCAAAGGTAGCGCTCCCGCGGTCGTGAGGATTGTCCGCCGGGTCAGGCTCATTTTCGCTCCTTCGTCATTTTTCAGTACCTTAGCTGTGCTGTAGGCACCCTCATACCGGCCTAACTGCTGGACAGAACACGGTTTTCGCAGGCATCTGTGAGCGCTTCAGGAATCAACGTCCCCCCATAGCAGTCCAACCGGAACCGGATATGACCGAACCGCCGAAGCGCTCCGATAGTATCACCGCACCATTGCGGCATTCGGTGTTCCGGCGGATCTGGCTGGCGAGCCTGCTGTCCAACCTTGGGCTTTTGATCCAGGGCGTTGGTGCCGCGTGGGCGATGACGCAGATGACATCATCCGCCAACAAGGTGGCGCTGGTGCAGACCGCGCTGATGCTGCCGATCATGCTGATCTCGATGCCGGCCGGCGCCATCGCCGACATGCACGACCGCCGCGTCGTGGCGCTGGTGTCGCTGCTGATCTCGCTGACCGGCGCATCCGCACTGACCGCGCTGGCGTGGTTCAACCTGGTCACGCCGAACACCCTGCTGCTGTTCTGCTTCATCGTCGGCACCGGCATGGCCCTGATGGGACCGGCCTGGCAGGCTTCGGTCAGCGAGCAGGTGCCGCCCGAGACGCTGCCGGCTGCAGTCGCGCTCAACGGTATCAGCTACAACATCGCGCGCAGCTTCGGTCCCGCGATCGGCGGCATCATCGTTGCGACATCAGGCGCGGTTGCGGCGTTCGCCGTCAACGCCCTGCTGTATCTGCCGCTGTTGATCGTGCTGTTTCTGTGGAACCGGGTCCATGAACCCTCGCGGCTGCCGCGCGAACGGCTCAACCGCGCGATGGTTTCCGGCGTGCGCTACATCACCAACTCGCCCTCGATCAAGATCGTCCTGACGCGCACCCTGGTCACCGGCATCATCGGCGGCTCGGTGTCGGCGCTGATGCCGCTGATCGCGCGCGACCTGCTGCATGGCGGGGCGCAGACCTACGGCGTCATGCTGGGCGCGTTCGGCATGGGCGCGGTGATCGGCGCGCTGAATATCGGCACCGTCCGCAAGCAATTGAGCGGCGAGGCCGCGGTGCGCGCCTGCGCGATATCCCTCTCCGGCGCGATCGCGGCCGTGGCGCTGAGCACGAATGCGATCCTGACGGCGATCGCCCTGGTTCTGGCCGGGGCGGTGTGGATGCTGGCGGTGGCGCTGTTCAATATCGGCGTGCAGCTCTCGGCGCCGCGCTGGGTCGCCGGCCGTTCGCTGGCGGCGTTCCAGGCCGCCATTGCCGGCGGCATCGCGATCGGAAG
>CAWGLP010000017.1:0-104516 GCA_963823485.1 uncultured Alphaproteobacteria bacterium
GCTCGATCGTGGGATCCGGCACCGTGTCACATCGAATGTCGTTCTTGCCGTGCCAGGTCAGCGCTCTCATTCGAAGATCTCCGTGCCGCAAAAGCCTCGGGACAAATTCTGGAGCGAGAATCGGTTCCTTTGGTTGTGCGGAACGACAACGGAAAATGGGGGTTGAGATGATCGAATAGACTGCACGAGGAGATTAGGTATGTCCGCTTCCCGACCTTTCGCGATCGTCACCGGTGCGTCTACCGGCATCGGATTTGAACTTGCCAGGCGGTGCGCGAAGGAGGGCTACGACCTTCTGATCGCGGCCGACGAACCTGAGATCGAGCAGGCGGCGACATCCCTTCGGAACGTCGGAACCCAGGTCGAAGCACTCCAGGCCGATCTGGCGACGACCGAAGGCGTGGACAAGCTCTATGCGGCTGCGAAGGGTCGTCAGGTGGATGCCCTCTTGGCGAATGCGGGGCGCGGCCTCGGCCATGCGTTTCTGGATCAGGATTTCGAGAAGGCGCGGCGGGTCGTCGATACCAACATTACCGGCACGGTCTACCTGATCCACAAGGTCGGCAACGATATGCGGCGGCGAAATTCCGGGCAGGATTCTGATCATCGGATCGATCGCCGGCTTCACGCCCGGCAGCTTTCAGGCCGTTTACAACGGGACCAAGGCCTTCCTGAATTCGTTCTCATTCGCGCTGCGCGAGGAACTCAAGGACACCAAAGTGACGGTGACCTGTCTCATGCCGGGCGCCACCGAGACGGAATTTTTCCGTCGGGCGGAGATGATGGATACCGCGGTGGGAACAGCCGAAAAGGACGATCCCGCCAAGGTCGCCAACGACGGTTTCGATGCCATGATCAAGGGCGAGGGCGATGTGGTCAGCGGATTCAAGAACAAGGTCCAGTCCGCGGCCGCCAACGTAACTCCGGCCGGTGTTCTCGCCAGCCAGCATCGCAAAATGGCCGAACCCGGCACCGCAAAGAAATGATCGAGATCCGTCAGGACATCGGCCTCAGCATTGAGCCCGGGTGAGTCGCAGCACAACGGGCACCGCCCGCCGCTGGCGTGCGGCTGTCTATCTCGGGCTGATCAGCAGCACATTTTCGACGGTCGTCAGCCAGCTTTCTGCCGCCAGAATCGGACGCGACGCTGCTCGGTGGACTGGATGTCGGTGGCCGCCATACCGACGCGCGATTGGGCTTTGACCGCGGAGCCATCGATCGGCGCCGTCGCGGTCGGCATCGCATTTCACCAGTGGGCCGACTTCTCCTGGGCGTTGGTTTTCTTCGGAGTGCTGGGAAAATGGACCGCCAATCGGCATCCTGCTTGGCTCGCTGGGACTGCCGTGCCTTGGGCCATCCTGACCTCGTCGCTCGAATGGTTCGTGCTGGTGCCGTTGTTTCCGTTTTGGCAGCCGATCTTCACGTTGCAGCAGCCGTACTGGATCGGCTTCCTGGTCCATCTCTCGTCGGCGTCCATGTACCCGCTGTTCGCCTGGCTTCGTCGCTCGCCTTCGGAACGTCGAGGCATTCGAAGGACGGACATTCCTTCGGGTATGGAGCTTGGGCGCAGTTGCCGGAATACTGCTGCTTGGGACCGCTGCGCTGTTTGCCGCCTACGATCGCGAATTGCCGTGGATCGGTCGAGATCCGACCGATCGACCAGACCTTCATCCGGCATATGTCGACCATCATGAGCAGGGAATTCTGCTGGCCTCGATGGCTGCCGAGAGAGACTCGCGACCCCCATCTTCGCGCCCTCTCGAAGCTCATGGTGGCGAGCCAGAGGGGCGAGGCCGAGAATTCTTGCGCGTTGGTGGGCGAGCTGGTTCGTGGAACCGATGCAGATCTGTTCGGCGCAGGAGCGCGCGTCGATGCCCGGCCTGCTCGACGCTGCGGCGATCGAGAGACTTCGATCCACGGAGGCATCGTCTTTCGACCGTGCTCTTCATCGAGCTCATGACCCGGCATCACAAGGGAGCGGTTACGATGGCGGATGCCCAGCTTCGCGACGGGAGCGACCCGCGGCTTGCGGATGATGGCGCATGCCATCCGTCATGAGCAGCAGGGGGAGATCGCGCTGATGCACGGGGTGGCACGGCGGCAAACGCGGTCTCGATCGGCTTTCGAAGCATGATTTCCGATAATGTTAATACCGCAACGTCTTCAGGGATACAGTGAGGCCTGTTGCGGCAGAAGCCGGATGCTATCATCCGCGTGTGGAACGGTCTTTCTAATTGTCCGTTGAATGATGACAGCAAATTGACAGACTGCGGCTTGCCACGGGTGTCGGTAGGCGGGCCGGTTGCCGGACCTCCCGGAGGCTTGGGAGCATTTCAGAGGAGCGGCTGAAATTATGGCACTGCCGCAGTCATTCGAGCCGATTGCAAATGCGGTTCATTTATCCATCGACATGCAGAGCATCTTCGCGCCTGGCGGAATTTGGGCGACCCCCTGGATGGAGCGGGTGCTTCCGGCGATTGTCGCCCTGGCCGAGCTGAATCCGCCACGAACGGTTTTCACTCGATTTGTGACACCGCTGCAAGCGGCCGACAGACCGGGGCGCTGGCAGCGATATTTCACCAAATGGGAGTGCGCCACCCGTTCCCGCTTGCCACCCGCCCAGCTTGAAATCGTGCCGCCGCTGTCCCGCCTGGTCCCTCCGGCCACGGTCATCGATAAGCCCGCTTATTCCGCGTTTGCAGAATCCAATCTCGCGGCGTTCCTGCGTGAGAAGAACGTCGAGACGCTGATCATCTCCGGCTCGGAAACGGACGTATGCGTGCTGGCCACCGTGCTTGATGCGGTGGATCTGGGCTATCGCGTCATCGTGGTCGAAGACGCATTGTGCAGTTCCTTCGATCAAGGGCACGATGCCCTGATGACGCTGTACCGCAACCGCTTTTCAGAGCAGATCGAACTGATGACGAACGCGCACGTCTCCGACCTATGGCGTGATCCTCTATGAGTGATGACCGACAAGCGCCGAGCACATGAACGTTCTCCCCGGAAGCTCGCTCTAATGGGACCGCCAAATGAACTTTCATTCAATGTACAGTCATGGCTTCGCACGTGTTGCGGCCTGCACGATTGTTTCCCGTGTTGCCGATCCGACCGCAAATGCTGCCGCGATACTGGATGCCGCAAAAGCGTGTCATGAAAAATCTGTCGCGGTCGCGGTATTTCCCGAGCTTTGTCTTTCGGGATACGCAATAGAGGACCTTCTGCTGCAGGATGCCCTTCTTGACGCTACCGAGCGGGCCATAGCGACGATAGTAGAGGCCTCGGTCGGATTTATGACCCTTCTGGTCGTCGGCGCACCGCTTCGGCAAGGCTCACGAATTCACAATTGCGCTGTCGCGATTTACCGCGGACGCCTTCTGGGTGTCGTGCCGAAGACCTATTTGCCGACATACAGGGAATTCTATGAAGCTCGTCACTTCGGGTCGGGAAGGGAGGTAATTGATTCCGAAATCTCGGTCGGTTCGATAGACTGATTTGCCCGCCGGGGCGGTGGTTGCGGGATATCCGACAGGCGCACCGCGAATGCGCCTTGTCAGCTTACTCGTACAAATAGCCGACCGGTTTGCCTTCGTTACGCAACGGACGAACGTCCTTCCGCGTAATGATTTGACCAGCCAGGCCGTCAATTTCGTCGCGCTGCGTCGGCGTCCAGCTGCGAAGATTTTCCATGCCCTTTAGCAGGCCCAGTCGGAGGACCTGGGTATTCTCGCCTAGCCCCACCAGATTTATCGTGTTCTTGCCCGCCGTGACCGTATCGCCGGTCGCAAGTTCAAAATTTTCCCCCGCGCTGTTCGTAAATTCGGCGGTGCCGCGAATGACGCGATAGATGACGACCTCGCCTTTCCCAAGAAAGGCGGTGTCCGTTGCCGCGGAGGCGCTCTTCGGCAACAGCGACTGGCCACGCGGATCGGTCGCGATGATATGTCCGGTTGTAAGGTGGCCGCTCGGAACCTCGATTCCGATATCGCGCACGAAAGCAGGCCCGGCGGATTTGATCGGTGTGCCTGCCGGCAGCGGCTTGTAGAGCGCTTCCAGCTCCAGCGGATCCTGCAGCCAGAAACAGGCATCGGCTGGACGGTCATGCAGCGGATGGCTCCAGGCTACACGTGGCGTTTCCTCTTCGTTGATATGATCGTGATCCACCACCGTCGGGTTGGGGAAGGTCGTGGGATCGGTAATGAAGGCCTCAAGGAATTTGCCGGAATAGCCCATCGACATCGGATCCGGCACCACGGTCTGCGGCGTCTTCAGATTTTCTTCAGTGGGCAATCCCGACCAGGTGTAAAAGAGCTGGCGATGCACGATCGCGCTCTGCAGCATCACCGCACCGGGACCGACGTAGTAAAATCGGCCGTCGTAATCGAAGGTGAACACGCCCGACGTGACCAGCACCAGTTGGTAACCGCCGGGCGGCAGGTGAAGATGGAAATCGGTGGGGCCTGTATCGGAGCGGTAGATCGGCAGGTTTGTCGAAACCTCGTGGAGCAGGAACGTTTCGTTGTTCGCATGAAAGCCTTCGTTCGCGCGATTATACAGGGCCTGCGGGCGATAGGTCGGCTCGTATGACGCATTCCGATCGCGATCGATCGCCACGAAATCCTTGTTGTTCAGGCGGAGCGGATCGCCGTTCGGGCGAGTAAGGCCAGGCCATTTGTGATCAACCGCGGCATGTATGTTCATGGCACCCTCCAATCCCTGAATTTCAGCGAGACCTGAGGCCTGTTCAATTTGCTGCTCAGCCTTGGCATGGCGCTCGGAACCGCCGGTCGATCCTGACGGACCTATGCTGCAATGCGAATTCTGGGCCAGTTCGGGGACGGCGCATCGCATCGACTCCCAGGGGACTCTTCGGGGCCAAGCTGATTGAAAAAAATCAGGGTATTGAGCATGTTAGATAGCCAACGTTCGACGCGGCCCTGCCCCTCATCGCCAACTCCGCGCTTACGGACGAGAGCTGCCTTGCGTAAATTGTCGGCAAGCTTGCCAGTAAACACGCCGTTTCTTGGGGGAAACCATGCTGATCACCGATGTCCGGGCACACCATATCCGCATTCCCTACGACGCGGGCGTGGCGAGTTTCAAGCAGGGCGCGTCCGCGATTTCGGCGCTGGAAATCGTCATGATCGAGGTCTCCACCGACGCCGGGATCACCGGCTGGGGTGATGCCTTTGCCTATGTCTGCCCACGAACCACTTTCACGGCCGTGGAGGAAATGATCGCGCCGCAGGCGCGAGGCCTTGAAGTTCCGGACGCTGCGGGCATCCCCGCCTTCATGGAGCAGATCCAGCGCAACCTGCATCTGTTCGGCCGCTACGGCATCACCATGTTTGCGATCTCGGCGCTGGACATCGCCTTGTGGGACCTTGCCGCCAAGGCGAAGGGCCTGCCATTGCATCGCCTGATCGGCGAAGCCAGACGCAAGCGGATTCCTGCCTATGCGAGCCTGCTGCGGATCGGCGCGCCGGAGCTGATCGCCCGCGAATGCGAGACGGCGCTTCGGCTTGGCTACAAGGCAATCAAGCTGCACGAGACCACGACATCAGCGGTGTTCGCGGCGCGGCAGGCGATCGGCCCCGGCATTCCGCTGATGGTCGACATGAACTGCCCGCTGGATGGCGAGCCGGCGATTGCGTTCGCGCACGCCTGCCGGGACGCTGCGCCGAAATTCCTCGAGGAGCCGGTCTGGCCGCCGGAGGATTTTGCGACGCTCGCAGACGTGCGAACCAGAGGCGGGCTCGACATTGCGGCCGGAGAGAACGCCTGCACCGTCCATCAGTTCAGGCAGATGATGCAGGCCGGCGCGGTGAGCCATGCCCAGCCTTCGGTAATCAAGGTCGGCGGCATCACCGAATATTTGAAGGTTACCGCGCTGGCCGACGAACTCGGCGTCAAGCTCGCGCCGCACTCACCGTATTTCGGGCCTGGATTCCTGGCGACGCTGCAGCTGATGTCGCTGCGCGACGACGCGACTTTCGTCGAGGTCTTCTACATGAAGCGTGCCGCATGCCTTTGGCGCGGCCGCATCGATGTCGACGCCAACGGCGAGGTCGAGGTCCCCGAGGGGCCCGGGCTCGGCTATGAGCCGGACAAGGCCGTCATGGAGCAATACCGGGTGTCGTGACCAACACCTGACGTTTACTTTGCGGCGGGCTTCTTCGCATCTTCCGCGGCCTTGGCCTGCGCCGTCTTCAATTCGTCCACCGTCTTCTGCAAGCCGACCACGGCACCCTTCAGCGCCTCGATCTGCCGGTTGGCTGCGTCGATTCTCTGCTGATGGTCCGTGGTCAGCTTGGTGATCGTCTTGTGCAGGAAGTCGACATTGCTCTGCAGGCAACTGGTCCGCCGCTCCATCGTCTTCTCGACGGTGCAGATCTCAATGCCGGGCACGTCCTGCGCGCGAAGCGCTGCCGGCGACAAAACCATGAGCAGCGTCACAACGGCGTAGCTCGCCCTGAGTGTACAAGCAGGCATCGACTCCCTCATTCAGCAAATTCTTGCGCAGGCCGCAGGCTATCACGGCAAATTGCGTCAGGCAGGCAACCGACCGCTGAGATACCATACTGATACCTCATTCCGGCGTTGTGCTTTCGGTCCTTAGCAGTGGATGGTTTTAGCCGACGGTGTCAAACCCGCATTGCACGCCGCGGCAGTGGAGATTGAGTAGATGGCAACGCGTGAAAAGCGGCTGGCGCAATTCGACGGTAACGGAGACCCGCCGCCGGACCGGCCGGTGGAACTGCTGTGCGAGGATCACAGCGGAACCTATCAATTGCCTTTTGCCTGCCGCTGGATCGACGGACGGTGGCGCAACGACACGACCGGCGCGATGGTCGAAGCCACGGTGGTCGGCTGGCGGCTGCCCCGCTCGCGCGCGATCTAGCACTGCAAATCAGCCCCGTGGGCGGCGCATCGTGCCAGAATGCGACGCCAGCCCGCGTGATGTTAACGTTCGGAACGCGCGCGGAACGAACCGCGCCCGAATCACTGCTTTAGCGCCGTACTCCGTTGTTCACGGCTAGATGTCGACCAGAATCCCAGGCGACGCCCCACATACAGGACGACGACGAGGGGCTTTAGCCATCGGCCGACGACAAAGGTTAACTCCTCGGGAGATGACATGGCCTCACGTCCCGGGTTTGACGTGAGAGAATTTGCTGACCACGGCGTGCTGGTTCATCGAAGCCTCCACGGTTCTTTGTTCGCGAGATCGCGACCACGCGGAGCACTCCCAGATTTTCCGCAGCGTCGCGTTCACGGCTGCATGCTGCTATGCGAAATTCGCGCCAGCCGTGCTGCGCTGCGGCAATGGCGCCATTCCGGCCGAGGGATGGGCATCGGCCTGAGCTTAGCCTGACTGAGGATTCGGCCCGCGAAGCGGGCAAGTGACCACGCGACCTGCCTAATATTCGACCTCGAGTTCCTCGATATCGGCGGGCTCGGCCTTGGCGGCCTCGATCCATTCCTGCATCTCCGGCATCGCCATGATGGTCTTGGCGTAGGCCGCCAGCCTCGGTTCGAGTTTCACGTCATAGGTCATGAAGCGGGTGACGACGGGCGCATACATCGCGTCCGCCATGGTGCGTTCGCCGAACAGGAACGGCCCGCCGGAGTTCCGCGAGGCACTCGCGCCATATGGTGCAGACCCGGTCGATATCGGACTGTGCCCGCGACCAGATCTTGAAGCCCGGGAAATGGCCCTTCAGATTGACCGGCAGCGAGGCGCGCAGCGTGGTGAAGCCCGAATGGATTTCGCCGCAGATTGAGCGGCAATGCGCCCGCTGGATGCGGTCGGTCGGCAACAGACCGGCGTCGGGTCTAATCTCGTTGAGGTATTCGCCGATCGCCAGCGTGTCCCATACGGTGGCGCCGTCATGGCGCAGGCACGGGACCAGGATCGAGGACGACAGCAGCAGGATTTCGGCCCGCGCCGACGCATCGTCCGGCGAGGTGACGACCTCCTCGAATTCCAGCCCTGAGAATTTCGTCAGCAGCCAGCCGCGCAGCGACCAGGACGAATAGTTCTTGCTGGAGATGGTCAGTGTGGTCTTCGCCATGTGGCCTTTTCCCTCAAACTCCCCCGCGCCGGCATGAGCAGCCGGGCCGCACCGCCGCCCAATACCTGGGCACCGGACAAATTTACGCAGCAAGCTACGTGCCAGTTTTGCAGGCGGCCGGGCCCGCTCTGGCTCCGATATTGCATGGCAATGGGGGACAGGACGGGCGTGAATGATGTCGATGATGTACCAAGCCTATCAGAACCACATGGACCTGACGGCCCCGTGGCGGAACGGAGCCGCGGCAGCGCTGAAATATCTCAATCTGGTGCCGCAAGGGATCTCCGACAAACTGGTCGGGCGGCTGGCCGCATCGCTCGAACTGATCTCGCGGACGTCGCTGACCTATGCGCGGCCGGCCTATGGCATCGACAAGGTGCTGGTCGGCAACCAGGAGCTGGAGGTAACCGAGGAAGTCACCTTCGCCACCCCGTTCGGCTCGCTGCTGCACTTCAAGAAGGAGAATGCGCCGGAGCAGCCACGCATGCTGCTGGTGGCGCCGATGTCCGGCCATTTCGCGACGCTGTTGCGCGGCACCGTGAAGACGCTGCTGCAGGACCACGACGTCTACATTACCGACTGGCACAATCCGCGCGACATTCCGCTCGGCCACGGCCGCTTCGGCCTGGAGGATTACACCGATCATCTCATCACCTTCCTCGACAAGATCGGCCCGCGCGCGCACATGGTGGCGATCTGCCAGCCCTCGGTCTCGGCGCTCGCTGCCGCGGCGGTCATGTCGGAGGACAATCACCCTGCCCGCCCGGCCACGCTGACCCTGATGGCCGGGCCGATCGACACGCGGATCCTGCCGACCAAGGTCAACGAATTCGCCAAGAGCAAGCCGATCACCTGGTTCGAGAAGAACCTGATCAACTACGTGCCGGTGCAGTGCAAGGGCGCGTTCCGCCAGGTCTATCCCGGCTTCGTGCAGCTTACCGCTTTCGTCTCGATGAACCTCGAACGCCACATCAAGCAGCACATGGACCTCGCCAATCATCTGGCGAAGGGCGAGACGGAGAAGGCGGAAGTCATCAAGACCTTCTACGACGAATATTTCGCCGTGATGGACCTGCCGGCGGAATTCTACATCGAGACCGTGCGCGACGTTTTCCAGGAGCATCTTTTGCCGCAAGGCAAGCTGATACATCGCGGCCGGCCGGTGAACCCGGCGTCGATCAAGCGCATGGGCCTGATGACGGTCGAAGGCGAGAAGGACGACATCTGTTCGATCGGCCAGACGCTGGCGGCACAGGACCTCTGCACCGGCGTGCGCGCCTATCGCAAGGTGCATCACATGCAGGCCGGCGTCGGCCATTACGGCGTGTTCTCCGGCAAGCGCTGGAACAACGAGATCTATCCGCTGCTCCGCGATTTCGTTCATGTGAATTCGTGAGGCAAGAGCCGCTGCCGTTCGCGTCATTGCAAGGATGTGGTTGACGCGGCTCAGCACAAGGCCGTCATCACCCGCGCAGGCGGGTGATCCAGTACGCCGCGGCTTCTCGAATCAATCATTAGCGTCTCTGGAATACTGGGTCACCCGCCTGCGCGGTGACGACAAGTGAATATGACTTCGCGATCTCGCGACGCGTGCGCCCGAGGTTTGCATTTCGTTGGCCCTCGAAACAAGGAGGGCGCAGGGAAGACCGGGTGCGCGCTGCACCCGCGGTCTCGTGTGCAAAGCGCACAAAAGAAAACGCACACGAGCATACAGGTTCAGCGGAGAGCATCCGGCCTTCCCTGCGCAGTGGCTTTACGGCTTATAACGTGATCTCCCCGGTGAGACGGGCTCTGTTGCCACCGTCGCCCGCAGAAGTTGCCTCCCGCGAACTTGACGCCAGCTTCGGGCGCCAGGACCACACGACTTCGCCGTACGCGTCAGCCGCGCTCGTCAGTCGCAGCCATCAGCGTCCACCGCATCCCACCGCACGTTCGTGACGATCGCGAGCCGCCCCTCTCATCGGGTGAGACGGGCGAAACTAAGCCACTGATTTGCCCGACGGGTTAAGCGCGATATTTTTTCGCGAAGGGCTGGACAGACTTTCGGTGAGTTGCCCGTCGGGTCGATTGGTCGCAGCTCACATGTTGAAACCGCGCTTGCACGCGACGCGAAGCAGCATGCAGGCATTTCTCAGGAGCCGAGCTGAGCTCCCGGGGTAGAGCGAGAAATCTCCAGCTCTTCATCGTTCATATCGGCGGACACATCGGCGAACAGCGGTGTGCTCAGGTAACGCTCACCGGTGTCGGGAAGCATGCAGAGGATGTTTGCTCCCTCTTCCGCCTCGGCCGCGACCTGGAGCGCCCCGGCAAACGTCGCGCCGGAGGTGATCCCGACAAAGATACCTTCCCTTGTCGCAAGCTCCTTGCTGCACCTGATGGCATCGGCGCCCGATATCGGCAGCAGCCGGGAAATCACTTTCGTTGCTGCGGCATCGGCGGTGAGCTTCGGAATAAAATCCGGCGTCCAGCCCTGCATCGGGTGCGGCTTGAACGTCGGATGAGGGCCCGCGGGAGTGCCGTCATCATTCCGCGACTGCTCGATTCCGCTGCCCAGTAGCTGAGCGTCGGCGGGTTCACATACGACAATCCTGGTGTCCGGCCGCTCTTTCGCGAGCACCCGCGCGACGCCCTTCAGCGTTCCGCCCGTGCCGTAACCCGTGACCCAATAGTCCAGCCTCTCGCCGGCAAAATCATCGAGTATCTCGCGCGCCGTCGTTTCCGTATGGATATCGGGGTTGGCTTCGTTCTCGAACTGGCGGGTCATGAACCAGCCATGGGCCTTGGCAAGCTCTGCGGCCTTGTTGACCATGCCGACGGCACGCTGCGCCGCGGGCGTGACGATGACCTTCGCTCCCAGAAATCGCATCAGCTTGCGACGCTCGACGCTGAACGGCTCCGCCATGGTGAGCACGAGCGGGTAGCCCTTGGCCGCGCAAACCATGGCAAGGCCAATCCCCGTGTTCCCGCTGGTCGCCTCGATCACGGTCTGCCCGGGCTTCAACTCGCCCGATCTTTCGGCGGCCTCGATTACACCCAGAGCCAACCGGTCCTTGACCGACCCCAACGGGTTGAACGCTTCAATCTTGACGAAGAGGTTCACGCCTTTCGGCGCCAGATGATTGATTCTGACCACCGGCGTGTTGCCGACCGTCTCGAGGATACTTTGATATTTCCGCCCCATGCGATCTCACTCCTGCTGCGATTCCGAAGTTCGTGCGGCCGCTCGTCGCACCTGCCTTGCCTCGACAGGAGGCAGCCCCCCGTGATGTGATCCTACACCAAGGCATGATTGTACGTCTCGTTCCGGTCTGGATGGTTCAACGTATCTCTGTGGCTGCGTGCCGAGGGTTCAGCTTCCGGCGAACGCGCCATCTTCGAGGGTGGGGCTGGTCTGAGGAGCGATTTGAAATCATCGCTGGCAGAAGTGCGCCGCCCATGTTTTGATACGTAATTGTCCCGATATGGGGAATAGTCTTTGCCAAGTGACCGCGTCGAGCGACGGTTGGCGGCTGTCCTGGCGGCGGACGTCGCAGGTTATAGCCGCTTGATGGGCTTAGGCGAGGAGCAGACCCTTGCACAATTGAAGGCGTTCCGAAGAACGCTTGTAGATCCGACCATCGCCAACCACCGCGGCCGCATTGTCAAGACGACGGGCGACGGCATGCTGGTCGAATTCGCAAGCGCGGTTGATGCGGTGCGCTGCGCGGCGGACGTCCAGCGCGGAATGATCACACACAACGCCGATGTCCCGGAGCAGCTAAGAATCGAATTTCGCATCGGCATCCACGTCGGCGATATCATCATCGACGATGACGATATATTCGGTGACGGCGTCAACATCGCAGCACGACTGGAGGGAATAGCCGAGCCAAACGGCGTCTGCCTCTCTGACGATGCCCACCGGCAAATTCGGGGCAAGGTCGATCTTCTCTTCGACGATATCGGCGAGCAGAATTTAAAGAACATTGCCGAGCCAATGCGTGCCTGGCGCATGCGGCACGCCGGCGTCGGCGTTCCGGAAGGCCGGTCCGATCCCTCCCCGATGCGCCAGCCTCACGCTCTCGCGCTACCTGACAAACCGTCGATCGTCGTGCTGCCGTTCGACAACATGTCCGCCGAGCCCGGCCAGGATTACCTTGCAGACGGTATCGTCGAGGCGATAACGGCAACGCTCTCCTGTATTCGGTCGTTTTTCGTTATCGCCCGGAGTTCGGCGTTCACCTACAAGGGACGAGCAACCAATGTTCGCGAAATCGGAAAGGAACTGGGTGTCGCATACCTGCTGGAGGGCAGTGTCCAGAAGGCCGGCAATCGTTTGCGCATTACCGTTCAGCTTATCGAGACCGAGGGCGGCGCGCATGTCTGGAGTTCTCGTTACGACGGCGACGATCGATGAATTCTTCGACCTTGAGGACCGAATCACGCAGCAGGTGGCGGGCGCGCTGCAGCCGTCCATTCGTAGTGCCGAGATCGAGCGGTCGCGCCGCAAGCGACCGCAGGATTTGAGCAGCTACGACTATACCATGAGGGCGATGCCCCACGTCTGGGCGCTGGAGAAGGACGAAAGCGCCAAGGCGCTCGGGCTTCTCGAAAAAGCACTGAAGATTGACCCTCGAGTACCCGCTGGCTTTGGCGCTTGCGGGTTGGTGCCATGCCCAACGCTCGGTCTACAATTGGGCCGACGACCTTGCAGCGAGCCAATCAACGGCACGAACGCTCGCGGAGCACGCGGCGAACCTGAGCGGCGACGATCCTCTCATCCTGGCGGTGCTTGGCACGGTGCACACGTTTGTGCGCAATTACGGGACGGCGCGCGTGCTGCTGGAGCGCGCACGTCGCTCTTGATCCCAACTGCGCCTGGGCCTGGAGCCGCCTTGCATGGGTCGAGAATTATGCCGATCAGCCCCAAAAGGCTATTGAACACTTCGAACGCGCCCTGCGCCTCAGTCCAATCGATCCGATGAACTTCAACAACTATGCCGGCCTCGCCTCGGCCCACGAAATTCTGCAGGACTACGACAATGCCGCGGCACTATACCGTCGTGCGCTTCTGGAGCGTCCCAATGCGAGCTGGATATATCGCAATCTGGCATCAACGCTTGTCGGGCTCCGGTCGGATCGATGAGGCAAGGCAGGCGTTCGCGGAAATGTTGCGGAGTTATCCCGATCTGACGATCTCGAAATTCAAGCAGGCAATGGTTTTTTCCGGCACCACCCTGGATCGGATGGCGGAGAATCTCCGAAGACTTGGTTTGCCGGACTGATCGGCATCGGTATCGGGAGCGCGATGGCTGCCTCCGGCACATCGCGTCATTTCGTTCGGGTCGCTCTTCGCGCGGAGGAACTCGAACATCGCGAGCATGGGCAACAAGCGGCTCGCCAGTCGCACAGCATCACCGGCGCTCGATCAGCGGTGCCTGACTTCAACGCCGATCCACCCGCAGATCGTCAGCGGTTCTTTTTCTTCGCGGCCGCCGCGCCTTTCTGGGCAGCCGTCGGCGATGCCGGCTTGGCGGCGGCTTCGGTTTCGAACTTGCCGAACGCCATGATCTGAACGCGCGCATTGGCGGGCGAGGCGGGACGGTTGACGTCCTGCAACTGCTCTTCGCCGAGTCCCAGCGCCAGCAGGCGCTTCGGCTGAACCTTGAAGGTGTTCACCAGCATGTCGCGGATCGAATCGGCGCGTCGCTGGCTCAGGATCAGGTTGTGGTCGCGCCGGCCTGCGGATTCGACGTGATCGACGATCAGATAGCGGTAGGGCCGCATCCTGGGATCGGTCAGCGCGTCGGCGATGCTGCCGATCGTCTGGTAGGAGGCCGGCCGGATCAGGGAGGAATCCGGATCGAACACCACGTCGAAACGGAGCTGCGGCAGTTTCGACAGTTGCGGCGCGATCGGCGGCCGCTTCTGCGGCTGCGCATCCGCCCTCGCCTTGATGCGATCGGCGGCCTGCTGGCGCAGCGCAGCCAGATCGATATCCGTTTCCGTCTCAACCGCAAGCTTGTCGATGATATCCGCAGACGAGATCGTGGATTGCGCGCGGGCCGCCGAGGTCTGCCAGGCGAGCACGGAGAGAGCGCCGAGCAACAGGCCGATGTCTCGCAATCTCCTCTTCACCAAACGCATCAGCGATACCCCGCAGCAATGATCGCCTTGTTGCAGTTCGGGGTCGCCTTCTTGGTGGAATCCAGCAGGCATTGCAGCCCCTTGACGGGATCGGCTCGCACTTCGCCGCACAGCTTGTTCAATTCCCAATTGCACAGCTTCACGAGCGAGGTGCGCGCGGTGATGCGCTGCTGGATGGCGCCGAGCGCCTGGGGGAAATCGGCCTTGCACTTCGCCGACACCACGTCCTGGTTGCGGTTCAGGCATTCCCGGAGCCGGGTCGCGTCAAAATTGACGCCGCGGCAGTTGTCGTCGATGTCCTTGCCGCAGCTCGCGGCCAGCATGGCCCCGGCCTCCTCGAACTTCATGGACTGCGCCGTTTGCGCCGACGCGAGCG
The DNA here is from genome assembly GCA_963823485.1 of uncultured Alphaproteobacteria bacterium. Classification (GTDB taxonomy): domain Bacteria; phylum Pseudomonadota; class Alphaproteobacteria; order Rhizobiales; family Xanthobacteraceae; genus Bradyrhizobium. The sequence continues at coordinate 14,578 of CAWGLP010000017.1, forward strand.
ACGGCGTGGTTACCGCAATGATGAAAAGCAAAAGCCGGATTCGGGTCATGCCCTCACCTCACACAAGGAGGGTGGCGATGGTCAAGTGCTCTGTTTGATTTCACTACGTTATCCTTGATGTGTTGCGCCGCAGCAAAACGTCGCGGGGTAGCCCTGGCGCGCGCGTCCCGCTATGTCGAACGTCCGAAACCAATAACCAATGCCCCGCCCGCCGGCAGCGCGACAAAGTGATGATGCCATGAGTTCGACGGCTGCGTTTCTGGCTTCCTTCGCCTCGATCCTGATCGGCGCGGCCCTCGGTATGCTGCTGAGGCGAGCCTTGCCGGCCGACCTGCTGGAAGGCGGTTCCAAGGAGGCGATCCGCCTCGGCGCCGGCTTTCTCTCGACCCTCGCCGCCCTCGTGATCGGCCTGATGATCGCCTCGGCGAAAAACACCTACGACAACCAGAACAGCAACATCCGGCAACTCGGCACCAACGCCGTGCTGGTCGACCAGATGCTGACCAAATACGGAGCGGAAGCGAATACGGCGCGCACCCTGCTGCGGGAAATCATCCCGTCGGCGACCGCCCGGATCTGGCGGGAAAACGTCGCAGGCACCGGCGGCGGATCGGCCTTCGTCGTCAGCGAGTTGGCCGAACGCTTCTACAATGCGGTCGAAGGTCTGGAGCCGGCCAATCCAGAACAGACCTCGCTCAAATCCCGCATCATCCAGCTCACCACCGACATGGGCCGGACCCGGCTGCTCGTCTTCACCCAGGGCGACGACGCCATACCGCTGCCGTTCTTCATCGTGCTGGTGTTCTGGCTGGTGGTGATCTTCGCCAGCTTCAGCCTGTTCGCGGAGCCCCGCCCGATTGTCGTGGTGTCAACGTTCGTCTTCGCGCTCTCGGTATCGAGCGCGCTGTTCCTGATCGTCGATCTCAGCCACCCCTTCCAGGGCCTGATGCAGATCTCGAACCATCATTTGCAGATGGTGCTGCCGAAGATCGAATGACCTATCAGGGCGCGGTTTGCGCCGCCGGCGCCTTGATCTCCTGCGGCAGGATGATCGCCGCCACGATCACCAAAAGGCACAGCGCGCCGAACGCCTGCAGCATGGTCACGAAGCCGCCCGTCTCATACAGCCACGCCACCAGGCCGACGGAGGCGCCGGCCGCGGTAAACCCGATGAAGTAGCGCACCGAATAGGCGCGCGACCGCCATTCGTCGGTGGTGTACTTGCCGACCATGGCGTCGTTGACGGTGACCTGGCCGAACGCACCCATCACGATGCCGATCGAGGCGAGGATCAGCGGCAGGTTCGACAGCGTCGCCGCGAAGAACAGGAACGGCGCCAGCAGGAACGACAGCGGCAGCATGACGGTCTTCAGCGAATAATGGTCGATCAGCTTGCCGATGGTGTATTGCGTCATTGCGCCGAAGACATAGACGCCGGCCGCGATGACCCCGAGCATGGCCGGGCTGCTGGTCAGGCCGGCAAGCCGCTCGGCGAACAGTTTTGGCATCGCCACGGTGATGGCGTTGAAGGTGGTGGAGATGGCGATCACCACGATCAGCAATGCCAGTAATACCCGCCACATGTCCCGCTTGGCGATGCGCGCCTGCGCCGCCGCCTGTCTGGAGCCGGAGCGGTCCTCGTGCACCACCATCAGCGCAAACGCCACGCCGATCAGGATGGTGACGACACCGGGGACGATGAAGGCCCAGCGCCAGCCGAGATATTGCCCGACCACGCCGGTGACCAGGGCCGAGGACGCCACGCCCAGATTGCCCCAGACGCCGTTCAGGCCCATCTCGCGGCCGAGCTTGTCGGCATAGGACACGATCATCGCGGTACCGACCGGGTGATAGATCGAGGCGAACAGGCCGATGGCGAGCAGCGCCGCGCCGAGCTGCAGGGGCGTCTGCACGAAGCCAACCGAGATCATCGACGCGCCGATGCCGATGAAGAAGATCACCATCATGTGGCGGCGGCTCCAGCGGTCGCCGAGCCAGCCTGTTATCAGCGAGCCGGCGCCGAAGGCGACAAAGCCCGGGGTGGCGTATGGCAAGAGTTCCGAATAGGCCATGCCGAGCGCCGGCCCCATGATGATGACCGCGGCGGCGAAGATCAGCATCGCGTAGTGGTCGATGAAATGGGCGGCGTTGACGAAGGTGATCACCCGGCTGGGGCTGTTCATGGTCGATTCCCGAATCCCGCAATTATCCGAAATGGGTTATACGGGGTTGTCCTGACGGGATGTCGCCAATGAATATCGCCGAAAAGCCAATTGCCGCCATTATCGGCCGCCTGACCTCGACCGGCGACGGCATCCACATGATCGCCAACCGCTACCCGAAAGGCGTCCGGCTCGACACCCACATGCACCGCGAGGCGCAACTGGTCTACGCCGCGAAAGGCACCATGCAGGTCACCACGCCGAAGGGCCGCTGGCTGGTGCCGCCGGACCGCGCGGTCTGGGTCCCGGCGCTGTCGGAACACGCCATCGACGTGCTGGCCGACATCGAGATGCGGACGCTCTATTTCGAACTCGACTGGCTGAAGCGCGAAGCGCGCAGCCACAGCCTCGACGCCGAATTCGTGGTGCGGGTGTCGCCGCTGCTGCACCAGACCATCCTCGCTTTGTTCGACGAAAGATGTAGCCGCGAGCGAACCGAACTTCTGCTTAGGCTGGCGATGATGGAGCTGGACCAGGCGGAGGATTTCGCGACCTTCATCCCGCTGCCCCGGGAGCCGCGCTGCCGGCGCGCCGCCGATATCGTGCTTGCCGATCCGACAAGGGACCATGAGATCGAGACGCTGGCGCGCGAGGTCGGCACCTCGGCGCGGACGCTGTCGCGGCTGTTCTCGTCAGAGACGCAATTGAGCTTCAAGAGCTGGTGCCAGCGCGCCCGCATCGCGGCGGCGATCGAGAAATTGTCGACGGATGCCGGCGTCTCGGTCAAGCAGCTGGCCTCGGATCTGGGCTACGCCAGCGTGCCGGCGTTTTCCCACGCCTTCCGCCAGGTCACCGGAAAGACGCCGACGGAATTTGCCGGGAAGGCGTCAATGACGGCGGCATGACATATTTTTCGCGCGATCCGTGTGCTTGATTGTGATCGGCACCGCCTTAAATCCCGTGTAGGATTTCTCGGGAAACCAGCTGGATTCGACCGCCACATGGCCAACGCCTTCTTCTCCGACCTGCTTTCCACAATATCGGAACGTGGCCGCACCCTGCTCCGGCGGGGCGAGCCGACCAGCAACCGCCAGGACGCCTCGGAACTGCTCGGACTGTGCGAGGCGCTGTTGTCCGGCCGGGGCGAAGCTTCGGCCACGGCGCTGGCCCGCGACGTGCTCGACCGCTACCACGACCTCGACACCGCCGGCCAGCTCGCCTTCTTCGAGGCGCTGGCGCGCGATTTCGGCCCCGACCGCGAGAAGCTCGCCACCGCGATCGAGAGCTGGCGTGCCCAGCCCAACGACAGCGACGCCAGCGACCTTCACTTTGCCTCCGAGCCGCGGCGGCAGGAGCTGATCCGGCGGCTCAACCGCGCCCCCGGCGGCACCAGCGACCTCGTGGAAATGCGCGCCGACCTGCTTGCCCTGATGAAGGGCAACAAGGATCTGACCGCGCTCGACCGCGACGTCGTGCATCTATTGTCTTCTTGGTTCAACAGGGGATTTCTCGTGCTGCGCAGGATAGACTGGTCGACGCCAGCAAATATTCTGGAACAGATCATTCGCTACGAAGCGGTGCACGAAATCCACGACTGGAACGATTTGCGCCGCCGCATCGATCCGGTCGACCGCCGCTGCTACGCGTTCTTCCATCCGCAACTGACCGACGAGCCGCTGATTTTCGTCGAGGTCGCGCTGACCGAAGCGATTCCGTCGGCGATCGCGCCCGCTGCTCGCCGCCGAACGGCAGCCGGTGCCGCCCGAGCGCGCCCGCACCGCGGTGTTCTATTCGATTTCGAATACACAGAAAGGACTTGGCGGCATTTCCTTCGGCAGTTTCCTGATCAAGCAGGTGGTCGAGGAACTGCGCCGCGAACTGCCGAAGCTCGATACGTTCGTGACGCTGTCGCCGGTGCCGGGCTTCATGCAATGGCTGAAGCAGGCGAACGATGTCCCGGTCAGCGACGAGGAACGGACGCTGCTGGAAAGCCTCGACAAGCCGGACTGGTGCGAGAACGCGGAACTGACCGCGCAATTGCGCGCGGTGCTGGAGCCGCTGGCGGCGCATTATTTCCTGAAAGCCCGCACGCCGAAGGGCCGGCTGATCAATTCGGTCGCACGCTTCCATATCGGCAACGGCGCGCGGCTGGAGCGGATCGACTGGCTCGGCGATCTCTCGCCGAAGGGCCTGCGCGAATCCGCAGGGATCATGGTGAACTATCTCTACCGGCTCGAGGATATCGAGAAGAACCACGAGGCCTACGCCAACCACGGCGAGATCGCCGCCTCCAGCGCGGTGAAGAAGATGCTCAAGACCGAGGGCCGGCGGCTGCTGGACATGCGGCTGTCATAGAGCGGCGACCGAACTGTCGGCGGGTAGCGCCCCTACGTAGCCCGCATGAGCGAAGCGACATGCGGGTGCCGCTCTCCCCAAGCTCAAGCTCTCGCGGAGTCCTCCCGCATGTCGCTTCGCTCATGCGGGCTACGATCTTTCTCAGATCTTGTACTCGTAGACCAGCCGGGCGCGGATGGTGCCTTCCAACGCGCGGATGTCCGTGAGCACGCGCTCGCCGTCGGCGGCCGACGCATCGGCATCCAGCACCACGTAACCGACGTCGTGGGCGGTCTCGTAATATTGCGCGGCGATGTTGACGGCATGACGCGCCAGCACCTCGTTCAAACGCCCGAGCATGCCCGGCAGGTTACGCTGCACCTGAATGAAACGCGTGCCCGACGGCCGCGGCGGCAGTTGGACCTGCGGGAAGTTGACGGCGCCCATGGTCGAGCCGGAATCGCTGTAATCGACCAGCTTGCGCGCGACTTCGGCGCCGATGCGCTCCTGCGCCTCCTCGGTCGAACCGCCGATGTGCGGCGTCAGGATGACGTTCTCCAGTCCCTGCAGCGGCGAGACGAAGCGCTCGGCGTTCGAGCGCGGCTCGACCGGAAAGACGTCGACCGCGGCGCCCCGAAGCTTGCCTTCGCGCAACGCCTCGGCGAGCGCTTCGAGGTCCACGACCGTGCCGCGGCTGTTGTTGATGAAATACGCGCCCGGCTTGATCGCGCGAATCTCCGCGCGCCCGATCATCCCGTTGGTGGCGGCGGTTTCCGGCACATGCAGGCTGACGACATCGCTTTGCGCCAGCAGCTCATGCAGGCTCGCGGTCGGCTCGGTATTGCCGTGACGAAGCTTGTCGGTGTGATCATAGTAGATCACCCGCATGCCCAGCGCTTCGGCGAGGTTGGAGAGCTGCGAGCCGATATTGCCGTAACCGATGATGCCGAGCGTCTTGCCCCTCACCTCGTAGCTGTCGTCGGCCGACTTGTCCCAGCGCCCCTCATGGGCGGCGTTGGAGCGCGCGACGATCCGGCGCAAGAGGATGACGATCTCGCCGATCACGAGCTCCGCCACGCTCCGCGTGTTGGAAAACGGCGCGTTGAATACCGGAATCCCGCTCCGGCGCGCGGCGTCGAGGTCCACCTGGTTGGTGCCGACGCTGAAACATCCGACCGCGATCAGCCGGTCCGCGGCGTCGAGAACATCCGTGGTGATTTGCGTGCGCGAGCGAATGCCGAGCAGATGCACGCCCTTGATGGCCTCCTTCAGCGCATCGCCCTCGAGCGCCTTGGGCAGGCGCGTCATGTTGGAATAGCCGGCAGCCTCGATCAGCTGCGCGGCACTGTCGTTGACGCCTTCAAGGAGCAAGACCCGGATCTTGTCCTTTGCGAGTGAGAGTCGGGGAAGCGTGGTGGCCAAGATCGTGGCGTCCTTCAACGAGGGATGATGGTCAAGTGGCGAATTCCGGCATTTCCTAGGGCATTCAGCCCTACGCCGCCAGCGCCTTCATCTCCTTGTAGAGATCGGACTTGCCCTCGAAGCCGATGCCGGGCAGGTCCGGCATGGTGATGTGCCCGTTCTCGACGCGGACGCCGTCCGGGAAGCCGCCATAGGGCTGGAAAAGATCGGGATAGCTCTCGTTGCCACCGAGGCCGAGACCTGCTGCGATATTGAGCGACATCTGGTGGCCGCCATGGGGAATGCAGCGGGCGGGCGACCAGCCATGGGTCTTCAGCACGTCAAGCGTGCGCTGATATTCGCACAGCCCGTAGGACAGCGCACAATCGAACTGCAGCCAGTCGCGATCGGACCGCATGCCGCCATAGCGGATCAGGTTCCTGGCGTCCTGATGGCTGAACAGGTTCTCGCCGGTCGCCATCGCTGCGGGATAGAATTCGGCGAGCGCTGCCTGCAGCGCGTAGTCGAGCGGATCGCCGGCCTCCTCGTACCAGAACAGCGGATACTCCCGCAGCATTTTGGCGTAGGCGATCGCGGTTTCCAGATCGAAGCGGCCGTTTGCATCGACGGCGAGCTGCGCGTCGCTGCCGATTTCCTTCAGCACCGCCTCGATGCGCTCACGGTCTTCCGCAATCGATGCGCCGCCGATCTTCATCTTGACGACGTTGTAGCCGCGATCGAGATAGCCGCGCATCTCGCCGCGCAGCGCCGAGAGGTCCTTGCCCGGATAATAGTAGCCGCCGGCGGCATAGACGAACACGCGCGGATTGGCGTGGAGGCCGTGGCGCTCGGCCAGCAGACGGAACAGCGGCTTGCCTGAGATCTTGGCCACCGCGTCCCACACCGCCATGTCGATCGTGCCGACCGCGACCGAGCGCTCGCCATGGCCGCCGGGCTTTTCGTTGGACATCAGCGTCGCCCAGACCTTGTCCGGATCGAGATTGCCGCCGCTGGCATCGAGCAGCGCCTTGGGATCGGCCTCCTTCAGCCGCGGCGCGAAGCGTTCGCGGATCAACCCGCCCTGCCCGTAGCGGCCGTTGGAATTGAAGCCGTAACCGACGACGCGCTTGCCATCGCGCACGACGTCGGTGACGACGGCGACCAGGCTCGTCGTCATTTTGGTGAAGTCGATATAGGCGTTGCGGATCGGCGATGAGATCGGCTTTGTCACCTCGCAGACGTCAACGATGCGGATGGCCATGATGTGTGGCTTTCAAATTGTTGCCCCGTCATTCCGGGATGGTCCGAAGGACCAGACCCGGAATGACGGGTAACACATCGTCACTTCTGATCCCGGAAATACGGCTCGACCGGGCCGTGCACCTTGATCGTCAGCGGGTTGCCGTAGCGGTCCTTGGCATTGCCCGCGGTGACGCGGACCCAGCCCTCGCTGATGCAGTACTCCTCGACATTGGTCTTCTCGACGCCCTTGAAGCGAATGCCGACGTCGCGCGAAAGCAGCTCCTCATTGTAGTAAGGGCTGCTCGGATTGGTCGACAAGCGATCCGGAAAAGCGTCGCTCGTGGTTTCGGTTTTTTCGTTCACAGCAGTGCCTCGATTTCTTTTCGTATTACCTCAGGCGTAGCGGTCGGGGCGTAGCGCCCGACCACCTTGCCCGACCGGTCAACCAGGAATTTGGTGAAATTCCACTTGATCGACGAACCGAGCAATCCCGATTTTTCATTCTTCAGGTGGTTGAACAGCGGATGCGCATGGCTGCCGTTGACGTCGATCTTGGCGAACATCGGAAACGTCACGTCATATTTGCTTTCGCAGAACGCCTCGATCTGTCTGGCGTCGCCCGGCTCCTGCCCGCCGAACTGGTTGCAGGGAAAGCCGAGCACCGAAAAGCCGCGCGGCCCAAGTTCGCGCTGCAATTGCTCCAGCCCCTTGTATTGCGGCGTGAACCCGCAGGCACTCGCGGTGTTGACGATCAGCAGCACCTGACCCTCGAACCGCTTCAGCGGCACCTCTTCGCCGGCGAGCGACTGCGCCGTAAAATCATGGACGCCCGGCATGTTGCCCTCTCGAAATCAGCCGGCGGGATCGATCACAGCCGACGGCGTGCCGCCGGCCTCGATCGCCTCGCCCGCCGCGAGACACAGATCTTCGCGATAGCGCCCGGAGACCAGTTGCACGCCGACGGGAACCCGCCCCACCAGCCCGGTTGTAACAGTCAGTCCCGGCAGGCCCATGAAGGGAATCGCGATCTGCGGCAACTGGGCGTGCCAGACGCGCGCAAAGGATGCGTCATCCTTGCGGTCGAGATGATCGGGGAACGGCAGTTCGCCGGAAACCGGCATCAGCAGCACGGCATATTTTTCGAAGAACGCCAGCCATTCGCGCGTCAGCGTCGCGCGCCGGGTCAGCGCCTTCGACAGATCGAACGGATGCACCTTGGTCCGGTTGCCGCGCAGGCAGGCCAGCGCGCCGGGGTCACCCTCGCGCTCGGCAGCTTCCAGTTGCGCCTCGTAGCCGTCACCGAGCCAGAGCCTGGTCTGCAGGTCGGCTGCCTCGCGCAAAGGCGGGGTATCGGCGATCTCCTCGACGATCCAGCCCGCCCGCTCGAGCCGCTTGCCGGCATCCGCGACGGCGGCCTTCACTTCGGGCACCGGATCGAGGCCGTCAGGGTTGAGACACATCGCGACGCGCTTTGGCATCGCCGGCCCTTCCAGCGGCGCCGGCACCCACCAGGGATCACGATAATCCCTCGCCGACATGGCGGCCAGCGCGATCCTGATATCGCCGATGGTTCGCGCCAGCGGCCCGGAAACCGCGCTGATCTGCGGACCGATCGGCCGCTCCGGCAGCCCGGCGTTGAACGCCGGGATACGGCCGATGGTCGGCCGCAGGCCGTGGACGCCGCAGGCATAGGCCGGATAGCGGATCGAACCTGCGATGTCGGTGCCGTGCGCGATATGGCCGATGCCGGCGGCGACAGCAGCCCCCGCCCCGCCGGACGAGCCGCCCGGGGTGATGCCGGGGTCGCGCGGGTTTTTGGTGTCGCCGTGGATCAGGTTGGTGGTGAACCAGCGATAGGAGAACGCCGGGCAATTGGTGCGGCCGAGGATGACAGCGCCTGACTTCCGCAGATTGTCAACGACCGGGCTGTTGCTCTTCGCGATCGCGTCGCGCTGCAGCTTCAGCCCGTTGGTGGTGGCAAAGCCTTCCTGGTCGATATTGACCTTCACCGTGACAGGCACGCCGGCCAGCGGGCCCGCATCTTCGCCGCGCCCGATCGCGGCATCGACGGCAGATGCCTGCGCCAGGACATCCTCGGGCCTGTGGTCGACGACGGCGTTGATTTTGGGGTTGACCGCGTCCAGCCGCGCCAGCGCGGCGATCGCCGCTTCCCTGGCCGAGACCTTCTTCGACCTGATCAGCGAGGCCATTTCCGCAGCCGACAGACGCCATAAATCCTGCATGCAACCACTCCATTGGATTGGCGCTCTTTTAGAGCGTTTTCGCGCCAAGTGGAAACCGGTTCGCGTCAGGAAAACGGGCCAGAGCAGGAAATCAGCGCCCAATGGCGGCAATGCCAGCGCGCCACCGCCCGGATCTAGCGGATGCGGGCGATGAAACAGGCGAGGTCGGCAATCTGCCCTGCCGTGATCGGCCCATCACTTCGGCCGTGCTGTCGTCGTCCGTCGATCCACAATCGGAAACGTGATTGCGAATTTGCGTTCGGCGGGCCCGCGAGCAACGAGCCGTCAGTGCCGCGTGATCGTCCCACCGGCGGCGTCGAGGATCGCTTCGGCGAACGGAAACTCCAGAACGATCTCGCCTTCGGTATCCGTCACTTCGATCGTCGCATTCAAGAGTGCGCCTTCGGCGCCATCGGTCTTGAGCAGTTCGCGGATCATGGCGCGTGCCATTTCCCAGGCGCGATCGGGATCTCTGAGAACTTCGCCATCGGGATCGGAAATCAGCTCATCGCCGATACGGGTGTTGAAGAAATAGCGTGGCATCGGCGAAAACCTGGCTCCGGTTGAGACCCCGCAACCGGAGTCTGTTCATTATCTCACAAGTTCCTTATCCGGAGCGAGCAGCGCTCCGTCGAATTCAGATTGTTATTTTGTCATTGGTGGCGGCGCGAACAACCGCGAAATACCTGTTCCCACGTCGTTTTAACCGTGGCAGACCGCACATCTCCGTGAGACCTTTCGCGATGCAACATAAACATACCGCCGGTCAGGCAAAAGATTTTGCTGGCGAACTTTTTGATCCGCAGTACCTTGACGTGAGGGCGGCGTCCGCCCCTCGAGCAGATGGAGAATCTGATGGCCTGGAAAGCACCGAAAATTGTTGAAGTGCCGGTCGGCATGGAAATCAACATGTATATGTGCGCTACCCGCAAGTAAGCGGCAGCGTTCCATCCGAACTCTCGCAGGTGGACCTCCGAGCCTGACACGTTCCTTATTGTGAGGACGTGGCTTGGCTGGTGTCCACCTCGTGGCGTTTTTGGTTCGCGCTTCAACTTCAAGGATCGGACTCTCCCGGAGACGGATCATGTTTCGCGTCGTCGTCCTGGGCGCCGCGGCAGGCGGCGGCGTTCCACAGTGGAATTGCGGATGTCCGGTTTGCCTGAAGGCACGAAGCGATCATCCGGAACTGCAAAGCACCCAGGCCTCGATCGCCTTTAGCGTCGATGATGCGCACTGGTATCTCGTCAATGCCTCGCCCGACCTGCGCCAGCAGATCATCGCGACGCCGCAGCTTCACCCGAAGGCCGGCCAGCTTCGTCACAGCTCCGATCGCGGGCGTGATCCTCACCAATGGCGAGGTCGACGCCGTCGCCGGCTTGCTGTCGATGCGCGAGGGGTCGCCCTTTACGCTCTATGCCCACGAGCGGGTACTTGCGATTCTCGGCTCCAACAGCATCTTCAATGTGCTGAACGAGAAGAACGTGAAGCGGCAATCGATCGAGGCCGACACGGCGTTCGAGCCCACCCTGCCCGACGGCTCACCCTCCGGCATCGAGATCCTGCCCTTCGCAGTTCCCGGCAAGGGCGCGTGGTATCTCGAAGGCAAGGCGCATCCGGCCGGCGGCGACGCTGCAGGCGATACGCTGGGCTTGCGAATTCTGGACAAGGCGAGCGGCAAGTACTTCTATTTCCTGGCCGCCTGCGCGCGGGTAACCGACGACCTGAAGTCTCGGCTTTCCGGGCGCAGCCTTGGTGTTCTTCGACGGCACGGTGTGGCGCGACGATGAACTGATCGCAGCCGGCCTCGGCAACAAGACGGGACAGGGCATGGGCCATATTTCGATGTCGGGCGACCGTGGCGCGATCGAGAGCCTCGCCGGCCTCGACATCGGGCGGAAGATGTTCCTGCACATCAACAACTCCAACCCCGCGTTGCTGCGCGGCTCGGATGAACGCAGGATTGTGGAACAGGCCGGCTGGCAGATCCCGGCCGATGGAATGGAGATCACGCTGTGAACGTCATGGCTGCGAGCGGAATGACCGCGTTGTCGATCGGCAAGGGCGTCACGCTGAACAATGCCGACGAGATGGAAGCGATGCTCCGGCATATCGGCGCGACGCGGTATCACAATCTGCACCCGTTCCACCGGCTGCTGCATGGCGGCAAGCTGAACAAGGGCCAGGTGCAGGCATGGGCGCTGAACCGCTACTATTACCAGAGCACGATCCCGATCAAGGACGCGATGGTGATCTCGCGCTTCCGCGACCGCGCGACCCGGATCGAATGGCGGCACCGGATCGAGGATCATGACGGCGACCCCGATGCCGAAGGCGGCATCGAGCGCTGGCTCAAGCTGACCGAGGGGCTCGGGCTCGACAACGCCTATGTGGAATCGACCGAAGGCATCCTGCCCGCCACGCGCTTTGCGGTGGAGGCCTATGTGCATTTCTGCCGCGACAAGACGCCGTTGGAGGCGATCGCCTCCTCGCTCACCGAATTGTTCGCGCCGAACCTGCACGAGGAACGCATCGCCGGCATGCTGCAGCACTATGATTTCGTCAATCCCGACATCATGAGCTATTTCAGCCGCCGCCTGACGCAGGCGCCGCGCGACGCGAATTTTGCGCTGGACTACGTCAGGACGCATGCGAAGACGCCGGCGGAACGCGAGGCGGTCTGCAACGCGCTGATCTTCAAGACCAATGTGCTATGGGTTCAGCTCGACGCGCTGTATCATGCCTATGTCGAGGGCCACATACCGCCCGGCGCGTTCGTGCCCAAGGGGGACTAGCGATCGATGGCCTCGAGCCGCAACATCAGTGTCAGCGAGGCGAGCCGGCCGAAATTGCCGCGGCACGCCCGGCTGAAATTCGATGAGACGCGGCAGGTCTGGGTGATCCTGGCGCCGGAGCGCGTGCTGGCGCCGGACGAGATCGCGGTCGAAGTGCTGCAGCTCTGCGACGGCGTGCGCAGCGTCGCCGACGATGGTCGATCAGCTCGCCGTCAAATACGCAGCCCCGCGCGAGGCGATTGCGGCCGACGTGATCGCGATGCTGCAGGATCTCGCCGACAAGGGTTTTCTGACCGAAGCGCGCGAGAAGACGTCATGAGCGACCTCCTCGCCGAGGGCAAGACAGCCGACGCAGCACCCAGCGACGGGCTCGCCGTTCTGGAGTCAGCGCCGTTCGACGGCGGAGACGTTCGGCATTCCGCTCGCCGTGCTCGCCGAACTGACGCACCGCTGCCCGCTGCAATGCCCCTATTGCTCCAACCCGATCGAGCTCGACCGCGGCGGCAGCGAACTCACGACCGACGAATGGAAGAAGGTGCTCGAGCGAACTCGCCGAGATCGGCGTGCTGCAGATCCATTTCTCCGGCGGCGAGCCCACCGCGCGCAAGGATCTCGTCGAGCTGGTGCAGCACGCGACCGACGTCGGGCTGTACAGCAATCTCATCACGTCGGCGGTGCTGCTGACCAGGGAAAAGCTTTCCGCGCTGGCCGATGCCGGGCTCTGCCATGTCCAGATCAGCTTCCAGGGCAACGAGCCCGGGGTGGCCGACCGCGTCGCCGGCTTGAAGAACGCGCACGAGAAAAAGATCGAAGCCGCGAAATGGACGCGCGAGCTCGACCTGCCGCTGACGGTCAACGCCGTCATGCACCGCCAGAACCTGCATCAGCTCGCCGACATCATCCAGATGGCGGTCGATCTCGACGCCGACCGGCTCGAAGTCGCCAACGTCCAGTACTACGGCTGGGCCCTGAAGAACCGCGCCGCGCTGATGCCGACCCTCGAGCAGATCGAGGAGACCAGCCGCATCGTCGAGGAAGCCGGCGTGCGGCTGAAGGGCATCCTCGCCATCGACTATGTGGTGCCGGACTATTACGCGCTGCGGCCGAAGAAATGCATGGGCGGCTGGGGCCGGCAGTTCTTCAACATCTCGCCCGCGGGCAAGGTGCTGCCCTGCCACGCCGCCGAGAGCATCACCGGGCTCGAATTCGAATCCGTGCGCTCCAATCATTCGATCGCCTGGATCTGGCAGAACTCCGAGGCCTTCAACCGCTATCGCGGCACCGGCTGGATGAAGGAGCCGTGCAAGAGCTGCGAGTTCCGCGAAATCGATTTCGGCGGCTGCCGCTGCCAGGCCTTTGCGCTGACCGGCGACGCCGGCAATACCGATCCGGCCTGCACGCTGTCGCCGATGCACGAGCAGATCTTCAAGCAGGCCGAGACCGAAGCCGCCGCGCATCAGGACCGTTTCCTCTATCGCAATTTCGCCGGCGGCACGCTGGAGACGGAAGGCGAGCATGGCGCCTGACGCCGACGCCGGCAAATCCACCAAACGCGCCGATCCGTTTGCGCCGCTGACCTCGGAGCAGTTCGCGGTCGGCGACGGCCACGAGATCTATGTCGAAAGCATCGGCCGAGCCGGCGGCGTTCCCGCGGTCTATCTGCATGGCGGGCCCGGCAGCGGCTGCCAGCCCGATCATCGCCGGCTGTTCGATCCCGAGCGCTTCCACGCCGTGCTGTTCGACCAGCGCGGCGCCGGCCGCAGCCGCCCCAAGGGCCGCCGCGACGCCAACACGCTGCCGCATCTGATCGCGGACATGGAAGCGATCCGCGAGAAATTCGGCTTCGAGCGCTGGATGATCGTCGGCGGCTCCTGGGGCGCGACGCTGGCGCTGGCCTATGCGCAGGCCCATCCCGATCGCGTCACCGGCATCGTGCTGCGCGCGACCTTCCTCGGCACGATCAGGGAAATCGAGAACGGCTTTCTCAACGTGCTGCCGCGGTTCTATCCCGGCCTTTACGACGACTTCATCAGCGTGTTGCCGGAAGACGAACGCGCGCAGCCGATACAGGCCTATTTCCGCCGCATCCTCGATCCCGATCCCGACGTGAACATTCCGGCGGCGCGAGCCTGGGGCGAAACCGAACGCATTCTTTCCGAACATGCGCCGAACCGCACACGCCTCGATCTGGCGGCGCTCACTTCCTCGCGCGCCTGCCGGCCACGCCGTTCATGGAAGCGCACTACTTTCGCCAATGACTGCTTCATGCAGCCGAACCAGTTGCTGCGCGACGCCGGACAGGCTCGACGGCATCCCCGGCATCATCGTGCAGGGCCGCTACGACCTGCTGTGCCCGCCCGCGACCTCGCATGCGCTTGCCGCGCGGTGGCGCGAGGCCGAGATTCGCCTGGTCGAGGGCGCCGGCCACACGCTGTACGATCCCGGCGTCCGCGACGCCGTGATGAAGGCGATCGCGGACATGGCGTCCAGAACCAGCAAGTAGGAACCAGAACAATGCCGATGGCCGGAAAAGGCATGCTGCTGACGTCGATGAACATCGACGCCGCGCACGAAGCCGAATTCAATCGCTGGTACGACCGCGAACATCTCGAGGAGCGCGTCGCGATCGACGGCTTTCTCGAAGCCCGCCGCTATGTCGCGCACGAGGGCAATCCGAAATATCTCAGCCTCTATTCCACCGAGACCTTCGAGGTGCTGGACAGCCCGGCCTATCGCACCGCGCTGGCGAACCAGACGGCGTGGTCGAAGGCCAATATCGCGCGCTTCAAGAACATGATCCGCGCGGTGGCGCGCATCACGATCAGCCGCGGCACCGGCCGCGGCGCGGCGCTCGGCATCGTCAGGCTGCGCCCCTGCGGGCGGTGAGGACAAATTGCGCGCCGCGTTGCACGAGCAGCTCGATCCCGCCGCGCTCGACGGCATCATCTCCATGCACCTGATCGAAAGCGACCCGGCGTTGTCGAAGCCGATCACCGACGATCCTTCCGCGCCAATCCCGGCGCCGGCGACTGGTTCGTGCTGATCGACGCCACGGACGTCGGCGCGGTGCCGGCAGCGGCTTCACGGTTCACCGACAACGCCGCGCTCAAGCCGCTGCTGATCTCGAGCGGCGTCTACCGGCTGATGTGGGATATCGCCAAGAGCGACATCGCGAGCTAGCGGGAACGATCGAGGCCCGATTGCCATGAACGACCCGAAGCCCGCTGGCAGCATCGCCGAAGTATTCGCCGCCTTCCTCAAGCTGGGGCTGACGTCGTTCGGCGGCCCGATCGCGCATCTCGGTTACTTCAGGACCGAGTTCGTCGAACGGCGGAAATGGCTGAGCGAAAGCAGCTATGCCGACGTCGTGGCGCTCTGCCAGTTCCTGCCGGGGCCGGCCTCCAGCCAGGTCGGCTTCACCCTCGGCATCCTGCGCGGCAACGGCCTGCTCGGCGGACTGGCGGCCTGGTTCGCCTTCACCATGCCGTCCGCCATCATCCTGTTCGCCTTCGCGATGGGCGCGACCGCGCTCACCGGCCCGGTGGCCGAAGGCATTCTGCATGGCCTGAAGCTGGTGGCGGTCGCCGTGGTCGCGCAGGCGATCTGGGGCATGGCAAACAGCCTGACGCCGGATCGCGAACGGGCCGCCATCGCACTGGCAGCCGTTGCCATCGTGGTCTTTGTCGGCGGATCGTTTGGCCAGATCAGCGCGATCGCGCTTGGGGCTGTCGCGGGGCTCGTGCTGTGCCGGGGAACTGGTCCCGCGCCTGCCGGCCATCTCGGCTTTTCGGTATCCCATCGACACGGCGCGGTCGCGCTCGTCATCTTTGCGGCGCTGTTCGTGATCACGCCGCTGATGGCGGCGACAGACCGGCTCACAAGGCCTGGCTTGTTCGACGCGTTCTACCGATCCGGGGCATTGGTGTTCGGCGGCGGCCATGTCGTGCTGCCGCTGTTGCAGGCGGAGGTCGTGACGCCGGGCTGGGTCAGCAATGCGGATTTCCTCGCCGGCTACGGCATGGCGCAGGCGGTGCCGGGACCGCTGTTCACCTTTGCGGCCTATCTCGGCGCCGTCATGGGACCTGCTCCCAACGGCCTCGCCGGGGCGACGATTGCACTGGTCGCGCTTGTCGCTGCCGGGACTGCTGCTGGTCTACGGCATGCTGCCATTTTGGGACGCGCTGCGACTGCGCCCCGCCGCCCAGGCCGCCATGCGCGGCACCAACGCGGCCGTCGTCGGCATCCTCGGCGCTGCGCTCTACAATCCGGTCTGGACCAGCGCCGTGCTGACCCCGCGCGATTTCGCCGTCGCGCTGGCGGGCTTCCTTCTGCTGACGGTCTGGAAGCTCGCTCCATGGATCGTGGTCGTCCTGCTGGCGGCGAGCGGAGCGATTTTGCGACTGGTCTGAATGCATCTGCGCGTTCCACGCGCGCGACGTGTGCGAGCCTTATGCGCGCAGGTCAAACCCGTCATGGTTAAGCTGCACTGCACATGCTGCACTGCCGCATCAGTGTGCGACAATAACGCCGCGCGCCCATGCAGTTGAAAGCTGGAGATCGCGCAAATTTGCCTTTGTAGCGTCTGGAATGGCTCTAATAAGATAAGCCTATGATCCAATTCAAAAACCACAAGAACGCCGGTTAAGCGTTCACAGGCAAAGATAAGGCCGCGCTTTCCTTGAAATTGCGTGGACAAGGTAGGAATGAAACCGACTGACATCTCGGCGCCGGACTACTTTCACAAAGTGGTCGATTGCCAATGGGCCTGCCCCGCTCACACGCCGGTTCCCGAATACATCCGCTTGATTGCCGAGGGGCGTTACAGCGACGCCTACATGATCAACTGGAAATCGAACGTGTTTCCCGGAATTCTGGGACGCACCTGCGATCGTCCGTGCGAGCCGGCGTGCCGCCGCGGCCGCGTCGAGGAAACGCCGGTCGCGATCTGCCGCCTGAAGCGCGTCGCCGCCGACTTCAAGGACGACGTCAAGCACCGCATGCCGAAGCCGCTGGCGAAGAACGGCAAGCGCATCGCGCTGGTCGGCGGCGGTCCCGCTTCGCTTGCGGTGGCGCGCGATCTCGCCCCGCTCGGCTATCACTGCACCGTGTTCGATGCCGATCCGAAGGCCGGCGGCATGATGCGGAGCCAGATTCCAAAATTCCGCCTGCCGGATTCCGTGATCGACGAGGAGACCGACTACATCCTCAACCTCGGCGTCGACTTCAAGGGCGGTCATCGCATCGACAGCCTGAAGAAGCTGCTCGACGAAAACTACGACGCGATCTTCATCGGCTCCGGCGCGCCGCGCGGCCGCGAACTCGACATCCCCGGCCGCAAGGAAGCCGCCGCCAACATCCACATCGGCATCGAATGGCTTTCGTCGGTGTCGTTCGGCCATGTCGAGAAGATCGGCCGGCGCGTCATCGTGCTCGGCGGCGGCAACACCGCGATGGATTGCTGCCGCACCGCGCGCCGCCTCGGCGGCGAGGACGTCAAGGTGATCGTGCGTTCCGGCTTCGAGGAAATGAAGGCGAGCCCCTGGGAAAAGGAAGACGCCCTTCACGAGGATATCCCGATCCTCAACTTCATGGTGCCGGTGGCGTTCAAGCACGTCGCCGGCAAGCTGATCGGCGTCACCTTCCAGAAGGTGAAGGCCGAATACGACGCCAAGGGCCGCCGCAACCTGGTGCCCTCGGGCGAACCCGACCAGACCATCCCCTGCGACGACGTGCTGGTCGCCGTCGGCCAGGAGAACGCGTTTCCCTGGATCGAGCGCGACTGCGGCATCGAGTTCGACAAGTGGAACATGCCGCAGGTCGATGCCAAGACCTTCGTCTCGACCAATCCGAAGGTGTTCTTCGGCGGCGACGCGGCGTTCGGCCCGAAGAACATCATCTGGGCGGTCGCGCATGGCCACGACGCCGCGCTGTCGATCCACAAGATGATCTCGGGCGAGGACATCACCGAGCGCCCGCTTCCCGAAGTGCATATCTCTCGCAGAAGATGGGCATCCACGAGTGGAGCTACGACAACGACATCTCCGGCGACAAGCGCTACAAGGTGCCGCATCGCGACAAGGTGATCGCGCTGAAGGACATCCGCACCGAGGTCGAGCTCGGCTATGACGTCAAGCTCGCGCTCGGCGAGGCGCAGCGCTGCCTGAACTGCGACGTGCAGACCGTGTTCTCGGCGCCCGCCTGCATCGAATGCGACGCCTGCGTCGACATCTGCCCGATGGACTGCATCACCTTCACGGAGAATGGCGAGGAAGACGGATCTGCGGCAGCGGCTGAAGGCGCCCTCGCCGCATCACGACCAGGCGCTCTATGTCGCCGACGGCCTCAAGACCGGGCGCGTCATGGTGAAGGACGAGGACGTCTGCCTGCATTGCGGGCTGTGCGCCGAGCGTTGCCCCACCGGCGCCTGGGACATGCAGAAGTACCTCATCGATATGACTCACGCGGGATCAACATGCCAGACCAAAGCCCGATCAGCAGCGTAAACGACTTCGTCGTCCGCTTCGCCAACGTCAACGGCTCGGGTTCGGCCAGCGCCAACGAGCTGTTCGCGCGCTCGATCCTGCGCCACGGCGTGCCGGTTAGCCCGCGCAACATCTTCCCCTCCAACATCCAGGGGCTTCCGACCTGGTACGAGGTGCGGGTGACCGAAGCCGGCCATCTCGGCGCCCGCGGCGGCGCATCGACATGATGGTGGCGATGAACCCGCAGACCTGGGACAAGGACGTCGCCTCGATCGAGCCCGGCGGCTATCTGTTCTACGATTCGACCAAGCCGATGCCGTCGTCGAAATTCCGCAGCGACATCACCGTGATCGGCGTGCCGCTGACCGCGATCACCAACTCGACCTACACCGATCCGCGCCAGCGCCAGCTGTTCAAGAACATCATCTATCTCGGCGCGCTCTGCGCCCTGCTCGACCTCGACCCGAAGCTGGTCGAGCAACTGATCGGCGAGCAGTACAAGGGCAAGGAAAAGCTGCTGTCCTCCAACGTCCATGCGCTGCATCTCGGCCGCGACTGGGCGCTGCAGAATCTGAAATGCCCGATCGGGCTGCGGGTGAAGAAGGCCGACAAGGTCGGCGACCGCATCTTCATGGAAGGCAACAGCGCGGCCGCGCTCGGCGCCGTCTATGGCGGCGCCACCGTCTGCGCCTGGTATCCGATCACGCCGTCGTCGTCGGTGGCGGAGGCTTTCACCAGCCACTGCAAGAAGCTGCGGCACGACCCCGAGACCGGCAAGGCGAAATACGCGATCGTGCAGGGCGAGGACGAACTCGCCTCGATCGGCATCGTGATCGGCGCCTCCTGGAATGGCGCGCGGGCCTTCACCGCGACCTCCGGCCCCGGCATCTCGCTGATGACCGAATTCATCGGCCTGTCGTACTTCGCGGAAATTCCGGCCGTGATCATGAACATCCAGCGCGCCGGCCCCTCGACGGGCATGCCGACGCGCACCCAGCAATGCGACATCATCGCCTGCGCCTACGCTTCGCATGGCGACACCAAGCACGTCCTGCTGTTCCCGGAAGACCCGGCCGAGGCGTTCGAGTTCGCCGCGCAGTCGTTCGATCTCGCCGAGCGGCTGCAGACCATGATCTTCCTGATGCTCGATCTCGACATCGGCATGAACCACCGGCTGTGCCGCCCGCTGAAGTGGGACGACGCAAGGCAGTACGACCGCGGCAAGGTGATGACCGCCGAGATGCTCGACGAGCCCGGCCGCGACTTCGGCCGCTATCTCGACGTCGACGGCGACGGCATTCCCTATCGCACCTATCCCGGCACGCATCCGACCAAGGGCTCGTTCTTCACCCGCGGCACCTCGCGCGACCGCTACGCGCGCTACTCGGAAGAAGGCGCCGTCTACGCCGACAACATGCAGCGGCTGGTGCGCAAGTTCGAGACCGCGCAGGACATGGTGCCGCGGCCGTTGCAGGCCAACGCCGCCAAGCCGACCAAATACGGCGTGATCTATTTCGGCTCGACCGCGCCGGCGATGGACGAGGCGATCGGCTTGCTGGAAGCGCGCGGGCATCAGCTCGACCGCATGCGCATCCGCGCCTTCCCGTTCCACTCCAGCGTGGCGAGCTTCATCGCCGACCATGATTTCGTTTACGTCGTCGAGCAGAACCGCGACGCCCAGTTGCGGCAGTTGATCGTCAACGAGAACGGCATCGATCCGGTCCGGCTGGTGCCGATCCTGCACTATGACGGCACGCCGATCACCGCGCGCTTCATCGCCAATGCCATCGGCGACCACCAGGACCACCTGAAGGTGACCCCTCTCCGCAAGGCCGTGTCATGACCTACATTGCAAAGCCGAAATTTCATCATCCCGGCCTGCCGAAGAACGATCTCGGCTACACCCACCGCGACTACGAGGGCAAGATCTCGACGCTGTGCGCCGGCTGCGGCCACGACTCGATCACCGCCTCGATCATCGAGGCCTGCTACGAGCTCTCGATCGAGCCGCATCGCGTCGCCAAGATTTCCGGCATCGGCTGCTCGTCGAAGACGCCGGACTATTTCCTCGGCAATTCGCACGGCTTCAACTCGGTGCACGGCCGCATGCCGTCGGTGCTGACCGGCGCCAACCTCGCCAACCGCGACCTGATCTATCTCGGCGTTTCCGGCGACGGCGACAGTGCCTCGATCGGCTTCGGCCAGTTCGCGCATTCGATCCGGCGCGGCGTCAACATGACCTACATCGTCGAGAACAACGGCGTGTACGGCCTGACCAAGGGGCAGTTCTCGGCCACCGCCGACCGCGGCTCGAAGTCCAAGAAGGGCGTGATGAACACCGACAACGCCATCGACCTGGTGGCGATCGCGCTGCAACTCGGCGCGAGCTTCGTGGCGCGCAGCTTCTCCGGCGACAAGACCCAGCTGGTGCCGCTGATCGCGGCCGCCATCCGGCACAAGGGCGCGGCGTTCATCGACGTCATCAGCCCCTGCATCGCCTTCAACAACCACGCCGGCTCGACCAAGAGCTTCGATTACGTCCGCGAGCACAACGACGCCGTGAACCGTCTCGACGTGATCACCGGCCGCGACCCGATCACGGTCGACTACGCCCCGGGCTCGGTGCAGATCGTCGAACAGCACGACGGCACGCGGCTGGCGCTGCGCAAGATCGACGCCGACTACGACGCCAACGACCGGCTGGCCGCCATGACCTTCCTGCAGAAGCACGCCGCCAAGGGCCAGGTGGTCACGGGCTGCTCTATGTCGATCCGGATGCCGACGACCTGCACGCCCATCTCGACACCGTCGAGACGCCGCTCAACACGCTGGAAGCCGGGGATCTCTGCCCCGGCACCGCCGCGCTGGAAAAGATCAACGCCAGCCTGCGCTAGGTAGCCGGGCTTATCGGCCCGGCACCCGCCTAACGCCGCAGGCTAGGCATGCTTGTGCTTGCGCAGGCGCAGCGCCAGCGCAATGAAGGTGATGCCGAAAAAGATCGAATAGGCTGCGATCGCCCAGATCAATCCGAGTGCGCCTGCGCCCGGCGCGATCAGGATGATCAGGCCGAACAACACCGACGCCACGCCCGAGAGGATCAGCATCCACTCATTGTCGATTTCCTTGCGCAACTGGATCGCGCCGATGATCTCGAAGATCCCGTGCACCAGCGCCCAGGCCCCCATGAACAGCACCAGCAGGATCGCCGTGATGCCCGGCATCATGAAGGTGACGACGCCCGCGGCAATGCTGAGCAAGCCGACCACGACCAGCCACCACGTCGGCACCGGCTTGGCGCCGCCGGAGAAGGCCGCGATCAGGGCGATGACTCCGTCGACAAGCATGAAGGCGCCGTAGAACAGCACCAGGGTCACCAGCGTCAGGCCGGGCCAGGCAAAGGCCAGCAAACCGAAGACGATGGAAGCGATACCGCGCAGCAGCAGCCACCACCAGCCTTTGGCAAGGGCATGCAGCATGGGACGCTCAGGCAGGGATGCAGATGTTGCAGTCGACATGACTTCACCTCGCTATGGCGGGCGTTTGCAGATCATAGCGGATATGCAACTCCCAGTCGATGGCCGACCTGTTCCAAAGCTGGACAGCGACGCGTTATTTCTGCCGGCGACCAACCGTCAAAATGCGCTGGCGACCTCCTGAAGCCTAGGCGGCGGCGGCGAGCTTTCGCGGGTTTGCCACATACTCCTTGAGCACCGTGTCCGATGCGTCGACCTCGACCAGCGACACGTCGTAACTCCAGAGGTCGGCGAGATGCTGCAACACACGCTTGGCATCGGCCTCGTTCAGTTGCCCGCCCTTCAGTACCGTATGACGCAGCATCAGGCGGCGGTCGCCGGCCAGATCGACATCGACGACTTCGATATTGGCGTCGATGAAACCGACATCGTATTGCCGCGCCAGTTGGCGGCGAACACGGCGATAGCCTCGTTCATCGTGGATCGCATCGACCCTGATGCCGGCGCTCTCCTCGGGATCGTCATGCAGATGAAACATGCGAAAATGGCGCATCAGCCGCGGGCTGAGAAACTGGCTGATGAAGCTTTCGTCGCGATAATCGGCCCACACGCTGCGGAGCACGCCCATTGCATCGCCGGTGCCGGCGATATCCGGAAACCATTCGCGATCCTCGTCATCCGGGCTGGTGACGATGCGCTCGATGTCCTGCATCATCGCAAAGCCGAGTGCGTAAGGGTTGAAGCCCGAGTAGTGAGGATTGTCGAAATCAGGCTGGAAGACGACGTTGGTGTGTGATTGCAGGAATTCGAGGAAGTTGCCGTCCGATATCCGTCCCTGTTCGCGCAGCCGGTTCATGATGCGGTAATGAACATAGGTAGCCGTCCCCTCGTTCATGACCTTGGTCTGGCCCTGCGGATAGAAATATTGCGCGATGTGCCGCACGATGCGCAGCAATTCGCGCTGCCAGGGCGCCAGCCTGGGCGCGGTCTTCTCCAGGAAATAGAGCAGGTTTTCCTGCGGCAGCCCGAGCAGCTTCTGGCGGCGCTCGACATTCAGCAACAGATCGCTCTTGACCGGTCCGGTCGGAACGGTGCGCCATAGATCGTTGAACGTGCCTTCCTCATGCAAGCGGCGCATTCCCGCCCGCTTTTCCTCCGCGCGCAGGTCGAGCTTCTTCTTGCCGGGATAGCGGTCGACGCCGTGTGACATCAGGGCATGCGCCGCGTCGAGCGTCTGCTCGACCGCAAGCCGGCCGTGGCGTTCCTCGCACTGCGTCACATAGGTCTTGGCGAACTCCAGATAATCGAGAATGCCGTCGGCATCGGTCCATTGCCTGAACAGATAGTTGTTCTTGAAGAAATGATTGTGACCGAACGCCGCATGCGCCGTCACCAGCGTCTGCATGGTCGCGGTGTTCTCTTCCATCAGGTAGGAAATGCACGGCGAGCTGTTGATGACGATCTCATACGCCAGCCCCATCAGTCCCTTGCGGTAGGATGCCTCCTGAAAGGCAAAGTGCTTACCAAATGACCAGTGCTTGTAGTACAGCGGCATGCCGACCGAGGAATACGCATCCAGCATCTGCTCGGCGGTGATGACCTCGATCTGGTTCGGATAGACATTGAGGCCGAGTTCCTTCAGCGCAATCGCCTCACAGGCGTCGTGAATGCGCTGCAGGGTAAGAAAATCCCAGTCCGCGCCCTGGAACAGAAGCTGGTCAGTTGCGGTCATAAGCGGCCCTCTCCTGCTTTCCGCGGCGCTTGAACAGATCCTGAAACACCGGGAAGATTTCGCTGCGCTCGTTCACCTTGCGCATCGACAACGGCGCGCCATCGGCTTGCAGGCGCTGGTAGAGCGTCCAAAGCGAGGAATCGGGCATGTCATACGTCGTCATCGCTTCCTGGCCGACTTCCAGATAGGCGAAGAACTGGCTGACCGGCAGGATCTTTTCGGTCAGCAGCCGGCCTGAAACCTCTCCGTCGGAATAGGAATTATCGCCGTCGGAGGCTTGCGCCGCGTAGATATTCCAGTCGGCGGGGCGAAACCGCGACCTGACGATATCGTGCATCGCTTCCAATGCGCTCGATACCAGCGTGCCGCCCGAAGCCGGACCGTGAAAGAACGTATCCTCGTCGACCTCTTCGGCCCGGTCGGTATGCCGGATAAAGACGATCTCGACGTGGCGGTACCGCCGCTTCAGGAAGATGTAGAGCAGCATGTAGAAACGCTTGGCGAGATCCTTCATGTGCTCGGTCATCGAGCCCGATACGTCCATCAGGCAAAACATGACCGCCTGCGCGACAGGCTTCGGCACCGCCTCGAAACGCCGGTACCGGATATCGATCGGATCGATGAACGGGATCCGATTCATCTTCGATCTCAACGCCTCGATCTCGGCCAGAAGCTCGATGCGCCTTTCCTCGCTGCAGCCTGCCAGCTCCGCCTCGAGCGCCGCCAGTGCTTCGGGGCGCGGCCGCCCCAACGCGACCCGTCGCGCCATGGCCCGGCCGACGGTTCTGCTCACCGAAATATTCGCCGGCGAGCCTGACGTTGCATAGCCAGCCCTGCGAATGCCCTCGCTTTCCACCTCGGCAAGCTTCCGCTTGGCGAGATCGGGCAATTCGAGATCGTCAAGGAACAGATCGACGAACTCGTCGCGGCTCAGGACGAACCGGAACGCATCCTCGCCGTCGCCCTCACCCGGACCTCCCGGCTTGCCGCCGCCCTGCCCGGAACGCGGAAGCACATCGCCTTCGATGAACTTCTTGTTTCCGGGCAGCACCATGTCGCGGGTGCCACCCTCCCGGCGAAAGCGCGGCTCGTCCATCCCATCGACCGGGACGGTCACCTCGCCGCCCTCGAGAACGTCCTTGATGTTGCGGTCCTGCGAGGACTTCTTGACCGCCCCCTGCACCAGCGCCTTGGCCCGACGAAGGAAGCGCTGGCGGTTCTCGAGGCTCTTGCTACCCGGATTGAGCCGCCGGTCGACGATGTGCATGGTCACGTTTGCGTCGCCTCAGCCAGCCTGTTTCACCCGCATGTACCACTCGACGAGCCGCCGGACCTGTCGCTCGGTGTAACCCCGCTCGACCATTCGCGCGACAAACTCGCCGTGCTTCTTTTCGGTCTCGCCGTCCTTTTTCGAACCGAACGAAATGACCGGAAGCAGATCCTCGACCTGGGAGAATATCCGCTTCTCGATTACCTCGCGGATCTTCTCGTAACTCGTCCAGGACGGATTTTTGCCGCCGTTCTGTGCCCGCGACCGCAGCGAGAACTTGACGACCTCGTTGCGGAAGTCCTTCGGATTGGCGATGCCGGCCGGCTTTTCGATCTTGGTCAATTCCTGGTTCAGCAGTTCCCGATCGAGCAACTGGCCGGTGTCCGGATCCTTGAAATCCTGATCCTCTATCCAGGAGTCGGCGTAGTCGACATAGCGATCGAACAGGTTCTGGCCGTAGTCCGAGTAGGATTCGAGGTAGGCCTTCTGAATCTCGTGCCCGATGAATTCGGCATAGCGCGGCGCAAGATCAGCCTTGATGAATTCGAGATAGCGCTTCTCGACTTCATCGGGGAGCTGTTCGCGGCGGATGGCCTGCTCCAGCGTGTACATCAGGTGCACCGCGTCGGCTCCGACCTCCGTGGTGTCGTGATTGTAGGTCGCCGCGAGAATCTTGAATGCGAAACGCGTCGAGACACCGTCCATTCCTTCGTCGACGCCGGCGGCATCCTTGTATTCCTGGACACTGCGCGCCTTCGGATCGGATTCCTTCAGGCTTTCACCGTCATAGACCCGCATCTTCGCAAACAGCGTCGAATTCTCGTGCCGGCGCAGACGCGACAACACCGAGAAGCGCGCCAGCGTTTCCAGCGTCGCCGGGGCACAGGGTGCGGTAGCCAGTTCCGACCCCTGGATCAGCTTCTCGTAGATCTTCTGCTCTTCGGTGACGCGCAGGCAGTACGGCACCTTGATGACGCAGATACGATCGATGAAGGCTTCGTTGTTCTTGTTGGTCTTGAAGCTCTGCCATTCCGACTCGTTGGAATGCGCAAGAATGACGCCGGTGAACGGAATAGCGCCAATGTTCTCGGTGCCGATGTAGTTGCCTTCCTGCGTTGCAGTCAGCAGCGGATGCAACATCTTGATCGGCGCCTTGAACATCTCGACGAATTCAAGCACGCCCTGATTGGCGCGATTGAGCCCGCCGGAATAGCTGTAGGCGTCGGGATCGTTCTGCGCGAAGGTCTCCAGCTTGCGGATATCGACCTTGCCGACCAGCGACGAAATATCCTGGTTGTTTTCGTCTCCGGGCTCGGTCTTCGCAATGCCGATCTGCCGCAAACGCGACGGCTGAATTCGGGCGACGCGGAATTGCGAGATGTCACCACCGAAGGCTTCGAGGCGCTTGTAGCACCACGGGCTCATCAAGCCGGTCAGGCGACGGCGCGGAATGCCGTATTTTTCTTCCAGCATCGGTCCCAGCGATTCCGGATCGAACAGGCTGAGCGGGCTTTCGAAGACCGGGCTGAGTTCGTCACCGGCCTTCAGCACGTAGATGGGATGAACTTCCATCAGCGACTTGAGCCGCTCGGCAAGCGATGACTTGCCACCGCCCACGGGCCCCAGCAGATACAGAATCTGCTTGCGCTCTTCGAGCCCCTGCGCCGCGTGGCGGAAGAAGCCGACGATACGCTCGATGGTTTCTTCCATGCCGTGGAAGCCGGCAAACGCCGGATAGGTGCGCATCGTTCGGTTCAAAAAAATACGGCCAAGGCGGGCATCCTTGGCCGTGTCAATCATCTGAGGCTCACCGATCGCAGCCAATAGTCGTTCGGCTGCATTGGCATATCGCATCGGATCCCCTCGACACGATTCCAGATACTCCGCCATCGACATATCGGTCTGACTTCGTGCTTCGAAGGACCGGGCAAAAGCATTGAACAGAGCATCGTTGTACATGATCCGTCTCTCCATGGTCGTTTGTAAACGCTGGGCCCTCCGCTCAGGTTCCTAACCCGCCCCCAGAGCGCCGCAGCTGCTGTTCGCGAATCACCATCAACACATGTGCTGATTGGACACGCGACCAACTGCCTAACGCAATGCAATAGTCGTGCTAGATGCACTATCCTCGTAATGTTACGGTACATTAATTCGTCGATGTAACTGTACGGCAACATGCGGCAGCAGACCGTCAGACGGTAAGCGCCAGCCACTTTTTCGATGGTTTGGTGCAGTTTTGCCGCCCAATTCCTTGAAAATGTGCCGCGCGAATTGGACCGCGCAGATCATCTGCGGGGGCCTGACGGAAAAAATTCGGGTTCCGGACTGCGGGCTTGATAGCGCCACGTGTTGTTCATCTTTGAGATGTCGTTCAGCCGCATGAATGTTTGGTGTGTGCAAATGCTGACGCGATGGCAGCCTGACGCCAATTCTCCGCCGACGTTCAGATTACGCATGCCTGCAACCGCTTGCGGAATATTACGCGCGTGATTTCTTACGTTCAGAGGCGTTCACGGCCTCGCAAGTGCGCTGGCCGCGCGCTTGTTCACGTCTGCGTGCATTCAGCCATGATGTATCCGCAGTCGAGGCCGGCGGAAGATATCCGGCCCGAATTGGGGGCGGTCCATACGGACTTTGCCGGGATCGAACCGGCGGCAGCAGCGTTATCGCCGGCAGAGAGCCTCATTCCGTCCGGCCAGCGCACCCAACCACGTGTTGACTTTCCTGCCCCGCGCCCGAAAGCTGCCGGAAACCCGGAAATCGACCGATCGAGCAGAACAGGCATCATGAATCCCGTCAAAACACTCGAAAACCATGGCCAGGCCATCTGGCTCGACTTCCTCGCCCGCGGCTTCGTCGCCAAGGGCGACCTCAAGGCCCTCATTGACAGCGACGGCGTCAAGGGCGTGACTTCGAACCCTTCGATCTTCGAAAAGGCGATCGGCAGTTCGGACGAATATGACGGCGCGATCGGCAAGGCGCTGCAAAAGGGCGACCGACCGGTGGCCGACCTGTTCGAGGCGCTCGCAGTCGAGGACATCCAGAACGCCGCCGACGTGCTGCGCCCGGTTTACGAGCGGCTGAACGGCGACGACGGATTCGTCAGCCTCGAAGTCTCGCCCTATCTGGCGAATGATGCCAAGGGCACCGTCGCCGAGGCCGAACGGCTGTGGAAGGACGTCGATCGGAAGAACCTGATGGTGAAGGTCCCGGCCACGCCGGAAGGCCTGCCCGCGATCGAGCAACTGATCGGCGAAGGCATCAGCATCAACATCACGCTGCTGTTCTCGCAGAAGGTCTATCGCGAAGTGGCCGAGGCCTATATCGCCGGCCTAGAAAAATACGTCGCCAAGGGCGGCGATCCCGCCCATGTCGCCAGCGTCGCCTCGTTCTTCGTCAGCCGCATCGACAGTTCGGTGGACAAGCAGCTCGACGAGAAGATCGCCAGGGCCAATGACCCCGGCGAAAAGGAACGGCTGAGCGCGCTAAAGGGCAAGGTCGCCATCG
Source organism: uncultured Alphaproteobacteria bacterium (assembly GCA_963823485.1). GTDB lineage: Bacteria > Pseudomonadota > Alphaproteobacteria > Rhizobiales > Xanthobacteraceae > Bradyrhizobium. The sequence continues at coordinate 43,216 of CAWGLP010000017.1, forward strand.
CCAACGCCAAGCTGGCCTATCAGGATTACAAGCGTCTGTTTTCCGGCGTGCGCTGGGACAGGCTCAAGGCAAAGGGCGCCAAGCCGCAGCGGCTGCTGTGGGCTTCCACCGGCACCAAGAACAAGGACTACAGCGACGTGCTGTATGTCGAGGAATTGATCGGCCCCAACACGATCAACACCGTGCCGCCGGCGACGCTCGATGCATTCCGCGACCATGGCACGCCGCGCGACAGCCTCGAGGAGAATATCGAGGATGCCCGCCGTGTGCTGGACGAACTGGAACGGTCCGGCATTTCGCTCGACGCCATCACGGACGAACTGGTCAAGGACGGCGTCAAGCAGTTCGCCGATGCTGCAGACAAGCTCTATGGCGCCGTCGCGCACAAGCGCGCGGCCTCGCTCGGCGGCGGCATCGACCGGCAGCAGTTCGCACTCGGCGACGGCATCCGGAAAGCGGTCGAGAAAGGCAGCGAAGACTGGCGCGCATCGGCGAAAATCCGACGGCTGTGGCACAAGGACAAATCGGTCTGGACCAATGACGACGAGAACAAGTGGCTGGGCTGGCTGAACAGCCCGGCCGCCGCCGATGTCGCCGACTACGAGGATTTTGCCCGGCGCGTGAAGGGGCAGAATTTCAGCGATGCGGTCGTGCTCGGCATGGGCGGATCGAGTCTCGGGCCGGAAGTGCTCGCGGAGACCTTTCCGAGGAAATCCGGCTTTCCGAAACTGCATGTGCTTGATTCCACCGATCCCGCGCAGGTGCGCGCGATGGAAGCGACGGTCGATCTCGCCCATACGCTGTTCATCGTTTCCAGCAAGTCCGGCGGCACCACCGAACCGAACGTAATGAAGGACTACTTCTTCGATCGCGTTTCCAAAACCATCGGCAAGGACAAGGCCGGCCACCGTTTCATCGCGGTCACCGATCCCGGCTCGTCGCTGCAGAAGATCGCTACGAAACAGGGCTTTGCCCGCATCTTTTACGGCGATCCCTCAATCGGCGGACGCTACTCCGTGCTGTCGCCGTTCGGACTGGTGCCGGCGGCCGCCGCCGGCATCGACGTCCGTAGCCTGATCACGCATACGCTTTCAATGGTGCGCTCCTGCGGCGCCGACGTGCCGCCGCAGGAAAATCCCGGCGTTCAACTTGGCCTGGCGCTGGGCCTTGCCGGCCTCGAAGGCCGCGACAAGGTGACGATCACCTCCTCGGAAAAAATCGCCGATTTCGGCGCCTGGGCCGAACAGCTCATCGCCGAATCCACCGGCAAGGACGGCAAGGGCCTGATCCCGATCGACGGCGAGCCGCTGGCTGATCCGTCCCTCTATGGCAATGACCGCTTCTTCATCGATATCCGGACCGAAGGCGAGGATGACGCCTCGCATGATGACAGGCTCAAGGCGCTGGAAGCTGCCGGCCATCCCGTCGTGCGCATCGTCATGAAATCGATCGACCACATCGGTCAGGAATTCTTCCGCTTCGAAATGGCGACCGCGATCGCAGGCGCCGTCCTCGGCATCAATCCGTTCAACCAGCCGGACGTCGAAGCCGCCAAGATCAAGACGCGGGAGTTGACCGCGGCGTTCGAGAAGACCGGGTCGCTGCCTTCGGAGAAGCCGGTGATTTCGACCGACGAGGCCGATCTCTACACCGACGCCCACAACGCCGCCGAGCTGCGCAAAGCCGGCGCCAACGGCACGCTCGGCTCCTGGATAAGAGCGCATCTTTCGCGCTCGGAGAGCGGCGACTACGTCGCCCTGCTCGCCTATATCGCGCGCGACCCCGGCACGATCGGCTCGCTGCAGAAGATGCGGCTTGCGGTGCGCGACAGGCACCACCTCGCCACCTGCGCCGAATTCGGCCCGCGCTTCCTGCACTCCACCGGCCAGGCCTACAAGGGCGGCCCCGATAGCGGCGTCTTCCTGCAGATCACGGCCGACGACGAGGACGACCTGCCGGTGCCCGGCCAGAAGGCGAGCTTCGGCATCATCAAGGCGGCGCAGGCACGCGGCGATTTCGACGTGCTCACCGAGCGCGGCAGGCGGGCGCTGCGCATTCATCTCAAGGGAGACCTCGGATCGGGGCTTTCCGCACTCGATGCCGCCGTTACGGAAGCGCTCAGCTAGGGAAGTCAGGATATGCAACTCGGCATGATCGGCCTCGGCCGGATGGGCGGCAACATCGTCCGGCGCCTGATGCAGGCAACGGCCACACCGCCGTGGTCTACGACAAGGACGCCAGGCGCGTGGCGGCGCTGGCCGCCGAAGGCGCGACCGGTGCGGAGACGCTGGAAGATTTCGTGGCGAAGCTGGACACGCCGCGCACCGTCTGGGTGATGCTGCCGGCCGGCAAGATCACCGAGGCGACCATCGAGGCGCTGGCCGGAGTGCTGCAGCCCGGCGACATCATCATCGACGGCGGCAACACGTTCTGGAAGGACGACATCCGCCGCGGCGCGGCGCTGAAGGCGAAGGGCCTCCACTATCTCGACGTCGGCACCTCCGGCGGCGTCTGGGGCCTCGAGCGCGGCTATTGCATGATGATCGGCGGCGACAAGGCGGCGGTCGACCGGCTCGATCCGATCTTCGCAGCGCTGGCGCCGGGCGTCGGCGACATCCCGCGCACGCCGGGCCGCGACGGCCGCGATCCGCGCGTCGAGCAGGGCTACATCCATGCCGGCCCGACCGGCGCCGGCCATTTCGTCAAGATGATCCACAACGGCATCGAGTACGGCCTGATGCAGGCCTATGCCGAGGGCTTCGACATCCTGCAAGCAACGCCAACCTCGACGAAGCTGCCGCCGGAGCGAGCGCTTCGACCTCAACCTCGCCGATATCGCCGAGGTCTGGCGGCGCGGCAGCGTGATCTCGTCCTGGCTGCTCGACCTCACCGCCGCCGGCGCTCGCCGAGAATCCGCACGCTGGACGACTATTCCGGCTTCGTCGAGGATTCCGGCGAAGGCCGCTGGACCGTGAAGGCCGCGATCGAGGAGGCGGTGCCGGCCGAGGTGCTGACGGCGGCGCTCTACGCGCGCTTCCGCTCGCGCCAGGACCACACCTTTGCCGAAAAGATGCTTTCGGCGATGCGCGACGGCTTCGGCGGCCACAAGGAGCCACCGAAGCAACCCAGCCCGAAGGCATAGGTCTGCATGGCGGTCGGTCAGATAGCACAGAAGAAGCCCGATCCGTGCACCTTCGTGATCTTCGGGGTGACTGGCGACCTGACGCATCGGCTGGTCGTTCCCGCGCTCTACAATCTCGCGGCAAGCGGCCTGCTGCCGGACAAGTTCTGCCTGGTCGGCATCACCCGCGATCAGATGTCCAACGAAGCGTTGCGCGACAGCCTGATGAAGGGCCTGCGCCAGTTCGCCACCCGCGCGGTCGATGACACAATCGCCCGGCGGCTGCTCGAATGCGTGACCTGTATCGAGGCCGACCCGAAGCGGCCGGCGACATTCGATGCGATGAGCAGGCAACTTGACGAACTGGAATCCGCACGGCAGACCGCCGGCAACCGGCTGTTCTATCTGGCGACGCCGCCCAACGCCTTCCTGCCGATCTCGCGTGAACTTGACCGCACCGGCATGCTGGCCGAGAACGGCGCGTGGCGCAGGCTGGTGATCGAAAAGCCGTTCGGCACCGATCTGGCCTCGGCGAAGGCGCTGAATGCCGACTTGCTCAAGCTTGTCGACGAGCACCAGATCTACCGGATCGATCACTATCTCGGCAAGGAGACGGTGCAGAACATCCTGGTGCTGCGCTTCGCCAACGGCATGTTCGAGCCGATCTGGAACCGCAACCACATCGACCACGTGCAGATCACCGTCGCCGAGCAACGTCGGCGTCGAGCCATCGCGGCAGCTTCTACGACGCAGACCGGCGCGCTGCGCGACATGGTGCCGAACCACCTGTTCCAGCTGCTGTCGCTGGTGGCGATGGAGCCGCCGACCCGGTTCGACGCCCATTCGGTGCGCGCCGAAAAGGCCGAGGTGCTCGCCGCGATCCAGGGCCAGAGCGAGGCCGAGGCGCTGCGGAATTCGGTGCGCGGCCAGTATCGCGGCGGCAGGATCGGCGAGACCGAGATTGCGGACTATCGCAAGATCGAGGACGTCGCGCCCGACAGCACCACGGAAACCTATGTGGCCTTGAAGCTGATCATCGACAACTGGCGCTGGGCCGGCGTGCCGTTCTACCTGCGCACCGGCAAGGCGCTGGGCGTCAAGCGCACCGAGGTCGCGATCAAGTTCAAGCAGGCGCCGTTCGCGATGTTCCACTGCACGCCGGTGGAAACGCTGGCGCAGAACTACCTCGTGATCGGCGTCGCAGCCGAACGAAGGCATCGCGCTGCAGTTCAACACCAAGGTGCCCGGCCCCGTCGATCCGGATCGACGGCGTCGAGATGAAGTTCCGCTACAAGGACTATTTCCAGGCCATCGCCGCGCACCGGCTACGAGACGCTGATCTACGACTGCATGATCGGCGACAACATCCTGTTCCAGCGCGCCGACAGCGTCGAGGCCGGCTGGAAGGCGGTGCAGCCGTTCCTCGACGCCTGGAAGAAGGCCGGCGCAGAAGGATTGAGGCCGTACAAAGCCGGCAGCGAAGGACCGGAGGAAGCCGACGACCTGCTGACCCGCGACGGCCGAAGCTGGCGAAAGCTCGGCTGAGCGATGACGGCACGCGATCAGCGCGAGGTGATTGTCGTGGCTGATCCCGCCGCGCTGGCCGAGGCCGCGGCGGAGCGCGTGCTGAACCGGATTGCCGCCAATGCCGGCCGGGTGGCGATCTGCCTGACCGGCGGATCGAGCCCGCAGCGACTCTATCGGTTGCTCGGCAGCGAGGCCTGCCGGAAGCGGATTCCGTGGGACCGCGTGCACTGGTTCATCGGCGACGAACGCTTCGTGCCGGCCGGCGATCCGCTCAACAACATGGGCGCAGGCGCGGGCGGCGTTTCTGGACCGATACGCGCCGGCTGCGAACATCCATCCGATCCCGACCGCGACCGCGGACCTCGCCGATCCCGGGCGAAGCGCGGCGCTCTACGAACAGGAACTGAAATCGTTTCATGGCTCGGACACGCTCGATCCCGCCCGCCCGCTGTTCGATCTGGTGCTGATGGGCGCCGGCCCCGACGGCCACACCGCCTCGCTGTTTCCCGGCGATCCCGCGCTCGACGAGGCCGTGCGCTGGGTCGTCGGCGTGCCCGCGCCAATGTCGAGCCTTTCGTGCCGCGCGTCACCCTGACGCTGCCCACCCTCGCCTCCTGCCGCGAAATGCTGTTCGAGGTTGCGGGCGCGGACAAGCGCCCGATCTTGACGCGGCTGTTCGCAGGCGAGAACCTGCCCGCCAACCGCGCACGCTCTAACGGCGAAACGATCTGGCTGGTGGATCGCGCCGCGCTTCCGGAGGATTTTCGTGGGCAATGAGACGCCTTGCGCGCTGGTGGTGATGGGCGTCTCCGGCTCGGGCAAGAGCACGATTGCCGATCATCTGGCCGAACGGCTCGGCTGGCGCTACGAGGACGGCGACAGCTTTCATCCGCCGGCCAACGTCGACCAAGATGAGCGCGGGCCATCCGCTGACCGACGAGGACCGCTGGCCGTGGCTGCAGGCCATCGCCGACGAGATCGACCGCGCATGCGCGGCCGGTGCGCACGCCGTCATCGCCTGCTCGGCATTGAAGCGCGCCTATCGCGACGTCCTGCGTGCACGGCCGCAAGGATGTCCGGGTCGTCTTTCTCGACGGCACCGAGGAGCTGATCGCCGGCCGCCTCACCGCACGCAAGGGACATTTCATGCCGCCCGGCCTGCTCGCCAGCCAGTTCAGGACGCTGGAACGGCCTGACACGGACGAGCGGCCGATCACGGTATCGATCGACGCGCCGGTCGAGGCCATCGTCGATGAAATCGTGCGCCAATTGGACCTGGTTGCACCATGACCCACATCTCGCTCGTGGTTTCCGACGTCGACGGCACGCTGCTGACCCAGGACAAGATCCTGACCGACGGCGCAAAGGCCGCGGTGCGCAGGCTGCACCAGGCCGGCATCGGCTTCACCATCGTCTCCAGCCGGCCGACCATCGGGATGGGATTTCTGATCGAACCGCTGGCGATCACGCTGCCGGTCGGCGCCTTCAACGGCAGTTCGATCGTCGATGCGCGGCTGCAGGCGATCGAGCAGCATGTGATCGCGCCTGTCGTGGCGCAGCGCAGCCTCGACGTGCTCAACGCCTTCGGCGTCGATATCTGGCTGTTCACCAACGACCACTGGTACACACGCAATCCAGATGGCGAATACGTTCCGCACGAGAAGCGCGCCATCAAGGCCGATCCGACGATCATTGCCGATTTCACGCCGCAGTTGACCCAGGCCTGCAAGATCGTCGGCGCCAGCTCGGATGCGGCATTGCTGCAGCGTTGCGAGGCCGCGATGCGGGAGGCCGTCGGCTGCGGAAGCCACCGCGGTCCGCTCGCAGACCTACTATCTCGACGTCACGCCGCCCGGCCACGACAAGGGCACCTTCGTCGCGGCGATGGCGAAGCGGCTCGGCATTTCGACCGCCGCGATTGCCACCATCGGCGACATGGAGAACGACCTGCCGATGTTCGCGGCGAGCGGCGTGTCGTTCGCAATGGGCAATGCCGCCGATCACGTCAAGCGGCAGGCCACCCATATCACCGACAGCAACGAGCATGACGGCTTTGCGAGCGCGATGGCGGCCGTGCTCAGGCTTGGGTGAAGCGCTCCGGCTTGACGCCGGTAGTCCGGATGGGCGCAGCGATATCCGGGGTGGTGTCGAAGTGGTCCCGGATGTCGCTGCGCTCATCCGGGCTACGGAATGACAGCAAGCTACTTCGATCGCTGCACGGCCGGCTTCTCGGCCGACTGCTTCGCAGCGCTCAGATTGTGCGCGGTGTTGATCAACGCAATATGCGTCAGGGCCTGCGGAAAGTTTCCGGTCTGGCGGCCGGCGACGGTGTCGAACTCCTCGGCCAGCAGGCCAAGGTCGTTGGCGATCGCGACCACGCGGGCAAACAGTTCCTGCGCCCTGCCGTACTCGCCCGCCAGCACGAGCGCGTCGGCGAGCCACAGCGTGCAGGCGAGGAACGCGCCTTCGGCCGGCTGCGCCTCGGCTTCGCGCGGATCGTGGCGCAGCACAAAGCCATCGCGCATCAAATAGCGCTCGATCGCCGCCAGCGTGCCCTTCACGCGCGGATCCTCCGGCGGCAGGAAGCCGACCGAGGGCAGCAACAGGATGCTGGCATCGAGCATCTTCGAGCCGTAGGATTCGACAAAGGAATTCAGCTCGGGATCGAAGCCCCTGGCGCAGACGTCGAGATGGATGGCTTCGCGCAGCCCGCGCCATTTCGCAAGCGGCGCCTTGAAGCCGAACATCTCCGCGCTCTTGATACCACGATCGAACGCGACCCAGGTCATCACCTTGGACGACACATAATGCCGGCCCGCGCCGCGGCGCTCCCAGATTCCGTGATCAGGCTGGTCCCACACCTTCGCAAGGTGCTCCAACACGGTGCATTCCAGTGCCCAGGCGCCGTCATCCAGTTCGAGCTTGGCGACGCGCCACTGGTGAAAGGCGTCGATCAATTCGCCGTAGACGTCGAGCTGCAATTGCGCGTGCGCAGCGTTGCCGACCCGTACCGGCCTTGCGCCCTCATAGCCGGGTAGCCACGTGGCTTCCCACTCCAGCAGGCGCCGCTGGCCCATGATGCCGTACATGATCTGCATGTTGGCCGGTGCTCCCGCCGCCGCGCGGAGCAGCCAATGATGCCAGGCCGAGGCTTCCTCGGTGTAGCCGGAGTTCATCAGCGCCAGCAGCGTGAAGGTGGCGTCCCGCAGCCAGCAGAAGCGGTAGTCCCAGTTTCTGGCGCCGCCGAGTTTTTCCGGCAGCGACGTCGTCGGCGCCGCGACGATGCCGCCGCTCGGGCCATAGGTCTGCGCCTTCAGCGTGATCAGCGAGCGCATCACGAGGTCGCGGTGCTCACCCTGATAGGTGCAGCGGCTGCACCATTCGGTCCAGAACGCCTCGGTGTCGCGCAACGCGTGCTCGGGGTCGATCGGCTTCGGCGGCGGCAGATGCGACGGGCCGTAGGTAAGCACAAAGGGAACGGTTTCGCCCTCGCCGACCTCGAAATCGGCCACTGTCGTCAGGTCCTCGCCACGGGTGTGGACCGGGGTCCGCAGCACGGTCATGTCGGGCCCACAGATGGCGAGCAGTGCCGTCCCGTCTTCGTTCTTCTTGACCCAGGGAATGTCGGCGCCGAATCCGAAGCGGATCACCAGCTGCATGCGCATCCGGACCCTGCCGCGAACGCCGCGCACCAGCCGTACCACGTCCGACGCGTTGCCGCGCGGCGGCATGAAATCGATCAGGTCGACCGCGCCGTCCGCGGTCTCGAACCGCGTTTCCAGGATCAGCGTGTCGTTCCAGTAGCGACGCGAGCTGCGCTTGATTTCCCCGGCCGGGGCAACCAGCCAGCGGCCGTGCCTGTGGGTACCCAGTAGCGCCGCAAAGCAGGCGTCGGAATCGAAGGCCGGCCAGCACAGCCAGTCGATCGAGCCATCGCGGCCGACCAGCGCCGCGGTCTCGCAGTCGCCGATCAGCCCGTAATCCTCGATCCAGCCCGGCACGGTTACAAAGCGTTGCGCGACCGATCGCGCGTCGCGTCCTTCAGCGCGGCGACGTCGACGGCTGATGCCATTGCCTCGATCGGCACCGGGAGCCGGCGCCGCCAGTTCGGATGCTCGTTGACGGTGCCGGGAATATTGGGCTGGTCGACCACCCCGAGCAGATCCTCCAGCGAGACCGCCAGCAGCCGCGACCGGGTTTGCGCCAGAAACTTCATCACGGAAAACACGTCATTGCGATCGACGCCATGATGGCGCAACACGTCATCGAGCATCGCCAGCGCATGCCAGCGGGCATCGTCACTCTCGCCGGGATCGAGACCGAGCGCCCGCTTGGTCTTGAGATCGCCGAACGAACGCCAGCCGGCATAGGTCGAGAGGTCGTGGGTATTGAAGGTGACCAGCGCATTGGCCGAATAGTGGTCCAAGCCGCGGAAGGCGCCACGATCGTCGCGCTCGAACATCATCACGAGATACGACCAGATGCCCCAATCGGCCATCTGTTCGCGGAATCCTTCAGGTACCGTGCCCAGATCCTCGCCGATCACGACACAGCGATGGGCAATGCTTTCCTGCGCGGTGACCGCCAGCAGCGCTTCGAACGGCATCTGCACATAGACGCCGTCGGCGGCGCTGAATCCGTTCGGCACCAGATAGAGCCGCTTCAGGCCCAGCACGTGGTCGAGCCTGATGGCGCCGGCATGCCGCATCGAGGCACGCAGCATGTCGCGATATGGCGCAAAGGATTCAAGCTCCAGCCCTGCGGCGTTGAAGCCGGCGAGACCCCAGCTCTGTCCGGCGAGGTTAAGCGGATCGGGTGGCGCGCCGACGCCGAGATGACGCGAGATCGCTGCCTGCTCGTTCCAGGCGTCGAAGCCATCGGCCTGCACGCCAACCGCGACGTCGAGATAGAGCCCGACCTTCATGCCGGCCCGGCGCGCGCGATCCGCCGCCGCGCCCAACTGCCGGTCGGCGGTCCACTGCACGAATTCAACGAACTCGACTTCCGGACCGTCCTCGCCATTGCGGAAGGCGGCGCACCCGGCATCATCCGGCCGCCGCCACGGCTCGGGCCATTCCCACCACGGCTTGCCGAATTTGTGCCGCAGCACCTCGAAGCAGGCAAAGCGCGACAGCAACGGCGCGCGCTCGGCGCGGAATGTATCGAAGTCGCGTAGCCGCTCGGGACTTGCGTTGGCCTTGAAGGCCGCGAATGCCGCACGCAGCGCGCGCCATTTCAGGCCGGCCACCGCGACATAATCGACCACCTCGCCGGCGCGCAGCGGCCCGAGCGCACCGCGCGTTTCCGCGTCGAGTTGGAATTCGGGCAGTTTTTCGACGTCGACATAGAGCGCGTTGAGAAACAGCCGGCTGTTCGGCGAATAAGGGCTGCAATCGCCCGGCCGATCGTCGAACAAGGCATGCAGCGGATTGAGGCCGATGCCGCCGGCGCCGAGTTGCGCTGCAAGATCGATCAGCCCTTCGAGATCGGTGAAATCGCCGATCCCCCAATTGCGGGCAGAGCGGACGCCGTAGAGCTGGACTGCGAGCACCCAGCAGCGGTCGAAATCGCCGCCGAACGCTTTTTCCGGCGCCACGATCAGCGGTGTGTCTTCAACCTTTTCGAAAGCATCTGTTAACTGCAACCGGTAGGTGCCGTCCGGCAGCCCGTCGGGCCAGCGGATGGCGCGATCGGCGGTCGTGCCCTCGGCAACAACCTTTGAATCCGCAACGATTTTCCACCGGACCGGCCCTTTGGCCCCCTGTCCAAGGTCGGTTGGCGCAGGCCGCCCAGCGCGGAGCACGATCGGCCGGCCGACCAGGGGCCCGGGCGTCCGAGGCGGCAGGGCGTCCAGGATGACCCGCAGCGCGGCGGGATCCGTCATACGGCGGTGACCCTGACCGTCCACAAACTCGGTCTGAATCCCGCGATTACTGGCTTCGGCGAAAAGATCCATTCGGCACGCGGTTTGCACGCAAAAATGACGAGAGCGTCGCAAAATTGTCCAGATAGAGGAAGGGGATAGGCCATGAGTAACGCGCTGCCTCGCGCTGGGTTCCCCCTGGAACCATTGCGTGGCGAGCGGCATTCTATTTAGGCCCGGGTCGTCTCCTTCCTGTGACCGGGACGTCATCACCATGTCAATGGCGGCATCACCGTGAACAAAACTACGCAATCTGTCGAGAGCGCCACCGGCGCTTTCCATATCGAGGACGTCTATCCTTCAATCGATAGCGGTCGCTTTCCGGTCAAACGGATCGTGGGCGAGCCGGTCGAGGTATGGGCCGACATCTACCGGGACGGGCACGACGTGATCGGCGCGGCGCTGATCTGGCGGCTGGAGATCGACCGGGAGTGGCGGCGCGAACCCATGACGCTCGAAAGCAACGATCGCTGGTCGGGCAGCTTCGTACCCGACGCGCCGGGGCGGTATGTCTACGCCATCGAAGCCTGGACCGATGAATTCGCCACCTGGCGGCATGGCTTCGAGCTCAAGCAGAAAGCCGGCACCGAGCAGTCCGTCGATGCCATCGAGGGCGCCGGCATGCTCACCAAGGCGCTGGCCGGCAGCCGCGATGCAGCCGCCGTGATCGTCCAGCATTGCGAGAACTATCTGCGCACCGGCGACGCGGCGTCGCTGCTCAGCAGCGATCTCAGTGACGCGATGGCGGAGAGTCAGTTGCGGCCCGACCTGACGCGCTCACAACTGTTTCCCTTCGTCGCCGACCGGCCCGAGGCCCGTTGTGGGGCGTGGTACGAGATGGTGCCGCGCAGCCAAAGCAAGATCCCCGGCCAGCACGGCACGTTCAGCGACTGCATCGCGCGGCTGCCCGAGATCGCCGAGATGGGATTCGACGTGCTGTATTTCACGCCGATCCATCCAATCGGAAAGACCAACCGCAAGGGCCGCAACAACGCGGTGACCGCCGAGGACGGCGATCCCGGCAGTCCCTATGCGATCGGTGGCGCTGAGGGTGGCCACGACGCGGTGCATCCCGAACTCGGCACGCTGGAGGATTTCCGCGCGCTGGTCGCAGCCTGCCACGAGCACGGGATGGAAGTCGCGCTCGACTTCGCCGTGCAGTGCTCGCCCGATCACCCCTGGCTCGAACAGCATCCGCAATGGTTCAGGCGCCGGCCGGACGGATCGATGCGCTATGCCGAAAACCCGCCGAAGAAATATCAGGACATCGTCAACCCCGACTTCGCCTCCGAGGATGCAGGCGCGCTGTGGAACGCGCTGCGTGACGTGATCCTGTTCTGGATCGACCAGGGCGTGAAGATCTTCCGCGTCGACAATCCCCACACCAAGCCGTTCCGGTTCTGGGAGTGGCTGATCCATGAGGTCCAGCTCACGCATCCCGACGTGATCTTCCTGGCGGAGGCGTTTACGCGGCCGAAGCTGATGAAGGGCCTCGCCAAGCTCGGCTTCACCCAGTCCTACACCTACTTCACCTGGAGGACCGAGCGCTGGGAGATCGAGCAATACCTGACGGAGCTCACGAGCTATCCCGAGCGGGATTTCTACCGGCCGAACTTCTTCGTCAACACCCCCGACATCCTGCCCTATCATCTGCAGGGCGGCGAAAGCTGGATGTTCAAATCGCGCGTCGCATTGGCGGCGATGCTGTCGGGCACCTACGGCATCTACAACGGCTTCGAACTGCTCGAGCATGAGCCGATCCCCGGCCGCGAGGAGTATCTCGATTCCGAAAAATACGAAATCAAGGTCAGGGACTGGGACAAGCCCGGCAACATCAAGCCCTACATCATGGTGCTGAACCGGGCGCGGCGGGCCAATCCGGCGCTGCAGCAGACGAGCAACCTGCGCTTCCTTGGTATCGAGGACAGCAACGTCATCGGCTTCGTCAAGGAATCCGTCGACGGACGCAACACGGTTGCGGTCGCCATCGCCCTGTCGCGCGATTTCCACGAGTTCTGGCTACCGCTCGGCGACGTCCAGGTGCTGGCAGGCGGAACGCGCCGCCATGTCGCCGCCGTCGAGAACCTCCTGACCGGCGAGCGTCACCCCATCGAATGGGGCGGCATTCGCCTGCGGATCGACCCGGCGCGCGATCCCGCCGTCATGCTGCGTTGCCTGGCGTAAGGGGACGCACCATGAACGTGATGTCATCGATCGATTCCCGCGAAGCCAAGGTTGGCGAGGCCAGCGACGAGCTCTGGTACAAGGACGCCATCATCTACCAGCTTCACGTCAAGGCATTCGCCGACAGCAACAATGACGGCATCGGCGATTTCGCCGGGCTGACCGAGAAGCTCGGCTATCTGCAGGACCTCGGCGTCACTGCGCTCTGGCTGTTGCCGTTCTATCCCTCGCCCGGTCGCGACGATGGCTACGACATCGCGGACTATGGCGACATCAATCCCGATTTCGGGACCATGAAGGATTTCAAGCGCTTCATCCAGGAAGCCAAGAAGCGCGGGCTTCGCGTCATCACCGAGCTCGTCGTCAATCATACGTCCGACCAGCACGACTGGTTCAAGCGCGCCCGGCGCAGCGACCCGGATTCGAGTGCGCGCAACTGGTACGTCTGGAGCGACACCGACCAGAAGTACCAGGACACGCGGATCATCTTCACCGATACCGAGAAATCGAACTGGACCTGGGATCCGGAGGCCGGCCAGTTCTACTGGCACCGCTTCTTCTCGCACCAGCCGGACCTCAATTTCGACAATCCGCGTGTGGTCTCCGCCCTCGTGCAGGTGATGAAGCGCTGGCTCGACACCGGCGTCGACGGCTTCCGGCTCGACGCCATTCCCTATCTGTGCGAGCGCGACGGCACCAACAACGAGAACCTGCCCGAGACGCACGCCATCATCAAGCGGCTGCGCCGCGAACTCGACGCCTACGCCAAGGGCAAGGTGCTGCTCGCCGAGGCCAACCAGTGGCCCGAGGACGTGCAGGAATATTTCGGCCGCGGCGACGAATGCCACATGGCCTATCACTTCCCGCTGATGCCGCGCATCTACATGGCGATCGCGCAGGAAGACCGCTTCCCCATCACCGACATCCTGCGCCAGACGCCCGACATCCCGAACAGTTGCCAGTGGGCGCTGTTCCTGCGCAATCACGACGAGCTGACGCTGGAAATGGTCACCGACGTCGAGCGCGACTATTTGTGGTCGACCTACGCCAACGATCCGCGCGCGCGCATCAATGTCGGCATCCGCCGGCGGCTGGCGCCGCTGATGGACAACGACCGGCGCAAGATCGAGCTGATGAACTCGCTGCTGCTTTCTTTCCCGGGGACGCCGATCATCTACTATGGCGACGAGATCGGCATGGGCGACAACATCTATCTCGGCGACCGCAACGGCGTGCGCACGCCGATGCAGTGGACCCCTGACCGCAATGGCGGATTCTCGCGCGCCGATCCGGCGCGGCTCTATGCGCCGACCATCATGGACCCGGTCTATGGCTATGAGTCTGTCAATGTAGAGGCGCAATCGCGCAGCCTCTCCTCGCTGCTCAGCGCGACCAAGCGGTTGATCGCGGTCCGCAAATCCACGCTGGCGTTTGGGCGCGGCACCATGGCGTTCATCCGGCCGGAGAATCGCTCGGTGCTGTGCTATGTGCGCCAGTATCAGGGCCAGGTCATCCTGTGCGTCGCCAACCTGTCGCGATCGGCGCAGGCGACCGAACTCGACCTTTCGGCCTGGAAGGACCGCGTTCCGCTCGAAATGCTCGGACGCACGCGCTTTCCGGCGATCGGCGAGCTGCCCTACATGATCACGCTCGCGCCTTATGGGTTCTACTGGTTCGAACTGCAGGAGCCCGACAAGTCGATCCCGGTGACACCGCGCGCGGTGCCCGAGTTCGAGACGCTCGTGGTGCCGCTGAACGCCACCTGGGTGTCGCTGGCGCGCGAACGCGGCGTGTTCGAACGCGACGTGCTGCCGGACCACCTGGCCCGAAGCCGCTGGTACCCGGAACGATCCGCCAAGGCGATCCAACCGCGGCTGACGTCGGCCATTCCGTTCTGCGACATCGGCGACAACCGGCCGTGGCTGGCGTTCTTCGAATCGACCCAGCGCGGCACCACCTCGCGCTACGTTCTGCCGATGCAGATCGAATGGGTGCGCTTCGACCGCGAGCGCTACAACCCGCACGCGCTGGCCGCCGTCCGCCAGGGCGCGCGCGAGGGCACCCTGCTCGATGTCGCCACCGACCAGATCTTCATCGCCCTGCTGCTGCGCAATCTGCGCAATTCGCTGATCGTCGAGGAAGACGAACAGGGGCTGCGGCTGGAATTCAAGCCGACCACCCACCTCTCGGACCGGCCGGTGCGAACACCGGAGCGCATCCGCGCGGTCGAAACCGAGCAGTCGAACAGCACTGCGCTGGTCGACGAGGATTACGTCGTCAAGACCTACCGCAAGCTGGAAAACGGCATCAACCCGGAAATCGAGATGGGCCGTTTCCTGACCGAGACCGCGGGCTTCGCCAATACGCCAGCCCTGCTCGGCAGTGTCGAACTGGTGGAGGGCGACAAGCGCAGCGCGATTGCAATCATCCACAGCTTCGTCGCCAACCAGGGCGATGCGTGGACCGTAACCGCGAGCTATCTCGATCGCTTCGTCGAGGAGCAGCGCCTGCTGGCGGCGTCCGAGCATCCCGGCGAAAGCGATGAACAAATCCCCTATCTGCGCTACATGTCGCAGGCCGGGCGGCGCATCGGCGAGATGCATGTCGCACTGGCCGGCAACAGCGCGATCGCCGAATTCAGGCCGGAGCCGAGCCGGCCGGAAGACGGACGCCGCTGGGCCGACGACATCCTGGTCCGCGCCGAACGCGTCTTCGACACGCTCCGGCAGCGGCGCGACAGCCTGAAGGAGGCCGACCGCCCGCTGGCGGACCAATTGCTGGCGTTGCAGGAAGCGCTGCCGGCCCGCCTCAACGGACTGCTGCCGCGCGAGAGCGACGGCTTCAATATCCGCCTGCACGGCGATCTCCACCTCGGCCAGATGCTGATCGTCAAGGATGACATCTTCATCATCGACTTCGAAGGCGAGCCGCGGCGCACCATTGCCGAGCGCCGGCGCAAGGCGCCGGCCGCGCGCGACGTGGCCGGCCTGATCCGCTCGATCGACTACTCGGCCACCGCAGCCTATGAGCGCGCGCTGAAGATGGGCCATGACGAGAACAACCGCCTGGCAAACGCGTTAGCCGAATGGCGCGACCGCGCCACGGAGGCGCTCCTGACCAGCTATCACGAGGCGACGATCGACCAGAAATTCTGGCCAGCCGACCCGCGCGCGGCGGGCCAGCTTTTGAACTTCTTCCTGCTCGAGAAGGCGTTCTACGAAGTCGAGTATGAGCTGTCGCACCGGCCGGACTGGCTGCGCGTCCCGCTCACCGGCATCATCCGAATATTGTCGCAACAACCTGACGGGGTCGCATGACCACACTTTCTGCGGAGGCCTATGCGATCATCGAGGGCCGGCATACCGACCCGTTCCGCTACCTTGGGCTCCACGAGGAAGACGGCGAGAAGATCGTGCGCGCCTTCCTGCCGGAAGCGCAAAACGTCGAGGCGATCGGCGAGCATGGCGAGTGCGCGCCGCTGGCGCGGATCCACGAATCCGGCCTGTTCGCCGGTGCGCTGCCGAACGGCTCGACCAGATATCAGTTGCGCGCGCGCTTCGGCGACGACGTCGTTGAACTCGACGACCCCTACCGCTTCCCGCCGGTGTTGAGCGATTACGACCTCTATCTGCTCGGCGAAGGTACTCACCAGCAGATCTACGACAAGCTCGGCGCGCACCCGATGACGCTCGACGGCGTCGACGGCATCGCCTTCGTGGTGCTGGCGCCGAACGCCAAAGGTGTCAGCGTCGTCGGCGACTTCAACTTCTGGAACCGGCGGCGGCACCCGATGCGCGTGCGCGGCGCCGGTTACTGGGAATTGTTCATTCCGCAGGCCCATATCGGCGCCCACTACAAGTTCGACATCATCGAGCCCAACGGCCAGCATTTGCCGATGAAAGCCGATCCGTTCGCCTTCGCCGCCGAGGTCCGACCGAAGACGGCCTCGATCGTGTTCGATGAGGCTAAACTGCAACGTGCGCGTCCGGCGCCCACGGGCATCAACGCGCTGGGCGCGCCGATCTCGATCTATGAGATGCATCTCGGCTCGTGGCGACGCAAGGGCGACAATGAGTGGCTGACCTACCGCGAACTGGCCGAACAGCTTCCCGCCTATGTGCGCGATCTCGGCTTCACCCATATCGAGTTTCTCCCGGTCAGCGAACATCCGTTCGACGGCTCCTGGGGCTACCAGCCGACCGGCCTGTACGCGCCAACCAGCCGGTTCGGCAGCCCGGAGGATTTCGCGGCGCTGGTCGACGCCTGCCACCGCGAAGGCATCGCCGTGCTGCTCGACTGGGTGCCCGGGCATTTCCCCGACGATCCCCACGGCCTCGGCCATTTCGACGGCACTGCGCTCTACGAACACGCCAACCCGTTGCAGGGCCGGCACCTCGACTGGGGCACGCTGATCTACAATTACGGCCGCACCGAAGTGGTGAATTTCCTGGTTTCGAATGCGCTGTTCTGGCTCGACCGCTACGCCATCGACGGCCTGCGCGTCGATGCGGTGGCCTCGATGCTCTATCTCGACTACAGCCGCCCGGCCGGCGAATGGATTCCGAACAAGCATGGCGGACGGGAAAATCTCGAGGCGATCGATTTCCTGCGCCGCTTCAACACCGAAGTGTTCGCCCGCTATCCGGAAGCGACCACGGCGGCGGAAGAATTCGACGGCCTGGCCGCAGGTGTCACGGCCGGTGGAGTTCGGCGGGCTCGGCTTCGGTTACAAATGGAACATGGGCTGGATGCACGACACGCTGAAATATATCGGCAAGGATCCGATCCATCGCCGATATCACCACGGCGATATCCTGTTCGGCCTGCACTACGCATTTTCGGAAAATTTCATCCTGCCGCTGTCGCATGACGAGGTCGTGCACGGCAAGCGCTCGATCCTCGGCCGCATGCCCGGCGACGACTGGCAGCGCTTCGCCAATCTGCGCGCCTATTACAGCTTCATGTATGCCCATCCCGGCAAGAAGCTGATGTTCATGGGCTGCGAGTTCGCCCAGGAGCGCGAGTGGAATCACGACCAATCGCTGGACTGGCATCTTCTCGACCAGGAAAAACATGCCGGCATCCAGAATCTGATCCGCGACCTCAACCGGCTGTATCGCAGCGTGCCCGCGCTGCACGAGTTGGACTGCGACCAGGCCGGCTTCGAATGGCTCATCACGGAAGATTCTGGAAACAATGTCTTCGCTTGGCTTCGCAAGGGCACAGACCCCCGCGCGCCATGTCTCGTGGTCGTCAACTTCTCGCCGAATGTCTATCGCGATTATCGCGTCCGCGTGCCGTTTGCCGGTACCTGGCGCGAGATATTCAATTCGGATTCGGCGCATTACGGCGGCAGCAATGTCGGCAATATCGGCGAAGTGCGGAGCCGGGACGCGCTGGTGCCGGAGTTGCGCCTGACCCTTCCGCCACTTGCCGCGATCTTCCTGGTACCCGAGGGCTGATCATGCGACTGACCGCGGGAACCCCTGCACGCCTCGGTGCAAGCTGGGACGGAAGGGGCACCAACTTTGCGCTGTTCTCGGCCAATGCGGAGAAGGTCGAGCTCTGCCTGTTCGACGGCCAGGGTCGGCGCGAGCTGGAACGGATCGAACTGCCCGAACGCAGCGAGGACGTCTGGCACGGCTATCTCAACGACGTCTCGCCCGGCCAGCTTTACGGCTATCGCGTCCACGGCCCCTATGCGCCCGAGCGCGGCCACCGCTTCAACGCCAACAAGCTGCTGCTCGACCCCTACGCGAAGCGGCTCGCCGGCCGGCTGGTATGGAGCGATGCCCATTTCGCCTATCGCACCGGCAGCGCGCGTGAGGATCTTTCGTTCGACCGGCGCGACAATGCGCGCGGCATGCCGAAGGCCGTCGTGGTCGACGAAACCTTCAACTGGGGACGACGCGAGATGGTTCGTCCCAACACCGCCTGGCAGGACACCGTCATCTACGAGGCGCATGTCAAGGGACTGACACAGCAGCGCGAGGATGTGCCGCCGGGACTGCGCGGCACCTATGGCGGGCTGTCATCGCCCGCCATGATCGATCACCTCAAGCGCCTCGGCGTCACCACCGTCGAGCTGCTGCCAATCCACGGCCTGGTCGACGATCGCACGCTGGTCGAGAAGAAGCTGGCGAACTACTGGGGATACAACACGCTGGCCTTCTTCGCGCCCGAGGCGCGCTACGCCCAGGACAACGCGCTCGATTCGTTTCGCACCACCGTGGCGCGGCTGCATGACGCCGGCATCGAGGTGATGCTCGACGTGGTCTACAACCACACCGCCGAAGGCAATCATCTCGGCCCGACGCTGTCGTTCCGCGGCATCGACAACGCATCCTATTACTGGCTGATGCCGGACAATCCGCGTTACTACGACGACTTCACCGGCTGCGGCAGTTCCGTCAACCTCACCCATCCGCGCGTGCTGCAGATGGTGATGGACTCGCTGCGCTACTGGGTCGAGGTCTGCCACGTCGACGGCTTCCGCTTCGACCTCGCGACCACGCTGGCGCGCGAACCGCATGGCTTCGACCGCAACGCCCCGTTCCTGACCGCGGTGCGCCAGGACCCGGTGCTCGCCACCGTCAAGATGGTCGCCGAGCCATGGGACCTCGGCATGGGCGGCTACCAGGTCGGCGCGTTTCCCTCGCAATGGTCGGAGTGGAACGACCGCTATCGCAGCGCGATGCGGCGCTACTGGAGCGGCGAAGGCAGCCTGATCGGCGAAATATCGCGCCGCATGACTGCCTCCTCGGACCTGTTCCAGCACGACAACCGCGCGCCCCGCGCCGGCATCAACCACATCACCGTGCATGACGGCTTCACGCTCGCCGATCTCTTCAGCTACAACGAGAAACACAACGAGGCCAATGGCGAAGACAACCGCGACGGCTCCAACGACAACCACAGCAACAATTGCGGCCATGAGGGCCCGACCAGCGACGCTGCGATCGTTGCCCTGCGCCGGCAGTTGCGCAAAAACCAGCTCGCCTGCCTGTTCCTCGCGCAGGGCACGCCGCTGATGCTGGCCGGCGATGAAGTCGGCAACTCGCAAAACGGCAACAACAACGCCTATTGCCAGGACAACGACATCGGCTGGGTCGGCTGGGACAATCTTGGCAAGGAGGGCGAAGACCTCACGGATTTCGTCGGTCACATGGCCGAGCTGCGCCGGCGCTTCGGTCAAATCCGCTGTCAGCGCTGGCTGGACGGACGACGCGCCGATGGTTCCTACGGCGTGCTGTGGCTGACGCCGGGCGCCGTGGAAATGACGGAGACGGACTGGACTTTCCCCGATGGCCGCTTCCTCTCCTATGTGCTCGGGCCTATGGAACAAGGCCAGGCGCCGATCTTTATCGTGCTGAACGCAGCCCCCGAAGAGATAGGTTTCAAATTGCCCGAGATGCCCGAATATCGAACGTGGCGGCGCGTGCTCAACACCGCTGACGCCGTCCAGAGCGCCGTCGATCTCAGCTCGGGCGCCGAGGCCAAGGCGCCGCCGCGTTCGGTGCTGGCCTTTGCGGGGGCCGCATGAATGAGCGCCGGTTCGGTCCGCGACTGACCGGGAGCGGCGTGCAGTTCCGGCTGTGGGCGCCAGCCGCCCGCCGCGTCGATCTGATGCTCGATCTACCGCACCCCATGACGCGCGGCGAGGACGGCTGGTTCAGCGCCGACATCGCGGACATTGCCGGCGGTACGCGCTACAAATTCCGCATCGACGACGAGGTCGACGTTCCTGATCCCGCATCGGCGTTCCAGCCCGATGACGTGTTCGGTCCCAGCGAGGTGATCAATCACGCGACCTATTCATGGCGCGCCGGCGACTGGCGCGGGCGCCCGTGGCAGGAGGCCGTCATCGTCGAAGCCCATGTCGGCACCTTCACGCGGGAAGGCACCTACCGCGCCATGATCGAAAAGCTCGATCATCTGGTGGAGACCGGCATCACCGCGCTGGAATTGATGCCGCTGGCGGATTTCGCCGGCTCCCGCAACTGGGGCTATGACGGCGTATTGCTGTATGCACCCGACAGCGCCTATGGCCGCCCCGAGGATCTCAAGGCGCTGATCGACGAGGCGCATCTGCGCGGGCTGATGGTGATGCTCGACGTGGTCTACAACCATTTCGGCCCCGAAGGGAATTATCTCGGCCGCTACGCGCCTTCCTTCTTCACGGAGGCGCAGACGCCGTGGGGCAGCGCGATCGATTATCGCGTCGACGCCGTGCGCACCTTCGCGATCGAGAACGCAATGCAGTGGCTGCGCGACTATCGCTTCGACGGGCTGCGGCTCGACGCCGTGAACAGCATCGTCGAGCCAGGCGGCCTGTCGCTGCTGCATGATATCAGCGCCGCCGCCGGCCGGCTCGCGGTCGAGACCGGCCGTCACATCCATCTGGTGCTGGAAAACGGCGACAACCGTGCCAGCATTCTCGACGCCGCGCAGGATCCGCCGCAGGGCAAGTATCGCGCGCAATGGAACGACGACTATCATCACGCCTGGCGTGTGCTGCTGACCGGCGAGAAGCAGGGATATTATTGCGACTACCAGCGTTCGCCGATGTCTGACATCGCGCGCTCGCTGTCATCCGGGTTCGTCTATCAGGGCGAGGTCTCGGCATTTCGCGGCGGCAAGCGCGGCGAACCGAGCGGCCATCTGGCGCCGACAGCGTTTATCAACTTCGTGCAGAACCACGACCAGATCGGCAATCGCGCACTCGGCGATCGCCTCGAAGGCAACGCCGACCCGCGCGCGATCGAGGCGGCGCTGGCGGTGCTCCTGATCGCACCCGGCATTCCGATGCTGTTCATGGGCGAGGAATGGGGCTCGACGGCGCCCTTCCCGTTCTTCTGCGACTTCGGCGGCGAACTCGCCAACGCCGTGCGCAAGGGCCGCCGCGAGGAATTGGCCTGGGCCTACGCGGAATATGGCGACGAAGTCCCCGACGCCCTCGAGGCATCGACCCGGGACTCCGCAGTGCTTGACTGGGATGGCCGCAACGCGCCCGCCGGACGCACGCGCTTGACTCTGGTGCGGGAGTTGCTCGCCGTTCGGCGGAAAGAGATCGTCCCGCGCCTTGCGGGCGCCGCCTTTGGCAAGGCGCAGGCTGCCGGCCGCCTGCTGACGGCCCATTGGCGCATGGGCGACGGCGCCACCCTGCGCCTCGCCGCCAACCTGTCGGATCAGGTCATCGGCCATGCACCCGACGAAAGCAAGGGAACCACGATCTGGGGCAACGAGTTGACCGACAGCGTCCCGCCATGGTCGGTGTTCTGGCGCATCGGATAGGAAAATGCCTGCAGCGATCCCGATCGCGACTTATCGCCTGCAACTGACCGCCGATTTCGACTTCGATGCCGCCGCCCGTGTCGTGCCCTATCTCGAGGCGCTCGGGATAACGCATCTCTATGCCTCGCCCTTTCTGAAGGCGCGCAAGGGATCGACCCACGGCTATGACATCGTCGACCACGCCAGCTTTAATCCAGAACTGGGCGGCGAGGCCGGTTTCGAGCGGCTGAGCGCCGCGCTCCGGCAGCACGGTCTCGGACTGATTCTGGACTTCGTACCCAACCATGTCGGCGTGCATTTCGCCGACAATCCCTGGTGGCTCGACATGCTGGAATGGGGCCCTGCCTCACCGCACGCGGCCTCGTTCGATATCGACTGGGAGCAGTTGCCGCATCGCAGCCGCGGCGGCGTGCTGCTGCCGATCATCGGCTCGTCCTATGGCCAGGCGCTCGAACGCGGCGAGATCGAACTGCGCTACGATCCGGACCAAGGTAGCTTCTCCGCCTGGTACTATGAGCACCGCCTGCCGATCGCGCCCGAGCGGTACGGCGAACTGCTGCGCGTGATCGTACGGGAGGCCGGTGCCGAACTGACCGACACGGGCAAGAAGCTGCTCGCCCTGGCTTCCCGCCATACGGGGTTGCGCCACCCGAACCGGCATGAGGCGCCGGCCTTCAAGGCCGAACTGAAGGCCATCGCCGGTGGCGCCGGGGTTATCGCGCGGGGACTGGACGCCTACCGGGCCGGGCCGGATCGTCCTGCGCCGACGCTGACGCTGCACCATCTGCTCGAACGCCAGCATTACCGGCTCGGTCACTGGCGGCTTGCGTCCAGCGATATCAACTACCGGCGCTTCTTCGACATCAACACGCTGGCCGGGCTGCGCATCGAGGATGCCGCTACCTTCGAGGCAATCCATACGCTGGTGAAACGGCTGATCGAACAGGGCAAGCTGCAGGGGCTGCGGCTCGATCACATCGACGGCTTGCGCGACCCGGCGCAATATTTCCAGCGGCTGCGCCGGCTGGTGCGGCAGGCGCAAGGTGATCACCCTCCGCCGTTCTACATGGTGATCGAGAAGATTCTCGGCGAGCGCGAAACGCTGCCCGCCTTCAGCGGCGTTCACGGCACCACCGGTTATGAGTGGATGAACGTGATTACCCAGGTGCTGATCGATGGCAGTGGGCTCGATGCGCTCGACGAGATCTGGCGGCAGATCAGCAACCAGTCGCCGCGGCTGGATCCGATCCTGAAGCAAGCCAAACGCCGGGTACTGGAAACGCTGCTGGCCAGCGAGTTCACGGTGCTGACACGCCTGCTGGCGCGGATCGCCAGCGGGCACTACTCCACCCGCGACTATTCCGCCGACAGCCTGCGCCAGGCGCTCGAACTCTACGTGCTGCACTTCCCGGTCTATCGCACCTATCTGAGCTCATCCGGACCGAACGATCATGACCGCAAGCTGATCACGGAAACGATCGAGCGGGCGCGCGCCGACTGGTTCGCCGCCGACGACGGCATCTTCGATTTCCTGCGCGAGGCGCTGACGATGGACCTGATCGGGCCAGGACGCGCCGCCCACAGCGCACCACGAAGTCCGGCGGTTTGCGCTGAAGCTGCAGCAGTTCACCGGACCGATGATGGCAAAGTCGCTCGAGGACACAACGTTCTATCGCTACCACCGCCTGGTCGCGCTCAACGAGGTCGGCGGCGATCCCGCCGCGAAAGCACTCAGCCTGGACGACTTTCACCAGATGATGCGGACGCGCGCGAACGAATGGCCACATGGCATGACGGCGACCGCGACCCATGACACCAAGCGTGGTGAGGATGCCCGTGCGCGGATCATGGCGTTATCGGAAATAACAGGCGAATGGTCGAGCGCGGTGGCGCGGTGGAAGCTGCTCAACGCGCCGCACATAACGACCGACGGCGATCTCCGCGCGCCGTCAGCGACCTTCGAATACATGCTGTATCAGGCGCTGCTGGGAGCATGGCAGCCGCACGACGCTTCGTTCGAGCAGCGGATGCAGGAGTACGCGCTGAAGGCGGCGCGAGAGGGGAAGGAGGAATCGAGCTGGCTCAATCCCCATGCAGCCTACGAGGCGGGGGTCAAAACGTTCATCGCAAAGATTCTCGATCCTTCCGTGTCGGGCGAGTTTCTTGCTTCTTTTCAGACGCTGGCGCAGCGTTTGTCGCTACTGGGCGCCGTGAACGCGCTCGGCCAGGTCACGCTGAAGGCGACGATGCCGGGCGTGCCTGATTTCTACCAGGGCACGGAGCTTTGGGATTTCTCGCTGGTCGATCCGGACAACCGGCGGCCGGTCGACTTCGATGCGCGTGCCGCGCTGCTGGGCACGCTGGAGAATCCGGATTGGGACCGGCTGGTGCGGGACTGGCCGAACGGACATTTGAAGCTGGCGTGGACGCGACAATTGCTCAAACTGCGCACGGCATGCGCCCAGGTATTTGCCGACGGCGACTATGCTCCGCTGAATGTGAGCGGACCACATCGTGATCATTTCATTGCTTTTGCCCGGCGGCACGGTCAGGAAGCCGCGATCACTGTAGTGCCGCGCCGGCTCGCTACGTTCACCGACAGTGGAAGACACTGGCCCGACCCGGCGAGCTATGACGCCGCCGTCGATATCAGCGGCTACGCCGTGGAAGGTTTCGCGGATGCCGACGCCACGCAACTGCGCTTGTCCGACGTGCTCGCGCATCTGCCGGTGGCGGTGCTGAAGGCGCGCTACAACGGCGACGCAAAGCCGGCGCGCAAGCGCCCTCGCACGCCGTAATCAGTTCTTCTTGGTCAGCAGCAGGTTGCCGCGGCTGCGGATCGCCGCCTGCGCCGCCTCGGCAAAGCGCTGCAGCAGCCAGGGCAGCACAACCTCGACCTGGACGTGATCCTCCGCCACGTCGACATGGCCGGCGGCTGCCTGTCCGAGCGCGCGGACCCGGAAGATCATGCGGTTGTCTTCCCAGCGTTCCTCATCGACGCTCAACACCGGCACGCTGGTTGCGGCGCGCGACAGCCCGGTCTTGAGACGCCGCATCGCCTCCTCGCGTCCCAGACTATGTGGAATCGAAACCACGAGCGGCTTGGTCATCGGCAGATATCCTCCTCACAGCATACTGGATGTAATCGCGCGCGGCTCAAAGGAAAGAGGCATGCGCATTATCGCGGCAGAATGGAACTTTCATCGTGCTCCTGGGTTATTCCGCCGCAGGGCAGTAACAAACGGCCTGTCGGCTGAGGAGATATTCATGTCAATCGGGACTATCATTCTTATCATTCTTGTCATCGCCCTGCTCGGCGGTTTCAGCGGCATCGGCGGCGGACCGTTCTACGGCACCGGCTATTACGGCGGCGGTGGATTGGGCCTGGTGATCGTGATCCTGCTGATACTCTTGCTGCTCGGTAAGCTCTGATACATGCACGCAAACATAGGGTAGTGAGAAATGTAAGGTGGGCAAAGGCGCGACTGCGCCGTGCCCACCTTTCTTGCCGAGACAGCAATGGTGGGCACGCTACGCTTTGCTTACCTACACGCCTCAACTCGTCATCACCCGCGAAGGCGGGTGATCCAGTATCCAGAGGCGGTCGCGATCAATCGAGAAGCCGCGGCGTACTGGATACTCTGCATTTGCGGAGTATGACGGATTGTTACTTGCCGGCCAGCTTCTTCATCGCCGCCTTGATCGATGTGGCTGCGTCGTCATAGCCTTCCCATGCCTTCGTCCTGGTGAGCAACGCCGGCACGGTGCGGATGGTGTATTTCTTCGGATCGAGATCGGCGCGCACCTGCGCCCAGGTCAGCGGCATCGAGACGGTCGCACCCTCGCGCGCGCGCGGTGACAGCACGGCTACCGCGGTCGACAGGCGATCATTACGCAGATAGTCGAGGAAGATCTTTCCCTTGCGCAGCTTCTTCGACATGTTGAGCAGATAGCGCTCGGGATCGTCGTTCGCCATCCACTGGCAGACACCTTGCGCGAATGCCTTGGCCTCTTTCCACGAAACCTTGTCCCTTGCGCCGTACAGCAGCGGCGTCACGACGTGCAGTCCCTTGCCGCCGGTGGTCTTGCAGAAGCTTTCGAGACCGAGCGCCGTCAGGCGCTGACGCATATCCCTGGCGGCCTCGATCACTTCGGAAAACCCGACATTGGGCGCGGGATCGAGATCGAACACCAGCCGTCCGGGCGTGTCGTAGGCGTCGGGCGCGCAATTCCAGGGATGCAGCTCCAGCCCGCCGCTCTGCGCCACCGCCGCCAAACCTTCGACGCGGTCGATCTGCAGATAGGGCTTGCGATCACCCGAGACCTTGGCGAGTTTCAGCAGGTCCGAACCGCCCGGCATGGCGTGGCGCTGAAAGAAGGTTTCGCCCTTGATGCCGTCGGGCGCGCGCACCACGGAGCACGGCCGCCCCCTGATATAGCCGATCATCCAGTCGCCTACGGCTTCGAAATACCGGGCGAGATCGAGCTTGGTGACGGCCTTCCCATCGCCGCCATCGGGCCACAGCGCCTTGTCGGGTTTGGAGATAACGACCCCCATCACCTCGGCGGATTTGTTCGCCGATGATTTTCCGGACCTGACCAGCGGCTTCGCGATCCTCGTCATCACAGGCACCTCCGCCCGAACCTCATCCGCCGGCTTGTCCTGCCGCAGCCCCTTGAACGCGGCCTGCCGGATGTTGCCGCCGTCCGTCCAGCCCGCAAACTCGATCTCGGCGACCAGTTCAGGCTTCAGCCAATGTACGTCGCGGGTCTTCTTCGGCGCATCCTTGCCGCCGAACGGGCTCTTGTCCGAAGCACTCGCCTTCAACGCCGGCATGATGCGACGGACGGTATCCTGTCCGAAGCCGGTACCGACCATGCCGACAAAGGCGAGATGGTCGCCGCGGTAGACGCCCGCCATCAGCGAACGGAATTTTCCGTTGGTGGTCTTCCAGCCACCCAGCACCACCTCCTGCCCGTCCCGGACCTTGGCCTTGGTCCAGCTTTCCGAACGGCCCGAGCGATAGGGCGCATCCAGCTTCTTGGAGATGACGCCCTCGAGCAGCAGTTTCTTGGCCGACTGCAGCACGGCGTCGCCGCGATCCTCAAAATGCTCGACGTAGCGGATCAGCTTGCCGCCGCCCTTGCGCCGCTCCAGCAGCTGTTTCAGGCGCGCCTTGCGCTCCCGCAACGGAAGCGAACGCAGATCCTCGCCACCGAAGAACAGCAGGTCGAACGCGAAGAAGATGAGGTTACTGGTCTTGCCATCAGACAACGCCGCCTGCAGCGCCGAAAAATCCGGGACGCCGTTCTGATCGAGCGCGGCAATTTCGCCGTCGATCAGCAGATCGGGAAGCGATTTCGCTTCACTCGCGATGGCGCCGAACTTTTCGGTCCAGTCCAGTCCCTTGCGAGTGTTCAGCGCGACATCGCCGTCCTCGACTCGCAACTGTACACGATAGCCGTCGAACTTGATCTCGTGGCACCAGCCGTCCGAATTTGGCGGCCGTTCGACCGAGGCGCAAAGCTGCGGCGCGACGAAATCCGGCATGGCAGCAACTTTCTTCGGCCGTGCAGCGGGCGTGGCGACGCGGGTCTTGGTCTCGGGGGTTGATCGCAATGCCGCCGTTCTTCCCTTGGCCCGCGCCTCGGCGGCATCACCGCGGTTTGATTGCCAGACCGCGTCGGCTGTTGTCTTGCCTTTGGCAAGCATGAACGGCTTCGGCGCCTTGCCCTTGCCTTGCGCGATCTGCGCCATCGTTCGCCCTGAGGCGACCGAACGATCTTCCTCCAGCACGTCGTTGGCCTTGCCTTCGCGGACGAATTCATCGCGATGCTTGATCAGCAGCCAGTTGGTGCGCTTGCCGCCGTAGCGGTCGCCCTTCATCCGGACCAGAACCCAGCTGCCGTGCAGTTTGTCGCCGTGCAGCGTGAATTTCAGGTCGCCCTTCTTGAACCCGCGCTCGGGATCTTCGGATTCCCAGGTGCCGCGATCCCACAGCATCACGGTGCCGCCGCCATACTGGTCGTCCGGAATGGTGCCTTCGAAATCGCCGTAATCGAGCGGATGGTCCTCGACCTCGACCGCCAGCCGCTTGTCGTGCGGATCGAGCGAGGGGCCCCGCGTCACCGCCCAGGACTTGAAGACGCCGTTGAACTCCAGCCTGAGGTCGTAATGCAGCCGGGTCGCATCGTGCTTCTGGATGACGAAGCGCCGCTGCTTGCCCGGCGCCACGCCGACGTCGCCGGAAGGCTCCGCCGTCTTGCCGAAATCGCGCTTCTTCCGGTACGTGCTCAGGGCCTTCAGCGCCACGATCAACCTCGACAAACACGGCCGCTCGTGCGGCCATACCGGAACGAAAACCCATACTAGCCGTTGAGGTTCCCAAACCCAACCGTGCCGGAGAATGTCATGGCCCCCCGCGCCTACTGGAAAGGCTCGCTCAAGCTCTCCCTGGTGTCATGCCC
The DNA here is from genome assembly GCA_963823485.1 of uncultured Alphaproteobacteria bacterium. GTDB lineage: Bacteria > Pseudomonadota > Alphaproteobacteria > Rhizobiales > Xanthobacteraceae > Bradyrhizobium. Next base: position 71,733 of record CAWGLP010000017.1, read on the forward strand.
GATCGCGCTTTACCCAGCCTCTACCGCCGCCGAGAAGACCCGCTTCCACATGATCAACCGGGAGACCGGCAACCGGCTGAAGCAGCAGATGGTCGATTCCGAGACCGGCGACATCGTCGAAGGCGACCAGAAGGGCCGCGGCTACGAGCTAAAAAAGGGCAGCTATGTCGAGATCGAAAAGGAAGAGCTGGAAGCGGTTCAGATCGAGAGCAACCACACCATCGACATCGACAACTTCGTGCCGAGGGACGAGATCGACAAGCGCTATTTCGACCACCCCTACTACATCGTACCTGATGGCAAGGCCGGAATAGACGCCTTCGCCGTGATCCGTGACGCCATGAAGGATCAGGATCGCGTCGCATTGGCGCGGATCGTCCTGACCAACCGCGAGCACATCATCGCCATCGAGCCGCTCGGCAAGGGCCTGCTCGGCACCACGCTGCGATACCCCTACGAACTGCGCGACGAGAGCGACTATTTCGACGGCATCAAGAGCCCGAAGATATCAAAGGACATGATCGAACTGGCAAGCCATATCCTTGATACCAAGGCATCCCATTTCGATCCGTCGAAGTTCAAGGACGAGTACGAGAACGCCCTCAAGGCCCTGGTGCGGCGCAAGGCCTCCGGCAAGCCGATCAAGGTCAGCGAACGCGAGGAGAAGCCGGACAACGTCGTCAACCTGATGGATGCACTGAAGGCCAGCCTCAAGGGCAAGCCGGCGGCGAAGCGGCGCGCATCCGCGCCGCGGCGGGCACCGGCACGACGGGCCGCGAAGAAGGCGCATCGTTCGGCGGCGAGGCAGCGCAAGGCGGGGTGACAACCATCGTCATTGCGAGCGAAGCGAAGCAATCCACGCCTCTGCTTGGGGATAGATGGATTGCTTCGCGTCGCTCGCAATGACGGAGCTACTACTACCGCTACTTCTTCGACTTCCGCTTCGATTTCTTCGCTACCTTCTTTGCGGTCTTGCGCTTCTTCGCGGCCTTCTTCGGCACTTTCTTGCCCTTGGCCCGCGCCTCGGACAGCCCGATCGCAATCGCCTGCTTGCGGCTCGTGACCTTGCGGCCGGAGCCGCCGCTTCGCAGCGTGCCGGCCTTGCGCTTCTTCATCGCCCGCTCGACGTCAGCGGACGCTTTCTTCGAATATTTTCGTGCCATGGCTTTCCTCCATTGGAGAGAGGATAATTCCCTGCCCCCGGCGACGTTCCGGATCTGTGCCCGCTACCGGGCGTCCTGTCATCATCAACGCCACACCCGGCTTGCATTGGCGAGGGACGGAGGGCATTTTCGCCGCCGGGACACGGTACGCCAGCGAAAGAGCAGCGCCGGACCGGGGAGGACGACATGAAACTGACAGAATCCCACGTCGCGGGACCGACGACGCCTGCGGTACGGGAGATGACATTCGGCGACCTGCTGCGGCAGGCGGCGGAAGCGGCGCCCGACCGCCTTGCCCTGATTGCGGGCGTTGCCGATCCGGCGCTGCGGCGGCAATGGACCTACGCCGAGTTCTACCGCGAGGCCCGGCGCACCGCCCGCGCGCTGCTGTCGCGGTTCAAGCCGGGCGAGCGCATCGCCGTGTGGGCGCAGAACCTCCCGGAATGGGTGATGCTCGAGTTCGGCGCCGGCATGGCGGGCATGGTGCTCGTCACCGTGAACCCTGCGTTTCGCGCCCGGGAGGTGGAGTATGTGCTGAAGCAGTCGCGCTCGGCCGGAATCTTCGTGGTCAACGGCTTCCGCGGCAACCCGATGCTCGAAACGGTGCAGGCGGTGGCGGCGAACTGTCCCGAACTCCGGGAGATCATCTGTTTCGACGACTGGAACGGCTTCATCGCCGCCGGCGACGACGAGCGCATCGAGCTTCCCACCGTCGATCCCGGCGATCCCGTCATGATCCAGTACACGTCGGGCACCACGGGTTTTCCAAAGGGCGCGCTGCTCCGCCATCGCGGACTTCTCAACAACGGCGCCGACACCGCCGAGCGGATGGGCGTCGATCCCGGCGACGTCTTCATCACCACCATGCCGCTGTTTCATACCGGCGGCTGCGTCTGCTGCGTGATCGGCGCGGTGTCGAAGGCGGCGACGCAAGTGCTGATCGAGGCGTTCGAGCCGGCGCTGGTGCTGGAGATGTTTGCGACCTACCGCGGCAACGCCATGGTCGGCGTCCCCACCATGCTGGTGGCCATGCTGGAGCATCCGTCGTTTGCGAACACCGACCTGTCCTCCGTCAAGGCGATCTGCTCCGGCGGATCGACGGTGCCGGCGCCGCTGGTGAGGCGGTTCGAGGAACAACTCGGCGCGCCGTTCACCATCGTGTTCGGCCAGACCGAATGTTCGCCGGTCGCGGCTCAGACCTTCACCAACGACAGCGTCGAGGACAAGGCCGGCACGATCGGCCTGCCGCTTCCCAACATGGAGACCAAGATCATCGATCCCGACACCGGCAAGACCGTGCCGGTCGGCACCATCGGCGAGTTCTGCACCCGCGGCTATCACGTCATGCTCGGCTATTTCGAAATGCCGGACGCGACCAGCGCCGCGATCGACGCCGACGGCTGGCTGCACACCGGCGATCTCTGCGCCATGGACGAACGTGGCTACTGCACGGTGGAGGGCCGCCTGAAGGACATGATCATCCGCGGCGGTGAAAACATCTATCCGCGCGAGCTGGAAGAGCTGCTGTTCCGTCATCCCAAGGTCGGCGAAATCGCCGTGATTGGCATCCCCCACGAGAAATGGGGTGAGGAAGTCGCGGCCTTCATCCGCCCGGCGCCGGGCGCCGTCATCGACAAGGACGAGATGATCGAGTACATGCGCGCCTCGCTCGCCCCGCACAAGACGCCGAAACACTGGTTCGTGGTGGACGCGTTTCCGCTGACGGGGTCGGGCAAGATCCAGAAATTCAGGCTGCGCGAAGCCTGGACCAAGGGCGAGATGACGGCGATCTAGCTGCGCCCGGACACAAAATATCGAAAACAACCCCATGCAAAGTAGAATGGGCCCAGGTCTCTCGGCCTAACTCCGTCGTCCTACCTGCAATCATTGTCATTCCGGGATGGTCCGAAGGACCAGACCTCAGGTGCGCAATTGCGCACCGGGGAATCTCCAGATTCCGGGTTCGATGCTTCGCATCGCCCCGGAATGACGAAGAAACAATCAGCGATCTGGTTATCGCCTAGCCCCTGAAGGTCGGCTGCCTCGGGTGAATGCAGTCCTTGAAGTCCGCAAAGCCTTTCCACCCCGGTTCCGGCGCATCCTGGCCGGCCGCCGGCGCGTAGATCGACGGCTCGACTGATCCCATGGTCGGAATGTAGCGGGGGCAGTTCGGAAAGATCGCCCGCGCGGTGACGCGGACGATGAGCTGCGCGCCGACGGTCTCGGCCAGCAGCGGATCGCTGTCGCTCACGCTGGCGCTGCCGTTGACGCGCAGACGTTTCGGCTTGTCGTGCATGGCGATGAACAGCAGGCCGACATCGGCATTGACGACGATGTTGCCGAGAGTTCTTGAACATGCCATTGCCGTCATAGTCGGGGAATGCGATCTCGGACGGGCCGGTGACGCGCACGAACCCCGCCGCGCCGCCCTTGAACGAGCAATCGGGACGGCCTTCGGCATCCGCCGTGGCGAGGAAGAAATACGGCAGGCTTTCGATGTACTGCCTGTCGTCGGCGGTGAATTCCGTGCGCATCAGCTTCTCTTCCAGCCGATCCGATATCCGCCGGCTGTCGAACCGATCCTGCAGTTGACGGTTGCCCTGGTGGTACATGACGCTCTCGGCCATGGCCGTACCTCCTCCGCTCTGATTTGCCCGGACAGACGAGGTCCCGGCCAGATCCCCGAGGGGAGCATATCACCGCGCAATGGCCCGGCATAACCGCTGCGGTCGATCAATCCGGGGCGCGCAACCGGTAGCCGATGCCGGTCTCGGTCAGGACGTATTGCGGACGCTCCGGATCGGCCTCGATCTTCTGGCGAAGCTGGCGCACATAGACGCGCAGATATTGCGCATCGGTCAGTTCGTCCCACAGCTCCTTCAGGAGGAAGCGATGGGTCAGCACCTTGCCGGCGTGCTGCACCAGCACGCGCAGCAACTCATATTCCTTGGGCGATAGCTTGACCTCGCGATCACCCGTCTTGACGATGCGGCGGACCAGATCGACCGAGAGGTCGCCGGTTCGAAACACCGGACGCTCACCCTGCACCTGCAACTGGTGCCGCAGCGCCGCGCGCATTCGTGCCAGCAATTCGTCCATCCCGAACGGCTTGGTCAGGTAGTCGTCGGCGCCGAGATCCAGCGCCTGCACCTTGCCGGCCTCGTCGCCACGGCTGGACAGCACCACGATCGGCACGCTCTCGTTGCGGGCGCGGATCATGCGCAGCAATTCATGGCCCTGAATGTCGGGCAGGCCGAGATCCAGGATGATCAGCGCCGGCCCCTCCGCCAGCTTCTCCAGCGCGATCTTGCCGTTGGAGGCTTCGAGGATGTCATAACCCTGCGTGCTCAGCCCCATCCGCAGCAGTTTGCGGATCGGCGGCTCATCGTCGATGACGAGGACCTTGATCGGAGCGGCGTTCATGCGGCGGTATCCAGCGCATGGCTGGCGGCTGGTACCGGCAGCCGGATGGTGATGACGGCGCCGCTGCGGTCGATACGGTTGGCGGCCGAGATCGTGCCACGCATGGCCTCGACGAAGCCGCGCGAAATCGCCAGCCCCAATCCGGTGCCGGGGCGGACGTGGTCGCCCTTCTGTACACGATAGAACTTGTCGAACACGCTTTCCAGCTCCGCCGGCGGAATGCCACCGCCCTCGTCCAGGATCTGCAGCGCGACAAAGTCCCGGTCCCGCACACCCCGGATCGATATCGTGGTGCCGGAGGGCGCGTATTTGGCGGCGTTGTCGAGCAGGTTGAACAGCACCTGCTCGAACAGCACGGCATCAAGCTCGAGCATCGGCAAATCAGCCGCGAGTTCCAGCGACACCTTGTGATGCACGAGAATTTTTCCGGCACGCCGCAGCGCACTGCCGACGATCTCGCCGACATCATGCCGCGCAGCGTTCGGCACGATCGCACCGGATTCCAGCTTGGTCATGTCGAGCAGATTGGCGATAAACCGGTTCAGCCGCTCGAACTCGTCGATGACGGTTGCCACCAGGTCATGCTTCTGGGCGTCGGTGAGACCGGAGCCGAGATCGCGCAAGGTGCTGGCCGCACCAAGCACGGAGGCGAGCGGCGTCTTCAAATCGTGCGAGATCGAGGTCAGCAGCGCGCCGCGCAGGCGATCGGATTCCATCGTGCGCTTGACACGATCCATGTCCTCGACCAGCAGCACGCGCTCGATCGCGAGCGCGCCCTGATCGACCAGCGCATCCAGCAGGCGTCGCTGGTCCGGCGCCAGCAACGGCCCGGTGCGGTCATCGTCGATGCCGATGACGCCGATGGCGCCGCGCCCGGTTCGCATCGGCAGGAACAGCCGCTTCGCGCCCGGCAGCGTATCCGACCCACGCCCGGCCGGCCGATCATTGGCCCAGGCCCAGTTGGCCGCCGCGAGATCGGCCTGGTCGAGCTGGTCCTCCGGCGGATAGCCGGACTTGACCGTCAATACGCCCTCTTCCGGCAGCAGCAGCACCACGCGAACCCTCAGCATCAACGCGATCTGGTAAGCGGTCGCCCACAACACGTCGTCCAGCGTCGCCGTGCCCGCGAGCTTGCGGCTGAAGGCGTAGAGCAACTCGGTGGTACGCACCCGGCCGATCGCCGTATCAGCCTGCGAGCGCACCCGCGCCGCGACATTGGAGACCAATAGCGCGATCAGCATGAAAAAGAAGAACGCAGCGACATTGGTCGGATCAGCAATAGTGAAGGTATGGACCGGCGGCAGGAAGAAGAAATTGTAGCCCAGCGACGCCGCGACGCTCGCCAGCAGCGACGGCCACAGGCCGTAGCGCGCGGCGACGCCGACCACGGCGGTGAGAAACACCAGATCGACGTTCTCGATGCCGCCGAACAGGGGCTTGATCAGCGTGGCCGCGGCAAGACCGACGGCAACGAACAGCAGCGCCATCAGATAGGGCCGCGCCTGGAACGGCTCCTGCCGCGCCGCGGTCTGCACCGCGGGCTTGGCAAGGCCCTGCTCGTCGCCGGCGATGACATGCACGCTGATATTGCCGGCCCGCCGCACCAGGTCGTGCACGACCGAGCCACGGGTCAGTTCGAACCACCATGATCGGCTCGATTTGCCGATGACGATCTGCGTCACGTTGTTGGCGTGCGCGAAATGAATGACGTCGTCGGCAATGCGGCGGCCGACGGCCGGAATGGTCAGCGCCTCGCCGCCGAGCGCTTCCGCCAGCCGCATCGTGTCCGCCAGCCGGTCACGCTGTTCGTCGCTCAGTTGCAGGCTGCGCCGCGTCTCGATGCTGATCGCCGTCCATGGCGCGTGCAGCCGGTCGGCCAGCCGCTTGGTGTAGCGCACAAGGCCGGCCGCGCGGGGATCCTCGCTGACGCAGACGAGAATGCGCTCGCCTGCCGCCCACGGACCCTCGATGGCGTTGGCCTGCATGTGGGTCAGCAACTGCTCGTCGACCCGCTCGGCGGTTCGGCGCAGCGCCAGCTCGCGCAACGCGGTCAGATTGCCCGGCGAGAAATAATGCTCCAGCGCGCGCTCGGCCTGTTTGGGGACGTAGACCTTGCCCTCCTTCAGCCGCTGGATCAGGTCGTCGGGCGTAAGGTCGATCAGCTCGATGGCGTCGGCGAGGTCGAAGATTCGATCCGGCACTGTCTCGCGCACGCGCACATGGGTGATCTGCGCGACCACGTCGTTGAGGCTCTCGATGTGCTGGATATTGACGGCCGTATAGACGTCGATGCCGTGCGACAGCAGTTCCTCGACGTCGAGATAGCGCTTGGGATGCCGGCTGCCCGGCGCGTTGGTATGGGCCAGCTCGTCGACAAGCGCGATCTGCGGCCGCCGCGCGATCAGCGCATCGAGATCCATTTCCTCGAGCGTCTGCTCCTTGTAGGCGATCCGCCGGCGCGGCAGCACCTCGAGACCAACCAGCAGCGCCTCGGTTTCCGCCCGCCCGTGGGTCTCGACGACACCGACCACCACGTCGGCGCCGGCCTTGAGCCGGGCATGGGCGCTCTGCAGCATCTCGTAGGTCTTGCCGACGCCGGGGGCGGCGCCGACGAATATCTTGAGCCGGCCCGCGCGACTGTCCTCGCGCCGGGCCGTTTCAAGCAAGGCTTCCGGCGAAGGACGCTGTTCGGGGTCGCGGCGGGTTTGGACCATGCAGCTATATAGTCCTCACCCCTCGGCGGGCCTAGCCGGTCTCATTTGGCAACCGCGTCCAGCGCCAGATTCAACGCCAATACGTTAACCCTGACCTCACCGAGCAAGCCAGCCATGCGGCCCTGGCTGTGCTCCGTCACCAGTTGACGGACTTTGGCTTCGGGCAGGCTGCGGGCCTTGGCCACCCGCGGGACCTGAAACAGGGCCGCATCGGGCGAGATATCAGGATCGAGGCCGCTGCCGGAGGTGGTGACGAGATCGACCGGAACGGCCGCGGCCGGATTTTCCGCCTTCAGCTTCGCGACTTCTTCGCTGATCCGCTCGTTCAGCGCCTTGCTGGTCGGACCGAGATTGGAGCCGCCGGAACTGGCGGCGTTATACGGCGCCGGCACGCTCTTGCTCGGATCAGCCGGGTCCGGCCCGGAGGTCGCCGACGGGCGACCGTGGAAATATCGATCGGTCTTGAACTCCTGCCCGATCAGGGCGGAGCCGATCACCTTGCCGTCCTTCTCGATCAGGCTGCCCTGCGCCTGCTTCGGAAAGATCACGCCGGCAATCGCGGTCATGGCGAGCGGGTAAGCGAGGCCCGTAATGGCCGTGAGCAGGAGCAGGATGAGGATGGCGGGACGAATTTCTCTGAGCATGGTGTGTCTCCAGTATTTCGTCATTGCGAGGAGCGAAGCGACGAAGCAATCCATTCCTGGTTTTGCGGTGGTGGTATGGATTGCTTCGCTACGCTCGCAATGACGGTGAGGTTCAAACCAGCCCAAGCGCCACGACCGCGAGGTCGATGGCCTTGATGCCGATGAAGGGAACGATGATGCCGCCGAGGCCGTAGACCAGCAGGTTACGGCGCAGCAGCGCTCCTGCCCCGACGGCGCGATAGGCGACGCCTTTCAGCGCCAGCGGAATCAGCGCGATGATGATGAGCGCGTTGAAGATGATCGCCGACAGGATGGCGCTCTGCGGGCTTGCCAGGTGCATGACGTTGAGCGCCTCGAGCTGCGGGTAGAACGCCAGGAACATCGCCGGGATGATGGCGAAATATTTCGCGACGTCGTTGGCGATCGAGAACGTCGTCAGCGCGCCGCGCGTCATCAGGAGCTGCTTGCCGATCTCGACCACCTCGATCAGCTTGGTCGGGTTGGAGTCGAGGTCGACCATGTTGCCGGCTTCGCGCGCGGCCTGCGTGCCGGTGTTCATGGCGACGCCGACATCGGCCTGGGCCAGCGCCGGCGCATCGTTGGTGCCGTCGCCGCACATCGCCACCAGCTTGCCCTTGGCCTGCTCGTCGCGGATCAGCCTCAGCTTGTCCTCGGGCGTCGCCTGCGCCAGGAAATCGTCGACGCCGGCTTCGGCGGCGATTGCGGCTGCCGTCATCGGGTTGTCGCCGGTGATCATCACCGTGCGGATGCCCATGCGGCGAAGCTCGGCAAAGCGCTCGCGGATGCCGCCCTTGACGATGTCTTTCAGGTGCACGACGCCGAGCAGGCGTCCGTCTTTGGCGACCGCAAGCGGTGTGCCGCCTGATTTCGCGACCTCGTCGGCGATCGCCTGGAGCTCACGCTCGGTGTCGGTCATGGCGCCCGGCTGCAGCGCGCGTACGGTGTTGCCCGATGCTACCGCCTGGGCCGCGCCGCTGATGTGGCGGATGATGGCATCCACCGCGCCCTTGCGGACAGACGACCCGCCGGCATCGACCCCACTCATGCGGGTTTGCGCCGTAAACGGAATGAAGGTGGCGTTGAGCTCCTTCATGTCGCGGCCACGGATGCCGTATTTCTCCTTTGCCAGCACCACGATCGAACGGCCTTCCGGCGTTTCGTCGGCAAGCGATGCCAGTTGGGCCGCATCCGCCAGCTCCTGCTCGGTGACGCCGCGCAGGGGACGGAACGCCGTCGCCTGCCGGTTGCCGAGCGTGATGGTGCCGGTCTTGTCCAGGAGAAGCGTATCGACGTCGCCTGCGGCTTCGACCGCGCGGCCGGACATCGCCAGCACGTTGAAGCGCACCAGACGGTCCATGCCGGCGATGCCGATCGCCGACAGCAGGGCGCCGATGGTGGTCGGGATCAGCGTCACGAACAGCGCCACCAGCACGACCACCGGGATCGAACCGCCGGCATAGGCGGCATAGCTCGGGATCGTCACGGTCGCGAACACGAAGATGATGGTGAGCCCTGCCAGCAATATGTTGAGCGCGATTTCGTTCGGCGTCTTCTGCCGCTCGGCGCCCTCCACCAGCCGGATCATGCGGTCGATGAAGGTCGAGCCCTGGGCGGCCGTGATGCGGACACGAATCCAGTCGGACAGCACCTGCGTGCCGCCGGTCACCGCCGAGCGGTCGCCGCCGGATTCACGGATCACCGGCGCGGACTCGCCAGTGATGGCGGCCTCGTTGACCGAGGCGACGCCCTCGATCACCTCGCCGTCGGAAGGGATGTTGTCGCCGGCCTCGACCAGCACGATGTCGCCGACCTTCAGGCTGGTGCCGGAGACCAGCCGAAAGGATCGGTCGGAGCCTTCCAGCAGCTTGGCCTTGCTCTCGGTGCGGGTCTTCTTCAGCGTTTCCGCCTGGGCCTTGCCGCGGCCCTCGGCGACGGCTTCGGCGAAATTGGCGAACAGCACCGTGAACCACAGCCACAGGATGATCTGGAAGGTGAAGGCAAGGCCCTCCCCGCCCGTTACGAGGTTGCGCAGGAAGATGACGGTGGTGAGCGCAGCGACGATCTCGACCACGAACATCACGGGGTTCTTCACCATCAACCGTGGATCGAGCTTCACGAAGGAGGCACGGATGGCCGGCCACACGATCTTCGGATCGAGCATCGCCGAGCCCTTGGCCTGTTTCTGCAGTTTCATGGTTTCCATGGACGTAAACTCCGGATGACGTTCGATCAGAACAGGGTGCTGGCGTTCATGGCGAGGTGTTCGACGATCGGTCCGAGCGCCAGCGCCGGGAAGAAGGTGAGCCCGCCGATGATCAGAATCACGCCCACGACCAGGCCGACGAACAGGCCGCCTGTGGTGGGCAGCGTGCCGGCCGAAACAGGAATCGATTTCTTGGCGGCGAGCGAACCCGCAAGCGCCATGGCCGGCACGATCATGAAGAAGCGGCCGACGAACATCGAACTGGCAAGCGTCAGGTTGTAGAAGAAGGTGTTGCCGGTCAGGCCGCCGAATGCCGAGCCGTTATTGCCGGTTGCCGAGGTGAAGGCATAGAGCACCTCGGTGAATCCGTGCGGTCCGGCATTGGCCATCGACGCCACCGCTGACGGCAGCACCACGGCGACCGCCGTCCAGCCGAGATACATCAAGGGCAGCACCAGGATCGCGAGCATCGCCATCTTGACCTCGCGGGCCTCGATCTTCTTGCCGACGTATTCCGGTGTGCGGCCGACCATCAGCCCGGCGACGAAGATCGCCAGCACGATGAACAGCAGCATACCGTACATGCCGGCGCCGACGCCGCCGACGATGATTTCGCCGAGTTGCATGTTGATCAGCGGGATCATGCCGCCCAGCGCGGTGAACGAGTCGTGCATGGCGTTGACCGCGCCGCAGGAGGCAGCCGTGGTGATGACCGCAAACAGGCTGGAGGCGACGATGCCGAAGCGAACTTCCTTGCCTTCCATGTTGCCGCCGGTCAGCCCGAGCGCGGAGAGCGTCGACGTGCCGGTGGCCTCGGCCCAATAGGTGATGGCAACGCCGGCGAGGAACAGCACGCCCATCACGGCGAGGATCGCCCAACCCTGGCGCTGGTTGCCGACCATGCGCCCGAACACGTTGGTCAGGGCGGCTCCGAGCACGAAGATCGAGAGCATCTGCACGAAATTCGACAGGGCAGTCGGATTTTCGAAGGGATGCGCGGCGTTGGCGTTGAAGAAGCCGCCGCCGTTGGTGCCGAGCATCTTGATTGCCACCTGCGACGCGACGGGGCCGACCGCAATGGTCTGCTTGCCGCCTTCCAGCGTCGTCGCCTCGACATACGGCGCCAAGCGTCTGCGGCATGCCCTGCCACACCAGGAACAGCGTGTAGACGATGCAGATCGGCAGCAGCACATAGAGCGTACAACGCGTCACATCGACCCAGAAATTGCCGATGGTGCGCATCGAGGAACGCGAGAAACCGCGAATCATGGCGACAGCGAGCGCAATACCTGTTGCCGCCGACAGGAAATTCTGGTGGGTCAGACCAAGCATCTGCGTCAGATATGACAGCGTGCTTTCGCCGCCGTAGTTCTGCCAGTTGGTGTTGGTGACGAAGGAGATCGCGGTGTTGAAGGAGAGGTCTGCCGCGACCGCGGATTGATCCTGCGGATTGAACGGCAGCAGCGGCTGCAGCCGCATCAGCCCGTAGATGATGAGGAAGCCGCCGACATGGAACAGCAGCATCGCGACCGTGTAGGTCAGCCAATGCTGCTCGCGCTTCTCATCGACGCCGCCGATCCAGTACAGCCCGCGCTCGACCGGGCGCAACACCGGGGACAGAAAGGTGGACTCGCCGTTGAAGACGCGGGTCATGTACCAGCCGAGCGGCTTGGCCAGCGCGACCACAATCGCGCAATAGAGAAGAATTTGAATCCAGCCGATGACGGTCATGATCGGGAACCCTTCGATTTCCTTGTAGGCAGCAGCAGGTGAATGAGCGCGATCAGGAGCGCCGAGGTGACGACAAACGCCAGCACGACTTGAACCAGCGTGATCACGGCGCGCTCAGAAGCGTTCGGGCCGCAGCAGCGCGTAAGTCAGGTAGAACAGCAGGCCGAGCGAGACGACGCCGGCGAGCGAATAATCGAAGATCATGGCTCTGCTCCGTTACAGGCGTTCGCAGGCATAGGCGTAGCCAATGCCTGCCACGAAGAAGCCGATGCCAAGGGCCAGCACGACGATATCCAGCATGAGAAGCTCCTTGCCGCGCGCCTTTACCTGCACACAGCCTCTACGTGTTTCCGGGAAGGCATCTTGCGATGGATCAACGTGGGACCGTATTAGGTCAGGACCCCACCCGGTTCGGTGACTGTGAGGTGCCACCCCGCGTGTAGGTTTTCGAGACGGAAGCGACGGGGACGTTATAGGAATTCTCATAAAGACGCGTTCGCTTCCCTCCTCCCCGGAGAAGGAGAAGCCCACCAAGTTCCCTATATCTTCGCCGCTCGCCTCATCTCGCTTTCAAATGCCGATGCGGCCAGCTTGGACGTGCGGCTGCTGCACCGGCCGCCCCATAAGCGAGACAAACCATGAGCGTTCTTTCGAATGAAACCGCTCCTGCCTTTGCGTAGCGGAAATGTCAGGCCGCCCGCGTCGAAGCGCCTGATCGCGGCGCAGGCCTGGACCGATGCGGCGCTGGCGTTGCTTGAGTTGGAACTGCCGCAGTGGCGGGTCCGCCGTCTCGTCTACGATGACGGCGAATGGCATTGCGCGCTGTCACGGCACCGCGCCATGCCGGACTGGCTGGACCAGACGATTGAAACCCGTGATGCCGACCTCGCGCAGGCGATCCTCGGCGCGCTCGCCGAGGCGCGCTGCATCAGTGCGACGCCGGGCCGAACCAGCGTGCCCGCCGTGACGCAGCACGCAAGCCCACTCTACGAGCCGGTGTCTAGCGAGAATTTCGCGTGAAGTCTCGACATGAATTCGTGCGGGCCCGTCATTGCGAGCGAAGCGATGCAATCCGAGATGTCGCCGCAAAGTATGGATTGCTTCGTCGCTAACGCTCCTCGCAATCACGAAGCAGCAGTCTACTCCGCCGCCGATTGCAGTTCGGCCTTCTCGGCGCGCACGGCGCAGAACTTGAACTCGGGGATCTTGCCGAACGGATCGAGCGCCGGGTTGGTCAGGAGGTTCGCCGCCGCCTCGGCGTAGCAGAACGGCATGAACACCATGTTCTCCGGCACGTCGCGGTCGGAGCGGACCTTGACCTCGACCGCGCCGCGACGGGTCTGCAGCCGGATGAAATCGCCGGGCCAGACGCTGAGCTTGCGCATGTCCTTCGGCGACATGAACGCCACCGCCTCCGGCTCGATCTCGTCGAGCACGCTGGCGCGGCGCGTCATCGAACCGGTGTGCCAGTGCTCGAGCACGCGGCCGGTCGACAGCACCATCGGATATTCGGCGTCCGGCACCTCGTCGGGTGCGATCACCTTTGCCGGCACGATCTTGCCGCGGCCGCTCGCGGTCGGGAAACCGGTGGTGAAGATGATCTCGTTGCCGGGCTTGTTCGGGTCGCTGACCGGATAGGTCACCGCGCCCTCGCGCACCAGGCGCTCCCAGGTGATGTTCTTCAGCGACGGCATCACCTGCGTCATCTCGGTGAAGACATCGGCCGGGCCGCTGTAGTTCCACGGCAGGCCCATGCGCTTGCCGATCTCCTGGATGATCCAGAGATCCTGCCGCGCGTCGCCGGGCGGCTTGATCACCTCGCGGGCGAGCTGCACGCGGCGGTCGGTGTTGGTGAAGGTGCCGCTCTTCTCGGCGAAGGCCGAGGCCGGCAGGATGACGTCGGCGTGGAAGGCGGTCTCGGTGACGAACAGATCCTGCACCACCAGATGCTCGAGCATCGCCAGCGCCTCGCGGGCGTGCTGCAGGTCGGGGTCCGACATCGCGGGGTTCTCGCCCTCGATGTACATGCCGTTGATCTCGCCGGCATGGATCGCGTTCATGATCTCGACCACCGTGAGGCCGCGCACCGGATCGAGATCCTGATGCCAGAGCTTCTCGAAGGGCTCGCGCAGGTCGGTGCGCCCGACCGGCTGGTAGTCCGGCAGGAACATCGGGATCAGGCCGGCGTCGGAGGCGCCCTGCACGTTGTTCTGGCCGCGCAGCGGATGCAGGCCGGTGCCGGGGCGGCCGATCTGGCCGGTGATCAGCGCCAGCGCGATCAGGCAGCGCGCATTGTCGGTGCCGTGGATGTGCTGGCTGATGCCCATGCCCCAGAAGATGATCGAGGACTGCGAGCGGGCGTAGAGCCGCGCGACTTCCTTCAGCGTCTCCGCCGGAATGCCGCAGATCGGCTCCATCTTCTCCGGCGGGAAATCCTTGATGCGCTCGGCAAGCTCCTCGAAGCCTTCGGTGTAGCCCGCGATGTACTGCTTGTCGGTCAGCCCTTCGGTGATGATGGTGTGCAGCATCGCGTTCAGCATCGCGACGTCGCTGCCGGGCTTGAAGGCGAGATGCTTGTGCGCGTGGCGCGACAGCGTCTGCCTGCGCGGGTCCATCACGATCAGCTTGGCGCCGCGCTTGGCGGCGTTCTTGATGAAGGTCGCCGCGACCGGATGGTTCACGGTCGGGTTGGCGCCGATCACGATGATGACTTCGGCGTCCATCGCCGCGGCGAACGGCGCCGATACCGCGCCGGAGTTCAGCCCTTCCATCAGCGCCGCCACCGACGAGGCGTGGCACAGCCGCGTGCAGTGATCGACATTGTTGGAGCCGAAGCCGGTGCGCACCAGCTTCTGGAACAGATAGGCCTCCTCGTTCGAGCCCTTGGCCGAGCCGAAGCCGGCCAGCGCCTTGACGCCCTTCTCGTCGCGGATCTTCACGAGACCGCTGGCGGCGATGTCCAGCGCCTCTTCCCAGGAGGCTTCGCGGAAATGCGTGAACGGATTGGCCGGATCGACCTGGTCGTTGGCGTCCTTCTTCGCGTTGGTCAGCCGCACCAGCGGCTTGGTCAGCCGATGCGGATGGTGGATGTAGTCGAAGCCGAAGCGGCCCTTGACGCAGAGCCGATTGTGATTGGCCGGGCCGTCGCGGCCCTCGGCGTAGATGACCTTCTCGTCCTTGACCTGATAGGTGACCTGGCAGCCGACGCCGCAGAACGGGCACAGCGAGTCGACCTTCCGGTCGGCATAGGTGACGCGGGTCTGGTTCTCGTCGAGCATCACCGATGGCATCAGCGCGCCGGTCGGGCAGGCCTGCACGCATTCGCCGCAGGCGACGCAGGTCGATTCCCCCATCGGGTCGTCGAAGTCGAACACGATCTTGGCGTCGTGGCTGCGATAGGCCATGCCGATGACGTCGTTGACCTGCACCTCGCGGCAGGCGCGCACGCACAGGCCGCACTGGATGCAGGCGTCGAGATTGACGCTCATCGCAGGATGGCTGCTGTCGCCCGACCAGCGCTCGGCGGCCGGGAAGCGGCTCTCGGTGACCTCGACCTTTTCGGCCCAGTGCCAGAATTTCGAATCGGGATCGTGCGAGGTCTCGCGCGCCGGCTGGTCGGCGACCAGCAGTTCCATCACCATCTTCTGCGCGGCGACCGCGCGCGCACTCTCGGTCTTCACCTTCATGCCGACGGTGGGCGTGCGCTTGCAGGACGCAGCCAGCACGCGCTCGCCCTCGATCTCGACCATGCAGGCGCGGCAATTGCCGTCGGGGCGATAGTCCGGCTCCGGCGAATAGCAGAGATGCGGGATCTCGCGGTCGTGGCGCTTGGCGACCTGCCAGATCGTCTCGCCCGCGCTGGCCTCGACCTGCTTGCCGTCGAGTTCGAACTGAATCTTCGTCATTCCGCGGCCTCTTTCGGCACGAACTCTTCCGGAAAATACTTGATGACCGACGTCAGCGGGTTCGAGGCGGCCTGTCCGAGCCCGCAGATCGAGGCGTCGCGCATCGCCTGGCTCAACTGGTCGAGCAGTTCCCGGTTCCAGACCGGCCGCTCCATCAGGATCGCCGCCTTCTGCGTGCCGACCCGGCACGGCGTGCACTGGCCGCAGCTCTCGTCCTCGAAGAAGCGCATCAGGTTCAGCGCCGCGCCCTTCACGCTGTCCTGCTCCGACAGGATGACGACGGCGGCCGAGCCGATGAAGCAGCCGTATTTTTCCAGCGTGCCGAAATCGAGCGGGATGTCGTCCATCGACGCCGGCAGGATGCCGCCCGACGCGCCGCCCGGCAGGTAGGCGTGGAAGGTGTGCCCGTCCGCCATGCCGCCGCAGAATTCGTCGATCAGTTCGCGCACGGTGATGCCGGCGGGCGCCAGCTTCACGCCGGGATTCTTGACGCGGCCCGAGACCGAATAGCTGCGCAGGCCGTGCACGGCCGTTGCGGCCGTGGCTCTTCCACCAGCCCGGCGCCCTTCTCGACGATGTCGCGCACCCAGAACAGCGTCTCGACGTTGTTGATCAGCGTCGGCAGGCCGAACAGGCCGACCTGGAACGGATACGGCGGCTTGTGCCGCGGCAGGCCGCGCTTGCCCTCGATGCTTTCCAGCAGCGCCGATTCCTCGCCGCAGATGTAGGCGCCGGCGCCGCGGCGCATGTGCATGCGCCGGACCGCCCGGCGGCAGCTTGGCGATCTCGCGCGGAAGGATCTTGAGCGCGGCCGGATATTCGTCGCGCAGGTAGATGTAGACGTCCGTCCGCGTCGACGATGTGCGCGCCGATCAGCATGCCTTCGAGGAAGCGATGCGGATCGCGGAGCAGATAGAAGCGGTCCTTGAAGGTGCCGGGCTCGCCCTCGTCGCCATTGACCGCCATCAGCCGCGGCCCGGGCTCGCCGAGCACCGCGCGCCATTTGCGCCCCGTGGGGAAGCCGGCGCCGCCGAGCCCGCGCAGGCTGGCGTCGTCGAGCACCTTCAGGACGTCTTCCTTGCCGACCCGCCCGGCACGCAGGTCGTCCAGCAGCTTGTAGCCGCCTCCGCTGACATAGGTTTCGTAGTCGACATAAGGCGGGATGATCGGATGGGTGTCGCCGCGCGCGGCCGTACGCCAGCACCTCGGCCGACGGTCGCCTTGACGACGAAGTGGTGGCCGACCTCGGCGACCGGGGCGCGTGTCGCAGAGCCCGACACAGGGCGCGCGCACCACGCGAATACCGGGACCCGCGCCCTCCTGCAGTTCGTGCAGCAGCCTTTCCGCACCCATCATGGCGCAGGTGAGCGAATCGCAGACGCGGATGGTGAGCGGCGGAATGTCAGGCTCGCCCTCCTTCACCACGTCGAAATGCGCGTAGAAGGTTGCGGTCTCGAACACTTCGGCAAACGACAGTTTCATTTCGTCGGCAAGCGCTGCGAGATGCGCTGCCGAAATCTGGTGATACTTGTCCTGGATCAGGTGCAGATGTTCGATCAGCAGGTCGCGCCGGCGCGACCGGTCGCCAAGCAGGAGCTCGATCTCGTGGGCGGCGGCAGGGTCGATCTGGCGGCCCTTCGGCGTCGCCTTGGCCCGCTTCCGCCCTGCGCCGGGATGCTCGAACGCGCGGACCTTTTGTACGTCATGATTCATCGAAACGTTGCTTCCCTGCTTATCGCCAGACGAAAGTCTAGTTCTTGGCATGCCAGATGCAAAGAAAATTCTAACGCCTCCATAAGCATTTAGGCAGCTGGCCGTGATCGATCAGAGCTCGAAACAATCACCAGATCAATAAAGCGATCCTATGCTGCGATTGCGAAATCGTATCGAGCTGTGCTGCGGAATCTTCAGGCACCAGACGCCGCGGAAACAGTGATCTCCGTCCCCGCGGCGTCCCCTCGATCAGAGGATCTTGACGGCGCTCTCCAGCGTCTTCCAGACGCCCCAGGCGAGCGGAATGCCGACGAAGGCCCAGAACAGCGCGGCCTTGGCGTCCAGCCCGCCGAACCCGATGCCGTAGGAGCCTGATGGGCCCGAACCACCGGCACTCGCGGTCGCGGCCTGCAGCTTGGCGACCTCGGCTTCGCTCATGTGCCACTTTGAATCGACCGGCTTGATCAGGTAGTTGCAGATCAGGCCCGCGACCAGCATGGCGCACAGGATGTACATCGTGGTGTTGTAGAGCTGGTCGCGCGGCACGCCGGCGGCAAGCTGGAACTCGCGGATGTAGTTCACGACGACGGGACCGATGATGCCCGCCGTCGACCACGCCGTCAGCAGCCGGCCATGGATGGCGCCGACGAACTGGGTTCCGAACATGTCCGCGAGATAGGCCGGCACCGTGGCGAAGCCGCCGCCATACATCGACAGGATGATGCCGAAGCCGAGCACGAACAACAGCTTCGAGCCCATGGCGGCGAAGGTCGGCGCCAGCGCGTAGAGCGCGATGCCCAGGATGAAGAACGTATAGTAGGTGTTCTTGCGGCCGATCTTGTCCGACAGCGACGCCCAGAAGAAGCGGCCGCCGATGTTGAACAGCGAGAGCAGCCCGGCGAAACCGGCCGCGATGCCCGCGATCATCGCCTTCTGCGTCGGCGTCAAGCTGGTTGAAGCCGACGTCGGGCAGGCCGATCAGCTTGCCGGCGAAGATTTCCTGCAGCATCGGCGACGCCATGCCGATCACGCCGATGCCAGCCGACACGTTGAGGCAGAGCACCCACCAGATCAGCCAGAACTGCGGCGTCTTGTGCGCGTCCTTCAGATGCACGTTGGCGTGCGAGATCATCGCGTTGGCCTTTGCCGGCGGCGTCCAGCCCTCGGGCCGCCAGCCGGCCGGCGGAATCCGGTAGCGGAACGCGCCGATCATCATGAACACGAAATAGATCACGCCCATCGCGACGAAGGTTTCCCAGACGCCGACCGAGGTCGGCGTCTTGAAATAGTTCATCAGCAGGTTCGCCAGCGGCGCGCCGATCATCGCGCCGCCGCCAAAGCCCATGATCGCCATGCCGGTGGCCATGCCGCGCCGGTCCGGGAACCATTTCACCAGCGTCGACACCGGCGAGATGTAGCCGAGGCCGAGGCCGATGCCGCCGATCACGCCGGAGCCGAGCCAGAGCAGCCAAAGCTGATGCGTGTAGACGCCGATCGCGCCGAGGAAGAGGCCACCGCACCAGCAGATCGCCGACACGAAGCCGGCCTTGCGGGGCCCGACACGCTCGAGCCAGCCGCCCCATACGGCAGCCGCGATGCCGAGCAGCACAAAGAACAGCGTGTACATCCAGCCCATGCTCGCGACCTTCCAGTCGCAAGTGGTGGTGAAGAGTTCCTGCACCAGCGTCATGTCGGGGCACGCCTTCGGCGCATTCAACCCGAGCGCACGCGACAACGGCAGCCAGAACACGCTGAACCCATAGGCCATGCCTATGCAGAGATGAATGCACAGCGCTGCCGGCGGCACCAGCCAGCGATTGAAGCCGGCGGTCGCGATGGTTCGTTCCTTGTCGAGGATGCCGGGCGCACCGGACGGTGCGAGCGTAACGTCGGCTGTCGTCATAGATATAACCTCCAGATTCGTGGCCTTACCGGCACATGTGGTGGAACGTCGGGGATAATCGGATGGGCCACGCAGCGCCGAACGTATGCGCGCCGTTGTGATGCGCGCGCGACAGATCGGAGTTCATGTCGAGGCAAAATCGTTTGGAGTGCGGAGCAGCCGTGTCAGGAAGACGGCAAGCGATCATCGAGCCGCTATGCACAGCCGCGTGTGCGACCGAACAACAGGTCATTGCGCCCCCTCCCCAGCCCGAACTCTTTGAAGAGAGAAGTCAGCAATCCACGTGCCAAATCGCACGATGCAGAAAATCAATCACTTAACCAAAAGCTGCGCGCGCCGATGGACAAAATGTCCGGAGCATCGCCGGACATTTTGTCCAATCAGTTCGCTTCCGGCAGCCAGATGCGGAACGTACTGCCCGAGCCGATCTCGCTCTCCACCGTAATCTGGCCACGCTGTCGCTTCACCAGCGTCTGACTTATGGACAAACCAAGACCGGTGCCTTCGCGACGCTTCGTCGTGAAGAAAGGATCGAACACCTTGTCCACGACATCGGCGCCGATGCCGATGCCGGTGTCGGCCACCTCCACCGACAATGCCCGGACCGCCGTCGCGGTCGGCATCGAACGAGCGCAGCGTCAGCGTGCCGCCGTCAGGCATCGCATGGATGGCGTTGACGATCAGGTTGATCACCACCTGCTGCAATTCGGTGCGGTTCATCAGCACCAGCCGGCTTGCCCGATCCTCCCGCACCACCTTGATATCGGTCTTGTTCAGGAGGTGCTGCACCAGCGGCAGGCAATCCTGCACGACGCTGCCGGGCGCATGACGCTCGATATAGCCGGCGTATTCCTCCGGCCGTGCGAACTGGAGCAGTTTGGTGATGATCTGGCTGATGCGGTGAATCTGCTCGTCGAGCAGCCGGAACTCGACCTTCGCCTTGTCGACATCGGCGCCGATCACGCTGCGGATGACATCGAGGTTGCCCTGCATCACCGCGATCGGATTGTTGATCTCGTGCGCCACGCCCGCGGTGATCTCGCCGATGGCCGCGAGTTTTTCGGACATGATGAGCTGCTTGGTGGTCGCCTCCAGCTTCAGATTGGCGAGTTCGAGATCCCGGGTGCGGTCGCGCACCCGCGTGTTCAGTTCCTCGTTCCACTCGCGCAACTGGCGGTCGCGCTCCTGGACCTGGTCGAGCAGCGTATCGAGGTGAAACGCCACGCGGCCAATCTCGTCGCCCGACGCCGGCAACTTGGTGCGGGCCGAAAGGTTGCCGCTCTCGACTTCGCCGATCGTCGCCGTGACCCGTTCCAGCGGCATGAAGATCGACCGCGCCCAGCGCAGGAAGATCGGCACCGTCGCCGCCGTGATCACGATGAAGGCGAGTGCGATGATCAGCAGCGTCTCGTACTTCGCGGCGTCGAACGGCTTCTGCAGGAATCCGACATAGAGCATGCCGACACGCTTGCCATAGGTGTCGACAAGCGGCTCATAGGCCGAGATGTACCAGTCGTTGACGACGAAGGCGCTGTCCAGCCAGGTGCGCCCCTCACCCATCACCGCCGAACGCACCGCCGCCGAGACCCGCGTTCCCAGCGCGCGGCGGCCTTCGAACAGGCGGACATTGGTCGATATCCTGACGTCGTCGAGGAACAGCGTCGCCGTTCCCTTGCTGCCCTCGGGCAGGCTTGCTTCGCGATAGACGAGGTCGTTGATGGTGTCGATGAATTCCAGATTCTGATTGAGCAGAATGCCGCCGACGAGCGCGGCGGGCCCTCCCCCGGGCGCCACAGCGCGGCTCGCGGCGTGCACCACCATGCCATTGGTTGCCGTGCTGCGATCGGTCGGTACCGCGTTCGGCGTCGGCACCAGATCGAGGCGCGCCCGCTCGGCAAGCGTGGGCGAAATCGCCGCAAGTTCGTCGTTGGTGAAGATGTCGATGCCGGTCGACGGCGATTCTCCGGACAGAGCGGAACTGATGATCGGCCAGTCGGTCCGCAGCGCTCCCGCCATCGCAGGCGACGAGGCGACGACCTTTCCGCTCGCATCCATCAAATACAGAAAATCGAGGCCGATCTCCTTGCGCGACTGCTCCAGCAATTCCGTCACGGCGGCGAGCGTTTCCCGCTCTTCCACCTCGCGGAAGCGGAACGAGAGGCTCAAGCCCCGGATCTGGACTCCGGTCTTTTCCAGGATGCGCGCCAGATATTGGTGAGCGATGGTGAGATCGCCGTTCACCTTCGAAATCAGGGTAGCGTCGAACCTCGCGTTCCAGCGATAGATCGCGACCCCGAGCAGAAGCGGCAGGATGACCAGCATCGGCAGCAGCGCAATGGCGAGCAGCCGGAAGCGGACGGATCGCCCGCGCAGCGGCCCGTCCTTGCTGCCGGCGTGGTCAGACATTCCATGACGCGCATTTGCGGTCGATGGTCTTGCGCGAGATCCCGAGCCGGCGCGCCGCCTCCTCGCGGTTGCCGCCGGTCTCCTTGAGCACCGAAAGAATGTGGCGGCGCTCCATGTCGGCCAGGCTGTCGGCAGTGGCGGCCTGAGCCGTCGCTGCGCGGGCCGGCAAAATCGTCCGGGAACGCGCCGAGGATCAAGGTGCGCTCGATCAGATTGCGCAACTCGCGCACATTGCCGGGCCAGTCGTAATTCGCCAGCGCCGTCCGCACCGAACTGTCGATCGAAACCGGCGGCATGCCGAGTTGCGATGACAGCTTGCTCATGAAGATGGTGGCGAGTTCCTGCACGTCGTCGCCGCGATCCTTCAGCAGCGGCAGACGAATCTGCATGACGTTGAGACGATAATAAAGGTCGGCGCGAAAGCGTCCCTTCTCGACCTCCTTCGGCAGATCGGCATTGGTCGCAAAGATGAAACGAAGATCGACCGGCACCTCGCGCTCGGAGCCGACCGGACGAACGCGGCGGTCCTCCAGCACACGCAACAGCTTGCTCTGCATCGCCAGCGGCAGGTCGCCGATCTCGTCGAGGAACAGCGTGCCGCCATGGGCGTAGAGGAACAGGCCCTCGCGTCCGTTGTCCGCGCCGGTGAAGGCGCCCTTGATATGCCCGAACAATTCGGCCTCGATCATCTCGGGCGGAATCGCCGCGCAATTCACCGGCACGAACGGCTTGTCGGCGCGGTCGGACAGCGAGTGGATCGAGCGCGCGGCGACTTCCTTGCCGGTGCCGGATTCGCCGGTCAGAAGGATCGATGTCGGCACGCGGGCGACGCGCGCAATGGTTTCCCGGACGCCGCGGGCCGCAGGCGACCCGCCGATCAGATTGTCGCGCAGAAACGTCCGGTCCGATGACGCGCGCAGCGCATAGCGCAGCACGTAGTTCTCGCGCTGCAGCCGCACCCGGTCGAGACAGCGCGCCACCGCGTTCAGGATCTGGTTGGAGCGAAACGGCTTCAGCACGAAATCGACCGCGCCGGCGCGCAGCGCCTGGATCGCGGTGTCGAGATCGGCATAGGCCGTGATCAGGATCGCATCGGCAAAGAAGCCGACGGCCCGCTGCTCCGCCAGCCAGTCGACGCCGTTCTTGCCGGGCATGATGTTGTCGAGGATGACGACGTCGAAGCGGCTCTTGTCGAGCTTGCGCGAGGCTTCATCGGTGTCGGCCGCCTCCTCGACGTGCTTGCAGCGCGGGCCCAGCGTGCGCACCAGAAAATTGCGCATCCCGGGCTCGTCGTCGACGATCAGGATCGAGGCCTGTGCAAGCGCGCTGAACTCGGCGCCGCCGGCCGATTTGCCCGACCTGGCCGCCGGTTCATTGATCGCCGCAGAGGAAACCGCTGCGCTCACCTTCGATGTCGGGAAACTCATGACGGAATTTGTACGGCGGATGGTCGCACCCGGCAATCGCACGCTATAGTGAAGCCGTCCAATTGACGCGTTGGCGGCCCGAAACGCTCAATTATTTGTTTTTTCTATCGGCCCATTTGATTTTTCAATCAAGAACACGATCAGGCTTTCGCTGCGTTCCGCGATCTCGACCTTGTCGCCGGTTTCCCTGATCAGGTTGGGAATGTCGATGACCGACAATGGATCCGTGCAGTGCACTTCGAGGAAGTTCCCCGGCGAAACGCTCTTCAGCGCCTTGCGCGTCTTGAGCGCCGGCAGCGGGCATTTGAGTCCGGTCAGGTCGAGTTTCGTCGTGGTCATGGCCCGACCATGGCGAAGCGGTAATGCAGGGTCAACAAGGCGTTTCCCGCCAGAAGTGAGGCGCCCGAGAACACCGCTACACCAGGCTTGCATAGGACAAAAACCCGACTGTCTGGCCGGACTCGACCTGAGTCACGGTTTCGCCGAGTTCGACCAGGCCGTCGGTGTCGACCAGCGAGGACAGCAGGCCGGCGCCCTCGCGCGGAAACTTCGCCGCTTCGAGCGCGCCGTCGGCGGCCTTGCGCAGGCTGACACGGACATATTCGCGGCGCGAGATCTTCTTCCTGTAGCTGAACGCGGCGCGAACCGGCATCGGTATCAGCGGCTCCTGCCGTGCACCTGAGAGCGCGAGGATGGTCGGCCGGACCACGTGAACGAAGGTGACAAAGCTCGCGACCGGATTGCCGGGCAATCCGATGAACGGCGTACCGCCGATGATCCCCATCGCAACCGGCCGCCCCGGCTTGATTGCCATGCGCCACAGCACCAGCCTGCCGATGCTTTCGACGCTCGCCTTGACGTGGTCTTCCTCGCCGGTCGAAACGCCGCCGGTGGTCAGGATCAGATCATGGGTGCCGGCGACCTGCTGCAGCGCGCGGGCGAGCGAGGCGCGGTCGTCCCTGAGAATACCGAGGTCGCTGACCTCGCAGCCGAGCCGCGCCAGCATCGCCATCAGCATGAAGCGGTTGGAATCGAACAATTGCGCGGCGGCGCGCGGCTCTCCCGGCGAGGCCAGTTCGTTGCCGGTGGAGAACACCGCTACCCGCAGGCGCCTGACCATGTCGAGTTGCGTCAGGCCGAACGCCGCGGCAAGCGCCACGTCCTGCGGCCGCAGCCGCTGGCCGGCCTTGAGCGCTGCAAAGCCCGCCGGAATGTCCTCGCCCGACGGACGCACATTGGCACCGGGCTTGAGGCCGGCAGGAGCAATGATCCTGTCGTCCTCGGCGCGGACGTCTTCCTGCATGAACACGGTATCGGCGCCTTCCGGCATCGGCGCGCCGGTGAAGATACGCATCGCCTGCCCCGGCGCAACCGGCGCGCCGGCGGAGCTGCCGGCCTGGACACGCCCGACCACCGGAAACATTCGCTCGCTGTTCTGCGGCAGGTCGCGGCTCGACACCGCATAACCGTCGACCGCGGAATTGGTGAAGGGCGGCAGCGGCAGCGGCGCCGAAACATCGCGTGCGAGAATCCGGCCATCGGCCTGCACCAGCGCAATGGTCTCGATATCGCGGATCGGCGTCACGCGCGCGGCGATGAGAGCGACGGCCTCATCGACCGACATCATCGGGCCACCGAAGGCGAAGCAATCGTCGGACAATTGCGCCATTGCCGGTTCAGCCCTCAGCGTCGCATTTGGCCAATACGTCCTCGATCGATATCGCCAGCTTCAGCATCATCGCCGCTACCGCCGCGATATCGTCGAGATGGGCGCGCGGCAATGTGGTTTCAACCGTCGTGTCGGTCGCAATCCCGACCACGCCGGGATCGTCGGGAAACAGCAGCGGCTTGCCGTTGGCGGCGCGATGGACCTCGATCTTGCGGTGCGGCTCGCGCTTGAAGCCTTCGACGACGACGAGATCGACCCGCGACATCTTCGCCAGCAGTTCCGGCAATCGCGGCTCGGCGGCGCCGCGCAGTTCGTGCATGAGGGCCCAGCGCTGGCTGGAGGAAACCAGCACTTCGGCCGCGCCGGCCTCGCGGTGCCGCCAGGAATCCTTGCCGGGAACATCGACATCGAAGGCGTGATGGGCGTGCTTGATGACGGAAACGCGCAAGCCTTGCTTCAGCAAATGCGGGATCGCCCGCGTCAGCAGGGTGGTCTTGCCGGCGCCGCTCCATCCCGCGAGGCCTATAACTTTCATCGCATGCTCCGGCAGCTTCCTTCGGTCATTGCGAGGAGCGAAGCGACGAAGCAATCCATGTCTCCCCTGGACGCGCCATGGATTGCTTCGCTTCGCTCGCAATGACGGCGTGAAGCCGCATTGTTCATTCTCCAGGATGCTTTATATCAGCCTCCGGTCAATGTCATGCTACGCTGCTCGATATGATGAAAATCGACAAAATCCCGCCCCCCCTGATCGTGCCGAATCCCGAGGATCCGCGGCTGACCGAGCGCGTCGCCGGAACCGACCAGACCGGTGCTGCGGTCGAGATCCGGGTGCCGGTGGAGCGGCCGCTGACGCTGTATCTGAACGCGCAGGAGATCGTCACCATGATGACGATCGGCGACTACCCGGAGTATCTCGCACTGGGTTATCTGCTGAATCAGAACATGCTGAAATACGACGATGTCGTCACCGAGGTCGAGTATGACGACGACCTTCAGGTGGTCGTCGTGCGCACCGAGCATCACACCAACTTCGAAGCAAAACTGAAGAAGCGGACGCAGACATCAGGCTGTGCGCAGGGCACGGCGTTCGGCGACCTGCTGGAGGCGGTTGAAAGCGTCGCACTGCCAAAGGCAGAACTGCGCACCTCGTGGCTCTACCAGATGACGCATGCGATCAACACCATGCCCTCGCTCTATCTGGAGGCCGGCGCGATCCATGGCTGCGTGCTGTGCAAGGAGGGAACGCCGGTCTGCTACACCGAGGATGTCGGCCGCCACAACGCCGTCGACAAGATCGCGGGCTGGATCTACCGCCACGGCGTCGATCCCGCCGACAAGATCCTCTACACCACGGGACGGCTCACTTCGGAAATGATCATCAAGACGGTGCGGATGGGAATCCCGATCCTCGTCTCGCGTTCGGGATTCACGGCGTGGGGCGTCGAACTGGCCCGGCAGGTCGGACTGACGCTGGTCGGACGCGCGCGCGGAAAGCGCTTCATCGCGCTGTCGGGCGAGGGGCGTATCACCTACGACCAGAACCTCGATTACGTCGAAGAAGAATCGGCACGGCACAAGCGCAAGGGCGAAAGCGATGATTGACGCGACGCCCGCGGCAAGAATTCCCGGCGTGCTGCTCGCCGGCGGGCTGGCGCGGCGGATGGGCGGGGGTGACAAGCCGATGCGCACCATCGCCGGCCGCACCATCCTCGACCGCGTGATCGCGCGCCTTGCCCCGCAATGCGACGGCCTCATCCTCAACGCCAATGGTGATCCGGCGCGCTTCGCGGCTTTCGGCCTGCCGGTCATCCCTGACGGCGTCGCCGATTTTCCCGGACCGCTTGCCGGCATTCTCGCCGCGCTGGATTGGGCCGCAGCCAATCGGCCGGATGTAAGACTCGTTCTGAGCGCCGCCGCCGACTGCCCGTTCCTGCCCCGCGATCTGGTGTCGAGGCTGCACGGCGCGCTAGAAGCCGAGAATGCCGAGCTTGCAGTTGCCGCCTCCGACGGCCAGTCGCATCCGGTCATCGGGCTTTGGAGCGTGGGTTTGCGCGAACAGCTTCGCCACGCGCTGGTCGTCGAAGACGTCAGGAAGATCGACCGTTGGACCGCGCGTTATAAGCTTGCCACCGTGACGTGGCCGACGACGCCGCTCGATCCGTTCTTCAACGCCAACACCATGGACGACATCGCGGAAGCGGAGCGGCTGGCCGCGCTGGACGGGGGCTAACGCGCCCTCAGGCCGGCCGAAACCCGGCCCGTTGCAGCGCCGCCCTTCCCTCGTCCGACGCCAGCGCGTCGAGAAAGGCCTGCACGGCCGGCCGTTGCTTGCGCGCCTGCACCAGCGCGAAGTCGTAATGCTCCTCGGCAAAGGGAATGAACCCCAGGTTTGACGCATGCGCCACCGGCGCAATGGTCATGCCCCAGTCGGCGCGGTGCTGCGCGACGGCGGCAGCGACCGCGTTGTGCGAGCGCGGCTGGTTCCAGTAGCCGTCCGGCCGTGCGCCACCCAACAACCGGTCGATCAGGATGCGCGTGCCGGCCCCCTGGTTGCGATTGACCATGATGCAGGAGGGATCAGCGAGCGCGGCGCGCACGGCGGCTTCGGCATTCAATCCTTCGAAGCGACGGTCGCCCTTGCGGAATACGATGCCCTGCATGCGCCGCCAGCCCGGCGCCAGCTCGAGCCCATCGCCGAGAAACGGCGTGTTGTAGGTCGCGGTCCTGTCGTCGAACAGATGGATCGGCGCAAAATCGCACTCGCCGCGCTTCGCCGCCGCCAGTCCGCCGAGACTGCCGACCGCAATCGAGCGCACGACGAGACCGGCATGCGCCAGCGGCGCGGTCACGAGATCAAGCCCGGTACAATGGCTGCCGACAATCACCAGATCCGGCACCCGCACATGCGGCGTGAACAGCGTTACTTCGGCCTCGCTGCCTGCCGGCATCTGGTCGGCCAGCGCATCGATGCGCAGGAAGCCGTCGGCCTGCGCGAAGGAAGTAATGGCGCCGGAGCCTTTTCCAGTCGGGTAGGCGATCAATCCGTCCGCGCCTTCGACCAGCGACACCATGACGAATTCGGTGCGGCCGAGTTCGGATGCGATCCGCACTGGCACCCGCGCGGTGACCCTGGCATCCGAACGCGGCGGCAGGCCGGCCATCCGCCGCAGCACCGGCACGATCATGTCGTGGAAGGTGAACATCGCCGAGGTCGGAAATCCCGGCAGGATGATCACGGGCTTGCCGTCGCACACCGCAAGGCACAGCGGCTTGCCGGGCTTGAGGGCTACGCCATGCGCGATGATGCCGGGCTGGCCGAGCCGACCGATGATGCGATGCGAGACGTCGCCCGCGCCCTTGGAAGTGCCTCCCGAAAGCACCAGCATGTCGCTGGTTTGCAACGCTTTTCGCATCGCGGCTTCAAGCAGCACTTCATCGTCGGGAATGGCGCCGAGAAACTGGGCCTCGCCGCCATTCTCCGAGATCGCCGCGGTGACGATCGCGCCGTTGGTGTCGTAGATCGCGGCCGGGCGCAGTGTCTCGCCTGGTTGCACCAGTTCGTCGCCGGTCGAAATGATGGCGACGCGCGGCCGGCGCGCCACGGAAACCTGCGCGATGCCGCAGGCCGCCAGCATGCCGATCTCGCGCGAGCCGATGACGGTACCGGCGCGCAGCAGCGCCTCGCCGCGGGCGATATCGGAGCCGGCATAGGACACGAACTGGCCGGGAGACGCGGCGCGGCGGATGTCGATCGCGCGGGCACCCGCCGGCTGGGTGTGTTCGACCATCACCACCGCGTCGGCTCCGCGCGGCACCGGCCCTCCGGTCGCGATGGAAGTCGCCGTGCCCGACAGCACCGATCGCGTTGGCGCGGTACCGCACGCGATCACCTCGTCGTTGAGCACCAGGCGCACGGGCGAAGCTTCGCCGGCAGACGCGAGATCGGCGGAACGCACCGCAAAGCCATCGACATTGGAGCGATCGAACGGCGGCACATCGATCGGCGCCGTTACGTCTTCGGCGAGCGCGCAGCCGAGCGATTCAGCAAGCGGACGCTGCTCGCGCGCGATCGCGCGCGGAAACAAGGCAGCCTCGAAACGCGCCAGGGCATCTTCACGCGACAGGATGGTCAGGAACTGGTCCTGATCGGTATTGTCAGGGTTCTTGGACAAGGGCTTGTTGCTCATTCCAGAATTCTCATTCACGCAACATATAGGCTTCGACCGGCGCGCCCGCCGCAAATCCCTCCGAGCCGCCAGGTACCACAAGCCAGGCTTCGGCACGCGCGATCGCGTCGAGTGACAATTCGCCGGCCGCCAGCGTGACCCACGTTCCCTGCTTCCGCTCCAGCAGCACGATTTCGGCGATGCCGACCCCGGATGCGATCTTGCGCGCCAGCGGCAGGTTCAGGGTCCGGCGCGGCCGGCGTCCTGACAGGCGGTCGAGCACGGGCAGCACCAGCGTCCACCACGCCGCAAAGGCCTGATCCGGCGCGCCCGGCAGCACCACCACGGGCGCGCCGCCGACGCGGCCGACGGCAGAGGTGCGGCCGGGTTGCAGGGCAATGCCGTGGGCGAGCACGTCGCCGCGCGTCGAAAGCGCCGCCACCGCGGCATCCGTGCGGCCGACGCCGGAGCCGCCGACGGTGAGCAGCAGATCGCAGGCATGCGCGTCGAGCGCGGTCGCGATCGAAGCTTCATCGCGCCCTTCGGCCGTGACGGCGACGACATCGGCCCCCGCATTCCGGGCGCTCTCGGCGATCAGATCCGCCGTCACCGCGCCGCCTGGAATATTGACGATGCGCAGGCGCGGACGACGCACTTTCAATTGCGCCATTCCGGCCGCGCGCGCGATCATGAGGTCGCGCGGCAGCACCCGACGCCCTGCCTCGGCGACGCGGCTGCCCGCGGCGATATCAGCGCCAGCCCGCCGCACGCCCTGGCCGGGGATCGCTTCCGCCAGCACCTGCGGCATCGGGCCGGTGGCATCGACCGAGTCTGAATCAAGCACGCAATCGCAACCATCCGGCATGGGCTCGCCGGCCTCGACCCAGATCGGCGATGTCGCCAGCGGCAGCGGCGAATAGGAGGATGCGCCGACCAGATCGCGCGCGCTCAATGCGTAACCGTCAGCAGCGGCGATATCGCGTGACGGATGGGCAGCGAGCAGCGGCATGTCGGCGGCAATGCAGCGCAGCGCCTGCGCGAGCGGCAGTTCCACCGGCGCGACCGGCTCCACGCCCTGCAGCAGGCCGTCGAGCGCCCTGTCGAGCGGTGTCAGCGAGGCCGGCAGGCGCTGGTTCGAAATCATGGCCCGCCTATGCCCTTTGTCTGCGACGGTCACTTCACCACCCCGATCTCGCGGAAATATTTCAGCACGCCGGGATGAATCAGCGCCGCGTTCGGCGCCGCCGCCACCGTGTTGGCCGCCGTGGTCTCGCAGGCCTGCGGCAATTTCCGGCAGAGCGCGGACTCCGCGCCGTGCAGCGTGCGCGCCAGCCGGTAGGCGACGTCGTCGGGCAGGCTCTCGCGCGCCAGCACGAAGCTCCATGAGCCGACGGAGTCGATCGCGCTGGTCTGGTTCGGATAGCTGTTGGCGGGAACCGTCAGCGACTTCAGGAAGGTATGCCTGGCGCGGATGCGCGCGATCTCGCCTGCATCGGGCGCGATGAACCTGGCGCCGCCCGGGGCCTGCGCCATCGCGGCAAAACCGGGCCAGCCGATGCCCGCACCCCACAGTGCCGCTGCGCGGCCGTCCAGCACCATGGCGGGGCCATCGCCGGCGCGGTCGAGATAGATCGACTTGAAATCCTCGTCCTGCTTCAGCCCGATGCCGTCGAGCATGTAGCGCGACAGGATCGGCAGGCCCGAGCCCCTGGCGCCGAAGACCACCGGCTGTCCGACCAGATCCTGGATGGTCCTGTAGGGACTGTCCGCTCGCACCACGAACATGCCGGGGCTCGAATACATCGCGGTGAGAATCTTCAGCCGCGTCGGCGGCCGCCCGATGCCCATGAACAATTCATAGGATGGCTCGCCCGCCACCAGCGCGATATCGAGTTGGCCGGATTCCAGCAGCGGAATGTTTTCGCTGGAGCCCCTGGTGTTGCGCGGCTCGATCGACAGCGTCGGATCGGCAGCGCTCATGATCTCGGCAAAGGCATTGCCGTAGACCGGGAAGCCGCCGCCGGGCGTCGCGGTTCCAAGGCTGATCGTGGTTCTGGAAATGGCCTTGCCTCCATCCTGCGCGGCCGCGCCACCGGCAAGCAGCAGCACGGCAGCGCCGGCGATATGAGCAGAGTCTCATCTTCGGCCTCAAAGCCCCTCTCCCGCCATGCGCTGTTGCCGGGCGCCTGGCTAAACAACGCACAGGGCAGGTTGTAGGCAAGTGCTGGCTTTTATGAAAGCACGCTCAGCAAGGCGGTGGGCGAAGCGTTGAAAGACCCCAAGCTGGTGGCGCGGCTGGCCGAAGTCGGCGGCATTCCGAAGCCGATGACGCCTGCCAATTTCGGCACACTGGTCGCCGACGAGACCGAGAAGTGGCGCAAAGTGGTCGAATTCGCCGGCGTTTCGGTCGATTAAGCCCGGCATTGCCGGATCGCGATCCCCCCTGTAAACGATGCCAGCACCGTTGCCGGCCGCCCCAGCTTGCGGCCGCCGCGGCGGGGCCTGTAGCTCAATGGTTAGAGCCGGCCGCTCATAACGGTCTGGTTGCAGGTTCGAGTCCTGCCGGGCCCACCAGACATTACAGGAGCTTATGCGTTTCTGAAGGGTGACGATTTGTTACCGCCTCAGCTGCCGCCACAGAAACCAATCGTGATTTGTTCGCGCCACGTTCGTTGAGAGCGTTTGGGAGGTCGCCAGCACGCTCGATCTGCATTCCGAAGGCGCGTACGTGTGCGACCACTGATCGTGGGCAGATTGGGTCTGGAAATGGGCGCAGCTTTTCACATCCAACCAAAACAAGAGTCACATTCGGCAATGAAGTCAGCGTGATCAAACGCACCGACGTTAGATCATACGTGACGCGACATTGGCGTAGTTCGGGAAACACCTCAATAGCACGTGAGCAACAACGAAGTTAATTCACGCCGCCGGGCCGATGCGGAGCGCGAGGCTGGAGGCATTTCGCAACGAAGACGAACAGACGCTAAGCAGCAGCGACAGCACCTTTTCCACCCGATCAGGACAATGCAGCTATCAGATCGTCGGCGCGGGTCACCATCGCCACATTCTGGATCGCGTAGTTCACCGCGGCGATGTGCCATTCGGCGTTCATTGTCGAGCAGCAATCCTCCGGCACGACCATGTAGAACCCCTTGTCCGCGCCGGTGCGGGCGGTATGTTCGATCGACATGTTGGTCCAGGCGCCGGTGACGATGACGAAATCGCGTCCGGCCGATTTCAGCATAGCCTCCAGCCTCGTGCCCTCCCAGGCGCTCATCCGCATCTTCTCCACCACCTGATCGCCGGCTTGCGGCTCCAGTCCCGGCACCGGCGCGGCGCCCCAGGTGCCGCGCACCAGTGCTTTCGCGTCTATCAATCCCTCGAACAGCGGCGCATTCGCCGTCACGCCGGGCGCGCCCGGCTCCACCACGAACCAGACGTGTATCACCAGGACGCCGCGGGCACGTGCTGCCTCCGCGAGCCGCTTTGCGTTGGCGATGGCGTTCTGTTCGCGGCAATGCGTCGGCGAGCCAGAGGAAGCGAAGGCGCCGCCTTCCATCACCACGTCGTTCTGCATGTCCTGAATAATCAGCGCGCAGCGCATCGGATCGACCACGTAGCCCGGATCGGCGACCTGGGCTCCGGATCGATTGACAGTCGCCGCCTCGGCGGGTGCCGGCCGGGCTGCGGCCG
>CAWGLP010000018.1:0-132785 GCA_963823485.1 uncultured Alphaproteobacteria bacterium
CGTGTCGCGCGACGAGATCGAGGCGATTTACGGGTTCGCGAAACTGCCGCCGCATCCGCTGGTCGCCTCCGGTTACCTCTCGGTCGGATGCATGCCGTGCTCCAGCCGGACGGCGCCGGGCGAGGATGCGCGCGCCGGTCGCTGGCGCGGCAAGGGCAAGACAAATGCGGCATTCATACGACGACGACTTCATAGGACAATGACGCTGCGGCATCGCAAACAATGAAAAGCGGTTTCGTTGACTAAACGCTCTTTCGCCGCGACGTTGCGCTCCGCGCTTTTGGTGATATGCTTCATCAAGCCGAATGGAGATTGATGATGATCCGTCGCATTCTGCCCTTCGTCGCCGGATTGCTCTGGGCGAGCTCCGCACTGTCAGCCGACTTCACCCTGCTCAACGTGTCCTACGATCCGACGCGCGAGCTCTACGTCGATTTCAACAAGGCGTTCACGGCTGCGTATCAGAAGGAGACCGGCAAGAGCGTCGAGGTCAAGCAGTCGCACGGCGGCTCGGGTTCGCAGGCGCGCTCGGTGATCGACGGCCTGCAGGCCGATGTCGTTACGCTGGCGCTGGCCTATGATATCGACGCCATCGCCGCAAAGGGGCTGATCGCGCCCGACTGGCAAAAGCGGCTGTCGCTCAACGCCGCTCCCTACACCTCGACGATCGTGTTCCTGGTGCGCAAGGGTAATCCCAAGGGCATCAAGGATTGGGATGATCTGGTGAAGCCCGGCGTGCAGGTGATCACGCCAAATCCGAAGACGTCGGGCGGCGCGCGCTGGAATTATCTTGCAGCTTGGGGCTATGCGGAAAAGAAGTTTGGCTCCGCCGACAAGGCGAAGAAGTTCGTCGCTGACCTCTTCAAGAACGTACCGGTACTGGATACCGGAGCGCGCGGCTCGACCGTGACCTTTGTCGAGCGCGGCGTCGGTGACGTGCTGCTGGCGTGGGAGAACGAAGCGTTCCTGGCGCAGCGCGAATTCGGCAAGGACAAGTTCGAGATCGTGGCGCCGCCGCTGTCGATCCTCGCCGAGCCGCCGGTGGCTGTCGTGGACAAGGTCGCCGACAAAAAAGGCACCCGGGCCGTCGCCGAGGCCTATCTGAAGTACTGGTATACCAAGGAAGGTCAGGAAATTGCCGCACGCAATTCCTACCGTCCGCGCGATGGGGAGATCGCGAAGGAATACGAAAAATCCTTCGCCAGGCTCGAACTTTTCACGATCGACGACGTTTTTGGTGGTTGGACCAAGGCGCAAAAGGACCACTTCGCCGAAGGCGGCATTTTCGACCAGATCTACAAGAACTGATCTGGACGGCGGCGGCCGGAGCGTAGGCAGGGGGATTTGTGAGCACAGCGGTCGCACGGCGGAGCAGCTTGCCCGGGTTCGGTCTAACCATGGGCCTGACCCTGACATGGCTCTCCGTCATCATCCTCATTCCACTCGCCGGTCTCTTTCTCAAGACGCTCGAACTTTCGCCAGCCCAATTCTGGGAGATTTTCACCAGCCGCCGTACGCTGAACGCCTTACGGATTTCGTTCGGGCTTTCGTTTGCGGCGGCCTGCGTCAATCTGGTGATGGGGACGATCATCGTCTGGGCGCTGGTGCGCTACCGCTTCCCGGGCCGGCGGCTGTTCGACGCCATCGTCGATATTCCCTTTGCACTGCCGACTGCGGTCGCGGGCGTGGCGCTGACGCAATTGTTTGCGCAGAAGGGCTGGCTCGGCGCGCCGCTGGCCGAACTCGGCATCAAGGTGGCGTTCACGCCGATCGGCATTTTCGTCGCGATGGTCTTCATCGGGATCCCTTCGTGGTGCGGACGGTGCAGCCGGTGCTGATCGATCTCGATCCTGAAATCGAGGAAGCTGCCGCGAGCCTCGGCGCCAACCGCTGGCACACGGTGTTCCGGGTGATCCTGCCGAGCCTGACGCCGGCGCTGCTGACGGGATTTGCGCTGGCGTTCGCGCGTGCCGTCGGCGAATACGGCTCCGTCATCTTCATCGCCGGCAACCTGCCGAACGTCTCGGAAATCGCGCCGCTGCTGATCGTGATCCGGCTATCCGAGTTTCGCTATGCCGATGCGACGGCGATCGCCGTCGTCATGCTGCTGGCTTCATTCGTGATCATCTTCGCCGTCAATCGCCTGCAACGCTGGCGCAAACCCGCAATCCTGCGCATCGAAGGGCCGGTCGATGTCGATCCAGACCAGCTTGGTGAGGCCAGCGCCGCCGGTGCGGAGCTATGTGGCCACGGCGGATCTAGCCATTGCTCAAGGCGCCGACCACGAGGCCAACGACCGCTTCGCCATCGTCGCTTCGCCGAAGGATCTTCGGAGCGAACCGGCGCCCGTCCGCTTCATCATCATTGCGCTCGCTGTCACCTTTCTCACCGTCTTCGTCGTGCTGCCGCTGGTCGTGGTGTTCGCACAGGCCTTTTCCAAGGGCATCAGCGCCTACCTGACTGCGCTGTCCGAGCCGGAGGCGCTGTCGGCGGTCCGGTTGACGCTGCTGGTGGCGGCGATTTCCGTGAGCCTCAATCTGGTGTTCGGCGTGATCGCGGCCTGGGCGATCGCAAAATTCGATTTCCGCGGCAAGACCTTCCTCATCAGCCTGATCGACCTGCCGTTCTCGGTCAGCCCGGTCATTTCCGGCTGGTCTTCGTGCTGCTGTTCGGC
This sequence comes from uncultured Alphaproteobacteria bacterium, assembly GCA_963823485.1. Taxonomy (GTDB): domain Bacteria; phylum Pseudomonadota; class Alphaproteobacteria; order Rhizobiales; family Xanthobacteraceae; genus Bradyrhizobium. The sequence continues at coordinate 2,675 of CAWGLP010000018.1, forward strand.
GCGCAGGGATACTTCGGCGCCTGGCTGCAGGCGCACGACATCCACATCCTGTTCGCCGTGCCGGCATCGCGCTGGCGACGATCTTCGTGACGTTCCCGTTCGTCGCCCGTGCACTGATCCCCTTGATGCAGGAGCAGGGCACGCAGGAGGAGGAAGCCGCGATCTCGCTCGGCGCGTCAGGTCTGCAGACCTTCTTCCGCGTCACTCTGCCAATATCAAATGGGGCCTGCTCTATGGTGTGCTGCTCTGCAATGCGCGCGCGATGGGCGAGTTCGGCGCGGTGTCGGTGGTGTCAGGGCATATCCGTGGCGAGACCAATACCATGCCGCTGCTGGTCGAGATCCTCTATAATGAATATCAGTTCGTGGCGTCGTTCGCGATCGCCTCGCTGCTGGCGATGCTGGCGTTGATCACGCTGGTGGTAAAGACCATTCTCGAACGACGACTGGACGAAGGACAGTTTCCGCGTGACCATTGAAGTCAAGAACATCGTCAAGAAGTTCGGCGCATTCGCAGCGCTCGACAATGTCGATCTGAAAGTCGGCAAGGGCGAATTGCTGGCCCTGCTCGGCCCGTCGGGCTCGGGCAAGACCACGCTGCTGCGGATCATTGCCGGCCTCGACTGGCCGGACGCCGGCCAGGTGTCGATCGACGGCGAGGATGCGCTCGGCCATGGCGCGAGCGAGCGCCACGTCGGCTTCGTGTTCCAGCATTACGCGCTGTTCCGGCATATGACGGTGTTCGAAAACGTCGCCTTCGGCCTGCGCGTGCAGCCGCGCGCCGATCCGCAAGGACGAGGCCACGATCCGCGCCCGCGTCAAGGAGCTGCTCGACCTGGTGCAGCTCGACTGGCTGGCCGACCGCTATCCGAGCCAGTTGTCCGGCGGCCAGCGGCAGCGCATTGCGCTGGCGCGCGCGCTGGCGATCGAGCCGCGGATCCTGCTGCTCGACGAGCCGTTCGGCGCGCTCGACGCCAAGGTGCGCAAGGAGCTGCGGCAATGGCTGCGCTCGCTGCATTCCGAAATCCACGTCACCTCGATCTTCGTCACCCACGACCAGGAAGAGGCGCTCGAAGTCGCCAACCGCGTGGTGGTCATGGACAAGGGGCGCATCGAGCAGATCGGCACGCCGGGGGATGTCTATGACAATCCCGCCACCGCCTTCGTGCATGGCTTCATCGGCGAATCCATCGTGCTGCCGGTTGAGGTCAGCGGCGGCTCGGTACGGCTCGGCGGCCGGCCGCTCAATATCGCTGCCGACAGTTCGGTATCCGGCGCCTCCAAACTGTTCATCCGCCGCCACGACATGCAGATCGGGCCGGCGGGAAGCGGCTCTCTCGAGGGCGCGGTCCGTCATGTCCGCTCGTTCGGCCCGATCCAGCGGGCGGAGGTCGCGCTCAGCGACGGCGAGGGCAAGACCATCATCGAAATCGACGCCCCCCGGGACCGGGAACTCCAGGCCGGCGAGATCGTCAGCCTGCAACCCCGCCGCTACCGGATTTTCGCCGCCCAGGATTGACGACAAAGTCGTCATTCCGGGGCGATGCAAAGCATCGAACCCGGGGCGCATTTCGCTGGAATTCGAATTCCGGTCTGGCGCTTCGCACCATCCCGGAATGACGTCAAAACGACGGCGTGTTCACCATTCAGCCACGGTTGGTATGCAACAACGGCGGGCCAATCCGGGGGAATCATGCGGGCTTTATTCGCCATTTTCGGGCTTCTGTTGCTGGGCGGCTGCATGGCCGACACCAAGGCGCCCGACCAGCCGACCATGTATCTGAGCATGGCCAATGGCGGCGCGACGCTGAACTCGCAGGCGGCCGCCTCGATGATCTCGCTGTACCGGCAGAACAATGGCCTCGGCGGCGTGACGGTCGATCCGGACCTGATGAAGTTGGCCGAACAGCAGTCCGAGGCGATGGCCAAGCGCAACAAGCTCGATCATGACGTCAAGGGGCCGCTGGAAAAGCGCCTGGGCGCGTCCGGCTATCCCGCCAAGCTGGCCGTCGAAAATGTTTCGGCGGGCTACCACACGCTGGCGGAGGCGTTTTCGGGCTGGCGCGACTCGCCGCCGCACAAGGCCAACATGCTCAAGTCCGGTGTCACAAAATTGGGCATCGCGGCGATTTACGCTCCAAACACCAAGTACAAGGTGTTCTGGACGCTGATTCTTGCATCAACCTGAAGCACGATCCCGATACCGTCTTCACGCGCGCGCAGGCGATAAACTCGGCGTGATCCTTGCTTTGATCTCGCCGATTGACGCCGCCGCCAACTGCCGCCACGGTGCCGGCGTCCTAGTCTTTGATCGATGGTCATGATGGATCACTGCGACCCCGCGCCAGCCACGACGCCCGCCCATGCGCAGCGCGTGCTGGTGCTGCAGGGCGGCGGCGCGCTCGGCTCCTATCAGGCCGGCGCCTTTCAGGCGCTGTGCCGCTCGGGGTTCGATCCGGAATGGATTGCCGGCATCTCGATCGGCGCCATCAATGCGGCGATCATCGCCGGCAATGAGGGCGAAAGACGCGTCGAGCACCTCAAGGAATTCTGGGAGATGGTGTCGTCTCCGGTGCCGTGGAAACCCGTCACAAATGGCGATCGGGCGCGCTCGCTGTTCAACGAAACCAGCGCCGCGCTGATCGCCACCTTTGGCGTGCCCGGCTTTTTCACGCCGCGGATTCCGCCGGCGCCGCTCTGGCCGCCGGGCAGCCCGCAATCGCAGAGCTACTACGACACCGCACCGCTGAAGAAGACGCTGGAGCGGCTGGTCGATTTCGATCGTATCAACGATTTGAAGACGCGGCTCAGTGTCGGCGCGGTCGGCGTCACCTCGGGCAATTTCAGGTATTTCGACAATTTCGAGTTCAGAAAGCTCGGCAAGAAGATCGGCCCCGAACACATCATGGCGTCCGGCGCGCTGCCGCCCGGGTTTCCTTCGGTGGAGATCGAAGGCGAGCATTACTGGGACGGCGGCATCGCCTCCAACACGCCGCTCGATTTCGTCCTCGGCGAGGAAACCCATCGCGATCTCCTGATCTTCCAGGTCGACCTGTTCAGCGCCCGCGGTGACTTGCCGACGTCGCTGCTGGAGGCCGCCGAGCGCGAGAAGGATATCCGCTTTTCCAGCCGCACCCGGATGAATACCGACAAGAACAAGCAGGTGCACAACACGCGCAAGGCGCTGCGGGAACTGATCGGAAAACTGCCCGATTACCTCAAGAGCGATCCGTCGGTCGAGATCCTGTGCAACGCGGCCAAGGAAAACACCGTCACCGTCGTGCATCTGATTTACAAGAGCAAGAACTACGAGTCCTCGTCGAAGGATTACGACTTTTCGCACGTCGCCATGCTCGAACACTGGAACTCGGGCGTTCGCGATGTCCACCAGTCGATGCGTCACAGGGACGTGCTGGAACGGCCGCAATCCGGCGAGACCATGATGGCTTACGATATGACGGGGAACGGTTCCACGCCGCCCGAAGGCAAGCAGGAGTGAATGGAATGGGTACGTTAAAAGGCAAGACCGCTGTCGTGACCGGATCGACCAGCGGCATCGGACTGGCCTATGCACGCGCTTTCGCCGGCGCCGGCGCCAACATCGTTCTCAACGGCATGGGCGTGCCCGCCGATATCGAGCGCGAGCGTTCCGGCATCGAAACCGACTTCAAGGTTCGCGCCGTGCATTCGCCCGCCGACATGACCAAGCCTGCCGAGATCGCGGAAATGATCGCCCTTGGCGAGAAGACGTTCGGTTCGGTGGACATCCTCGTCAACAATGCCGGTATCCAGTTCGTCTCCCCGATCGAGGACTTTCCGATCGAGAAATGGGATGCGATCATCGCCATCAACCTGTCGTCGGCGTTTCACGGCATTCGCGCCGCGGTGCCCGGCATGAAGAAGCGTGGCTGGGGTCGCATCATCAACACGGCGTCCGCCCATTCGCTGGTCGCTTCGCCGTTCAAGTCGGCCTATGTCTCCGCCAAGCACGGCATCGCCGGCCTCACCAAGACGGTGGCGCTGGAGCTTGCGACCTTCAAGATCACCTGCAACTGCATCAGCCCCGGCTATGTCTGGACGCCGCTGGTCGAGAAGCAGATTCCGGAGACCATGAAGGCGCGCCATCTCACCAAGGAGCAGGTCATCCAGGACGTGCTGCTGGAGGCGCAGCCGACCAAGGAGTTCGTCACCTCCGAGCAGGTTGCGGCGCTGGCGCTGTTCCTGTGCAGCAACGACGCCGCCCAGATCACCGGCGCCAACCTCTCGATCGACGGCGGCTGGACCGCGGCGTAGGCTCTATTTGGACGCCCCGCGGGTGTTGATGGTCCTGCGGGGATCAGCGCTTGCCGAACGCCAGCACGTGCAGCCCGAGCCGCCGACGCACGATCCAGAACAGCAATATCGTCTCGAACGTGAGCGCGATCGACGTCGCGGCCGCAGCTCCATGGCCGCCGAAGCGCGGCACCAGCACCAGGCAGAGCGCGAGGTTCATGAGGAAGGCCAGCGCATAGGCCAGCGCACAGATGTGCTGGTGGCCGAGCATGTTGAGCAGCCGCTCCACCGGGCCGATCGCCGAGCGCACCACGAGGCCGACAGCGGCGATGAACATGATGTCGTAGCCGACCACGAATTGCGGACCGAACAGCCACAATAGCGGCCTGCCCGCGGCCAGCAGCAGGATGGTCGCCGCCAGCGACGGCCAGAACGTCCACTGGATCGCGTGCGCCACATAGGCCGACAGCCGCGCCTTGTCGCCGAGCGCATGATACTCGGCGAAGCGATGTGCCGTCGTCGCCGCCATCGCGTAGTGAATGAAGGAAACCAGCGCCAGCGTCTTCACCACGGCGAAATAGATGCCGACTTCTTCCGAGGAGCGGAATTGCTGCAGGACCAGCACGTCGGTGTAGGACAGCAGCAGATAAAAGCCTTCGACCATCAGGATCGGCAGCGAGACCGCGAGCCAGCCGCGGAAGTCATAGGCCTTGGGGCCGGCTTCGACGTGAGCGCCGAGCTTGCGGTTGAGCACGATCATCTGGCCGATCATCGCGATCCATACCGCGGCGGCGCTCGCCAGCATCGCGGCGGTGGCGCCGAGATTGAACCCGAGCACGAAGGCGCCGGCCGTCAGGCCGATGATCAGGGACTGCCGCACGATGAATTGCGGCATCAGCCCGAGCCGCATCCAGTCATGCGAACGGGCGATGCCGTCCTGGGTGTTGGCGACCACGAACGCCGGCAGCGTCAGGCAGCCGATATAGAGCGGCACGATTGTGTTGGCCTCGATCCACGGCGACAGGGCCTTCACCACGCCCGCCAGCAGCAGCGAGACGACGGAGGAGACCGCGAACGTCATCCAGCGGCTGCCGGACAGGAAGCCGCGCAGCAGCGCATGTTCGCCACGCGTGCGGTATTCCGGAATGATCTTCTGCGCGGACGCCGAGATACCGAAATCCATCATGCTGCCGAGCAGCAGCACCCAGGTCCAGACGTAGACATAGACGCCGTAATCCGAGCCGCCCATCCAGCGCGCCAGCAGGATCTGGGCGAAATAGGCCAGCGCCGCGCTGAGCACGCGGATGATGAAGATCGTGCCTGCCAGCCGCCGGGTGAGGGAGGCTTCATTCGAGCCGCCCAGCAGTGACCGCAGGCGTGCGATCATGCCGGCAGGCGAAACGGTTGCGGGTGGCGTATCCATCACGGCCAAAGCAGGGCATCCCGGAGATGTGCCGCAAGGCGGCGGCGATGGCCGGATGTATCAACGATTCGTTAAGAATCGGTTGGGTGGGCGGTCCTCGCAGCTGTCATTCCCGGGCGATGCGCAGCGTCGAACTACGGGGCGCTCTTGCGCCCCTGAGAATCTCGAGATTCCGGGTTCATGCTTCGCATGCCCCGGAATGACTTTCGATTAGTTCAAATTGACGTTGAATTCATAGGCCCGGTCGCCGCCGACCAGCGTCAACTTGAGCGCGGCGCCTTCGGGGCTCACGCCGGGCGGCAGCCCATCGAGCTCGAAGACGAAACGCTTCACGCCGGGCGTGCTCTGATCCACCAGTTTCGGGACCGGCAACGCCCAGTCGGGCGTCGGGCCTTCGACAAAGAGGCTGACGTCCCTTGCATCCGGCGCGGTGACGTCGACCACCACATTGGTCTTTCCCTCGCGCTTGACGTCGCGGATGGTGAGCGGATTGGGATCGCCGACATTGGCGGGCTTCGGCACGGCATTGAGCGCGTCCGAGAGCGCGCCGTCCTCGGTGCTTGCCACGCTGGCGAAGGACAGTTCAGCATTGGCTTCCACGGGAATGCACAGCTTGTCACATACCGCATAACTGATCTGGGCCCGCAGCATCACCGGCTTGTCGGCATTTTTCGCCACGATCCGCAGCGGCAACACCACCTGCTGCTTGTATCCGAGCGCGGTACCACCCGCGCCATCGTCGAATTTGGAAGGCGCCGGCCACAGCACGGTCACGGCTTCGACATTTTCCGATTTGGAGAAGTCGAAGCGGGGCGGCACGCCGGAATCGCCGGGTGTCCGCCAGTAGGTTTTCCAGCCAGGCTGCAACTGAATCGCAATGCCGCCAAGCAGAACCGGACCGCTGCGCGAACCCGCCAGCAGCCGCACCGCGGAATGCGTGTCGCGCTGCCACGGCGAGGCATCCTCGGCGCGAACCTCGATCGCCATGCAAGCGACCGAGACCGCGGCAGCGAGGCAAAGCGCCGCGCGGATGGGAACCGGTACGATCATGCGACGTCTTTACAGCCAACGCACCGCGCAAACCATTGAATTGCGTGTGATCGGCCGCCCAGTGCGGCCTTAAGCTTGATTGACAGAAACCGCACCCGATATCAGGATAAGCAACAGCAAGAGAGGCCTTTGCGGATGAGCCCTGAAGGCAAAATACCGAAGCCCGTTCGCCGCAAAGCCGCCGGCATTGGCGATAATTCGTCCGCCGACGGCTATCTTGACGGCCAGCTTCTGATCGCCATGCCGGTCATGGGCGACCCGCGCTTTGAACGCTCCGTCATCTACATGTGCGCGCATTCGTCCGAGGGGGCGATGGGCATCATCGTCAACCGTCCGGCCGGCAGCATCGATTTTCCCGGCTTGCTGGTCCAGCTCGACATCATCGAAAAGGCCGACCAGATCAAGCTGCCGGAAAACGCCGAGACCATGAAGGTGTTGAAGGGCGGCCCGGTCGATACCGGCCGCGGCTTCGTGCTGCATTCCAGCGACTTCTTCATCAAGGACGCCACGCTCAACATCGACGACGGCATCTGCCTGACCGCGACCGTCGATATCCTCAAGGCGATCGCCAAGGGTAACGGACCCAAGCACGCGATCCTGGCGCTCGGCTATGCCGGCTGGGCCCCCGGTCAGCTCGAAAACGAGATCCAGCACAATGGCTGGCTGCACTGCGACGCCGATCCGGACCTGATCTTCGGTAGCGACGTCGATGAAAAATACCAGCGCGCGCTGCGCAAGATCGGGATCGATCCCGGCATGCTGTCGAACGAGGCGGGGCACGCCTGATTGTCATGCCCGGCGAAGGCGGGGCATCCAGTAATCACCAGCGTTTGCAATTCTCAACAGGCTGCGTGTACTGGATCGCCCGCCTTCGCGTGCGATGGCAGCGGCAGCCTATTCCGCCGCCTGCTGCGTCACCGTCGGCTCGGTGCCGGCGACGGTGGCGCGGCGCATGTCGCGCGGCTGCGACTGGTCGTAGCGCCGCACGCGGTGCATGGTCTGGCGATTGTCCCACATGATGAGGTCATGCAACGTCCATTTGTGGACGTAGACGAATTCCGGCCGGGTGGCGTGCTCGGTGAGATCGCGCAGCAGCAACCGCGCTTCCGGCATGCTCATGCCCTGGATCGCGCCGGCATGCGATGACAGGTACAAGCGACTTGCGGCGATGCACGGGATGCGTCCGCACCAGCCGCTGCAGCACCGGCTTGAACAACTGCTTTTCCTCGTCGGTATAGTCGAGGAAGCCAAGCGAACCGCGCGAATACATCAGCGAATGCTCGCAGATCAGGTCTTCGATCTCGGCCCTGGTCTCGTCGTCGAGCGCGTCATAGGCCGCACGCATGTCGGCGAATTCGGTATTGCCGCCCTTGGGATTGACCACCCGCGCCGACAGCAGCGAGAATTTTGCCGGGATCGGCCGGAACGAACTGTCGGAATGCCAGAGACAGTTTCCGAGGTTGAACAAATGGGTGCGGTTGTCGCGCGCCAGCGGCTTGCCGTCCTTGCCGAGATTGGAAACGTCGTTGAGCCCCGACGTCAGCCGGTAATCTTCCTTCTTGGTGACGGTGCCGCCCCGCGCGTTCTCGCGCTCGCCGAAATTCAGCGCGAAGGCCAGTTGCTGCTCGTCGGTGATGTCCTGGTTGCGGAACAGCAGCACGGCGTATTTGTCCATGCCGGCCTCGATATCGGCCGCTTCCTGCGATGTCAGGGGCTTGCGCAAATCAACGCCCGAAACCTCTCCGAAAAAATGCGGATGAAGCTGCCGGATGGTGACCGTCATGGCGTCTCTCTCCTCAAAGCGGCGGGTGATTTGTCCCGCTCCATTTGCGTGGAAGGCTACTCGCTGAGGACTTCAAGTCAACGCTTCGGATGCATGCCCGTTACGCGTTTCGCGCCATCAGGCCGCCGTCGACAGGGATCACCGCGCCGGTCAGGAACGAGGCCGCCGGCAGGCACAGGCTCAGCGTCATATGCGCCACTTCCTCGGGATCGCCATAACGTCCGAGTGCGGTGCGGCGGCGGGCGTAGATCGCCTTGTGCTCGTCGGCGATCCGGGCGGTCATCCCCGTGGTGATCGGTCCCGGGCAGATGCAGTTCACGGTGATGCCGTCGCGGCCAAGCTCGACGGCCAGCGACCGCGTCAGGCCGACCACGCCGGCCTTGGCGGCGGAGTAGGGGCTGTGCAGTGCGGTAGCGCCGAGCGCCTCGGTGGAGGCGATGTTGACGATCCGCGGCGATTTCGATTTGCGCAAATGCGGCAGCGCAGCGCGGATGATGCGCTGATGCGCGGTCAGCATGACGGCAAGGCCGCGGGCCCATGCTTCGTCATAGCCCTCGTCGTCGATCGCAACGCGCACGGAAATGCCGGCATTGTTGACGATGACATCGAGCCCGCCGAAATGCGCCGCGACTTCGCCGACCACGGCCGCGATGTTGTCCTTGCTCGTCACGTCGAGCGTCCATGCTCTGGCCGAACCGCCGCGCGACGCGATGTCGCTGGCGACGGCCTGCGTGGCCTCGGCGCCGAGATCGGTGACGGCGACGTTGGCGCCGTCGGCGCCGAATACCCGCGCCGTGGCGCGGCCCATGCCGCTGGCGGCGCCGGTGACGAGAACGGTGAGGCCTTTGACCGAGCGGCTGAGCTGTTTGAAATCTGACATGGCAGGATCCGGAAACAGGATGCGGGGAGCGCGTTGCAGGATTGACAAGGCTGGCACCGATCCGCAGACAGGTCAAACCACGTCGCACGTCAGAACAAGCAAGAAGGGGATCGCGGGGATGAACGAACTGGATTTCAGCGGCAAGCAAATGCTGGTGGTCGGCGGCTCCAGCGGCATCGGCAACGGCATCGCGCAGGCGTTTCGCGCCAGGGGCGCCAGGGTGGCCGTCTGCGGCACCCGCGCCAGCGCGGCTGATTATTCACCTGAGGAAGGATCGCATCTCGACGGCCTCGATTATTTTCGGCTCGATGTCAGCGACGCACAGGCGATCGAGACGCTGAATCCGCCGTTCGAGAAACTCGACGTGCTGGTGCTGGCGCAGGGCGCGGTGATCTATCGCCGCGGCGAGTTCGAAATGGATGGCTTCCGCAAGGTGATGGAAGTCAACCTGATGAGCCTGATGGCGTGCGCGACCAGATTTCACGCGATGCTGAGCGCCAGCAAAGGCTCGCTCATCATCGTCAGTTCGACGGCGGCCTATCATTCCACCATGGGTAACCCGGCCTACAACGCTTCCAAGACCGGGGCGGTCGGGCTGACGCGCACGCTCGGCGAGGCGTGGGCCGAGAACGGCATCCGCGTCAACGGCATCGCGCCCGGCCTGGTCGACACCAAGATGACCAAGGCGACCACCGCGAACCCGAAGCGGCTCGAAGGCGCGCTGGAGCGCATTCCGCTGAAGCGGCTGGGTACGCCCGCCGATATGGCCGGCGCCGCGCTGTTCCTGGCGTCGCCGCTTTCGTCCTACATCATCGGCCAGACCATCGTGGTCGATGGCGGGCTCATTCTTTGAGCCGGTTTGCTTCGCGTCCGCGGAGTATGCGCGAAGAGTGGGGAACCTGAACTGACCTCGGCGGTTACATCCCCTGAAACAGGGAGTAATTGCGATGGACAAGGATCGGATCGCCGGCTCGGCGAAGGATTTCGCCGGCAAGGTCGAAGGCGCTGTCGGCGACATGACCGGCAATGCGAAGACGCAAGCGGAGGGCCGCGCACGCGAGGCCGCCGGCACCGTGCAAAATCTCTACGGCCAGGCCAAGGACGCCGCCCGGGACGCGACCGAGGCTGCGGTCGACTATGCGAAGGACGCCTATGAGAACAGCGGCGACACCATCCGCGACGGCAAGACCGCGGTGGCCAAGACGGTGCGCGAAAATCCGCTCGGTGCGTTGCTGGTCGCCGGCGGAATCGGATTTGCGCTGGCGCTGATGATGACGCGTCAGCCGCGCCGCCCGCCGCCGCGCTGGCGCTATTACAGCTGAGTTGAATCGGTCATGCCACGATGCGCGGCCGCGCATCGTGGATAAGCATTAGCTAGCGCAGTCCGCAAATTTCGGAACGGCGCGTCTATCGCGTGATGTTGTTCAGCGGGACTTCTGCCGAGCGTCCGACATTGCCCGGTGGACGCGGTACGCCGGGTGTGGGTGGTCCACGCGGCGGTCCCAGCGTCGGCGGGGCCGGTTGGCGCGGCTCGTTGCCCAAGCCGAAGAAGTCGCGCAGCGACGGCGGTGGGGCATTCTGCGCAGGCCGGATCTGCTGGATTTGGGGCTGCATCTGCGGCTGCAGCCGCTTTTGCTGCTGAAGTGTTTGCTGCGGCGGTGGAAGCAGGAGCTGCCTCTGTCCGGGCGCTGCCTGGACCGTTCCTCCAGGCGTTGCGGCGGCGATCGGCGTGTCGCCCTTGGCCTGTTCGCGGCCGACTTCGCGGCGCGGCCAGATGAAATCATCGGCGCGGCCGGCCGGCGGCGAAAGCGCTTCACCCTTGACCAGCGTTCGCGCAGCCAGCGCATCGACCGCGGCCGGGCGCGAGCCGGGACCGCCGAGCAACTGATCGGTGCCGACGGACGAGGCCACCAGCGGCATGACCGGTCCGGCCATCGGACGCGGGGCCGGCTGGCCGGGAACGGCATTGGCGTCGGGGGTCGCCGGCTCGATCGGCACGGCGATCGGTCCGGAGCGCGCGGCCAGCAGGCGCGTCACCTCGCGCTCGACATAGTGCGCGAGCTTGCGCGCGCCGGGCTTGGTGAAGAACACGCCGTCGGAGGTGCGAAGCTGACGGATCTGGCCTTCGAAGTCCGGACCCTTCTGCAGGAAGCGGCCGGCCTCGTCGACAAAGCCATCCCAGACATCGACATAGGTGATGCCGGCCTTGCCTGACGCGTCGCGATACAGCGCGTCGAGGAACAGCATATCGGATGTGCCCTTCTGGCCACGGATCGCGGGCAGGCCAACCCACAATACCGGCACGCCCTTGGACTTCAGCACGCCGATCATCTCTTCGATCTTCTTGACGTAGAGTTCGACCCAGCGCTCGTCGCGAAATTCGTGCAGGCCGCCGCTGGTGGCGCGCGCGCTCTTTTCCGGCGCAGCCTGTGGCGCGTCGCCGTCGGCGGCATCGTCCGGCGACAATTCGGCGTCCACCGGCTTGTCGTCAGCCTTCGCGGTCTCGGTCGAGCCTTCCGGCTTCGGCTTCGCATCGGCCGGCTTGCCGCGCGCGTCCTTCTTCTCGTCCTTCTTCTCGTCTTTCTTGTCCGTCTTCTTTTCGGCCGCGGGTTCGCGGATCGCCTGGCGATCGTTGATGCCGAGCATCACGACGATGGCGTCCGGCTTCTCGTTGGCGAGAATGCCGCGCGCGGCCGCGGGCCAATCGGCGGGCTCGCCGCGGGGTTGATACTTCATGAGGCCGGATACGGTCTTGTGCTTGCGGATCACGCCCATGTCCGGCTGTTCGGAATAGGCATCGTCCAGGCCATAGCCGAGCCAGTCGGCCATCGCGTCGCCCAGCACCAGCACGTTGCGCTCGGCGACGTTGTCGCGCTTGGGGGAGGCGGGGGCGCGGGAGAAGTCCTGGCGCGGCGCCTGCTGTTGCTGCGGCTGCTGGAAGGGCTGGAAGAAATCGCCGCCGAACCAGCCGCCCCGCCGCGTTGCGGCGCCTGTCGCTGTGGCGGACCGCCAAAGCCGCCGAAATTGAAGAACTGCGCCGATGCAGGCCCGACGATCCCGACCAGCAGCGCGATGGCAACCGCCAGCGCCACCAGCGGGCCGGTGTCGGTGAACACGCGCAAGAAGGACTTTGGCTTCGACATCCGGCTCGGTCGCTATCGCTCTTCAGGTTGCCAACCATACTAGCGGAATCAGGCCGCAAGCGGGCGGATTTCGCACCCATAAACCGGGGTTCCGGCGCCACCGTCAAGCCTGGCGTCAATCGTGGCTTTCAGGGTCGCTTTTGCCCCCAGGATCATACATTTAGCGCCCCCGCAGTCGCTCCAGCACGTCGGAGGAGGCGAATCCGTCCGCAGGCGCCCCGATGGACGCCTGGAAGCCGCGCAGCGCCTCCCGTGTCTGCCCGCCGAACTGGCCGTCCGGCGTGCCGCGGTAGAAGCCGCGCTGGGCCAGCAATTGCTGCAGTTCCAGCCGCTCGGCCCGCGACAGCACCCGTTCCTGCCGCGGCCAGGGCTGAACGAAGGGCGGCCCGCCGCGCAGACGGTCGGCAAAATGGCCGATCGCCAGCGCATAGGCCTCCGCCGGGTTGTATTTCATGATCACCCGGAAGTTCTGCAGCATCAGGAAGCCCGGCCCCTCGGCCCCGGCCGGCGCCAGCAGATATGCCTTTTCGGTCGAATCAGGGAACGGCTTGCCGCCGGCCCGGACCAGTCCCTGCTGCTGCCACTGCGCAATCGTCATCGCCTTGGCCTTGTCGGCCAGCATGAAGTTGAAGCCCTGCGGCAGCACCACCTCGTAGCCCCAGCTGCGGCCGGTCTGCCAGCCGTCCTTCCTCAGGTTGTTGGCGGTGGAGGCGATCAGGTCGGCGGGGTTGTCGACGACGTCGCGCCGGCCGTCGCCGTCGGCGTCCACCGCATAGCGCTTGAAGGCGGTCGGCATGAATTGGGTCGGCCCGAACGCGCCGGCCCAGGAACCGCGCATCTGTTCGGGGCGCAGGTCGCCGCGGTTGAGGATCTCGAGTGCGGTCAGGAACTCATCCTTGAAGTAGGCCTGGCGCCGGCCGATGCAGGCCAGCGTCGCGGTGGAATTGAGCACGCTGCGGTCGCCCATCTGCGTGGAGTAATTGGATTCGATCCCCCAGATCGAGGCGATGATGTAGCGGTCGACGCCGGAGGATTTCTCCACTGTATCGAACTGCGGTTTGTATTTGGCGAGGATCTCGCGGCCCTTGGCGAGACGGTTGTCGTTGACGAGAATGTCGAGATAATCCCAGATCGCCTTGGTGAATTCGGGCTGCGAATCCATCAGGTCCATGATCCGCAGGTCGGGCTGCAAACCTGCGGTGAAGCGCTCGAAGTTTTCCTGCGTGATGTGGCGCCGTGCGGCATCAGGCCACATCGCGGCGACGCAGTTCGGAAAATTCGCTGCCGCCTGCCGGATCGCGCTCGCCGTCATCAGGGGGTGGCCCGAGGCGCCGTCCTCACCGCTCCACGGCGGCGGGCCACCGTCCGGGCCGGGCGCGGCTTGCGGCGCCGGAGCCGTCTTGGGGCCTGAAAAGATGTTACCGAAAAAGTTGGAAACCCCGTCGCCGGCGGAAGATTGGGCGTGGGACAGGCTGACCGGAAGTGTCACGCTGGAACACAGCAGCGCGGCCGCGATCAAGATCGCGCCGCCTCGATGGGTGGTTGCTCGTTTCGTGAAATCCATCCCGCATCCGTCCGTTGCAATCGCCCCCGCTGCAGAAGGCCCCGTCACGGTTTCCAGTGGCTTAACAGAGGCTGAATTTCGTCGTCGCAGCCGGTGCGCGCAAGGGGGACGAAGTGGTTCGGCACCATACATCCGCCTTTGTTCCCGGATGCAAACCGGCTACCAACGTGCAATCCAGGCACTTTCCCCGTTTTTCACGGTTCCTCCCTGCAAGGCTCCTGACATCCCATGAAAATCCGCAAAGCCGTTTTCCCGGTCGCCGGTCTCGGCACCCGCGTCCTGCCCGCCACCAAGGCGATGCCGAAGGAAATGCTGACCATCGTCGACAAGCCGCTGATCCAGTACGTCGTCGACGAGGCCAAGGAAGCCGGCATCGAGCATTTCGTCTTCGTCACCGGGCGCAACAAGGGCGTCATCGAGGACCATTTCGACCGGATGTTCGAGCTCGACACCACGCTCGCCGCGCGCGGCAAGAAGGTCGAGCAGGATATCCTGGCGCGCGACCAGCCCGAGGCCGGCGCCATGAGCTTCACCCGGCAGCAGGCGCCGCTCGGTCTCGGACATGCGGTGTGGTGCGCGCGCGACATCATCGGCAACGAACCGTTCGCGGTGGTGCTGCCCGACGAACTCGTGCTCAACGATCCCGGCTGCCTGAAGCAGATGATCGAGGCGGCCGGCAAGCTCGGCGACAAATCCAACCTGCTCGCGGTGGAGGCGGTGCCGGACGACCTCACCCATCAATACGGCATCTGCGGCGTCGGCAAGCGGCTGGCCAGCAACATGTTCGAGGTCGACGGCATGGTGGAGAAGCCCCCGAAGGGGACGGCGCCATCCAACCTTTCGATCACCGGGCGCTACATCCTGCAGCCGGAAATCTTCAAGATCCTCGAAACCCAGGAGCGCGGCGCCGGCAACGAGATCCAGCTCACCGATGCGATGATCCGGCTCGCGAAGACGCAGAGCTTCTACGGCGTGGAGTTCGAGGGCGAGCGGCACGATTGCGGCTCGAAGTCCGGCTTCCTGCGCGCCAACATCGCCTACGGCATGGCGCGCGCCGATCTGCGCGACGGCCTGCGCGCCGAGATGACGAAGTATCTGAAGAAGTGACGGGAGCAGCTCAACGAGCTGATCTCGTCATTCCGGGGCGCGCGTAGCGCGAACCCGGAATCTCGAGCCGACATCGATCTTCTTCCGACAATTCCGGCGATGCCGGGTTCGGCTGCGATGCAGCCGCCCCGGAATGACGTCTTGCGATTCCTAAGCCACCAGCGCCAGTTGCGGGATGGCGGCGACTACGGACTGATTGCGTCCGTTGGCCTTGGCGGCGTATAGCGCCCGGTCGGCGGCTTCGATGAGGATGGACCAGTCCATCGGCGCGGTCGGCGTCAGGCTCGCCACACCGACGCTGACGGTCGTGACATTGGGGTTGTCCGACCAGTTTCCAACCTTCAGGCGGATGGTTTCGGCGACCTCGAACGCGTCGATCGTCGAGAGGCCAGGCAACAGCACCGCGAATTCCTCGCCGCCATACCGCGCCGGACAATCGCCGGCCCGGCGCACCGAGTCGGAGATGCAGATGGCGATACCGACCAGCACCTGGTCGCCAGCCTGATGCCCGTAGGTGTCGTTGTAGGACTTGAAGTGGTCGGCGTCGATCATCAGCACTGCCACCGGCGTCTTGTTGCGCACTGCGCGCCGCCATTCGAGATCGATTTCGGAATCGAACTTGCGTCGGTTCTTCAGCCCGGTGAGCGCGTCCGTCGTCGCCAGTTCCTCGAGCTTCGCCTCTGCCGCGGCGCGGCGGCCGATCTCGCGGGCAAGAAAGAACGTGGTGCCGACCACGAACAGGATCAGCACGATCATGATCGCGCCGATCCGCATGACCTCGCGATGCCACAGGTGCAGGATGCTGGCCAGCGGCTTGCCAACCACGACGAAGAACAGACTGGTGCTGCCGCTTCGAACATAGAGCCGGGGCGTCGGATCCACCGGGCCGACGCCGGCATAGGAGCCGCCTTGCTTCAAATTGGCGGCGCTCCACTTCGGTCGTTCCGACAGGTTCTTGCCAATGATGTCGAGGTCGAACGGCGTCCGCATGATGATGGTGCGGTCGCGGCGCAGCACGGTGATGGTATCGCCAGGGGTAAGCGTCAGGCGGGCGAACAGGTCGTGGAAATAGCTGAAGCGGATCGAGCCCACCACGACGCCGAGAAAGCCGCCGTCGGTATCGCTGATGCGCCGGCTGAGCACGATGGAATAGGCGCTCCGATGCAGCATCGGGCGGCTCATGTAGAGACCCGTGTCAGGATTATCGCGATGAACGCGGAAATACTCCTCGTCGCTGCGATCCTCCGGCGCGGGATCGAGGCTCGCCGCATCAATCGTCAGCTTGCCCTGTGCGTCGAACACCTGGATCACGCCGAAATGCTTCGCCGTGGCGGCATGGTCGAACAGGATCAGGTGGCGGATTTCCTTGCTGACGCCCTTGATCTCCGGCATCATCAGATTGCTGGCGACGGCGCGCAGCGACAGGTCGTACAATTCGATGTTGCGGCTGATATCGGCGTCGATGCCGGAGGCGAGATTTTCCAGCGTCTGGCGGGCGAGTTCTTCCTCGCCGCGGCGCATGTCCAGCATGACGCTGGCGCAAATCGCGGAGAAGCCGATCACGGTCGCGATCGAGGATACAATCAGGAGTTTGGTCGATAGCCGCCACGGCCGGCGGCCGGCGCCGTCCCCGAACAGGCCCTTTCGGGCCGGGTCCTTTCCAACCGCGTCTTTTCGCCGTCCGAATAGCATCGACCGCTCCGGTCTACCCGTATGCACCGGATACGTTGTTGCGGCCTTAAGCGGCGACTGCGACACTATAATAAGTTAACGTTTGGTTGCCGGGTTCAACGGTTTTCGGCAACACGTCATTGGGGATACGGGTGAACGATTACGACCTGCTGCGGGACTATCTGACGAAGCAGAAGCTTCCCGAATTCGTGCTGAGCTTCGAACAGATCGAGGAGATCATCGACGCGGCCCTGCCGCGCGCCGCCCACCGCGCCTCCTGGTGGGAAACCCTGCGCAGCCCGCAGGAGAAGATGCCGCAGCGCGAGGCCTGTCTGGCGGCAGGCTACATCGCGACAAGGCAGGCCGACGGGAAAAGCGTGAAGTTCAAGCGGATGGCCGTAAAGCGGTGAGCGCGCGTCGGGGCCCCGTCGTCATCATCCGCGCAGGCGGGTGATCCAGTATTCGAGAGATTTAAGTGGTTCAATCGAACTGCCGCTGCGTACTGGTTACCCCGCATTCGCGGGGTATGACGACCGGGAGTGGGGCGCGAGATGCGCTCGCAACATCAACTCGCCGCTTCGAGACGCTCTTCCGTCAAAAGCCGCATCGCGGCATCTGCGTCCATTGGCTCGCCGAAGGCAAAGCCCTGCGCATATTCGCAGCCGAGCTGATAGAGCTCGACCGCGTCCGAATCGGTCTCGGCGCCCTCGGCGACCACGTCCATGCCGAGGTCGTGCGCGAGCGCGATGATCGATTTCAGGATCACCGGCCGGGTGCCGCGGCTCGTGGTGCGCACGAACGACTGGTCGATCTTGATGGTGTCGAACGGGAAGCGCTGCAGATAGGCCAGCGAGGAATGGCCGGTGCCGAAATCGTCGAGCGACAACCCGGTGCCGAGTTCGCGGATGCGCGTCAGCATCTGCGCCGCATGCTCCGGGTTTTCCATCACCAGCGATTCCGTCAGTTCCAGCTTCAGCGTGCCGCGCGCGACCGAGGAGCGCGACAGCACGGTGCGGATATCGTGGATCAGGTCATGGCGCAGCAGCTGCCGCGAGGAGACGTTGACGGACGCAAAGATCGGCTCGCGCGACCGCATCGCGCGCTGCCACACCGATAGCTGCCGCGCGGTCTGGTCCATCACGAACATGCCGAGGTCGACGATCAGGCCGATTTCCTCGGCGATCGAGATGAATTCCGACGGCGACATCCGGCCGAGCTTGGGATGGTCCCAGCGCGCCAGCGCCTCGAAGCCGGCGATCGAACGGTCTTCCAGCCGCACGATCGGCTGGTAAAGAATGGTGATTTCCTGCCGCTCGATGGCGCGGCGCAGTTCGCTCTCCAGCGTCAGGCGGTCGGTCTTGCGGGCGCGCATCGCGGGCTTGTAGACGTCGATGCGGTCGCCGCCGATGCGCTTGGAATGATACATCGCAAGCTCGGCGTCCTTGATGATCTCTTCGGACAGTTGCGTCTGCGGATCCGACAGCGCCAGCCCGATGGAAGCGGTCAGGAAGATCTCGCGGTCGTTGAAGGCGATCGGCGCGCGGATGGTCTTGCGGATGGTTTCGGCGAACGCCGTGATGCGCGCCGGGTCCTGTTCCGACATCAGGATCAGGCCGAACTGGTCGCCTGCGAGCCGCGCGAGCGTGTCCTGCGGTTTCAGGATGCGGGTCAGTCGCCGCGCCAGCGTCAGCAGGATCGAGTCGCCGACTGCGATACCGACGGAATCATTGACCTGCTTGAAGCGATCGAGGTCGATCACCATCAGCGTCGGCCGCAGGTTCGGCATGGCCTTGGCGAAATTGGCCACCGCTCCGAGACGGTCGATGAACAACCTGCGGTTCGGCAGGCCGGTAAGGTTGTCATGCACGAAGTCGTGCAGCATGCGCTCTTCGGCGTTCTTGCTGTCGGTGACATCGGTCAGCGTGCCGACCACGCGCGAGACCTCGCCGTCGGAGCCGACTACCGGACGCGCCTTGAGCGCAAACCACATGAAATGGCCGTCGGGCGTGCGCAGGCGGAAGTCCTGCACCAGCCGGCCGCGGCGCTGGTCGAGCACGCTGTCGAGCGCCGCGCGGAAGCGATCCTGATCGAGCGGGTGCAGCACTTCCAGCCATTTCGCGGCCGGGCCTTCCAGTGTGCCGCGTTTGAGCCCGAGCAGGCTTTCGGTTTCGGGGCTGGTGAACACCTTGTCGGCGGAAACGTCCCAATCCCAGATCAGGTCGCCCGAGCCAGTCAGCGCCAGTGCCCGGCGCTCGACGTCAGAGACGACGCCGGTGGTCGCGCCGCCGCCCGCAAAGGCGTGCTGCATGACGGTAAATCCGATCAGCATCACGATCAGCACGAGGCCGCCGAGCAGCGCCGGGCCGACGATGTCGTTGGTGACGGAGCCGGCGACCGTCATGCCGGCCGCGATCACCCAGACCACCAGCAGGAACCAGGTCGGAATCAACAGCACCGCGCGATCGAAGCCGTGCGTCGAGAGATAGACGATCAGCGCAAAGCCGGCGAAGGCGATCAGCACCAGCGATATGCGCGCAATTCCCGAGGCGACCGCGGGATCGAACAGCGCCAGCGCCACCAGCGAGCCGAGAAAGGTCAGCCAGCCGATGGTGATGTGGGAGTAACGCACGTGCCAGCGGCTGAGATTGAGATAGGCGAACAGGAACACCAATAGCGTTGCCGCCAGGATGGCTTCGCCCGCCGCGCGCCAGACGCGCTCGGCGTTGTTCGACATGTCGAGCACCTTGCCCCAGAAGCCGAAATCGACGCCGATATAGACCAGCACCGCCCAGGCCAGCGCCGCGGCGGCCGGGAACATGATGCTGCCCTTGACCACGAACAGGATGGTGAGCACGAGGGCCAGAAGTCCGGATATGCCGATCACGATGCCATGGTAGAGCGTGAACGAATTGACCTTGTCCTTGTAGGCGTCGGGTTCCCACAGATAGAGCTGAGGCAGCTTGTCGGTGCGCAACTCGGCGACGAAGGTGATGACAGCGCCGGGATCGAGCGTGATGCGGAAGATGTCTGCGGTCGCGCTTTCCTGCCGCTCGGGCCGGTCGCCGGTCGAGGGCGTAATGGTCGCGATGCGCGACAGGCCGAGGTCGGGCCACAGCAGGCCTGACGACACGATGCGATAATGCGGCGCGACGATCAGGCGGTCGAGCTGGTCGTCGGTGTTGTTGGCGAGCGCGAACACGACCCAGTTCTGTCCGCCCTCGCGGGCGCGGACCTCGATGCGGCGGACGATGCCGTCGGTTCCGGGCGCGGTTGAAACCTGGATGCGGTCGGTCTCGCTGCGCTGATGATCGAGCACCGCGGTCAGATCGATCGCAGGCGCGTCACTGCGAACGCTGACCGCGTCGATGGCGTATGCCGCGGGCGCGGCCGCAACAATCATGAGGCCCAGCGCAACCAGCGCAAGGCACCTGATCAGACGCAATGTCAGTACTCCGCAATAACGACCATCCCGGCCCCAGCGAACGGTCCGGCGTTGCACGCGATAAATGACATGAAAGCGAAGCGAATCAAAGGGTTTCCACCCACGCTGCGCTCGCGATCGTTAAACCGCCAACACAATTTTGCCAATATGTTCGGAGGTCTCCATCCGACGATGTGCGTCGGCGGCTTTTTCCAGCGGGAATGTGCTGTCCATCAGCGGTTTTACGCGTCCTTCGCGCAACAGCGGCATCACCTTGGCCTCGATTGCCGCGACCATCGCCGCCTTATCCGCATTCGTACGGGGACGCAGCGTGGAACCGGTGTGGGTCAGCCGCTTCACCATCACCTTGGCGATGTTGACGGTAACCTTGGGTCCGTTGAGCGTTGCGATCTGCACGATGCGGCCGTCGACCGCGGCGGCGTCATAGTTGCGATCGACATAATCGCCGGCGACCATATCGAGGATGAGGTTGGCGCCCGCGCCGTCGGTCTCGGCCTTGACCACGGCGACGAAATCTTCGGTCTTGTAGTTGATCGCGCGATCGGCGCCGAGCTTGAGGCAGGCGTCGATCTTGTCCTGCGAGCCGACGGTCACGATCACTTTGGAACCGAATGCCTTGGCGAGCTGGATCGCCATCGTGCCGATGCCGGACGAGCCGCCATGGATCAGCAAGGTTTCGCCGGGCTTGAGCCCGCCGCGCTCGAACACGTTGTGCCAGACCGTCATCAGCGTTTCCGGAATCGCACCGGCTTCCTTGATCGACAGCGACGGCGGCACCGCCATCGCCTGGGCGTCTTGCGCGATGCAATACTGGGCGTAGCCGCCGCCTGCGACCAGCGACATCACCTGGTCGCCGAGCTTGTGCTTGCTCGCACCCGCACCGAGCGCGACCACTTCGCCGGCGATTTCAAGGCCGGGCAGGTCGCTGGCGCCGGGCGGCGGCGGATAGGCGCCGGAACGCTGCGCCACGTCGGGACGGTTGACGCCGGCGGCCATCACCTTGACCAGGATTTCGCCAGGACCGGGCACCGGAACGCTGCGGGTTTCGGGCAACAGCACTTCGGGGCCGCCGGGCTTGCTGATGCCGATGACGGTCATTTGCGCGGGCAGCTTTTCCATGATTTGTCCTTGCGAAAGGCTGAGAATTTTGAAGGCGGCCCTTGCTTAGCCAGCCCGGCTCTGGCTGGCAACCGCTTCGGGAACCGCAGCGATCAGGGAGAAACGCATGGCCATCGAGGATGACGACAAGCCGCGGAAGAAGATTTCCCACGAGATCGGCCAGGACCTGTCGCTGCTGTCGGTCGAGGAATTGACCGAGCGTATCGCGCTGATGAATTCGGAGATCGAGCGGCTGCAACAGGCCGTCACCAAAAAGCGCGCATCGAAGGACGCAGCCAACAGCATTTTCAAATCATAGACGCGAACAATTGCTACGTCGTCGCTGCGAACGCAGCGACCCGTACGCCGCGGTCCACTTGTGGCAGGCCGCTGGCCGACTTCCTTCAATCACGATCGCTGGTGGTTATGGGTCGCTGCGTTCGCAGCGACGACGTCATACTGTTTGCAACCATCAACCTCGGCCAGTGGCCGACATGGCAAACGAAGCCTGAAGAAAATCGTTCGTTTACGATCAGTTAAGCTTTCTCGTTTATGACTGGCATTGTCCTTGGTTTGGACACCGAGTGGCTCCTGTCCACTCTGTTTGACGCCTCCCTGTTATCAACTTCAAAGCCGCCGGAAACGGCGGCTCTTTTTTGTGCTCAGCGTGGCTATTTAGTGCCCCCACGCGCTGGAAACCATAAATCCGGTTGCCGCTGGACTCTCGTCCACACAAGCGCAATGATTTGTTCATCATAAGCCGGTGGTTCACAGCCGGTGGGGCAAATAGTGGCGTGAGGGCGTTTACCATGGCGGATCGGTCGCAAAGCGAACCCGCGCTCGTGATGTTCAGCGAGCGGCTGACGAATTCCGCGGCGTTCGGAACCCTGTTCAGGGAAGGCATGGATCTGGTCGAGGAGACCGCGTCCTATCTCGACGGTGACGGCCGCACCGAGGCCAAGATGCTCGAGCGTTCCGTCAGCCTTACTTACGCAACCGAAAGCATGCGGCTCACCACGCGCCTGATGCAGCTCGCGTCGTGGCTGTTGTTGCACCGTGCGGTCAAGGAAGGCGAGATGACGCTGACCCAGGCCAATCGCGAAAAGACCAAGGTCAAGCTCACCGCGGCCGATCCCGGTCCCGACGACATGATCGGGAAGCTGCCGCAGCAGTTGCAGGATCTGATCGCACGCTCGATGAACCTGCAGGCGCGGGTCCGCCGCCTCGACATCACCATCCACGCGCCCTCAGCGGAACGCGCGCCGATCGGCAATCCGCTGGTGCCGCAGCTCAACCGTCTCAAGGCGGCGTTCGAGCAGTAAGGCGTTCGTCATTCCGGGATGGTCCGAAGGACCAGACCCGGAATCTCGAGATTCCGGGTTCGATGCTGCGCATCGCCCCGGAATGACGGCGGTGCACTTCAAACAAAAAACGCCCCGGGAAACCGGGGCGTTTCTGTATTTTGGGCGGGAGCAGAGAGGCCCCGGAACCCCTCAATCCTTCTTGAGGAAGCCCGAAAACTTCTTCTGGAAGCGCGACACACGGCCGCCGCGGTCGAGGAGCTGCTGCGAGCCGCCGGTCCAGGCCGGATGCGACTTGGAGTCGATGTCGAGGTTCAGCTTGTCGCCTTCCTTGCCCCAGGTGGAGCGGGTCTGGTACTCGGTCCCGTCGGTCATTACGACCGTAATCATATGATAATCCGGGTGAATTTCGGCTTTCATGGCATATCCTTTGGCGCGCCGGCGCCCGTCTCAAATGTCAATCAATACGGGATTTGGGCGGCTCTATAACGCAAGGCGGCCGCCAAAACAAGCTACGTATCTGTCCTGATCGGGTATCTCCCGGATTTGCCAGAGGGCACCCGCGGGGCCTATCTGGGGGCGTCAAAACGGGTCCGATTTCATGAGCGCAGCGGAACAGATCGAAGCCTCTCGCGGCACGCCGCCGCGTCGCGATGCCCTGCTCGAGGAAGAGGCCTTCATCGAGACCAACCTGACGCAGTCGCCGGCCAAGACCGGCGCCCGGCTGCGCCCGCTGCTGGCGCTGGCGCCCTACGTGGCGCGCTACCGCGGGCGCGCGCTGCTGGCCTTCATCTCGCTGACGGTGGCTGCGGTGACCACGCTGGTGGTGCCGATCGCGGTCCGCCGCATGATCGACTTCGGCTTCAGTCCCGAAGGCATCGCGCTGATCAACAGCTATTTCAGCGTCATGATCGCCATCGTCGCGGTGCTCGCCGCCGCCAGCGCGTCGCGCTTCTACCTGGTCATGACGATTGGCGAGCGCATCGTCGCCGACCTCCGGCGCGATGTGTTCGCGCATCTGGTCTCGCTCTCGCCCGCCTTCTTCGATTCCGCGCGCTCGGGCGAACTGGTGTCGCGGCTGACGGCCGATACCACCCAGATCAAATCCGCGGTCGGCGCGTCGGTGTCGATCGCACTGCGCAACATCATGCTGTTCATCGGCGCCACCGCCATGATGGTGATCACGAGCCCGAAACTGTCGGGCTTCGTGCTGCTGGCGATCCCGGTCATCGTGATCCCGCTGGTGGCGTTCGGGCGCTGGGTGCGGCGGCTGTCGCGCAACGCGCAGGATACCCTGGCGGACGCCAGCGCCTATGCGTCCGAACTGGTCGGCGCGATCAGGACGGTGCAGGCCTATACCAGCGAGCGGATGGCGACCGATCGCTTCGGCGGCGAGGTCGAAGCGGCCTACGAGGCGGCGCGCAACTCGACGCGGGCACGCGCGGTGCTGACGCTCATCATCATCTTCATCGTGTTCTCCAGCGTCGTGGCGATCCTGTGGGTCGGTTCGCATGACGTACTGACGGGCCAGATCACGCCGGGCCGGCTCGGCCAGTTCGTGCTGTATGCGGCCTTTGCCGCCACCGGCCTCGGCCAGCTCAGCGAGGTCTGGGGCGAAGTCTCGGCCGCGTCGGGCGCCGCCGAGCGATTGTTCGAGATCCTGCGCGTGAAATCGCAGATCACCGCGCCGCCGCAGCCGGTCGCGCTGCCGGCGCCGGCGCGCGGCGATGTCGGTTTCGACAAGGTCAGCTTCGCCTATCCGACGCGGCCGGAGGTGGTTGCGGTCGACAACGTCTCGCTGGCGATCAAGGCCGGTGAGAAGGTCGCGATCGTCGGTCCCTCCGGCGCCGGCAAGAGCACGCTGTTTCATTTGCTGCTGCGCTTCTATGATCCCGTGCGCGGCGCGATCTCGTTCGACGGCGTGCCGATCCGGTCGGTCGATCCGGTCGATCTGCGTTCGCGCATCGCGCTGGTGCCGCAGGATTCGGTGGTGTTCGCCGCATCCGCGCGCGAGAACATCCGGTTCGGCCGGCCCGATGCGACGGACGCCGAGGTCGAACGCGCCGCTGATCTCGCCCACGCCACTGAATTCCTGCGGCGGCTGCCGGGTGGATTCGAGGCGCAGCTCGGCGAGCGCGGCGTGACACTGTCGGGCGGCCAGCGCCAGCGCATCGCGATCGCGCGCGCGATCCTGCGCGATGCGCCACTGTTGCTGCTCGACGAGGCCACCTCCGCGCTCGATGCCGAGAGCGAGACGCTGGTGCAGACCGCGCTGGAAGAGCTGATGCGCCACCGCACTACGCTGGTCATCGCGCATCGCCTCGCCACCGTGCTCTCCTGCGACCGCATCATGGTGATGGATCAGGGCAGGATCGTCGAACAGGGCACGCATGCCGAACTGGTTGCGGCGAATGGTCTCTATGCGAGGCTGGCGCGGCTGCAATTTGAAGGCGGCTAGAGCGTTTTCGAGCGAAGTGGATACCGTTCGCGTGAAGAAAACGCGTCGAAGCGAGGAATCCAGAGCTTCGGTTCTGATTCAATCAGAACCGATAATGCTCTAACCGGTCGCTGGAACTTTAAGGGGCGTTCCGCTGTTGCAATGCCGTACTTCATCGGCAGATTGAACAGGAGACGGTTATGCCTTTTCGTCGGAGCGGCTTCGTCCTGACGCCGCCGTCGTTTGCGATCTTCCTGATATCGCTGATACTGGCAGCTCTCGCGCTGCTCGTTCGCTACGCTCACGTATCGGTTCCGATCGTCAGCTCGTCGCATGCCTTCGATGCATTGGCGATTGCCTACGTCGTGCTGATGGCAGGTGTGCTGATCCGCGGGGTGTAGTCACGCGCAGCCGAACGCGCAAACTGCTGGGTTATTTCCACCGCATCTTCAGCACCGGCCGTCCCGACGTCGGATTGACGTCCTCGCCGGCGTGCACAAAGCCGTTGCGTTCATAGAAGCGGATGGCGCGGGCGTTGTCCTTGTTGACCAGCAGTGTGACGCCTGCGGGCGACAGGCGCTTGGCTTCGTCGACCAGCGCGTCGGCGAGCGGGCTGCCCCAATGATCGGGGTGGACGACAAGTTGGTCGAGATAGCCCGATCCGTCGATGGTCACGAACCCGATCAGCGCATCCGCCTGCTCGGCGACGATGATTTTCGCGTTCGGCACCAGCTCGTTGCGCCAGCGCTCGCGCCACCACGCCACGCGTGCGGCGAAGTCGATCGAAGGATAGGCCTGCTGCCACGTCAGCCGCCACAGTTCTATCGCCGCGTCCTCGTCGGCGGCACGATAGGCGCGGAGCGTGAAATCTGCGGCCACTACCGTTCCGTCAGCTTCAGCTCGATGCGGCGGTTGCGCTTGTAGGCTTCTTCGTTCGGCGTCGGATCGAGCGGCTGGAATTCGGCGAAACCGGCGGCGACCAGCCGCTGCGCGGGTACGCCGAGCGAGACCAGATATTGCACCACGGAGATGGCGCGCGCCGACGACAATTCCCAGTTCGACTTGAACAGCGGCGAATTGATCGGCCGCACGTCGGTGTGGCCATCGACCCGCAACACCCAGGCGATTTCGCTCGGGATCTGTCGGTCGAGGTCGATCAGCGCGGTCGCGAGCTTGTCCAGTTCGGCGCGGCCTTCGGGCAGCAGCAGCGCCTGGCCGGTATCGAAGAACACTTCCGACTGGAACACGAAGCGGTCGCCGACGATTCTGACATCGGGCCTGTTGCCGAGAATGGCGCGCAGGCGGCCGAAGAATTCGGAACGATAGCGCGACAGTTCCTGCACGCGCTGCGCCAGCGCGACGTTGAGGCGCTGGCCGAGATCGGCGATGCGCCCCTGCAATTCCTTGTCACGCTTCTCGGAGGCGTCCAGCGCCTCCTCGAGCGCCGCGAGCTGGCGACGCAGCGCGCTGATCTGCTGGTTCAGCACCTCGATCTGGGCGAGGGCACGCGAGGTGACGCCTTTTTCGGATTCGAGCGCCTTGTTGAGTTCGTTGGCGCGGCCCTGGGCGTCGCTGCCGGCGCCCGCAAGGCCGTCATAAAGCCCCTTGATGCGGTCGCGTTCGCCTTCCGCAGACGCGAGCCCCGCGCGCAATTGTCCGACCTGTTCGTCGAGCGAGAGCTTGCCGAGTTTCTCCAGCGACAGCAGATCGTTCAATTGCGCGATCTTGGCATTGAGCTGCTCCAGCGCCTTGTCCTTGCCGGTGACCTCCTGCGACAGGAAGAACTGCACCACCAGGAATACCGACAGCAGGAATACGATCGACAGCACCAGCGTCGACAGCGCGTCGACGAAGCCCGGCCAGTAGTTGAAACCGGATTCGTTGCGTCGTGCACGGGCAAGGGCCATTGGTTGTCTCCACTATCGTGTCCCGGCTATGCGTCGCATCACTGGTGTGCTGCGCGCGTCGGGGACACGAATCGTCGTCTTTAACTCTTCTCGGGTTGCCGTGCGATCCGCTCCAGGAGCTTCTTGATCTCGCGGTTCTGCTCGCCCTGGCCGTCGGCCCATTCGCGGATCATCTGCTGCTCGGTGCGCATGTGCGCGACCAGGCCCTGGATCGCCTCGGCGAGGTTGGCCATCGCCGCCGTGGTGCTGCGGCTGCCGCCGCTCTCCTCGACCACCGCGCGCAGCCGGTCCATCGCCTGCTGGATTTCACCGCCAGCGGCGGGGCCGCCGTCGCCGCCATATTCGCGCACGGTCGAGGCGAGCCAGTCTTCGAGATCGGTGTAGAAGCGGTTCTGAGCCTGGCTCGACTGCAGGTCGAGGAAACCGAGGATCAAGGAGCCTGCAAGGCCGAACAGCGAGGACGAAAACGAAATGCCCATGCCGCCGAGCGGCGCCGCCAGGCCCTCCTTCAGCGTATCGAACAGCGAGCCGGCATCGCCCCCGACCTTCAGCCCTTCGATCACCTTGCCGACCGAGCCCACGGTCTCGATCAGGCCCCAGAAGGTGCCGAGCAGGCCGAGAAACACCAGCAGGCCGGTCATGTAGCGCGAAATGTCGCGCGCTTCGTCGAGGCGCGTGGCAATCGAATCCAGCAGATGTCGCATCGTCTGCTGCGAGATCGACATCCGTCCCGAACGCTCGCCGCCGAGGATCGCCGCCATCGGCGCCAGCAGCGTCGGCCGCCGCTCGATCGCGAGGCCGGGATCGGCGATGCGGAAATTGTTGACCCAGGCGACCTCGGGATAGAGCCGGATCACCTGCCGGAACGACAGGATGATGCCGATCAAAAGCACCGCGCCGATCAGCGCGTTGAGGCCGGGGTTGGCGAAGAACGCGACCACGATCTGCTTGTAGAGCACGACCATGACCAGCGCGCACAGCACCAGGAACACCAGCATTCGCACCAGGAAGATCCGGGGCGAGGACAATTTGCTCAGTTCGATCTCCATTTCGGAGCGGGAGGAGGGGCCTGAGGGCATATCCGGGTGTCATCCGTTACGAAAAGCCGCGCTGGGAACCAATATGGCACAGCGGGGCGGAGAAAAAAGCTCGGAAGCTCCGATTTCAGTTCAACGATGGTGGAACCTGTGTGTGAAACCCGGCTTTGACATCAACGTATTTTGGAACGGTTTGATGTCCAACCGGGATTTTTCATGACGGTTCTGTATCTCGGCGCGCTGGCTGCGATCGCGCTATCGCTCTCGCTCCTGATGGCGGGCGCCTGGCTGGTGCAGCAGCGGACCGGCAATTCCGGCTGGGTCGATACCATCTGGACCTTTTCGCTCGGCCTGGTCGGCGCAGGCAGCGCGTTGTGGCCGGTCGGCGGCGCGGCGCCAACTGCGCGGCAATGGCTGGTGGCGGCCCTGGTCGCGATCTGGTCGCTGCGGCTCGGGGCTCATATCGCAATCCGCACTACTGGGATATCAGACGATCCCCGCTATGCGGCGTTCGCCCGGGAATGGGGCGCGGATTCGCCGCGACGCATGTTCATCTTCCTGCAGAACCAGGCGCTCGGATCGATCCCGCTGGTGTTTGCGATCTTTGTCGCTGCGCGCTTTCCGGGCGAGGGGCTGCGGCTGGCGGACTATCTCGGCGCCGCGATCCTGCTGATTGGGATCGCCGGCGAGGCGCTCGCCGATGCGCAGCTCAAGGCGTTCCGTGAAAATCCCGCCAACAACGGCAGGGTCTGCGATGTCGGCCTGTGGCGCTGGTCGCGCCATCCCAATTATTTCTTCGAATGGTTCGGCTGGCTGGCCTATCCCGTGATCGCCCTCTCGGTCCAGGACCCGCTTTCCTATCCCTGGGGCTGGGCTGCGCTGCTCGCGCCGGTCTTCATGTACTGGATCCTGGTCCACGTCACAGGCATTCCGCCGCTCGAGCAACAGATGCTGCGCTCGCGCGGCGATCGCTATCGCGACTACCAGTCGCGCACCAGCCCGTTCTTTCCATTGCCGCCGCAGGCTTGAGAGCTTTCTCGCCACGCAGGCCTGTTCGCCGATGCCGGCGGCAGTGAGTAGGGGTGGCAGCCATTACCGGATGAAGGCGACCGTTTAGAAAAGGTTAACGAATTTGTGCGCTTGCCTCAGGATCTTGCATTTGCTGCCTCCCTGTGCAGCCGAATGACGTGTTCCCGCCCAGGCGTCCCAGTGGCCTTTTTTCGCCTCCAGATGGAACTCGTCTCACAATCCAGTGAGTCAGGAAAAACCCTACTAGTTCAGTGCGATAGCGTCGTGTGACATTGAGCCGCCGCGAATCTGTATTGCGTTGCAGCAAGCTCGGCCTATCCTAATCATCATCGACGGCAAGATTCGACCATCAAGCTTTGACGACAATGTCGCGAACTATCAATTCGCGCTTCAAACCAAACTGGGGCCATTCATTCATGTCCGGACTTCGAACGCAATCGGCATGCATCGTTCTGATGTTGGCTGCGATGGCGCCGCTGTTGGCTGGCTGCAATGATCCGGTGGCGGTTGCCGCCGTGGCTGCAACGCCTGCCGAGCCCGAAGTGGGGACCTTCACGGTGCGGCCGCAGGCCCGCGCCATCATCCGTGAATTGCCCGGCCGCATCGCGCCGACCCGCGTTTCGGAAGTGCGTACGCGCGTCTCCGGTATCGTCGTCGAGCGCCTGTTCCAGCAGGGCACCGAAGTGAAGGCCGGCGATCCGCTGTATCGCATCGATCCGAAGCCGTTCGAGGTGGAACTGCAGGCGAGCGAGGCCGCGCTCGACAAGGCGCTGGCTGCACTCGATCTGGCGACACAGCATGCCAAGCGAATTGCGACGCTGACCAGCCAGCGCGCTGCGCCAGAAGCGGAGAACGAAAAGGCCGTCGCGGCCCAGCGCCAGGCGGAAGCCGAAGTCGGCAGCCGCAGGGCCGACGTGTCGCGCGCCAGGCTCAATCTCGATTACGCGACGATCCGTGCGCCGATCAGCGGCGTCGTCGGCGCGGCGCTGGTGAGCGAAGGCGCGCTGGTGGTGCAGAACGAAACCACCAGCCTGGCCACGATCCAGCAGCTCGATCCGATCTATGCCGACTTCACCCAGTCGGTCTCCGAGATGAACAAGCTGCGCCGCGCCCTCGAGAGCGGCGATCTCGACCGGATTGCGCCCGACGCGGCCAAGGTCCGTCTCGTGCTCGACGACGGAACGGTCTATCCGGTTCCAGGCAAGCTGCTGTTCTCCGACGCCAAGGTGGACACCTACACCGGCCAGGTCACGCTGCGCGGACAGTTCCCCAACCCGAAGCGCGAATTGCTGCCGGGCATGTATGTCCGCGTCCTGATCGAACAGGGCATCGATACCGATGCCATCGCCGTGCCGCAGCAGGCGATCCAGCGCGATGCCGGCGGCGGCAGCGAGGTGTTCGTGGTCAAGGACGACGGCCGCGTCGCGACGCAGCCGGTCCGCACCGGCGCGATGCAGGACGGCGTCTGGCTGATCAGCGAGGGCCTCAAGGACGGCGACCGCGTCGTCGTCGACGGGTTCCAGAAATTCGTGCCCGGCGACAAGGTCAAGGCCAAAGTCGTGGATCGATGCGGATGCCTCGGTCGGCTCAGTATCGGGCTCGCCGGCGGCGCAAGCGTCACGCTGAGACTGAATCAATGCCTAGCTTCTTCATCGACAGGCCGATCTTCGCCTGGGTCGTCGCGCTTTTCATCTGTTTGATCGGCGCGATCTCGATTCCGCTGCTGGCGGTCGCGCAGTATCCGATCATCGCGCCGCCCTCGATCTCGATCTCGACCAGCTATCCCGGCGCGTCGCCGGAAAATCTCTACAACAGCGTCACGCGCCTGATCGAGGAAGAGCTCAACGGCGCCTCCGGCATCCTCAATTTCGAATCCACCAGCGACTCGCTCGGGCAGGTCGAAATCATCGCCAACTTCGTGCCCGGCACCGAAACCGGCGCGGCCTCGGTCGAGGTGCAGAACCGCCTCAAGCGCGTCGAGGCGCGGCTGCCGCGCGCGGTGATCCAGCAGGGCATCCTGGTCGAGGAAGCCTCCAGCGCCGTGCTGCAGATCATCACGCTGAATTCGACCGACGGCATCGCTCGACGAAATCGGCCTCGGCGATTTCATGATCCGCAACGTGCTCGGCGAAATCCGGCGCATTCCCGGCGTCGGCCGCGCCACGCTCTATTCGACGGAACGCTCGCTGCGCATCTGGATCGATCCGGCCAAGCTGGTCGGCTACGGCCTCACCGCCGACGACGTCAACAAGGCGATCACGGCGCAGAACGCCCAGGTCGCCTCGGGCAGCGTCGGCGCCGAGCCGAGCACGCCGGAGCAGAAGATTTCCGCGCTGGTGCTGGTCAAGGGCCAGCTCGTCCTCGCCGGACGAATTCGGCGCGATCATGCTGCGCGCCAATGCCGACGGCTCGACCGTGCGGCTGCGCGACGTCGCCCGCATCGAGATCGGCGGCCTGAGCTACCAGTTCAACACGCGGCTCAACGGCAAGCCGACCGCGGGCCTTTCGGTGCTGCTGTCGCCGACCGGCAACGCGCTGGCGACCGCCAGCGCCGTCGAAGCCAAGATGAAGGAGCTGTCGAACTTCTTTCCGGCCAATATCGGCTACGAAATTCCCTACAACATCACGCCCGTCGTCAAGGCCTCGATCAACAAGGTGCTGATGACGCTGGTCGAGGCGGTGGTGCTGGTGTTCATCGTGATGTTCCTGTTCCTGCAGAACATCCGCTACACCATCATCCCGACCATCGTGGTGCCGGTGGCGCTGCTCGGCACCTGCGCGATGCTGCTGGCGGTCGGCTACTCCATCAACATGCTGACGATGTTCGGCATGGTGCTGGCGGTCGGCATTCTCGTCGACGACGCCATCGTCGTGGTCGAGAACGTCGAGCGCATCATGGCCGAGGAAGGCCTGCCGCCGAAGGAAGCGACCCGCAAGGCGATGTCGCAGATCACCAGCGCCATCATCGGCATCACGCTGGTGCTGATGGCGGTGTTCGTGCCGATGGCGTTCTTCCCCGGTTCGGTCGGCATCATCTACCGCCAGTTCTCGGTGACCATGGTCTCGGCGATCGCCTTCTCGGCGCTGCTG
Source organism: uncultured Alphaproteobacteria bacterium (assembly GCA_963823485.1). Classification (GTDB taxonomy): domain Bacteria; phylum Pseudomonadota; class Alphaproteobacteria; order Rhizobiales; family Xanthobacteraceae; genus Bradyrhizobium. The sequence continues at coordinate 34,908 of CAWGLP010000018.1, forward strand.
GCGCTGTCGCTGACGCCGGCGCTGTGCGCGACGCTGCTGAAGCCGGTCGAGGCCGGCCACGGCCATGCGCGCAAGGGCGTGTTCGGCTGGTTCAACCGCGTGCTCGAGAGCGGCCGCGGCGGCTATACGCGCACCGTGAGCGGCTCGCTGAAGCGCACCGGCCGGCTGATGCTGATCTATGCGGCGCTGCTGATCGGGCTCGGCTGGGCCTTCGTGCGGCTGCCCGGCGGCTTCCTGCCGGTCGACGACCAGGGCTTCATCACCACCGACGTGCAGACGCCGTCGGACTCCTCCTACGCCCGCACCGAGGCGGCGGTCGAGGAGGTCGAGAAGTATCTGCTCAAGCGCTCCGGCGTCGAGAACGTCACGTTCCTGACCGGCTTCAGCTTCCTCGGCCAGGGCATGAACACGGCGCAGGCCTTCATCACGCTGAAGGACTGGTCGGAGCGCGGGCCGAAGGATTCCGCCGCCGCCATCGTCGCCGACATCAACCGCGATCTGTCGTCGATCCGCGACGCCAAGATCTCGGCGCTGCAGCCGCCGCCGATCGACAATCTCGGCAATTCCTCGGGCTTCTCGTTCCGCCTGCAGGACCGCGGCCAGAAGGGCTATCCGGCGCTGGTCGCGGCCGCCGACCGGCTGATTGCGGAAGCCAATGCCAGCCCGGTGCTGCAGAAGGTCTATGTCGAAGGCCTGCCGCCGGCGCCGCAGGTCAATCTGATGATCGACCGCGAGAAGGCCGGCGCGTTCGGCGTCACCTTCGAGGACATCAACCAGACGATCTCGACCAATCTCGGCTCGAACTACATCAACGACTTCCCGAACCGCGGCCGCATGCAGCGCGTGATCGTGCAGGCCGACCGCGGCCAGCCGCATGAACGCCGACGACATCCTCAACTACAACGTCAAGAACAGCCGCGGCCAGCTGGTGCCGTTCTCGGCCTTCGCCACCGTCGAATGGTCGAAGGGGCCGACGCAGATCGCCGGCTTCAACTACTATCCGGCGGTGCGCATCTCGCGGCGAGGCCAAGCCCGGCTTCACCTCCGGCGACGCCATCGCCGAGATGGAGCGGCTGGCGAGCAAGCTGCCGCGCGGCTTCGGCTACGAATGGACCGGGCAGTCGCTGCAGGAAAAGCTGTCGGGCTCGCAGGCGCCGTTCCTGCTCGGCCTCTCGGTGCTGGTGGTGTTCCTGCTGCTCGCCGCGCTCTATGAAAGCTGGACCATTCCGCTGGCGGTGCTGCTGACGGTGCCGCTCGGCATCTGCGGCGCGGTGATCGCGGCCACGCATGCGCGGCCTGCCGAACGACGTCTATTTCACCGTCGGCCTGATCACCATCATCGGGCTGGCGGCCAAGGACGCCATCCTGATCATCGAGTTCGCCAAGGATCTGCGCGCCCAGGGCAAGCCGCTGATCGAGGCGACGATGGAAGCCTGCTCGCTGCGCTTCCGCCCGATCCTGATGACCGGCCTCGCCTTCGTCTGCGGCGTGCTGCCGATGGCGATCGCCTACCGGCGCCGGCGGCGCCAGCCAGCAGGCGCTCGGCACCAGCGTCATGGGCGGCATGATCGCGGTGGTGATCCTGGCGCTGCTGATGGTGCCGGTGTTCTTCGTCACCGTGCAGCGCGTGCTGGCGGGGGACCGGGAGAAGGTGGAGGAGGTCGAAGGCAGCCATCGAGCCGCATGGGCCTCCGCGCCGGCGCGGCCCAGCCACTGACGCGTCATTGCCGGGCTCTGACCCGGCAATCCGATCGCTGACCGGTCGGTCCGTCTGATGATGGACTTATGCGGCTGATTTGCCCGACGTGTCAAACGTACGCTTCGGCACGCGCGCGCGCCGGCTACTGTGCATGGGGTTGTTTTCGATATTTAGTTGGGATGCCGCAGACGACGGGAATCGTCGCTCTACTTCTCGAGCGGCTTCAGTATCTTCACCAACTCGCCGTGCACGAACTCATTGCCGCAGATCACGTGCCCGGTCTTCAGCGGGTCGTCGCTGCCGTCGATGCCCGAGATGGTGCCGCCGGCTTCGCGCACCATGATCTGTCCGGCCGCGATGTCCCAGGGCTGCAGGTTGCGCTCCCAGTAGCCGTCGAGGCGGCCGGCGGCGACGAAGGCGAGGTCGAGCGAGGCGGCGCCGAAGCGGCGCAGGCCGGCGACCTTGTTCTGCAGCGCCGCCATTTCCTTCCGCGCCAGTTCGTGGTCGCCGCGGCCGATATGCGGCAGGCCGCAGGCGATCACGCATTCGTTGAGGTTGCGGCGGCCGGCGACGCGCAGCCGCTGGTCGTTGAGGAACGCGCCCTTGCCGCGCTCGGCGATGTAGAGTTCGTCGTTGGCGGGATTGTAGATCACGCCGGCGATGATGGTGCCCTCGCGCTGCAGGCCGATCGAGATCGCGAATTGCGGGATGCCGTGCAGGAAGTTGGTGGTGCCGTCGAGCGGATCGACGATCCAGGTGTGGCTCTTGTCGGCGCCCTCGCGCGCGCCGCCTTCCTCGCCGATGAAGCCGTAGCCCGGCCGCGCCTTGGCGAGATCCTCGTAGAGCATTTCCTCGGCGCGCTTGTCGGCCTAGCGTGACGAAGTTCGCCGGTCCCTTCAGCGACACCTGCAGATGCTCGATCTCGCCGAGGTCGCGCTTGAGGCTGCGGCCGGCGCGGCGCGCGGCTTTCACCATGACGTTGATAAGGGCTGAATACAGCATGATACGGGCGCTTGTGACGTTAGGAGGGAAACGGCCCAATGCCGTCAGGAGGCTGCGGACTGGGTGCCCTGCTGATGGGCCGCCGTCAAGGCGTCATTTGGCGGGGGTGGTGCCGATCCATTTGCGGGCGGCTTCCTGAGCCTTGGCGCGATCCTCCGGGCTGAGCTCCGCGAAGGTCTCGTCGAGCTCCGGGTCGCCCTTGCCGGCGGTCTTGGCGATCGATGTGCCATTTCAGGGCCTCGATCTTGTCGACCGGTGCGCCCTGGTCCGCTCACCAGCACGCGGGCGAGGCGGTTCTGCGCGATCGGGCTGTTCTGCCTGCGCCGCCTTGCGCAGCAGCGCCACCGCCGCCGTCTGGTTCTTCGGCGTGCCGGTGCCGTTGTACAGCGCGATGGCATATTCGACCTCGGCATCGACATTGTCGGCGAGCGAGGCGGCCTGCAGCAGCCGCACCGCCTTGTCGATATCCTTCGGCACGCCGGTGCCCTCCTTGTAGAAGGTCGCGAGCGCGTATTGCGCTTCCGGGTTGCCGGCGTCGGCAGCGACGCGCAGCAGTTCGGCGGCGCGCTTGACGTCCTGCGGCAGCGTCTGGCCGTCGAGATAGAGCAGCGCCAGATTGTAGGCCGCCTTCGGGTTGCCGAGCTTGGCCGAGGAGGCCAGCAGCTTGACGGCCTGTTCGCGGTTGACCGCGCCGCCGCGGCCGGACAGCCGCATCATGGCGAGCGCGAACATGCCTTCGCGGTCGCCGGCGTCGGCGGCGCGCTGATACCATTCGGCGGCCTTCGGCATAGTCGCGCTTGATGCCGAGCGCGTTGGCGTAGAGTTCGCCCAGCATCGTCATCGCCTTCGGGATCGCCGTTGAACTGCGCGCGCGTGGTCGCGAGGTCGAACGCCGTCTTGTAGAGGCCGCGCTGATAGGCGCCGTAGACGAGGTCGACATTCGGGATCGTCGAAGGCTGGGCGAAGGGGATCGGGGCGGCGCGGCCGGTCGGGGCCTGGCGCTTCTTTGCGGCCGGCGCGGCGGCTTCTCGGCGCTTCGGTGCCTCCTTCGGTGCGGCTCTTTCTTCGCAGCCGCAGGCGGCGGCTTCGCCGGGCGGCGTCAGCGAGATCTGCGCCGACGCGCCGGTCGCCGCCATCAGCAGGCCCGTGAGCATCGATATGGAACGCAGGCGCTTCATGTCCGGCGTTATCCCTGTGCCTGGTCCCGACGGTTGCCGAACGAACGCGGTATGCGCCTGGCTGATCGCCTGCGCGGCATCGATCAGCGCGGCCTTCGCGCCGCGCGGGTCGGCCCAGATGAAATCGCCGACCAGGACGAAATCCGCGCCGGCGGCGGCGAATTCTGCGGCCTCCTCGCGCGAGACGGCAAAGCCGACGCAGGGCGGCTCGAACAGTTCGTCCCACCATTGCAGGCGCTCGGCGATCGCCTCGGTCGATGGCCGCTGTCCGTTGCTGTCGGGCTCGCCGAACAGCACGTAGTCGGCGCCCACTTCGCCCGCGGCCATGGAATCGTGCCGCGTTGCAAGTCCGCCGACGCCGGCGATGCGGTCGGGCTTCAGCGACGGCAGCGCGTCTTCCAGCGCCGCAAGGCCGGTGACGTGCGCGCCGTCGGCGCCGGCGCGCGCGACCAGTTCGACATGGCCGTCGAGCAGCAGCGCCGCGCCGGCATTCTGGACCATCGGCGCCAGCGTCTTGACGCGCGAGATCATGGTGCGCTGGTCGGTCGGCTTCAGCCGCATCAGCACCGCTGCGACGTCGGCCGCCGCCAGCAGGTCCGGCAGGCTCGCTGCAAGCTGCGACGGGTCGTCCACCTCTGGCGTCGCGAGATAAAGGCGCGGCGCCGGGCGCGGCGGGACGGGTTTTGCGGCCAAGTCTAGGCGACCTTCTTTTCCAGGCCGGTTTCCCACTCGCCCTTGCTCGCCAGCGCGTTCATCCGCGCGCGGTGCGTGAAGGCGCGCTGGCCGGCGGCGACGTTCTCGGCCTTGCCGGACCAGGCCTTCTGCGGCGCCGCCTGCAGCGCGCGGCCGTAGGAGAAGGTCAGCTCCCAGGGCAGGCCGCCGATCTTGTTCATGGCGTCGAGATGCGCGGTCGCTTCCTCGTCGGACTGTCCGCCGGACAGGAACGCGATGCCCGGCACGGCCGCCGGCACGCAGGCCTTCAGCAGCCGCACGGTCTTCTCGGCGACTTCGTCGACGGAAGCCTGCTTCGCGCACTTCTTGCCGGAGATCGCCATGTTCGGCTTCAGCACCATGCCTTCGAGCGCGACGCGCTGCACGCGCAATTCCTGGAACGTCTTGTTCAGCACGCACTCGGTGACCTCGTAGCAGCGGTCGATGTCGTGATCGCCGTCCATCAGCACTTCCGGCTCGACGATCGGCACGATCTGCGCGGCCTGGCACAGCGCCGCGTAGCGCGCCAGCGCGTGGGCGTTGACGCGGATGCCGTCATCGTCGGGATGCCCGCGCCGATGTCGATCACCGCGCGCCACTTCGCGAAGCGCGCGCCGCGCTCGTAGTATTTCTTCAGCCGCTCGGCGAGCTTGTCGAGGCCGACGGTCACCAGTTCGCCCGGGCAGTTCGGCAGCGCCTGCGTGCCCTCGTCGACCTTGATGCCGGGGATGCTGCCGGCCTGCTCGATCAGCTTGACCAGCGGCGTGCCGTCCTTGGCGTTCTGCCAGATCGTCTCGTCGTACAGGATGACGCCGGAGATGTATTTGCTCATCGCCTCGGTCGAGCGGAACAGCATCTCGCGATAGTCGCGGCGGGTGTCCTCGGTGGATTCGACGCCGATGGCGTCGAAGCGCTTCTTGATCGTGCCCGAGGATTCGTCGGCGGCGAGAATGCCCTTGCCCGGCGCGACCATGGCGCGGGCAACCTTGTTGAGTTCGGCAAGGTTCATGGACGTTCTCCGCGATAACATCATGCCCTTGCGCACCAAAATAGGCGGATATCGGGCAATTGCCTAGAAAACGTTCGTCGCACCGCCGCGTTGCCCGGCGCCTTGTCAGGCAACCTTGGGGTCAAGCTCGCCCTTGCCGTAGCGCTTGGCCATCTCGGCCGCGGTCAGCACCTTCTTGATCTTGCAGGCCTGGCCGGCGGTGCCGAATTCCTGCAGCCGCTGCTTGCAGAGCTTGCGCCATCGCTTCCATCGCCGGCTTCAGATATTTGCGCGGATCGAACTCGCCGGGCTTCTCGGCGAGCACCTTGCGGATCGCGCCGGTCATCGCCATGCGGTTGTCGGTGTCGATGTTGATCTTGCGCACGCCGTGCTTGATGCCGCGCTGGATCTCCTCGACCGGCACGCCCCAGGTCTGGCGGCATCTTGCCGCCGTACTCGTTGATGATGTCCTGCAGGTCCTGCGGCACCGACGACGAGCCGTGCATCACCAGATGCGTGTTCGGCAGCTTGCGGTGGATTTCCTCGATCACGTTCATGGCCAGGACGTCGCCGTCCGGCTTGCGGGTGAACTTGTAGGCGCCGTGCGAGGTGCCCATGGCGATCGCCAGCGCGTCGACCTTGGTCTCCTTGACGAACTTCACGGCCTGGTCGGGATTGGTCAGCAGCTGGTCGTGCGAGAGCTTGCCCTCGGCGCCGTGGCCGTCTTCCTTCTCGCCCATGCCGGTCTCGAGCGAGCCGAGCACGCCGAGTTCGCCTTCGACCGAGATGCCGCCGAGATGGGCCATGTCGGCGACCGTCTTGGTGACGTCGACATTGTAGTCGTAGTCGCCGGGCGTCTTGCCGTCGGCCTTCAGCGAGCCGTCCATCATCACCGAGGTGAAGCCGGACTGGATCGCGGTCATGCAGGTGGCGGGTTCGTTGCCGTGGTCCAGATGCATGCAGACCGGGATGTGCGGATAGATTTCGGTCAGGGCGTCGATCATGTGCTTGAGCATGATGTCGTTGGCGTAGGAGCGCGCGCCGCGCGAGGCCTGGATGATGACCGGCGCGTCGACGGCGTCGGCCGCCTCCATGATCGCCAGCGCCTGTTCCATGTTGTTGATGTTGAACGCCGGCACGCCGTAGCCGTGCTCGGCGGCGTGATCGAGCAGCTGTCGCAGGGTAATGCGGGCCATTCATAATCTCCTGTCATTTCAAGCGCCGCCGGCGCTTCATGGAATTTCGATTAGCGCAGCTTCAGCACCTCGACGCCCGGCAGCGGCTTGCCTTCCATCCATTCAAGAAACGCGCCGCCGGCGGTCGAGACGATAGGTGAAGTCGTCGGCCACGCCGGCCTGGTTCAGCGCCGCGACCGTGTCGCCGCCGCCGGCCACCGCGACCAGCTTCCCCGCCTTGGTCAGCGCCGCGGCGTGCTTGGCGGCGACCATCGGTGCCGCGTGTCGAACGGCGGCATCTCGAACGCGCCGAGCGGGCCGTTCCAGACCAGCGTCGCGGCGTCGTCGATCGCGGCGTGACATCCGCGCGATCGATTGCGGGCCGACGTCGAGGATCATGCTCGTCGGCCGGGATCGCGTCGAGCCCATAGGCATGCGACGGCGCGTTGGCCGCGAACTCGCTCGGCGACCACGACGTCGACCGGCAGGATGATCGCGCAGTTCGCAGCCTCGGCCTTGTCCATGATCTCGCGCGCGGTGTCGGCCAGGTCCTTCTCGCACAGCGACTTGCCGACGCCGACGCCCTGCGCGTGCAGGAAGGTGTTGGCCATGCCGCCGCCGATGACCAGCGCGTCGACCTTGCTGACCAGGTTTTCGAGCAGGTCGAGCTTGGTCGAGACCTTGGCGCCGCCGACGATGGCGATCACGGGCTTGGTCGGTGCTTCCAGCGCCTTGCCCAGCGCGTCGAGTTCGGCCTGCATGGTGCGGCCGGCATAGGCCGGCAGCATGTGGCCGAGGCCTTCGGTCGAGGCATGCGCGCGGTGCGCGGCGGAGAAGGCGTCGTTGACCTAGAGGTCGCCGAGCTTGGCCAGCTCGGCCGACGAAGGCCGGGTCGTTCTTCTCCTCGCCGCGTGGAAGCGGGTGTTTTCCAGGCAGCAGGACGTCGCCGTCCTTCATCGCCGCGACGGCCTTGGCCGCGGCTTCGCCGATGCAGTCGTCGGCGAAGGCGACCGGCTTGCTCGAGGACCTTCGACAGCGCCTCGGCGACGGGCTTCAGCGAATCCTTGGCGTCGCGTGCCCTTCGGCCGGCCGAAATGCGCCAGCAGGATCACCTTGCCGCCCTTGTCCGCAATCTCGGTGATGGTCGGCGCGACGCGCTCGCAGCCGCGTGTCGTCGCTGACCGGCCGTCCTCCATCGGCACGTTGAGGTCGACGCGCACCAGCACGCGCTTGCCCTTCACATCGACGTCATCGAGGGTGCGGAATGTCTTTGTCATCGGGAGGTCTCTCGTCCCGGGCGCACTGCGGCGCGAAGTGCCGCTGTGCTGAACCGGGACCTGCGTTGGATGGGCCCCGGCTCTGCGTCGCGTCACTTCGTGCCGCGCCGCGTCCGGGACACGAGAGTTGCGTTAGAGCAGCTTCCCCATCGCCACGGCGGTGTCGGCCATGCGGTTGGAGAAGCCCCATTCGTTGTCGTACCAGGACAGCACGCGCACCAGCGTGCCGTTCTGCACCTTGGTCTGGTCCAGTGGCAACGGTGGACGAGTGCGGATCGTGGTTGAAGTCGATCGAGACGTTCGGCGCCGTGGTGTAGCCGAGGACGCCCTTCAGCTGCTGCTCGGCGGCGCGCTTCATCGCCTCGTTGATTTCCTTGGCGTCGGTCGCGCGCTTGGCGACGATCTTGAGGTCGACCACCGAGACGTTCGGGGTCGGCACGCGGATCGCGACGCCGTCGAGCTTGCCCTTCAGTTCCGGCAGCACCAGGCCGATCGCCTTGGCGGCGCCGGTCGAGGTCGGGATCATCGACATCGCCGCGGCGCGGCCGCGATAGAGATCCTTGTGCATGGTGTCGAGCGTCGGCTGGTCGCCGGTGTAGGCGTGGATCGTGGTCATGAAGCCGCGTCTCGATGCCGACCGGTCGTTGCAGCACCTTGGCGACCGGGGCCAGGCAGTTGGTGGTGCAGGAGCCGTTGGAGACGACCAGATGGTCCTTGGTCAGGGTGTCGTGGTTGACGCCGTAGACGATGGTCTCGTCGGCGTCGTCGGCGGGCGCCGAGACCAGCACGCGCTTGGCGCCGGCGGTCAGGTGCGCGGAGGCCTTGTCCTTGGCGGTGAAGATGCCGGTGCACTCGAGCGCGATGTCGACGCCGAGCGTCCTTGCGCGGCAGCTTCGCCGGATCGCGCTCGGCGGTGACCTTGATCTTGCCGCTGCCGAGGTCGATCGAGTCGCCGTCGACGGTGACCGTGCCGGGGAAGCGGCCGTGCACGGAGTCGAAGCGCAGCAGGTGGGCGTTGGTCTCGACCGGACCGAGATCGTTGATCGCCGACGACTTCGATGTCCTTGCGGCCGGACTTCGACGATCGCCCGCAGGACGTTGCGGCCGATGCGGCCAAATCCGTTGATCGCGACCCGGACTGCCATACTCGTGTCTCCTCTGATAGCTGGCGCCATCCCCGCGGAAACGTTCCACGAGGGGCTTACGGCGGAACGCCCGGTTCGGCCGGGCGGGAACGGTCAAGATGGGGCTTTAGGTAGTCCTTTTTCCCAGCAATCTCAACCGTCACGCCAAGCGCTTCAGGGCAGCGTTAACGGCGGCCTCGGCTGTAATTCCGAAGTGCTTGTAAAGCTCCTTGGCGGGCGCGCTGGCGCCGAAGCCGTGCATGCCGATGAATTCACCATCCTGGCCGATCACGGCGTCCCAGCCCCAGCGCACCGCGGCTTCGATGGCGATCTTGACCGGGGCGTTGCCGATGATGGCCTTCCGCCGGTCCGCCGGCTGCGCCAGCAAAAGTTCGAGCGAGGGTACCGAGACTACCCGCGACGCAACGCCGCGCTCGGCCAGTTGCTTCTGGGCGGCGACTGCGATCTCGACCTCGGAGCCCGAGGCGAACAGCGACACCTTGGCCTCGCCCTGCGCCGCGACCAGTTCATAGGCGCCGTGCGCGCACGGGTTGTCGTTCGGAGCAGTCGTTCGGAGCTGCGGCAGGTTCTGGCGGGTCAGCGCCAGCACGGTCGGGCCATCGGTCCGATTGAGCGCCAGCTCCCAGCATTCCGTCACCTCGACGGCGTCGCACGGGCCGGAACACGCGCATGTTGGGCATGGCGCGCAAGGCCGCCAGATGTTCGACCGGCTGGTGCGTCGGGCCGTCTTCGCCGAGCCCGATCGAATCGTGGGTCATCACATAGACGACGCCGGTGCCCATCAGCGCAGCCAGCCGCATCGCCGGACGGGCGTAGTCGGTGAACACCAGGAAGGTCGCGCCGTTCGGCGCGAAGCCGCCGTGCAGGAAGATGCCGTTCATCGCCGCGGCCATGCCGTGCTCGCGGATGCCGTAATGGATGAAGCGGCCCTTCGGCGTCTTGGCCGAAAACGCCACCGCGGATTTCGCCTTGTTGTTGTTGGAGCCGGTGAGGTCGGCGGAGCCGGCGAGGAATTCCATCGGCATCGCAGCCGCGATCGCTTCGATGGCGGACTCCGATGATTTCCGCGTGGCGATATTCTGCGGCGCTTCCAGCAGCGCCTTCTTGTGCGCCCGCAACGCCTTCGAAAGCGCCGCCGGCCGCTCATGCCGCAGCCGCCGCTCGAATTCGGCGCGCTTGCGCGGGCCGAGCTCGCCGAAAACGCCCTCCCATTCCTGGCGCGCCACAGCGCCACGGCTGCCGGCTGCACGCCAGGCGTTCAGCACGTCGTCGGGCACCGAGAAGGCTTCCAGCGAAATGCCGAGCTTTTCCTTGGCGCCCTTGAGCTCGTCGGCGCCGAGCGCCTCGCCATGGGCCTTCGCCGTGCCGGCGCGCGTCGGCGCGCCGTAGCCGATGGTGGTCTTGCAGGCGATCAGCGACGGCTTGCCGGATTTCTGCGCACGGGTGATCGCCGCCGCAATGGCCTTGGGATCGTGGCCGTCGATCAGTTCGGCGGCCCAGCCCGCCGACTTGAAGCGCTTCACCTGGTCGACCGAATCGGCAGATCGAGGTCGGGCCGTCGATCGAGATGCCGTTGTCGTCGTACAGCACGATCATCTTGTTGAGCTTCCAGTGCCCGGCCATGGCGATCGCTTCCTGCGACACGCCCTCCATCAGGTCGCCGTCGGAGGCGAGCACATAGGTGTGGTGGCTGACCACCTTCTTGCCGAACTCGGCGGCCAGCATCTTTTCCGCAAGCGCCATGCCGACCGCGGTGGCGATGCCCTGGCCGAGCGGACCGGTGGTGGTCTCGATGCCCTTGGTGTGGAAATTCTCGGGGTGTCCCGGCGTCAGCGATCCGAGCTGGCGGAAATTCCTGATCTGGTCGAGCGTCATGTCCTTGTTGCCGGTCAGGTACAGGAGCGCATAGAGCAGCATCGAACCGTGTCCGGCCGACAGCACGAATCGGTCGCGGTCCGGCCAGTTCGGAGCCGCGGCGTCGAACTTCAGAAACTGTGTAAACAGCACGGTCGCGATGTCGGCGGCGCCCATCGGCAAGCCGGGATGGCCGGATTTCGCCTTCTCGACGGCGTCCATGGCAAGGCCACGGATCGCATTGGCCATACGGGTATGATCGACCTGCGTCATGATGAAAATCCGCCTGAAATGAGGTGCTTGGTTGCTGGTACGTATCGGGCGAATGGCCGCAATACGGGCGTGGAATAAGGGAAAGTCGGGGGCTGGATAGCACCTCAATCCCGTGAGTTCAAGGCAAGGAAAGGCGCTTCCGGTGCGAAAAGTGGCCTGTGGCGCGGCGCTGAAAAGCGCCGCCGGTCACCGGAAAAGCCACTGTCTGGCCAAGGCAGCGGATCGTGCGATCTAGCGGTGCATAGTTTCGCGTCGGCGTTGCGCTCGCCTCGCTTGCCACGTAAATTTCGTCCTCTAACCGCTTGCCGAACCGCCGATTTTGCTGTGCGGCCGAGCCTATCCAAGGTGCGCGCTGTCTCCCATGAGCGATCGTCACGCCAACGGGTCCGGCAATGCCGAGCCGGTCCAGGTCGACATCGACGCCGCCACGCGGCGGCTGATGTTGGCGCTCGATGCCCTCGAAGCCGCGGCCGAGCGGCGTCGCGACGCCGACCGCGACGAGAACGAACTGGCGAGCCGCATCCAGGCGCTCGGCGCCGATCGCTCGCGGCTGGCCGACGAACTCGACGGGTCGCTGGTGAAGACGCGGCGGCTGGAGCGCTCCAACCGCGAGATCGCCGAGAAGCTGGACGCCGCGATCGGCACCATCCGTGCGGTGCTCGATGCGGGAGAGGACGAATGAGCCACATCAACGTCACCATCAACGGCCGGCAGTACCGCATGGCCTGCGAGGAAGGCCAGGAGGTGCGGCTGCTCAAGCTCGCCGAAAGCCTGGAATCGCGGGTCGGAGAGCTGCGCGGCAAGTTCGGCGAGATCGGCGATGCGCGGCTCACGGTGATGGCCGCGCTCACGGTGTGCGACGAACTGGTCGATGCCAACGCGCGCATCCGCGCGCTGGAAGGCGAGATCGAAACCCTGAGCAACGTCCGCGTCGCGGCGACCGATCGCGCCAAGGCCACGCAGGTGGCCGTCGCCAACGCGCTCAATGCCGCGGCCGACCGCATCGAAAAGACCACGCAGATGCTGAACCGCACCATCGGCGGCGGCGTCGCCATCGGCTGACGCCCCCGCGTTAGCGCTGGCGGATCGGGGCTGTAACGCCTACATTGTGCCTTGCGAAGCTGCGTCGTGCGTCAGGAGCCATATATCCCCGGGGCCTTATCGATCCTTTAGGGAACTGTCCCTGGCCGGGTCCGTGGACCCGGACATATGGTGCCCACCTACTTTCGTAGGGAACTCCGGGATCGAGTGCTTCAACGGCGTTCGCGGCCTCGCACTGTTGTTTTGGACTGCCAAGCTTATTCCGAAGGCCGTGGGGGCATTGCCGTCATGCTCCGCGAAGGCGGAGTATCCAGTACGCCGCGGCCTCGCCGTTTGATCGCGAACGTCTCTGGAATCCTGCATCATCCGCCCGGCGCGCAATTGCGCACACGGCGGCTGACGACAGCGGAACAAGATCCTGCATGACGGCAATCCCCTCCAAGGCCGATCTCCGTGCCGCCGCGCTGGCAAAGCGCGACGCGTTGAGCGACGCGCAGCGCGCCGCTGCGGCGCAGGCGATGGCGAAACGCGGCCTGCCGCTGGCGATCGCGCCCGGCATGGTCGTGTCGGGATATTCGCCGATCCGCAGCGAGATCGATCCCGCGCCGTTGATGCGAAAACTTGCCGAACAGGGCGCGAGGCTGGCGTTGCCCGCGGTGCTGTCGCGCGGAAAATCGCTGGCGTTTCGCGCGTGGTCGCCGGACGACCGGCTGATGCTCGGGCCGCTCGGCATCCTCGAGCCGTCGCCGGCGGCCGCAGAACTCGTGCCCGATATCATGCTGGTGCCGCTGGCGGCATTCGACCGGCAGGGCCACCGCATCGGCTATGGCGCCGGACATTACGACTTCACGCTCGCCCATCTGCGCAAGGCGAAGGCCATCACCGCGGTCGGCGTCGCATTCGCGGTGCAGGAAATCAAGGCGGTTCCCGCGCTGCCGCACGACGTGGCGCTGGATTATGTGCTAACGGAAAAGAAGATGTTCGATTTCCGGAGCTGAACTTTGCGTATTCTATTCGTGGGTGACGTGGTCGGCCGGGCAGGGCGCACCGCGATCGCGGAATATCTGCCCGGCATGGTCAGGGACTGGGCGCTCGATCTCGTCGTCGTCAATGGCGAGAATTCCGCCGGCGGCTTCGGCATCACCGAGGCGATCTACCAGGAATTTCTCGATGCCGGCGCGGATGCGATCACTCTCGGCAATCACGCCTGGGATCAGCGCGAGGCGCTGGTGTTCATCGAGCGCGCGCCGCGGCTGGTCCGCCCCGCCAATTTTCCAAAGGGCACGCCGGGCCGCGGTGCGGCGCTGGTCGATACCAAGAACGGCAAGCGCGCGCTCGTCGTCAATGCCATCGGCCGCGTGTTCATGACGCCGTTCGATGATCCGTTCGCGATCCTCAACCGCGAACTCGAGGCCTGCCCGCTGCGCGAGGCGGCGGACGCGATCGTGGTGGATTTCCATGGCGAGGCGTCGAGCGAGAAGCAGGGCATCGGCTATTTCTGCGACGGCCGCGCCAGCCTCGTCGTCGGCACCCATACCCATGTGCCGACCGCCGATCACCAGATCCTGTCGGGCGGCACCGCCTACATGACCGACGCCGGCATGACCGGCGATTATGATTCCGTCATCGGCATGCAGAAGGAAGAGCCGCTGCGGCGGTTCACGACCGGCATTCCGTCGGGCCGTTTCGAACCGGCGGCGGGCGCGGCGACGCTCAGCGGCGTCGCGGTCGAGACCGACGATGCGACGGGCCTTGCGCTACGCGTCGCGCCGGTGCGCGTCGGCGGCCGGCTGGAGCCGGCGACGCCGGGCTTCTGGGCCTGATCACGCGCACCCGCGATTCATTCGAACTCAATCACCTTGTCCAGCGTGATCGGCAGATCGCGCACGCGCTTTCCGGTGGCGTGATAGACCGCGTTGGCGATCGCCGCCGCGACGCCGACGATGCCGATTTCGCCGAGGCCCTTGATGCCGAGCGGATTGATGGTCTCGTCGGGCTCGTCGACGAAGATGACCTTGATGTCATGCACGTCGGCATTAACCGGCACGTGATACTCGGCGATATTGGCGTTCATGACGCGGCCGAACTGATGGTCGAACAGCGCTTCCTCGTGCAGCGCCATGCCGATGCCCCACACCACGCCGCCCATCACCTGGCTATGCGCGGTCTTTGGGTTGAGGATGCGCCCGGCCGCGACCGCGTCGACGACGCGGGTGACGCGGATGACGCCAAGCTCCTCATCCACCTTGACCTCGGCAAAGACGGCCGAGTGCGTGTTGTGCGCATGCGGCTTGTCTTCCTCGAAACTGTTGGTCTCCTCCCTGGCGATACGATCGGCATTGCCGTGCTGCATCGCGCTTGCGATCGAAACCGCGCGGGTCGCATCCCGCTTGCTGACGATCTTGCCGTCCGACCAGCGCAACCTCGTCCGCATTGGCGCCGGCCAGCGGCGAGTCCTTCATGCGGCTTGCGCAAGCTTCAGCAACTCCTCGCGAACCGCGCGAGCCGTGTTCGCAATCGCATGGCACACCGAGGCTGCGATCCACGATCCGCCCTCGACCGGACATTGCGGCAGCGTCGAGTCGCCGAGCTTGACGCTGATGTTGTCGATCGGCAGGCCAAGCATGTCGGCCGCGACCTGCGCCATGATCGTGTAGGTGCCGGTGCCGATGTCGGAGGCGGCCGTCGCCACCTCCGCATGCCCGTTGGCGGTCAGCACGATGCGGACCGCGGCCGGCATCTGCAGCGCTTCCCATACGCCGGTCGCCATGCCCCAGCCGACCAGGTCGCTGCCGTCGCGCATCGAGCGCGGTTCCGGATTGCGCTTGTCCCAGCCGAACGCCGCGGCGCCCTGCCGGTAGCATTCGCGCAACTGCTTGCTGGAATAGGGAAGGTCGGTGTTCTGGTCGCGGTCGGAATAGCACTGCAGGCGCAACTGCACCGGATCGATCTTGAGCGCGATGGCAAGTTCGTCCATCGCGCATTCGAGCGCATAGACGCCCGTCGCAGCGCCCGGCGCGCGCATGTCGGAGGAGGTCGGAACGTCCAGCCGCGCCAGCCTGTGCACGAATTTCGTGTTGGGGGTCTTGTAGAGCAGGTCTGCCCAGCCGGTATCGTTGCGGGAGAATTCCTCGAACTGCGAGGTCACCGCGATCGCCTCGTGCATGATGGCGTCGAGTGTGCCGCCAGCCTTGGCGCCGAGCGCGAGACGTTCGATGGTCGCCGGGCGATAACCGAGCCCGTACATCTGCGCGCCGGTCCAGCACGACGCGGACCGGCCGCTTCAGCGCGCGCGCCCCCAGCACCGCCAGCACCACCTGGTATTGCGGGCGCAGGCCTGCGCCGAAACCGCCGCCCATATAGGGCGACATGACGTTGATCTCGTCCGGCTGCATCTCGAACACGCCGCAAAGATATTGCTGCACGTTCTGCACGCCTTGCGTCTTGTCGTAGACCGTGAGCTTGCCGTCGTCCCAGATCGCCGTCGAGGCGAACAGTTCCATCGGATTGTGGTACTCGGTCGGGATGAAATACTCGGCCTCGTGGCGCGTATCGGCCGCCGCGAACGCCTTCTCGGCATTGCCGCGCGGCTTCTCGGGCTTTTCGACGATGAAGGCCTTGTCGCGCTGCGCTTGCAGATCGGTGACGTGCGGCTCTTTCCGGTATTCGACCCGCACCAGCGAAGCGGCGAAACGCGCCGTTTCCCAATCCTCGGCCAGCACCAGCGCGACCGGCTGTCCGTTGAACAGGATCCTGTCGTCGTAAAGCGGGCGATAGGGCGATCCCTTCTCCGGTGCGACGTCGTCCTTGTAGGCGTCGTCGCTGTCGGGCATCGGCGGCCGATGCTGATGGGTGAGGACGTCGATGACGCCGGGGACGCGCAATGCTTCCGCTGGCATCGATGCGGCCGATGCGACCCTCTCGGAATGGTCGATCCGACGACATAGCCATGAACGAGGCCGGGGACGTTGAACTCACCGGCATATCTGGCTTCGCCGGTGACCTTGGCCCTGCCGTCGACGCGGGATGTAGCTGTCCCGATATAGGATGCCATGGCGCTCACCGGATCTTCTTGACGGATTGCGATTGCGGCGTGCCGCGCGCGGCCTGGCTCAGCGTCCGCACGATGGCGCGCCGCGCCAGCCCGATCTTGAAGTCGTTGTGCCCGTAGCCCCTGGCGCCCTGCAGCAGCAGGTCGGCGGCTTGCGCGAATGCGCTCTGCGCCGACGCGCTGTCCGCGCAGGGCGGCTTCGGCCGCCGGATCGCGCCATGGCTTGTGCGCGACGCCGCCGAGCGCCAGGCGCGCCTCCTTGATCGTGTCGCCTTCAAGTTCGAGCGCTGCCGCCACCGATACCAGGGCAAACGCATAGGACAGGCGGTCGCGGATCTTCAGGTAGGAGTAGTTCGCGCTAAAGCCCTTCGGCGGAAGCTCGATGGCGGTGATGATCTCGTCGGGCTCCAGATTGGTGTCGCGCTGCGGCGTGTCGCCGGGCAGCCGATGGAAATCCGCAAACGCGATTGTGCGCGCCCCGGCGGGGCCAGCGACATGCACGATGGCCTCGAGCGCCGCAAGCGCGACGCACATGTCGGAAGGATGCGTGGCGATGCAGGCTTCGCTGGTTCCGAGGATCGCATTGATGCGGTTGATGCCGTTGATCGCCGAGCAGCCGCTGCCGGGCTGGCGCTTGTTGCACGGCGTTACGGCGTCATAGAAGTAGAAGCATCGCGTGCGCTGCAGGAGGTTGCCGCCGGTCGATGCCATGTTGCGCAGTTGCTGCGAGGCGCCGGCCAGGATCGCGCTCGCGAGCAGCGGATAGCGCTGCTCGATCAGCGGGTGGTAGGCGAGGTCGGAGTTCGGCACCAGCGCGCCGATGCGAAGGCCGCCGTCCGGCGTCTCCTCGACGCTCTTGCAGCGGCAGATCGCGAGATGTCGATCAGCCGGGCCGGGTGCTCGACATCGTACTTCATCAGGTCGATCAGATTGGTGCCGCCCGCGATGAACTTCGCGGACGGATCGGCGGCGATCTGACGGATGGCGTCGGCGACGTCGTTGGCGCGTGCGTAGTGGAACGGGGTCATGATCGCTCCATCGCCTGCTGGATCGCCGCCACGATGTTCGGATAGGCGCCGCAGCGGCAGATGTTGCCGCTCATGAGTTCGCGAATTTCGTCGGCCGTCCTTGCCTTGCCCTCGGCGATCAGGCCCGCGGCCGAGCAGATCTGTCCCGACGTGCAGTAGCCGCATTGAAATGCATCGTGATCGATGAAGGCCTGCTGCAGCGGATGCAGCGCGCCGTCGCGTCGCAAGGCCCTCGATGGTGGTGATCTCGGCGCCTTCCTTCATCACCGCCAGCGTCAGGCAGGAGTTGATCCGCCGGCCGTCGACCAGCACGGTGCAGGCGCCGCATTGGCCGTGATCGCAGCCCTTCTTGGTGCCGGTCAGGTCGAGACGGTCGCGCAGTGCGTCGAGCAGGGTCGTCCACGGAGCGACCGTCAGTTTTGCCCGGGTTCCATTGACAACAAGCGTTATCGGGATTTTTTCCGGCGGCGCGGCGATCTGCCTCATGAGCTCTGCTGTCCCGGATTGCGCCATTTGCATCTCCTATCTCAGCCGTCGTCTCAGGATGATAATGCGCTGACGTCAGCCCGATATCCGCTTTACGCAGGGCTGGCCGCTTTGCGCGAAAAAGAGGCTGGACTGCCCGCCTTGCCTGACGAAATCTAACCACCTGCGACGAAGAAGGTTCAGGACGAGGGAGGCGATATGCGCACCCGTGATCTGGATGAAGCGATCGACGCCGTTACCAGGGTCTACTGTCCGCATACGGTCCAGATTACCGGTCCGGCGCGAAAGGTGGATGTCGTGCTGGAAGTCACGCAGCCCACCTCGCAGCCATTGGTCGAGCTATCCTATGGGGTGGCGGTGGACATCGACGCCGGCGATTTTCCGCGCCTGTTCCTGATGATGCAGTGTGCTGACGGCAGCGCCTCCAGCGTTCAGGGCGGCCACCGCGCCGAATGGCGCCGTGGCCAAACCTTGCCGTTCTCCGCCGGATTCGAGACGCGCCTGCGTTTCGACCAGGCGTTTGTTCAGAAAGCGGTTCGACTGGATGCCGATGCTCTGGAGACGCTGTGCTCACGATGGCTCGGCCGTCCGCTGAAGCAGCCGCTTCGGTTCGCACTGCAGCCCTTCTCGCCGGATTTCGAGCCGATATGGCGGCGCACGCTGGCTTATCTGTGGTCCACCGAGGACGGTGGCGTGATCCTCACCGGCGCTGCGAGGGCAGCTTTTGACGAATACCTGCTCACGCTGCTGCTGCAACAGCATGCGCATAACTACAGCGAGGCGATGGCCGAGGACGCGCCGGCGCCCGTTCCGGGAGTGATCCGCCGCGCCGAGCGGTTCATGGCGGACAATGCAGCTACGCCAATCACCGTTTCGGATGTTGCCGCTCACCTCGGCGTCAGCCTGCGGTCGCTGCAGGCCGGGTTCCGTCAGTGGCGTGCCACGACGCCGAACGTTTTCCTCCGGCAGGCCAGGCTGCAGTTGGTACGTGACGAACTTCTGCGGTCCGACGCCGAGGTCAACGTGACGACGCTGGCGTTACGAAACGGTTTTTCGCACCTCGGTCGTTTTAGCGCCTATTATCGTGTGATGTTTGGCG
Source organism: uncultured Alphaproteobacteria bacterium (assembly GCA_963823485.1). Classification (GTDB taxonomy): domain Bacteria; phylum Pseudomonadota; class Alphaproteobacteria; order Rhizobiales; family Xanthobacteraceae; genus Bradyrhizobium. The sequence continues at coordinate 53,915 of CAWGLP010000018.1, forward strand.
AAATGCCGAGCGAAACGTTGCGCCGCTGCCGGGCAGCGTCGAACGCGCGCGCGAGTTAGAGCCTGTAGGCCGTGCGGAAGCCGCCCCAATGCCGGCCGAGACGCGGATCGGCACGTCGATCTCGCGCATCATCACGATGACACCGCTGCCCATGTCGCGCGCGTAATTCTGAATCAGATAGGGCCGCACGTTGCGCGCCGCAGACAGGCCCGCGCGGTCGTCGAAGATGCGGCGGTTGCGGCAATTGGCGGTGTTCCAGGTGACGTCGCCCGGCCGCTGCGGCTGCGAATAGATCTTGTTGTGAACGCGGAGATAGCCGTTGCGGTCGACTGCAGGCGCAGAACACCATGCGCTGGTCGCTGGCGAGCAGCGGCTTCCTGGATCGCCGGCAGCGCGATCGGCTCATCAGTCCAGGAACCGCGTGCGGTACTGCACGGGATTGGTATCGGGGATATCGGACATAGTCGTTGTCGAACATGTCCTCGATCGAAATGGCGCCGCTCTTGACGCCGTTCTCGAAAATCTTCGTCAGCGCCACGCCCGCTTCGATCGCGCGGGTTACCGCCTCGGTGTTGTCGTCCTGGATCGACCACAATTTGTCTTCGATCTTCTCGGTCAGCACCGCATCTGGTCGTTCGAACTGTGCGTGCGCGCCGGCGCTCGACCGCTGGACGATGCGAATCCGGCAGGCGCCGACATCCGCCAGCGTCGCGCTGAAGCTCTCGCCCTGCGCCAGCGCCTCCGCGTTTGCGCCACCGACCAGAATGCCGCCCATCGAGATTTCGTAGACCGGTGCTGATATCAGCCCGCGCGGAGTGGTAATTTCGATCTTGAGGCTGCAAGGCATCCTGTCGTTCTTGCGGCGCTCCAGCCGGTCGCCTTCCTTCTCGCCCTGTCGCAGCAGCACGGCGCAGCGTGACTTGAGCTTCTGCGCAAAATTCGTGACAGCGCGCCCCGCCCTGGCGACGCTTTCGCCGTGGGCCTCGGCTTCCCTGGTCGCGTTGTCGATCTCGGTGGCGCTGTTGCCGACCGAGCCGATGAAGCTCGAAGCGGAAGCTGCGTTGTCGGCCATTTCGCCTGTGGTCGCGCTCTGCTCGGCGACCGCGCCGTTGACGTTGTCGAACACCGGGCGGATCGCCTCGATGGCCTGCGAGATGCGGTGCACGGCGTCGACCGAGCCGGCCGCGTCGCGCTGCAGCGCCTCGATCTTCTTGCTGATCTCCTCGGTCGCGTTCTGGGTCTGCACCGCCAGCGCCTTCACCTCGGTGGCGACAACGGCAAAGCCGCGGCCGGCCGCGCCGGCACGCGCCGCCTCGATGGTGGAGTTGAGCGCGAGCAGCGTCGTCTGCCGTGCGATCTGTGCGATCAGGTTGACGACGTTGCCGATCGCCGCCGACAATTCCCGCAGGCGATCCACGTTGGCGCTGGCTTCGCGGGCGGCGGCGCTGGCCTGGTCGGCCAGCTTGCCGGCGTCGCGCACCTGGTCGCCGATCCCCTGCGCCGATTGGGTAAACTTGTCGGCAGCCTGTGAAAAGGTCGCGGCCGTGCCCTGGGCCGCGCTGGTTCGGTTCGTCAGCGCATCGGTGCGCTGGCGGATGGTCGACAGCGTCGCCGCGGTCGCCTCGGCGCCTCCGGCTACGGAATTGGCCGCGCGCTCGAGCTGCCGGATCATGGCGCCGAGTTCGATTTCCAGCAGCTCGAGGATTTCCCGAGCCAAATCGCCGTCGCCAGCCATGGACTCGGGCGCGGCGGCCACCGGAGCTTTGGGGTCAGCGGTCGGCGCCGCCGGTTCCGGTACCCGTTTTGCGAACAGACGGAACGCCATGATGTCTCGTAAAGGTTGAGGAAGGGTCCGAAATCCTCTCATCCGAGCATGAAATCCTGGTTAACAACTGCCTGATATTCCGGCAGGCGGACACGACTTTGGTTGCAAATCTTTGATTTTGCCCGATTACGGGCCTATAAGGCCGCGCTTTCATCCCATACCTGCATCCGACGAATCCAAGAGACCCCCGCATGGCCGGCCATTCCCAATTCAAGAACATCATGCACCGCAAGGGTCGGCAGGATGCCCAGAAGTCGAAATTGTTCGGCAAGCTGGCCCGCGAAATCACGGTCGCGGCCAAGCTCGGAACCCCGGATCCGGCCATGAACCCGCGGCTGCGCGCGGCCATCATCGCGGCGCGCCAGGAAAACATGCCGAAGGACAATATCGAGCGCGCGATCAAGAAGGCGACCGGCGGCGAAAGCGAGAACTATGACGAAATCCGCTACGAGGGCTACGGGCCCGGCGGCGTCGCCGTCATCGTCGAGGCGCTGACCGACAACCGCAACCGCGCCGCCTCCGACATCCGCTCCTTCTTCACCAAATCGGGCGGCAATCTCGGCGAAACCGGTTCGGTCGCCTTCATGTTCGATCGCACCGGCATCATCGAATATGATTCCAGCGTCGCTTCCGACGACGCCATGCTGGACGCGGCGATCGAGGCGGGCGCCGACGACGTGATCTCGAGCGAGAATGGCCACGAGGTCTACGCCTCGCAGGAAACCTTCCGCGAGGTCGCGAAAGCGCTGGAGGCGAAGTTCGGCGAGGCCCGCAAGGCGGCGTTGACCTGGAAGCCGCAGAACACGGTCGCCGTCGACGACGAGACCGGCGAGAAGCTGCTCAAGCTGATGGACCTGCTGAACGAGCACGACGACGTCCAGAACGTCTACGCCAATTTCGAGATATCCGACGCGCTGGTCGCCAAGATGGGCGGGTAACTCGTCGTCCCTGCGAACGCAGGGACCCATACCGCGTTGTTTATCGATCATGGCAGGGCGGTTGACGCCTTTCGTCCGACAGCCGCCTGTGGCAATGGGTCCCTGCGTTTGCAGGGGCGACTGATGGGGAACGGCAATACCGCGGCAGGGGATACCCGTTCTCTTTATGTTTCGTTCATGCCGCTCTGGCGTTATCACTACGCCATGACATCTCCACCAATTCGCCAACCCGTCCGGATCATCGGCATCGACCCCGGCCTGCGCCGCACCGGCTGGGGCGTGATCGAGACCGAGGGCAACCGCCTCGTCTTCATCGGCTGCGGCTCGGTCGAGCCGCCGGACAATCTGCCGCTGGCGAGCCGCCTGCTGGCTATTCATGAGGGGCTCGCCGCCGTGCTCGGCGATTTCAGGCCGATGGAGGCCGCGGTGGAGCAGACCTTCGTCAACAAGGACGGCGTCGCGACGCTGAAACTCGGCCAGGCCCGCGGCGTCGCCATGCTGGCGCCGGCGATGTTCGGCCTTGCCGTTGCGGAATACGCCCCCAACCAGGTCAAGAAGACCGTGGTCGGCGCCGGCCATGCCGACAAGAACCAGATCGCGGTCATGCTGAAGATCCTGCTGCCGAAGGCCGAACCGAAATCCGCCGACGCGGCCGATGCGCTCGCGATCGCGATCACGCATGCGCATCACCGCCAGGGCACAGCGCTGCGGCTGCGCGTGGCGAGCCTATGATCGGCAAGCTCAAGGGCCTGATCGATTCCTACGGCGAGGATTACGTGATCCTCGACGTCGGCGGCGTCGGCTATCAGGTGCATTGCTCGTCGCGCACGCTGCAGGCGCTGCCGTCGCCCGGCGAGGCGGCGGTGCTGTCGATCGAAACCTATGTCCGCGAGGATCAAATAAAACTGTTCGGCTTCCGCTCCGATACCGAGCGCGAATGGTTTCGCCTGCTGCAGACCGTGCAGGGCGTCGGCGCCAAGGTCGCACTCGCCGTGCTCTCGACATTGCCGCCGGCCGAACTGGCGAACGCCATTGCGCTGCGCGACAAGGCGGCGGTGTCGCGCACGCCCGGCGTCGGGCCGAAAGTCGCCGAGCGCATCGTCAGCGAATTGAAGGACAAGGCGCCGGCGTTCGCCAATATCGATCCGGCCGTCGTGCATCTGGCCGGTGCGATCGACAACGACCGCGCACCGCGCCCGGTAACCGATGCGATCTCGGCGCTGGTCAATCTCGGCTACGGCCAGCCGCAGGCGGCAGCCGCCATCGCCGCCGCTTCGCGCAGCGCCGGTGAGAAAGCGGAGACCGCGCAGTTGATCCGGCTCGGCCTGAAGGAACTGGCCAGGTGAACCCGCCCTCCCGCATCGTCACGCCCGAACGCCGTTCCGACGATGTCGGCGACACCGCGCTGCGTCCGCAATTGCTTTCGGAATTCGTCGGCCAGGCGCAGGCGCGCAAGAATCTCTCGATCTTCATCGAAGCCGCGCGGAAGCGTGGCGAGGCGCTGGATCACGTGCTGTTCGTCGGTCCCCCCGGCCTCGGCAAGACCACGCTGGCGCAGATCGTCGCGCGCGAACTCGGCGTCGGCTTTCGCGCCACCTCCGGCCCTGTCATCGCCAAGGCCGGCGATCTCGCCGCGCTGCTCACCAATCTCGAAGAGCGCGACGTTCTGTTCATCGACGAGATCCATCGCCTCAGCCCGGCGGTGGAGGAAGTGCTCTATCCGGCGATGGAGGATTTCCAGCTCGACCTCATCATCGGCGAGGGACCTGCGGCGCGATCGGTGAAGATCGAACTCGCGAAATTCACGCTGGTCGGCGCCACCACGCGCGCGGGCCTCTTGACCAATCCGCTGCGCGACCGTTTCGGCATTCCGGTGCGACTGAATTTCTACACCGAGGAAGAGCTGGAGAAGATCGTCACCCGCGGCGCCCGCGTGCTCAATATCGGCATGACGCCTGACGGCGCCAACGAGATCGCCCGCCGCGCCCGCGGCACACCGCGCATCGCCGGAAGGCTGCTGCGGCGCGTGCGCGATTTTGCTTCCGCTGCGGATGCAAGTTCCGTCGACCGCGCCATCGCCGATCACGCGCTGAGCGCGCTGGAGGTCGATGCCGCCGGCCTCGATGCCATGGACCGGCGCTATCTCACCACGATCGCGCTGAACTACGGCGGCGGTCCGGTCGGCGTCGAGACCATGGCGGCGGCATTGTCCGAGCCGCGCGACGCCATCGAGGACATCATCGAGCCGTTCCTGATCCAGTGCGGCTATCTGCAGCGCACCCCGCGCGGCCGGCTCTTGACCTCGCACGCCTTCCGCCATCTCGGCCTCGCCGAGCCCGCCCGCGATCCGGCGCAGTTCGGACTGTTCGGCGGCGGCGACAGCGACGATTGATCGCTTCGAACCCGGTCGAGCCAACCGCACACTAACGGCAGATCTGGACGTGCCGGCATCTCGCCGGCGATCTGCCGTGGAGTGCAATGACGATGGGTTCGACCGAAGATGCCGAGACGCTGGCTCTGATCGCGGCCGCGCCGCAACTGGCGACATCGGACGAGACTGAAGCCTTTCTCGACGCGCTGGCGATATCAGACCTGGCTTCGATGTGGGGCGCGCTGCAGCGGCTGAGCCGCCGCGATCATACCGGGGCTGCCTGGTCGGCCATGCTTTATTTCGATCACCTGCCGCACAAGCACCCCGGCCGCGCGCTCGACCTCGCGCTCGAAGTGCTGCGCTCCGAACCCGACAAGCCGACCGTGATGCAGCTCAACGACAAGTTCATGATGTCGCTGATCTATGCGCATGGCGTCAGCGTGATCGAGCGGATCGAGGCCGAAGCGCAGCATAACGCACGGCTGTGCTGGCTGCTCGGCGGGATCTATTTCGGCCCCGACGAGCCGTTGAGCGACCGCATCCAGGCGATCGCCGATACCGAGGGCTGGCAGGCAGATTATCTGGCGGGTCGCAGGCCGAAACATCCGCTCGACTGCGAGTCGATGTCGGTGCCGGAGCTGGCGCGCGCCTGGGTGGAGCAATATTCGAAATCCCGGTGCGACCGTGACGACAATTTCTCCACCATGATGGATTACGAACGCGATCTGCGCGAGGAAGATCCCGACCGGGCGATCGACCTGATCGTCGCTATCCTGAAGATCGAATCCAACCCGGTGATGCTGTCACTGCTCGCCGCCGGCCCGCTCGAGGACGTCATCAGCATGGAAACGATCGAGCGCATCGAACGCGAGGCGCGGGCGGACAAGCGGTTTCACGACCTGCTCGGCGGCGTCTGGTATTACCGCGCACCGGACGAGCTGAAGGCGCGGCTCGATGCGCTGATCGGAGACAACCGCTGGTGAAAAGCTGCGGCGGCTCTGCTGACGATCTGCACAAACGCACCGCAATTCGGGCTCAATCCGCCACCATTGTTTCGCTGCATCACGATTGAAATCACATGTTAACACGCCGTCATTTTCTCAAATTCGCAGGCGGGCTGGGGGCGGTGGGCGTCTCCACCACCGCCTACGGGTTCAGCGCGCCCGTCGTCCGCCTTCGCGTCGCGCGCTATCACGTTTCTCCGCCGAAATGGCCCGCCGGTCTCCAACTCAGGATCGCCGCCATCGCCGACCTTCATGCCTGCGATCCCTGGATGTCGCTCGATCATATCCAGGCGATCGTCGAACGCACCAATGCGCTCAAGCCCGACGTGATCGTGATGCTCGGCGACTATGTGGCCGGGCATCGCAAGGTGACGCGCTTCATCCCCGACGCCGAATGGGCGGCCGTGCTGGCCGGATTGAAGGCGCCGCTCGGCGTACATGCGGTGCTCGGCAATCACGATTGGTGGGAAGACAAGACCGTGCAGCGGGAAGGGCGGGGACTGCCGCTCGCCGGCCGCGCGCTGCAGGCCGCCGGCATTCCGGTCTACGAAAACGACGCCAGGCGCCTGAGCAAGGATGGCCATCCGTTCTGGCTGGCCGGCCTCGGCGACCAACTCGCCTATGCGCCGGCGCGCCGCTTCAGGACGCTCAAGCGCATCGGCGTCGACGATCTCGGCGCCACGCTCGGCAAGGTCACGGACGACGCACCTGTCATCCTGATGGCGCACGAGCCTGACATCGCCCGGCGCGCGTCCTCACGCGTCGCGCTGCAGCTTTCCGGGCACACGCATGGCGGCCAGGTGCGGCTGTTGGGCTGGTCGCCGATCGCGCCGTCCGGGCAGCAACTCGCCTATGGCCATATCCGCATGAATTGCGACGTCGTGGTCTCCGGCGGCCTCGGCTGCAGCCTGATGCCGTTCCGTCTCGGCGTGCCCCCCGAAATCGTGCTGGTGACGCTGGGCGTTGCGGGGCCGGCCGTGGCGTAGCTCTCGATCAGGCATAGATATCGGCACCAAATGATGCTATATTTGATGCCGGAGATGATCCGATGAGAACCACGATTGCAATCGATGACGAGTTGTTCGCCAAGGCGCAGGAATACGCCGGCCTAACCGAAAAGTCGGCCGTTGTGCGCGAAGCGTTGAAGGCATTTGTCGAGCGCGAAGCTGCGCGCCGCCTTGCGCGGATGGGGGGAACCCAGCCGGACGCCGAAGCGCCGCCACGCCGCCGTTTCGACTGATGATATTGGTCGACACTTCAATTTGGATCGACCATTTCCGTCGTGCCGAATCTCAATTGGTGCACATTCTCGATCAGGGTGACGTCGTCATGCACCCGTTTGTGCTCGGTGAACTGGTGCTCGGACATGTGCCCGGCATCGGCGGAATGATCGATGATCTGAGCAGGCTTCCACAAGCGACGGCGGCAAGCGCGAATGAAGTTCTGAAATTCATCATGGACCGCAAATTGTCGGGTTTAGGCATCGGCTATGTCGATGCACATTTGCTGGCATCTGCAGCGCTTATGCCGGAGGTGCTGATCTGGACCCGGGACAAGCGGCTGCGCGCTGCGGCCCAGTCGCTGTCGCTATCGGTCGCAACGCATGAGTGAAATGAAGAACATCCTCGACGGCGACATTCGCGACGGCCGCCATCACATGCAGGTCCGTGTCTATTACGAGGACACCGATTTTTCCGGCATCGTCTATCACGCCAATTATCTCCGCTTCATGGAGCGCGGGCGCACCAACCATCTGCGGCTGATGGGCGCCGATCAGCATGCGCTGTTCGAACAGGCGCAGGAGGAGACGCCGGGCTTTGCTTTCGTGGTGCGTTCGATGGAGATCGACTTCCTGCGGCCGGCGCGGATGGACGATCTGCTCGACGTCGTGACATGGCCGGTCGCGGTGAAGGGCGCTTCGATCACGCTGGCGCAGGAGGTGCGGCGCGGCGCCGACGTGCTGGTCAAGGCCAGGGTGCGCGTCGCCTTCATCTGCGAGGGAAGGGCCAGGCCGATCCCGAAATCGCTGCGGCTCCTGATGAAGGCCGATCTGGAATAGCGATCGCCCGATAGGCGAACGGCCATCGACTCTGCGCGGCGCGACGATAGACTTGGCGCTTCATTGCTCCTGGAGGTTTCGATGTCGCGTCCACCGCTTCCGCCATTCACCCGAGAGACTGCCGCCCAGAAGGCGCGCATGGCGGAGGACGCCTGGAATTCACGTGATCCCGAACGCGTGGCGCTCGCCTACACCGAGGACAGCCGCTGGCGTAACCGCGCCGAGGTTTTCGAGGGCCGTGCGGCCATCGTCGAATTCCTCACCCGCAAATGGGCGAAGGAGCATGACTATCGCCTGATCAAGGATCTCTGGGCCTTCGACGGCAACCGCATCGCGGTGCGCTTCCAGTACGAATGGCGTGATGGCGCCGGCCAGTGGTACCGCTCCTACGGCAACGAGCAGTGGGAGTTCGACGCGCACGGCCTGATGCGCCGGCGCGAAGCCTCGATCAACGACATCGCGATTGCCGAAACGGATCGCCGCTTTCACTGGCCCGCGCCGGGCCCGCGACCGGCGGACGTGCCGGGGCTCGGCGAGAGCCCGTTTTGAACTTCGTCCCCGCTCTTCGCGGGGACGAAGGAGGGACGTGCCTTACGCCGCCGCCTTATGCCGCGCCAGTTCGGCCTTGTAGAGTTCGAACTCCTCGATGATCGCTTTGGCAATGCTCGGACGAGCGCGCAGCCGTTCGTGATAGGCTTTCACGCTGGGCCATTTCGCCAGCTCGATCGGCGGCGTCGCCATCGTCCAGTTGATGATCGTGACGAGATAGGCATCGGCGACACTGAAATGATCGAGCAGGAATTCGCGGTCCTTCAGGTAGTTGTCGAGATAGTCGAGCCGCGAAAGCCCCTTGCTGAGCACGTGGGTTTTCATCTCCGCCGGCGCGGTCTTGTCCAGCACCGGCACGAACAGGCCCTTGTGCAGTTCGGTGCCGATGAAGCACAGCCATTGGTGCAGCCGGGCTGCGTTCGATGCCTGACGCGGCCGAGATGCCCGCGTTCGGAAAACGATCGGCGACATATTGCAGGATCGCCGCGTTCTCGGTCAGCACCAGCCCGTCGTCGGTGCGCAGCGTCGGCACCAGCCCGAGCGGATTCACCTGGCGGAAATCCGAGCCGTCGTTCTGCACCACCTTGGTCTTGGGATCGACCTCGAGATAGGTGACCTCGGCGCCGGCTTCGTACAGCGCGATCCGGGTCGCCAGCGAGCAGGCCAGCGGAGAGAAATACAGATCCATGGTTGCCTCCTTGGCGGTTGATCCACCGGGCCAGCCGCAACGGCGAGGCCGATTGATTTTTATACTGTTCCGCATAATATAAATCGGGTCAAGGAATTTATTGCGAAATGGTACAAAAAAGTAAGAAGCCGCCGGTGACGAAGATCGATTCCCCCGTGCCGCCGAAGCGGCGCGGCCGGCCGCGCGCCTATGAGCCCGACGTCGCGCTCGGCAAGGCGCTCGACCTGTTCCGGAAGGATGGATTTGCGGCAACCTCGCTCGACGATCTCTCGGCTGCGACGGGCATGAACCGGCCGAGCCTGTATGGCGCGTTCGGCGACAAGCGCGAGCTCTTCATCAAGAGCTACCGGCGCTATCGCGAGGATGCGCGCGCCGCGATGGCCGGGATTTTCCGCAACGAGTTGCCGGTCCGCCAGCGGCTGGAACGGATCTACGCGGTGGCGCTCGATATCTATCTGTCCGGCGAATCCGGTCCGCGCGGCTGCTTCACGGTGATGACCGCGGCTTCCGAAGCGGTGCATGACCCTGACATCCGCGCCATGGTGGTGGAAGGTCTTGCCGAACTCGACAAGGCGTTCGCCGCCTGCTTCCGGCGCGCGAAGGAGAAGGGTGAGTTGCCGGAGGGCGCCGATCCGGCCGTGCTGTCGCAACTCGCCGCCGCCACCATCCACACCATCGCCATTCGCGCCCGCGCCCAGACGCCGCGCAAGGAATTGGAAGCGATCGTCAAGGGCGCGCTCGATGTGATGCTCGGCACCGCCCGCGGATAGCGGCGCGCGACGGGCATCGACCGCTTGACTCATTCATAACTCCTTGGTTATAAATAAATCCATAACTGTAGGGTTATGGATTTCCATGTCGAATACCCACGATGTGCTATTCAGGACGCTCGCCGATCCGACAAGGCGCGCCATCTTCGAGCGACTGTGTCGCGAAGGCGAGCAGACCGTCGGGGCGCTCACGACCCGGGCCGGGGTTTCCCAGCCCGCCGTCTCGAAGCATCTCGGCGTCCTGAAGGAAGCGGGGCTGGTGCGCGATCGCCATGAAGGCCGGCAAACGCACTATGCCGCGCAGCTCAGCGCGCTTGCTCCACTGATCGACTGGACCAGCCAGATGACCGGCTTCTGGCAAAATCGATTCGATCGTCTGGAAGATCTGCTCAAGAGGATGGACCAATGAACAAGGCCGCAACCGAAACGCTCTCTGTCGTCGTCGAACGGGAACTCGCGGCGCCACCGGAAAAGGTCTGGCGCGCGCTCACGCAGCCACACCTGATCGAGGAATGGCTGATGAAGAACGACTTCAAGCCGGTCGTGGGTCACCGTTTCAATCTCAGCGGAGAATGGGGCGGCGTGCTGGACTGCGAGGTCCTCGTCCTCGAACCGAACAGGACGCTGTCCTACACATGGGACTTCGCGCACGCGGATGCGGCCTTCAATCTCAAGAGCGTGGTGACATTGACGCTCACGCCAACGGACACGGGCACCCACCTGCGCATGGAGCAGTCGGGCTTCCGGCCGGATCAGAAGCAGGCCCATGGCGGCGCCAGGGCCGGGTGGTCGCAGTTCCTTGCGAAGCTGGAACAGATTCTGGCGCGCGCGGATTGAAACTGTCGCAGACGTCCGCGGTTAGCTGCGATGTTAAAAACGTCAGGGAAGGAGCGAACGCCTTGTCGGATCGAAAGCCAGCCAGCACGGGCAAGACATCGCGAAGGCAAGGCCAGCCACCAGCAAGGCCAGGCCGAAGACGCCAAGTGCTGCAAAGGCGGCCGCCGTCTCCCTGGACGGCGATTCCGCCTCCAAGCTGATCGACCGGCGCATCCGTGACCTCGGCGACTGGCGCGGCGAGACTCTCGCCCGCATGCGGGCGCTTATCCTGGAGGCCGTCCCTGACGCGATCGAGGAATGGAAATGGCGCGGCGTTCCGGTGTGGTCGTACAACGGGATCATCTGCACCGGCGAGACCTACACGAAGGTGGTGAAACTCACCTTCGCCAAGGGGGCCAGCATCCCGGACCCGTCACGGCTTTTCAATTCAAGTCTCGAAGGCAACACGCGACGGGCGATCGACATCCACGAAGGGGAGCGGATCGATGCCGGTACCTTCACGACGCTGGTGAAGGCAGCTGCGGTCTTGAATGGCCAGTCGAAGGCAAAGAAGACCGCGAAGGCGAGGCATGGTGCGTAAGACGAAGCCGAAAGCGTCTGAGAGCAAGAAGGCCGTTCTGCTCTCGGGCGGCAATCCGCAAATCGCAAAGGCGGACGGCGATGCCCCGGTGCAGGCCTACATCGCCGCGATGCCCGGCTGGAAGCGCGATGTCGGCAAACGCCTCGACGCGCTCATCGCGCAATGCGTGCCTGATGTGCGCAAGGCGGTGAAGTGGAACTCGCCGTTCTACGGCATCGAGGGGCAGGGCTGGTTCCTGTCGGTCCATGTGTTCGCCCACTACGTCAAGGTCACGTTCTTCAACGGCATTTCGCTGCAACCTGTCCCGCCTGGCGGTACGCCGCGCAGTAAGGACGCACGCTGGATCGACATCCGCGAGGGCGATCCGTGCGACAATAAGCAGATGGCGGCCTGGGTGAAGCAGGCCGCCGCGCTGCCGGGCTGGATTCCCTAATAGCCCCGCACGCGGTCCACCACGTTCTCCAGCGCGCCGCCGGCTTCGAAGCGTTCGATCTGGCGCGCGACATATTTGGAGATTTCGTCGGGATCGGTGTCGGCGGCATTGTGCGGGGTCAGCACCACCTTCGGGTGGCTCCAGAACGGGCTGTCTGTCGGCAGCGGTTCGGTGCCGTAGACGTCGAGCGAGGCGCCGCCGAGCGTGCCGTCGTCGAGGCATTGCAGGATGTCGGCCTCGTTCTGCAGGCCGCCACGTCCGGCATTGATCAGAACCGGCGCGCCGAGCGGACTGGTCCGGTTGAGTTTCGCAAACAATGCGCGATCGAGAATGTGCCGCGTCTCCTCGGTCAGCGGCAGCAGGCAGACCAGGATGTCGGTTCGGCGCAGGAACGGCTCCAGTTGCGCGTCGCCGTGAAAGCATTCGATGCCCTCGATCGTGCGCGGGCTGCGGCTCCAGCCCGCGACACGAAAGCCCAGCCGTTTGAGCACGTCGGCCGCGTCGGCGCCGAGCGTGCCGAGCCCCATGATTCCGACCGAGATCGCGCCCGCGGCCCATTGCGATTTCGGCGCCCAGCGCTTCGCGCGTTGCGACTGGCGCAAATAGAGTTCCTGCCGGTGGTGCATCAGCACGTGCAGCACGACATATTCGGTCATCCGCGCGGTGAGGTCGGTGACCGCGACCCGCACCAGCGGCACGTCGGGCAACGAGCGATCGACCATCAGCGCATCGACACCTGCGCCGAGGTTGAAGATCACGCGCAGATTGGGAAATCCGGCGAGTTCGCCCGGCTGCGGTTTCCACACCGCGGCGTAGTGCACCTCGGCCGGATCGAACGAGCCGCCGGGTAACAGCAGCACCCGCCGTCCCGGGCAGACGTCGTCGAACCGGGTCTTCCAGCGCTGCGGCGACCAGTTTTCGGTCCCGCCATGCACCAGCAGGGCGAGCGCACCCTTGTTCATTGCCATTCCTTCCGCGGTCACATTTAGAGTGACCTGCATCACATAACTCACCGAGCCGTTTCTCTATCCTCATTTCATCAAACAAGGGAGACTTCACATGCGCAAACTGATCCTCATCTCGGCCTTCGCTCTCGCCTCCTTCGCAGCCCAGGCCGGTGAAAGCCGCAGCCTCATTCTCGCCTCCAATGACACGGCGGCGCCCGCCACGACCGCCGCCGCGCCGGCGCCGGAAGCAGCCGCTCCCGCCGCCGCGGCGACCGAGACCGCCAAGCCGGCCGCTTCCAGCAAGCAGGCTTCGTCCAGTTCGAAGAAGACCGCCCGTCGCGAGACCGACGAGCAGAAGGCACGCCGCATCGCCGCCAAGTATGGCGTCTACTGGTAATGCGCGGTTCCTCATTGTCGCGGTGATGTTCTGGCGCGCGCTTTCGTACCGGAGTAATCACCGCGACTTTGGTCCGGCCAAAATCGAGGCCGTCAGGTAAAACCAATCAGGAACGGCCTTTTCCAGAATTTCTTCGACGCATTTGTCGGCAGCAGGCATAGTCGTTCGTCATCATGACAACGGAGATGCCTGATCTCATGCTTTACGCCATTCTTTGCTATCACGACGAAGATACCGTCGGTTCCTGGACCCAGGAGCACGACGCCGCCGTCATGAAAAAACTTTCCGTCGTGCAGGACAGACTGACCAAGCAGGGCCGGCTCGGTCCGGTCGCGCGGCTGCTGCCGACCACGGCGGCGACCACGCTGCGCAAGGACGATCCGCCGTTGGTGCTGGACGGGCCCTTCGCCGAAACCAAGGAACAATTGCTCGGCTTCTATGTGGTCGATTGCAAGAACCTTGACGAGGCGCTCGACGTCGCGCGCGAACTCGGCGCGGCCAATCCCGGCGGCGCCTACGAGATTCGTCCCGTCGGCACGTTCACGCCGGGGAGTGTGCAGCCGTGACCGATACCGCCTGGATCGATGCCGCCCTGACATCGGCACGGCCCCAGGCGGTCGGCGCGCTGCTGCGCTATTTCCGCAATCTCGATACCGCCGAGGAAGCCTACCAGAACGCCTGCCTGCGGGCGCTGAAGAACTGGCCGCAGAACGGGCCGCCGCGCGATCCCGCGGCGTGGCTGATCATGGTCGGTCGCAATGTCGCGATCGACGACATCAGGCGGAACAGGAAGCAGGAGCCGTTGCCCGAGGATGATGCGATCTCCGATCTCGACGACGCCGAGGAGCAGATCGCCGAGCGGCTCGACGGCTCGCATTATCGCGACGACATCCTGCGGCTGCTGTTCATCTGCTGCCATCCGGATTTGCCGGCGACGCAGCAGATCGCGCTCGCCTTGCGCATCGTCTCGGGACTGACCGTGAAGCAGATCGCGCGCGCCTTCCTGGTTTCGGAAGCGGCCATGGAGCAGCGCATCACGCGGGCCAAGGCGCGCGTGGCCGATGCCGACGTGCCGTTCGAAACACCCGGCGCGGTCGAGCGCACCGAGCGCCTCGCGGCGGTCGCCGCCATGATCTACCTGATCTTCAACGAGGGCTATTCCGCCGGCGGCGACACCGCCGAAATCCGCTCGCCGCTGTGCGAGGAGGCGATCCGGCTGGCGCGGCTGCTGCTGCGGCTGTTCCAGAGCGAGCCGGAGATCATGGGGCTGACGGCGCTGTTGCTGCTGCAGCATGCGCGCGCTGCCGCGCGGTTCGACGCCGATGGCGCCGTGATCCTGCTCGACGATCAGGACCGTTCATTGTGGAACAAGTCAGAGATCGCCGAGGGACTGGCGCTGATCGACAAGGCGATGCGCCATCGCCGCAGCGGGCCCTATCAGGTCCAGGCCGCGATCGCCGCGCTGCATGCGCGCGCTGAAACCCCTGAAGATACCGACTGGACCCAGATCGACCTGCTCTACGGCGCGCTCGAAATCATGCAGCCGTCGCCGGTGGTGACGCTGAACCGCGCGGTCGCGGTGTCCAAGGTGAGGGGGCCGCAGGCCGCGCTCGACATGATCGAGCCGCTGGCGCAGCGGCTGTCGAACTATTTTCACTTCTTCGGCGTGCGCGGCGCGTTCCTGATGCAGCTCGGGCGCAACGACGAGGCGCGCACCGCCTTCGATCGCGCCATTGCGCTCGCCAACACGTCGGCCGAGGCCGCCCACATCCGCATGCATCTCGACCGCCTGCAGCGCGACAGCCAGCCCCGCGGCAAGAAGGCCGGGAAGTAGTGATCGCGCCCCTTCTCTATCGTCATGGCCGGGCTTGACCCGGCCATCCACGTCTTTGGCTAGGGGCCGCCTGAAGTCGTGGATGCCCGGGACAAGCCCGGGCATGACAAGCAGAAAAAATTCCCGACCGTCTGTCGAATTCCTCACCCTTCGTTCGTCTTGAAGCCGAACAGCTGTTCACGTCGTATTCTCACCCGAGAACTATTTTCCGCGCCGAGTTTAATTCGCAACCCGCCCTTACGGAGCCTCCCATGCTCGAAATCATTGCCATCCTCGCCGTCATTCTGGCGATCGCCATTGCCGTGGTGCTCGCGCTCGCGGTGACCAAGCCGGATGCGTTGCGGGTGCAGCGCGCGATCGTCATCGCCGCGCCGGCGGACAGGATATTTCCGCTGATCTCGGATTTTCACCAATGGTTGAACTGGTCGCCCTACGAGCAGAAGGATCCCGCGATGAAGCGCACCTATGAAGGCGCGGATCGCGGCAAGGGTGCGGTCTATGCCTGGAACGGCGACAGGAATGTCGGTTCCGGCCGCATGGAGATTCTGGAGGCCGCAGCGCCGTCGAAGATCGTCATCAAGCTCGATTTCTTCACGCCGTTCGAGGGCCACAACACCGCGGAATTCACAATGCTGCCGCAGGGCGATGGCACCCATGTCACCTGGCTGATGCATGGTCCCGCCAACTTCATGTCCAGGCTGATCCAGGTGTTCATCAATCTGGACAACATGATCGGCAGGGATTTCGAGGTTGGTCTCGCCAATCTGAAGACGCTCACCGAGAAATAAACCCGTTGCCGACAATTCCGGTCACCAAGGAGACTGCGATGCAGGTCAATCCCTATCTGTTCTACAACGGCAATTGCGAGGAAGCCCTGAAGTACTATCAAAAAGTGCTCGGCGCCCAGATCGGGGCGATGTTTCCCTATGAGGGCGCACCGCCCGACATGCCACTTCCACCGGAGTGGAAGAAGAAGCTCATGCATGCGAGCATCACGATCGACGGCGAAGTGCTGATGGCCTCCGACGCCACGCCCGGCGATTACCACTCCGCCGCAGGGCTTTGCCGTCTCGCTGCAGGTCGAGGATCCCGCCGATGCCGAGCGCCGCTTCAACGCGCTCGCCGACGGCGGCACCGTGCGGATGCCGTTCGGCAAGACCTTCTTCTCCAAGGGATTCGGCATGTGCGTCGACAAGTTCGGCATCCCCTGGATGGTGAACTGCCCGATGGAAGAGATGTGAGTTTTCCTACCGGCACCGCGGATACATCGCCGAAAGCTCGCGTCCGCGCAGCAGCAGCATGCGCGACGTCAATCCGCCGCGGCGGCTGATCCAGTCCCGTACCGGCTCCGGATAGGCGTCCTGCACCGCGCGCGAGGCTTCCGGCTCCGCGTACATCCGGCCGCGGCGGTCGATCGAGCGCGCGGCGTGAAATCCGAGCACCGCGCGGCGCGTCACGCAGATGCGCTCGCTCGGTACCGTCATCAGCACCAGCGTGCAGGCCGACAGGCACGGCCCGTCGATCACGACCCGCTCGCCGGATTCACGCACCCGATCGAACAGGTCGAGGAACGGGCCGACCTGTCCGCCGGGGCTGGCCAGAATCCGGACCTCGGCCCTGACGGGCGCGCTCGCCAGCCACAGCGCGGCACCGACCAGAATTGCCTTCATCATCGCTGATCGCATCCGCGGCATCCTTCGCCAGCACCTGCCTGTCTCCCAGCCTAGTTACGCTGACATATGTGGCAAGGTTTCGTCAGTCGGCAGCGCCGGAAACGCCGGCTTCGGCGAATGTCGCCATCCCGGCGTGACAGGCCAGCGCCGCGCGCAGCAGCAGGATCGCAACCGCGGCGCCCGACGCCTCGCCGAGCCGCATGCCGAGGTCGAGCAGCGGCGACAGCCCGAGTTCGCGCAGCAGATCGCGATGGCCCGGCTTCGGCGGAGACATGCCCGGCGCGGCAATGATCCAGCGCGGCCGCGTGCGAGCCGCGCCAGCGGCAGCACCGCCGATGTCGCCACGAAGCCGTCGAGCAGCACCGGGACGCGGCGCAGCCGCGCGGCGAGCACGGCGCCGGCGATCGCCGCGAGTTCGCGGCCGCCGAGCGCGGCCGCCACCGCCAGCGGATCGCCGAGAATGCCGCGATGAAGATTCAGCGCGGCCTCGATCGCCGCGCGCTTGCGCGCCAGCCCGTCGTCGTCGACGCCGGTGCCGCGGCCGGCCCAGCGCGCGGCGCCGCCGCCGAGCAGCGCCGCGCACAGCGTCGCGGCGGTCGTCGTGTTCGCGATCCCCATCTCGCCGACGGCCAGCAGGTCGCAATCGTCGGGCACGGTGCGATAGCCGTCGTCGACCGCGCGCGAGAAATTCGTCCGTGCTCATCGCCGCGGCCGCGGTGAAATCGCGCGTCGGCCGCTCCAGTTCGATCGGCACCACGCGCAGCTCGGCGCCGGCCAGCGCTGGCGATCTGGTTGATGGCCGCGCCGCCGGCGGCAAAATTCGCCACCATCTGCGCGGTGACGGCCTGCGGATAGGCCGACACGCCGCGCGCGGCGACGCCGTGATTGCCGGCGAACACCGCGATCGTGACGCGATCGAGCCGCGGCGCTTCGCGTCCCTGCCATTGCGCCAGCCAGATCGCGAGTTCTTCGAGGCGGCCGAGGCTTCCCGGCGGCTTGGTCAGATTCTGCTGCCGGCGCGCGGCGGCATCCGCGAATCGCCGCATCGCCGCCGGGCAGGTCGCGACAGAAGGCGCGGATGTCGTCTAGACTGTCGAACTGCATGCGATTCCTGTAAGCGGTGTCTCTGGCGCCGAGCGGGCGCGCACGCTAGAACAATTCTCCGGACATCTCCATGAATGAATGGTTCGACGATTTCAGAACGGCGGTCGCGTTCCTGACGCGGCTGCCGATGCCGCATCCGGACGGCGCGGTGCCCGCGAATTTCGTGCGCGCGCACCGGATGTTTCCGGTGGTCGGCGCGCTGATCGGCGCCGCGGTGGGACTGCTCTGCCTCGGCTTGCGACACCATCGGCGTGCCCGATCTGGCCGCGGCGGCGCTGGCGCTCGGCGGCAGCGCGATCCTGACCGGCGCGCTGCACGAGGATGGCCTCGCCGACGTCGCCGACGGATTCGGCGGCGGCCGCGACCGTCGAAGCGAAGCTCGAGATCATGCGCGACAGCCGGCTCGGCACCTATGGCGCCATGATCCTGCTGGTGAGCTTTGCCGCGAAGCTTTCCGCGCTGGCGGCGATTCCGGACAGCTATGTCGTGCCGGGCCTGATCGCCGCGCATGCGCTGGCGCGCGGCGTGTTGCCTGCGATGTCGATGAACCTGCCCTATGCGCGCAAGGATGGTCTGGCCCGCAATGCCGGCCAGCCGGATGCGACGACGGCGGCGATCGCGGCCGGGCTGGCGCTGCTCATCGCCGCTGCTGTCGCTGTCATGGACCAACGCGCTTCTGTGCGGCGCTGCTGGCGGGCGTCAGCGCGGTTCGGCATGGCGCGGCTGGCGCTGCGGCAGATCGGCGGCCAGACCGGCGACGTGCTGGGTGGCGCCGAGCAGGTCGCCGAGACCGCGATCCTCGTCCTGCTCGCCGCCCGGCTGGCGCAGCCATGAGCGCGGCGACAAATCTCTGGCTGATCCGCCATGCGCCGGTCGACGGACCGCGCGGCGTGATCCATGGCCCCGATGCGCCGGCCGATCTCGGTGATGCCGCGGCCTTTGCCGCACTGAAGGCGCGATTGCCGGCGAACGCGCACTGGCTGTCTGCAGCCCGGCGCGCCGCACGCGCGAGACCGCGCGCGAGGCTCGGTCTCGATCCGGTCGAACAGCCGGCGTTTCGCGAGCAGGATTTCGGCGCATGGACCGGACGGCGTCACGATGATCTCACCACCGAACTCGGCGCGGCCTATCACGAATTCTGGAAATCGCCGGCGGGCAACCGGCCGCCCGGCGGCGAAAGTTTTGTCGATCAGATCGCGCGCGCGCGGGCAGGGCTGGCGCTGCTGCCGGCGGGCGAGGCGATCCTGGTCGTGCATTCCGGCACCATCCGCGCGGTGCTCGCCATCGCGCTCGATCTGGCGCCCGACAACGCGCTGCGTTTCGTGATCGATCCGCTGTCGCTGACGCGGATCGATCGGCTCGAGAACGGCTGGCGCGTCGGCGCCGTCAACCAGCGCTAGCTGTTACTACCCGTTCCGCCGTTCGCCGCGCAGCGTCGGCAGGCCGATGCCGGCGGCGTCGAAGCCGCCGTCGACGGCGAGGATCTGCCCGGTGATGTAGCTCGCGCGATCGCTGCACAGGAAGAAGATCGCCTCGGCCAGTTCCTCCTCGAGGCCGTAACGATTGAGCGGAATGGCGTCGTGATAGTCGGCGCGGATTTCCGGCGTGTGCACCGCCTTCGCCATCGCGGTTTCGACCGGGCCGGGCGCCACGCGCGTTGACGCGGATGCCGAGCGAGGCCAGTTCGACCGCGAGCTGCTTGGTGAGATGCGCGAGCCCGGCCTTGCTGGTGCCGTAGGCCGAACGCAGCGTCGAGGCGCGCACCGCCGAGATCGAGGTGATGTTGACGATCGCGCCGCCGCCATGCTCGCGCATCAGCGGCGCGGCCGCCTTGGTGCACAGGAACGGCCCGGTGAGGTTGACCGCCAGGATGCGGCTCCAGTCCTCGTCCGGCGGTTTCGAGCAGCGGCGCGAACACCGCGATGCCGGCATTGTTGACCAGCGCGTCGAGCCGGCCGAAGCGCGTCGTTCAGCGCCGCCATCGCGGCTGCCACGCGCGTCGGCATCGGAGACGTCGCAATGCAGCGCCAGCGTGTTGTCGGCGCTGGCGAGCGCTGGCGACCGCGCCGCGCAGCAACTCGCCCTCGATGTCGAGCAGCGCCACGCGCCAGCCCTCGGCGAGAAAGCGTTTTGCCGTCGCCAGCCCGATGCCGCGCGCGGCGCCGGTGACGAGAGCAACTTTCTGCGGAGAGGAGGCCATGGCAGATCCGTTCGGGAAATGGGTTTCCCGCTCTATATCCCAAGCCCGGCCCGAGTCCCGGCTGACGCCGCGAATTAGTCCCGGCTGCGGGCAATCACCGCCGGCGGCAATTGGCACGCCTGCAGGCCGTTCACGCGCGAAGGCGACGCACGAAATCTGTGGGCGACGTACGCCGCCTCGCAGCCATTCGTCCTGCATCACGCCAGTTCGGCCGACGCGCGCTGCATGTTGGAGGACATGTCCTGGGTCACGATGCTTTGTTCCTCGACCGCCGCGGCGGTGGAGGCGATGAACTCGTTGACGCCGGCGATCGCCGCCTTGATGGCGGTCAGCGAGCCTGCGACGTCGCCGGCGACGCCGTTGAGCGCCTCGATCTCCTTCGAGATCGTGTCGGTGGCGTGCTTGGCCTGGTTGGCGAGGTTCTTGACCTCGGAGGCGACGACGGCAAAGCCGCGGCCGGCCTCGCCGGCGCGCGCCAATTCGATCGTGGCGTTGAGCGCCAGCAGGTTGATCTGGCCGGTGATGTTGCCGATCAGTTCGACGATCCCGCTCATGGCCTGGGCTGCGTCGTTGAGCTTCTGCGCCTGCTGGTCGGCGGCGTCGATCCGCCCGGTCGCCTGGGTGGCGTTCGCCCTGGATTTGGTCATGGTCTCGGAGATTTCGCGGATCGAGGCGCTCATTTCCTCGCTGCCCGCGGCCACCTGCTCGATCAGGCCGCGCGCGTTCTCGGCCTTCTTGCGCAGCACCGCCTGCTGGGTGACGTCGGTGGCGTATTTCACCACCTTGAACGGCTTGCCGTTGAGGTCGAGGATCGGATTGTAGGACGCCTGGATCCAGATTTCGCGACCGCCCTTGGCGATCCGCCGGTATTCCGCCGCCTGGTACTGGCCGCGGTTGAGGCTGGCCCAGAACTCGCGATAGGCCGGCGCATTGCGTTCGGCCGGTTCGACGAACATGCCGTGATGCTTGCCCTTGATTTCGGCCAGCGTGTAGCCCATGGCGCCGAGGAAATTCTGCGTTGGCGGTGCGGATGGTGCCGTCCATGTTGAACTCGATCACCGCCTGCGACTTCTGGATCGCCGCGATCTGGCCCTCGTTGTCGGCGGCCGTCAGCTTCTGCGCGGTGACGTCGGTTGCGAACTTCACCACCTTGAACGGCTTGCCCGCCTCGTCGAGGATCGGGTTGTAGCTGGCGAGGATCCAGATTTCCCTGGCCCCCTTGCCGATGCGCTTGTACTCGGCGGCCTGATAGTCGCCGCGGTTCAGCCGCGCCCAGAACTCGCGATAGTCGGCGCTGTCGCGCTCGGCCGGCACCACGAACATGCTGTGGTGCTTGCCCTGGATCTCGGCCAGCGAATAGCCCATCGCGCGCAGGAAATTCTCGTTGGCGGTGACGATGGTGCCGTCCATGTTGAATTCGATCACCGCCTGGGCGCGGTTGATCGCCGCGATCTTGCCGGCGTCTTCCATGCGCCGGATCGTCTGCGCGGTGATGTCGGTCGCGAACTTGATCACGCCTGTCGGCCTGCCGCGGGCGTCGAGGATCGGATTGTAGGACGCCTGGATCCAGATTTCGCGGCCGCCCTTGCCGAACCGCTTGTACTGCGCCGCCTGGAACTCGCCGCGATTGAGTCTCGCCCAGAACTCGCGATAGGCCGCGCTGTCGCGCTCGGCCGGATCGACGAACATGCGGTGATGTTTGCCCTGGATCTCGTCGAGCCGGTAGCCCACGGCATCGAGGAAATTCTGGTTGGCGGTGACGATGGTGCCGTCGAGGTTGAATTCGATCACGGCCTGCGAGCGGTTGATCGCGGCGGCCTGCGCGAGCGCGTTATTGATCTTCGTTTTGTTCGCGAAACCGAGCACGCGCGCCTCCGCTGGTTCCAAAAATGGAACGATTGCATCGCTGAATCACTATCGTGAAAGTTGCGTCACCCAAACTTAACGGCCGGTTAAGCACGTTGCCTTCCCGGATCGTGAAGGGCTGCGACGTCCGGAAACGTAACTCACTCGAATCGTCGTGAAAATTCCGGGCATATTCACGCGAGCGTGCACAATTTCGATCCGCCGAAATAAATACGACGCCGTATTTTTACGGTGCGCTATTAACGTCTGATGTCGCGGATATCTGCCTGCGGAGCGTGCCGCGATGTCCTCATCTCCTCGTTGTGCGAAGCGCGTCTTCGCGCGTCTCGATTACCTTCCGAATAATTTCCCGGGGAATGTCGGAGCCGTAAAACCCCGCTCGTCTTGTTGATGAAGGCCGCGAAGCCAGCCCGACGAGACACGAACGGAGTGTGACGATGCAATTCATGGTGATTGTGAAAGCCAGCAAGGATTCCGAAGCCGGCGTGATGCCCAGCACGGAACTGCTCACCGCGATGGGCAAGTTCAACGAGGAGATGGTCAAGGCCGGAATCATGGAGGCGGGCGAGGGCCTGCATCCGACGTCAAAAGGTGCGCGGATCAAATATCCGACCGGGCAGGGCAGCGTCAGCCGCGGTCCGTTCAGCCTGAGCGGCGACCTCGTCGCCGGCTTCTGGCTGATCAACACCGCCTCGCTCGATGAAGCCATCGCATGGATGAAGCGCGCACCGTTCGGCGCCGGCGACGAGATCGAGATCCGTCAGGTATTTTCGACCGAGGATTTCGGCGAAGCGCTCACGCCCGAACTGCGCGATCAGGAAACGCGGCTGCGCGCGCAGGCCGCGAAGCAGTGATAGTCCACCGTCATTCCGGGGCGATGCGAAGCATCGAACCCGGAATCTCGACAATTCCGGGTTCGCTTCGCGCCCCGGAATGACAGCAAGGAAATGAGGACCCCACCATGCGATTCATGATGCTGATGATTCCCCTGGGCTATGAAACCGCGCCGCCGGACGTCCAGCTCGATCCCGAGCGCGTCAAGGCGATGATGAAATACAACGAGGCGCTGAAGGACGCCGGCGTATTGATTGCGCTCGACGGGCTGCATCCGCCGTCGATGGGCGCGCGCGTCTCCTTCGCCACCGGCAAGCCTGTCGTCACCGACGGCCCGTTCACCGAGGCCAAGGAAGTGCTTGGCGGCTACTGGATGATCGACGTCAAATCGCGCGACGAGGCGATCGCGTGGGCGAAGCGGTGCCCGGCCTCCGAGAACGAGGTCATCGAAATCCGCCAGGTGCAGGAGATGAGCGATTTTTCGGAAGAAGTGCAGCAGGCGGCCGAAGGCTTTGCGGAACTGCAGAAGGGAAATGCGCACCGGGCGGGGTGAGGGGCTACCTCCGCAGCGCGCCGATCTCGCGGAAAATCACCAGCTATCCGGACGTTAACCTTCCCGAACGCTCAAACTAAGTGACCTTTGAGGTCGGCTCATGTAAAAGCCGTTCACATGAGCTGGCGCAAGGAAGATCGCCGCGCCGAGCGCGGCTACCATCACGGCAATCTGAAAGAGGCGTTGCTGCAGGCGGCGCTCGGCCTGATCGCCGAGAAGGGCGCGGCGGGTTTCACCTTTGCCGACGCGGCGCGGATGGCCGGCGTCAGCCCGGCTGCGCCCTACCGGCATTTCCGTGACCGCGATGAACTGCTGTCCTCGATCGCGCAGCGCGGCTTCGAGCAGTTCGAGGCGATGCTGACGCAGGCCTGGGACGACGGCCGCCCGGACACGGCCACGGCGTTCGAGCGGGTCGGCAAGGCCTATCTGGCATTCGCCCGCAACGAGCCCGCGTTCTATTCGGCGATGTTCGAATCCGGGCTTCCGGTCGATGCAAATCCCACATTGATGGCCGCCAGCGAGCGCGCGTTCTCGGTCATTCGTGCCGCTGCCGAACGGCTTGCAGCGATGGCGCCGCCCGGCATGCCGCGGCCTCCGGCGATGATGATGGCGCTGCATATCTGGTCGATGTCGCACGGCGTGGCCTCGCTGTTCGGCCGCGGCGATGCCGCGCGGCGCAAGCTGCCGATGTCGCCCGAGGAACTGCTGGAAGCCGAAGTGCTGATCTATCTGCGCGGCCTCGGCTTCCCGACCGACCGCCGGCCGGAGGCGAGGCCGCCTGGCCCGCCGCCGGTGCCGCCGTCGGACGGCCCGCCGCCCGGTCCCTGGGGCAAGCCCAAATAATTTTTCGAGGCGCGGCGAGCCGCCCGCTTGACAAAAACGTGGGATGGTTTAGGTATGTAAATGTTATTTACATTCACAACGGCGTGATCGCCGTCATGGAGAGGGAAATGGCCTACACCGCAGATGTCAATCGATGGCGCGGCCCCACGGAAGAGAACTATCGTCCGCGTATGCTGGATAGCCCCTGGCACCCCGGCTGGATCGCGGTGACCATCCTCGGCTTCATCATCTGGTGGCCGATCGGACTTGCCCTTCTCTTTTTCACACTCGGGAGCAGAAAAATGGGTTGCTGGAGCAACGGTGATCGCTGGCAGAACAAGATGGAGCGGATGCAGTACAAGATGGACCGGATGCGCGGTCGCATGGAGCGCCGCGGCTTCGGCGGCTTCGGCTTCGGCCAGCCCTCGAGCGGCAACCGCGCCTTCGACGAGTACCGCATGGAAACCCTGCGCCGGCTCGAGGAAGAGCAGGTCCGAGTTCCGCAATTTCCTCGACCGCCTGCGTCACGCCAAGGACAAGGAAGAGTTCGACGCGTTCATGGCGCAGCACAAGACGCGCCCGACCCCGCCGAACGACCAGCCCCAGCAGGGCTGATCCTCAAGCGAGTTCAGCCGCAGGCGTAATGCCCCCATGATGCCTGACGGCGGATACAGCCGCCCATCTGCGAAAGCAGGTGGGCGGTTTGTTTTTTGGAGCAGGCCTGATGGTGCGGTGGCGCGGCCAGCCTATATTGTGCGGACGCGCTAAACCGGAGCGGCCGCCATGAACGAAATGCTGTCTGTCGATCGGCTTTGGCAATCGATCCGGCGCGAAGCGGAAGGCGCCGTGGCGCGCGATCCGGTATTCGGCGCGGCGCTGTCGTCGGCCATTCTCGATCAACCCGATTTCGTTCACGCGCTGTCGCATCAGATCGGCGATGCGGCTCGGCAGGAATTCGTCGGAGAGCGCGGCGGATCGCGAACGTTTTGCGCGGCTCGCCCGCGACGCCTTCACTTCCTCGCCCGACCTGGTCGATGCGGCAAGCCGCGACCTGCAGAGCATTGCACGCTCATGATCCGGCGACGACGACGCTGCTGCCGCCGCTTCTGAACTTCAAGGGCTATGTCGCCCTGCAGGCCTTTCGCGTTTCCAACTGGCTGTGGCGCCAGGGTCGCAGCGATCTCGCGCTGCTGCTGCAAAGCCTGTCGTCCGACCAGCTTCAGGTCAGCATCCATCCGTCCGCATCGATCGGAACGTCGGTGTTTCTCGATCACGCCACCGGCATCATCATCGGCGCGTTTGCCGTCATCGGTGACGAGGTCACGATCCTGCAGAACGTCACCATCGGCCGAAAACAGGCGGAGCCGGAGCATGCGCCCAAAATCGGCAGGGGCGTTTTGCTCAGCGCCGGATCGACCATTCTCGGCCAGGTCAGCGTCGGCGATTTCGCCAGGATCGGCGCCGGCGCCGTCGTCGAGCACGACGTGCCCGCCGGATGCACCGCGGTCGGCGTTCCCGCACGGCTGACCAATTGCCCGGAGCCAGGGGTTTCCGCCTGAGCACGTTTCTAAAGTGCTTCTAAACTGGAACCGGCTCGCGGCCTTGAGGGCTATCGGGGTGAACTGCATACTTGCGGCATGGTGATCAATTCAAGCCAGCGTTGATGCCGCACATCTACGATCAGATCTTCGAGACGTTCCGCATCGTCGGCTCGGATGATGATTCCCTCGCCGATCGTTTTGCCGAGCAGGCCCAATGGCTGGAGACGCCGGGCTGCCTGTTCCAGCGCAACAATATCGTGCTGAACAGCCAGGTTCGCACCGAAGGAATCATCAAGGCGGGACTTTTCATCTCCGTGGTGTTGAAGGGGTCGGGCGGCGCGAGGCCGCGCAACGGCTGTAACCGCTTCAGCTATTCGAATGATTCCGTCGCCGTCATGGCGCTGCGCGAGCCGACGATGTGGCACGGCGATGCGCCGCGTGGCGCACACATGCAGGCCGCCGGCGTCGCCTTTCCAATCTCGTCGCTGGAGCTTCTCGGCTTGAGGGAGGAATTCCTCGAATTGTTCGACGCCGCCAACGAAGGCGTCTTCGTCGCCGTATTGAGGGCCTCGCCCCGGATCAGGGCGATCGCCATGGAGATGATCTCTCCGATCGCCGAAGGTCGCGCCGCCGATCTGCTGCTGTCGGCGCATGCGACCGAGATATTGGGTCGCACCATCCTGGCGTTGCGCGGCAATGACAGGGTCGGTCTGGTATCCGATCAGAAGCGTTTGCGCCTGCAGGCCGTAGGGGAACTCATCAAGTCCGACCTGAGGCACCCCTGGACCATCGCCGAACTGGCGCGGCATGCCGGCTTGGGCCGGCGCACCTTCAACACGCAGTTTCACCTTGTGTACGGCGTCAGCGCCTCGGATTATCTCAGAAACAGCCGGCTTGCCTCCGCCCGCGAAGCCCTGCTGCATGAGCGATTGTCGGTCACCGAGGCGGCCTACGCCGTCGGCTACGCCAGTTCGGCGAATTTCTCCACGGCATTCCGCAAGCATTTTGGCTATGCGCCGAGCCGTTGCCACGACATCAAGCCATCCTGATCTGCCAAAGGCTGGTCGCGCGGAACCGGCAGGCATTCGATCGCGCGTCCAGTTTGGAACAGGTCAAGCAACGCTCAAAGGCTTTTTGCGCAACTGCAAAGGCACCCGAAAATCAAATCTGTTCTCTCGACCATGGGACAGTTGGTCAGGGGTGCTAATCGGATGAAGCGCGATTGTGTGAGGCCGTCCGCATGGGGGCGGCGTCGAAGGGATTTTTCTGCGCAACCGTGTTCGGGTTGAGCATGCAGATCGGCCCGGTGCTCGCGCAGCAGTCTGGCCAGTCATTGCCGCCGGTCACGGTCGATGCACCGAAGCCGCAAGCCGCTCGTCCAACCCAGCCATCACGAAGGGCCGCGCGATCGTCCCGGACCGGGACGCGCGCGGTCGCCGCACCGGCTTCCCCGGCGAACGTGGAGCCCGGCGCGCGCACTGCGGGCGTCGAACGCGCCAACGGGCCGGTGGTCGGCTATCTCGCCAGCCGAAGCGCGACCGGCACCAAGACCGATACGCCGATCCTGACGACACCGCAGTCGATCTCGGTGGTGACCAAGGACCAGATTACGGATCAGGGTGCCCAGAACATCACCGAGGCGCTGAGCTACACCCCGGGGGTGACAATCGCGAGCTTCGGCGCCAATGCGTTCTTCAACTCGTTCAAGCTCAGGGGATTTGATGTTCCTCGATATCTGGACGGTCTGAGGCTGCCGGCGGACGCTACGACCTTCGCCGTTCCCCGGATCGAGACCTACGGTCTGGAGCGTATCGAAATATTGAAAGGTCCGTCCGCGGCCCTGTACGGCCAGTCCCAGCCGGGCGGACTATTGAACGGGATCAGCAAGCGACCGACCGCGACGCCGCAATACGAGATCGTGGGCAGCTTCGGTTCCTTCGAGCGGTTTCAGGGCGCGTTCGATATCGGCGGCCCGATCGATAAGAAGGGAGAATTCCTCTATCGCATCGTCGGCCTTGGTCGCGACAGCAACACGCAGACCGACTTTGTCCAGGACAACAAGCTGTTCATCGCACCCAGCTTCACCTGGCGCCCGACGCAGGATACCAGCTTCACCATTCTCTCGCAGTATCAGAAGTCGGAAAACAAGGGCTATCAGCAATACGTCCCGGGCCAGGTGTCGTTCCTGCCAAATCCCAACGGACGCATTCCATACTCGCGTTATCTTGGCGAGCCTGGGCCCGATGGCTACAATCTCGAGCAGTTTGCCATCGGTTACGAGTTCGAGCACCGGTTCAACAATAACGTCCAGTTTCGGCAGAACCTGCGCTACACCGAAGTCAGCAACGATCTCGCTTCGACCCGCACCGAGGGCATGTTGACGGACCGGCTGGTTGCGCGCACCTACAATTATGTGAAGGCCAGCACCTCCAATATCGCGCTCGACAATCAGTTGCAGGCCGACTTCCAGACGGGGCCCCTTGCGCACAAGGTTCTCTTCGGCGTCGATTATTTCGATCTCCGGGCCTTCACCGACTATCGGTCGGCCCTTATCGCCCCGATCGATGCCTACAGCCCGGTCTATGGCGCTGCCGTTCCTTCGTTCGCGTCGCTGGTTCCGTTCATCCTTCGCGACGACAAGCAGTCGCAGGCCGGCGTCTATCTGCAGGATCAGATCAAGCTCGATCGATGGACGCTGACCCTGACGGGTCGTCAGGATTGGACGAACACGGCGTTCACCAGCAAAGCCGCCTTCCCGCAAGCCGGCACGTATTCGCGCGATGACTCCGCGCAAACGGGAAGGGTCGGCCTCAACTATCTGTTCGATGTGGGCTTGTCGCCCTATGTCACCTATTCGACGACGTTCACGCCCAACCTCGGCGCGGATCTGGCCGGCAAGTCGTTCAGGCCCACGACGGGTGAGGGGACCGAGATCGGCGTCAAGTTCAAGCCGAACGGATCAAACTTCATGATCACGGCGGCAGCTCTTCGACATCCGTCAACAGGACGTATTGACCGCCAATCCGGTCAATCCATTCTTCAACGTGCAGACCGATGCGGTACGCGTGCGCGGCGTCGAGCTGGAACTCAAGGGCAATCTCACCCGTGAACTCGAAATCGCGCGGGATATACCCATCTCGATCCCCGGGTAACCCAGAGCATTGCAGGCTATGCCGGCAAATACATGATGAATACGGCCCTCGATCAGGGGTCGATCTGGGGCAAGTACACCTGGTACAATGGAGCGCTCGCCGGTCTTGGTTTGGGCGCCGGTGTTCGCTATGTCGGCGAAACCTATGGCGATAATTTCAATACCTTCGTTGTGCCCGCTTATGCCGTGGTCGATGCAGCCCTCAGCTACGATTTTTCCTATGTGCGTCCGGACTGGAAGGGATTGAAGGCGCAGGTGAATGTGACCAATCTGGCCAATCACTACTACGTGGCCAGCTGCTTTACAGGCTTGCCCTATTGCGGCCTGGGTAATGCGCGTACCGTTCTTGGCACCCTGAAGTACAGCTGGAACTAGGACGTTCAATTGACGCCCGCAACGCGATCGCTTCGCAGATGGGGCTTCGTCCACAAATGGACGAGTCTGATCTGCACGCTCTTCATGCTGATGCTCTGCATCACCGGCCTGCCGCTGATCTTCCATCATGAGATCGACGATCTGCTGCACAGCGAGGTCAAGCCGGCCGACGTTCCGCCTGGCACGCCGAAGGCGGATCTCGATCGGCTCCTCGCGAATGCCCTTGCGAGAGAGCCGGGGCAGGTGCCGCATTTCCTGATCTGGGACCGTGACGATCCCAACGCGATGTTCGTCAGCATCGGGCCTTCGATCACATCCAATCCGGTGAACAATCGGCTGGTCCGGATGGACGCGCATACCGGCGCCTATCTCGACGCGCCCGACGTCACCGGCCGCTTCACCTACATCATGCTCAAGCTGCATACCGATATGTTCGCAGGGCTGCCGGGCAAGCTCTTTCTCGGGCTGATGGGCATCCTGTTCTGCGTCGCTGTCATTTCCGGCATCGTGGTCTATGCGCCCTCGATGCGGAAGCTCGACTTCGGTACCTATCGCAACCACCGTCCGCGCATCGTGCGCTGGCTCGACGTCCACAATCTGGCGGGCATCCTGCTGGTGATGTGGACGCTCGTGGTCGGCTTTACCGGCGTAATCAATACCTGGGCCGATCTCGTTTTGAAGGCGTGGCAGTACGGGCAGTTGGCCGAGATGACGGCGCAATACCGCGACCGCGGAATCCCGACGCAACTGACGTCGCTGCAGGGGGCCGTCGAGGTCGCAGCCGGGGCCGTACCCGGCATGCAGCCGAGCTTCGTCGCTTTTCCCGGGCACGATCTTCAGCAGCAAGAGCCACTATGGGGTTTTCCTGCGCGGCGACACGCCGGTGACGTCGCGGCTGCTGAAGCCGGCGCTCATCGACGCGGAAACCGGCAAGCTCACCGACAGCCGCGACATGCCCTGGTACGTCACGACGCTGTTCATTTCGCAGCCGCTGCATTTCGGTGACTACGGCGGCTTGCCGCTCCGGATCCTTTGGGCAGTGCTCGACGTGCTGACGATCATCGTGCTCGGCACCGGCGTTTATCTCTGGCTGCGCAGGCGCAGGGCCGGAGTCAGCGTCGATCGCGCTGTCGCCCAGGGTTCTGCAGTGAACGCTCCCCTGATGTCCTCTTGATGGGCGGCATGCGAAACCACCGGACGCTTGGGCAGATATTCGCCATGCCGATCGTCGTCGGCGTACTCAGCACCGTCGGCCTGGTTGCGGCACTCGTCGGCGATGGATGGTGGGACGTGGTGTCGTGGCTCTCGCTGGGCTTGCCGGTGCTGCTGTATCTGTTCTTCGTCGCACGTCGGAAGCGCGCCAGGGCTGGCTGATGTGCTGCGCGGCGCGGCGAAATTCGCCATGCCGATCAAGGGTGTTCGGCCTGTCCAGATTGGCGTGCGATAATATTCCGCTTTTCGTCCACCCCAAATCAGTGGCCAGATGGCGCGGTCCCACCCGAGTGAGGGGCGTTTCGCGATCGTCACGGACGCGGGATGGGATGCGGTGGACGCGGCAGCGTCAGGCGCGAGAGGTGGTCGCAGGGTGAGTTGAACCTCATGAGCGACACACGGCGCGCAGGACGACGGCGCTGAAGCGTACGGCAAAACCGTGTGGTCCCGACACCCGTTGCTGGTGCCAAGCTGCCGGTGGCAAGTCCGATCCAACCGGATCGATTTAGCCATCAAGCCGGCGGCGACGGAGGCAAGACGAATTCGTCTCCGAGGAGATCACGGCATAAGCCGTCAAGCCATTGCGCAGGGAATGCCGGAGTGTTCCGACTGTACCTGTATGCTCGTGTGCGTTTTTTTGCGCACTGTTTGCACACGAGACCGCGGGTGCAGCAAGCACCCGGCATTCCCTGCTCCCTTTGGGGAGGACGGAAGTTTTCCAGCAAGCCTCGGGCGTAACGCGCCGCGAGAACGCAGCATCATATTCAATCGTCATCACCCGCCAACGGGTCGCGCGAATGCGCGCCCGATGACAGGCTCCGGCGGGTGATCCAGAGGCGGACGTGATTGAACCGATAGGCCGCAGCTTACTGGATACCCCGCATGCGCGGGGTATGACGACCGGTTTCGGCGAACGTCCCTGCCGTGACACGCAAAACGCACCTGCCCCTCCCTGGGGAGGCCGCGCAGCGACCGTCTCGAAGGGGAGGCGCCGGTCGGCCCAAAGCTCCCAAGGAGCCTTGGAACCCGCCCCCGGAGGGCCCTTAAACCCCCGGCCTGCCTGCATTTCCGGCAGGCAAATTCTCTATTGGTAACCTAGTGTTAACTATGCTTAGCGTCTGGTTAGGGACGGAATGACGCGCGGCCAGCCCTCGTTTTGACATGTTGGCAGGGGATGCAGGACCCGGCTTTCGGCGGGCCCCCCATGCGACACAAGTGAGGCTATCGCGCTGGCGCATATCGCCGCGCCCGACGCGCGGCTGTTGAACCGGCAGCCATTTGCTCCCGGAGGATGAGGGACACTTGCGTTGAGAGGACACCACTCATGAATCCCGCCGACGTGGCACCGGTTGCCTTGCCAATGGTCTCGTCCGACGTGTCGCTGATCGCCCTGTTCATGCAGGCCCACTGGGTCGTGAAAGCGGTCATGCTGGGGCTGCTCGCCTGCTCGGTCTGGGTCTGGGCGATCGCGATCGACAAGATATTCCTCTATGCGCGCACCAAGCGCGCCATGGACCGCTTCGAGCAGGCGTTCTGGTCCGGCCAGTCGATCGAGGAACTTTACCGCGCGCTGTCGGCCAAGCCGACGCAGTCGATGGCGGCGTGTTTCGTCGCGGCGATGCGCGAATGGAAACGTTCGTTCGAGAGCCAGTCGCGCTCGTTTGCCGGCCTGCAGATGCGGATCGAGAAGGTGATGAACGTCTCGATCGCCCGCGAGGTCGAACGGCTGGAACGCCGTCTGCTGGTGCTGGCGACCGTCGGCTCGGCCGGTCCTTTCGTCGGCCTGTTCGGAACCGTCTGGGGCATCATGTCGAGCTTCCAGTCGATCGCGGCCTCGAAGAACACCTCGCTCGCGGTGGTGGCGCCCGGCATCGCCGAAGCGCTGTTTGCTACCGCCATCGGCCTTATCGCTGCCATCCCGGCGACCATTTTCTACAATAAGTTCACCTCCGAGGTGAATCGGCAGGCGCAGCGGCTGGAAGGCTTCGCCGACGAGTTTTCGGCCATCCTGTCCCGCCAGATCGACGAGCGGGCGTGAGGGCGGCAAATGACGAGCGCATCGTGAGATCAGAATCATGGCGATGAACATGGCAGGTTCGGCCGGCGGCGGTGGCCGCCGCGGCCGGCGTCGCGCCGCCGTGATGGCGGAGATCAACGTCACGCCGATGGTGGACGTGATGCTGGTGCTGCTGATCATCTTCATGGTGGCGGCACCGCTGATGACGTCGACCATCGACATCGACCTGCCGGTCGCCAGCGGCGGCAAGTCGCTCGCGCGCCAACGCGCCGCCCCTGACCCTGTCGGTCAAGCGCACCGGCGGGGCGTGCAATTCGAATGTCGAACTTTATCTCGGCGATACGCTGATTTCGGCCAACGACCTCCTGCCCAAGATCAAGGCGATCCGGGAGACCCGGTCGGAGGCCGAAAGCGTGGTCTACCTGCGGGGCGACAAGGACGTCTGCTACACGGATATGATGAAACTTTTGGGGTATATTCGGACCGCGGGCTTCAAGGCGAATATCGTCATCGTGCCGGAGCAGGGCTCATGAGCCATGAACCTGGCAGGGGTGGCGCGCGGTGGCTGACGGCGGAGCGGGAAAGCTCGAGTGAAGGTCAAGGTCGACAAGACAGTCCTGGCATCGGTCGCCCTGCACGTCGTCGTGCTGGGGTGCGGTCGATGCTGTCTGTCTCGACCAAGGCCCTCGACATGCCGCCGGAGGATTCCGTTCCGGTCGACGTCGTGTCCGCCGACCAGCTCGCCAAGGTCATGGCCGGCATGAAGACCGGCAAGAAGGAAAATCCGAAGCCGCTGGTCGAGAAGGTCGCCGAGGCCAAGCCGGTCGACGACGCCGTCGGCAAGATCACCGAGAAGGCGCCGGTTCTGACCGAGACCGCAGCCGCCGCCGCAGCCGAAGGTCGAGGAAAAGGTCGTCGAGAAGAAGCCCGACCCGCCGAAGGTCGTCGAGAACAAGCCGAAGGAAGGAGCCGAAGCCGGTCGAGAAGAAGCCGGATCCGCCGAAGGTCGATCCGATCGCCGAAGCGATCAAGAAGGAAGAGAAGAAGCCGCCGCCGAAGCCGGTGCAGGCCGCCAAGCCGCCCGAGCCGCCGAAGCCGAAGGTCGAGCGGACCTTCGACCAGTCGAAGATCGCGGCCCTGCTCGACAAGCGCGATCCGTCGCGCCAGGCCGCGACCGGCGAGACGCTGAATTCGAACGCCTCGCTCGGCCTCGCCAAGGGCACGGCCGCGGACAATTCCGCGACCTGGGGCTCGATGTTCAAGCAGCAGGTCGAGCGTTGCTGGAAGAAGCCCTATGGCGGCATCGAGCAGCAGAAGTCCGAGGCGGTGTTTGCCATCCGCCTGAAGCGCGACGGCACGCTCGAAGGCATGCCGGTGCCGGAAGGAACGCCGTCGACGCCCTATCTTCGCGTCTATCAGGAGAGCGCGTTGCGCGCGATCATCGAGTGCCAGCCCTACAGGCTGCCGGCGGCCTATTTCGAGGAATGGAAATATTTCGCGCCTGTTTTCACCGAACAGAAAACCTGAAGGTTTTGTCATCTGCCGGACACCTGCCGGCAATGACGGATATGAGCAAAGTCTGAAGTCGATGACCGACAAGGATGGATTGCCTGACATGCTGTTCCGCCCGAGCCGCCGGCAGATCGTTACCGGAATGGCCTCGACCGGCCTGTTGATGGGCGGTCAGGTCGGCAGCGCCTTCTGCACAGGCGCCGAAGCGCATCATCGTGCCCGAGGGCGAGTTCACGCCGCTGCCGATCGCGATCCCGAACTTCGTCGCGGGCACGCCCGGCGATGCCGAGGTCGGCGTCGGCGTGGCCCAGGTCATCACCAACAATCTCAAGCGCAGCGGGCTGTTTGCGCCGATCGATCCGGCCGCCTTCATCGAGCGCATCACCAATATCGACACCGCGCCGCAGTTCCAGAGCTGGAAGACGATCAACGCGCAGGCGCTGGTGACCGGACGCATGACGCGGCAGGGCGACGGCCGCCTGAAGGCCGAATTCCGCCTCTGGGACGTCAACACCGCAGCAGCAGCTCACCGGTCAGCAATATTTCACCTCGCCGGAATACTGGCGGCGGATCGCGCACATCATCTCCGACCAGATCTACGAGCGGCTGACCGGCGAGAAGGGCTATTTCGACAGCCGCGTCGTGTTCGTCGACGAGACCGGGTCCAAGGAGCGCCGCGTCAAGCGGCTGGCGCTGATGGATCAGGACGGCGCCAACGTCCGCTATCTGACCCGGGGCTCCGACCTGGTGCTGACGCCGCGGTTCTCGCCGTCGACCCAGGAAATCACCTACATGGAGTTCGGCCAGGGCGATCCGCGCGTCTATCTGTTCAACATCGAGACCGGGCAGCGCGAGATCGTCGGCAATTTCCCCGGCATGTCGTTCTCGCCGCGGTTCTCGCCGGACGGCCAGCGCATCATCATGAGCCTGCAGCAGGGCGGCAACTCGAACCTGTTCGTGATGGATCTGCGCTCGAAATCGACGACGCGGCTGACCGACACGCCGGCGATCGACACCTCGCCGTCCTATTCGCCCGACGGCGCCCGCATCTGCTTCGAATCCGACCGCGGCGGCAAGCCGCAGATCTACGTGATGCCCGCCGACCGGCGGGAGCGGCGCAGCGCATTTCGTTCGGCGAGGGCAGCTATTCGACGCCGGTCTGGTCGCCGCGCGGCGACTACATCGCCTTCACCAAGCAGGGCGGCGGACAGTTCGCGATCGGCATCATGAAGACCGACGGTTCGGGCGAGCGGATCCTGACCTCGGGCTTCCACAATGAAGGGCCGACCTTTGCGCCGAACGGCCGGGTCGTGATGTTCTTCCGCGAGCCCGGCGGCAACGGCGGGCCGTCGCTGTTCACGGTCGATATCTCCGGTCGCAACGAGCTGCGGGTACCAACGCCCGGTTTTGCCTCCGATCCGGCCTGGTCGCCGCTGTTGTCCTGAACGGCGACGGCCGCGCGCAAGGCACTGTCGTTAATCGGCAAACATTGCCTAGCCTGCTGATTTTTCGGGCATATTTTTCTGCGCGCCGCGCAAAAACAACGTCTCGGTAACGATATTCCCTCAGAAAGACTTCATCTGAGAAGGGTAGAACTACGCACCCTAACAGGACGCGTGCCCCCAACGATGCAGCTCGCCAACCAGAGCGGAGAATCCGATCAGAAGATGTCGCCGTCGATTTACGCGGCGCTGATCAATTCGCTGTTTACCGATCCCGGACCGATGTTCGCGGGCGCGCTGTGCGCCGCCGTCGCCGCGATCATGACGGCGCTGAAGACCGGCAACATGCCTGCTGTGGCCGTGCGTCGCGCTGCTGGTTGTCACCGGCGCGCTGCGCGCGCTCGACACCCGTCAGTACCAGAAGGTTCGTTCCAGCCTGTCGGCCAGAGGGCGTCGCGCGCTGGGAAGTGCGCTACCAGTTCGGCGCGATGCTCTATGCCGCAGCGCTCGGGCTCTGGTGCTCTGGTCGCGCTGATGGGCAGCGACGACGCCGTCGCCCACATGATCGCCACCTCGGTCACGCTCTGCTACGTGGCTGCCGGCGGCGGCCGCACCTACGGCCGGCCGTGGATCTTCCACGTGCAGATGCTGCTGGCCTGCGGCCCGCTGACGGTGGCGCTGGCCGCCCATGGCAGCCCCTATTACGTCGGCATGGCGCTGCTGAACGTGCTGTTCTTCCTCGCGCTGAAGCACATCTCGACGAGCCTGCAGAAGATCTTCGTCCGCGCCCTGATCGGCGCGCGAGCGCGAGGCGGCGCTGGCCAGCCAGTTCGACACGGCGCTCAACAACATGCCGCATGGCCTTGCGATGTTCCGCGCCGACGGGCGCCTGGCGGTGATGAATCACCGCTTCAGCGAGATGATGGAGCTGTCCGACGACTTCGTGCAGCGCGGCGCCGACGTCGCGGACATCTGTTCGGCCTGCGTCGCCGCCGGAACGATCTCGGCGGCGAGCGCCAGGCTGATCCTGCAGGAAGTCGAGCAGTTCGCGCGCCAGCGACATCATCACGACCGATCCGGACTTCAGCAAGAACCGGTCGCTGTCCTGGACGTTCCAGCCGATGGACGGCGGCGGCACCGTCATGCTGGTCGAGGACATCACCGAGCGCAAGGATGCGGAAGCCCGGATCAGCCATCTGGCGCGCTATGACGAACTGACCGAACTCCCCAACCGGGTCAATTTCCGCGACGAGATCGGCCATCTGCTGGCGGTCCAGCAGGGCGCCGAACAGTTGTCGGCGCTGCTGTTCGTCGACCTCGACCAGTTCAAGCAGGTCAACGACACGCTCGGCCATCCCTGCGGCGACCAGTTGCTGTGCGCGGTGGCCGATCGCCTGCGCGAGATGCTGCGGCCCGAGGATTTCGTGGCGCGCTTCGGCGGCGACGAGTTCGTGGTGTTCCAGCAGAACATCCATTCCGCCGACGACGCCGCGGGCCTTGCCCGGCGCATCGTCGATCGCCTGAGCGAGCGCTACAAGATCGACAATCATCTGGTCGAGATCGGCGCCAGCGTCGGCATCGCCATGACCTCGCGCGGCATCAGCGCCGACACGCTGCTTGAAGAACGCCGACATGGCGCTGTACCGCGCCAAGGCGGACGGCCGCGGCACGTTCTGCTTCTTCCGCGAGGAGATGGCGCAGGTGGTCGAATCGCGCCGCATCCTCGAACTGGACCTGCGCAAGGCGCTGGCCAACGAGGAGTTCGAGCTGTTCTTCCAGCCGCTGGTCAATCTCAAGTCGGGACGGATTTCCACCTGCGAAGCGCTGTTGCGCTGGAATCATCCGGTCCGCGGCACGGTTTCCCCGACCGACATCATTCCGGTCGCCGAGGACATGGGCCTGATCGTCGATCTCGGCCGCTGGATCCTGCGCAAGGCCTGCATGGAATGCATGAAGTGGCC
The DNA here is from genome assembly GCA_963823485.1 of uncultured Alphaproteobacteria bacterium. Classification (GTDB taxonomy): domain Bacteria; phylum Pseudomonadota; class Alphaproteobacteria; order Rhizobiales; family Xanthobacteraceae; genus Bradyrhizobium. Next base: position 91,410 of record CAWGLP010000018.1, read on the forward strand.
CGAAGGCGTCAGCGTCGCGGTCAACTTCTCGCCGCAGCAGTTCCATCAGCGCGACGTGCTGAGCGAAGTCCGCTACGCGCTCGAGGTCTCCGGCCTGCGGCCAACCGGCTCGAAATCGAGATCACCGAATCCTCGCTGCTGCGCAACACCCAGCTGACCCACGACGTGCTGTCGCAATTGCATTCGCTCGGCGTGCGGATTTCGCTCGACGATTTCGGAACCGGCTATTCGAGCCTCAGCTACCTGCACAATTTCCCGCTTGCAGAAGGTCAAGATCGACCGCTCCTTCCTGGAGGGGATCGACAGCGACCGTCCGCTGACGCTGCTGCGCGGCGTGGCGCGGCTGTCGGCCGACCTCGGAATGTCCGTGGTGGTGGAGGGCATCGAGACCAACGAGCAGCTCGAACTGATCAGCGCCGATGGCGCGGTAACCGAGGCCCAGGGCTACCTGTTCAGCCCGCCGGTGCCTGCGGTGCGGGTTCGCCAGTTGCTGAACGCCTCGCACGGCCGCCGCCCGCCGGAGGGGCAGCTGGTTCCGGTCGCTTCGTGTCGTCGCGCTCGATTGCCTGAACTTCCCGTCAAAATACGGAGTAGCGGCTCTCGAGCCGGGTTAACCCTAAGATCGCCATCCCTTTGCACAACCTTTAAGAAGCTGTTAATCTTCTGGCGTGCCCGCGGAAGTTGTTGGCGGTGCTTGGAGTGATGAATGAGAGCCGCCGCCAAAGTAACCGCGTTGTTTCCTGAGCGCAGCTCGGACCCCCTCGAACATGTAGATTACCGCCTCGCCGAGACCCCCGAGGAAAAGGACGAGATCTATCGCCTGCGATACCGCGCCTATCTGCGCGAAGGCGCGATCCTGCCCTCGGAATCCCAGCGCGTCACCGACCGTTACGACGATGAGCCGAACAATTTCACCTTCGGCGTCTACTATCGCGACGAACTCTACAGCTCGATCCGCATCAGCGTTCTCTCGCGGCGAGTGGCGCGGGTCGCCGTCGTCGGAAATGTTTGCCGATATGCTGCATCCGGAATTGGATCGCGGCAAAACCATCATCGACCCGACGCGTTTCGTGGCCGATCCCGACAAGGCCAGGGTGTTCCCGGAACTGCCTTACGTCACCGTGCGGCTCGGCTATATCGCCTGCGGCCATTTCAACGCCGATATCGGTCTCGCCAACGTGCGCCCCGAGCACCGGGCTTTCTACCGCAAGGTTTTCCTGCAGAAGCCGCTGGGCGAGCCGAAATTGTTTCCCGGCCTGATCAAGCCGGTCGGGCTGATGGCCGCCAACTATCATGAGATCCGCGATCAGGTGTTCCAGCGCTTCCCGTTCATGCGCTCGAGCGCGTTCGAGCGACGGATGCTGTTTCAGCGCACCGGCGAGCGTCACGCCACCTCGCACGGCGACGTTGCGACCTTCGCGCGCGCCAGGCTCGTCGCGAATTCCTGAGCCAGCCCGAGTGGCGGGCCGGGGCCTGCGCCTCGCATTGCGAGCGAAGTCACTGCGCTTGGCGCGCGGCTGCTTCCAGCCGAGCCGTCACGAATCCCGGTGATTTCAGCCCTGCGCGCTCTTGCCTTCACCCTCGCGCCACATTTACAAACCATTAACTATCGCAGTTGCTTTTCGCGGTTCGACGGCATTTGACCGGGTCCGGCAAGGTTCCATCAAGGTTGACGGAACGTTCGCTTAACCAACGACCTGTAGACCGGTTAGCAGTCGAAAAACGTGAGCGTGGAGGCTCCGGAATGAAATATCAAATGCGTATCCTCCAGGGATGGAAACTGGCGGCTTTGGTCGCGGTGGCGCTGTCGATGGGCGCCTGCGCCAAGAACAACGTCGGCGCGGACGGCGCGATGGCAAGCGCGGCGACCCCGGGGAGCCAGCAGGATTTCGTCGTCAACGTCGGCGACCGCGTGTTCTTCGAGAGCGATCAGACCGACCTGAGCCCGCAGGCGATCGCGACGCTGGAGAAGCAGGCGCAGTGGCTGCAGACCTACAACCGTTATTCCTTCACCATCGAAGGCCATGCCGACGAGCGTGGTACCCGTGAATACAATATCGCGCTCGGCGCCCGCCGTGCCCAGTCGGTGCGGAGCTATCTGGCGTCGCGCGGCATCGACCCGAACCGCATGCGCACGATCTCCTACGGCAAGGAGCGCCCGGTCGCGGTCTGTAACGACATCTCCTGCTGGTCGCAGAATCGCCGCGCCGTCACCGTGCTTAACGCCGGCGCCTGAGCCTCGACCTTGCAAGATTCCAAAGCCGGCGCCTTCGGGCGCCGGTTTCATTTTGGCCGCTCCATCTCATCGGTGTTGTCGCCGTCGGCAACTGCGGGCCGCGTTCACGGACACGTGCACGATCTGGCCGCCTGGATGAACGGTTCGGCGGTCCAGGACGCTTGCTTGTTCCGAAGGTGAAACTAAACCATACGGCGACAAGGAACCCGGATTCGCAAGCACCAGTCACAATTCCGGCGCACTCGCTATCTCAATGGGATCGGCTTTCGATGTCACGCGATTTTCGTCGTCAGGGCAAAATGTCATCCAGATTTTATAGTGCTGCCGGCGCCGCGGTGATTGCCGCGACGCTGGCTTTGTCCGTGCAGACCGCTGCCGCACAGATCATCGTTCCCGTGGGAGCGGTCTCAGCAAGGCTCCCCGCAGGCCCAGCCGCAATCCGACGACGCCGATCTGGAGATGCGGATCCAGCGCCTCGAAAACCAGTTGCGGCAGCTCACCGGGCAGAACGAGGAACTGCAATATCGCAACCGCCAGCTCGAGGATCGGCTGCGGCAGCTCGGTGCCGCGCCGCCCGCACCGGGCGGACAGGCTCCGGTCGCGCAGCCCGGCGTGGCAGCGGCGCCGCCACCCGTTCAACCCCAGGGCCAGCAGGGCTACCCGCAGCAGGGGGCTCGCCAGCAGCAGGGCTATCCGCAGGCGCAGCCCGGCTACGACCAGCAGCCCCAGATCGCTTCACCGGCTCCGATTGCGCAGGAGCCGGCGTCTCCGCAGGCGGGCAGCCGCCGCCGTGGCGACGCCTTCGACCCGACCCAGAATCCGAACGCTCCCGGCGCGCCGCGCGCGCTGGGCGGCGGCCAGATGCCGATTGGCAACGAAGCCCCGGTCGGTGCGCCCGGCGGACGCGCGCCTGGCGAGCCGCTCAATCTCGGTGGTGCGTCGCACGCCGTCGGCCACGGCAGGCCCGCCGCCGCGCGGCCCTGGCCCCGGCGCCAGCGCGTCGCTGACCACGCTGCCGCCGTCGGCCACATCCAAGGACGAGTTCGATCTCGGCATCGGCTACATGCAGCGCAAGGACTATGCGCTGGCCGAGGAGACGATGAAGAACTTCGGACAGAAATATCCCGAACGATCCGCTGGTTGCGGATTCGCAATACTGGCTCGGCGAAAGCTACTTCCAGCGCCAGCAATATCGCGACGCCGCGGAGGCCTTTCTCGGCGTCACCACCAAATACGACAAATCGGGCAAGGCGCCCGACTCGCTGCTTGCGGCTCGGCCAGTCGCTGGCGGCGCTGAAGGAAAAGGAAGCCGCCTGCGCGGCGCTCGGCGAAGTGACACGGAAATATCCGCGCGCCTCGGCCGGGGTCAAAGCCGCCGTCGACCGTGAGCAAAAGCGGGTCAAGTGCTAGAACGTCATGAAATCGGGTCCACTATCGGGCCCGAATTCGGCTGACCATGCCATGCCCGACGATGACCATTCCCCGATCTCGGTCCAGCAAGCGAAGGCTCTGTTCGCGGACTGGAAGGCCGCGCCTGCGATCGTGCTGGCGGTTTCCGGCGGTCCCGATTCCCTGGCCTTGATGTGGCTGGCGGCGCGCTGGCGCCGCGCGCTTTCGCGCGGGCCGCAACTGATCGCCGTCACCGTCGATCACGGCTTGCGTCCGGAGGCGGCGCGCGAGGCGCGCGAGGTCAAGCGCCTCGCGGCTACGCTCGATCTGCCGCACCGCACGTTGCGCTGGCGCGGCGTCAAGCCGGAAGCGGGTCTGCCGGCCGCGGCGCGGGCGGCGCGCTATGGCCTGCTGGAGAAGGCCGCGCGATCGAGCGGCGCGACGCATATCTTCACCGCGCATACCCGTGACGATCAGGCCGAGACGCTGCTGATGCGCATGCTGCGGGGCAGCGGCATCGCCGGGCTTGCCGCCATGGCGCGCGAGACGCGAACGCGAAGGCCTCTGGCTGACGCGGCCATTGCTGGACGTTCCGAAATCAAGGCTGGTCGCCACGCTTGCCAGGGCCAGGATCGCCTTTGCCGAAGATCCGTCCAACAGCGATCCGCGCTTTACGCGACCCCGGCTCCGCGCGTTGATGCCGGCTCTCGCCGAGGAGGGCGGGGACAGCCGAAACCTGGCGCGGCTGGCCGCGCGGCTGGCGCGCGCGAATGCCGCGATTGAAGTGCTGGTCGATGGCGCGGAGCGCTACCTCGCGCTGAGCGATGCTGGCGACGCGTCGCGCTTCGGGTTCGATGCCGCGGCGTTTGCCGGTCTCGCGGAGGAAGTCCGGCTACGGCTCCTGAAGCGCGCGATTGATCGCGTCGGCCATGAGGGCCCGGCGGAACTCGGCAAGATCGAAGCACTGTTGGCGGCATTGGACCGGGCGATGGCGGATGGCCAGCCACGGCTGAAGCAGACCCTTGCCGGAGCCGCGATCAGCCTGGTCGGTGGGCGAATCCATGTCGATCAGGCGCCGCGGCGCCGGGGCGGCAGGCCGTGAGCTGCCGCAGGATGGCGCAATATCCGCAATAATCGGCCGGGGAGCCTTAACCACCCCCCGAAAACCACGGATTCCGCACCATTTTTTTGACCCGCAAACACGCCAGGATGCGTTAAATAGTCCGGCGTGGTTCCCTTGGCATTGACCCGGACGCAACCTAGATTGGATGCAGAGGGACCGGGGATTCTCGCCTCACTACCGCAAGAGTTACCGCCAAGGACATAGGGCCGCGATCCGCGCGACCACGAAGGAAGATCGATGAACGCCAATCTGCGCAATTTCGCCCTCTGGGTCATCATTGTCTTGCTGCTGTTGGCATTGTTTACGCTTTTCCAGAATCCGGGTCAGCGCGCGTCCTCGCAGGACATCTCGTTCTCGCAGCTCTTGACCGAGGTCGACCAGAACCGTGTCCGCGACGTCGTGATCCAGGGGCCGGATATTCACGGCACCTTCACCAACGGCTCCTCGTTCCAGACCTACGCGCCCAACGATCCGACGCTCGTAAAGCGCCTCTATGACGGCAAGGTCCAGATCACCGCGAAGCCGCCCGGCGACAACGTGCCGTGGTTCGTGTCGCTGCTCGTCTCCTGGCTGCCCTTCATCGCGCTGATCGGCGTGTGGATCTTCCTGTCGCGCCAGATGCAGGGCGGCGCCGGCAAGGCGATGGGCTTTGGCAAGTCGCGCGCCAAGATGCTGACGGAGGCGCATGGCCGCGTCACGTTCGAAGACGTCGCCGGCGTCGACGAGGCCAAGCAGGACTTGCAGGAGATCGTCGAATTCCTGCGCGACCCCGGCAAGTTCCAGCGGCTCGGCGGCCGCATTCCGCGCGGCGTGCTGCTGGTCGGCCCTCCCGGCACCGGCAAGACGCTGATTGCGCGTGCGGTGGCAGGCGAAGCCAACGTGCCGTTCTTCACCATCTCGGGTTCTGACTTCGTCGAAATGTTCGTCGGCGTCGGCGCCTAGCCGTGTCCGCGACATGTTCGAGCAGGCCAAGAAGAACGCGCCCTGCATCATCTTCATCGACGAAATCGACGCGGTCGGCCGTCATCGCGGTGCGGGCCTGGGCGGCGGCAATGACGAGCGCGAACAGACGCTCAACCAGTTGCTGGTCGAGATGGACGGCTTCGAGGCCAATGAAGGCGTGATCCTGATCGCGGCGACCAACCGTCCCGACGTGCTCGATCCCGCGCTGCTGCGTCCCGGCCGTTTCGACCGCCAGGTGGTGGTGCCGAATCCCGATGTCGTCGGCCGCGAACAGATCCTCAAGGTTCACGTCCGCAAGGTGCCGCTGGCGCCGGATATCAACCTCAAGACCATCGCGCGCGGCACGCCGGGCTTCTCCGGCGCCGACCTGATGAACCTCGTCAACGAAGCCGCCCTGACTGCTGCGCGCCGCAACAAGCGCATGGTGACGCAGGCCGAGTTCGAGGAGGCCAAGGACAAGGTGATGATGGGCGCCGAGCGCAAGTCGCTCGTCATGACCGAGGAGGAGAAGCTGCTGACGGCCTATCACGAGGGCGGCCACGCCATCGTCGGCCTCAACGTCGTCGCGACCGATCCGATCCACAAGGCCACGATCATTCCGCGTGGCCGTGCGCTCGGCATGGTGATGCAACTGCCGGAGCGCGACAAGCTGTCGATGTCGCTCGAGCAGATGACGTCGCGGCTGGCGATCATGATGGGCGGCCGTGTCGCCGAAGAACTGATCTTCGGCAAGGAGAAGGTTACGTCGGGCGCGTCGTCCGATATCGAGCAGGCAACGCGGCTGGCGCGCATGATGGTCACGCGCTGGGGTCTGTCCGAGGCTCTCGGTACCGTGTCGTACGGCGAGAATCAGGACGAAGTGTTCCTGGGCATGTCGGTATCCCGAACCCAGAACGCATCGGAGGCCACGGTGCAGAAGATCGACACCGAGATCCGGCGTTTTGTCGAAGAGGGCTACAACGAAGCGACACGCATTCTCACCGAAAAGCGCGCCGATCTCGAGACGCTCGCCAAGGGCCTGCTCGAGTTCGAGACGCTGAGCGGCGACGAGATCATGGATCTGCTCAACGGCAAGAAGCCGAACCGCGAGTCGGTGCTGGAGCCGACAACGCCGCGGGCCTCCGCCGTGCCGCCGGCCGGCAAGCCGCGCCCGCGTCCCGATCCGGGCCTGGAGCCGCAACCGCAGGCCTGAGCGGGATCGCATCTGAATAAGAAACGCGGCGGAGACGCCGCGTTTTTTTGTGCCGCGGCGGCCGTGATCATGTTGAGAGCGGTCGAGGCTGGACCGATTGCCGCCGATGACAATTCCTGTACTGCAGCGCGCTTGGTGTGAATTACGTGCGTATGTCCCGGAAGAGCCATTGACACTTCGCGACGAATATCACCACATGTAGCCGTCACGGTCTGCCTGATCGCAAGATTTGGTAGCTAAGAGGGAAGCCGGTGTATCGCGTGTTGTCAGCGAGAATCCGGCGCTGCCCCCGCAACTGTAAGCAGTGAGTTGTTCCCGATTTCACGTCACTGGTGCGGCCACGCATTGGGAAGACCGGGTGCGACGACGACCTGCAAGCCAGGAGACCTGCCGCGACACCAAAAACGTCCACGGGCGGGGTGTCCGGCGGTCGCTTGCAGATTCGTGCCGGCGCTTGGCCGGGCACCCTGCGCAGCGTCGCATGAAGACATCCAGCCCCAACAACATCACGGGGTCTATCGATGTCGCAATCTTCCCAGCTTGTCTCTCTCGAAGCCAAAGCCGCTCCCTTTCTCCCGTTACGCCCGGAATTGTCGGCCGCGCAGGATGGCGCGCTGCCGATGCAGGTGATCCGCCGCAACGGTGCGGTTTCGAAATTCGACGCCGGCAAGATTTCGGTTGCGATGACCAAGGCGTTTCTTGCGGTCGAAGGCCAGACCGCTGCCGCCTCCCGTCGCGTGCATGAGGTCGTCGAGCAACTGACGGCGGAAGTGGTCGGCGCGCTGTCGCGCCGGATGGGAGAAGGCCGCACGTTTCACATCGAGGATGTCCAGGACCAGGTGGAGCTTGCCCTGATGCGCAGTGAGCATCACAAGGTGGCGCGTGCCTATGTACTGTATCGCGAGGAGCGCACGCGCCAGCGCGCCGGGCAGGCGGCCGCCAATGCCGCCTTGGCCTCGACCGGACCCGCGCTGCGCGTCACGCAGGCAAACGGCGCACGTGTTCCGCTCGATGCCGCGCGCCTGGAACTGATTGTGGAAGAGGCTTGTGCCGGCCTCGACGGCGTCGAGGCGGCGCCTGTGCTCGCCGAAACCCATCGCAATCTCTACGACGGAATCAGCGAGAGCGAGCTGGCGCTGGCTTCCGTCATGGCGGCGCGCACGCTGGTCGAACAGGAGCCGAATTATACCTATGTCAGCGCGCGGCTGCTGCTCGACAGGCTGCGCACCGAGGTGCTCTCGTTCGTGCTGGGCAGCCCGACCAATGCCTCGCAGGCCGACATGGCGGCGCGCTACGGCGAATATTTTCCCGCCTGTATCAAGGCCGGCATCAAGGCCGAACTGCTCGATCCCGATCTGGGCCGCTTCGACCTGAACAGGCTTGCCGCCGCGCTGAAGCCGGAACGCGACCTGGCGTTCCAGTTCCTGGGGCTGCAGACGCTTTACGATCGCTACTTCCTGCACGCGGGCGGCAACCGTATCGAATTGCCTCAGGCGTTCTTCATGCGCGTCGCCATGGGCCTCGCGCTGCGCGAGATCGACCGGGAGGCGCGCGCCATCGAATTCTACGACCTGCTGTCGTCGTTCGACTTCATGGCCTCGACGCCGACGCTGTTCAACTCGGGAACGCTGCGGCCGCAATTGTCCTCGTGCTTCCTGACAACCGTGGCCGACGATCTTGAAGGCATTTTCAAGTCGGTGAAGGACAACGCGCTGCTGGCGAAATATTCCGGCGGGCTCGGCAACGACTGGACCCGCGTGCGCGGCCTTGGCGCCCATATCAAAGGCACCAATGGCGAAAGCCAGGGCGTGGTGCCGTTCCTGAAAGTCGCCAACGACACCGCGATCGCCGTCAACCAGGGCGGAAAACGCAAGGGCGCGGTCTGCGCCTATCTCGAGACCTGGCATATCGACATCGAGGAATTCCTCGATCTGCGCAAGAACACCGGCGACGACCGCCGCCGCACCCACGACATGAACACGGCAAACTGGGTGCCTGATCTCTTCATGCAGCGCGTCGAGCAGGATGGCGAATGGACCCTGTTCTCGCCGGACGAGACGCCCGACCTGCACGACCTCTATGGCAAGCCGTTCGCCGAACGCTATGCGGCGTATGAGGCGAAGGCGGCGCGCGGCGAAATCCGCGTCTTCAAGCAGGTTCGCGCCACCGACCTCTGGCGCAGGATGCTGACCATGCTGTTCGAGACCGGGCATCCGTGGATCACGTTCAAGGATCCCTGCAACCTGCGTTCGCCGCAGCAGCATGCCGGCGTGATTCATTCATCGAACCTCTGCACCGAGATCACGCTCAATACGTCCGATGACGAGACCGCCGTGTGCAACCTCGGTTCGATCAACCTGCTTCATCATGTCCAGCAAGGTCGGTTGGACGAGGCGCGTTTGAAGCGAAGCGTCAACACGGCGATGCGGATGCTCGACAACGTGATCGACATCAATTTCTACACGATTCCCGAGGCGCGACGCTCGAACCTGCGTCACCGCCCGGTCGGTCTCGGTTTGATGGGTTTCCAGGACGCGCTGCAGGCGATGCGGCTTCCGGTGGCTTCCGACGCGGCCGTTGCTTTCGCCGACACCAGCATGGAAGTGCTGTCCTACCATGCGATATCGGCCTCGGTCGATCTCGCCGCCGAGCGCGGTCGCTACCCCTCGTTCGACGGCTCGCTGTGGAGCCGCGGCATCCTGCCGATCGATTCGATCGGACTGCTGGCGGAAGCCCGCGGCGGCCTCGCGATGGACCGCGGCATGACGCTTGATTGGGACCGGCTGCGCGCGCGTGTCAAAGCGACCGGCATGCGCAACTCGAATGTGATGGCGATCGCGCCGACGGCGACCATCTCCAACATCTGCGGCGTGGCGCAGTCGATCGAGCCCGCCTACCAGAACCTCTACGTCAAATCCAACATGTCCGGCGATTTCACGGTCGTGAACGAATTCCTGGTTCGGGACCTCAAGTCGCGCGGACTGTGGGACGAGGTGATGGTCAACGACCTGAAATATTTCGACGGCAGCATTGGCGCCATCGACCGCATTCCCGATGACCTCAAGGCGCTGTATGCCACGGCGTTCGAGATCGACAGCGAGTGGCTGATCGAGGCCGCGTCCCGGCGCCAGAAATGGATCGACCAGGCGCAGTCACTCAATCTCTATATCGCCAATCCCTCGGGGAGAAAGCTCGATGCGCTCTATCGCCTGGCCTGGGTACGCGGCTTGAAGACGACATATTATCTGCGATCGCGCAGCGCGACCCACGTCGAAAAGTCCACGCTGCGCGGCACCGACGGCAAGCTGAACAGCGTCGCCACCGTGACCGTCATGTCCGCCGCCGCGCCAATCATCATTCCGTCGTCGGTGAGGGCGCCCGATCTGTCGGGCGCTGTGGCCTGCTCGATCGACAACCCCGAATGCGAAGCCTGCCAGTAAGCAGCAGGAAAAGGAAACGACAATGCTCGACTGGTCCGAACCTTCCGCGTCCGCACGTCCGGTGCTGCCGACCTTCGCTCCGCAACCGGCTTTTGCAGCCGAACAAACCGGCCTTGGCAGCATCGACCGCCACGGCGCGCGGGTGTCCGTCGACGACAAGCGCATGATCAATTGTCGCGCCGACGTCAATCAGTTGCTGCCGCTGAAGTACAAATGGGCGTGGGAGAAATATCTCGCCGGCTGCAACAATCACTGGATGCCGACCGAAGTGTCGATGCAGGCCGACGTCGCCCTGTGGAAGTCCCGCGATGGCCTGACCGAGGACGAGCGCCGCGCCATCAAGCGCAACCTCGGTTTCTTCGCGGCCTCCGAAAGCCTGGTCGCCAACAATATCGTGCTGGCGATCTACCGCCACCTGACCAATCCGGAATGCCGGCAATACCTGCTGCGGCAGGCGTTCGAAGAGGCGGTGCATACCCATACCTTCCAGTACATTGTCGAAAGCCTCGGCCTCGACGAAGGCGAACTGTTCAACATGTATCGCGAGGTGCCATCCATCACCGACAAGGCGGCGTGGGCGCTCAAGCACACCCGGCATCTCGACGATGCCGGTTTCAGGACCGGGACGCCGGAGGCCGACCAGGCGTTCCTGCGCGATCTCGTTGCCTTCTATGTCATCTTCGAAGGCATGTGGTTCTATACGGGGTTTGCGCAGATCCTCTCGCTCGGCCGGCGCAACAAGATGGTCGGCATTGCCGAGCAGTACCAGTACATCCTGCGCGATGAATCGATTCATCTGAATTTCGGCATCGACGTCATCAACCAGATCAAGATCGAAAATCCGCATCTGTGGACCAAGGCGTTTCAGGACGAGGTACGGTCCATGGTCTGGGAGGCCGCGGAACTGGAGGCCGCGTATGGGCGGGACACCATGCCGCGCGGCTTCCTCGGGCTGAACGCGTCGCTGTGCGAGAGCTACATGCACTTCATCGCCAATCGCCGCTGCGCGCAGCTCGGGCTGGCGCAGGTATTCGGCGAAGCCGAGAATCCGTTTCCGTGGATGTCGGAAGCGATGGACCTGAAGAAGGAAAAGAACTTCTTCGAAACGCGGGTGATCGAGTACCAGAACGGCGGGGCGCTGAGCTGGGAGTAGGGCCGTCGTTCTGTGCACCGCGCAGGCCTGAAATCCGTGTGGATGCCGGGCCTGCTGCTTCACGTCGCTCCGTATGACGGTCAAGGTTACCAAAAATCCCCGCGGCTGCCGGGCGAAAACTTAAGATTTCCTCAACGCAGTCGGGGCTATTGCTTCGGGGCGTGCGCTTAAGCAGGCGCCCGAGCAGGATTCCGCATGACTGCCTCACCCCAGATTCTCAGGGCCACGCCGCAGCAAACCGCCGTTCCCGAGGCGCTGCTGAAAATATGCTTCGCGCTGTGCGCGATAAACCTGACGCTGCTTTCGTCGGCGTATTTCTCGCACTGGTGGATCTACGATGCGAGCGGCCTCGGCATCCCGAACGATTTCATCAACGTGTGGGCCGCCGGACGCCTGGTGCTCGATGGCTTGCCGGCGCAGGCCTATGACTGGGACATCCAGAAGCAGGTCGAGGTCGCCAAGCTCGGGCAGGATTTCGTCGGCTATTTTGCCTGGCACTATCCGCCGCCGTTCCTGTTCGTGGCATCCGTGCTGGCGATGCTTCCCTATTCGGTGGCGCTCCTTGGCTGGGTCGCGGTCAGCCTCGTGCCGTATCTTGCCGTCATGCGCGCGATCGTCGGCCGCAATTTCGGGCTGATACTCGCACTCGCTTTCCCGATGGTCTTCATCAATGCGCTGGTCGGACAGAACGGCTTCCTCACCGCTGCGCTGATCGGCGGCGCGCTCTATTTGATCCCGGTGCGGCCGGTGCTGGCCGGCATCTGCCTTGGATTGCTGACTTACAAGCCGCAATACGGACTGCTGTTTCCGCTCGTCCTGATCGCGACTGGGCATTGGCGGGTGTTCATCAGCGCCGGTGTCACCGCTGTCGTGATGGCTTCCGCCTCCTGGCTGGCTTTCGGCAGCGAAAGCTGGCTGGCGTTCTTCCACTGGATGCCCCGCTTCTCGCAGGCGTTCCTCACCGAAGGCAAGGCAACGTGGTGGAAACTGCAGAGCATCTTCTCGCTGGTGCGCTACCTCGGTGGCAGCGAGCCGCTGGGCTGGGCGTTCCAGTGGGTGCTCACCGCGTCCGTTGCCGTCGTCGTCGTGCTGATGTGGCGAAGCCGGATTCCCTACACCATGAAGGCCGCCGCGCTCGCAGCCGGCACGCTGCTCACCACGCCCTATCTCTTCATGTACGACATGATGGTGCTGGCGATCGCGATCGCCTTCCTGGTGCGTGCCGGATTGAAGAGCGGTTTCCGGCCTTACGAACTTCCGGCGCTGGGTGCGGTCCTCGTCCTCATCGGCTGCTACATGTTCACGGGAACGCCGACCGGGCTTGGCGCGACCCTGATCGTCTCAGGCCTGATCCTGGCGCGCGCGGGCTCGTGGTGGCGGCGTGAATCAACTCTATCCTTGGTTGTGGCCCGCGCGTAGTCCGGATAGCTGGGGCGGTCGTGAAGTATCCGCAGGGCCGTCCGCGGCATCACAAATCCGTCTTGTCATCAGCTCTGAATAGGTGTTCAGTTCTTCAAGCGGCGGGTTCCCGCCGCTCAAAACATTGAAGATGCGCGCGTTCTGGCAGCTCCGCAGGGCTTGAGGGCGCGCAAGGGACGGGAAACGCGCCATGGTGTATCGGCGAACCCATCAGGTGGTGAAACGGCTGGCGGCGCGGCGCAGCGCCATTCTGGCGGCGGCGCGGGACGCGGCGGCCGATGGCGGCATGGCCGCGGTACAGATCGCTCCGGTCGCAGTCCGTGCCAATGTCGCCGCCGGCACCGTCTACCGTTATTTTCCGTCCAAGGCCGAGTTGATTTCCGAACTGATCGCCGAGGTCTCGCGCGACGAACTGTCCGCGATACGGCGGGCCGCGGACGCCGCTCCTGGCCCTTCCTCGGCGCTGGCGGCGGCCGTCACCACGGTCGCGGTGCACGTGCTGTCGCAGCGCAGGCTCGCCTGGGGCATTCTGGCCGAGCCGGTCGATGTCGACGTGTCGGCGTCGCGGCTTGCCAGCCGTCGCGAAATCTCCGGCGAGATCGCAGCCAGAATCGATGCCGCGGTGCGCGCCGGACATCTGCCGGCGCAGGATACGGCGCTCGCCGCCACCGCGCTGCTCGGCGCGCTGCATGAATCGCTGGTCGGTCCGCTGGCGCCGGCGAACATGGACGATCCGGCGCGGCTGCGCGATGCCGTGCAGACCGTAACGCTACTGGCGCTGCGCGCCGTCGGCGTGATGGACGCCCGCGCCCGTGGCCTCGTGGTGCAGGCGGTGCTGCCGGCCGTGCTCCCGGCAAAGGCGCTGGTGGGCGCGTAACAGCCTGTCGTCGCTACGACATGCCTTTGCCGCAACCATTTGCGATGCTGTGGCTTATCGACCGGTTCAATCCATCATCAGGAGCGTGCGATGACGACGACATCAGGATCTGCCAAATGGCAGGGCGGCATCAAGGACGGCAAGGGCGCGATCTCGACCAAAAGCGGCGCGCTTAGCGATTACCCCTATGGCTTCGCCAGCCGCTTCGAAGGCAAGGCCGGCTCCAATCCGGAAGAACTGATCGGCGCGGCACATGCCGCCTGCTTCACGATGGCGCTGTCGCTGATCCTGGGCGAAGCCAAGCTCACCGCCGAGCACATGGAAACCAGGGCCGACGTCACGCTGGAAAAGCAGGGCGACGGCTTCGCCATCACTTCCGTGCATCTGACGCTGAATGCGAAGATCCCGGGCGCCGACAAGGCGACGTTCGAGGAACTGGCGGGCAAAGCCAAGGCGGGATGCCCGGTGTCCAAACTGCTGAACACCAAGATCACGCTGGACGCGACGCTGGCGTAGTCGCCAGCGTCATTTCTTCGTCTCGCCCTCCGGTCCGACATAGGCGATGCGCACCATGTTGGTGGTGCCGGGGATGCCGAGCGGCACGCCGGCGACGATGATCACGCGCTGGCCGGCGTTGGCGAAACCGTCACGGAACGCGATCGAGCCGGCGCGATCGACCATGTCGTCCTGGTCGTGGGCGTCCTCCGCCACCACGCAATGCACGCCCCACACCACGGACAATTTGCGCCCCGTGGCGAGGTTCGGCGTGATCGCCACCACCGGCGGCTTTGGTCGCTCGCGTGCGACGCGTATCGCGGTCGAGCCCGACGAGGTCCAGCAGATGATGGCCGACAATTCCAGCGTTTCGGCGATCTGCCGCGCGGCGTCCGCGATGGCGTCGCCGACCGTATTCTCCGGTTCGGGACGCTGCGCCGACAGCACCGAGCGATAGGTCGGGTCGCGCTCCACTTCCTCGCCGATGCGATTCATGGTCGAGACCGCCTCGACCGGGAATTTGCCGGCGGCGGACTTCGCCGACAGCATGATGGCGTCGGCGCCCTCGTAAACGGCGGTCGCGACGTCGGAAACTTCGGCGCGCGTCGGCACCGGCGACTGGATCATCGATTCCAGCATCTGCGTTGCGATCACCACCGGCTTGCCGGCGCGGCGCGCCATCCGCGTCATCTGCTTCTGCAGGCTTGGCACGCGTTCCAGCGGCAGTTCGACGCCGAGATCGCCGCGCGCCACCATCAGCGCGTCGGAAGCATCGATGATCTCGCCGAGCCGGTCGATCGCCTGCGGCTTCTCGATCTTGGCCATCACCGCGGCGCGGCCGCGGATCATGCGCTTGGCCTCGAGCACGTCCTCGGCGCGCTGCACGAAGGAGAGCGCGATCCAGTCGACGCCGGTCACCAGCGCGGCTTCGAGATCGGCGCGGTCCTTTGGCGTCATCGCCGACACCGGCAGATCGGTATCGGGCAGGCTCACGCCCTTGCGGTCCGACATCCTGCCGCCGATCACCACCCGCGTCACCGCGCGCTCCGGCGAGGTCTCTTCGGCGATCAGTCGCACCTTGCCGTCGTCGAGCAGCAGCGCATGGCCCGGCCGAAGTGCAGCGAGGATTTCCGGATGCGGCAGCTGCACGCGGTTGTTGTCACCCGGCGCCTTGTCGGAATCGAGCACAAAGCTCTGGCCGTTCTTGAGCTGGGTCGAGCCTTCGGCGAATGCGCCGAGCCGCAGCTTCGGCCCCTGCAGGTCGACCAGGATGCCGATCGGGCGGCCATAGCTCGATTCCACGTTGCGGATGGTGTGGACCAGCTCGCGCATCTTGTCGTGCGAGGTGTGGCTCATGTTGATGCGGAACACGTCCGCGCCGGCCTCGAACAGCTTGCGGATCATCGCGCTGTCGGACGATACCGGGCCGAGCGTTGCCAGGATCTTGATGCGACGAAGCCGTCTCATTGCTTGGGCGCCGCGGCTGGCGGCAGACCCGGGGAGTTCGGCGCGTTGGACAGGCCGGGAACCCCGCCGGGACCGCTTGGACCCACCGTGCCCGGAATTCCCGGCACGCGCTGCCCCGGCTGCTCGTTGGCTTCGGTCAGTTGCACGGTCCATGCTCGCTGTTCGCCGGTGTCGACCTCGAAAAAGCCGGTGCGGTCGTAGCCGCGGGCCAGGCAGTTCTCGGTGCCCTTGATGGTGAATTCCTTGTCGCGCGAGCACATGAAGGCCTGTCCGGACCATTCGCCGCCGCGGTCATAGTCCAACGCGTAGATGTAATAGTAACGCGCCACCAGCGTGCCGCGCAGCAGCGTCTCGCAACTGCGCGAGGAGACGTTCCACCAGCCTTCCGTGGTCCAGCCTTCGGCGTCCTTGTAGCCTAGCGCGATACCGACCCGGCTCGACGTGTTGTTGCAGAGCCTGAAATCGGCCGCCGCCGGGCTGCTCCACAGGCACATCACCGCAACCGCCGCCACCGGCAACAGGCCAGAGATCAGGCGAACGGAAGGGGAGGGCAAGTGGAGAGAATCTTTTGCAGTCATGCGGCGAGGCTATATCAAATCATTGAAGATTTCGCGTTACCCGGCCGGACCGGTCGACGGCCGGGAAGCGCCTTTTCCGCGCCATGGGAACCGGGGACCGCCAACTTTGCGCGCAGATATGGCAAAATCTGTGACAATTGCCACCTGATATCAATAAGCTCGCCAAACACGGGATTTCACGATCATGACGATTGACGACAAAACCAGAACGGAGCTGGAAGCCGCGGTGTTCCGGCGGCTGGTCAGCCATCTGCAATCCCGCACCGACGTCCAGAACATCGATCTGATGAATCTGGCCGGCTTCTGTCGCAACTGCCTCTCCAACTGGATGAAGGAAGAGGCGGACGCGACGGGCGTCGCGATCACCAAGGACTGGAGTCGCGAGGCGGTCTACGGCATGCCCTATGACGAGTGGAAGGCGAAATTCCAGGGCACGGCCACGCCCGAACAACTTGAGGCGATGAAGAAGGCCCAGAGCGGGCATTGATTCTTTCCTGCTCTCTCGGGCGATAGCATACGGCTTTCCGTCAAGCCCGGCCATGACGTTGCAATGGTGTGGCCGCTTCTCCTGTGGGCGCGCTGTGGATGATCGTGATGCCGCCTTGACGCAGGGCTCCCTGATCTTGAGGGTCGATCTCGAAACAAGCGCCGTGCGGTAACGCGTGCGGCGCTTGATCTTTCAGTTCACAGCCAGTTCCACTCAGGAGTAACCGATGGCCACCTCCGCCGCTGCCGTCCAGGACGAGCCCGCGACAAAATTCGCCAAAGACCAGCTCAAGGCCATCATCGAGCGCATCGAGCGTCTGGAAGAAGAAAAGAAGACGATCTCCGACGACATCCGCGACGTCTATGCGGAAGCAAAGGGCAACGGCTTCGACGTCAAGGCGCTGCGAACGATCGTCAGGATGCGCAAGCAGGACGCCAACGAGCGCGCCGAGCAGGAAACCATCCTGGAGACCTACATGCAGGCGCTCGGGATGCTGTAAGGCATCGCTGAAGGCTCATGCGCGCCCAAACAGCGCGCCTGCTCCGAGCTCAATGACGAGGAAGAGTTGCCGGTTCAAGCCGGCGACGGCAATGCTTACCGGAGCGAAGCGGTGCGCACCACGAACGACTGCGTCGGCAGTTTGGCGGTCGCCGAGCCGGTGAAGCGGTCGCAGGCCATGCCCAACATGGGATCTTCCGAGAACGTCATGGCGATCACGGCCTGAGGCTTGACGAAGTGACGACGCATCTGGGTCATCTCGGTGTCACCCATGACTGTGGTCGACATCGCGCTGCTTGCGCTGGGTGCCAGCATGACGACGCGCATCCAGATATTTTCGCTGCCACTGCCGGCGCCAAGGCGGGTTGAGGTCGAGATCACGCTGTCCTGGCCCTGGGCACCCTTGGCGACCACGGTGTTGATTTCAGTGGCCGCTGCGGGATTGCGCGCCGGGCGGGCTGTACGCTGCGGGATCGGCGCGGAGGCGGCGACAATGTTCGAACGATCGACCGGCGAGGTCGCGGCCGGCGCATAGGCCAGCGCCCTGTTGAAGGCTTCGCTGATGCTGGCGGTCGCATGCGGATCGGCGGTGCCGCCGACGGACTGGCGAGCGCGCAGCGCTGCGAGCTGCACGGGAGTGGGCTCGTTTGCCTTGTTCGGCACGTCATCCCAGAAGCCGCGGGCGTTGATGATGTCAGCGGGGGTCTGCGGCTTTGGCTCAGCCTGTTCGGCGGAAGCCTGTGCGGCCGGCCTGGATTCCGGCTTCGGCTTCGGCGCCGGCACGATCTGGGCGTCGGCGGAGGCCAGTTGCAGGGTCGATGCGATGGGAGGCTTCGCGCGCGGCGTCGGAACCGGGTCTGCGGCTTTCGTCGGCGCTGCGGCGGTCACCCCAGCCGGCGCGGGCTTCTCGTTCCTGACGGGCGCGCTGCCCTCGTCATCCTCTTCGGTGGACTTGCCACCCTTGAACAGTGCGGCGAACAGGCTGGGCTTCTTGCCGACGGTCGCGGCATCGTCACCATTGCCGCGGCGCTCGATGTCGGCGCGGGCCAGCTCATAGCCCTTCAGCGGTCCGCCATTGGACGGCAGGTGGACGGTGCGGCCGTCAGGGAAAACCCTGGCGAGCTGGTCGTGGGTCATCCGCGGCCAATGACGGACGCTGCCCGTGTCGAGATGAACAAACGGCGAGCCCGAGGTCGGATAGAAGCCGACGCCGCCGCGCTGCAGCCGCAGTCCTGCGGCGCGGATCTGCTCCAGCGGCACGTCCGGGATGTAGAAGTCCATGGCGTGGCCGAGCATGTGCTGGCTGAAACGCGCCACGCCCGAGGAGCGGCGGCGAAGCATGGAGTTGGTGGCGGGGGAGCGGTAGGCGGAGATGATCTGGATCGGCTTCCTGCCGTCGACGTCGCGATAGACTTCCCAGATGATGTCGAACAGATGCCGATTCATCGTGGTCTGGTCCTGGCTGCGCCAGTCGCGAAGGAAGTAATTCAGCTTCTTGAGGGCTTCTTCGTCGTAGCGCCCATCGCGCTTGAAGGTGACGGTGAGATCTTCGTCGGAATGGGTGTGATGGAAGGAGAGGGTGCGGGTTTCGTTCAGCGCGGTTGCGTCATGCACCGAGCCTGCGCCGGCAAGCAGCAACAGCGATGTCAGGCCGACCCGATATCCGGCTTTTGGCAAAGCAAGCGGATTGAATTGGCGCGCGAAACCAACCAGCACGTATAAAGCCCACCCAAGTCGACGAGCGTTCACGGTGTTCTTTTGCAGACCCCCGGCAAAAGAGGATGAACGCTTTCTTAAAGCGGGATGGTTAACTGATGTTTACCGTCCCGCCCCCAAGTTGAGCTAACCTAACCCGGGGACTGTGGCGAAAACGTGCCCAGTGCCTGCATCGTCATGGATAATGGTTAACGTAAACAACCTCGCCGGATGGGCGAGGTTGTTGATTTCGTTCGAAAATCCGTCGGGAATTCGTTGCCGTGGATCAGCGGGTAAAACGCTGTTGCGGGCGGCGGCCGACCGGAGCCGGGGGTGTCGGGGGGCCACCGAACAGGCGCTCGAAGAACGACGGACCGGAGGAATAGCTGTTGTCACTGGCGAAGTTGACGCCGGGCGGCAAGCCGTCCTTCGGCCGCGCATAGCTCGGCTGGGCATGGGAGACCATGACCTCAAGGTCCTTGCGGCTGTTCTTGAGCAACCCGACCATGATGGCGTCGCGGCCATAGATGTCCTTGCGGAATTGCAGCTTGCCGGCGTCATCCACGAAGGCGGTCTGGTAGGTGATGTTGACCGGGACAGGCGTCGGGAATTTCAGGTCGATCTCGCTGCGGCCGTACATGCTGCGAATTTTCTCCGGCGAGTAGCGCTCGCCCGGCATCACGATGTTGAGCAGCGTGGAGGCGTACTGATCGGGGTTCTGCACGCGCATGCAGCCGTGGCTGAACGCCCGCTCTTCCTTGGCGAACAGGTGCTTGTCCGGCGTGTCGTGCTGATACACCAGGAACTTGTTCGGGAAGTTGAAGCGGATGCGGCCGAGCGCGTTGGCTTCGCCCGGCGGCTGCGAGATATGGATACTGCCGTCGCGGTTACGTTCCAGCCGCAGGCCCATGCGCTGCAGCACGGTCGGATCCTGTTGCAGGGCGGGCAGGTATTCATTGTAGATGATCGAAGGCGGCACGTTCCATGTCGGGTTGACGGTGATGAACTTCATCGTCTCCGTCAGCATCGGCGTCGCGTGTTTTCCGGGCTTTCCGGTCACCACGCGCGTGGTCCAGACCTGCGCGCCGTTCTGCATCACCTTGAGCGTGAAGTCGGGCACGTTGAGGATGACATAGGCATTGCCGATCGCGGCCGCGCCGAGCTGGCGCGGCAGCCAGCGCAGACGCTCCAGATTGACGAGTATGGTGTCGATGTGCCGGTCGCGCTTCGGGCTGTTGATGGCCTTGACCGTGCGGTCGTCGAGCACGCCGGTCGGCTTGAGATCGACGCTCTCCTGGAACTTGCGAACGGCGGCCGCGACCTTGGCGTCGTAATGGGTGCCGTCGGGGTTTTCGGTGACGCCGAGCTTGGCGCGCAGTTGCGGCACCCGCGGATCTTCCGGTGCGACCTCGCCCTGCTTCTTGGTGGCGGCCTTGAACGCCAGCGCCGGGCCTTCGGCGATCTGCACCACCGGTCCATCGCCCTGGCCGCGCAGCTCCGCGAGCTTCGCCTTCAGGTCCTTGTAGAGCTTGTGCGGCGGGTTGTAGCCGTCGAGCGCTGCGGAAGCGTCCTTGGCAGTCGAGATGGTGGCCAGCACCTCGGCGGGATCGGTCGGATGTTCGGGATAGAGGATGTCGGCCGAGACCTGCGACCAGTGCATCCGGCCGCTCTGCGCCTGGCGCGCATAGTCGAGCATGCTCGCGGTCAGCTTCAGCTCGGATTCGGCAAGCTGGTCCGGCGAAGCGGTGGCGGCGAAATCCGGTACCGGATAGTCGGCCGGGTTGAGGCCTTCGGAGGCGGCGTCCTTCAGGCGGGCGATGACGCCGTTGGCGCTGCCGGTCAATTTGCCGGCCTGGGTCCATTGCGGCGCGTAGTCGCGCGCGGCGTAGAACTTCTCGACTGCGGCGCGCTCGTTCTTGCGGTCGAAATAGCGCAGCGACTTGGCGGACAGCATCTCGCGCAACCGGTCGGCAACCGGCTGGTCGGCGGGCGCGACGTTGCTTGCGGCCTTCACCGGCTCCCTGGCGGGTTCGGCCGCAGGGGCCGTGGCGGTCGCTGCCGGAGGCGGGGAGGCGCCGGTGTCGTTGGTACGGGCCGGCGCCGTGACGATGTCGGCCGGCTTGGTCTCGACCTTGGGCTCGGCGGCCTTTGCGGCCGTGCCGGGCTCGCTCGGCCTCTCGATCGCCTTGGCGGCATCGGGCACCGACGCGGTGGAGTCGATCCTGAAATCGCCGATGCTCGGCGGCGGGACGTTGGCGGGTTCGGGACGGGGAATGGCTGCGTCGATGGCGAGCTCGGCGGCGCTGGCGCGCGGTGTCGTCGATTGGGCGGCCAGGGCCGAGGTCGCGGAAACCGCGAGGAACGTTGCCGCGACGGCCATCAGCACGCGGTCAAATCCAGCACGGTTCGTCGAACAGTCACGCATCGTCACACCCCCTTGGGCGAAACTGCTCCGGCATGGAACAGTCGTTAGGTATCGTTTGTCAGAGCTTGCGCGGAAAGCGCCGGCCTTGATCGGTTCTCAGTCCGGTACGCCTGCACAGGAAGATTCAAACGCAGACGATACATGCACCCCTTTCATGCAGCCAGCGCCATGCGGGGCAACTCACGACAAACTGACCTCAAACAACCCAATAGCACGCAGGTAGCGAGGTTTTGCCATGCCCCCCAGCTTTTGTCTGTCACCTGCAAGCCACGGTTCAAAGGTTCTGAAGCGGCCATGTCATTGGTTCGCCTCGATCTTTGCCACGCGGGCGCCATAATCGGCGCGGGGTTCAGCCGGCGTCCGGCGCGCCGCCTTCGGCTGCGGCGGTCTCATCGAGCTTGCGGTAGAGCGTCGAGCGGCCGATCTTCAGCCGGCGCGCCACCTCGGACATCTGTCCGCGGTAGTGCGAAATTGCGAAACGGATGATTTCGGCTTCCATGTCTTCGAGCGGGCGAACTTCGCCGGCCGCTGTCAGCATCGAGAGCGTGCCGGCGCCGCCGAGCGGCGCGATCGGTATGTCACTGCCCGATACCATGGCTGGTGCCGTCGACGGTGCGACAATCAGCGGCTCGCTGTGTTCGATCGGGGTGTCCGGCACCGCCTGGCCCATGACCTGCGGGAAATCCGACAGGCCGAGCTGGTCGCCCTCGCTCATCACGACGGCCCGGTACACGGCGTTCTCGAGCTGGCGGATGTTGCCCGGCCAGTCGAGCTGCACGAGATGCGCCACGGCCTCGCCGCTGATGCCGCCGATGGTCCGGTTTTCCTCGGCGCTGAAACGGGCGAGGAAATGCCGCAACAGATGCGGGATGTCTTCGCGCCGCATCCGCAGCGAGGGAATGGTCAGCGGCAGAACATGGAGCCGGTAGAACAGGTCTTCGCGGAACGCGCCGTGCTTCACGAGATCGAGCAGCTTGCGGTTGGTCGCGGAGATGATGCGGACGTCGACCTTCACCGGCTTGCGGCCGCCGACCGCTTCGACCGTGCCTTCCTGCAGCGCGCGAAGCAGCTTCACCTGGGCGGCCAGCGGCAATTCGCCGATTTCATCGAGGAACAGCGTACCGCCGGAAGCTTCCACGAACTTGCCCATGTGGCGTTCGGTGGCGCCGGTGAAGGCGCCCTTCTCATGGCCGAACAGAATCGATTCCACCAGATTGTCGGGGATCGCACCGCAATTGACCGCGACGAAAGGCTTGGATTTGCGCTCGCCGCTGCCATGGATGGCGCGGGCGAACAGTTCCTTGCCGACGCCCGATTCACCTTCGACCAAAACCGGGATGCTGGAAGCCGCCGCCTTCTGTGCGGTCCGCAACACGCCGGCCATGGCTTCGCTGCGGGTGATGATGTCGGCGAATGTGAGTCGGCCTTCGCGGCTGTGGCGGATGCGCTGCAACTCGCCCTTGAGCGCGGAGGTGTTGAGCGCGTTGCGCAGCGACACCTGCAGCCGCTCGAAGCCGACCGGCTTGACCACGAAATCCAGCGCGCCGGCGCGCATCGCCGAGACTACATTGTCGATGCCGCCATGGGCGGTCTGCACGATGACGGGAATGTTCAATCCGGCGTCACGCATCCTGGCGAGCACGCCGAGCCCGTCGAGACCGGGCATCACGAGATCGAGCACGACGCCGTCGATCGCAGGCGCGTCCGGCGCGGTCAGCAGCGCGATAGCTGCATCGCCGCTCTCGACGACCAGCGGCTCGTAGCCGCACTTCTGCACCATGTTCTCGACCAGCCGGCGCTGCACCGCATCGTCATCGGCAATCAGAATGGTCACAGCCATGGTGTACCCCGTTACGCTATCTGTATCGAATCGGGGCACTGTCGCCGATGCCGATTAACGCACCCTTAATCGTTGCGGCGCGGCATCGTTGAGCGGCTAGACCTGGATGTGCGGCCATACCTCCAGGGCGCCGCGGTAGCACATGTCGAGCGCCACATAGAGGATGATCACGAGGCCGACATAGGCGATCCAGCGATGTTTCTCGAGCAGGCGCGCAATAAAGCTGGCGGCCAGTCCCATCAGCGCGATCGAGAGTGCCAGACCGAAGATCAGGATCATCGGATGCTCGCGCGCAGCGCCGGCGACGGCGAGCACGTTGTCGAGCGACATCGATACGTCGGCGATCGTGATCTGCCAGATGGCCTGACCGAGTGTCTTTTGCTTGGCGGCCGCAACCGGGGTATCCATCGTTCGTGCGGAAGACAGATTCTGGAAAGTCGGCTGGTGATGCCGCTGTGACTGCAATTCGCGCCACATCTTCCAGCACACCCAGAGCAGCAGAACGCCGCCGGCGAGCAGCAGTCCGATGATCTGCAGCAACTGCACCGTTATCGAAGCGAAGCCGATCCGCAGCACCGTGGCGGCCAGGATGCCGACCAGGATAGCCTTGCGGCGCTGGCCTTCAGGCAATCCCGCAGCAGCGAGGCCGATGACGATCGCGTTGTCGCCGGCGAGCACCAGGTCGATCATGATGACCTGGAAAAGTGCTGTCAGGTGTTCTGAGGAGATCATTTCAAGCATGGGCCACTCCGTTCAGAGTCCAATCCGACATCGCAGTCCGCTTGAACTGCCAGAGGGGCCCGGGCTTGGACTTGCACATTCAAAAAGGACGCAGCGTGCGGGGCTGCGCGAAATTTCCGTTACTCAGGTTGATCCGAAAGGGCGAACAGCCGGACGAACTGGTCGGGCTCGATCAGGACGGAGATGACGATGCCGACGAATGTCAGCCCGCCGGCGAGATCGAACAGCATGATGCGGAAGCGGTCGCGCCGGCAGATCAGCGCGAGTCCGGACGCCGCAGCGCCGACCGCAAACAGCAGCGTCACAACCGCGGGCGCCAGCGCGTCGGCCGGGACCAGGTTCCTGATGCCCAGGGCTGCAACCAGCGCCACCAGCAGGGTGCCGGCAATCAACTCCTTGCCCCGCGCGGAGGGTGCTCGGTCGCTCGTTCGGGCAATGGGACTGCGGTCGATGAGGGCCATCGGATTGTTATTCGCGAGCCGGGATTGTGGTACGACAGATCGCCTGTCCGGTAATTCAAAACTGATAGTTTAGTAATCATGAAACGAGTAAAACAGCAAGACGTTTTCGCTGAACGAGTTCCGGGCAAGGCCGCGCCGGAAGCCAAGCAATTGCGCAAGCTGGCCGGTGATTGGCTGAAGCAGCGACGGGCGGATGCCGAATTGTCGCAGGCGGATCTCGCTGCACGTCTCGGCCTGAAGTACTACACTTTCATTTCTCAGGTCGAGAACGGGTTCAGCCGGGTTCCGACCGAAATCATGGGAGCCTGGGCCAGCGAGTTGGGCCTTGAACCGGCCGCCTTCGCTAGGCATCTGTTGATCTACTACGAGCCGGAATTGCACCGGCTGCTGTTCGGAGCGGAGAGCAAATGAGCGTGGTTGCGTTCGAGCGCAAACAAGACACCGGCGAGTGGACCGAAAAGGAACTCGGCACCATTACCGCGGCGCTGTGCGCTGCATTCGCGCAGGGAGCCGGCCGCGAATGGGAAACCGGCACGACGGAAAGGGGCGATGCCCAGTTCTACCTGCTGGGTCCGGTTCCGGATCAGGCCTGCGAACTATGCGTATCCCGGGTCAGTGGGCGTTACATCCTGGAAGACGGAGCGGGGCGGCTGCTGTTCGAGCACCGCAACCTCGAACTCGTGGCGCTGCACGCCAGGGCAGCGGTCCCGTCGACCTCGTGGCTGATGGTGCGCACGATCACGTTGTGGTGCGCGGCTCGCAATGCGTTCCACGAGAAATTCGAGCCGTTGCTGGTCGAGGGTGAAGAACTGCTGGTCCAGTTTGCCCCGCAGCTTGCGGCCCTCGCCTGACTGCCAAGCCGATTTCCGGATCACCAAGTCAATTTGAAAAGATCATGAGCGCAAAATCCGCGACTGCCCGCGTCCGCAAGACGTCCCGTAAAGCCGTTGCCACCAAAGCTTCCACAGCCACGTCCAAAACCGGAAGGCTTCCGGAGTGGAATCTGGCCGATCTCTATTCCAGCATTGCTGCGCCCGAGATTGCGCGCGATCTGCAGCAGATGGACGCGGACTGCCTCGCGTTCGAGGCCGACTACAAGGGCAAGCTGGCGGAGGGCGTCGCCCGCGACGATGGCGGCCGGTGGCTTGCCGGGGCGGTGAGGCGCTACGAGGCGATCGACGATCTGGCTGGACGTCTCGGCTCCTATGCGGGACTGGTTCATGCCGGCGACAGCGTCGATCCCGCGATCTCGAAGTTCTACGGCGACGTGTCGGAGCGGCTGACTGCGGCCTCGGTGCATTTGCTGTTCTTCGCGCTCGAACTCAACCGCATCGAGGACTCTGCGATCGAGCAGGCCATGCAGACGCCCGAACTCGGCCACTACCGGCCGTGGATCGAGGACCTGCGCAAGGACAAGCCGTATCAGCTCGAAGACCGCGTCGAGCAGTTGTTTCACGAGAAGTCCCAGAGCGGCTATGCCGCCTGGAACCGGCTGTTCGACCAGACCATCTCCGGCCTGCGCTTCAAGGTCGGGGGCAAGGAGCTGGCGATCGAGCCGACGCTCAATCTGCTGCAGGACCGCGCACCGGAAAAGCGCAAGGCGGCAGGGCAGGCGCTGGCGAAGACCTTCAAGGACAACGAGCGGACGTTTGCGCTCATCACCAACACGCTCGCCAAGGACAAGGAGATTTCCGACCGCTGGCGCGGCTTCCAGGACGTTGCGGATTCGCGGCACCTGAATAACCGCGTCGAGCGCGAGGTGGTCGATGCCCTGGTCGGCTCGGTTCGCGCGGCCTATCCGCGGCTCTCGCATCGCTATTACAATCTGAAGGCCGGCTGGTTCAAAAAGAAGAAGCTGGCGCATTGGGACCGCAACGCGCCGTTGCCGTTTGCAGCGACCGGCACCATCGCCTGGCCCGAAGCGCAGAAGATGGTGCTGACGGCCTACCGCGGTTTCTCCGATGAGATGGCCGCGATCGCGGAGCGCTTCTTCACCGATCGCTGGATCGATGCGCCGGTGCGGCCCGGCAAGGCGCCGGGCGCGTTTTCGCACCCGACTACGCCTTCCGCGCATCCCTATGTGCTGATGAACTACCAGGGCAAGCCGCGGGACGTGATGACGCTGGCGCATGAGCTCGGTCACGGCGTGCATCAGGTGCTCGCTGCCAAGAACGGCGCGCTGATGGCGCCGACGCCGTTGACGCTGGCGGAAACTGCCAGCGTGTTCGGCGAAATGCTGACCTTCCGGCGGCTGCTCTCACAGACCAGGAACGCCAGGCAGCGCCAGGCGCTGCTCGCCGGCAAGGTCGAGGACATGATCAACACGGTAGTGCGGCAGATCGCGTTCTATTCGTTCGAGCGCGCCGTGCACACCGAACGCAAGAACGGCGAGTTGACCGCCCAGCGAATCGGCGAAATCTGGCTCAGCGTGCAGGGCGAAAGCCTCGGGCCCGCCATCGACATTCGCCCAGGCTACGAAAATTTCTGGATGTACATCCCGCATTTCATCCATTCGCCGTTCTACGTCTACGCCTATGCGTTCGGCGATTGCCTGGTGAACTCGCTCTACGCGGTCTACGAGAATGCTTCCGACGGGTTTGCCGAACGCTATCTCGCGATGCTCGCGGCCGGCGGCACCAAGCATTATTCCGAACTGCTGAAGCCGTTCGGGCTCGACGCCAAGGATCCCAAATTCTGGGACGGCGGGCTGTCGGTCATTGCCGGCATGATCGACGAACTGGAAACGATGGGCTGACGAGATCGCCCCGAGGCCTCGACGAGGACGGGCACGAAACGGATTTGTGATCGCAGCGGACACAATTCCAGCCGTCATCGCCCCCGATCATGCAGGCGATGAAAGCATGGAGTGCTCCATGATCGATACGCCGACGCGGCGCGCCATCCTCGGCGCGGGAATGTTCGCGGCCGGTTCGCTGCTCGCGATCGATGACAGTTTGGCCGAGACCCCGCTTGCTCCGACGCCCGCATGCCACGACGGCGACGAAGCGACATTGCCGCAGACCGAAGGGCCATACTTCAAGCCGTCATCGCCGGAACGCATCGAACTCCTGGAAGAAGGCATCGCCGGGCAACCGATCGAGCTGGTCGGCCTCGTCCTAACCCGCGCCTGCAAGCCGATCGCCGGCGCCTTGCTGGATTTCTGGCAGGCCGACGACAAGGGCCGCTACGACAATTCAGGTTTTCGCCTGCGTGGCCATCAATTCTCCGACGCGGAGGGGCGCTACCGGCTGCGCACTATCGTGCCCGGCCTCTACCCCGGCCGCACGCGCCATATCCATGTGAAGGTGCAACCGTCCGGCGGCCGCGTGCTGACCACCCAGCTCTATTTCCCGGGCGAGGCGCAAAACCGCTCCGACGGCCTGTTTCGCAAGGAATTGCTGGTGCGGACGGTCGAAAGACGCGGATGGCTGGTGGACGTTTTGACTTCGTGCTCGGCTAGGTTTTCGCCTTGTTCGCCGTAAAACATCTGTTGAACATGCGCGGGAAGTGCGTTATACATATTGTATAACGGAGCCCAAGCCATGACAAAAGCCCCTCGCGGCATGAACGAGGCCTCTCGCGAATACAAGCTTGAGGACACCGCCCTTCAAATTCGGAAGATTGGCAATTCGGTGGGCGTGATCCTGCCGAAAGAGCTGCTTGCCCGGCTCAACCTCAAGGAGGGGGACAAATTCTATCCGGTCGAACAGCCGGATGGCAGTCTGCGGCTTTCGCCCTTCGACCCCAAGCACGCAGCGGACCATGGAAATCGCCCGCAAGGTCATGCACGAATATCGCGATACGTTTGCAGCGCTTGCAAAATGAGCGAGCCAATCTGGCTCGATGTCGATGAAGTCATCGACATGCATGCCGAGCAACTGGCGATATTCGGTGGGCCGGAAGGCATTCGGGATCGTGGCCTTCTCGAGTCGGCGGTTTTGCGGCCAGTCAACCAATGGAATTACGGCCAGGCGGATATGGCTGCACTCGCGGCAGCCTATGCGTTTGGTCTTGCCCGCAACCATGCCTTTGTGGATGGCAACAAGCGTATCGCGTTCCACGCCATGATGGTCTTCCTGCGCGTCAACGACATCCCCTTTGCGCCCGACCCGGCGCATGCCACGGCCATCATCCTTTCCCTGGCCGCGGGCGAGGTCAGTGAGGAAAGCCTGACCCGCTGGATCCGGGATAATTGGCCTGCCGAATGACCTGATCGGCAAGGGGGGCGTTGCCCTGCCAAACGCTTTGCGGTAATTGCACGCGGGAAACGTGGATTTGACTGGGGATATCGATGGCAGACCATAGCGAAGTGGCCTACACGACCGCCGACGGCAATGATTATGCGGCCCATGAGCAGACCTATGAAGGGTTCATCATGCTGGTCAAATACGGCACGACGGCCGTGGTGATCATCGTAGCCTTGATGGGCTTCTTCCTGACCTGACGCATTGATCGGCGTTTCGCGCGAAGCGGACCCCCGTTCGCATGAAGAAAGCGCACCAAAACAAGAACCTGCAGCCGCGGCTCTGATTCAATCAGAGCCGAAGCGCTCTTGCTGCCTGCCCCGCCAGCGCCGGCGGTGATCAGAAAATTTGCACACATTCCGGTTGCGAAACCGGTATCCAACTAAGCGAAAAAAACGCTAGTTTGCTTGCGCGCGCGCTCGCGTGCCGCCGGGGAGGCTCCATGAAGATTGCCGTAGCCAAGGAAATCGATCCGTCCGAGCCGCGTGTCGCCGTCTCGCCGGACACGATCAAGAAGTTCAAGGCGCTCGGCGCTGAAGTCGCGATCGAACCGGGCGCGGGCGTCAAGTCGGGCCTGCCGGATTCGGAATTCACCGCCGCCGGCGCCAGTGTCAGCCCCGATGCGCTGAAGGACGCCGACATCATCATCAAGGTGAAGCGGCCCGAGGCCAGCGAGCTTGCTCAGTACAAGCGCGGAGCACTCGTCATTGCCATCATGGATCCCTACGGCAACGAGGCGGCGCTGAAGACGATCGCGGATGCGGGCGTCTCGGCCTTTGCGATGGAATTGATGCCCCGCATCACCCGCGCGCAGGTGATGGATGTGTTGTCCTCGCAGGCCAACCTCGCCGGTTATCGTGCCGTGATCGAGGCGGCCGAGGCGTTCGGCCGCGCCTTCCCGATGATGATGACCGCGGCCGGCACCGTGCCGGCGGCCAAGGTGTTCGTGATGGGCGTCGGCGTGGCGGGCCTGCAGGCGATCGCGACCGCGCGCCGTCTCGGCGCCATCGTTACCGCGACCGACGTGCGGCCGGCGACCAAGGAGCAGGTCGAATCGCTCGGCGCCAAGTTCCTTGCCGTCGAGGACGAGGAGTTCAAGAACGCCCAGACCGCCGGCGGCTACGCCAAGGAGATGTCGAAAGAGTATCAGGCCAAGCAGGCCGCGCTCACCGCCGAGCACATCAAGAAGCAGGACATCATCATCACCACTGCGCTGATCCCGGGTCGCCCGGCACCGCGGCTCGTCACCTCGGCGATGGTGAAGTCGATGAAACCGGGATCGGTGCTGATCGATCTCGCGATCGAGCGCGGCGGCAATGTCGAGGGCGCGAAGCCTGGCGAAGTCGTCGATATCGATGGCATCAAGATCGTCGGCTACACCAACGTCGCCGGCCGTGTCGCGCAGTCCGCTTCCAGTCTTTATGCCCGCAACCTGTTTTCGTTCATCGAGACCATGGTCGACAAGCCGAACAAGGCGCTCGCGGTCAATTGGGACGACGAATTGGTGAAGGCCACGGCGTTGACCAAGGACGGCGCTGTCATCCACCCGAACTTCCAGCCGAAGGCTTAAGGAGAGAAGCCATGGATCATATTGCGCAGGCCGTCGATCCCTTCGTGTTCCGGCTGTCGATTTTCGTCCTCGCCGTCTTCGTCGGCTATTTCGTGGTTTGGTCGGTGACGCCGGCGCTGCATACGCCGCTGATGTCGGTGACGAATGCGATCTCCTCGGTGATCGTGGTCGGTGCGCTGCTCGCGGTCGGCGTCCCGATGATATCGAGCGGTTCGGGGTGGGCGCGCGGCTTCGGCTTCATCGCGCTGATCTTCGCCTGTGTGAATATCTTCGGCGGATTCCTTGTCACCCAGCGCATGCTGGCGATGTACAAGAAGAAGGCCAAGTGAGATGACGAGCGAGCGGCGCGCACCTCGTGGTGAAGAAGACAATGGGGACCTGAGATGAACGCCAATCTGGCTGCTATTCTGTATCTCGTGGCGGGCGTGCTGTTCATCCTGTCGCTACGCGGGCTGTCCAGCCCCGCCACGTCCCGGCAGGGTAATTTCTTCGGCATGATCGGTATGGCGATCGCGGTTGCGACCACGCTCGCCAGCCATCCGCCGGCGGACGGCGTCGCCTGGCTACTGGTTATTCTCGGCATCGCCATCGGCGGCGGTATCGGCGCGGTGATCGCGCGACGGGTGCCGATGACCTCGATGCCGGAACTGGTCGCAGCCTTTCACTCGCTGGTCGGCATGGCCGCGGTGCTGGTCGCCGCCGGCGCCTTCTACGCTCCCGAGGCCTTCGACATCGGCAAGCCCGGCGCGATCCACGCTTCCAGCCTGATCGAAATGTCGCTCGGCGTCGCCATCGGCGCGCTGACCTTCACCGGTTCGGTGATCGCGTTCCTGAAATTGTCCGGTCGCATGAGCGGCGCCCCGATCATGTTGCCGGCGCGTCATATCATCAACATCGCGCTCGGCCTGGCGTTGCTGTTCTTCATCTTTGGTCTGGTCCAGTCCGGCAGTGCGCTCGATTTCTGGCTGATCACGATCATTGCGCTGGTGCTCGGCGTGCTCATGATCATCCCGATCGGCGGCGCCGACATGCCGGTCGTGATCTCGATGCTCAACTCCTATTCGGGCTGGGCGGCTGCCGGCATCGGCTTCACGCTCGGCAACTCCGCGCTGATCATCACCGGCGCGCTGGTCGGCTCCTCGGGCGCGATCCTGTCCTACATCATGTGCCACGCGATGAACCGATCCTTCATCTCGGTCATCCTCGGCGGCTTCGGCGGCGAGACGGCGGCCGCGGGCGGCGGCGGTGGCGAACAGAAGCCCGCCAAACTCGGCTCGGCCGACGACGCCGCCTTCATCATGAAGAACGCATCCAAGGTCATCATCGTGCCCGGCTATGGCATGGCGGTGGCGCAGGCCCAGCACGCGTTGCGTGAAATGGGCGACCTTCTGAAGAAAGAAGGCGTCGAGGTGAAGTACGCGATTCACCCGGTGGCGGGGCGCATGCCCGGCCACATGAACGTGCTGCTCGCTGAAGCCAACGTGCCCTATGACGAGGTGTTCGAACTCGAGGACATCAACTCCGAATTCGCGCAGGCCGACATCGCTTTCGTGATCGGCGCCAATGACGTCACCAACCCGGCTGCGGAAGAAGACAAGACCTCGCCGATCTACGGCATGCCGGTGCTGCAGGTCTGGAAGGCCGGCACCGTGATGTTCATCAAGCGCTCGCTGGCATCGGGTTATGCCGGCATCGACAATCCGCTGTTCTATCGCGACAACACCATGATGCTGCTCGGCGACGCCAAGAAGGTCACCGAGAACATCGTCAAGGGGATGTAATCCGCGCGCAGGAATCCATGACCGCGTTGAAATGGCTGCTGATCGTCGTTTCGGCCGGTTATGTCTGCGGGCTTCTCGCGCTGTTCCTCGCGCAGCGCGCGGTGCTGTTTCCGGCGCCGACCACCGCGCCGACGTCGCCGCTCGATGCCGGCTTTCCGGAAGCCGAGGAACATGTCCTGACCACGGCAGACGGCGAGAAGGTCATCGTCTGGCACGTTCCGGCCAAGCCCGGCCATCCGGTCGTGCTCTACTTCCACGGCAATGGCGACTATCTCGCCGGCTTCTTCGGGCGCTTTCGCAGCATCATCGCTGACGGGACGGGGGTCGTTGCGTTGTCCTATCGCGGCTATGCAGGCTCGAGCGGCAAGCCGAGCGAGCAAGGCTTGATGAGGGATGCAGCGGCGGCCTATGCCTTCACGTCCGCGCGATACGCTGCCGGCAAGATCGTCGTCTGGGGCTTCTCGCTCGGCAGCGGCGTCGCCGTGGCGCTGGCAGCCGATCGGCCTATCGGAAAACTGATCCTGGAAGCGCCCTATACCTCGATCGCCGATGTCGCCGCATCGGCATTCTGGTTCGCGCCGGTGCGCCTGTTGATACGGGATACCTTTCATTCCGACCGGCGCATTGCGCAGGTCAGGGTTCCGCTACTCATGTTGCATGGCGCGCTCGATCCCACGATACCCATCACGTTCGGCGAACGGCTCTTTGCGCTGGCCAACGAGCCGAAACGGTTTGTCCGCCTTGCCCGGGGCGGTCATAATGACCTGGATCATTTTGGTGCGATCGAGATTGCGCGCAATTTCATCAACCTTGCGAAGGGATGAATGGCGGCGATGATTGCGCATCTTCGGTTCATGGACGGTTGGGGATCTTGATTGCATGAGCGCACACGGACCGATGCCGCGATCGGCGTGGATGTTTCCATTGCTTGCGGTGATCCTCTTTGCCGTGGCCACCGCTCTCGGGCTGACGTTCACGCCGTCGGCCGGCGGATTGTTCTTCGCCGCCATTCTGCTGGCGATCCTGCTGCGAACAGCTGACGGCTATGGTGGACGCACCGTCCATCCCGGTATTCCTGTTCCCGGCGTTCGTGCCGTGAAGGCGTTCCCGATCACAGGTAGGACAGGATCAGATAGCCCGCCAGCATGATGGTCATCCAGAACGCCATCGCGCCGGTCGGCCAGGTGCGGGCGAGAACGCCATCGGGGCCGTGATAGCGCTGGACCCCTGAAGACACTCCCCGGGCACGCGTGCCGGCCGAGTTCATGACACCATTCCACGCCGCTCCGGCTCCCCGGTCGAAGCTCCGCGCCAGTTCGAGACCGAGGCGCCGGTACAGCCAGTCGGTGTCGAGCGTGATGGTGAGCGTGCGCTTCAGCCAGCCGAGCATCAGGAAGAAGGCGAGCCCGGAGAACAGCAGCAGCTGCAGCTGGAAGACGACGTGGCTCGCCGTGTAGGGCACGTAGTCGACCGGATACGGCAGCAGCGCATAGAGCGGCGCCGGGCACGACGCCGAGGCCGATGCAGAGCGCCGAGAACAGCACCATGGCGACCCGCATGTTCCACGGCGGATCGGCCGGCCGCAGCCCCGAATCCTTCTGGAAGAAGACGAACCAGGGAAACTTGATGCCGGCGTGCAGGAAGACGCCGGCCGAGGCTGCGGCGAGCAGGTACCAGACGAGTGCCAGATGCTGCTGGGCCGCCGCCTCCGAGATCATCGACTTGGAGACGAAGCCGGAGGTCAGCGGGAAACGACGAGATCGACAGCGCGCCGACGATGCCGCAGATGCGTCGTCAGCGGCATGGTGCGGAACAGGCCGCCGAGATCGGTGCATTTGCGCTTGCCCGTCATGTAGAGCACCGAGCCGGCCGACATCAGCAGCAGCGCCTTGTAGATGATGTGCGTGAAGGCATGCGCGGCGGCGCCGTTGAGCGCCATCTCGGTGCCGATGCCGATGCCGGTCACCATGAAGCCGACCTGGTTGACGATCGAGTAGGCCAGGATGCGGCGCATGTCGTTCTCGAGGATCGCGTAGACGATCCCGTAGAACACCATGAACAGGCCGACCCAGATCAGCAGCTCCGCGCCCGGAAAGCCGCGCAGGAGCACGTAGACGGCGGTCTTGGTGGTGAAGGCCGACAGGAACACCATGCCGGACCAGGAGGCTCTCGGGATAGGCATCGGGCAGCCATGCCGAGAGCGGCGGCGCGCCGGCATTGATGAGAAAGCCGGCCAGGATCAGCCAGCGCGGCACGCTGTCGATGTCGAGCTTGCCGAAGGCGAGCGAGCCGGTCGCCGCGATCTCGCCGGCGATGCCGGCCATCAGCAGCACGCCGCCGAGCAGATGGATCGCGGCATAGCGCAGGCCCGCGCCCCGCGCCGAGGGGCCCGCCGCTCCAGACCACCAGCGTCGAGCCGATCGCCATCAGCTCCCAGAAGACGAAGAGGGTGATGAGGTCGCCCGCCAAGACGACGCCGATGGCGCTGCCGGCATAGACGAAGGCCGCGGCCAGCTCGATCGCGCGGTTCTGGTTGAGCGCGAACAGCCCGCCGGCGAACGCCATCATCGCGAAGACGGTGGCGAACAGGCGCGAGAGCGCGTCGCCCCTGACGGGCATGAGTTCGTAGCCGAGGAACGGCGTCCGCAGCGCCGCTCCGTCGGGCACCTGCCAGATGAGGAACAGCGTAGCGAGCGGCAGCACCAGGAGCACGGGCCCGCGCAGCCTGACCGGCAGCAGCGGCAGGAGCAGGCCGCCGAGGATCAGAAGAACGGCCGGCGGAAGGATGACGCTAGCCGTCATAGTAGGTGTCCGGCCGCTTCAGGAGGGCGCCCAGCGCCTTGGCGAACACGATCAGGGCGACGCAGGCCGCGAAGCCGAACCAGGCGCCGAAGCCGAACGTGCCGTCGAGGCCGAAATGCGGATGGTGGTGGACGACGAGGTCCAGCAGCACGGCGCCGCCAGCACGATGGCCGATCCGATCCAGAGCCGCCGATGGTGCTTTCGCGCGCCAGCCAGTGGTCGTCCATGACTTCACCGTCCCATCATGAGTGTGGCCAGCGCAAAGGGAATGTCGGGCAGGAAGAACAGCAGCATCGATCCGATCGCCGTCGCGGCAAGCGCCAGCACCATCGGCCACGGCGCCTCGCCGGGCTCGGATCCGTGCGTGGTCGCCCGGCGGCTCGCGGAAGAACGCGCGGAAGACGATCGGCAGGAAATAGGCGGCGTTGAGCACCGTGCTCAGCGACGATGACCGCGACCGCCAGCCAGTTGGCCGTCTGCATCGCGCCGGTGAGCATGAACCACTTGCCGAGGAAGCCGGCGGTCGGCGGCAGGCCGATCATGCCGAGCGCGCCGATGGCGAAGGCCGCCATCGTCCACGGCATGCGCCGGCCGATGCCGTCGAGCTGGCTGATCTCGGTCTTGTGCGCGGCCGTGTAGATGGCGCCGGCCGCGAAGAACAGCGTGATCTTGCTGACGGCGTGCGCGGCGATGTGCATGGCGGCGCCGATCAGCGAGATCGGCGCCAGGATGGCGACGCCGAGCACGACGTAGGAAAGCTGCGAGACGGTCGAGTAGGCGAGCCGCGTTTGAGGTTGTCCTGGCGCAGCGCGACGAGCGAGGCCGCGATCACGGTGGTCCCCGCGACTGACCGAAGCCACGCCGGACTGGCCCAGCGCAGCTCAGCTGCTCGACGCCGAAGACGAAGACGATCACCTTGAGGATCGTGAACACGCCGGCCTTGACGACGGCCACCGCGTGCAGCAGCGCGCTGACCGGCGTCGGCGCCACCATGGCCGCCGGCAGCCAGAAGTGCAGCGGCATCACCGCCGCCTTGCCGATGCCGAAGACGTAGAGCGCGAGCAGGACGCGATGACGGGCGCACCGGCCTTGCCGGCGAGGATGCCGCCGGGCGTGAAGTCGAGCGTGCCGGCGAGCAGCCCAGGTGGCGACGATCGCCGGCAGCAGCAGCAGCATCGACGTGCCGAGCAGCAGCAGAAGATAGATGCGGCCGGCGCGGATCGGCCTCCTCGTTCGCCTTGTGCGTGACCAGCGGATAGGTCGACAGCGTCAGCACCTCGTAGAACAGGAACAGCGTGAACAGGTTCTTGGCGAACGCGATGCCCGATCGTGCTGCCGAGCGCGACCGCAAAGCAGACGTAGAACGTGGTCTGGCGCGGCTCGTCGTTGGCGCGCATGTAGCCGATCGAATAGATCGAATTGACGATCCACAGCGAGGAGGCGACCAGCGCGAACAGCATGCCGAGCGGCTCGACCTTGAAGGCAAGGTCGAGGCCGGGGACGACCTCGATGATCGTGCGCTTCCGGCCGGGCGCCATCGAGCACCGGACCGAGCAGGCTCCAAGCGCGACGGCGCACAGCGCGCCCGCGGTCACCAGCGTCACCGTCTCGCGCAGGTTCGGCCGCGTTGCGAAACAGCGGGATGAGCAGCGCGCCGACGAACGGCGTCAGTACGGCCAGGAGGACGAGACTTTCGGCAGGCAAGGCCCGCGTCATCGCAGCCCCCCGAGCAGGCTCTTGGCCGCCTTGCCGGCCACTCCCGCGGTCCACTCCGTGTCGATGCCGAAATAGATCGTGGCGGCGGCCAGCACGACAGATCGGCACCAGCATGGACAGCGGCGGGTCCTCGCCTGCGCGCGGCCGCCGGCGACGGCTCGCGGAACCAGGCGACCTCGACGACGCGGCCGATGTAGACCAGCGCAATCAGCGAGCTGGCGACGATCAGGAACACCAGCGGCCACCAGCCCTTCTCGAGCGCGCCGACCACCAGGTACCACTTGGAGATGAAGCCGGCGGTGCCGGGCGTGCCGATGAGGCCGAGGCCGGCGACGACGAAGGCCGCCATGGTGAGCGGCATCTGCCGGCCGATGCCGGCGAGGTCGGCGAGCTTCACGGTGCCGATGCGGTAGGACGATCGCGCCGAGCGCGAGGAACAGGGCGCGCCTTCATCAGCGCGTGATTGAAGAGGTGGACGATGCCGCCGGTCAGCCCGGCCTGGTTGGCGAGGCCGATGCCGAGCGTGATGTAGCCGATCTGCGCGACCGAGGAGTAGGCGAGCATGCGCTTCAGGTTCTGCTCGAAGACCGCGAGCAGCGAGGCGATGAACATGGCCGCGACCGACAGCGCGAGGAGCGATCTCGGAGACCGGCAGGTCGCGGAAGTCGATGGCGACGCCGAAGACCGAGAAGAAGAAGCGCACCAGCAGGTAGATCGCGACCTTGGTCGCGGTGGCGGCCAGGAACGCGGTCGCGAAGGAGGGCGCGTAGGCGTAGGCGTTGGGCAGCCAGACGTGCAGCGGAAACAGCGCGAGCTTCAGGCTGATGCCGACGGTGAGGAAGGCCAGCGCCGGCCACGATCGGCGCGCGAGTGACTGGTCCACTGCCGGTCCGAGGCGCTCGGCGATGTCGACGATGTTGAGGCTGCCGGTGACGAGATAGAGCAGGCCGATGCCGATCACGTAGAAGGTCGCGCCGATCGTGCCCATGATCAGATACTGGTAGGCCGCGAGCAGCGCGCGCCGGTCGCGGCCCGAGCGCGATCAGCACGTAGGTCGACAGCGACGAGATCTCGAGGAAGACGAAGGCGTTGAACGCGTCGCCGGTGATCGTGATGCCGAGCAGGCCGGTCAGGCACAGCAGGTACATGCTGTAGAACCAGGCCTGCTCGGCCTCCTCGATCTCGAACGCGACGCTGCGCCGCGCGAACGGCATGATCACGGCGCCGACCGCCGAGACCAGCAGCCAGCACGAAGGCGTTGAGCAGGTCGACGCGGTACTCGATGCCCCATGGCGGCGCCCAGCCGCCGATGTGATAGGAGATCGGGCCGGACGTCAGCACCTGCGCCAGCAGCGCGACGGCGATCACCGGCATCAGCCAGCTCACGACCAGCGCCAGCGCCCAGGCCGCGGCCGGCGCGGCGCAGCAAGCCGGCGAGCAGCGCGCCGATCAGCGGAATGACGACCTGGAGTGCCGGGAGGTGCGGCCAGACCGCGTTCATGTCTCGCGGTCCCTCTCGAAGATCTCGTCTTCCTCGATCGTGCCGTAGGCCTCGTGGATGCGCACGACCAGCGCGAGGCCGAGCGCCAGGGTGGCGACGCCGACGACGATCGCGGTCAGGATCAGCACGTGCGGCAGCGGATTCGAGTAGACGCTGAAGGCCGGATCGATGATCGGCGCGGTGCCGCCGATGATCTTTCCCGGCTCGATGTAGAGCAGATAGACCGAGGTCTGGAACATCGACAGCCCGACGAGCTTCTTGATCATGTTGCCGCGGGCGATGACGATGTAGAGGCCCGCCATCATCAGGAAGATGGTGACGCGTAGTTGTAGTGCTCGATGAAATCCGCCAGCGTCTCCATCAGCGCCCCCGCTCGACGAAGGCGTAGAAGAGGGCGGTCATGGTGCCGGCGACCGTGATGAGCACGCCGGCCTCGACCAGGAAGATGCCGAGCTCGTGACCGTGCGCGGAATCGTGGGCGAGCACCGAGTAGTCGAGATAGTTCTTGCCCAGCAGCAGCCCGGCGACGCCGGTGCCGGCATAGATCAGCACGCCGAGCGGCACCATGCGCTCGACCAGCGCCTGCGGCGCGATGCGCTTGCGCCGATCGAGGCCGAAGGTGATCGCCAGCAGGATGACCATGCCGGCCGCGATGACGCCGGCCTGGAAGCCGCCGCCGGGCCCGTAGTCGCCGTGGAACTGCACGTAGAGCGCGAACAGCAGGATGAACGGCAGGATCAGCTTGGTGCCGACCCGCAGGATGAGGTCGAAGCTCATCGCGACGTCTCCGCGTCATCGCGGCGACCTCGCCGCCGCGCCTTGCGCAGCAGCAGCATGACGCCGATGCCGGCGGTGAAGATCACCGTCGTTTCGCCGAGCGTATCGTAGCCGCGGTAGTCGGCCAGCACCGACGGTCACGACGTTGGGGACGTTCGTCTCCTTGATCGAGTGTCGGCGATGTAGCGCGGCGCGACGTGCTTGTGGATCGCCGCGTCGGCGGTGCCGAACGGCGGCAGCACCAACGTGCCCCAGACCAGGACGGCGCCGGTGCCGAGCGAGACGAACAGCGGCAGGAGACTGGGCGCGGACCGGCCTCATCTCGGTGGTCTTGATCGAGGTGCAGCGTGGCGAGCAGAAGCACCGTCGAGACGCCGGCGCCGACCGACGCCTCGGTCATCGCGACGTCGACGGCGTCGAGCACGATCAGCACGCTCGCCATCAGGAAGCTGTAGACGCCGGCGAGGATGACGACGCCGAACAGGTTGCGCTGCCGGACGATGGCGATCGTGACGACGGCGAGCAGCGTCAGCAGCACCGAGTTGATGAGAAATTCTATGGCTGCCTCCCGTCGTCCGGATCGGCCGGCTGCGGGCGGGCCGCCCGCGGCGGTCTTCCGCCAGCTGCGGCTTGATGCCCTCATGCAGGCGGCCTGCGCGAGCGCGTGCGTCACGACCGGACCGGTGAAGAAGAACAGCGCCAGCAGAAAGACGAGCTTCAGCGTCACCAGGCCGAACCCGGCCTGCAAGCTCATGCCGAGGATCAGAAAGCCGACGCCGAGCGTGTCGGTGACGCTGGCGGCGTGCATGCGGGTGAAGACGTCCGGCATGCGCACGAGGCCGATGGCCCCGACGATGGTGAAGAAGGATCCCAGCAAGGATCAGCGCCCAGCTCGCGATCTCGACGGCCAGCGTCATCGGTTCGCCTCCTCTCGGCGTCGTGGGCAAGATCGCCGTGGCGGAAGAATTTCAGGACCGCCAGCGTGCCGATCAGGTTGAGCAGGCCGTAGGTGAGCCCGATATCGAGCAATTCGGGCCGGCCGGTCAGGAAGCCGACGACCGCCAGCAGCATGATCGCCAGCGTGCCGACCGAATTGCCCGCCAGCACGCGGTCGAACACGGTCGGCCCCTTGATCGCGCGAGTGACGGCGAGCGCGAGGGCGACAAGGATGGCGACGGCGGCGGCAGCAAACATCACGCCATCCCCTCAAACCGGCTGACCCGGCGGTCCATGCCGCCGTCCTCGAGGTCGAGGGCACCGTCGCGCACGAGCGCATGGACGGTGAACTCGTTGCCGCTGACCCCCGCCGTGATCGTGCCGGGCGTCAGGGTGATCGAGTTGGCATAGGTCGCGATGCCGGCCGGCGTCTTCTGGCTGGCCCGCACCACCGTCATGGTGGGTGAGATCGGCAGGCGCGGATGCAGGATGACCTTGGTGACGCTCCAGCCCGATTTGGCGATCTCCAGGACCAGCCAGGGAAAATAGGTGATCGCTCCCCGGAAGAGCTCGATCGGATGCCCTTCCGGCGTCGGCGGCGCGCATGCGGATCGCGGCGAGAACGCACATCACCGCACACACCGGCGCCGACGGCAATCAGCATCGGCGTGTAGTGCCCGGACAGCGCGAGCCAGAAAACGAACAGGAAGCCTGCCAGACTGAGGTACCGCATCTCCATCCCACCTGTCGTCGCGTTGCAGCCAAGGTCAGAGTGAGTTGGAATGCTGTCCTGAAGCCGGCTTGTTGTCGGGAGTTTTAATCCTACCCTCCTTGGCGAGCAAATTGAAAGCGTATCCAGGGCGAGTAGCTCGATTTGTTCGACCCAAAATCTGCCTCCGCATCCTGAAGCGCGAGAACAGGATCATGCGCACACCCGCTCGTTGGCTGTCGTTCCCGAACGGAGCGGATTGACTGCTGCGAAGTGGTCGCACCGGGGATGGAGGGCATTCCCGCCGCGCTCGAACTCCGCCAGTCGTTGGCTCTAGTCTCAAGCCAAGATTCAACCGCAGAGAGCAAAAGCGCAATGGTCGACATCACGATGGAGATGATCGCGGTCCAGCGCGCGAACTGCAGATAGATCTCGCGCATGAGCGTCGAGACCAGCTTCTGCGCG
The DNA here is from genome assembly GCA_963823485.1 of uncultured Alphaproteobacteria bacterium. GTDB lineage: Bacteria > Pseudomonadota > Alphaproteobacteria > Rhizobiales > Xanthobacteraceae > Bradyrhizobium. The sequence goes on from CAWGLP010000018.1 coordinate 132,390, forward strand.
AGGGCCTGGGGTGGGCGGCTTTCCTCGGGCAAGATAGAGCCACATCTCGGTCCGGCGGTGGTCCTTGGTCCGGGCCTCGCGGGCTTTCAGCACCAGAACGAGCGTCATCAATATGCTGAGAAAACCTCCGGCCTGGAAGGCGGCGCGCGGCAGGAAGGACAGTCCGATCATGACGCAGAAAATGGCCAGCGACGCGAATGCGCATGCGCGAAGCACGGTCTCATAGGCGATACGGCGCATCTCTTCCACGATCCGCCACTCCGTTGTTGGAAGGGAATATGTCGGACAAAGGTTCCGCCACAGGGTAGCGGCGGCGCGGCCGGTCCTCAACACCGCACACCAGCCGTTAAAGCCCGATCTTGAGAAAGTTACCGGCGGCGGGAAGCGCGAGAATCG
>CAWGLP010000019.1:0-129034 GCA_963823485.1 uncultured Alphaproteobacteria bacterium
GGAGCCCGAGCAGTTCGGGCAGGCATCCTCGATCATCTGGCCACGGCCCTGACAGCCCGGGCAGGTTCGCTCCAGCGTGAAGAAGCCCTGCGCCTGCCGGACGCGCCCCTGCCCGCCGCATGTCGCGCAGGTCTTGGGCTTGGTACCGGCCTTGGCGCCGGTGCCCGAACAGGGCTCGCAGGTGACCGAGACCGGGATCTCGATCTGCGCGGTCTTGCCCTGGAAGGCTTCTTCCAGCGTGATTTCCATGTTGTAGCGCAGGTCGGCGCCGCGCTCGCGCCCGCCGCCGCGCCCGCGCTGCCCGGCCATGCCGAACAGGTCCTCGAAAATATCCGAGAACGACGAGGCAAAGCCCGCGCCGAAGCCGGGACCGCCGCCGCCCATACCCTGCTCGAAGGCGGCATGGCCGTAGCGGTCATAGGCGGCGCGCTTCTCGCCGTCCTTGAGGACCTCGTAGGCCTCGTTGATTTCCTTGAATCTCACTTCGCTGCTGGCGTCGCCCGGATTCTTGTCCGGATGCCATTTCATCGCCAGCTTGCGGAACGCCGCCTTGAGCTTGGAATCGTCCGCGCTCCGTTCGACTTCCAGGGTTTCGTAGTAGCAGCGCTTGGTGGACATCAGTCAAACCCGCCTGAAATTCGTCTTCATGCCGCAGGCACGCTCAATAGAAAGATGCAGCCTTCGGCTTAAAGAAAAATGACCCCCACCCATCGAACGCAGCGCAGGCGCTCTTTTGGATGAGGGTCATGATCGAGAGCCCGCTTACGCCGACTTCTTGTTGTTCTTGTCGTCGTCGACCTCGGTGAATTCCGCGTCGACCACGTCGTCCTTGGCGGCATCCTTCTTGGCGTCAGCTTCGGCCTGTTGCTTGTACATGGCCTCGCCGAGCTTCATCGAAGCCTGCGCCAGGGTGTTGGTCTTGGCCTTGATGGCCTCGGCGTCGTCACCCTTCAGCGCTTCCTTGAGGTCGCCGACGGCGTCCTCGATAGCGCGGCGCTCGGACTCTTCGACCTTCGACCCATGCTCGGCCAGCGCCTTCTCGGTGGAATGCACCAGCGCGTCGGCATGGTTCTTGGCGTCGACCGCCTCGCGGCGCTTCTTGTCCTCGGCCGCATTGGCCTCGGCGTCCTTGACCATCTTCTGGATGTCCGCCTCCGACAGACCGCCGGATGCCTGAATCCTGATCTGCTGCTCCTTGCCGGTCGCCTTGTCCTTGGCGGAGACGTTGACGATGCCGTTGGCGTCGATGTCGAACGTCACCTCGATCTGCGGCATGCCGCGCGGCGACGGCGGAATGCCCATCAGGTCGAACTGTCCGAGCACCTTGTTGTCGGCCGCCATTTCACGCTCGCCCTGGAAGACGCGGATGGTGACGGCGTTCTGGTTGTCCTCGGCGGTCGAGAACACCTGGCTCTTCTTGGTCGGGATCGTGGTGTTGCGGTCGATGATGCGGGTGAACACGCCGCCCAGCGTCTCGATGCCCAGCGAAAGCGGGGTAACGTCGAGCAGCAGCACGTCCTTGACGTCGCCCTGCAGCACGCCGGCCTGGATCGCAGCACCGATGGCGACGACTTCGTCCGGGTTGACGCCCTTGTGGGGCTCCTTGCCGAACAGCTGCTTCACGACTTCCTGGACCTTCGGCATGCGGGTCATGCCGCCGACCAGCACCACTTCGCCGATTTCGGCGGCGGTGAGGCCTGCGTCCTTCAGTGCCTTGCGGCAGGGCTCGATGGTCTTCTGGACGAGATCGTCGACCAGCGCCTCGAACTTGGCGCGGGTCAGCTTCATCGTCAGATGCTTCGGCCCGGTCTGGTCGGCCGTGATGAAGGGCAGGTTGATTTCGGTCTGCGTGGTCGAGGACAGTTCGATCTTGGCCTTTTCGGCAGCCTCCTTGAGGCGCTGCAAGGCAAGCTTGTCGTTGCGCAGGTTGATGCCCTGCTCCTTCTGGAACTCGTCGGCGAGGTAGCTGACGAGACGCATGTCGAAGTCTTCGCCGCCGAGGAAAGTGTCGCCGTTGGTGGACTTCACCTCGAACACACCGTCGCCGATTTCAAGAATGGAGACGTCGAAGGTGCCGCCGCCGAGGTCGTAGACCGCGATGGTGCCGGATTTGGTCTTGTCGAGACCATAGGCGAGCGCGGCCGCCGTCGGCTCGTTGATGATGCGCAGCACTTCGAGACCGGCGATCTTGCCGGCGTCCTTGGTGGCCTGACGCTGTGCATCGTTGAAATAGGCCGGAACGGTGATGACCGCCTGGTCGACCTTCTGGCCGAGATGGGCTTCCGCGGTCTCCTTCATCTTCTGCAGGATGAAAGCGGAGACCTGCGAGGGCGAATAGGTCTTGCCATCGGCCTCGACCCAGGCGTCGCCGTTCGATGCCTTGACGATCTTGTAGGGAACGAGCTTCTTGTCCTTCTCGACCATCGGGTCGTCGTAGCGGCGGCCGATCAGGCGCTTCACCGCGAAGAACGTGCGCTCGGGATTGGTAACCGCCTGACGCTTGGCGGGCTGGCCGACGAGGCGCTCGCCATCATCGGTGACGGCAACGATCGAAGGCGTGGTGCGCATGCCTTCCGCATTCTCGATGACTTTTGCAGTCTTGCCATCCATTACGGCGACGCACGAATTCGTGGTGCCGAGGTCGATCCCAATGACCTTTCCCATGGTCCTCATATCCTTCTTTTTGCGGCAGGTTGGCTGGGCCCTGGACGGCGCACCTAACCGAACCCCCAACGTTCAAATACTCGCGATATTGCGACGATGAGCCTCATATAGGAGGGGGGGTTGGGCCTGCAAGGACCGAGCGCAACCTTAAGCCCTGAAAAGCCTGACGTTTGAAAGATTGCGTCAGCCCGGGACGGACGAGGCCGGGGTCTCTGGCGATATTAAGAGATCGGCAATGCTCACCCCGCGCGAACCGCCGCGCGCAGAGTGACGTGGTTGAGCAACGGATGCGCCGCCGGCGCGATCAACGAGCCCGGCTGACGCCGACAGGACGCGGTATTTGGCCGCTGGAAACGCCTCAGAAAAGCGCAGACATCGGTCAAAATCGCCCGGAAATCGAGGCATTTGGCAGGACAGCCAGGGAACGGAAGCAGGCCATGCCCTGTTGCACGGACATCAAAACCGCTAAAAGCGGGCCGACTGACACGGCGCCGCCATGACGCAACAAGACCAATCGCATGTGCACCGGCCTACTACACAGCGGCCTCCATGCAAACCCGGTAGAAATTTCATGAAGCCACTTCGATACCTTGCTGCGGTTGCCGTCCTCATTGCCGCCAACTCCCTGGTGGGCGCCTCCGCCTTCGCAGCGGACCCGGTTTTCCCGACGGGCGCCCGGGTTGGCATGACGCCGCTGGTTGGCCTCAACAAGGCGAAATCGTTCACGGGGTTCGAGACCGAGGACCAGGGTGTCAAGGTCCTGGTCACCGATTTGCCGGCCGAGGCCTATGGCGAGGTTGCCAATGCCTTCAAGGCCAATCCGGCCGGTACCGGCGGCATCAAGCCGGAGAGCATCGAAACCGCAGCGGGGCTGGCCTACTACACCGTGGAGAGTGGCAAGGATGGCGCCACCAGCGTCCGACGTTATTCGATGATCCTGCCGGGTCCGACCTTCTCCGGCTATGTCGCCGTGCAGGTGCCCGAGAACGCCTCGAAGATCTACACCGACGACGCCGTGCGCCAGATGTTCGCCTCCGCCGTGATCCGCAACGAGGTTCCGGTCGATGAGCAACTCGGGATGCTGCCCTTCAAGATGAAAGAGCTCTCCAGTTTCAAGAACGTCCGCACGCTGGCGCCGGGCGCCGCGCTCATCATCGCCGATGGCGACGAGAAGACCGGCTTCGAGGTCGCGCCCTTCATGATCATTGGCCTGATCGGCTCGACGGCAGCCTCGCCCGACGATCGTGGCCGTTTCGCCCAGCAGATCGCGACCACGATCCCCGGCGTGCGCGACGGCAAGATCACGATGTCGGAACCCGTTCGTATCGACGGGCAGCCCGGCTATGAGACGCGGATCGACGCCATCAGCGGCAAGGACAACACGCCGGTCACGATCGTGCAGTGGCTGCGGTTCGGCTCGCAGACTTCGATGCGCATCATCGGCAGTTCGCCACGCGACGAATGGAGCAAGGCGTTTCCGCGCTTCCGCGCCGTGCGGGACGGAATCCAGCCGCGGGGTTGAAGCCCAAAATTCGCAAAGCCCGCCGAAACTTCGGGCTTTCGCTCCTGCGCCAATGGAATTAGTTTTTCCTCGTCGGTTCACACACGGGGAGAAGCGCCATGTTCACTCGCAGGCTGGTTTTGACAGGCCTCGGCGCAACGTCCGTCGCCGCCCTCGCCCCACATGCGCTGTGGGCCGCCCCGATCAAGCCCGATGACGCATCGGCACTTCTGGTCATCGACGTGCAGAACTGTTTCCTGCCGGGCGGCAGCCTCGCGGTCAAGGACGGCGAGCAGGTCGTTCCCGTCATCAACCGCATCGCCAAGGGCTTTGCCAACGTGGTGCTGACGCAGGACTGGCACACCGAAGGCCACGTCTCGTTCGCCACCTCCCATCAAGGCAAGAAGCCGTTCGAGACCGTCGGCCTGTCCTACGGCAAGCAGGTGCTGTGGCCGGATCACTGCGTGCAGGGAACCGAGGGCGCAGCGGTGTCGAAGGATCTCTCGCTGCCGCAGGCCGGGCTCATCATCCGCAAGGGATTTCACAAGGACGTCGACAGCTACTCGGCCTTCACCGAGGCCGACGGCAAGACCACGACCGGGCTCGCCGCCTATCTGAAAGCGCGCAAGGTCAAGCGGCTGTTCCTGGCAGGGCTTGCCACCGACTTCTGTGTCGCGTGGTCGGCGATCGATGCGCGCAAGGCGGGCTTTGAAACCTACGTGGTCGAAGACGCCTGCCGCGGCATCGACACCCAGGGCTCGCTCGCCAAGGCCTGGGCCGACATGACCAAGGCCGGCGTCAAGCGCATCAAGTCGAGCGACATCGCGGCTTAAGGGCGCGCAAGCGTCGTTCGGCTCTCAGTTCGCCCCCGGCGCGGCCTTCGCGCCGCCCTTGGAGACTGCGACCAGCGCCGGGCGCAGCACGCGCTCGCCGATCATGAAGCCGGCCTGCACGACCTGGACCACCGTCCCTGCGGGGACGGACGGATCGGGCACTTCGTACATCGCCTGCTGGAAATTCGGGTCGAACTTTTCGCCCGACGGATCGAACTTCTTGACGCCGTTCTTTTCCAGTGTGTTCAGCAGCGAGCGCTCGGTCAGTTCGACGCCCTCGATGAAGGCCTTGATGCCGGGGTCCGCAGTCTCCTTGGCCTCGGCCGGGATCGCATCGAGCGCGCGCTGCAGATTGTCGGCGATATCGAGGATGTCACGCGCGAAGCCGGTGATGCCATAGGCGCGTGCATCGGCGACTTCCCTGGCGGTACGCTTGCGCAGGTTTTCCATCTCCGCCAGCGTGCGCAGCATCTTGTCGCGCGACTCGGTCGCTTCCTTGACCAACAGCTCCATCGATCCTTCCTCGGGATCGTCGGGCATGATGTAGGGTTTTGAGACCACGGGCTCGCCGGTCTGGCCCGGTTTCACCGCTTCATCACTCGGCCGGTTGGGATCGGTCATAAGACTGCCTTCTCAAGAAACGCATCTGGTTCGATGGGGATTTGCTGCGGGGGATATCGTGCTTTGGACGCCGAAAATCAAGCGCAACAACACCGGAATCGGGCCGAATTGCCCCTATTCAGCCGCCCAGCAGCCGGCTGACGATCCGGGCCGCATAGTCCACGGTCGGAATCACCCGCGCGTAGTTCAGCCGCGTCGGCCCGATCACGCCGAGCACGCCGACGATGCTGCCGCTGGCGTCGCTGTAGGGGGCGATGATGGTGGAGGAACCGGACAGCGAAAACAGCTTGTTCTCCGAGCCGATGAAAATCCGCACCCCTTCGGCCCGCTCGGCACGGCCCAGAAGATCGATCACACCGCGCTTGGTCTCGAGGTCGTCGAACAGCGACTTGACGCGTTCGAGATCTTCCAGCGCGTGCAGGTCCTCGAGCAGGTTGGCGTGACCGCGCACGATCAATTGCCGGTCATCGGTTTCACCGCCGGACCAGCTTGCGATGCCCGCCGCGATCACCTTCTGAGTGAGCTGGTCGAGTTCGACGCGGCTCTGCGTCAGCGCGGTTTCGAGTTCGAGCCGCGCTTCAGCGAGCGTGCGTCCGCGAATCCGCGAATTGAGGAAATTGGTCGCTTCCGTGAGCGCCGAGGAGGGAACGCCGGGCGGCAGCGTCAGCACCCGATTCTCGACCTGGCCGTCTTCACCGACCAGCACCACCAGCGCGCGTTCCGGCTCCAGCCGAACGAACTCGATGTGCTTGAGCCGCGAATTGGATTTGGCGGTCAGCACCACGGCGGCCGCCCGCGTCAGGCCCGACAGCCGCGTCAGCGCTTCGCCGAGCGCGGCCTCGACCGATTGCGCGCGACCCACGGAAGCTAGCTGGTTCTGGATCGATTGCCGTTCCGGCTCGGTGAGGTCGCCGACCTGCATCAGGGCGTCGACAAAGAAACGCAGGCCAAGTTCCGTCGGCAGCCGCCCTGCCGAGGTATGCGGCGCATAGATCAGGCCGAGCGCTTCGAGATCCGACATCACATTGCGGACCGAGGCCGGCGACAGCGGCACCGCAATCAGGCGCGAGATGTTGCGCGAGCCGACCGGCTCGCCCGTGGCCAGATAACTCTCGACGATTTGACGAAAAATGTCGCGCGAGCGCTCGTTGAGCTGGGCAAGCCCGGCATTCGGCGCGATCAGGCCAATCGGATCGTGGTGGGCCAAAAACTGTTCCTCCCGGCACCCTAATCTGTCTATCCAGAACGCCGATGACAAGCAGGCTTTAGGGGCAAAAACCCTTGCTGCTGCGCACGCCCCAACCTACAAGCACCGCGAACGATTATTCGCTCGATTTCGAAAGGATTTCCCCATGCGGCCAAGCCGCCGTGCGCCCGATCAGTTGCGTTCCGTGTCGCTGGAACGCGGTGTGGTCAAATATGCCGAGGGTTCCTGCATGGTTAAATTCGGCGACACCCATGTGCTGGTCACCGCCACGCTGGAAGAGCGGCTACCGCCCTGGCTGAAGGGCCAGGGGCGCGGCTGGGTCACGGCCGAATATGGCATGCTGCCGCGCGCCACGCTGGAACGCACCCGCCGCGAGGCCGCGGCCGGCAAGCAAGGCGGGCGCACGGTCGAGATTCAGCGGCTGATCGGCCGTTCGCTGCGTGCGGCTGTCGATCTCGAAGCGCTCGGCGAGCGTCAGATCACGGTGGATTGCGACGTCATCCAGGCCGACGGCGGCACCCGCACGGCATCGATCACCGGAGCCTGGGTCGCGCTCGCCGACTGCATCTCGTGGATGAAGGCCCGCAACATGATCAAGACCAACGTGTTGCGCGACAACGTCGCGGCGATTTCCTGTGGCATCTACAACGGCACGCCGGTGCTCGACCTCGATTATGCCGAGGATTCCGAGGCCGAAACCGACGCCAATTTCGTCATGACGGGCGATGGCCGGATCATCGAGGTGCAGGGAACTGCCGAAAAGACGCCGTTCTCGCAAGACGAGTTCCTGGCGCTGATGGCGCTGGCCCGCAAGGGCGTCGCGCGCCTGGTGGACCTGCAGAAGCTGGCCGTCGCGTAGTCTGGTTGACCATGCACCGTCGAATCACCGGCCGGCTCGTGATCGCAACCCACAATCCCGGCAAGCTCGCCGAGATGCGGGAATTGCTGGCGCCTCACGGCGTCGAGGCGATCTCCGCTGGCGAACTCGGCCTCGGCGAGCCCGAGGAAACCGGCGACACGTTTCGCGCCAACGCGGCGGTCAAGGCAATCGCGGCGGCGCAAGCATCGAAACTTCCGGCCTTTGCCGATGATTCCGGCCTCGTCGTCGACGCGCTCGACGGCGCACCCGGAATTCTACTCCGCGCGCTGGGCCGGCGAGGGCAAGGATTTCACCGCGGCGATGACGCGGATCGAACGCCTGCTGCAGGAGCGCGGCGCGACCACGCCCGACAAGCGAAAGGCGCATTTCGTTTCCGCGCTGTGTGTCGCCTGGCCCGACGGCCACCTTGAGGAGGTCGAGGCGCGCGCCGACGGAACTTTGGTGTGGCCGCCGCGCGGCACCGCCGGTTTCGGCTATGATCCAGCCTTCCTGCCCGACGGGCACACCAGGACGTTTGGCGAGATGACCTCCATCGAGAAGCACGGGCTGCCGCCGCTCGGGCTCGGCCTGTCGCACCGCGCCCGCGCCTTCGTCAAGCTGGCGGAGATCTGCCTTGAATAGCCGACCGGGCAAAACCTTCGGCGTCTACGTGCACTGGCCGTTCTGCCTGTCGAAATGCCCGTATTGCGATTTCAACAGCCACGTTCGCCACGCGCCGATCGACGAGCAACGCTTTGCACGCGCCTTTGCACGCGAGATCGAAACCACCGCCGCGCGCGCGCCGGGACGGGAAGTATCGTCGATCTTCCTCGGCGGCGGCACGCCGTCGCTGATGCAGCCGCAGACCGTGGGCGCGATTCTGGATTCGATCGGCAAATATTGGCACGTCGCAGCCGATGTCGAGGTGACGCTGGAGGCCAATCCCACCAGCGTCGAGGCGACGCGGTTTCGCGGCTATCGCGCGGCCGGCGTCAATCGCGTCTCGCTCGGCGTGCAGGCGCTCGACGACGGTTCGTTGAAGGCGCTCGGGCGGCTGCACACGGCGCGCGAAGCGCTGGATGCGGTCAAGATCGCGCGCACCGCGTTCGATCGTTATTCATTCGACCTGATCTACGCCCGTCCCGACCAGACGCCGCAGATGTGGGCCGACGAACTCAAGCTCGCGATATCGGAAGCGGCCGAACATCTGTCGCTCTACCAGCTCACCATCGAGGAAGGCACGCCGTTCTTCGGCCTTCATGCCGCCGGCAAGCTGAAGACGCCGGACGAGGGACTAGCGCGCGTGCTCTACGACGTCACGCAGGACGTCTGCGCATATCATGGATTGCCGGCCTACGAGATTTCCAACCACGCCCGGCCGGGCGCGGAATGCCGTCACAATCTGATTTACTGGCGCGGCGAGGAATATGCCGGCGTCGGTCCGGGCGCCCATGGCCGCATCGACATCAATGGCATCAGGCACGCGATTGCGACCGAGAAGCGTCCCGAGGCCTGGCTGATGCGCGTCGAGGCCAACGGCCATGGCGTCGTCACCGACGACTCGCTCAATAGCGAAGAACGCGCCGATGAATTCCTGCTGATGGGATTGCGCCTCGCCGAGGGCATCGACCCCGCGCGCTATGCGGCGCTGTCCGGCCGCGCGCTCGATCCGCATCGCATCTCCGTGCTGCGCGAGGAAGGCGCCATTACCGTCGACGCCGACGGCAGGCTGCGGGTGACGAAGGATGGGTTTCCCGTCCTCGACGCAGTCGTTGCGGATCTCGCGGCGTAACGTTACGCGCCGAAACTCTTCGGCGAACCGGCAACCGGCGTAGCGCCGCCGCTCGCGACCTTCATCACGGCAAGGCCGCGCTCGTTGGTGCCGTCGGAGCGGAAACGGAACAGGCCGTCGATGCCGGCAAAGCCCGACGGATTGGTCAGCGTTTCGCCCGCGAAGCGTTGGGCGCCCTGCTGCTTCGACAACGCCGCGACCAGTGCGACCGCATCATAGGCGAGCGTTGCCGTGCGCACCGGGTCGCTGCCGTACTTGGCGCGATAGCGACCGGAGAAGGCGCGGAAGCCCGACGGGTCGGGCGCGGCAAACAGGCCGCCCTGCAGCGAAGCGCTGGCAAAGACGCGCGGATTGTCCCACAGCCCGGTGCCCAGCAACTGGATGTTTCGCAGATTCGCACCGGCCGCCGTCAGCGCATCTGCCGTCGCCACAACCGACTCGCCGTCATCGGCGATGAACAGCGCATCCGCCGAACCCAGCGACTGCGCCACATTCCGCGCCGCGGTTGCACGATCGGCGCCGTATTTTTCGAACGCGACGATGCGCCCACCCTTGCGGCCCACCACCTGCTTGAACGCCACTTCGACCACGTTGCCATAGGCGTTGTCGGGCAACAGCGCCGCGAAGGATTTCTTGCCGATGCTGGCGGAGTAATCGACGATCCGGTTGACGTCGGATTCGGGCAGGAAGCTGAGCAGATAGACGCCGCGCCCGGCAACGCTCGAATCGGTCGAGAACGCGATCACGGAGATACCTCGCGGGCGCGTGAGCTGCGCGGTCGCCGGCACCGAGCCCGCAAACAGCGGACCGAGGATGATCTCCGCGCCCTCGTCCAGCGCCTGCTGGGTAACTTGTTGGGCTCCTTGCGGAGTGCCGCCGTCGTCCTTGATCAGGAGCTGGATGTTGGGATTCTGGAATTCCGCCAGCGCCAGCTCGGCGGCGTTCTTCATCGACTGCGCGGCGACACCGGCATTGCCGGAAGCCGACTGCGGCAGGATCAGGCCGACCTTGACCTGACCGGCGCCGACCGCAAGCGGTTGCTGTTGCGGACCTGAGGGACCGCCGTCGGGCTGGGACGCCCCGAACGTATTCGAGAACGACTGCTGCGTGCCCGAGCAGGCGGCGAGCAGGGGCGCGCCGAGAATGAGGCCAACCGCCGTCCGCCGGGTCGTCCCCGAAGCAACGGGATCCGAACGCCGCGGACCCGACGATCCGGCCTTGCGATTGAACGGGCCTACCATCCCTGTATCTTCTTTCCTTGAACGACCGCCGTCGGCCAGGACCCCAGCCCCCAAGACTCCAGCCTCAAGGTCAAAACCTCATACCCCCTAGGGTGGATTCAGCACAAAGCCGGCGATCAGGTAACCAAAACAAAAGGACTATGGCAGCGCAGCGCGGCCGGAACCATCACGCCCTGCTGCCATCCACCGTGATCTGCCGTCAGGGCAATTTCCTCCACAGGGCCCATTTCCGATCATATCGGCATGCAATCGCTTCCCCGCAATCTTCGACGCGATTTCTCCCGCGAACCGGTATCCACTTCGCCTGAAAACGCTCTAGAATTGGCATTATGCGCGCAAAAGCCAGTACCAGCTACGGATCCGGGGACGATGTGGGTTCACCGGGCCGGACATTTTCCATCGGTGGCCATGTCCTGAATGCGCCCCGGGCGGTTCCCGGCCTCCATTTGGTGGCGACCCCGATCGGCAATCTCGGCGACATCACGTTGCGTGGACTTGAAACCCTGGCCGCCGTCGACATCATCGCCTGTGAAGACACCCGCATCACCCGCCGCCTCACCGAGCGTTACGGCATCAAGGCGGAACTCAAGCCATATCACGAGCACAACGCCGTCCTGGCGCGGCCGAAAATCCTGGAGCGATTGGCGCAGGGCGCTTCGATCGCGCTGGTGTCGGACGCCGGCACGCCGCTGATCTCCGATCCCGGCTTCAAGCTGGTGCGCGAGGTCTGCGCCGCCGGCCATGCCGTGATCGCGGTGCCCGGCGCGTCCTCGGTGCTTTCGGCGCTCTCGGTCGCCGCGCTGCCGACCGACCGGTTTTTCTTCGAGGGATTCCTGCCGGCCAAAGAAGGCGCGCGCCGGACGCGGCTGGCGGAGCTGGCGCGTATCGACGCCACGCTCGTGATGTTCGAATCCGGCAACCGCGTGCAGGACACGCTGGCCGAACTCGCCGACATCATGGGCGGCCGCGACGCTGCTATCTGCCGCGAACTGACCAAGCTGCACGAACAGGTCACGCGCGCGCCGATATCCGAACTGGCGAAGGCGGCGGCTACGCTGGAGACTCGCGGCGAGTTCGTGCTGGTGGTCGGCCCGCCGCGCGCCGATGCTCAAGTCATGACGCATCAGGACCTCGACGAGCTGCTTGCGATCGTCGCTGGCGCGCGACAGCGTCAAGGACAGCGTGGCGCATGCGGTCGAGCTTTCGGGGCGCCCGCGCCGCGAGGTCTATGCCCGCGCGCTGGAGCTCGCCAGGGAAGTGCGAGGCGACGATGGCGAAGACTGACGGCGCCACGCCGACCGACCCGCCCGCAAAACCCGCCTCGCCTGCGCGGGTCGCCGCCTTCCGCACCGGGCTGTCGGCCGAGAGCCGCGCCGCCGCCTATCTGATGGCCAAGGGCTACCGCATCCTCGCGAAACGCTTCCGCACCCCCTATGGCGAGATCGACCTGGTGGCGAAGAAGCGCAATCTGGTGGCTTTCATCGAGGTCAAGGCCAGGGCCAGCCTGGATGACGCGGCTTACGCCGTGACGCCGCGCCAGCAGGGGCGCATCATCGACGCCGCCCAGGCCTGGCTGATGGCGCATCCCGAGCATGCCGAATTCGAACTTCGTTTCGACGCGATACTGATTGCACCAAGGCGCCTGCCACGCCATCTGATAGCGGCGTTCGATGCCAGCGTTTGACAGATATTCCCTCCAGAGACCCGGACCCTCCCCATGAAACTGAATGTCGCCGTCCAGATGGACCCCATCGCGCGCATCAACATCCGCGGCGATTCGACCTTCGCGCTGTTGCTGGAAGCCCAGAAGCGCGGCCATACGCTGTCCTACTACACCCCGGACAAGCTCTCGCTCCGCGGTGAGGAACTGGTGGCGCCGGTACAGATGCTCACCGTGCGTGACGATGTCGGCGACCATTTCACGCTCGGCGAGCCGAAGCGCGAGCCGCTGGAGGCCTTCGACGTCATCCTGCTGCGGCAGGACCCGCCGTTCGATCTCGCCTACATCACGTCAACGCATTTCCTCGAGCGCATCCATCCCAAAACACTGGTCGTGAACAACCCGGCCTCGGTGCGCAATGCGCCGGAAAAGCTGTTCGTGATGAACTTCCCGCATCTGATGCCGCCGACGCTGATCTCGCGCGACCTCGACGAGATCAATTCGTTCCGCGACCAGCACGGTGCTGTCGTCATGAAGCCGCTGCACGGCCATGGCGGCGCGGCGGTGTTTCGCGTGATGCCGCAGGACATGAATTTCGGCTCGCTGTTCGACATGTTCTCGGTCACCTTCCGCGAGCCATGGGTGGTCCAGCGCTTCCTCCCCGAGGTCAAGCACGGCGACAAGCGCATCATTCTGGTCGACGGCGAATTCGCCGGCGCGGTCAATCGCGTCCCTGCCCCGGACGATCTGCGCTCCAACATGGTTCGCGGCGGTGCGGCACAGGCGACCGAGCTCTCGCCGCGCGAGCGGGAGATTTGCGACACGCTCGGCCCGGCGCTGCGCGAACGCGGACTGCTGTTCGTCGGCATCGATGTGATCGACGGCAACCTCACCGAGATCAACGTCACCTCGCCCACGGGCATCCGCGCCATCGCTCGGCTCGGCGGGCCTGACGTCGCGGGAAAGATCTGGGACACCATCGAGAAAAAACGCGCCGGGAAATGAGCTCGGTTAACTGTCCGGAAAGGCTAGAGATTTCAAGCCTATCGCCGTGCGATCCGGTATTCTATCATCATACGGCCATTCTTTGGACAAGACTGACGGATGGCCCGGCCGAGGGTGGACCGGCCATCCGGGGATGACATTGGACCGAGTAAGGTAGACGCCAGTGAACTCCACACCGCCAAAAGAAACCAATGCCGAAGCCGGGCGCGCCGATGAACGGCTGGCGCACGCTTACGAAGAGATCAAGCGCGCCGATCAACAGCTCACGCAGATGAGTGAACGGCTTGCGAAGATTGAAGGGGATACTCCGCGCCCGGCTACGGCAGCGGCTGCCCCACCATCGCAACCTGCGCCGTCACCACCTTCGGAGCCGCCACCTTCGGAGCCACCGCCGGCGCAAGCATCGCCGGCGCAAATGCCCCCTCCCGAGGTAGCGCCGGCAAAGCCCGCGTCCCGGAGCCCCATGGCTTGGCTGCTGGCGGCAGGCTTCGTCGTCACCGCCCTGGTGTTGTCGGCCTATGGCGGCGGAATTGTCACCCGCTGGGTGCCGCAGCTTGGTTCCACGCGAGCGTCGCCACCCGATGGTCCAGCGCTTGCCGCGCAGTCCCCGCCATCCATCGTTCAGGTGGCAGCGGCGGAGACAGCACCACCGACGGCCACACGCGAAGCAACACAGGCCGCACCGCCACAGACACCGCCACCCCAAGCAACCGCCGTGGCCCAAGCGCCAACCGCGCCGCAAGACGCCGCACCGCCAGCCGTCGCAGCTCCAGCCGCCGCAGCGCCTCCCGATCAGGCCCAGTTGCTGCAGAAGATCGCGCGCGATCTCGCGACGCTGGAGCGGAACATCGAGCAGCTCAGGACCAACCAGCAGCAGATGGCCAGCGACAATGCGAAAGCCATCGGTGAGCTCAAGGCCAGCCAGGAAGAGATGAAACGGACGCTCGCGAAGGCTTCCGAGCAGCCCCCGCCCAGGGCGTCGACGCCTGCCGTGCAGCCGGCGCCGGTCGTGCGCAGGCCCGAGCGGATTTCGCCGCCGCCGCAGGTGCGAGCGCGGCCGCGATATTACCCGAGGGAGCAGTGGTACTACGACGACTGGTAGCCGTCAGCGTGATCGTCGGAGTGCTGCCCTGCAGTAGGACCTCGACGCAATCAAGAGTGCGGCGCAACGTCGGGGATACCATCGAGAAGACGCGGCTTGCGTAAAATCCCGCCACGTCCAACGATCCGTTTTTGCATCTCCCCTCTATTGCCTCATTCCACTTGCCTATTTCGGGAAGCCGGAGCAGCCTGTAGCTGCGGATGAATTTATCCGGGACGACGACTGCAATCATAAAAATCAGTGGAGGAAGACGTATGACGATGAACGTTTCACGACGGTCTTTGCTTGCGCTTGGCGCAGGTCTCGGCGCTTCAACGATGCTCGGCGGCAACGCGCTGGCCAAGGCGCCCAAGCTCGGCACGCAGACGCCCTACTGGCACCGCTTCGTCCTCGGCGACGCCGAAGTGACCGTGGTTTCCGACGGTCCCCTGCCACTCGGCCCCCCCAAGGGCACCTTCGTCGGCGTACCCGATGAAGAAGTCCGCAAGATGCTCTCCGACAATTTCCTCAATCCCGACAATGTCGTGCTCGAGCAGAACTCGCCGATCGTGAACACCGGCGACAAGCTGATCCTGTTCGACACCGGCATGGGCACGTCGAAAGCGTTCGGGCCGACCACGGGCCGTCAGCAGAAGAGCATGGCGGAAGCCGGGATCAAGCCGGGCGATATCGACGCCGTGGTGTGCTCGCACGCCCACATCGATCACATCGGCGGCCTCGTCGGCGCCGACGACAAGCCGCTGTTCCCGAACGCGCAGGTCTACATCACCCAGAGCGATTTCGATTTCTGGACCGATGAGGGCAAGCTCGGCAGTCCCCTGAAGGATTTCGTGGTCCACGCCCGCAAGAACCTGCTGCCGGTGCGCGATCGCATCGTGTTCATCAAGGACGGCCAGGAATTCCTGCCCGGCGTGCAGGCGATCGCCGCCCCCGGCCACACCGTGGGTCACACCATCTTCATGGTGACGTCGGCGGGTAAATCCTTCGCCTTCCTCGGCGATCTCACGCACCACGCCGTGCTGTTGCTGGAGAAGCCGCGGATGCAGTTCTCCTACGACAGCGATCCGAAGCAGGCGGCGGAGTCGCGGGTGAAGTTGCTCGACATGATCGCGACCAACAAGACCCCGGTGATGTCCTATCACTTCAACTGGCCCGGCTTCGGTCACATCGCCAAGACCGGCGATGGTTTTCATTACTATCCATCGGCGATGGTGATGAACCTCTAAATCCCGCGCCTATTCTCCGGGGCGGCCGTTTGGCCCGCCCCGGAAGCCGCCTCGCGGCGCTAGGGACCGCCCGGCGTTTGGCGTAAGTCTTGATCAGCGAATCACGACATGACGCCGTCAGGGAGACGTCCATTGACCGACCAGCCGACCGCCAAGCCATCCGATCTGATCTACGAGGATACCGGCGCGCACGCCCCGGTGGTCTATTTCGACATTGTCGGCGCCTATGGCACCATGAACGGGGCGATCGAGGTCGAGTTGGCCACCCGCATCCTGGTGCCGAAGCAGGACGGATCCACCGAGGTCAAATTCATCTCCTCCGGACGCCTGCGCTGCAGCGCCCATGCCGCCATGAATCTGCGCACCGCCCTCGACACGGCGCTGAAGATGCTGGAGCAGCCGCAGGCCAACATGGCGGCGATCGCGGCAGGGAAGCTGAACTGAGCGCCACTCTCCACCGACGCCAGCGTCAGAGACCGCCGCGAAAGGTTTGATAGGTCCGGCTCTCACGCAGCGTATCGGCCCCACCCTGGATCAGAAGGTCGATCTGCTCGGCGGGCAACACGAACCGCGTCGGGATCGCATCGAGGATGCCGGCGCGCGCGGGGCCGAGCTGTTCGAAGCCGAGCCGGTCGACAAAGAACGTGACGTCGTCGCAGCGCCAGTTCTTGCCGACACCGAGACGCGCACGCTCGGTGGCCGACAGGCCGCAGCGCCAGCGCTTCACCTTGCCCGACCATTCGTTGAGCTGCGAGGAAAACGCCGCGTAGCTCAGCCGCACACTGGCGTCGATCGCGGTGGAAGCCGCGGCGGAGACCAGTTCGACGCCGCTCGGCCCCTCGAGCCGCTGCGCGAAGTCGCCGGATGCGCCGCGGCCGGCGTCGACGACGAGGAACATGACACGCCGGATCTTCGCCGCCTGCCGCTCGGTCATCGGTTCGAACGGCCGCTGCGCCGCCATCAGCGCGATGCTGAAGCCGGACAGGCCGAAATTGTCGACGAGGCCGCCGTCGAGCAGCTTCACAAAACGCATCGAGCCGTCGCGATAGCGCGCATTGGCTTCCGCAAACGATCGCAGCAGCGGCTGCGCCCGCGGATCACGGCGGGCCCGTTCGAGCAGGGGCGGCAGTTGCTTGGCGCAGCCGCCCGGAAACGTCTCCAGCACGATCGGCGCAAACGCCAGCGGCACCGCTGCCGAGGCTGCGACCGCTTCGGCGACACGATAGGGCCGGATATCGCTGCAAAGGGCGTCGAAGGCAGTTCTTCCGAACACGAACGGCGTGCGGTTGTAGATGTCGGAGGCGTTGATCCAGACCCGCGGCCGGCGGTTTTCGGGAAACGCGTCGAACCGCGCACCGTCGAAGAGGTTGAGATCGAGCCAGTTGGTGAACTGGCTGTCGTTGACGCCGCCGCCAATGGCGCGCGCGATATTGCCGAGCGAAACGCTGGTATTGAGGCCTTCCTCCGCGTTTCGCAGCAGGAAGCGTTCGCGGAAATCATCCAGGGCCGCGCGCTTCTTGAGCCCGAAATACGCCGCGGTCACCGATCCTCCGGACACGCCGGATATGAAGTCGACGCGGTCGAGCAGCGATTTCGTCTTGCTGGATCCGGCGCGAGAGCGCTCGAGCTCGGTCAGGACGCCGAACGAGAACGCCGCCGCGCGGGTGCCGCCGCCGGAGAACGACAGCGCCAGCAGCACGTCGTCGTCGAGATTCGGAACTTCGCGGCCGAAATCATTGTCGGCGAGCACTTCACCGAGCGGGACATTGCCGGGCATATTGTAGACGGTGGTGCATCCGGCAAGCGCCGCGAACGCGAGCGTCCACGCAAGCAGTATCCCCGCCCGCATACCCGGCGTTCGCACGCGCGTCCCTCGCTGCAGAAAATCCAAGGCTATCGGAGCGTCAGACGCGCTACTCCCAGCGCGAGATTGATACCGATCTGGCCTTCGACCGACAGCGGCTGCAGCGAAATCGTGCGGTTGGATCCGCCGACCAGGACGTTGGCGCCGAGGCCAAGACCAAGCGACGCGTTGCCGCTGGCGCCGACATAGGTTCCCCGCAGCACGCCATAGCCGACATGCGAGGTCGGCGCGAACACGCCCCAGAACAGTCGTCCGCCGCCGGTGATTCCGACATCGAGTCCGATCCGGCCGATCGTGCCCTTGTACGTATAGCTGCGTCCCGTCGCATTCGAGCGGAACACGCAGCGCAAGTTCTGCCGCGAGCCGACGATCAATCCGACACGCGGCGCCGCATCACAGGTCAATCCGCCAACCCGCACCGGCTGAGCCTGCGCGAATGCCGGCGCCGTGAACGCAACCGTGATCGCGCATAGACTCGCGGCAAGGCAGACTTTCGACATGTGACTCTCCAACTGCTGGATTGCTCAACTTTTGCGCAAAAACGCGAGGGGTCTTACTACGCCGCCGTTGCTCGCCCGGCAACCTGCTGGAAACCCTGAGAGCCCCCGCTGATCGGCAATCCGGAATTGCGTCAGTGCGACACCGCTTCCTCTGCTTGCGCGGCGCGCACTGCATTGGACTGATAACCCAGATCAACTCCTGAAAGGGCGAGGTTAAGGCCAATATTGCATCGACCGTCAAACGGCGGCCGGGTTGGCCGAGCCTGTCTGCACTTCAATCCAATCTTAAATATCCGGATGGTCAGGTGCGCTTCGTCAAAGGAGGGTTTGATGGGGTCGCTGAAGGGGATTTTGCAGCATTGGCAGGCGGCCTCACGCCTTCTGCCGCGAATTGCCGGGGCCTTTCGGCAATCACGCGCCGACGCGCTGCTGAATACCGCCATCGAGAGTACGCCGAACGGCCTGTGCATCTTTGACGCGGACCTCCAGGTCGTCGTCAGCAACAGTCACTTCGCCAGGATGTACGGGCTTGCCCCCGCAGAGACGCAGGCCGGGACGCCGCTCTCCGAAATCCTCGGTCGCCGGATCGAAACGTCCTGCTGCCCGGTCAACGAAGCGGAATACCTTGCCGATTGCCTCGAAAAGGCCCGGTGCCGGGAAACACGCCACAGCACTTACGAACTCAAGGACGGAAACGTAATCGCAGTCGACCGCCATCCGATGCTCAACGGCGGACTGATCGAGATTCACCGGGACGTCACCGATGCGCGGCTCGCCGAAGTGTGCGCCGAAGCCGCCAGGCAGGAGTTGATCGAGAAGCAGTATGCGATCGACCAGGCCGTCATCGTCGCCGTCACCGATTTGAGCGGCAGCATCACCTATGCGAACGACAAGTTTTGCGAGATCAGCGGATATTCCCGGACGGAGCTGCTGGGACGCAATCACCGCATCCTGAATTCAGGGACCCATTCGAGGGCCTTCTTCCGCGAGATGTATAGCTGCATCACGGCCGGCGGGGTGTGGCGGGGCGAACTGTGCAACAGGTCCAAGAGCGGCACGCTGTACTGGGTCGAGACCATCATTACGCCGCAGCTCGGGCTGGACGGCAAGCCCATGGCCTATATGGCAATCCGCATCGACATCACCGCCCGAAAGCGCGCAGAAGCCCAGATTTCCTATGCCGCCACGCATGATGCCCTGACGGGATTGGCGAACCGCTCGGCCTTGTTGGCAAGGATGAACGAGGCGCTCGTTCGCGTGCGGGAGCAGCAGGGCACGCTGACGGTCTATTTGCTCGACCTCGACGGATTCAAGCATGTCAACGATACGTTGGGGCACGAGACCGGTGACAGGCTCCTCAAGGAGCTTGCATGCCGCCTGACCTCCGCAGTTGGCGAGACGGACGTGGTGGCGCGGCTGGGGGGCGATGAGTTTGCGATCATCCGGGCCGCGGCCGCCGATCAACGTGAGGATGCGATCGACCTCGCGCGGAAGGTGCTGGATCTGACGGCACAGCCATTTTACCTCGAAGGGCAGAGCATCTTTGTCAGCGCCAGCATTGGCATTGCGCTGGCGCCGGCGAACGGCATCCAGGCCGCCGAGCTTCTCAAGAAGGCCGACCTTGCCCTGTACAAGGTGAAGTCCGACGGGCGCGCCAATTTCAGCTTCTTTGCCGATCATCTGAGCGACAAGGCCGACACCCGACTGAAACTGATCAACGACATGCGGACGGCCTTGTCGCGCGGTGAATTTGAACTTCACTACCAGCCCTTGTTCGATGCCGGGACATCGCGGCCTTGCGCCATGGAAGCGCTGGTCCGATGGCGGCACCCCGTCGCTGGCTTGCTGTATCCCGACAGCTTCATCGGCATCGCTGAAGAGACCGGACTGATGGAGCCGCTCGGAAAATGGATTCTGCAACGGGCCTGCACGGATGCGACAAGCTGGCCGGACGGCATCAAGGTCGCCGTCAACCTCTCCGCCGGGCAGTTCCGGACCGGCTCGCTGTTTGACTTCACGCGCGATGCGCTGGCGGCCTCGGGCCTGCCGGCGAACCGGCTTGAACTGGAGATCACCGAATCCCTGCTGCTGCAGGACAAGGAGAGCAACATCCATGTCATCGAGCAGCTCAGGAATATCGGCATCACCGTCGCGCTCGACGATTTCGGCACCGGGTATGCGTCGCTCAGCTATCTGCTGAAGTTTCGGTTCGACAAGATCAAGATCGACAGGTCCTTCACCAAGGAACTGCTGACGCGAACCGATAGCCAGGCCGCCGTGGCATCGATTGTTACCCTGGCGCGAGGCCTGGAGATCGAGGTAACGGCGGAAGGCGTGGAAACGGTCCCGCAGTTCGAGCTGTTGCAGGCCTACGGCGTCGACTACGTTCAGGGGTACCTGCTCGGCCGCCCCGGTCCGGCGTCGGAGATTGATTTCGCCGCGCTGGAGATGAGCCGGGGGATGGAGGCGGCGGCTTAAGTCCTCCCGTCGTGACGGGCAGCGGGACGCTGGCGCTGGATCCTTGAGGCAAATATTCGTTCCTGTATTGTTCTTGACTTCCCACCCGGTCTCCCGCTACCTTCGATTGCGTCACGAGGGGCGGCATGGTTCAGCGGGTATCTACCGTAGCCTTTGAAGGGATCGAGGCCCGCGCGGTCGACGTGCAGGTGCAGGTCGCGCCGGGATTGCCGGCCTTTGCCATCGTCGGCCTGCCGGACAAGGCGGTGTCGGAAGCGCGCGAGCGAGTGCGCTCGGCGCTGATCGCCTCGGGCCTTGCCCTGCCCGCGCGCCGGATCACCGTCAACCTTGCGCCGGCAGATCTGCCGAAGGAAGGCAGCCATTACGACCTGCCGATCGCGCTCGGCCTGATGGCGGCGATCGGCGCCATCCCGCCGGATGCGCTCAACGGCTTTACCGTGCTCGGCGAGCTCGGGCTCGACGGCTCGATCGCCCCCGTCGCCGGCGTATTGCCGGCCGCCATCGGCGCCAACGCGCGCGAGGAGGGACTGATCTGCCCTGCGGCATGCGGCTCGGAAGCGGCTTGGGCGAGCCCTGATATCCAGATCATCGCGGCAAGATCGCTGATCCAGATCGCCAACCATTTCAAGGGCACGCAAGTGCTGTCGCGCCCGCAGCCGCGCGTGCACGAGAAGGAAGCGACGCTGCTCGACCTTCGCGACATCAAGGGCCAGGAGAGCGCCAAGCGCGCGCTGGAAATTGCCGCCGCCGGCGGACATCACCTCCTGATGATCGGATCGCCCGGCGCGGGCAAGTCGATGCTGGCAGCGCGGCTGCCCTCGATCCTGCCGCCGCTGTCGCCGTCGGAACTGCTCGAAGTGTCGATGATCGCCTCCGTCGCCGGCGAAATTCGCGACGGCGCGCTGACCGCGCGACGGCCGTTCCGCAGCCCCCATCATTCAGCCAGCATGGCGGCACTGACCGGCGGCGGCATGCGCGCCAGGCCCGGCGAGATTTCGCTGGCGCATCAGGGCGTGCTGTTCCTCGACGAATTGCCGGAGTTCGATGCGCGCGTGCTGGACTCGCTGCGGCAGCCGCTCGAAAACGGCGAGGTCGCCGTCTCCCGCGCCAACCACCGCGTCACCTATCCGGCGCGCTTCATGCTGGTGGCGGCGATGAACCCGTGCCGCTGCGGCCACGCCTACGAGCCCGGCTATTCCTGCAGGCGCGCGCCGGTCGAACGCTGCACCGCGGACTACCAGATGCGCATCTCCGGCCCGCTGATGGATCGCATCGACCTGCGCATCGAAGTCCCGGCGGTGACCGCCGCCGACCTGATCCTGCCGCCGCCATCGGAAGGATCGGCGGAAGTCGCCGCGCGCGTCGCCGCCGCCCGCGACATCCAGCTTCAACGCTACGCGTCGGCCGGCATGCCGCATGTCCGCACCAACGCCGAGGCGCCCGCCGCGCTGCTCGAAACGATCGCGCAGCCGGATCCGCAGGGGCAAAAGCTGCTGCGCGACGCCGCCGAGACCATGAAGCTCTCCGCGCGCGGCTATCACCGCGTGCTCCGCGTCGCCCGCACGCTCGCCGACCTCGACGGCGCGGAAAAGATCGGCAAGCTGCATCTCGCCGAAGCGCTGTCCTACCGCGCGCTGGCCGAGGATCTGCGGCGAGCGGCTTGAACGAAGCCGCCCGCTTCGCCGCGTCAACAAGTCGGTAACCAATTCCGTTTACGCTCCGCCAACCATGAGCCGTGTGCTGGGGGCTTGTGTCGGGCGAGTAGCGTATCATGTTGCGTTGGAAGATCATGGCTTCGGCCATCCCACTGGCGATTGCCGCCCTGTTTGCGCGCGGCGAGTTCCTGGCCACATCCCGTCCCATTGTCGAAATCGCGGGCACGTCCGTGCAGATGGCCGGCCTGTCCTGGCAGGCGCAACGCCATGTCAGCTTCACCGGCGACATCGACGGCGCGGAAGCCCGCGGCGCGCGCCACCGCATCGAGGCGGCATCGCTTTAAGCCTTCGTTCACCCTCTTCTGATTGCGGCCAGCAGCCGCGCTCAGCCTCAAGTACTTCGCAACGTCGGCACCGCATCGTCTCGTCCAAGCACACGGCGAATCGGGCCGGATCATTTCAAGCGGCAATCTCGGGGTCATTGGCGATGGGATCGACTTTCCGGATCAAACTTCGCTTCCGTCGTTTCGGCCGCCGTCATCCCTGGATCACCTTCGCGCTCCGCTCCCTGATGGTTTTCTCCGTCACGTTCGGCGGCGCCTATGGCTTCATTGCCGGCAGCCGGTCACAAAGTTCCGGCTATGATCCGCACACCTTTGCGATCGGCGTCGCCTTCCTGTTCGCGATCGCCTGCGTCGCGCTCGCTGCCCTGAGCGTCCGTATCCGCCTGATGCGCAAGAAGATGCGCAAGATTGCCATGCACAATAAGTCGCTGGCAGACCGGAACTGGGAGCTGCAGGAAGCCGAACAGCGCGCCCGCCGCCTGTTCGAGTCGCAGGGCGACCTGATCGTGCTGCGCGATGTCGAGGGCCGCATCACCTACGCCAACGACGCCTATTGCGAACTGGCGCAATCGCCGCGCAGCGCCCTGATCGGCAGCCAAGACACGCTTCCCGTCCTCGAACAGGGCGACACCGCGCTCGAATCGAACGGCAACCGCGTCCATGACCAGCAGATCGCAGGGCCCCTCGGCCCGCGCTGGATCGCCTGGCGCGAGGGCCTCGTGCGCAACGATGCCGGCAGACCAGCGGAGCTGCAGAGCGTCGGCCGCGACGTCACCGACCGCACCGAAAGCGAACGCGCGCTCGCCGAAGCCCGCGACCAGGCCGACGCCGCGAGCCGCACCAAGTCGCGCTTCCTTGCGATGGCGAGCCATGAGATCCGCACGCCGCTGAACGGCATCATCGGCATGAGCGGCCTGTTGATGGACACGCCGCTGACGCCGGAGCAGGCGACCTACGTCAAGGCAGTGAAGACCTCCGGCGACGCGCTGCTGTCGCTGATCGAGGAACTGCTGGATTATTCCAAGATCGAGGCCGGCAAGATCGACCTCGAACATCGTCCGTTCGCGCTTGCCGGCCTGATCGAGGACATCACCGAACTGCTGGCGCCGCGCGCGCAGGCGAAGAAGATCGAGATCGCGGCCTATGTCGACGAACGGCTGCCCGCCGAAGTCGTCGGCAACTCGGCGCGGCTGCGGCAGGTGCTGCTCAACCTCGCCGGCAACGCCATCAAGTTCACGTCGAGCGGCGGTGTTGCGCTGATCGTCGAGCCCGGCATCTGGCCCAACGAAATCAGCTTCCTGGTGCGCGACACCGGCATCGGCATCGCGCCCGAGGCGCAGACCAGGATTTTCCGCGAGTTCGAGCAGGCGGACGACCGTATCGCGCGCAGCTATGGCGGCACCGGGCTGGGCCTGAGCATCAGCGACCGCATCGTCAAGCGCATGGGCGGCCGCATCACGCTGGAAAGCACGCCCGGCGCCGGCTCGACCTTCGAAGTATCGATCCCGCTGGCGCCGACCGGCGGCGAGCAGAAATTTTTCGTGGCGCCGGATCTCTCCGGCCAGTCGATCATGCTGGTGTCGCCGCAGGGCATCGAGGCGTCGCTGACCGCGCGGCGGTTGCAGCGCTGGGGCGGCCAGACCTGCATGGTGTCCGACGCGGACGTCGCTCTCGCCCTGCTGCCCGAGCGAAGCTGGCACACCGTCCTGATCGACCACGCGCTGGGACTGTCCGAGATCGAACGGCTCGGCGAGGCCGCACGCCTTCATGCCACGCAACGGATCGTCATGTTCACGCCGGCGACCCGGCAGGAGCTGCAACCCTCCGTCGCTTCCGCCTTTACCGGCTATCTGGTCAAGCCGCTGCGCGCCGCATCGCTGGCCGCGCGCCTGCTGGCGACGCCGGAAGTCGCAGCACCCGGCATCGCCGACGAACTGCCGCTCGAACCGGCCGGTTCCGCCGGCGCCGCGACGGTGACGCCGGCGCACGGCCTGTCGATCCTGGTCGCCGAGGACAACGAGATCAATGCGCTCCTGATACGCTCGCTGCTGGCGCGGCTCGGACATCGCGCCGTCATCACCACCAACGGCGACGAGGCGCTGGAATCCTGGCTGTCGGCGAGGTCCGCAGGCACGCCCTATGATCTGGTGCTGATGGATATCCAGATGCCGCAGCTCAACGGCATCGAGGCCACCAGGCGAATCCGTTCACTGGAAGCCGGTGAGCCCGGACGGCGGACGCCGATCCTGGCGCTCACCGCCAATACGCTGGTGGAAGACCGCTATGCCTGCTTCGAGTCCGGCATGGACGGATTCCTGATCAAGCCGCTCGATCGCGAAAAGCTGGCCGAGGCGCTGACCAATCTCGCCGCCCAGCGTCACATCGCGGCGTGAGGCGCATACCGGACCTCATCCTGAGGAGCCGCACAGCGGCGTCTCGAAGGATGAATGGCAACAGCGGGGCCTCGTGGTTCGAGACGGCGCTGCGCGCCTCCTCACCATGAGGGTCCAATCGTTGTTACGAGGGAAATCGGAAACCTACAGCCGGCGCAGCGCGACCAATTCGATGAGATGATCGGCGCGCTTCTTCAGGATCAGCGTCGCCCGCGGCCGCGTCGGCAGGATGTTGTCCTCGAGGTTGGCGAGGTTGGTGCGCTCCCAGATCGCGACCGCTGTGGCAGTGGCCTCCTCGTCCGATAGCAGCGCGTAACGGTGGAAGTACGATTTTGGATCGTGGAACGCTGTGTCGCGTAGCGCGAGGAAACGCCGCACATACCAGTTGCGCAGCACCGGCTCCTCGGCGTCGATATAGACGGAGAAGTCGAAGAAGTCCGACACCACCGGAATTGCCTTGCCGTCGCGCGGCAGCCGGCCGGTCTGCAGCACGTTGACGCCCTCGACGATCAGGATGTCGGGACGGTCGACCTCGATCCATTGGTTGGGAACGATGTCGTAGACCAGATGCGAATAGACAGGCGCGCGCACCGGCCGGCGTCCGGCCTTGATGTCGCTGAGGAAGGACAGCAGCCGCGGCAGGTCATAGCTCTCGGGAAAGCCCTTTTTCTGCATCAGGCCCTGCCGCTCGAGCGCCGCGTTCGGGAAACAGGAATCCGTCCGTCGTCACCAGGTCGACCTTGGGCCGCGGCGACCAGCGGGCCAGCAGCGCCTGCAGCACGCGCGCGGTGGTCGACTTGCCGACCGCCACCGAGCCGGCGACGCCGATGATATAGGGCACCTTGCGGTCCCGGATGCCGAGAAACTGGCGCTGCGCCTGGTACAGCCGCAGCATCGCGTCGACATAGATCGACAGCAGGCGCGACAGCGGCAGGTAGATGTCCTCGACCTCGCGCATGTCGAGGCGGTCGTGCATCGAACGCAGCCGTTCGAACTCGCCCGGCTCCAGCGTCATCGGCGTATCGTCGCGCAGTCGCGCCCATTGCTGGCGCGTGAACACCCGGTAGGGATTATATTGCTGTTCCGTGGCCCGCATATCCATGATGCGCCTCTCGACCTAGTCGCGCTTGCGCGAAGCTTTCTCTTCAAGTCCGGACATATTGGTGCGTTGCCCCAGCGCGGCTTCGACTTCCTCGAGCGTCACGCCGCGCGCTTTCAGCAGCACCAGCAGGTGGAACAGCAGGTCGGCGCTTTCGGCGATGAGATGGCCACGATCGTTCTCGATCGCGGCGATCACCGTCTCGACCGCTTCCTCGCCGAGCTTCTTGGCGCAGTGCTCCGCGCCCTTGTCGAGCAATTTGCGGGTGTAGGACGCCTCTCCTCCCGATGCGGCCCTTGCATCGATGGTGGCGGCCAGATCATGGACCGTAAAACGCGGCATCAACTCAACTCAATACAACCGCCCGGCCTCGGGCCGCGGCGCCGTCCCTGGGAGGGGCTTAGCACTTTTGTGACAGCGAGTCGTCAGGGATCGAGCCGCATCGGCAGCCCGGCCCGCACCATGTGCTCCTTGGCTTGCCGTATGGTAAATTCGCCGAAGTGGAATATCGAGGCGGCCAGCACCGCGGTGGCGTGGCCTTGCCGGATTCCGTCGACCAGATGGTCGAGATTGCCGACACCGCCGGAGGCAATGACCGGCACGGGAACACTGTCCGCGATCGCCTGGGTCAGCGGCAGGTCAAACCCCTGCCGCGTGCCGTCCCGGTCCATCGAGGTCAGCAGGATTTCACCGGCGCCGAGCGAGACCACTTCCTGGGCATATTCGATGGCGTCAATCCCGGTGGAGTTACGACCGCCGTGGGTGAAGATTTCCCAGCGCTCCGAGCCGCCGCCGCGCCTGACCCGCTTGGCGTCGATCGCGACCACGATGCACTGCTCGCCGAATTTCTCCGCCGCCTGCTTGACGAATTCGCGGTTGGAGACGGCCGCGGAATTGATCGAGACCTTGTCGGCCCCGGACCGCAGCAGCGTCTTGATGTCCTCGATGGTGCGGACTCCGCCGCCGACCGTCAGCGGCATGAA
The DNA here is from genome assembly GCA_963823485.1 of uncultured Alphaproteobacteria bacterium. Lineage (GTDB taxonomy): Bacteria > Pseudomonadota > Alphaproteobacteria > Rhizobiales > Xanthobacteraceae > Bradyrhizobium. Next base: position 27,028 of record CAWGLP010000019.1, read on the forward strand.
GCAGGCCTCCGCCGTGCGCCGAACGACGTCGAGCATGGTGCCGCGGTTTTCGTGGGTGGCGGTGATGTCGAGGAAACACAATTCGTCGGCGCCGGCGGCGTCATACGCAATCGCCGCTTCGACGGGATCGCCGGCGTCGCGCAGGTCGACGAAGTTGACGCCCTTGACCACCCTTCCGTCTTTCACATCGAGACAGGGGATCACGCGAACCTTGAACATCGAAATACTCCCAAAGCGTTTTCAAGCGAAGTGGGTACCGGTTCGCGTGAAGAAAACGCGTCAAAATAAAGAGGTAGGGCCATGGTTCTGACCATGGCTCTACGCCGCGGCGCGCGCGTTGCGGATCAGCGTCAGCGCGGCGGCGGGATCGAGCCGACCGTCATACAGCGCGCGGCCGGCAATGGCCCCGGCGAGCTTTTTGGCGCGCGGCTCCAGCAGCGCCTTGACGTCCTCGATCGAGGCGAAGCCGCCGGAAGCGATCACCGGAATCGAAATGCGCTCGGCCAGCGCAATCGTCGCATCGAGATTGAGGCCCTTGAGCAAGCCGTCGCGGGCGATGTCGGTGAAGATGATAGCGGCGACGCCGGCATCCTCGAACCGCTGCGCGATTTCGAGCGCGGTCACCTGCGAGGTCTCGGCCCAGCCTTCGACGGCGACCTTGCCGTCGCGGGCGTCGAGCCCGACCGCGACGCGGCCGGGAAATTTCCTCGCCGCGCTCTTCACCAGTTCCGGATCACGCACCGCCGCGGTGCCGATGATCACCCGCGCGATGCCCTTGTCGAGCCAGGCTTCGACAGTCTTGAGATCGCGAATGCCACCGCCGAGCTGCACCGGCATGGTGACCGCCTTCAGCATCGCCTCGACGGCATGCGCGTTCATCGGCTTGCCGGCAAAGGCGCCGTCGAGATCGACGACATGCAGATATTCGAAGCCCTGCTCGGCAAAGGACCGCGCCTGCGCCGCGGGATCGAGGTTGAACACGGTCGCACGCGACATGTCGCCCTGCTCGAGGCGCACACACTGACCGTTTTTCAGGTCGACGGCGGGAAAGAGAATCACGGCTTCCACTTCAGGAAATTCGAAATCAGGGCCAGCCCGAAGCGCTGGCTCTTCTCGGGGTGAAATTGCGTGCCGATCGCGGTGTCCTTGCCCACGATCGCCGTCACCGGCCCGCCGTAATCCGCACGCGCCAGCACATCGGCCTCGTTGGCGGCATTGAGATGATAGGAGTGCACGAAATAGGCGTGGCGACCCTTCGGCCCGAGGGGAAGCCGCTCCAGCACCGCATGCTCGCGAATCATGTCGAGCGTGTTCCAGCCCATGTGCGGGATCTTCAGGTTTTCCTCGCGCGGCGAAATTTTCTCGACATCGCCCGCGATCCAGTTGAAGCCGTCAGTCGTGACGTGCTCCTTGCCGCGCGTCGCCATCAACTGCATGCCGACGCAGATGCCGAAGAACGGCCGCGCCTTGACGCGCACCGCTTCCGTCATCGCCTCCAGCATGCCGTCGACGGCATCGAGGCCCCGACGACAATCGGCGAAAGCGCCGACACCGGGCAGCACGATCCGGTCGGCGCGGTACACGGCTTCCGGATCGCGCGTCACCATGATCTTCTGCGGGTCTTCCATGCTCCGCGAGGCGCGCTCGAACGCTTTCGCCGCCGAATGCAGATTGCCGGAGCCATAGTCGATGATCGCGACGCTCATCGCGATCCCCCCGGTTCCGGGAACAGGCCGATGATGCCGCCCTGCGGCAGCGGCGGCGGCGCCTTCGAGAACGGCTGTCCGGGAACGCTGCGGGTCGGCGGCGGCGCACCGCGATCGGTCGACCATTGATCATTGGAAAGGCCACCCTGGCCCGCGGTCCAGCGATCGAAGAAGCGGCGCTCGGCGGCTTCCGCGTCGTCGGCAACGACGATGTCGAGCTGGCGCCATTTGCGGCGCGACAGCGTCCAGCGCTGCAGGCTCGCCGCCTCGAAGCCCATCAGGATGGCGACGACGACGTCGACGAACAAAATCGTGCCGCCGCTGGCGCCGACGGCCGCCAGACCGAACTGGATCGCGACCATCAGGATGATCCAGCCGATCAGCGCCAGCCATAGCCGATGCCAGAGCAGCCAGAACACACTCGCTACCGCTGCCCAGAAATGGAAACCGTCACGGACGAAGACGAATTTGTCCGTCGCCGCGGGATTGGCGCCGTTGGCCACGGGGGCGTGCACTGTGTAGACCGGCATCGTAGCTCTCCGCCGCGATCGCGAACAGGAAATCAGCCGCCGAGCTGACCCTTGGTGGAAGGCACCTCGCCTGCGGCGCGCGGATCGATCGCAACCGCGGCCCGAAGCGCCCGCGCCAGACCCTTGAAACAGGATTCGGCGATATGATGGCTGTTCTCGCCATATAGGGTCTCGACGTGCAAAGTCACGCCGGCGTTGATGGTGAAGGCGTTGAACCATTCGCGCACCAGTTCGGTGTCGAAGGCGCCGACCTTGTCGCGCGGAAAATCGACCTTGAACACCAGCACCGGCCGGCCCGAAATGTCGATCACCACCCGCGACAGCGTCTCGTCCATCGGCATGTGGATCGAGGCATAACGGGTGATGCCGGCCATGTTGCCAAGCGCCTGCTTCACCGCCTGGCCCAGCGCGATCCCGACGTCCTCGGTGGTGTGGTGGTGGTCCACGTGCAGATCGCCGTCCGCCTTGACCGTGATGTCGATGCGCGAATGCCGCGCCAGAAGATCGAGCATATGGTCGAAAAAGCCGATGCCGGTCGAAACCTTGGACACGCCCGTGCCATCGAGGTTCACCGCGACCTCGATGTCGGTTTCCTTGGTCTTGCGCTTGATGGACGCCGTGCGCATGAAAACTGCTTCCCTTTGGCCGCCTTGGGGCCGAAAACGCGGCCCTTTTAACAGGCGGATGTCGCCTTCGCTACTGCGGGATGACGCTTTTGGCGGCCGAACTTCGGCGTATGGTGACCGGAAACCGCGTCCGTTTTGTTCTGACGCGTTTTCTTTGCGCGAACCGGTTCCCACTTCGGTCGAAAACGCTACAAATGCCGCGATTGTAACCCTTCGCGCCAGCCCCTAAATCTGACGGGAACGAGGACAATCCATGCAAGCATCTGAGAACAGCTCGCCGGTCTGGCACGGCACGACGATTTTGACGGTCCGCAAGGGCGGCAAGGTGGTGATCGGCGGCGACGGCCAGGTCTCGATCGGCCAGACCGTCATCAAGGGCAACGCCAAAAAGGTCCGTAAAATCGGCAAGGGCGACGTCATCGGCGGCTTCGCCGGAGCCACCGCCGATGCCTTTACCCTGTTCGAGCGGCTGGAAAGCAAGCTGGAGCAATATCCGGGGCAATTGACCCGCGCGGCGGTCGAGCTTGCCAAGGACTGGCGGACCGATCGCTATCTGCGCCGGCTGGAGGCGATGATGATCGTCGCCGACAAGGACGTCTCGCTGGTCCTGACCGGCACCGGCGACGTGCTGGAGCCGGAATCGGGCGTGATGGCGATCGGCTCCGGTGGCAATTACGCGCTCGCGGCGGCCCGCGCCCTGGTCGACACCGACAAGGACGCCGAAACCATCGTCCGCCGCGCGCTCGATATCGCCGCCGACATCTGCGTCTACACCAACCGGAACGTCACGATCGAAACGCTCTGAGGGAGCCTCCCGATCATGGGCTGCCAGAAGGCTGGCTTTGACAAGGCCGGTATGGTCGACACACCTGACGGCCCCGCTCCATTGATGATCCGCAACGCATGACCTCGACCAGCAGAATCGACAACCCTCCCCTCCTCCGCTCGCTTGCGACCTGGCACTGGCTGGCGATCGCGGCCGGTATTCTCGCAGCGCAGGCCGCCATCCTGTATGCGATGGGCCGGATACCGATCTGCGCCTGCGGCTATGTCAAGCTCTGGCATGGCGTGGTGCTTAGTTCGGAGAATTCGCAGCACATCGCCGACTGGTACACGCTGTCGCACATCCTGCACGGCTTCCTGTTCTACGGCGCCGCCTTCCTGGCGTTCCCCCGCCTCGCCTGGCAAGGCCGCCTGATCCTTGCGATGCTGGTGGAAGGCGGCTGGGAACTGGTCGAAAACTCCGACTGGATCATCAACCGCTACCGGGCCGGCACCATCTCGCTGGACTATTACGGCGACACCATCGTCAACTCGATCGCCGATATGTTTGCGATGATCGGCGGATTCCTGCTGGCGAAGAAGCTACCGGTTGCCGTCACCGTGGCGCTGGCGTTGCTGTTTGAACTCGTGCTGGCGCTGCATATTCGCGACAATCTGACGCTGAACGTCATCATGCTGATTCATCCCTTCGAGGCGATCAAGCAATGGCAAAGCGGGCCGCCCATCATTTGAGTGCCTTCATCTACGGCTTGCTCTCGCAACATCGGAGCCTTACCTAGAAAAACATGACCGACTTTTCCCCCCGTGAAATCGTCTCCGAACTCGACCGCTTCATCGTCGGCCAGGCCGACGCCAAGCGCGCGGTTTCGATCGCGCTGCGCAACCGCTGGCGGCGGCTGCAGCTCACCGGCAGCTTGCGCGAGGAAGTGCTGCCGAAAAACATCCTGATGATCGGGCCGACCGGCGTCGGCAAGACCGAAATCGCGCGGCGACTGGCGAAGCTTGCCAATGCGCCCTTCATCAAGGTCGAAGCGACAAAATTCACCGAAGTCGGCTACGTCGGCCGCGACGTCGAGCAGATCATCCGCGACCTCGTCGAGGTCGCGATCGCCCAGGTCCGGGAGCGCAAGCGCAAGGACGTGCAGGCGCGGGCGCAGCAGGCCGCCGAGGAACGTGTGCTGGACGCGCTGGTCGGACCGGCCTCGAGCCCTGCCACCCGCGATTCCTTCCGCAAGAAGCTGCGCGCCGGCGAACTCAACGACAAGGAAATCGAGGTCGAGACGCAATCCTCGGGCGGCATGCCGATGTTCGAAATCCCGGGCATGCCGGGCGCACAGATGGGCGCAATCTCGATTGGCGACATTTTCGGGAAGCTCGGCGGACGCACCAAGACCCGCCGCCTGACGGTCGCGGGTTCACACGAGATTCTCATCAACGAGGAATCCGACAAGCTGCTGGACAGCGACCAGCTCGTACTGGAAGCGATCAATGCGGTCGAGAACAACGGCATCGTCTTCCTCGACGAGATCGACAAGATCTGCGTGCGCGACGGCCGCACCGGCGGCGACGTTTCGCGCGAGGGCGTGCAGCGCGACCTGCTGCCGCTGATCGAAGGCACCACCGTCTCGACCAAGCACGGCGCGGTCAAGACCGACCACATCCTGTTCATCGCTTCCGGCGCATTCCATATCGCCAAGCCGTCGGACCTGCTGCCGGAACTGCAGGGCCGCCTTCCGATCCGGGTCGAACTGGAAGCGCTGACGCGCGACGACATGCGCCGCATCCTGACCGAGCCGGAGGCGTCGCTGATCAAGCAGTATATCGCACTGATGCAGACCGAAGGCGTGACGCTCGAAATCACCGACAGCGCCATCGACGCGCTGGCGGATGTCGCGGTCGCCGTCAATTCGACGGTGGAGAATATCGGCGCACGGCGGCTGCAGACGGTGATGGAGCGCGTGCTCGACGAAATCTCCTTCGCCGCGCCGGACCGTCATGGCGAGACCATCAAGGTCGATGCCGACTATGTGCAGAAGCACGTCGGCGACCTCGCCAAGAACGCCGATCTGAGCCGGTTTATTTTGTAGGCCTCCATCTCTCGTCGTCCCTGCGAAAAGCAGGGACCCATAGCCACAGATCTGCGTTGTGCGCCCTCGCTGGGGCGGCTATCCCGGTTGCGACGAAAGCCTGTGATTATGGGTCCCGGCTCGCGCTGCGCTTGGCCGGGACGACGGTGAGAGTGATCGATGGATTGGCGGCAACGGCAAAACCCCTGGCGCTTGATGCTTGCCATCAACGTCGCCGTCTTCTTCGGGGTCTTCCTGCACAAGATCACCCTGCCCGCCTATGTCCCCTATATCCATCTGCTGGTCGACTATCATTTCGGCTTCACCAAGCGCGCGCTGATCGGCGCGATCGTATCGCTGTTCAACGCCAAAGTACCGGTGTGGCTGGTATTTGCGCTTGGCGGCGCGGTGTGGCTGACCACGGCCGGTCTCTTCATTCAGCTGTTCCGCCGGACATTCGGCTTCGACGAAAAGCAGTTACCGCTGCTCGTGTTCATGGCCGGGTCGCCGTTCTTCCTGAAGAACTTCATGCATACGCTCGGGCATTTCGACATCTACGGATGCCTGCTTGCAATTGTCCTGCTGCTGATCCCGGCGCGGTCACTCGGCTATGTGCTGCTCGCGGCGCTGTTCTCGGTCGTGCTCGTCCTGATCCACCACATCCATCTGCTGATGTACGTACCCACCATCGCGGTCATCGTGGTGCTCCGCTACTATTTGATTCGGGGCGTCAGCCGACGGAACGCAGCGGCCGGCGTCGCATCGCTGGCCGCCGTCGGACTGCTGTTCGTCGCGGCGCAATTCTACGGGACGATGGCGATACCCGAGACGGAGTTCGTCGCGCATCTGCAAGGCAGGATGGCCGATCCGTCGCAAACGAACCTGCTGAGCTTCAGTTACATCTGGTACCAGCCGCTATCGAAGGAAGTCCTGGATACCTGGCAGCGCCTGCCGCACAACGCGCTCGGAATTCCGGTATTCGCGCTTCTGATCTGGCTGCACACGCCGCTCTGGCGATATTTTCGCAGGTTGCTTGCCGCGCTTTCAAGCGAGCGGCACCGTCGCATCGTCACCGCGGCGATCATCAGCGTCAGCCTCGGCTATCTCGTCATGTTCGCCATCGTGTTCGACTATTCGAGATGGATTTCGAACTGGGCGGTGTGCCTGTTCCTGATCCTGCACGCGGTGAAGATGCTGCCGGCCTCGGAAGACGCGCCCGCGATAGCGGCGGATGATCGCAAGACCGTTCTGTTCGGCTGGCTCGTCACCCTGATCCCGCGCGTCGGCATCGTGCGGCCTTTCTAGCTAGAATCGCGATCGTCTCACCCGCACATACAGCGCACCCTCGCCGCCATGCCCGATATGCGCTTCCTCGAAGCCGACCACCAGCGAGCGGAATTCCGGCAGCCCGAGCCATTGCGGCACCTGACGGCGCAGTACGCCGCGTTCGGATTCACTGCCGATCTTGCCCTTGCCGGTGATGATGAGAACGAAGGTCAGCCCGTCGTGATGGGCGCGCTGCAGGAAGCCGAACAGCGCACGATGCGCCCGCATCTGCGTCATGCCGTGCAGGTCGAGCCGCGCATCGATCTCTTTCCGGCCGCGCGACAGATGCGACCGTTCGCGGCGGCCGAGCGGCGCCAGCGGCGGCGGTTCGGGCCTTGGCATCACCCGCGCAGCCGTTATCGGTCTTGGCGATGCAGCCGGCTTCGGTGGGGCATCGGTATCAGCGTCGGCAGAAGCGATCGGCGGCTTCAAGGTCCGCGGCCGCCTGCGCAGCGGCTTGACCTGCTTGGCGACGCTTTCCCACAGCGCGTGTTCCTCTTCGCTCAGGCTGCGCTTGCGACGCGGCGGCGCCGGCAATTCAGGAATCGAACTGCGGCGTTTCATCTGGCGTGGCGGTAACGTCTGACAGGATGATGCCGCGGCTTTTCGGGCAGCGGCTTGATGTCAGGCCGCGCGACCGGCAGCGGCACCGCCGTTGCAGGCATCGCCTGTGCGGTCTGCGTCGATCCCGTCACGGACGGGGCCGCCGCCGATACCTCGGGCGGCTTCGCGGCGCCCTTCTGGTCCTTCGACGGATCCGTCTGCGGGAACAGTTTTGCGATCTTCGCCGAAGGCCGGTCGTCCGGCACCGGCAGCTTGCGACCGCGCGCCACCGGGTCGAGGCTCTTTGGCACCAGGATCGCGAAGCGCGCAGAGTGGCGGAGGCGGCCGGAAACCTTGCCGGCGTCGGCGCCGGCGCCGAAGTAGAGGTCGGCGCGCGCCGGCCCGACGATGGCAGAGCCGGTGTCCTGCGCGATCATCAGGCGGCGAAACGGCGTCTTCGATTGCTCGGTTTCGATCGGCAGGTCGCCCTCGATGAAGAACGGCGTGCCGTAGACATGCAGGGCCTTGTCGACCGCGATCGAGCGCCCCGGGGTCAGCGGCACGCCCTGCGCGCCAACCGCCTCGTCCTTGTCGGAAAGCTGCACCTCGCGGAAGAAGACGTAGGACTTGTTCTGCCGCCGCAGTTCGTTGGCGCCATCAGGATTCTGTTCCATCCATTCCCGGATCTTCTGCATCGACATCTGATCCTTGGGAACGATGTTGCGCTCGATCAGGATGCGGCCAACCGGCGTATAGGGATAGCCATTATGCGCATCGTAATTGATGCGAAGGGTGGAGCCATCCTCGAGCCTGACCCGCGCGGAGCCCTGGATCTGCGAGAACAGCAGATCGGTCTGGTTCTTCACCCAGCAGATTTCGAGCCCGCGGCCGGCGATGGCGCCGTCCTCGATCTCGCCGCGATCATAATATGGCACCAGCTTGCGCCGGCCGATCTTGCGGTAGACTTGGCCCTTGTTGGGCAACCCGGCCGAGCTCTGTTTGGCGCCGCGGACGAACAGGTTGGATGGCCGGCGATAGACCGGCACGGTGTAGACATCGGTCTTTGTCCGCGAGCCGTCGATGATCGGCTCGTAATAGCCGGTGACGAAGCCCTCGCCTTCGCCGAGCCGCGAAATGCGCAAGGGCAGAAAATGCTCCTCGAAAAACGCCCTGGCCCTGGCGCCATCGGACAGTTCGTGGCCCCTGGCGACGTAGCAGGGATCACGCAGCGAGGTGCCGAGCGCCTTGGCGTCCACCGGCGGCTTGCGCTGTGCGGCGATCGGCTTGCAGCTCGTGCGAAACGCCTGGTAGGCCGCGAGGTGATCGTCATTGCTCCAGCCCGCAATTTCGGACCAGGCGATCGGCGCATATTGGGTGCCGGTGATCTGCAGCGGCAATTCGAGCTGCGGATAGGGGAGATGACGGGCATGGGGCGTGGGATGCGAATGCTTGTGCGAGCGCGACTGGCGCGCGGCAAGGGCATCCGACGGAGCAAGCGACAACGCGATAGCGACAGCGCCCAACGCGAGCCTCGCAAGGCTCCGCGTGTTACGCCGCGCTTCCGGTGCCAACCAGCTTCCAGTTCGGATCGCGAGAACTCGTGTCGCGGGCGAATGTCCAGACATCGGTGATATCGGCGACCTTATCGGGGTTGCCATCGACGATGGCGCCGGTCTTGTCGCGGGTGACCGAGATCATCTGCGACACGAAACGAACGGTCAGTTGCGCCGCCCGGTCGCGGGCTTCCGCGCCCACCAGTTCGGCCTTGTCGATCGAAACGAACCGCGTTTCGGTTTTCTGCTCGTGCTTCTCGCGATCCTTGATCACGGACTCGAAGCTCTCATAGACCTCGCCCGACAGCAGGTCCTTCAGCGCGCGGCGGTCGCCATTGGCGAATGCCAGCACGATCATCTCGTAGGCGCCGCGGGCGCCCGAGAGAAAGTGTCGCGGGTCGAAGGAGGAGTCCTGGGCAGCAATGGCATCGAGACCGGCCGCCAGCGGGGTGCCCTGCTCGGCAAGGCCCTTCCAGCGGTCGGCCGGCGCCGCCACGTCGGCGGTTGGCGCCAGCGGCGACTGGTCGATCACCGTGCCGGGCATCGGGACGACGTTGTTATTGTCCTGGGTGCGCTGCACGACATTGGGCGCGGCACGATCATAGGGCGGCCGTTCGCTCCCGGTGCGCTGTCCGAGGACGCTGCGAAGGCGGAGGAAGATAAAGACCGCCAGCGCCAGGAAGATGATGGTGTAGATATCCACGTCGTATTCGCTTTCTGGTTCTAACGCCGGCAACGGGCCCGGCGGTCGAGCGTTCCCATGAGAGTTGGTTTGCGAGATGATGTTCTAGAGAACGGCAGAGATTACATCGATTGGTCTGCAGGATGTAGGCATGAAACTATGCCCGGCCAATGGCGCGTTTTGGCGCGGGTGAGTGTAGCGCGTTTTAGCCGCAAGGGGAAACCCGTTCGTGTCGGGAAATCGCGCATATTCAATCGTTTAGGCCGCCCGCCGGACAGCTGCCCAGCCAAATTGGCTATATCCTTTACAAATCGACACCCGCCAGGGTCCGTATCCTGGCCTCGGTCCTTGTGGAACGAGGCGGGGCTATGATAGCCACTCGCCCGGAAAAACATTCCCGGGCCATCGAGCCAATTCAGACGAAGACGGCTCCGCTCATCAGCGCTTCAGGAGAGAGTTTCATGACGAACGGCAACGGCGCACCTCCCGAGCAGGCCCCTCCCCAGCTCAACGTACTGGCGCAGTACACCAAGGACCTGTCGTTCGAGAACCCGAACGCACCCACCTCGCTCGCGCCGCAACAGCAGCAGCCGAACATCAACATCCAGATCAACGTTTCCGCCAACAATCTCTCGGAAAACGAGTTCGAGGTGACGCTTTCGATCGAGGGCAAGGCCGACACTGCCGGCAAGGTGATGTTCAGCTTCGAGCTGGCCTATGCCGGCGTGTTCCGCATCGTCAACGTTCCGCAGGAAAACCTTCATCCGCTGGTCATGATCGAATGCCCGCGGCTGTTGTTCCCGTTCGCGCGCGAGATCATCGCAACCGCGGTGCGCGACGGCGGCTTCCCGCCGCTGATGCTGGATCCCGTGGATTTCGTCGGTCTGTACCGCCAGAACATGGAACGGCAGGCAGCGGCGCAGGTGGCCGCGGGCGCGAAGCCGAGCTGAAGACCCAAAATATCAGGACAGGCGCTACGCCGCGCCGAGAAAATCGTTCCAGATCGGCTTGTCGCCGAGCGTGGCGACAAAGGCCCGATGGGCTTCGCGGTCGGCATCCGTGATCCGCGGCGCCAGCGGCACCTCGCGCTGCCGCCGCGGCGTATCGCCGAACGCTCCGGTGGCCGTGACCCGGGTTTCCGACGCCAGGATCAATTGCGACTGCCGCGCCCCGATCAGGTCGATATAGACCTCGGCCAAAAGCTCGGCGTCGAGCAGCGCGCCATGCTTGGTGCGGCGGGAATTGTCGATCGCATAGCGCGAGCACAGATCGTCCAGCCGGTTCGAGACGCCCGGATGCTTGCGCCGCGCCAGCAGCAGCGTATCGACCAGTCGCTCGCGCGAGATCGGCTGCCGCTTGATGCGGTCCAGTTCGGCGTTGATGAAGCTGATGTCGAACGAGGCGTTGTGGATGACGAGCGGCGCGTCGGCGATGAATTCCAGGAACTCCTCGACCACTTCGGTGAACAGCGGATGACCGGCGAGAAATTCAGCGGACAGGCCGTGGACGGCAAAGGCTTCCGCCGGCATGTCGCGTTCGGGATTGATGTAGCGGTGGAAGGTCTGCCCCGTCGGCATGCGGTTGAAGATCTCGATGCAGCCGATCTCGACCAGACGGTCGCCGCGCAGCGGATCGAGGCCAGTGGTTTCGGTATCGAGAACGATTTCGCGCATGGACCTACGGGGCTTCAGCTTCGGCGAATCAGGTCCGCCGCTGCGGCATCTTAACGACCTCGGTCAGAATGTCGCCGATCGCGGCGCGCACCGGGTCCAGCCCGTGCGATGTATCCACCACGAAATCGGCGCGCTTGCGCTTTTCGGCGTCGGGCAGCTGTCGCGCCAGAATGGCATCGAGCGCCTCCGGCGTCATGGTGCCGCGCGCCAGGATGCGCTCGCGCTGGGTCGCCGGATCGGTCGAGACCACGACGACGGCGTCGACGCGCTTCTCGCCGCCGGTTTCGAACAGGAGCGGAATATCCATCACGATGACGGGCGCACCGGCTTTTTCCGCCTCCGCAAGAAATTTCTGACGGGACGCGCCGAGCATCGGGTGCACGATCTGCTCGAGCTGCTTCATCGCTGCGGGATTGTGCACCACCTTGGCCGACAGCTTCGCACGATCGACCTTGCCGCCGGCCGTCGTGCCGGGAAATGCGGCCTCGATGGCGGGCGCCGCCTCCCCTTCATAGATCTTATGGACGGCCGCGTCGGCGTCGTAGACCGGAACGCCCGCCTCCGCGAACAGTTTCGCGGTCGTTGATTTCCCCATCCCGATCGAGCCGGTCAGTCCCAGGATCCGCATCTAAATCGCCGTTGCCTTTCTAGATATTGAGCAGCCGCTCGCCACGCAGGAATGCAAGCAACGGCAGCAGCGGCAGGCCGAGGATGGTGAAGTGGTCGCCGTCGATACGCTCGAACAGATGCACCCCCAGCCCCTCCAGTTGATAGGCGCCGACGCTGGTCGTCACCGCCCCCCCGGCCTGATCGAGATAGGCTTCGATCTCGCTTTCATCGAGGCGCCGCATGGTCATTCTGGCAATGCTGACGTCGCAAAACACTATCTTGCCGTCGCGGGCGACCGCAACCGCGGAGTGCAGTTCGTGCGTGTTGCCGGCAAGCGCGCGTAATTGCTCCGCGGCCTGTGCGCGGCCGGCCGGCTTGCTGAACAGCCGCGTTCCGAGCGCCAGCGTCTGATCGGCGCCTATGACATGACGGCCGGGGTATTTCGACGATACCAACAATGCTTTCTCGCGTGCCAGCAGGCCGGCAATCTCTCCCGGTGCGGAAAGCCCGGCGTTCGCTTGCACTCCGCGTTCGTCAATATCGGCAGGAACAGCCTCGAACGGAATGCCGGCGTTGGCGAGCAGCATTTGCCGCGCGCGGCTCTGCGAAGCCAGGATCAGCGGATCGCTTCCACGCCAGATGGTCATCGCGAATTCATTCGGGAAGTCGCTGGCGCTGGCGGTCGCTGAACAGCTTCATGACCGCTGCCGCAGTCTCCTCGATCGAGCGACGCGTGACGTCGAGCTGCGCCCAACTGAACTTGGCGCTCAATCGCCGCGCATGGGCAACCTCGTCGGCTACCGCCTCGCGATCGATATAGTCGTCATTGGGCGAGTCGGCGCCCATGCTGAGCAGCCGGTTTTGACGGACCTGGATCAACCGCTCCGGCGTTGCATGCAGGCTGACGACCAGGGGCTTCTTCAGCGTTTCGAGCTGATGCGGCAACGGAATGCCGGGCACCAGCGGCACGTTCGCGGTGCGGATGCCGCGGTTGGCAAGATAGATCGAGGTCGGCGTTTTCGAAGTTCGCGACACGCCGACGAGAACGACGTCGGCATCTTCGAGACCTTCGACGTGCTGGCCGTCATCATGGATCATGGTGTAGTTCAGCGCGTCGATGCGCTTGAAATATTCCGCATTCAGGACGTGCTGGGCGCCCACCCTCCCCGTCGTCGCCGCGCCGAGATAGGCCTCGAACAATTGCATCACCGGGCCGATGATCGACAGGCTCGGAATGTTGATGTCCTTGCACTTGGTCTCGAGCCGCCCGACCAGATCTTTTTCCAGCAGCGTGAACAGCACGATTCCCGGTGCTTCCTCGATCTCGTCGAGCACCCGATCGAGCTGCTTCTGGCTGCGCACCAGAGGATAGACATGTTCGACCGCACTCACATTGGCGTATTGCGCAGCGACCGCGCGCGCGACGGTAATCAGCGTCTCGCCGGTCGAATCGGAGACCAGATGAAGATGAAAATAGTTGCCGGTCGTGGGCACCAAAACCCCTGTGTATCCTGTGAATCCCTGTGGAGCCTGGCCGGGAAAATCAGCCCGGGGTCGTCACCCCGGGGATAACCCGTCCATTTCTTCACAGGGCCTCACGAGAGGACAAGTCCACTCGCGTCCGACAATGATAGTGAGAAGATGTGGATTTGTCTCTTCATAAGCTGACCATGAAACAACGCAAGCAATTGATGCAAGTTGCGTTATTCGGTCGAAGCCATGCCTGTCCGGGATTGGTGATGGATGTGAAGAAGTCCCGCAGATCGGCGGGATCGTTTTGTGTGAGTCCTAATCACCGTCACTTAGACTCAAACCTAAGATTCTAAAATTATTAGTTTAGAGAAGCGGTGCTTTGCGGATATGTCTCCGTCCCATGCTGGCGAAGCCTTCCTGCAACGTCGGATTGGTCAGTCTGTTCCACGAATGAGCGGGATCGAGGCGGTTGCGATGGTTGAGTGGATGACGATCACGGCCTACCCGTGGATCAAGGCGCTGCACGTGATCGCCGTCATCTCGTGGATGGCCGGCATGCTCTATTTGCCGCGGCTGTTCGTCTATCACTGCGAGGCCGAGATCGGCTCGAAGCAGTCCGAGACGTTCAAGGTGATGGAATGGCGGCTATTCAAGCTGATCATCAATCCCGCCATGATCGTGACCTGGCTGGCCGGGCTTTATCTCGCCTGGGCCGGCCACTGGTACGCCTCCGGCTGGTTCCACGGAAAATTGACGCTGGTGCTCGTCCTGTCGGGCGTCCACGGCTTTTTTTCCCGGTGGGTCAAGGATTTCCAGGCCGACCGGAATACCCGAAGCCAGAGATTCTATCGTATTATCAATGAAGTACCGACCCTGCTGATGATCTTGATCGTCATCCTGGTGATCGTGAAGCCGTTCTAGGCCCCCCTCGCCCGCTCAGATTGGCTTTGCCGCCTGCTTGCGAAGCGCCGGGCGATTTTCTATATTGGCGGCATCCCACCCCACGCAGGCGGATGTGGCTGCGTTCCGGCTTCTTCATTGGACCGGCCGCCGCATCAGGTTTGACGCCTCACCGGCGCTTTCCTTGCTTAGACCTGCGGACCTTCCAATTTTCGTGTCCGCTTTTTCTTCAAGCCACCTCGCATCCCTTCCCCAAAGAACACCCCACAGGACGACCCCAATGCGGGAAATGAAACTCCAGGACCTCAAATCGAAAACGCCGGCCGAGCTCGTCTCGTTCGCGGAAGAGAATGGGGTCGAAAATGCCAGCACCATGCGCAAGCAGGAGCTGATGTTCGCCATCCTCAAACAGCTCGCGATCCAGGAAACCGACATTATCGGTGAAGGCGTCGTCGAGGTTCTCTCCGACGGCTTCGGCTTTCTTCGTTCGCCTGACGCCAACTACCTGCCCGGCCCTGACGACATCTACGTCTCGCCCTCGCAGATTCGCCGCTTCGGCCTTCGCACCGGCGACACCATCGAGGGCCACATCCGCAGCCCGAAGGAAGGCGAACGCTATTTCGCGCTGCTCAAGGTCAACACGCTCAATTTCGAAGATCCGGAAAAGTCCAAGCACAAGGTCAATTTCGACAATCTGACGCCGCTGTTTCCCGATCAGCGCTTCCGGCTCGAACTCGAAGACCCGACGCGCAAAGACCTTTCTGCAAGGGTTATCGACATCGTCGCGCCGATCGGCAAAGGCCAGCGCGCGCTGATCGTGGCGCCGCCGCGCACCGGCAAGACGGTGCTGATGCAGAACATCGCGCACTCGATCACCGCCAATCATCCCGAATGCTATCTGATCGTGCTCCTGATCGACGAGCGTCCGGAAGAAGTCACGGACATGCAGCGCTCGGTGAAGGGCGAAGTTGTCTCGTCGACCTTCGACGAACCGGCGGTGCGCCACGTCCAGGTCGCCGAGATGGTGATCGAGAAAGCCAAGCGCCTGGTCGAACACGGCCGTGACGTCGTGATCCTGCTCGACTCGATCACGCGTCTGGGCCGCGCCTACAACACCGTGGTGCCGTCATCCGGCAAGGTGCTGACCGGCGGTGTCGATGCCAACGCGTTGCAGCGGCCGAAGCGATTCTTCGGCGCCGCGCGAAACATCGAGGAGGGCGGTTCACTCACGATCATCGCGACCGCGCTGGTCGATACCGGCAGCCGCATGGACGAAGTGATCTTCGAAGAATTCAAGGGCACCGGCAACTCCGAACTGATCCTCGATCGCAAGGTCTCGGACAAGCGGACCTTCCCGGCGATCGACATCTCGCGCTCCGGCACGCGCAAGGAAGAGCTGATCACCGATCCGCAACTGCTGAAGAAGATGTACGTGCTGCGCCGGATCCTCAACCCGATGGGCACGATGGACGCGATCGACTTCCTGCTCGACAAGCTGCGCAACACCAAGAACAACTCGGAGTTCTTCGATTCCATGAATACCTGAGCCAGCAGGCCAGGAGCGGAGAGGGCGCCTCGCATCAGCGGGCGCCCTTTTTCTTGCTGCGGGCATTGCTGCAAAATGGCTTGGCCCGGCAGGGATCAAAGAATTAAATTATACCGTAACTGTCTGAAATATAGTAATATTATTGGAAAGCTGAGGGCAGGGGACGGTAAAGGAATTGTCCGGTTACTTTGCTGCGTGGTTGGCGCAGCAATGCTGGGTGTTCCTCGATCCATCGCGCATCGGCCTGGCTTCGAAATCGCGTTGCCTTTTCAGGGCCGGCTGCACAAATAGGCGATGCATCCTCGGGACCAGACCATTTTTGCGCTGTCGTCAGGCCGACCGCCGAGCGCGATCGCCATGGTCCGCGTATCCGGCGCCCAGGCCGGGACTGTCGTGACAGCGCTGGCGGGAAGGATGCCGGCGCCGCGCGTGGCTACTCGTGCGCTGCTCCGGGATGTCGGCCAACGGCCGATCGACGATGCGGTGGTGCTGTGGTTTCCGGGTCCGGCCAGCGCCACCGGCGAAGACGTCGCCGAGTTTCACATACACGGTGGTCGCGCGGTGCTGGCCGCATTGTTCACCGCGCTCGCAGCGTTCGACAACGTTCGGCCGGCGGAGCCCGGCGAGTTCACCCGCCGCGCTTTCGAGAACGGCAAGCTCGACCTGACGGAAGCCGAAGGCCTCGACGATCTCATTCACGCCGACACCGATCGTCAGCGCCGCCAGGCGCTGCGGCAGTTGAAAGGTCTTCTCGGCGACAGGGCCCGCGACTGGCGCGCACGGATCATCGAAGCGTCGGCCTTGCTGGAGGCCGGCATCGATTTTTCCGACGAGGCCGATGTTCCGGACAGAACTGATCGCGCCGGCGCTGTCGAAGGTGAGGGCGCTGCTGGCGGAGATCGAAGACGCCCTTGCCGGTCAGGGCCGAAGCGAACGTTTGCGTGATGGGCTCGTCGTTGCGATCGCCGGCCCGCCGAACGTCGGCAAGTCGACCCTGATGAATCAACTCGCGCGTCGCGAAGTGGCGATCGTGTCGCCGCATGCCGGGACCACGCGCGACGTGATCGAGGTGCAGCTCGACCTCGATGGCTATCCCGTGACGGTGATCGACACGGCGGGGATTCGCGAGACGGACGATCCGGTAGAGCAGGAGGGTGTTCGCCGTGCCCGAGCCCGTGCGGCTGAGGCGGATCTGGTTCTTTGGCTGAGTGACTCGTCGCAAGCCGTCATCAGTCGCGAGGGCGACGCGCCGATTTGGACGGTGCGAAACAAGATCGATCTTGTGCATCCAGGTCGGCCATTGGACGAGTCGTCCGATGGACCACGCTTTGAGGTCTCGGCAAGCCGCGGCGATGGATTGCCTGAACTCGTTGCTGCGCTCGCCAAGTTCGCCCAGGAGTATTTTGGGGGGAGCGATGGAGGACTGATCGGGCGGGCGCGTCAGCGCAAACTACTTGAGGAGACAGCGGCCTCGCTGCGACGTTGCACAGCGGTGGTCGGGCAGGGCGAGGAGCTCGCCGCGGAGGAACTGCGGACCGCTGCTCTTTCGTTAGGTCGGTTGCTGGGGCGGGTCGATGTCGAGGATATTCTTGACGTGATCTTCCGGGAATTCTGCGTCGGTAAGTAAGCATTACCTATATTGTTTCACGTGAAACGAGGTTCCCGCGCCCCGGCTGTTTCACGTGAAACACGGTTATGGTGAATCGGTGGTTTCACGTGAAACAGGATCGAACATACTGCTTCCGGGATTTTCAACTCCACGATAGAAGTCGCCGCATGAATCCCCGAACAGATCAGTTCGATGTCGTCGTTATCGGCGGCGGCCACGCCGGCTGTGAAGCCGCGGCCGCCGCTGCGCGCATGGGGGCCAGGACGGCATTGGTCACACACCGATTTTCGACCATCGGTGCGATGTCCTGCAATCCCGCGATCGGCGGGTTGGGGAAGGGCCATCTGGTCCGGGAGGTTGATGCCCTCGACGGATTGATGGGCCGGGTGGCGGATGCCGGCGGCATCCAGTTCCGGATGCTGAACCGCCGCAAGGGTCCGGCGGTGCGGGGACCGCGCGCGCAGGCCGATCGCAAGCTTTACGCGTCGGCGATGCAGGCGGCGATCCGGGAGACCGCCAATCTCAGCGTGATCGAAGGCGAAGCGGACGAACTGATCGTCTCGAACGGACGGGTGAGGGGTATTCGCCTGGGAGATGGTCAGGAGCTTTCTGCCGGCGCAGTGGTCATTACGACCGGCACGTTTCTGCGCGGCCTGATTCATCTGGGCGAAAAGAACTGGCCCGCCGGCCGAGTCGGGGAGGCGCCGGCGCTGGGGCTTTCGGCATCGTTCGAACGCGCCGGTTTCACCCTCGGCCGTTTGAAGACCGGAACGCCGCCGCGGCTCGATGGCACCACCATCGACTGGTCGGCCGTCGAGATGCAGCCCGGTGACGATCCGCCGGAGCCGTTTTCGGTCATGACCGATCGGATTACGACGCCGCAGATCCAATGCGGCATCACCCGGACCAACCCGGCGACCCATGAGGTGATCCGGGCCAACGTCCATCGCTCGCCGATGTATTCCGGGCAGATCAAGAGCAGCGGCCCGCGCTATTGTCCCTCGATCGAGGACAAGATCGTTCGCTTCGGCGATCGGGACGGCCACCAGATCTTTCTGGAGCCGGAAGGTCTCGACGACACCACGCGTCTATCCCAACGGCATCTCGACGTCGCTGCCGGAGGAAGTCCAGTTGGCGATCCTCGCCACCATTCCGGGCCTCGAGACGGGTCAAGATGGTCCGTCCCGGCTACGCCATCGAATACGACCATGTCGATCCCCGCGAGCTCGAACCGAGCCTGGAGGCGAAGCGCCTGCCCGGCCTCTTCCTCGCCGGACAGATCAACGGCACCACGGGCTACGAGGAAGCCGCCGCCCAGGGCATCGTCGCCGGCCTGAACGCGGCGCTGGCGGCGGGCGGCACCGACCCGATCGTGTTCGACCGCGCCGATGGCTATCTCGGGGTGATGATCGACGACCTGGTGACCCGCGGGATCACTGAGCCATATCGGATGTTCACCTCGCGCGCCGAATATCGCCTGCACCCTCCGGGCTGACAACGCCGACCAGCGCCTGACGGACAAGGGCATCGCCTTGGGCTGTGTCGGGTCGGCGCGGGCGCGGCGCCATGCCACGAAGATGGCTGCCCTGGAGGCCGCCAAGTCAACGGCGAAGTCTCTCGCGATCACGCCCAATGAGGCCGCCAAACATGGCCTGGCGCTGAACCGCGACGGCCACCGCCGCTCGGCCTTTGAGCTACTGGCCTATCCGGAGATCGAGTGGGAAACGCTGCGCGGGATCTGGCCGGAGCTCTCGGCCATTGACCCAGCCATCGCCGTCCATCTCGAGATCGACGCCAAGTACGATGTCTACCTCAAGCGCCAGACCGCCGACGTCGATGCCTTCCGGCGCGATGAGGGTCTGGTGCTTGCCGATATCGACTATGCCGATGTGCCTGGACTTTCCAACGAGGCGCGCACCAGGCTGGAAGCGGCGCGGCCGCGGACGGTCGGGCAGGCGGGTCGCCTGGATGGGCTGACACCTGCGGCTCTGGGTATCCTGGCGGCCTATCTGCGTCGCGAGGCACGACGGCAAACCGTGAAGGCGAGCGCGTAGCGTTTCAAATGAAACGAAGCCGTTCACAGCTTGCCTAATGACCTGACTGAGGGGCGACAGCAATCCACGCATGGTCAAGATCACCGAACATCCGGATCGTCTTCTCTTGGCGGCTGACAAAACCGCTGCGCTCGCCCTCACCCCGGTTTCACCGGAAACCGAGGCGCGGCTCGATCGCTACGTTGAACTCCTGCTGACATGGCAGGCCAAGACCAACCTGGTTGCGCCGTCGACGCTTCCCAATATCTGGACGCGGCATATCTCCAATTCGCTGCAACTGCTCGACCTCGCGCCGTCGGCGAAGGTGTGGGTCGATTTCGGTAGCGGCGGCGGTTTCCCAGGTGTCGTGCTGGCCTGCGCCCTGGCGGACACGCCGGGCGCCAAGGTCCACCTGGTCGAGCGCAACGCCAAGAAGGCCGCCTTCCTGCGCGAAGCGATTCGTGTAACGGGCGCGATTGCGACCGTGCATCTGGCCGAGATCGGGGATAGTGTGGAAAGAATCGATCGGCCCGTCGATTGCATCACTGCACGTGCGCTGGCTCCGTTACATCAGCTTATCGGCTTCGCGGAACCCTTGGTGAGAGACGGCGCCAAGGCTCTGTTTCTCAAGGGTCAAGATGTAGAGTCTGAATTGACCGAAGCTACTAAATACTGGAATATTGAACCGCGACTCCATTCCAGCCGCACAGGCGGACACGGCTGGATCGTCGAACTCGACCGGATCGAACGGCGCAACCCCTCCGCGACCACACATGGTAATCGACATGACCGTGATTGATCAAATTTATCAAGAGGATAGGGCCCCACTGGGGCGTCCGCGCATCCTGTCGCTCGCCAACCAGAAGGGCGGCGTCGGCAAGACCACCACAGCGATCAATCTCGGTACCGCACTCGCGGCGATTGGCGAGCGTGTCTTGATCGTCGATCTCGATCCGCAGGGCAACGCCTCCACCGGTCTCGGCATCGATCGGCGCAACCGCAACTGCTCGACCTATGACGTGCTGATCGGTGAAGCGCCGCTGCGCGAGGCCGTGGTGGCGACCGCGGTGCCGCGTCTGCACATCGCCTCCTCGACCATGGATCTGTCCGGCCTCGAACTCGAGCTCGGCGACCACGCCCGGCCGCGCCTTCCGCCTGCGCGACGCGATCGCGGCGCTCAACACCAACGTGACGGCGGAGTCCGAATACACCTACGTGCTGATCGATTGCCCGCCGTCGCTCAATCTTCTGACCGTCAACGCCATGGCGGCGTCGGATGCGATCCTGGTGCCGCTGCAGTGCGAGTTCTTCGCGCTCGAAGGTCTGTCGCAACTGCTGCAGACCGTGGAGCAGGTGCGCTCGACGCTCAATCCGAACCTGTCGATCCACGGCATCGTGCTGACCATGTTCGACTCGCGCAACAACCTGTCCAACCAGGTCGTCGCCGACGTGCGGCAGTTCATGGGCAGCAAGGTCTACGACACCATGATCCCGCGCAACGTCCGCATCTCCGAGGCGCCGTCCTACGGCAAGCCGGTGCTGGTCTACGACCTGAAATGCGTCGGCAGCGAAGCCTATCTGAAGCTTGCGACCGAAGTGATCCAGCGCGAGCGCGAGCTGCGGACGCATTAGGTCACAATCGTGCAGTCGTAGGGTGGGCAAAGCGTAGCGTGCCCACCGGGATTTCGCGGTCGGATCATGGTGGGCACGGCGCAAGCGCCTTTGCCCACCCTACGTTCTGATCCAATCTAATTCCGATGTTGGAGCAGTTGAGTGAATCCTAGGGAGTTGGCGACGATGGCCGACGAAGCGCGTTCGCGATTGGGTCGTGGTCTTGCAAGTCTGATCGGGGACGTCGGCGGCGAGGCCGCGCATGTCGAACGGCCGCGCAACCAGCGCAAGGTGCCGATCGAGTTTCTCAAACCCAATCCGCGCAACCCGCGCCGGACGTTTTCCGATACCGAACTCGGCGAACTCGCCAGTTCCGTCAGGCAGCACGGCGTGATCCAGCCGATCGTGGTGCGACCGGTGAAGGGCGCGCAGGACCGCTACGAGATCATCGCCGGCGAACGCCGCTGGCGCGCCGCGCAGCTTGCCAGCCTGCACGAGGTGCCGATCGTTCCCATCGAAGTCAGCGACTTCGACGCGCTCGAGATCATGATCATCGAGAACGTGCAGCGCGAGGACCTGAACGCGATGGAAGAGGCGCAGGGCTATCACGCGCTGGCCGACGAATTCAAACGCAGCCAGGAGGACATCGCCAAGGAAGTCGGCAAGAGCCGCAGCCATGTCGCCAACATGATGCGGCTGACGAAGCTGCCGGCGGAGGTGCAGGCCCTTATCTCCGACGGAAAATTATCGGCAGGCCACGCTCGTGCGCTGATCGGTGTGCCCGATCCGCTGGCCGCGGCAAAACGCATCGTCGAGGAAGGCCTCAACGTCCGTCAGACCGAGGCGCTGGCGCATGAAGAGGGCGTGCCGGAGCGCAAGCCGCAGAAGGCGCGCGGCGGCGGCGGGGGAAAGGCGAAGGATCCGGACACGGTCGCGCTAGAGAAGCGCGTCAGCGATGCGCTCGGCCTGGCTGTGACCGTCAACCACCGCGACCCCGGCGGCAGCGTCCAGATCAGCTACCGCAACCTCGAACAGCTCGACGAGGTGATGCGAAGGCTGGCGAAGGGAAGCTGACGGGCGCGCCCCTACTTTGCATGGGGTTGTTTTCGCGATTTTGTTTCCGACGCGCTCCGCGCACTGGAACGACGGCCGTCTCGCGACGGGGTCTGATCTTCTCTTGACCTCACCCTCGCCGCTTCGCGTTCACCGCGATCGACAGCAGCGTTCGTTGCGCGATCGCGGACGCCAGCGCGGCCTGCTTGCGCATGTCGAGCGCCGCGGTCCCGAGCTGGTCGATGATCGCAGCCAGCCGCACCGCGCTGAAATTCCGCAGCGCGATTTCGACCGCGCCCTTGCGCGAGAAATGCAGCCGCGGATAGCCGCTTTCGAGCAAGGTTGAAACCGGCGTGCCTTCGGCCACCGCGAGCGCCGATTTGTGCAGCCACGCCGCCTGGCGCTGCGCGGCCGAGATGATCACACCGGGATAGGTACCGGCGACCATCGCCTTGGCGAATTCGCTTTCCACCACCTCCGGCTTGCCGGCAAAGGCGCCATCGACGATCGGGTCGAGCTTCAGCTCGGAGGCGTCGGAGACCACGGTCATGACGTCGTCGAGCGCGATCTCACCCTTGCCATGGGCATAGAGCGCGAGCTTGCGCAGCTCGTTCCGCGAGGCCTGGCGGTCGCCGCCAAGCAACGACATCAGCACCGCGCGCGCGTCGGGCGCGATCCGCAAACCGGAGGTCTTCAGTTCCTCCTCGATCAACCTGACGAGGTCGCGCTCGGTGTCGGGATAGCAGGCGATGGCGACCGCGGTCTTGGCGCGCTCGCAGGCCTTGCGCAGCGGCGATTCCGGCCGCAGCTCGCCGGCCTCGATCACGATGCGGCAATCCTTGACGGGAGAATCGGCCAGCGTGTCGATGCCGCTGGCAAAACTGCGCGAGCCGGCGCGAACCCGAATGGCGCGCCGGCCGCCGAACATCGGTATCGTCATGGCCTCATCGACCAGCCGCGACGGTTCGGCCGCCAGTTCGTCGCCGTCCAGCCTGACCATTGAGAACGGGTCGTTGGGATCATCGACGGCGGATGCGACCAGCGCGTCGGCGCGTTCGCGCACGAGGCCGGCGTCCGGACCATAGAGCAGGATGATGGGGCGGCCCGCATCAGGCCGGGCGAGGAAGGCGTCGATGTCTTTTCCGCGGAGCGCGACCAATGGTGGTCAGGTGCCGGCGACGAAGAACGACGCCAGCCGGGTCTGGATGTTCTCTGCGATTTCCTGGGCGGCGCGATCCTCGGCGTCGCGGAAGGCGCGCTGGCGTGCGAAGCGCTGCAACTGGCCCGGAATGTCATAGGACACGCGGGCGAAGGTGGTTCCGGTCATGACCGACTTGTTGGTCGCAAGGTCGATCAGGTTGTACTGCGCGTCGATGCCGACATTTTCGCTCGAAGGCAGCGCAGTGGTCGGATCGAGCATCAGCGAGGAGCGGGACGTGTTGAATCGCAGAACCAGCCGATGGGTCGGCGGCATGCCGGTGGCGTTGCCGTAGAGCTTGAAGGCCAGCGCGTTGCGGATCTCGACCTGGATCCGGGCTTCGCGGGAAGCGTTGTTTTTCTCGACCGGCGGGACTTCCACGCCCATCAGCTTTTCGCGCAGGCCGGGGGTGCCATCCTTGTGCTCGGCATACATCGGCTGGAAGCAGCCGGCCGTCAGCGCCGCCAGCGCGGCGACGGCGAACAGCCGGGCGGCGATCCGGGACCTAGCCAACGACATTCACGATCCTCATGGGAACCACGATTACCTTGCGGACGGCCTTGCCGCCGAGAGCGAGTTTTACCGCATCGAGCGCCAAAACGGCAGCCTCAATTTCCGGATTTTGGGCGCCCCGTGGCACGGTAACATCACCCCGCTTCTTGCCGTTGACCTGGACCACCAGTGTCACACTGTCTTCGACCAGCAAATCGCGTTCGATTTGCGGCCAGTTGGCCTCGGAAACCAGCCCGGACTGCCCCAGAACCTGCCAGCACTCCTCGGCCAGATGCGGCATCATCGGCGCAAACAGTTGAACGAGGATGGCTGCGGCTTCCCGAACGGCCCACGCGGTGTCCGGCGCGGGTGTTCCGCCCTTCCCCAGCACGTCAGCCAGCGCGTTGGTGAATTCCCTTATATGCGCGAGGCAGACGTTGAAGTGCAGCCGCTCGATCCCGGACGACACCTTGTCCAGCGCGCCATGGGCGGCCTTGCGCAAGGCGAGCGCATCCGCGCCGAACGAGGCCGGCCGGGCTGCAGGCGCCGTCTTCGCGATCGCGGCGGATTCGTTCACCAGCCGCCATAGCCGCTGCACGAAGCGGGAGGCGCCCTGCACGCGTTCGTCGCTCCAGATCACGTCGCGGTCGGGCGGCGAGTCCGACAGCATGAACCAGCGCGCGACGTCGGCGCCGTAGCTCGCAATGATGTCGTCGGGGTCGACGGTGTTCTTCTTCGACTTCGACATCTTCTCGATCGGCCCGATCGAGACTTCCTCGCCGCCATCGATCATGGTGGCGCGCCGTTCGCTGCCGATGGCTTCGACCTTCACTTCCGCCGGCGTCACATAGGCGCCGTCGGCCTTCTGGTAGGTCTCGTGCACCACCATTCCTTGCGTGAACATGCCGGCGAACGGCTCATCCATGCTGATATGGCCGGTGGCCTTCATCGCGCGGGTGAAGAAACGGCTGTAGAGCAGATGCAGGATCGCGTGCTCGACGCCGCCGATATACTGGTCGACCGGCATCATCCGGTTGGCCACATTGGGCGTGGTCGGCGCCTTTTCGTTCCAGGGATCGGTGAAGCGCGCAAAGTACCAGGACGAATCCACGAAGGTATCCATCGTGTCGGTTTCGCGCAGGGCCTTACCACCGCATTTCGGGCAGGTGACGTGTTTCCAGGTCGGATGATGGTCGAGCGCGTTACCCGGCTTGTCGAAGGTCGCGTCCTCCGGCAGCGTCACCGGCAGGTCGGCGTCGGGCACCGGCACCACATCGCATTTCGGGCAGTGGATGACCGGGATCGGGCAGCCCCAGTAGCGCTGCCGTGAAATGCCCCAGTCGCGCAGCCGGAAGTTCACCTGCCGCTCGCCGACCGGAGCGTTGCCGCGAATTTCCGTCTCCAGCCGTTTGGCGACGTCGTCCTTGGCCTGCTCGATGGTCATGCCGTCGAGGAAGCGGGAATTGATCATGCGCCCGTCGCCGTCATAGGCGGTGTCGGATATGACGAACGTCTTCGGATCCTGCCCCTCGGGGCAGACCACCGGGATGTTGCCGAGATTGTATTTGTTGACGAAATCGAGGTCGCGCTGGTCGTGCGCCGGGCAGCCGAAGATTGCGCCGGTGCCGTATTCCATCAGCACGAAGTTCGCGACGTAAACCGGCAGCTTCCAGTCCGGATCGAACGGGTGGACGGCCTTGATGCCGGTGTCAAAACCCTGCTTCTCGGCGGTGTCGATGATCTCCTGCGCGGTGCCGATCTTTTTCACGTCGGCGATGAAATCGGCCAGCTTCGGATTCTTCGCAGCCGCCGCCTGCGCCAGCGGATGGTCGGCCGAGATCGCCATGAATTTTGCGCCGAACAGCGTGTCCGGCCGCGTCGTGAAGATCTTCAGTTCGGATTCGCCAGCCGGTGTCGTTGCAGCGTCCAGCGCGAAGCGGATCAGCAGGCCTTCCGAGCGGCCGATCCAGTTGCGCTGCATCAGCCGCACCTTGTCGGGCCAGCGGTCAAGCCCGTCCAGTGCGTCCAGCAGTTCCTGCGAGTACTTCGTGATCTTGAAGACCCACTGGTTCATCTCGCGCTGCTCGACGACGGCGCCGGAGCGCCAGCCGCGGCCGTCGATCACCTGTTCGTTGGCGAGCACGGTCATGTCGACCGGGTCCCAGTTGATCTTGCGCTTCTCGCGTTCGGCGAGGCCGGCGCGCAGGAAGTCCAGGAACATCTTCTGCTGATGCCGGTAGTAGCTGGGGTCGCAGGTCGCGAATTCGCGTGACCAGTCGAGCGACAGCCCGATCGACCGCAACTGCTTCTTCATCGCGGCGATGTTGTCGTAGGTCCAGGCCTTGGGCGCTACCTTGCGCTCGATGGCGGCGTTCTCGGCCGGCAGGCCGAAGGCGTCCCAGCCCATCGGGTGCAGCACATTGAACCCCTTGGCGCGCATGAACCGCGCCAGCACGTCGCCCAGGGTGTAATTGCGGACATGTCCGATATGGATGCGCCCGGACGGGTAGGGGAACATCTCGAGCACGTAGTATTTCGGCCGCGGATCGTCGTTTTTGGAGGCGAAGATCGCCTTTTCGTCCCACTGGCGCTGCCAGCGCGGCTCGGAATCACGGGCGTTGTAAC
This sequence comes from uncultured Alphaproteobacteria bacterium, assembly GCA_963823485.1. Taxonomy (GTDB): domain Bacteria; phylum Pseudomonadota; class Alphaproteobacteria; order Rhizobiales; family Xanthobacteraceae; genus Bradyrhizobium. The sequence goes on from CAWGLP010000019.1 coordinate 53,665, forward strand.
GTTCGGAGGTCATGGAATCGTAAGGGCTTTTTGTGGATTCGGGTCCCGTCCAGAGGACGGCGGACTAGGCCACAAAAGCGGCTGCGGGGTCAACGGTTGGGGAGGCGGGGAGGGGTTGCTTCTTGCCCGAGATCGGGTGTCGGCTCAGCCCGCCATTGCCATGCCGGCCTCGTCGACCAGCTTGGCGAAGCCGTGTTCGACCACGGTGTTGCGGCCGCGATGCTTGGCGGCGTAGAGGGCGGCGTCCGCGGCCTCGACGAGGTCGCCCGGACGCTGGCTGTCGCTCGGCAGTGTTGCGGCCACGCCGACGCTCACCGTGACGGTCTGATAGCTGGAGGTGACGTGGGGCAGGGCAAGGCCCTGGACCGTCGCCCGCACCGTCTCGCCGATTTCGAGCGCCTTCAATGCTCCGGTGTTCGGCAGCAACAGGCAGAATTCCTCGCCGCCGTAACGGCCGGCAAACCCCATGGTGTCGGCGGCGATACCGGCCAGCGCCTCGCCGATCCGGGTCAGGCAGGCGTCGCCCTCGGGATGGCCATAGGTGTCGTTGTAGAGCTTGAAGTGATCGACATCGATCATCAGCAGCGCCAGTTCGCTGTTGTATTGCTGCGCCTTCAGCCATTCGAAATCCAGCCGGCTCTGGAAGCCGCGCCGGTTGGCCAGGCCCGACAGCATGTCGATCGAGGCCATCACGGTGAGCCGGTCGTTGGTGGCGACCAGTTCGCGCTCGCGCTGGCTGAGCTGCGCCGCCATCGCGTTGAAGGCGCGGGCCAGCGGCATGAACTCCGCCGGCAGGCGGCTGCCCGCGACGCGGGCGGACCAGTCGCCTTCGCCGAATCGCCTCGCCATTCCGGTCATGACCTCGATCGGATGGATGATGAGCTTTTCCGCGCCGATCAGCGCGCCGAGCAGCACGAACAGGCAGACGAATCCCAGTTGCAGGTAGGCGGTGCGGATCTCGCGGCTGATCGCGGCCGTCACCGTGGCCTCGTCGATGGAGACGATCAGGCGCGACTGCGTTCCCGAGATGCGCGAAAAGCTGATGGTGCGTCGGGAGCCGTCGGAAGCGGTGAATGACAGCGAGCCGGTCGGCGCATCGGAGGTCAGGGCTTTTTCCGCGACGGCCGCCATCAGCGGCACCGAATCCAGCGGCCGGCCGATCAGGCTGGCCTGATCCGAGGGCGCTGCGATGACGACACCGGCACTGTCGACCAGCAGGGATGAAATTCCAGGCCGGCCGCCGAGATTGTTCATGATCTTCGACAGCCAGTCGATATTGATGCCGGCAACGACGACGGAATCTTCCTCGGGATTGATCGCAGCGACCGGGTAGGCCGCCATCATCATCGGGCGGCCGTTGGTCTTGCCGAACAGGTAGTCGCTGAAAACGAAGTCGCGGGTCGCCTGCGCCTTCCTGAAATATTCACGATCGCTGAGATTGAGCCCGACCTGCTTGTTCAGCGTCGAGCATTGCACCAGCCCGTCCCGGGACGCGATCATGATGCTGCGGATCCAGGGCAGGTTGCTCGGCAGGCTGGCGCGGAGGATTTCGCAACTGCGCCCGATGCCGCCGGAGGCGCGGATATAGGCCGCCGATTTCAGCATTGTCTCGACCGAGGAGATCACCTCGCGCTGGGTATCGGCGCTATGCAGGGTGATGTTGGCGTATTCTTCCGAGGCAAGCGCGATCTGCCTGGCGCGGGTGTCTTCGAGCGAACGAACGCGGTCAAACATCAAGGGCGCCACCAGCAGCACAGCCAGCACCGCAAGCCGCGCCCGGATTCCCAGAAGCTTCTTGAGTTTGATGCGATTGCGGTTGAAAGTAACGCTAGACATCCGAGTCCCTACCCCGCGTCGCAAGGTAGAGCGAAGGTTTCAAAAAGCCTTTCCCGAACTTGGTAAAATTATAGGAAATGCCGTAAAGTTTTCGGCCGGATGACGAGATCGCGGAAGAAATGACGACGTCGATAACCACGCCTTTACCAAGTGGTCTTGCTGCGGTGGAGCAGGAGATCGAACGCGCATGCAGGGAAGCGCGGCGCGACCGTGCTTCGGTAACGCTGATCGCCGTGTCGAAGACGTTCGACGCAACAGCCATTTCGCCCGTCATCGATGCCGGCCAGCGGGTGTTCGGCGAGAATCGCGTGCAGGAAGCCAAGGCGAAATGGCCCGCGCTGATATCGGCCTGCCCCGGCATTGCGCTGCATCTGATCGGGCCGCTGCAATCCAACAAGGCCAGGGAAGCGGTGGCGCTGTTCGACGCCATTCATTCGGTCGACCGCCCCAGCATCTGCGAGGCGTTGGCCAGGGAGATCGCGTCGCAAGACAAACAGCCGCAATTGTTCGTTCAGTTGAACACTGGCGAAGAGCCGCAGAAAGCCGGCGTCGCTCCCGGCGAGGCCGACGCCTTCATCACGAACTGCCGGGAAAAATACGGCCTTACCATTTCAGGGCTGATGTGCATCCCGCCGGTCGACGAGGCGCCGGCGCCGCATTTTGCGCTGACCGCCAAGATCGCCGCGCGCAATGGGTTGAAAAACCTGTCGATGGGCATGAGCGCCGATTTCGCGATCGCGATTCAGCTCGGCGCCACGCATGTTCGCGTCGGGTCGGCGATTTTCGGACACCGGTAGTCGCTTACGCGAAACCGATCGACACCTTTCCAAGGGCGCCGAAATCGACGGCGCAAAAGTCCCCGGATTGAATTGGCAGTGGCGGGTGGCAGGTGCCCGTCGTGACGATGCGGCCAGCCTTCAGCGTGATGCCAAGCTGGCGCAATTCGTTGGCAAGCCATGTCAGCGCAACGCGGGGATCGCCGAGCACGTTCTTGCCATGGCCGACGAATTTTTCGCCGCGCATGGCAATGACCGGCCGCTCCTCGACGAGGTCCATCGCTCGCCAGTCCGCACGGGTTGGCGGGCCGAGCACGAACAGATGCGCGCAGGCGTTGTCGGCGATGATCTGCGCCGGGCCTGCGCCGACGAAATCCCGAAATCGCGAATCAGGAATTTCGATCGCCGGATGCAACGTGTCGACGGCATCGAGCACCTGCTGCACCGTATAGGGCGTCGCGCGCGCCGGAAGATCCACGCGCATGCGAAAGGCAAATTCTGGCTCTGCGACGCGCATGTCGTTGCCTGTCATCGAGGCCGTGCCGCCATCGGGGATCACGGTCTCGGCCAGGATGCGTCCGGCCATCGGACCATCGACATTGATATGCTTCTGTCCGGCCTCACTGGTGGCGGCGATCTTCCAGCCGAACAGCGGGTCGGATGAGTAGTGCTCGATTCCCGCCTGGATCGCATAGCCTTCGGCGCGGTCACGCGGCCGCATCGAGCTGTCGAGGCCTTCGAGCTTGGTGCCGGCGCGCCAATGGTCGTGCAGGACCTTCGACGCTGCGGCAATCGCGTTCTTCTCGAGCATGGTGTTGATCCCCGGTCAGCCGATCACGATTTTCGTCTGTGGCCCCATCCGCCGCAACAGCCGAAGCATCGCAGATTTCGTCATGGAAACGCAGCCGGCGGTCGGCGAAAAGTTGCTGCGCGCCAGGTGCAGGAACACGGCGCTGCCGCGGCCGGCAATACGGGGGGCGGCGTTGTGATCGATCTCGACGATGAAATCATAGAGATGATCCTCGCGCGTCAGCCGGTCGCCGGCCTGATCGCGGACCAGCCGGATTGGCCGATTGTAATGGCGATCCCTGGGGTCTTCGCACCAGGCGTCCTCGGGCCGGATCGGCCGGATCGGCAGATAGGTCCGTGGCCTGACGTGACGGTCGGCGCGCCACCATAGTTGCAGGGGGTAGAAAATGCCCCGGGGTGTCCCGCCGTCGCCCTCGCGCTTGTTGGCGAGCATTCCGCCGCGGCCAAGTGCCACCGGTACGGTCCAGCCGTCCGCCGTGAGCCACCCCCGGCGGGGGTCGCCGGCGGCCCTGTGGACGCGGACGAATGTCAGCGGGCGATCACGTGGTGCTGTCTCACAAGTGATTGAAATAACAGTGTTTCCCTTACCGATGCCAAAATCCGGGGGTTGCCTGTCCGGTCGCAATTGCTCCATCTCGCCGCATTACAGGACATTCATCCAAACGCCCCTTAAATTTGGGATAGACTGCGGCTCGCCTTGTGAAACTGTAACAATCTCTTACCTGAATCCGAATCAGTACCTGATGCCCCGGGTTTGCCTGCGAAGCTCGCCAGCCAATCCGGTTCGTCATCGACCAAGGCCCGGTTTGCGACGCTCCCATCGTCGGCCGCGCGCCTCAAGAGGATCGTACCTATGCCGAATGCCCGCAAGATCCTGATCGTGGATGACGATACCGATCTGCGCGATACCCTGGTTGAGCAATTGTCCCTGCACGAGGAATTCGAGGCCTCGGCGGTCGATACCGGTGCCAAGGGCGCCAGCGCCGCCAAGGCCAATTCACCCGATCTGGTGCTGATGGATGTCGGGCTGCCCGATACCGACGGGCGCGAAGTGGTGCGCAGCCTCCGCAAGGGCGGCTTCAAGGCGCCGATCATCATGCTGACCGGCCACGACACCGATTCGGACACCATTCTTGGGCTCGAATCCGGGGCCAATGACTACGTCGCCAAGCCGTTCCGGTTCGCCGTGCTGCTCGCCCGGATCAGGGCGCAGCTCCGGCAGCACGAGGCGAGCGAGGATGCGGTATTCTCGGTTGGGCCCTACAGCTTCCGGCCTGGCTCCAAGATGCTGACCGGCGCCAATGCCCGCAAGGTGCGGTTGACCGAAAAGGAAACCGCCATCCTCCGGTTCCTGTATCGGGCGGGCCAGTTGCCGGTGTCGCGCGAGACGTTGCTGCAGGAAGTCTGGGGTTACAATTCGGGGGTCACCACCCACACCCTGGAAACCCACATCTACCGGCTGCGGCAGAAGATCGAGAAGGATGCCGCAAATCCGGAAATCCTGGTGACGGAAGCCGGTGGCTACAAGCTGGTGCCGTGATAGGCTGCGCGGCCACGATTTGTAGTCTTTTGCGTATTTCGGTCACCGGTCCGCATGTCGATCGAAACTGATGTAGCCCTGTTGGAGCGGGTCCCGACACTGCGACTGTTGGGGACTGCCGCCTTGCGAATGCTGGCGATCGGTTCGGAGCAACGCGATTTCGGTATCGGCGACTTTTTGTTCAGCGCCGGCGACGAGGCGGATGCCGGCTTCATCGTCCAGCGCGGCGCATTTCGCGTCGAGGATGGCGGTGCTGAAGTCATCGCCGGACCCGGCTCTCTGATCGGCGAACTGGCGATGATCGTCGCGATGCGACGGCCATCCAGCGCGATCGCGATCGAAAACTCTTCCGTGATCAGGGTGGCCCGCAGCCTGTTTCAGCGCGTGCTCGAAAGCGATCCCGACGCTGCGCGCCGGCTGCGCGACGAACTCGCTACCCGTACCAGCCAGATCGCCAGCGATATTCTGATCGCCGGCGCCAAGCTCAATATCTGAGGGCTCGATTTTGTTTTGACGCGTTTTCTTTACGCGAACCGGTGCATGCTTCGCTCGAAAACGCTCTATACGTCCAGCGTCACCGTGACCGGCACGTGGTCGGACGGCCGCTCCCATCCGCGCGCATCGCGGGTGATCCTGAAATCGCTGATACCATCCTTCAGCGCGCGCGAGACCCAGATGTGATCGAGCCTGCGGCCTCGATCGCCGACGGTCCAGTCAGCCGCGCGGTAGCTCCACCACGTATAGACCTTTTCCGAAAGCGGGATCCGTTCGCGCGCGACGTCGAACCATTCGCCGTGGGTCTGCGCCGCCAGCAGCTTCTCGCATTCAATCGGCGTATGCGAAACCACCTTCAGGAGCTGCCTGTGCGACCACACGTCGTTTTCATGCGGCGCGACGTTGAGGTCGCCGACCAGGATGTGCCGGTCGTCGCCGCGTGGATGCAGCGGCTCGCACGCCTTCATCTCGTCGAGGAATCTCAGCTTGTGGTCGAATTTCGGATTGAGAGCGGGGTCGGGGATGTCGCCGCCGGCGGGGACGTAGAAATTGTGCAGCACCAGCGGTTTTGCAAGCTGTGCCTTTTCGCCGAACGCCACCGAGATATGGCGCGAATCGATCTTGTCGCAGAAGGTTCTGACATCGGTGGTTTCGAACGGCAGCTTCGAGACGATGGCGACGCCGTGATAGCCCTTCTGTCCGTTCAGCGCGACGTGTTCGTAGCCGAGGCGCTTGAAGCGCTTCAGCGGAAAGGCGTCGTCGATGCACTTGGTTTCCTGCAGGCACAGCACGTCCGGCCGCGCGGATTTCAGGAATTTGGCGACGATGTCGATGCGCAGGCGCACCGAGTTGATATTCCAGGTCGTCAGAGAAAAGCGCATGCGGGCTGATGTAGCAGAATTTCCGACCCGTCATGGCCGGGCTTGACCCGGCCATCCACGTCTTTCTGCTGGGGATCGTCGCTCAGCCCGGCGGGACGGAATAGTTGGTGAAGTCGATCTTGAACAGGCCGGGATCGACCTTCTTCGATGAATCGAGATTGTAGACTGCGACCGTGGTGTCGTAACCCTGCGGGTCGGTCACCGTCCATTGCTTGAGCTGGCCGTCCTTGGCGCCGACCATCAGCATCAGGCGGCTGGTCCCGATCAGGGCCTGCTTCTCCTCGATCGTGACGCTGATGAAGACATCGTCGGCGGTGACGTTGACGACATTGGTGTCCTTCAGCAGGTCGATCCGGTCCGACAGCAGGAAACGCAGCGGCGTTTGCGACAGCGGATAGATGTCCTGGGTCGCTAGCTTACGGTCGCGCACTGCCAGCGCCGAGCCGTCGGCGATAATCGCGATCGGGCTCGGCGGGTCATATTCGAAGCGGACCTTGCCGGGCTTCTGGATATAGAAGTCACCCTTGGTCTTGCTGCCATCGGGCCCGACCTGGACGAAATTCCCGACCAGCGTCTGCAGCGACGACAGATAGGAACTGACCCTGGCGGCCTGCGCCTTCTGGTTGGCGTCGAAGGTCGCGAAAATATTGGCGGGAACGTTGCGGTTGGGGTCCGGAATGACCGGGGTCGGCGGCGTCTGGGTGGTGCCGGTGGTTATCTTGTCCTGCGCGCTCATCTGCACGCTGCCGTCGCGGGCCTTGGGCGCGGGCTTTGGAACCGGAACGGTCTGCGAGAAAACCGGCGTCGCAAAGCCTGCGACGGAAGCGGCGATCACGAGCGCCAGTCCGCAGCGCAGTCCGCGATAGGTCAATTGCTTTGTCATCAGGTATTTCGAATCTCTATTCAACTCAACGCGTCGTCCCGTTGGGGCCATTTTATCGCGCTTTCGACCAAAGGAGATATCGTTTTTCCGTGAAAATTGTTACGTAAATTCCACTCAGGATGGCCGGGACCTAGAACCCGCCCTCCTCCTCTTCGACCAGGATTTCGCGTTTGCCGGCGTGATTGGCCTGGCCGACAATGCCCTCGAGTTCCATCCGTTCCATCAATGACGCAGCGCGGTTATAGCCGATTTGCAGCCGGCGTTGAATGTAGGATGTCGAGGCCTTGCGGTCGCGCTTGACGATCGCAACCGCCTGCGAGAACAGGTCGCCGCCGCCGTCGCCGCCCATGCCGGTCGAATCGAACACCGCGCCGTCCTCCTCGGTCGGCTCTTCCGCGGTGACGGCTTCCAGGTATTCCGGCTGGCCCTGTGTCTTGAGGTGGCGCACCACCTTTTCGACTTCCTCGTCGGAGGCGAACGGGCCGTGGACGCGGCTGATGCGACCGCCGCCGGCCATGTAGAGCATGTCGCCCTGGCCGAGCAGTTGCTCGGCGCCCATTTCGCCGAGGATGGTGCGGCTGTCGATCTTCGAGGTGACCTGGAAGGCGATGCGGGTCGGGAAGTTCGCCTTGATGGTGCCGGTGATGACGTCCACCGACGGACGTTGCGTGGCGAGAATCACGTGCAGACCGGCAGCGCGCGCCATCTGCGCAAGGCGCTGCACCGCGCCCTCGATGTCCTTGCCGGCCACCATCATCAGGTCGGCCATTTCATCGACGATGATCACGATGTAGGGCAGCGGATCGAGATCGAGCTTTTCTTCCTCGTAGATCGCCTTGCCGGTTTCCTTGTCGAAGCCGGTATGCACCGTGCGCGTCAATTCCTCGCCCTTGCCTCGGGCTTCGACGAGGCGCTGATTGTAGCCATCGATGTTGCGTACACCGAGTTTGGACATCTTCTTGTAGCGCTCTTCCATTTCGCGCACGGCCCATTTGAGCGCGACCACCGCCTTCTTCGGATCGGTCACGACCGGCGTCAGCAGATGCGGGATGCCGTCATAGACGGAGAGTTCGAGCATTTTGGGATCGACCATGATCAGTCGGCACTGGTCCGGCCGCAGGCGGTAGACCAGGCTGAGGATCATGGTGTTGATCGCGACTGATTTGCCGGAGCCGGTGGTGCCGGCGATCAGCATATGCGGCGTACGCGCGAGATCGATGATGATGGATTCGCCGCCGATGTTCTTGCCGAGGCAGAGCGGCAGCTTCGCGTGCGACTCGTCCTTCGCCGTCAACAATTCGCGCAGATAGACCTTTTCGCGATGCGCATTCGGCAGTTCGATGCCGATGGCGTTGCGGCCGGCGACCACGGCAACGCGGGCCGACAATGCGCTCATCGAGCGGGCGATGTCGTCGGAAAGGCCGATCACGCGCGAGGATTTAATGCCGGGCGCGGGCTCGAGTTCATACAACGTCACCACGGGCCCGGGATTGGCCTTGACGATTTCGCCGCGGACACCGAAATCGCCGAGCACACCTTCCAGCGCGCGCGAGTTGGCCTCGAGTTCGGCCTTGCTCAGCGGCTGGCGGTCGGAAGCCTTGGGCGCCGTCAGCATCGAGATCGAAGGCAGTTCGAACTTGTCGGAGGATTTGCGCGAGGTCGCGCGCGACGCGGCCTTCTTGCGCGCGGCGCGGGCGGCGGGAGTTTCCTCTTCCTCCTCTTCTTCCTCGTCCTCTTCCTCTTCTTCCTCTTCCTCGTATTCCTCCGCTTCCTGCTGCGGTGCCAATGACGGCGCGCGGCCACTGAGGCTGGGCTCGTGACGTTCGAAGGAAGAGGCCCGCGGCTGCGGTCCGCTCGACACCAGCGAGCGATAGGCCGTGGTCAGGAACCATCCGATCCGCGCCTTGGCGCTCATCAGCGCATGAAATACCCAGCCGAGCGATACCGAGCTGCGGTCCCCTTCTTCGACGAAGGGCGCGTCATCGTCCTCGATCGGCGTCAGCTCCTCGTCGTTCGGTTGCGAACCCCAACCGCAGGCGAACAGGAAAGCCGCGCCCATCGCTGCGAACAGGATGATGCCGAGCACGAGGCGATAGATGAAGCCGGGCGGGCCGAACACCACGGCGGGCGCCCGCACCAGCGCATCGCCGACGACGCCGCCCAGGCCTGTCGGCAGCGGCCAGCCGCCGCCATGCGGCCAGCAGCTCGCAAAACCGGCCGCGATCACCGCACCAAGAATCCAGCATCCGAGGCGCAGTGCCTCGCGATCGAATGTGCGATGGGTCAGCATGCGCCAGCCCCATACTGCGACGGGGAGGATCAGCAGGATCGCGCCAAGCCCCAGAATCTGCATCAGCAGATCGGCGCTGATTGCGCCGGGATATCCGAGAATATTGCGGATCGGGCCGCGACGTCGCGTGGCTCAGGCTCGGATCCTGCACCGACCATGTAATCAGCGCTGCCGCCGCCACACCCGACAATGCGATCAGGCTGAGCCCCGCAAGCTCGCGCAGGCGGCGCGCCAGGGCTTCGCGGATCGACGCCGGCAGGTGGCCGACGATGGGAATGACACGTTCGATGGCTGGCATGCTCATCGGGCCCTGCGATTAATCCAGAATTTCGACCAGCCGGTGCAACGCCTCGGCCGTAGAGTCACTGTCGGAAACCAGCGCGAGGCGGATATAGCCCGCGCCGGGATTGAAGCCGTCGTCCTGCGGTCGTGACAGATAGCTTCCGGGAATGACCCGGACGCCGGCATCGCGATAGAGCTTCACCGCCGCCGCCTCGTCGCCGCCCCGTTCGGATACGTCGAGCCAGACGCAGAAGCCGCCGGCCGGCCGGACGTAGCCGTAGCGGCTGCCGAGGATCTGGTCGGCGAGATCGAACTTGATGCGGTAGAGCCTTCGGTTTTCCTCGACATGGGCCTCGTCGCTGTAGGCGGCGACCGCGACATGCTGCAGCGGCACCGGCACCTGGGGCGCTGCGACATTGCGCAACTCGTGAAACGCGGCGAGAAATTTCCGGTCGCCCGCGGCAAAGCCGACACGCATGCCCGGCAGGTTGGATCGCTTCGACAGCGACTGGAACGCCACGACGTTGGTGAAGTCCGGTCCGGCGCATTCCAGCGCGCTGCCGGGTGCCTGCCTGGTGTAGATTTCCGAATAGCATTCGTCGCTCAGGATCATGAAGCCGTAGCGGTCGGCGAGTTCCTTCAGGCGCGTGAAGTAGTCGCGTGACGCGACCGCACCTTGCGGGTTGGCGGGCGAGGCGATGAAGATCGCAACGGTCCGGGCCAGCGTCGCCTCGTCGAGCGCATCGAGATCCGGCAGGAAGCCGTTGGCGAGCGTGGTCGGCAGGTAGACCGTCTCGCAGCCGGCCGCGCGGGCGCCGGCGCCATAGGCCGGATAGAACGGATTGGGCACCAGGATCGCAGGCCTGCCCCGGCGCGGGCCGACATAGCGGGCAGCGGTGATGGCCGCGAAAAACAGCCCCTCGCGGCTGCCGTTGAGGACCAGAACCTCGCTCTCGGGATCGACCGGGCGGGGAAGCTGGAAGCGGGTCGACAGCCAGTTCGCAACGGCTTTCCGGAACGGCTCGATCCCCTTGGCGATCGGGTAGCGGCCAAAATCGGCAATGTGCTGGGCCAGCACCGGGCCGACAAAATCGGGAACCGGATGCTGTGGTTCGCCCAACGACAGCGTAATCAATGGCTTGGCCGGCTGGTAGGGAGCCAGCAGTTCGGTCGTCCGGATAAAGGGAGAGCGTTCGGCCTGACCGGCAGGTACGCTGCCGGCGCCCTGCGCCACGCCGGAAGAGGCGGTCATTGCCATCTGTGAAACGCCAGTACTCTCGAAAGCGGCCGAGGAGTTACCCCAGGACCGCGAACCCATCAAACCACCATAGGTACGGCGAGGTTAAGACGCGATTAACCATCGGTCCGCCTCGACAATTTGCGTGGTATTACCATATCTATGGTCGGTATTACCGATGCGGAGGTCTGCTGCCATGGCAACGACAGTTACGAGCAAGGGCCAAGTGACTATCCCGAAGCCCGTTCGAGAGCATCTGGGCATTGCGCCGGGCAGCAAGGTCGAATTCCGCTGCGCCGCCGACGGCAGTATCGTGATCGAGAAGGCCGGAGAGCCGCGGCCAAAAAGCAGGTTTGCTGAACTGCTTGGCTCGGCAGGCCCCGGGATGACGACGGACGAACTCATGGAACTCCTCCGCGGCGAGCCGGAATGATCCTTGTCGATTCGAATGTCGTATTCGACGTCGTGACCAACGACGACGAATGGGCCGGCTGGTCGCAGTCGCAACTCGAGCAAGCTGCCGCGTCGGGTCCTCTGACCATTAATGATGTAATCTACGCTGAACTTTCGACGCGCTATGCCACGATCGAAGCCGCCGATGCCATGCTTCGGCATCTCCAAATCGACGTGGCCGCGATACCGCGTAGCGCGCTTTTTCTCGCGGGCAAGGCTTACCTGCGTTACCGCGCCATCGGCGGCGTTCGCAGCGGGGTGCTTTCTGATTTCTTTATCGGAGCACATGCCGCGGTGGAGCGGTGGCCACTCCTGACACGGGACGTTCGGCGTTACCGCACTTATTTTCCGACGGTCGAGTTGATCGCGCCGGAGCCGATCGGACGATAGATCCGCGCGACGCCATCGCTCGCAAAAAGCGCGAGCAAAAAGAAAGGGGCCCCAGCTTGCGCTGGAGCCCCTCGACGGACAGGGCATTGCCGGGTATGTGCCCGAACCGTTGAGCTGTGGGTGCGACACCCGTCAGGTATCGCGCCCGGGATTGCTTACATGTTGTAGGCGCGCTCGGTGTGCTCGGTGACGTCGAGGCCTTCGCGCTCCGTCTCGACGGTGACGCGCAGGCCGACGATCACGTCGACGACCTTGTACAGGATCGCCGAACCGATGCCCGACCACACCAGCGTGGTGCAGACGCCCCAGAGCTGCGAGATCATCTGCGCCGCGAAGTCGTAGTCGGCGATCTTGCCGGTGACGTAGTCCATGACGCCGGTGCCGCCGAGCGCCGGGATTCACCAGGATGCCGGTGCCGAGTGCGCCGACGATGCCGCCGACGCAGTGGACGCCGAACACGTCCAGCGAGTCGTCGTAGCCCAGCGCGTTCTTCACCACGGTGCAGAAGAACAGGCAGACCACGCCGACCACGAGGCCGAGCACGATCGCGCCCATCGGACCCGAGAAACCGGCCGCAGGCGTGACCGCGACCAGGCCGGCCACCGCGCCCGACAACGCGCCGAGCAGCGAGGGATGACCCTTGACGATCCATTCCGCGAACATCCAGGCCATCGCCGCCGCTGCGGTCGCAACGAAGGTGTTGGTCATGGCGAGCGCGGCGCCGCCGGAGGCTTCGAGGTTCGATCCGGCGTTGAAGCCGAACCAACCAACCCAGAGCAGCGAAGCACCGATCATGGTCATGGTCAGCGAGTGCGGAGCCATCAACTCCTTGCCGTAGCCGATGCGCTTGCCGATCAGAAGCGCACCAACGAGACCGGCGATACCGGCGTTGATGTGCACCACGGTGCCGCCGGCGAAGTCGAGCGCGCCCTTCTTGAAGATCCAGCCGGCATCGGCGTTGATTTCGTCCAGCTTGGCCTGTGCCGCAGTCTTCGCCGCACCGTCAGTAGCCGCGGCGAGCGCCTTGGCTGCGTCGGTGATCAGGTCCGGACCCGGCCAATACCAAACCATGTGCGCGATCGGCAGGTAGATCAGCGTGACCCAGAGCGGGACGAACAATGCGACCGCAGCGAACTTCATGCGTTCGGCGAAGGCGCCGACGATCAGGGCGGGGGTGATCGCAGCGAAGGTCATCTGGAAGCAGAAATAGATCAGTTCCGAGATGTTGGCGTCGACGCTGAAGGTCGCCGCTTTGGTATCGGTGGTGATGCCCATCATGAAGGCCTTGGAGAAGCCGCCGATGAAGTCGGATCCGCCGGTGAAGGCGAGGCTGTAGCCGTAGAGCGCGTAGAGGATGACGACGATGCAGACGCAGTAGAATACCTGCATCAGCACCGACAGCATGTTCTTGGAACGGACGAGACCGCCATAGAACAGCGCCAGCCCCGGGATGGTCATCAACAGCACGAGCACGGTCGACGTCAGCATCCAGGCGTTGTCGCCCTTGTTGACGGTCGGTTCGGCGTAGGCGGCGGTCGCGGCGAACAGACCGACTGCGAGGGCTGCCAATCCCGCGCTATGGGGACGTTTAAACGTCATTTCATATTACTCCTGAGTGGGTAGGGTTGAGCGCGAAATCAGAGGGCCGCGGCATCAGCCTCACCGGTGCGGATGCGAACCGCATGGTCGAGGTTGATGACGAAGATCTTGCCGTCGCCGATCTGTCCGGTTTTGGCAGCCGATGTGATGGCGTCGATGGTCTTGTCGACCTGGTCCGAGGCCACAGCGACCTCGATCTTGATCTTTGGCAGGAAGCTCACGGCGTATTCGGCGCCGCGATAGATTTCCGTATGGCCCTTCTGCCGGCCATATCCCTTGACTTCCGTCACCGTGAGACCGTGAACGCCGATGGCGGTCAGGGCGTCCCGGACTTCTTCGAGTTTGAATGGCTTGATGATCGCCATAACGATTTTCATGGGTCTTATCCCCGCTTGGGCCCGGCTCACCGACCGGGCGTTCTGGACTGAGGTTCACCACGCGGAGAAGGTCACTACGCGGGCACAGCCGAGACCAATAGAATCAAATGCCGTGCCAGATCGGCGTCGTTGCCTAACAGTTTATGAATCCGCCTGTTTTCGCCGCAGCCGGGGGGTGCTCGATCCTGCGCCATTCCGTCGCGCCCAAAGCATAATCACGCCTGCTCAATTAATGAGCGTGCCAGAGTCCCGACATATTCTTGCCCAGCGGTCGGGCAGCGGAGCGGTATTTCGGTGGGTAGACTTACTGCAGGGCTTCGCCGTGTTGCGTGATGTCGAGACCTTCCATTTCCTGCTGCTGGGTCACCCGCAGTGGCACGAAGACGCTGACCAGCTTGAGCAGGATGAAGGTGACGCCTCCGGCCCAGACCATGGTGGCGGCGATGCCGTAGAACTGGATCAGGACCTGCTGTGGATTGCCTTCGATCAGGCCGGCGGTGCCGCCGATTGCGTTCACGGCGAAGACGCCGGCGAGCAGCGTCCCGGTCAATCCGCCGATGCCGTGCACGCCGAACACGTCGAGCGAGTCGTCATACTTGAAGCGCTGCTTGAGCCAGGTGCAGGCCCAGAAGCAGAGCAGGCCCGCGATCACGCCGATGATGACGCCGTGCCATGGCGCGACGAATCCCGACGCCGGCGTGATGGTTCCGAGGCCCGCGACGGCGCCGGAGATCATGCCGAGCACCGAGGGTTTGCGCCGTGTCGCCCATTCGATCGCGCCCCAGGTCAACGCGCCGGCGCAAGCGGCAAGATGGGTTGCGATGATCGCCATTACCGCGCGCGAGTTGGCTCCCAGTGCGGAGCCGCCATTGAAACCGAACCAGCCGACCCACAACAGGCCGGTGCCAATCACGGCAAGCGACAGGTCGAACGGCGCGAGATTCTCGCTGCCATATCCGTGACGCCGGCCCATGACGCTCGCCGCAACCAGGCCGCCGACGCCGGCGGAAAGATGCACGACGAGACCGCCGGCGAAATCCAGCACGCCCATGCTCGCGAGGAAACCGCCGCCCCACACCCAGTGCGCCAGCGGCACGTAGACGAACGTGAACCAGCCGACCGAGAACAGGAGATAGGCCGAGAATCGCATCCGGTCGGCCACCGCGCCTGCCACCAGCGCCACCGTGATGATCGCAAATGTCATCTGGTAAAGCATGAAAAGCGCTTCCGGGATGGTCTTTGCCGCCGGATTGACGCTATCCATCGTCATGCCGATCAGGAACCAGCGATCGAGCGTGCCGATCCAGGGACCATCGCCGACGAACGCCAGCGAATAGCCGAACGTCACCCAGAGAATTGAGATGATGGCGACGGCCGCAAGGCTCTGCGCCATCGTCGCCAGCACGTTCTTCTTGCGCACCATGCCGGAATAGAACAGCGCCAGGCCAGGTATCGTCATCATCAGCACCAGCGCGGTGGCGACGATCATCCAGGCGGTGTCGGCGGCGTTGATGGTGGAGGTCTCGGCCAGAGCCGGCGTCGATAGCGTGCAGGTCGCAAGCAGGATAGGCGCAGCAGGCTTTGCTGCACGATACGATAGTGCCCCCATGGTAGTTCCCCGGCCTGTTGTCGTTTCTTGAATGGCGCGTCAGGCGTCGTTGCCTGCGCGCCTTGAACTCGAACCCACTGAAATCTCAGAGCGCGTCGCTGTCGGTCTCGCCGGTGCGGATTCGCAGTGCGTGATCGATCGGCGTCACGAAGATCTTGCCGTCGCCGATCTGCCCGGTGCGCGCGTTTGCGGTGATGACGCCGACGGCCTTGTCCGCGATGTCGGACGCGACTGCGATTTCGATCCGGAGCTTGGGCAGGAAGTTCACGACATATTCGGCGCCGCGATAGATTTCGGTGTGGCCCTTCTGGCGGCCGTAACCCTTGACTTCGGTCACGGTCATGCCGTGCACGCCAATGGCCGTCAGCGCCTGGCGCACCTCGTCAAGTTTGAATGGTTTGATGATCGCGACGACGAGTTTCATGGTCAGGCCTTCGTTTCCCGTGGGCTGGTCTTTGGTCTTGTCTTTTGCGGTGCTCGACGGCAGGTCGGCCGCTCGGCGGTGATCCGCCAAATCTGGCATCTTTCTGGGCAAATGGCACAAAAAAGTTGCAGAGAAAGGGGAAAACATTTGGGGCCGGTGGCATCGGTCTCTGTACAGGGAACAGTATCGTCCGACACAATGCGGACCGTTGCCCCAGCCGCCCTGCCGGCTCACCCATTTCACGGCTCAAGGAATATTATGTCTAATCGATCGTGGTTTTATGCGTCGAACGGCCAGCAACAGGGCCCTTATCCCGAGGCTCAGCTCCGGGATCTCATCGTCAGGGGGACCGTCAGGCCGGATACGCTGGTCTGGACCGAGGGAATGTCAGGCTGGCAGCGGGCCGGAGACATTCCCGGGCTGGTCCCCGGTGGGTCGGGCCCGCCGTCCATTTCGCAGCCCGGCGCCCCGCCCCCGATGGCTTCCAGCGGCTACGGCGGTGGCCCGCTCTCGGTCGAACTCGGCGTTTTCCCCTTCCTCGGCTGGAGCCTCCTGTTCGTGATCGGAATGGTGCTGGTGATTCCGGCGCCGTGGGTTGCGACCTATTTCTATCGCTGGATGGCCTCGCGGCTACGCGTGCCCGGCCGGCCGAATCTCGCCTTCAACGGCCAGGTCGGCGACATCTGGTACGTCTTCATTGCCATCGGCCTCCTGACCTATGTGGGGGCGTCCGACCTCTATTATTTGGAGTACATCTCGATCCCGATCCAGGCGGTCCTGTCCTGGATGGTCATCCGCTGGATCGCCTCGAACCTCAGTTCCAACGGACAGCCGCTGCCGATCGCCTTCGAGGGCAGCGCGCTCGGTTATGTCGGGTGGCAGGTACTGATGTATCTCTCGATCATCACCATTATCGGCTGGGCCTGGGTGATCACGGCCTGGATGCGCTGGATTTGCCGCAACATCAGCGGCACGCAGCGGGAGGTCATCTTCAACGCGACGGGGCTGGAAATGCTGTGGCGAACCATCGTGTTCGCGATCGGCTGCGTCTTCATCATCCCGATTCCGTGGGTGCTGCACTGGTACGCACGCTGGTACGTGTCGCAATTCGCGCTGGCCGACCGCGGCACGCTGGCGAACGGCTAGCGCGGCCAAAGGCAATTCCGCGCGGCGAAGCGCGGTCGCCCCGGGGATGGCTACCAGGCCGACCCCGGGGTAATCCCGCAAAACCCTGAAAACCGGGCAGACATGTTCCGATTTATCGGTCGGCCGGCCGATGGTATTTCAACCGGAACTGCCCGGTAGCGAACGCTTGGCCACCGGCAGGCGCGACCGAGAGCCCATATGACGGAAGCTTCGACCGACCCTGCGGACGCAGGACGAATCGAACTGAAACTGCGCACGGTCTCGCAGCTCTTCAACACGCTTGATCCGTCACCCTTCCGGGAACGTGACCTCGCAAAGGAAGCGGAAGACTACATCGTCGATTATGCGGAAGATGTGCCGAAAGGCATTCCGATCGACATCGTCGTGTACTTGCCCGCCGCGGAATGTTCGCAATCCTCTTCGTCGGAGATTGCGTCCGCCATCAAGGACTATTTCGGTCTTCGAAGTCACGAGACCACGCGCGAGATGCAGGAGCTGTTCAGGACAGGACGGTTCTCCCTCCTTGTCGGCCTGATCGTGCTTTCAGTCTGTCTGATGCTCGGCTTGTTCCTGTCGCAGAAATTCCAGAAGGGGCCTTTTCCGGATATTTTTCGCGAGGGCTTCCTGATCCTCGGCTGGGTCGCGATCTGGCGACCTTCTGAAATCTTTCTTTACGCCTGGCCCCCGCTGTTGCGGCGTCGCAGGCTGTTCCAGCGGCTCATGCAGGCCCGTGTCACCGTCGAGGGTGACCGATCGGGATGAACGGCGCCGAAACGCGCGGTCGGTGATCGAAACTTCACACGCGCCAGCCAACCAAACGAGGAGGATCCGATGTCAGCTCCCTGCAAGTTTGAAGCAAGCATCCTGAAGCACGATGAACTGGAAATCATCCGCGACACCCACCACCCCGGCATCTCGGAAATGGACAGGGCAAGGCTGGAGGAGCTTCGCACCAGGCTTCGCGACCTCGGCAGCAAGGAACGCACGCTCGCACGGCATCGCCGACGGCAAACCAAGGGAACGGCTGAGCCGCGCGGCAAGAGCTTTTCGGGAACGTCCGAACATGCAAGTCAGCGCAAGCAGGTTTTTGTCGCCGCCATCAAGCGCGTCAACAATGAGCTCAGGCGGCTGCGAAAGTTCGAAGCAAGGAAGGAACTCGGGGAAGCGGCGCGACGCGCACTGGCGCTTCGCCGGGCGCAGCAATTCGCCCGGCCACAGAACGAACCGCGCGCCCGTGAGGGGATGGTTTCGATCCCGAACCGCCGGCGCAACGTGAAGATCCCTCCGTCAAAGATCGGAAGGGTGTCGCAGGCCAACAAGCGTGTGCAGGCCAAACGGGATGCCAGCCGCGGAAGTGGCTGAACCGTCGCGGCCTATTTGCGCTGGCGCACCGAGCCTTCCTGGGCGACGGAAGCCACCAGCGTGCCGTCGGGCTTGAAGATCAGGCCGCGGGTCAATCCTCGGCCGCCTTGCGCGCTCGGTGAGTCCTGCGCGTAGAGCAGCCATTCGTCGGCGCGGAACGGCCGGTGAAACCACATCGCGTGATCGAGGCTTGCCGGCATCATCCGCTTGTCGAACAGCGTACGGCCATAACGCGCCATGATCGCATCGAGCAGCGAAAAATCCGACGCATAGGCCAGCGCACACATGTGCAGCGCTGGATCGTCGGGCAGTTTCGCAGCCGTGCGAATCCAGACATTGATCCGTCCGTCGTCGATCTTCTGGCCGAAATAGCGGCCGAGTTCGACCGGACGCAATTCGATCGGCCGGTCCGATTCGTAATAGCGGCGGATGAATTCGGGCATCTCGCGGAACATCGGCTGCTTGGCGACTTCCTCGGCGGTGAGTTTTTCCGGCGGCGGTACGTCCGGCATCTTGTCCTGGTGGTCGAACTCGCTTTCTTCGTCGGCATGAAACGACACCATGATGGAGAAGATCGCGTTGCCGTGCTGGATCGCGGTGACACGCCGCGTCGAATAGCTCTTGCCGTCGCGCAGGCGCTCGACCTCGTAGATGATCGGAATCTGCGGGTCGCCGGGCAGGATGAAATAGCAATGCAGCGAATGCGGCAGCCGGCCCTCGACGGTGCGGCACGCCGCCACCATGGCCTGTCCGATCACCTGTCCGCCGAACACGCGCTGCCAGCTCGTCTTCGGGCTGCTGCCGCGAAACAGGTTAACCTCCAGCGGCTCCAGATCGAGGATGGAAATCAGGTCAATCAGGCCTTTGGACATGGTGATGCTTTCGGTTGAATCCTGTGTCATTCCGGAATGGTCCGAAGGACCGGACCCGGAATCTCGAGATTCCGGGTTCGATGCTACACATCGCCCCGGAATGACGAATGAACCCTTGTTTCGAAGCCCTGTTTCGCCCAGCTAATATCAGGTAGCAAGTGTCGTCTGAAGCGTAACCGGGTAGGGAATTGCATGCCGGCACAGCGAAGCATTGTCATCTGCGGCGGCGCGTTTGCCGGGCTGGCGCTGGCGCTGGCATTGCGCCAGGGGCTTGGGCCTGACATTGCCGTCGTCGTCGCCGATCCGGCGCTGGCCACGCGGCCCAGCCGCGACCCGCGCGCCAGTGCGATCGTGGCGGCTTGCCGGCGGCTGTTCGATGCCCTCGGAATCTGGGACCAGATAGCGGCCGATGCCCAGCCGATAACAGACATGGTCGTCACCGATTCGAAACTGGAAGACGCGACCCGGCCGGTATTCCTGACCTTTGCGGGCGAGGTCGAACCCGGCGAGCCCTTTGCCCATATGGTCGAAAACCGCCGGCTGATCGATGCACTGGTCACGCGCGCGGAGGCCGAAGGCGTCGACCTGCGCGCCACGGCGGTGTCGACCTATGATGCGCGCCCCGACGGCGTCACGGTCACGCTCGCCGACGGCAACATGATCGAGGCTAGCCTTTTGGTCGCCGCAGACGGCGCGCGCTCGAAATTGCGCGAACGCGCCGGCATCGCCACCCATGGCTGGGACTATGACCAGTCCGGCATCGTCGTCACCGTCGGCCATGAGCGCGACCATCAAGGCCGTGCCGAAGAACATTTCCTCCCCGCGGGCCCGTTCGCGATCCTGCCGTTGACCGGCAAGCGCTCGTCGCTGGTATGGACCGAGAGCCGCGCGGAAGCCACGCGCATCACCGCGCTCGGCGACGCCGAATTCCACGACGAACTGGAGCGTCGCTTCGGTCTGCATCTTGGCGAGGTCAAGGCGCTCGACAAGCCGCGCGCGTTTCCGCTCGGTTATTTCGTCGCACGGTCGTTCATCGCCGAACGGCTGGCGCTGATCGGCGATGCCGCGCATGTGATCCATCCGATTGCAGGGCAGGGCCTCAACATGGGCCTGAAGGACGTCGCGGCGCTGGCGGAAGTCGTCGTCGATGCGGCCCGGCTCGGCATGGACATCGGACAGGCCGACGTGCTCGAGCGCTACCAGCGCTGGCGGCGCTTCGACACCATGGCGATGGGCGTTGCCACCAATTCGCTGAACTTCCTGTTTTCCAACGAATCGACCTTGCTGCGAACCGTGCGCGACATCGGCCTCGGCCTCGTCGATCGCGCGCCGCCGCTGAAGAGCCTGTTCATCCGCCAGGCCGCGGGCCTGTCGGGCGAAGTGCCGCGGCTATTGAAGGGCGAGGCGCTGTAGCGGGCGAATGGCGAATAGGGAGGGGGACCATTCGCTATTCGCCACTCCCTATTGGATGGTCAGTCGATCTTCCTGGCCTCTTCCGGCAGCATGATCGGGATGCCGTCGCGGATCGGATAGGCGAGTTTGGCCGAGCGCGAGATCAGTTCCTGCCGCGTCGCGTCGAACTCGAGCGGCCCCTTGGTCACCGGGCAGACCAGGATCTCGAGCAGCTTCGGATCGACGGTGCTGTCGAGGCGTTCGGGCGAGGCGTTCATGGAAGGTCTCCGGATGGGCGCTGGTGCTTTAGCACACCCGTTCGGTTCCTGTAACCGGCCGCGCCGTGGCGTTTTCCAGCGCCTAGCTCAGCCACTTCCGCGCCCGCTGCAACGTCGCGGAAGGCAGTTCGCCGAACGAATTTCGATAGTCGCGCGCAAAATGACCGGGATTCTGGAAGCCGCATTTCAGTGCAATCTGGATCACAGAACTGCTCTCCCGGGATTGTTCGAGCATTTCGCGTGCGCGGTTGAGCCGCACCCGCTTGGCAAAATCCGCCGGTGAGTAACCCCGATCTTTCCTGAACTGCCTGAAAAGACTTCGCGCGCTGACGTTGGCGACCGAAACCATCGTCTCGATGTCGATCGGCTTGTCCCAGTTGGCTTCGATGTATTCTTCAACGGTCCGTACCGTGGTCGAGGAAACCGGCAGCGGCTCCCGAAACAGCAGATGCGAATAATTATGCTGGTGGCACAGCAGAAATTTCATCACCAGCATGCGCGCGACCTCGGCCGCGGCAAGGCTGGAGAACGAGCCGCCGCGTTCATTGTAGTCGATGGCCAGATGAAAGACGCGCCGGCGCAGCGCTTCCATTGCCGACGCGTGTGGAGGAGTTTCAGCGAACACCAGATCTCGGCCGATGTCCTGGCCGAGCAGGGCGCTCAGATTGCGCAGCAGACACGTCGAACTCGATTCGCATCGCGACCTGGCGATAACCGGACGGGAAATCGAACGTCATTGGCTGGTATGCAGGCAGGACCGGACTCCATGATCCCGGCGCGATCTCTCCGGATTGCCGGCTCATGGTGTAGCGCGCCGCACCCTCGATACCAAAGCACTGGCGAACGAACGACACTTCGCCGAATCCAACCGAGACCTCGCCGGTGTACTCGACATAGGAAAGCCCGACCCCGCCGATCTGCACATGGTCGGCGTTCATGGCAAAGCCGCGCGGCTTTCTGACGTCGAAACTGTTTGCGCCGTACACCTGGAAAAGACGGTCACGCGCGAACGCGGGATCGCTGGAGCGGACGACCGGATAATTGCTCAGGATAGTCGAACGGCCGGGCATAAAATGTGTGGTTGAAATGATTCGTAGGCGTGACGATGAGAGCGCTGGGTATTTTTCGATACAACC
This sequence comes from uncultured Alphaproteobacteria bacterium, assembly GCA_963823485.1. Taxonomy (GTDB): domain Bacteria; phylum Pseudomonadota; class Alphaproteobacteria; order Rhizobiales; family Xanthobacteraceae; genus Bradyrhizobium. The sequence goes on from CAWGLP010000019.1 coordinate 75,733, forward strand.
GATCACTAGTTGCGGGTTGCCCCGACAAATGGTCGCATAACGGAATCAAATCCCGCCATCGCTGCTCGGTTTCCGCCACGCAAGCGTTTGCAAGCGCAGTCTCATCGCTCGCTGCGCGTGGCACGATTCGGCCACGGCTGTCGCAATCCGGGCTCAAGCATCGCTAACCAGATTGACCTAATCTGCTTTCGAACGCTCGCCGTTGAACTTGACGTTGAGATCCGCGGCTGGCGGCCATCACAAGTATTTCATTTTCAGGAGGAACGTGCCCGCGCGCGAAGTTGGCCGCGTGCGTTTGGAAGGTGCATCCGTCGAAAGCGACAAGAACGTCCGCCCGGATCAGAAGCGAAATTGCCGCATCGTGATCGATGCCGCTTGATCCCTCATTCCCAGAACCAAGGAATATCGCCGTGAGCAAGGCTTTATCGTCTACCGTCAGTCCTCCGAACGGAATGTTCGGCTTCTTCACCAACCGCCGCATCAACACCAAGATCATGATCGGGTTTGCGGTCGTGCTGGCGCTGCTGGCCGTCCTCTCGGTGCTGTCGTATCGGGGCCTGGTCAAGGTCGCGGAAGGCTTCGGGGCCTTCAACCAGCGCGTCAAGGTGGTCAGCATCGTGCGTGATGTCGATTACGGCTTCCTCGAATTCCGCCGTTTCGTGCGCGAGTTCTCACTGTCGGGCGACGAAAATCTGATCGCCGAAGCCCGCAAGCGCCAGGAGGCGCTCGCCAAAGGCATCAAGCAGGGACTCGATGAGATCAGAAATCCCGAACGTCGCGCCAGGATGGCCGATATCAACGAGCAGTTCCAGCAATACGCCAGGAATTTCGACAAGCTCGTCGTGCTGAAGCAGGAGCAGAACAAGCTGACCAGGGAGGCGCTCGATCCGATCGGCGCGAAGTCGCTCGCCATGCTCGAAGAGCTGCAGGCACTGGCGGCCAAGGCAGGTAATTCGAACAACGTGGTCATGGGCGGCGAAGCCGTCAAGCAGTTGCTGCTGGCGCGCCTCAACGTCAACAAGCTGCTTGGCCGCCACGAGCAGAGCTCCGCGCAAGCCGCGGAAAAGGCGCTCACGGCGCTGAAGACGGCGCTGACCGCGCTCGGCGCGGGCATCGTCAACGACGACGCCCGCAGGCTGTTCGCCGAAGCCAGCGCCAACACCGACAAATATGCCGATGCTTACCACAAGGCCGCCAAGGACGCGCATGAAGTCGACGTTCTCGCCAATGGCTCGATGGCGAAGGAAGCGCAGGCGCTGGCTGCCGCGGCGGATGATGTCAGGCAATCCGGCGTCGCCGAGGAAGCCAGGATCGAGCATGAAACGATTGATCTGATCGCTTCGACCGAATCCCTGATCGTCGTACTCGCGATCGGCAGCCTCGTGCTCGGCATCCTGCTCGCATGGCTGATCGGACGCGCGATTTCGAAGCCGGTCATCGGCCTGTGCGCCGGCATGCGCGAACTCGCTGACGGCAATTTCGATGTCGTGCTGCCCGGCCTCGGCCGCGGCGACGAAGTCGGCGACATGGCGCAGGCGGTCGAGACCTTCAAGGTCAAGGCCGAGGAGAAAGCCCGCGCCGAAGCCGAAGCCAAGGCCCAGCAGGACCGGCTCGCGGCGCAACAGCGCAAGGCCGACATGATCAAGCTGGCGGATACGTTCGAAGCCGCCGTAGGCGAGATCGTCGAGACCGTGTCGTCAGCCTCGACCGAGCTTGAGGCCTCCGCTTCAACGCTCACCGCGACAGCAGAACGCGCCCAGGAGGTCACCACCATGGTCGCGGCGGCCTCAGAGGAAGCCTCCACCAACGTCCAGTCGGTCGCTTCGGCAACCGAGCAGCTGACTTCATCCGTCAACGAGATCAGCCGGCAGGTGCAGGAATCGGCGCGGATCGCCAACGATGCTGTCGATCAGGCGCGCAAGACCAACGATCGCGTCGCCGAACTGTCGAAAGCTGCGGGACGAATCGGTGATGTGGTCGAACTGATCAATACCATCGCGGGACAAACCAACCTGCTGGCGCTGAACGCCACCATCGAAGCCGCACGCGCCGGTGAGGCCGGACGTGGTTTCGCGGTGGTTGCCTCTGAAGTGAAGGCGCTGGCCGAGCAGACCGCAAAGGCTACCGGTGAGATCGGCCAGCAGATATCAGGCATCCAGGCGGCGACGCAGGAGTTGGTCGGGGCGATCAGGGAGATCAGCGGCACCATCGAGCGGCTTTCCGAAATCTCCTCGACGATTGCGGCGGCGGTGGAAGAGCAGGGCGCGGCGACCCAGGAAATCTCGCGCAACGTTCAACAGGCGGCGCAGGGCACGATGGAGGTGTCGTCCAACATCACCGACGTCCAGCGCGGCGCCAGCGAGACCGGATCGGCTTCCGCCCAGGTCCTGTCGGCGGCGCAAATGCTCTCCGGTGACAGCAACCGGCTCAAGACCGAAGTCGGAAATTTCCTCGCAACGGTTCGCGCCGCCTAGCCACTATCGCCGACGTTTCGGCTGTCGCGGGGCTGTACCCCCGCGACAGCCCAGCCGCTACGATGCTCAGGCCGCGGACTGGCCGAGCCAGTCCCCGAACCGTATCCGGCCAAGGCGCGGATGTTCGCCGGGGGTCAGCGATCGGTCGTCGATCGCGGCGCCGAAGTAGCGGGCGTGGACGTCGGCGATCACCTTGCGGCTGTCGCCCCTTGCGGTGAGGTACTGCCGGGCGATCTTGTCGAGCGGAATGGGTTCAGGTCCGGCGACCTCGATGGTGCCATTGACCGGCGGCGCCACGGCAAGATCGGCCAGTGCAGCGGCGACGTCTTCCGAGGCGATCGGCTGGAACAGCGCGGGCGACATGCGAATGGTGTCGCCGTCGGTCCCCGACTGGACGATGCCGCCCACGAACTCGAAGAACTGCGTGGCGCGCAGGATCGTATAGGGAATGCCGGACGCCTTGATCAGCTTCTCCTGCGCCAGCTTGGCGGGGAAATAGTCGCTCTCGAGCAGGCGCTCGGTGCCGACGACCGACAGCGCGACATGATGCGCGACGCCGGCAGCCATCTCCGCTGCAAGCAGATTGCGGCTGGAGGTCTCGAAAAACTCCAGCACCGCCTTGGCTTCCCACGAGGGCGCGTTCGCTACGTCGACGACCACGTGCGCGCCCGAAAGCGCCTCAGCCAGCCCTTCGCGCGTGATGGTGTTGACACCGGAACTGGGTGACGCCGCCACCACCTCATGGCCGAGCTGGCGCAGCTTGCCGACAAGCTTGGTTCCGATGAGGCCGCTGCCTCCGATAACGACGATCTTCATGTCCGCTCTCCCGTTGTTGCCCGCCATCGGGCCCTTGGTGTGAGCGGACGATGCTTCCGGACCGGCCGGAAAGCCTTGCAGCAACATTGCACTGCGCTTGGATTTGCCTTGGTTATTGGTCCAGGCGGGGCCGCCATCCCTGCAGATAGGCACTGACAAAAGATCGCGCGCCAATCGGTGATCGCGAAGGACTGTCGTGCTATCAATGGCTTGCCGGGCGGAACAGTGTCTGCCCGGCCGCCTCGGCGCTGCCGGGAGTGATGGAGTGCCGCCGCCGTGCAGTTTGCGTTCGATGATTATGTGCTGGACCTCGACCGGCGCGAGCTCACGCGGGGATCAAAGCCGATTGCCGTTGGGCCGCAGGTGTTCGACCTGCTGGTCTATCTGGTCCAGAACCGCGAGCACGTGGTCAGCAAGGACAATCTGCTGGACGTGGTGTGGGGCGGCCGCATCGTCTCCGAGTTGACCCTGACCAGTCATATCAATGCGGTGCGCAAGGCGGTCGGTGACAGCGGCGAGGAGCAGCGCCTGATCCGCACCATCGCCCGCAAGGGGTTCCGGTTCGTTGGCGAGGTCAGGGAAGCCCGCGCCTCGAACGGGTCCAGCGCACCTGGGACGGAGCCAGCCGCATCGGATCAAACGGCTTCATCCGCGCGGCCGCTTCCCGACAAGCCGTCGATCGCGGTGCTGGCCTTCCAGAACCTGAGTGGCGACCCCGAGCAGGAATACTTCGCCGACGGCGTGGTGGAGGACATCATCACCGCGCTGTCGCGCATTCGCTGGCTGTTCGTGATCGCGCGCAATTCGAGCTTCACCTACAAGGGCCGCGCCGTGGACGTGAAGCAGATCAGCCGCGAACTGGGCGTGCGCTACGTGCTGGAAGGCAGCGTACGCAAGGCCGCCAACCGGGTTCGCATGACAGGACAACTCATTGATGCCGCCGCCGGGACGCATCTGTGGGCGGAACGCTTCGAAGGCAGCCTCGACGATATCTTCGAATTGCAGGACCAGATGGCCGCGAGCGTCGTCGGCGCCATCGCGCCGCAGCTCGAACGCGCCGAGATCGAACGCGCCAAGCGCAAGCCGACCGAACATCTCGGAGCCTACGACTATTATCTGCGCGGCATGGCCGACCTGCATCGGGGCAGCAGGGAAGCCATCGACGAGGCGCTGGTTCTGTTCGAAAAGGCGATCGAGCTCGATCCGGATTTCGCCTCGGCCTATGCGGCGGCGGCGTGGTGTCTTTTCTGGCGCAGGGTCAATGGATGGACGATCGATCCAAAGCGGGAGACCGCCGAGGGCGCGCGGCTGGCCCGGCGCGCGGTCGAACTGGGGCGCGACGATGCGGTCGCGCTGGCGCGAGGTGGGCACGCGCTTGCTCACTTCACGGGTGATCTCGATGGCGGTATCGCCCTGCACGACCGGGCGGTGATGCTCAATCCGAACCTCGCGGCCGCCTGGTTTCTCGGCGGATTTCTGCGGGTCTGGCTCGGTGATTGCGACGGCGCAATCGAACGCTTTGAGCGCGCGATGCGCCTGAGCCCGCTTGATCCGGAAACCTATCGGATGCAGGCCGGAATGGCGGCGGCGCATTTGTTCGCCGGGCGTTACGACATGGCGTCCTCGCTGGCGGACAAGGCATCCGCGGACCTGCCGAGCTTCCTGCTGGCGGCCGGCGTGGCCGCGGCCAGCCACGCGCTTGCCGGGCGCACCGAGGAGGGCAAACGGGCGATGGCTCGCCTGCGCAAGCTCGACCCCCTGCTGCGCGTCACCAGTCTCAGGGACTGGCTTCCGATCCAGCGCAAGGAAAATCTGGCGACGTTTGCGGACGGCTTGCGCCGGGCTGGACTGCCGGAATAAGTGCTCCGGAATGGCGCGCGCTACTGCAGCCCGGTATCGCCGCTGGTGCGCTTCTTGGCGAGATCCATTTCGGTCACCGCGATCAGGATCTCGGCGCGGGTCTTCAGGTCGGGCGCTTCGAGCATGGCCTGCTTTTCCGCCGGGCCGTAGGGCGACATCATCGCCAGCGCGTTGACCAGCGCCTCGTTCGGCGCGCTCTCGATACCGTCCCAGTCCACCTTCAGGTTGTTGGCCTTGAGGAAATCGGTCAGCACGTCGAGCAGCGCCGCGCGGTCCACCGCCTCCTCGCCCTTGCGCGCGACGAAATCGTCGAGGTAGGGGAAGAAATCCACCTTGCACTGGCGGTAGGCGGTCAGCGAACTGATTTCCTCGATCACCTTGAACCGTGCGACGCCGGTCAGTTCCAGGATGTAGCGGCCGTCGCCGGACTCGGCGAGCTGGGTGATGCGGCCGACGCAGCCGACACGAAACAGCACCGGCCGCGCCTCGTCGCGCGTATGGGCGATATCCGGCTGGATCATTCCGATCAGCCGGTGGCCGTCACGCAGCGCGTCATCGACCATCGCGAGATAGCGCGGCTCGAAGATATTCAGCGGCATTTGGCCGCGCGGCAACAGCAGCGCGCCGGGCAGCGGAAACACCGGGATGATTTCGGGAAGCTCGCCGGGTCCGCGATATTCGGCATTGATCGGCATCTGCGGCCCCGGTGCTGGTTAGAGCGTTTTCGAGCGAAGTGGATACCGGTTTCGCGGGAAGAAAACGCGTCAAAACAAGAATTCTAGAGCTTCGGTTCTGATTCAAACAGAACCGATAATGCTCTAGGAGAAAAGGATCGTCGACAGCCGCTTCCGTCCATCCACGGTGGCCTCGTCGGCGCCGCCCCACGCTTCGAAGAACTGCACCAGCTGCTTGCGGGCGCCGTCGTCGTTCCACTTGCGGTCCCGCCGGACGATCTCGAGCAACTGGTTGGTCGCCTCGGAGCGGTTGCCCTGGGCGTTGAGCGCGGTCGCCAGGTCGAAACGTGCCTGATGATCCAGCGGGTTTGCGGCGACTTTCTGTTCCAGTTCGGTGACCGGGCCGACCGACTGCGCCTGTTCGGCGAGATCGATCGAGGCCTGCACCGCCTTCACCGCGGCGTCGTTGCGCTTCGATTCCGGCACCATCGCGATGGTCTGCTTGGCCTGCTCGATGGCGCCCGAGGTCACGTAGCATTTCGCCAGCCCGGCTAGCGCAGCAATGTTGGTGGCGTCGAAACCCAGGACCTCGGCGTAGATCTGCGCTGCGGCAGCGGCATCGCCCTCGGCCAGCACGGCCTCGGCCTCCTGCAGGATTTCCGCGATGTTCGGTTCGCCCGGCGCCGTCACGCCCTTGGTGAGCTTTTCGATGAAGGCGTTGACCTGGCTCTCCGGCACCGCGCCCATGAAGCCGTCGGCGGGCTGGCCGCCCACGAAGGCGATCACGGCGGGGATCGACTGGATGCCCATCTGGCCCGGAATGGCCGGATGCTCGTCGATGTTCATCTTGACCAGCTTGACCTTGCCTTTGGCCGCACGGACCGCCTTTTCCAGGACAGGGGTCAACTGGCGGCAGGGTCCGCACCACGGCGCCCAGAAGTCGATCAGCACCGGCTGGCGCTTCGATTCCTCGATGACATCCTTGACGAAGGTCTGGGTGGTCGTTTCCTTGATCAGATCGGGTGCTGCCTGCGGCGCCGGGCCGCCGCCCTGCTCAACTATCGTCACGGTATCCTCGCCTGCTGTCTTGAGAAGATGCAAACCATCTGCTGGCTGGCCGGGGCGCTTTCTAGCACGGTCCGGAACCAAGTTCTTGCTCGCTAGATGGCGGTTTGGCCGCAAAATTCAACCGTCCCGCCCCTTGGCCTCCGCCGGCTCCGGCCTGGCCTGACGACGAGCGGCAGGGAAAGTGAGCGGGAGTTCGCCCCAAGCGGGCTCGATTCGCAGGGATCGCCGGCCAGCGGGGCGTCCGGGTTCCCGATCCGCGGGCTGAGCGGCGATATGTCCCGCTTTGGCGTTGTTTCGGATGGATTTTTGCCGGTTTGGCAGCAAAGCTGGATCATTCCGGCAGCCTCCTTATCTCGCGCGGGCTGTTGCATTCGCGGTCCGCATTTGGCATAGGTCTGCCGTTGACGGCGAGCGATCGCCGCCATCTCGGATGCGGGTGTAGCTCAGTGGTAGAGCACGACCTTGCCAAGGTCGGGGTCGAGGGTTCGAGCCCCTTCGCCCGCTCCAAGATTTCCTCAAAAGCCGCAATCCGATATGAGGCGCGCCGTCGTTGCGCGCCCATACCCCAGCCATCATCAGTTCTGAATCCGATAGACGCGAATCCTTGCCGTGCCTGCGTTCACGCCGTTGAAGAGTCCCGGCCAGAAGCCGCTGACGGGCTTGTTGAGATAAACGAACAGCTCGCCGTCGCGCGAGGGCCTGAACGCTTCTTCCAGCGAATTGGCCGATTGCGGGTCGGTGCCGGGATCGATGAAGTTCTCCTCGTTGCCGGTTTCCCCGTATCGAAGGATGACCCGCCCAAACGGGCGGTCGAAGGAGCGCTTGATCGGATAGGCAAGGGTGAGGGCCGTCGCCCGCAGCCAGGCGAGGGCGGACTCTGCCCAGCCGTCATCTTCTTTCGGCAGGAATGCCTTGATCGGCATGCCGGCGGGGCCTGACGACGCGCCGAGGAATGACCAATTGTCCTTGCTGGCGATCTCGAATTTGTAGCGCTGACGCCGCTCGACCTTGACCCTGGTTGAGGCGCACAAATGGCGCGTGTCGAATTCGGTTTCGACGCCACGACATTCGGCGGTGCAGGTTGCAGGGTAATTGCCGCTGGAATCCCGGCTGCAATGCGCCAGGTCGCCCGGCTTGCAGATGCCGAGTTCTTTCGCGGCGGCGTCGGGCTTGCAGAAGGCGCCAAAACTGTCGCGAACGTTGAAGATGTAGTGGCTGGCCAGCGCCACACCGCCGAACAGGAACACGACGGCAAACACGGCCGGAGCGATCCAGAGCTTGATGTTGCTGATGGCCTGCCTGTAGGCCTCCTTGAGCCTGAACCACGCGATCGCGCGATCGCTGAGCAGCATCGTGAACAGGATCGCGATCGCAAAGAACCGGAAGTACGGCTCGGTGATTTTCTCGATGAAGATATTGAACGGCTCCGGCGCCGTTGGCACCGGATAGCCGAACCGTCCCGGCACCGGATAGAGCGCGATCAGCAGCAAGGCCGCCCACAGCAGCATCTGCAACATGCCGGCGCCGATCGGGCTGCGGGATTTTCCGCTGTGCAGGTCGATTTTCGCAAGGCTCAGCCGCCAGGCTGAGCGCATTTGATCGATGATGCGGCCCTTCAGGCTGGCGCTCAGCCCCAGCAGCAGCACGACCAGGCCTGCCGAGAGAATGAAATGGAGCGGGTCTCTCGCGTAACTGTTGATCCACCGTGATGCCGCGCCCGGCAAGGCCATCCCGACGATGCGAATGACGTCCGAAACCGGCCTGAGCCGGGTCGTGAATTCGTCCGACGCCGGTAATTGTGGCCCAAGCGGATAGGTCAGGAGATAGACGGAAGCGATCACGGTGAGGAAGTAGATGATGCGCCGCCGCCAGATCGAACTCCCGACCACCTTCTCCTGAGCCTCGTCGCGCCGCCGCGCGGAGGCGGGGGATTCATATCCCAGCGCGTCCGGCGGGACGATCCGCTCGTCGTAGGTCAGGACTTCGTAGGCCGGCGGCAGACTGACCGGCGCGTACAAATGCGCATCGACCGCGATCCGCTCGAACACGCTCTGATGAATCTTCGGCATCGCGACGTAGACGCAATCCCGCTTGTCATCGGAATATTTGGTATCCGAAAGTGCGGTGACGCTACGCGGCCCGTAGCGATAGTAGCCGCTCAGGCCATTACGGGAATCGTAGATCCTGCCGTCCTTGTCCTGGGTCGATCGGACGCGCGCGAACGCGTCGGGATCGGCCCCCGGCGACGCCTTCAAAGTCACGCCGTGTCGTCTTGCCTCGGACAGGATCCATGTCAGCGAGACATGGGCGAGAGAATCGTCCGGATATCCACCACCGACATTGGAGTGCATGCCCGCAAACCAGACCTGGCTGATGCGCTCGGAATCGGTGGCCCTGATGCCGCTCGCCAATGTCTCCGGGCTCTCGTCCCACAGCAGCGGGTGGAACGTGGTGCGTTCGTCGTCGAGGGCGAGCGCATGACAAGCCCTGCGGACCATGGGATGAAGCTGCCGGTCGGGCAGTTCGAGCGGCCAGAGATAACGGCTGACGCCCCGCGTCATTTCATCGATGGGCAGCCCATAGGCCGCGACGGTGTCCCACAGGCCGAGGAAGGCGACGTGATCGACCGGCCGCTGCGTCTTGTCGTGCCTGGCCGAGACGAACAGGCTGCGCAGCTTGCGGAACAGCCATTCGACCTGGAATTTCGATTTGAACGATTCCGCCCGGTGCGCGCGGTAGGCGATGGCGACCTTTCGATCGAGCTCCTCCTCGGTGCGGTAGGTCACCAGCCCCTGGTGGCAGATCAGGCCGTTGACGACGCGAATCGTGAAGGCGCCCCGGCTGAAGCCGAAGCCGAAAATATCGTCGTTCTGCCAGGGGCCGTAGCGCTCGGCGCGGTTCTCGGCCTTTGCCGCGGCGGCCTCGAGCGCCAGATAATCCAGATGCGAACGATAGTTGCGGCAGGCGAACTTGTAGATGTCGAGCACGTTGCGCTTCAGCCCGAAGCCGAACGCGCCGCCCAGGATTGCAAACGGCTTGAACGAAGAGGTACCGACCCCGTCGTCGTAGAACGCGATCTGCTGCGAGCTCGTCAGGTCGAGTGATTTAAACACGCGCCATACATTGGTGCGCCAGACCTTGCCGGCGGAATTGCCGGTGCCGTCCGAGAGCAGGATGATCCGCTTGTTCGCCATGGGCAGGCCCGCACAAACCCGGTTCAGAAGTCCCGGGGTTACGCACCAGGATGCAGCAAGTCTTCCAGAGATTCATTCTGCTGAATATGAGATGGACCACAAAGCGTTCGCTATCACCTTCCCGCATGTGGAACGTCGCCCACCGCCAATGCGGTTGCGCGGCGATGCAGCGCGTTAGCGTGATGCGAATATTGCGGTGCAGCGGCGAGCGCAGTGCACACGAGAACGAACGCGCGAGCCGTAGAACAATTTTTGCGTCCGAGTTACGCAGCCGCGCAGCGCGCGCTTCTCTCCCGCAACGGATGTGCTACCATTTTTCGGTCTGTCTACTTCACCAGACCAAGTTCGCCTCTCGAACGTTCAAAAAATAACAGTCGCAGCCTTCGGGCTGCATAGGGAGTGACGCGATGAAATCGGCTTTCAATCGATCCATTCTTGCGCTCGCAGCAATCCTCGTTGTCGCGGGGGCCAGCCAGGCCAGCGCGCAGCAGAAGGCCCTGAAGAAATACGAGTCCGGCACCAAGGATTTCTGGACCAACCCGCCGCCGGACTGGTTCCTCGGCGATGAAAACGAGGCCCAGAAGGGTCAGGCGCCGCCGTCAGGTCCGCCGACCGGCGCGTCGGATGCCGAACTGGCGACGCTGATCAAGAAGATCAAGTTGCCGCCGGGCTTCAAGATCGAGGTCTATGCCTCCAACGTGCTTGCGGCGCGGCAGATGGCCTGGGGCGACAAGGGAACGCTGTTCGTCGGCTCCTTCGGCCTCGGCAACGTCTATGCGATCAAGGACAATGGCGGCAAGAAGGAGGTCAAGACCATCCTCAAGGGCCTCAACATGCCGACCGGCCTCGCGTTCCTCGACGGCTCGCTCTACGTCATCGCGGTCGACAAGCTGATCAAGTACGAAAATGCCGAAGCCAATCTCGACAATCTCGGCAGCGGCAAGGTCGTGTACGACGACATGCCGTCCTACGCCGCGCATGGCTGGAAGTACATCGCGGTCGACAAGGACGGCTGGTTCTACCTGCCGTTCGGACCTCCCTTCAACATCGGCATTCCCCCGACCAGCGTCTCGCAGATTCGCCGCGTCGATCCCAAGACCGGCAATGCCGAGATCTACGCGCTCGGCGTCCGCAACAGCGTCGGCGGCGACGTCGATCCGCGCACCGGCCGCTACTGGTTCACCGAGAACGCCCGTGACTGGATGAGCGACGACATCCCGAGCGACAAGCTCAACATGATCTCGAAGATCGGCGAGCATTTCGGCTATCCCTATTGCCACCAGGGGAATCTGCCGGATCCGAAATTTGCGATGGGTCACAAATGTTCGGAGTTCACGCCGCCCGTCGTCAACCTCGGCGCGCATGTGGCGCCGCTCGGCATGAAGTTCTACACCGGCGACCAATTCCCCGCCGAGTACAAGAACAACATCTTCATCGCCGAGCACGGCTCCTGGAACCGGAACAAGTATCAGGGCGCCCGGATCAAGCGCGTCATCGTCGGTCCTGACGGCAAGAACGCCAAGCAGGAGATCTTTGCTTCGGGCTGGCTCGAGGGTGACCAGGGCTATCTCGGCCGTCCCGCCGACATCGTCCTGGCCAAGGATGGTTCGATGCTGATTGCCGACGACTGGGCCGGCGCCATCTATCGCATCAGCTACAGCAAGAAGTAGGACGTCAACGATCAGGGGGCTGCGGTTGCCCGGGAACGGGTAGCTGCAGCCTTCGTTGTTTGAGGCGCGTCGGGAGGAATTGCAGATGCGGACAGTACTGGCCGGGGTCCTGCTCGCGTCCGCCATGACAGGCAGCGCGCCGATCCACGCCGCTGACATCGCCGCCGGCAAGGCAAAGGCCGAGCTGTGCATCGCCTGCCATGGCGAAAGCGGGATCTCGCAGATCGAGAACACGCCCTCGCTTGCGGCCCAGCCCGATCTGTTCATCCAGTGGCAACTGGTGTTCTTCCGCGCCGGCACCCGCAAGAACGAGCAGATGCAGCCGATCGTCGAGCAGCTCAACAACGAGGATATCCGCAACCTCGGCGCCTATTTCGCCTCGCTGCCGCCGCCCAAGGCGCCTGCGTCCGACGATGATCCCGATCTGTCGAAAAAGGGCGCGCAGGCGGCCGCCGGCCGGCGTTGTGCGTCATGCCATACCGACAGCTATGCCGGGACCAAGGGCGTCGCGCGGGTCGCAGGGCAGCGCGAGGACTATCTCGTCAAGGCGTTGCGGGACTACAAATCCGGCGTGCGGTCCGGCGGCGCCATGGCGGCGATGGCGGATGTCGCCTTTCCCCTCAGCGAAGAAGAGATCGAGGCGCTCGCACATTACCTCGCGCATCTCTAGCAGGCCCGCCGTTCACCCCCGCTGCTTTTCGTAGGCCTTGAGGTGGATGTAGGCGATCCGCAGCTTCGGCGCCGGGATCTTGGCCGCATCGGCGCGCGCGACGAGATCGCCAATCACGTGATCAGCCTCGACCGGCAGCCCGGACTTGATGTCGCGGAACATCGAGGCGGTCATCGGCGAGCCTTCCGTGGTGAGGAGGCCGCGGGTGCGCTGGAAGAACGGCCCGCCCGGCGGATAGCCCTCGGCGGTCGCGATCGCGCTGCATTCGTCGAGCATGCCGAGCAGGAAATCCTTGCCGCCGGCGACCGCCAGGATGTTGCCGACGGAGGTTCGCATCAGGCAGGTGGAGGCCGCGAGCGAGGCGAGGAACACCCACTTCTCCCACATGTCCTGCATGATGTGCTCGCTCGCCACCGCGCCGAAATTGCCGCTGTTGAACACCTCGGCAATCGCCCGCACCCGCTCCGACATGGTGCCGTCGCGCTCGCCGAAATTGAGCGACTGCATCGGCGTCAGTTGCACCACCTCGCGCGCCTCGTTGAGCGTCACCGCGATGGCGCAGAGGCCGCCGAGCACGCGGTCCGCGCCGAACCTGCTGTCCAGCTCGTTCAGGTGCAGCATGCCGTTGAGCAGCGGGATGACCGCCGTCTTCGGCCCGACGGCCGGCGCAAACGACTTGATGGCGTCCGCGAGGTCGAAGGCCTTGCAGCTCAACAGCACCACGTCGAATGTTTCGGAGAGCTTGTCGGCCTGCACCGTCGGCGGATTCGTCAGCGTGACGTCGCCGGAGGGGCTTTTGATGACGAGACCCGCGCTGGCAAGTTCGGCGGCGCGCTTCGGCCGCACCAGAAAGGTCACATCGCGCCCGGCCTGCAGCAGCCTGCCGCCGAAATATCCGCCGATGGCGCCGGCGCCGACCACGAGAACACGCATTGTGAGATATCCTTGTTGTTGTTCTTCAAGAGCGAATAGTGAATGGCCAATGGCGAATAGGGAAGGGGCTATTCGCTACCCCGCCATTCGCTATTCGCCACTCACCATTCGCCTTTTCTACCACTTCTCGCCGAACGGTCTGATCTCCATCTCGAAGGTCCAGGCGCTGCGCGGCTGCTGGTAGAGCTGCCAGTAGGAGGCGGCGACCGAGGCCGGCGGCATCAGCAGGTCCGGGTTGTCGAGCGCTTCCTTGCCCCAGATCTGTTCGCGGCGCTGGCGCACCCAGGCGGTGTCGACGCCGGAATCGATGATCAGATGCGCGACGTGGATGTTCTTGGGGCCGAGTTCGCGCGCCATCGCCTGCGCCACGGCGCGAAGCCCGAACTTGGCGCTGGCAAACGCAGCATAGCCGCTGCCGCCGCGCAGGCTGGCGGTCGCGCCGGTGAAGAAGATGCTGCCCTGGCCGCGCGGCAGCATCAGGCGCGCCGACTCGCGCCCCGCCAGAAAGCCGGCCCAGCAGGCCATTTCCCAGACTTTGCGGAATACGCGGTCGGTGGTCTCCAGGATCGGGAAGTTGACGTTGGCGCCGACGTTGAAGATGCAGACCGCCAGCGGCGCGTGCTTGTCGGCGTCATTGAGGAAGGCTGTGATCTCATCCTCCTTCCGTGCATCGAGCGTGCGCGCCACGATCGATCCGCCGGCCGCCTCGATTTCCTTGACCAGCGGCTCCAGCTTGGTGCCGTCGCGCCTGCCGGCGAACACGGTAAAACCTTCGGCGGCGAACTTTTTGGCGATTTCGGCGCCGATGTAGTCGCCGGCGCCGATCACGGCGCACGTGGCGTTACGCTTTTGCATTGAAGGCTCCACTAAACCTGATTCGTTGAGGTCGTCATTCCGGGGCGATGCAAGGCATCGAACCCGGAATCTCGAAATTCCGGGTCTGGTGCTTACGCAGCATCCCGGAATGACGGAAGTCGTTGTCTCACGCTTCGCTCGCAATGACCGATATGGCTACTTCCCCGCGACCATTTCCTCGACTTCGCGCAGTTGTTCCTTGCCGAAGAACATTTCCTTGCCGACGAAGAAGGTCGGCGAGCCGAACGCGCCGCGCTCGACGGCGGACTGGGTGTTCTCGATCAGCTTTCCCTTCACGTCGGCGTCCTGCGCGCGGGCCAGCAGTTTTGCGGCGTCGAGCCCGGATGCGGCCAGCGCCTTGGCCGCCACCTCGGGATCGTCCATCTTCTTCGGCTCCACCCACATATGGTGGAACGCGGCCTCGACGTATTTCTCGAACACGCCCTCGAACTGTGCTGCTACGGCAGCGCGCATCAGGTTCAGCGTGTTGACCGGGAAAAATGGATTCCAGACATAGGGCTTGACGCCGAAACGCTTCACGAAACGCTCGGTCTCCAGCGCATGGAACTCGCGCTTGTTCTTGACGCCGGCGAGCGTCTCGGCCGGGGACTTGTTGTTGGTGGCCTTGAAGATGCCGCCGAGCAGGACCGGGACGTATTCGAACTTCACGCCGGTGCGCTTTTCGATGGCTGGAATTGCTTCGTGGCTGAGGAAGGCGTTGGGGCTGCCGAAGTCGAACAGAAATTGCGGATTGGTACTCACGGCGGTCTCCCTGATGTCGGTTTACCGCATTGTGGCGCATGGCAGGCAACGCGTCCACAGTATTATGATGGTCATAATACTGCGGAGCCTTGCGTTTACGGCGGATCGGCGCGGTCGCTGAAGGCGAGCCTGACGACGTGGTCGCGGATATCGTCGGGCCAGCCGGCGACGAGACCGACGAAACGTCGCCTGTCGTCGGCGAACAGCGCCCGCGAGGCTTCCTCGAAGCCCGCGAGATTTCCCGCCATGATCGACATGAAGCGGTAGGCGGCGTCGCGTGCGGCGCGGGCGCGATCGGCGTCGCCATTGGCGCGTCGTGCTGCCTCGACCAGCTTGCGAAGCGCAACCGACGCTCCGCCGGGTTGCGCACCGAGCCACTCCCAGTGCCGCGGCAACAGCGTCACCTCGCGCGCCACGACGCCAAGCCTGGGGCGTCCGCGCCCGCGCGGCTCCGCCGCTGCCGTATCGGTCACCGCCTCCGGATCCGCAGGCAATCGGGGCAGCCGCGCCAGCACGTCGCGTTCATTGCCGCGGAGATCGAGATCGATCGGTTGCCCCGTCGCATCGTCAAATACAATGATCGGCGGGGCCGCAGCCCGGCGCGCGGCTTTCATCACCGCAAGTGCGACCTCGGCAAGCGGGCCGGCGGCCAGACGCTGGGGGCCCATGAAGGCGGTGAAGTGAGGGGGCTTCTGGTTCAACGGATAGACCCTGGATTTTGCCCGGATGAATTTAGTCGGCCGGATAAGATTGTCAATATCACCCGGGTATTAATTGAGCGGGGTTCGCGCCGTCTCGACTTTCGCTCCCCCGGCTGGCACCTACACCGCGCCAACACTTGGGGAGCGCCATGCTGACGGTTCATCATCTCAACAACTCCCGCTCGCAGCGCGTGCTGTGGCTGCTCGAAGAGCTTGGGGTTCCCTATGAAATCGTCCGCTATCAGCGCCAGCCGGACATGCGGGCGCCGCGGGAACTGCGCGCCATCCACCCGCTCGGCAAATCGCCCGTCATCACCGACAACGGCAACACCATCGCGGAATCCGGCGCGATCTGCGAATACATCATCGGCACCTATGGCAACGGCCGGCTGATTCCGCCGCCGAATACGCCGGAGCGGCTGCGCTACACCTATTGGCTGCACTATGCGGAAGGCTCCGCGATGTCGCCGCTGCTGCTGAAGCTCCTGTTCACGCTGATGCCCAAGCGCGCGCCGGCCTTGCTGCGCCCGCTGGTTCGCAAGGTCTGCAACACGGCGCTGACCACCCTGGTCAATCCGCAGCTCAAGCAGCACATGGATTACTGGGAAGGCGAACTTGGCAAGAGCGAGTGGTTCGCCGGCAGCGAATTCTCCGGCGCCGATATCCAGATGAGCTTTCCGCTGGAGGCCGCAGCGGCGCGCGGCGGGCTGGAGCAGGGCCATCCCAGGTCGATGGCGTTCCTCGAACGCATTCACGCGCGGCCGGCCTATGCGCGGGCGCTGGAGAAGGGCGGGCCTTACGTGGTGGGGCGATGAAGGCTTCGTCGCTGCGCGCCTCGCAATGACGTCTCAGGGTTGAACCGCCGCGATCACTTCCTTCACCAGCCGCCCGAGCCCCCTGATATCCCCGGTCGGATCGACGCTGTCGCCGAGCCGCACTACCACGAGTTTCTGCGATGGCATGATCACGACGCGCTGGCCGAGATCGCCGGACGCAAAGAACGCGTCCCGGGGAATACCGAGCTGCACGCGGGTCCTGGCGTTGGGATGTTCGCTGCGATTGGTCCAGAAGCCGGCGGCGTAGTCGGTATCGAGCGTCGCGGCGGCGCAAAAATCCACCCAGTCTTCATGCAGGATACGCTTTTCGCCGACTACGCCGTCATTGAGGTAGAGCAGGCCGAACTTCGCCCAGTCCCGCGCGCTCGCCAGCATGTTGGTAGCGCCCAGCAGCGTGCCGACGCTGTCGAACTCCAGCGTGACATGGCGCATGCCGAGCGGGTTGAACAATTCGCGCCACGCCAACGCCAGCGTCTGTTCCGGTCCGCCGGCGGCGTCGCGAATGATGCGCGAGAGAATCTGTGTGCTGGGGCTCGAATAGCGCCAGCGCTCGCCGGGCGGCGCGATCATCCTTGCATCGACGGCGTATGCGGCGGTGTCGTCCTGCAGATACATCCGGCTCGACCGGTCGAAGCCGGAGTTGGTCTCGTCGAGATCGAGGCCTGTCGTCATCCGCATCAGGTGCTCGACCTCGATTTCACGGCGCGGATCATCGGCGCCGCGCCATTCCGGTATCGGCGCCGGCATTGACGGTGTGACCAGCCCCTGCTGCGTAAGGACGCCGACCAACGCATTGACGACCGACTTGGTCATGGAAAATCCCGGCAGCGGCGTGTCGATGCCGACGCCGGCGGCATAGCGTTCGGCGATCACTCTGCCGTCGTGAACCACGACTACCGCCCTGGTCCTCCGGAACGGTGGCGACGGCGGCTCCTCGAATGCGTGATCGAGCGCGGCCTTCAGCGCCGGGTCTGAGGGTTCGACCACGGCAGGGCCGGCAATCTCGGGCAGCGATGGCGGTGTCTTTGCCTTCAGCGCCTCGATGTCATTCTTGAGCAGATATGGCGCGCTCGGCCCGTGCTGCTCGACGCAGCCGAGCCCGTCGTGGAAGGTTGCGCGGCTGCGGAACAGTCCGAGCGTCGAGGCATCGACAGTCCGCGCGGTGCGGTCGACGTCGAAGCGAAGCAGAGGGCGCAGTTGGCGGATGCCGGCGCGTTCGGAAATCTCCGCGAACGCCAGTTGCGGATCGAAGCCCGAGACGAAGGTTCTCGCGCAGATGTTATGCGCGACAAAGCCGGTGGCGACGCGGATGGCGCGGTCGGGCCTGTAATGGACGCTTGCCCCCGTGAGAGCCACGACCAGCATTGCGATCCCGATGGCGATCCACCTTCGCAAGTTCACCTGCCCCATGCGCCGCTAGCGCTTCGCCTGCGCAGCGCCGACGGAAGGCAGGGGCTGCACGGTGACGCCGGGCGGGGGGACGTCGTCGTCGGGTACGAAGAAATCCGACATCA
This sequence comes from uncultured Alphaproteobacteria bacterium, assembly GCA_963823485.1. Classification (GTDB taxonomy): domain Bacteria; phylum Pseudomonadota; class Alphaproteobacteria; order Rhizobiales; family Xanthobacteraceae; genus Bradyrhizobium. Next base: position 93,760 of record CAWGLP010000019.1, read on the forward strand.
GCGGCACCGACCGGTCGACGCGGTAGTGCTCGAAATCCGTCACGCCGGAGGCATAGAGCACCTTGTCGTCGATGCAGAATTGCCCGGTGAACTCGCGCGAAGGTTTTGTCAGGATCGCATGGGCGGCATCGCCCATGATTTCGGGCGTGCGGCTGGCGCGCATCATGGCGTCGCCGCCGAGCAGATTGCCGACGGCGGCGGTGGCGATGGTGGTGCGGGGCCACAGCGCGTTGACCGCGACGCCTGCTGATTTCAGCTCACCCGACAGCCCGAGCACGCACATGCTCATGCCGAACTTCGCCATCGTGTAGGCGGTGGAATGTTCGAACCATTTCTGCTTCATGTCGAGCGGCGGCGACAGCATCAGGATATGCGGATTGGCCGCCTTCTTCAGATGCGGAATGCAGTACTTCGAGACCATGAAGGTGCCGCGGGTGTTGATGCCCATCATCAGGTCGAACCGCTTCATGTCGGTTCCCTGCGAGTTGGTCAGGCTGATGGCGCTGGCGTTGTTGACGCAGATGTCGATGCCGCCGAATTCGGCGACGGTCTGCTCGATTGCCGCGATCACCTGGGCTTCGTCGCGGATGTCGCACAGTACCGGCAGTGCCTTGCCGCCGGCCGCGCGGATCTCGTCGGCGGCCGTGTAGATGGTGCCCTTCAGTTTCGGATGCGGCTCTGCGGTCTTCGCCGCAATGGCGACATTGGCGCCGTCACGCGCGGCGCGCAACGCAATGGCGAGCCCGATGCCGCGGCTGGCGCCGGATACGAACAGGGTCTTGCCTTTGAGCGATGTCATCTGAAAACTCTCCTGTGGGCTATGTCAGGGACGCGCACTGCGAAGACTTCCCTCCCCCCACAAGGGGAGAGGGAACGACGGAGCGAGGCCTACGCTTATGCCCTCCTCAACAGCCCGGCAATCCATTGGGTGCCTCAATGCCCCACTGCAGCCGCACCCCGTGTTCGCGGATCGGGGGCGCCGAGCAGGCCGTTGGGGGTCACGGCGATCGAATTCGCCGAGGTCTGGCCGAGCGGCTCGATCACCTGGTGGCCCTTCTGTCTCAGTGCGTCGAGCGTTTCCGGCGGAAAGCCGCGTTCCACGCGCACCACGTCCGGCATCCATTGATGGTGGACACGGGGCGCGGCCACCGCGGCGGCGACGTCCATCCTGTAGTCGATCACGTTCACCGCGATCTGCAGCACCGCCGATATGATGCGGCTGCCGCCGGGCGTGCCCGTGACCAGCACCGGCTTGCCGTCCTTCAGCACGATGGTCGGCGACATCGACGACAGCGGCCGTTTGCCGGGACCGGGCAGATTGGCTTCGAAGCCGACCAGGCCGAACGCGTTGGAGGCGCCGGGCGCAGCGGTGAAATCATCGAGTTCGTTGTTGAGCAGAACGCCGGTGCCGTCGGCGACGAGACCTGCGCCATAGGGAAAGTTCAGCGTATAGGTGTTGCTGACCGCGTTGCCGTTTCTGTCGACGATCGAATAGTGCGTCGTGTTGCTGCCCTCGCGCGGCGGAGCCGCCGACAATGTGTCGGCCGCCGGCGTCGCGCGATCGGGATTGATGCTGGCGCGCTGCTTCGCGGCGTACTCCCTGGTGAGCAGGATATTGGTCGGTGCGTTGACGAAAGCCGGATCGCCGAGATAGCGCGCGCGATCGGCATAGGCGCGCTTCATCGCCTCGATCAATAGATGCAGCGAAGGCGCAGAACCCTGTTGGAGGTCCGCCATCGGGAATCCCTCGAGGATGTTCAGCGTCTCCAGCAGCACGACGCCACCGGACGAGGGCAGCGGCATCGACACGATGTCGTAGCCGCGATAGAGGCCGCGCACCGGCGGACGGATCAGGGCCTGATAGGATTTCAGATCGTCCGCCGTCATGATGCCGCCGGCATCGCCGACCGCTCTGGCGAGCCTTTCGGCAACCGGTCCCTCGTAGAAGCCGCGCGGTCCCTGCTCGGCGATTGCCGTCAGCGTCGCCGCAAGGTCGGCCTGCACCAGCCGGTCGCCTTCCTGCAGCGGCGTGCCGTCGGCGCGGGAGAACGCCTTGGCCGTGTTCGGCCAGCGGGCCATCCGCCGGTACATGTCCGACAATGTATCGGCGGTGTCGTCGGCGATCACGAAACCGTCGCGCGCCAGCGCAATGGCAGGCTTGAGTATCTGCGCAAGCGTGAAACGTCCCGAGCCGTATTTTTCCAGCGCCAGCGTCAATCCGGCCACGGTTCCGGGCACGCCAATGCTGAGCGCTGAGTTGCGCGACTTGTCGGCGTCCGGTTTGCCGTCCGGTCCGAGAAACATGTTGCTGGTGGTGGCCGCAGGCGCGGTCTCGCGATAATCGATCGCGACGTCTTCGTTGCGCTCCGTCGAATGAATCACCATGAAGCCGCCGCCGCCGATGTTGCCGGCGCGGGGGTAGGTGACGGCCAGCGCAAAACCGGTGGCGACCGCGGCATCGACGGCATTGCCGCCTTGCTTGAGAATATCGGCGCCGGCCTCCGCAGCGAGCCGTTCCTGCGCGACCACCATGCCGTGTGCGGCAGGAACCGCGCGGACGGAGGCGAGATCGGGCGGCGTGTAGAAGCGTCGCTCCTGTGCACCCGCCGACGTTGCGTATGCGAGCGCCAGCACGATTGCGGCGAACGTCCGGCGCCATCCCGTTGAAAAAACGAACATCGATGATCCGCCGAAGTTGAAGCCCGTGTGACGCCGGCGACCGCGCAAGCGTTGCCGACCATGCTATATGGGTTTGGATTCGGCGGGCAGAATGCCTCGCGCCACTTTTGAAGGAAATTCCTCACATGGCGGTGATGATGAGCGAGGCTGCCGGCGTGGAAGCGCCGCGGCGATATCCGCCCCGCGCCGCGGTCGTGAGCTGGATCTTCTTCGATTGGGCCGCGCAGCCATACTTCACGCTGATCACCACTTTCGTGTTCGCGCCCTATTTCGCCAATTTCGTGGCGCCCGATCCGGCGATGGGCCAGGCGTTGTGGGGCTTCGCCACCGCCGCGGCCGGATTGACGATCGCGCTGATGTCGCCGGTACTGGGCGCGATTGCCGACGCCAGCGGCCGTCGCAAGCCGTGGATCGCCGGGTTCGGCGCGCTGCTGGTGATCGGCTCTTGCCTGATGTGGTTCGGAAAGCCGGGCGATCCCACCGTCATCCTGCCGCTGCTGCTTTCCTATGCAATTGCCAGCGTCGGCATCGAATTCGCCACCGTCTTCAACAATGCGATGATGCCGACGCTGGTGCCGCCGGACCGGATCGGGCGGCTGTCCGGCAACGGCTGGGCGACCGGCTACATCGGCGGCATTCTCAGCCTCGTCCTGGTGCTCGGCTTTCTTGCCGCTAGCCCCGACACCGGGCGAACGCTGTTCGGCCTGATGCCGCTGTTCGGCCTCGATCCGGTCACGCACCAGGGCGACCGCATCACCGGTCCGCTGACGGCAATCTGGTTCATCGTCTTCGTCACGCCGCTGTTCCTGCTGACGCCGGACTATCCCGCGAGGCGGCCAATCGGCGAGGCGGTGTATGTCGGCCTGCGCGCGCTGAAACGGACGCTTGGCGAACTGCCGAAGCAGAAATCGGTGGCGAGATTCCTGCTCGCCAACATGATCTACACCGACGGACTGGTTTCGCTGTTCGCGTTCGGTGGCATCTATGCCGCCGGCACCTTCGGCTGGCGCACCATCCAGATCGGGAGTTTCGGTATCCTGCTGGCGATCGCGGGCACGTTCGGCGCCTGGATCGGCGGCAAGCTCGACGACACGGTGGGCCCCAAGCGCGTCATTGCCGGCAGCCTCTCGGTCCTGCTGCTTGCGCTCGCGGCCATTCTGCTGGTCGACAAGGATTCGATCCTGTTCGTGAAAGTCGCGCCGCCCGTCCCCGGCGGGCCGCTGTTCTCCGGCGCCGCCGAGCGCGCCTATCTCGTGCTCGGCTGCCTGATCGGCGCGGCCGGCGGACCGTTGCAGGCGGCGTCGCGCTCGCTCCTGATCCGTCTCGCCCCGAAGGATCGCATCGCGCAGTATTTCGGATTGTTCGCACTGACCGGAAAGGTCACCTCGTTCATCGGCCCGCTGCTGATAGGCGTGATCACGGCCGTCACCGCAAGCCAGAAGGCCGGCATGGCGATGCTGGTGGTGTTCTTCGTCGCCGGTCTCGCGCTGCTGGCGCGGGTGCGGGAGTGAGGGAGCAGCAATCCATGCCGCCACTTGCGGAGAGATGGATTGCTTCGTCGGCTTGCTCCTTGCAATGACGGAGACAGTCCGTAGGGCGGATTAGCGCAGCGTGATCCGCCGCCGTTGCGCCGAGGGATGGCGGGTTACGCTGCGCCCTACGACGTTGTCCATCCTTCAGTGCCGGAAATGCCTGATACCCGTGAACACCATGGCGATGCCGTGGTCGTCGGCGGCCTTGATGACTTCGTCGTCGCGCACCGACCCGCCGGGCTGGATGACGGCCGTTGCGCCGGCCTCGATGCAGGCCAGCATGCCGTCGGCGAACGGGAAGAAGGCGTCGGACGCAACGACCGAGCCTTTGGTCAGCGGCTCGGCCAGCTTCAATTCGGCCGCGGCATCGAGCGCCTTGCGGGCGGCGATCCGCGCGGAATCGACCCGGCTCATCTGGCCGGCGCCGATGCCCACGGTGGCGAGATCGCGAGCGTAGATGATGGTGTTGGACTTGACATGCTTGGCGACGCGGAACGCGAATTTGAGATCGCGCAGTTCGGCGTCCGTCGGCGCGCGCCTGGTCGCGACCTTCAGCTTCATGTCGTCGATCACGGCATTGTCGCGGCTCTGCACCAGCAGGCCGCCGGCAACCGTCTTGGCGGTCAGGCCCATCGTGCGCGGATCGGGCAGGCCGCCGGCGATCAGCAGCCGCAGGTTCTTCTTGGCCGCAACGATCTGGATGGCTTCGTCCGTTGCATCGGGCGCAATGATCACCTCGGTGAAGATTTCGGTGATGGCGCGGGCCGCCTCGGCATCGAGCGTGCGGTTGACGGCGACGATGCCGCCGAAAGCAGACGTCGAGTCGCAGGCCAGCGCCTTGCGATAGGCCGACAGCAGATCGGCGCCTTCGGCGACGCCGCAGGGGTTGGCGTGCTTGACGATGACGCAGGCGGCGGTGCGCTTCGCATCGAACTCGCCGATGCATTCATAGGCGGCATCGGTGTCGTTGATGTTGTTGTAGGACAATTCCTTGCCCTGCACCTGCCGCGCGCTGGCGACGCCCGGACGCTTGTCGGGTGTGGCGTAGAACGCCGCCTTCTGGTGCGGGTTTTCGCCGTAACGCAGCGACTGGATCAGCCGGCCGCCGAAGGCGCGGAAGTCCGGCGCGTCGTCCTTCAGTTGGCGCGGCGAACCAGTTCGAGATCGCGGCGTCATAGGCGGCGGTGCGGGCATAGGCCTTGGCGGCGAGGCGGCGGCGCAGCGGCAGCGTCGTCGCGCCCTTGTTGGCGGCGAGCTCGTCGAGCACGGCCTGATAGTCCTGCGCTTCGACGACGACGGCGACGTCGTCATGGTTCTTCGCCGCGGCGCGGATCATCGCGGGGCCGCCGATGTCGATGTTCTCGATGCAGTCTTCGTAACCGGCGCCTTTGTCGACGGTCGCCTCGAACGGGTAGAGGTTGACCACCAGCAGGTCGATCGGCGCGATGCCGTGCGCCTTCATCGCATCGGCATGCTCCTTGTTGTCGCGGATCGCGAGCAGGCCGCCATGCACCTTGGGATGCAGCGTCTTGACCCGGCCGTCCATCATTTCGGGAAAGCCGGTGAGGTCGGAGACGTCGCGACACTTGCAGCCCGGCCGCGGCGATCGCCTTCGCGGTGCCGCCGGTCGAGACCAGTTCGACGCCGTGTCCAGCCAGCGCCTTGGCGAATTCGATCAGGCCGGTCTTGTCGGAAACGGACAACAGGGCGCGGGTTACGCGGCGCGGATGGTCGGTCATGTGCTTGGTCCCGTGTGGAAAGGCCGCCGGGTAGCATGGTTTTGTGCGGCATGAAACCGCCGCCCGAGCGGATCTGGTGGAAATTGAAGGGGATCGTCATGCCCAAGCTCGTTCCGGAGGCATGACGAACCGCGATGATTGATCGCTAAAGCGGCAATTCCGGCTCGCCGCGGCGGACGTTGCGGCGGGGGTTGGGCGCGCGGGGCCGACGTCGTCGAGCGCACGAAGCTCCAGCGGATCGAGGGGGCGTGCCGCGAGTCCTGCCGGATCACGATCTGGGCGGTGCGGCGCGGGCCGTCATTGCCGGCCAGGAACACGCTGTCCTCGAGGTCGACCTTGTCGTCGAGCGCCTCGAAGGTCCAGACGTCGCGGTTGGGCAGCACCAGCATCACGCCGCGCGCGTTGCTGAGCCGGCTCGCCTTGACGGCCGGATGCAGGTGAAAGCGCAGGGCATAGTCGCTGTCGGCGCCCTTGATCCGCGCGCCCGGCGCCGGCGACACGGTGTCCTCGCCGTCGAGCCGTGCGCCATCGCGGGCCATCATCAGCACCCGGCGGTGCAATATGCCGAAGCGCGCGAGATAGCCGTCATGCGAGGTGGTCAGGAGATCGCCATCGGCGACGACCTCGCGGTAGCTCTCCACGTTGGTCGGGCCGCTGACGACAGGCGCGCCCTGCAGCAGCTTCTTCATCGCCGACAGTTCGACGAACTGGCATGACGACGTGTCGTGATAGGTCAGGGTCGAATGCGCCGCGGTGCTGCGCGCGAAGGCGCGCCAGTTGTCGCGGCCGGTCGAGGGCATGCCGCAATTGACGACGATCCGGCTCGCGCCGGAGGACAGTTCGAACGACAGGCAGCCGGCGTGCGCTTCGTGGCTGACATTCGGCGGTGGCGGCGGGCCCGGTGTCGATGATGACGGTGGTCGGGCCGGCGTCGAGGCGCTGAAAGCCGGTGTGCGGCATGTTCGCCATCGGCACGCCGTGGGTGTCGTCATAGGCAAGCAGCGTCGCCACCAGGTCCGACGGCGCGGTGCTCATGCCGTTGAACAGCGCGAAGCTGCCGTCGCCGTGGCGGAAGAAGCGCAGCATCGGCATCATGCGGTCGATCGCGTTCAGCAGCGCCGGCGGCGGCGCGATGTTGCGGGCGGCAAACGTCTGACGCAACGGCAAGAGGTCGCTGAGCAGTTCGACCAGCGCGCCGGGATTGCGCGAGATATGCCCGCCGTCGGGCATGATCTGCCGCTGCAGTTCGTCGGAAAGCCGCTTGGTGGCGGCGCGGATATGGCTGGCCTGGTTGGCGAGGCAGAGCGAGGCGTAGCACAGCGCGATCAGCACCTGCAGCCGCGGCACCCCGTCGGCGATGTCGAGCATCGCGTAGCGCAGATAGCGGATCTCGCGGGTCAGCCCGCGCAGATATTTGCGGTAGAACTTGCCGTCGGTGTCGCCGAGCACGAGTGGCGCCTGCGACAGCAGCGAGATCACCCGCCGCGCCAGCACGTCGGGCCGGCGTTCGAGCGGCCGCTTGCGCGACGGATTCGAGATCCAGTCGTCGACCAGCGAGCGGGCATTGGCGCGGGTCAGCGCGGTGTCGGCGGCGCGAAGGTGGCGCAGCCAGCCGAAGCCGAGCAGCGCGACTTCCCAATCCTCCGACGGCGGTTCGAGATCGAAGATCGAGCGGCCGTGGCAGGTCACGATCTTGCCGGCGAACACGAAGCGGCCGGCATAGATTTCGGCGGCGCGGGTGGCGTCGGCGGTGCGCAGGTCGTGGGGGGCGATGATCAGCCGGTCGGCGCGGCCGGGCCACAGCCGCGACACCGCCACCGTCGCGCTGGTCGCGCGCGCGATCACGCTCCGCGCCGAGCGGCTCATGATAAGCGTCGAGATGCGTCTGCGTTGAGCGACCGACACGCCGTGCCTTGGCTAGGGGAGGGAGGGTATTCTGGCGAATCCTTTTAATCCGGAAACGCCGGCATAGCACCACCTTGAAAGCCGCTCGAATCACCCCGATGACCGGGAATTCCGGTTTAGAATCAGGATTTAACCAGGCGCGCCGCGTAGAATCCGTCCATCCCGCCGAGCCGGGGGTCGTCATGGGGCAGATGGCAGGGCAGGGTGCGCAGATCGCCCTCGGCGGTGACGATCTCGCCGAGGCCTGCGACCTCGCTCGCATCGACCGGGGCGCGGCGCATGCCGGCTTCGGTGGCCAGCAGGGAGGCGATGGCCTGCTCGCCTTCTTCCGGTTCCAGCGAACAGGTGCAATAGACCAGCGTTCCGCCCGGCTTGAGCAGGGCGACCGCCTTCTGCAGCAGCCGCTTCTGCAACGTCGTCAGCGCGGCGATGTCGGCTTCCTGCCGCAGCCAGGCCACGTCGGGGTGGCGGCGGATGGTGCCGGTCGAGGTGCAGGGCGCATCGACCAGCACGCCGTCATAGCCGCCATTGCCGCCGCCCGGCCACTCGGCCGCATCGGTCACCACGGCTTCGGCCTGCAGCGACAGCCGCGCGAGGTTGTCGCGCAGCCGCGCCATCCGCGCCGGCGAACGATCGACCGCGGTGACGACGCGCGCCGGAAAGCGCGAGCTGCGCGGTCTTGCCGCCGGGCGCGGCGCAGAGGTCGACGATCGACTTGCCGCTGATGTCGCCGAACAGGCGCGCCGGCAGCGCGGCGGCGGCGTCCTGCACCCACCACTGGCCTTCGCTGAAGCCGGGCAGCATCGTCACCGATCCCTGCAGCAGCGTGCGCACGGTGCCGGTCGGCAAGGTCTCGCCGTGCAGGCGGGTCGCCCATTGCGGGGCGTCCGATTTCACGGTGATGTCGAGCGACGGTTCGTGGCCGATGGCCGTGCGCCATGTCGCGCGCGGTCGCTTCGCCATAGGCGCCGATCCAGCGCGCCAACAGCCACGGCGGAATGTCGAGCGTCTGCGCCTTTGACCTCGTCGATCAGCGGCTGGCCCTCGCGGGCGCAGCGGCGCAGCACGGCGTTGACGAGGCCGGCATATTTTGCGGCGCGCCGGTCCGACTGCACCAGCCGCACCGAAAGATCGACGGCGGCATGGTCGGGCACGTCCATCCAGAGGATCTGCGCGGCGCCGATCAGGAGCGCGCTTTGCGCGCGCGGCGCGTCGGTCGGGATGCCGCGATCGAGCAGTCGCGACAGCAGATGGCCGAGCGTGCCGAGCCGCCGCAGGATGGTCGCCACCAGCCGCCGCATCAATGCGCGGTCGCGGTCGGCGAGCGTCTTCAGGCCGGGATGCGCGCCGGCGCCGTCGAGCTGGTCGTCGAGGGTGCGGTGCTTGTGCAGCACGCCATCGAGAATGTCGGCTGCGATCCTGCGCGCCGCGAGGCCGGGCACTTCGGAAGGTACTGCGAATCGTTGAAGGTGGCATAGAATCGGCGAATGTCTCGGGAGGCTGAAAGGTTTCGGCTCATGCCATTGAAACGGAAAACCGATTTGGCATGCGAATATGCCAAATGTAAGAATCGCCACAGACGATTTCACGATTGTGATGTCATGCTATGCATCCATCCCCGTGCTATGGGAGTGTTGCGATGACCGACAATCCGTCCTCTGACGCGCCCGTCGCGGAGCGCAAGACGCTGACGCCGGCCGCCGAGCGGGCGCTCGCCGAGGCCGAGGCGCGCCGCAAGGCCGCTGCGGCCAGCGCCACGCCGCAGGCAGAAGGAATTTCAGGGCCCGAAGGGTCCGGAACCGACCCGCTATGGCGATTGGGAGCGCAACGGCATCGCCTCGGATTTTTGAGCGCGCGGCCTTGCCGGGCAACCCCGACTCAGGCCTTAGTCCGGCGACTATGTCCTCGGCATGAGCGCACATGTCCCGCAATCCGTCGTTCGCGCGCGCCCACGGCGGCGCTGGTTTTCGGCGGCCCTGCCGTGGGTGTTCGTGGGCGCCGTGGTCGCAGTGACGATGCTGCCGGTGCGGCAGTGGGTGCAGTGGCCCTGGCTACCTCGGCCGACAGCCAGGCGCGCACGCGACGCCGAGATGATCCTGAAGCGGGCCGGAAGTCCCGATGCGCGCCATGCCGTCGACGTGCTCCGCACCATCGACGGCGACACGTTCGAGGCGCGGGTTCATCTCGAGCCGGGGCTCGAGCCGACCACGCGCATCCGCCTGCGCGGCATCGATGCGCCGGAACTCAAGGCGGCCTGTCCGCAGGAACTGCGAGATGGCCGAGGCCGCCACCGTTGCCTTGCGCGCGCTGCTCGGCGACGGCGAGTGTCGCGATCTCCAATATCGGGCCGGACAAATATGCCGGCCGGGTCGTCGCCGACGTCGCCACGCGGCGGACCGGCAATGTCTCGGCCGCGCTGCTCGCATCGGGCCATGTCCGCAGCTACGGCGGCGGCCACCGCAACGGCTGGTGCGCGAACGTCGACCAGTCGCTGCCCAAATGAAAAAGCCGCGCGGTCGCGCGGCTTTGCATTCAGGCTGAGCTGATCGATCAGCGCGTCACGATCACGGTCGTGCCGATCGACACGCGCTGATAGAGATCGGTGATGTCGTCGTTCAGCATGCGGATGCAGCCGTAGGACACGAAGCCGCCGACCGAGCTGGGCACGTTGGTGCCGTGGATGGCGTATTCGCCGCCGGCCAGCGTCATCGCCGCCACGCCCATCGGGTTGCGCGGCGAGCCGCCGGGAATCACGTCGGGCATGTCGGGCTTGTCGCGCTTCACTTCGCTCGGCGGCGACCAGGCCGGGTTGAGGTACTTGCCGTCGATCCGTGGTGGTGCCGGTCCACTGCTTGCCGGCGCTGCCGACGCCGACCGGGTAGCGCATGGCGCGGCCGGAATCGAGGATGAGATAGAGCCGGCGTTCGCCGGTCTTCACCACGATCGTGCCCGGCGTGTAGTCGCCGTGGATGCCCGACCATTTCCGGCCGCGCCTGTGCGCTGCCGACGACATCACGACGCCCGCCCCGATGGTGACGGCCAGCGCCACCGCAATCCTTATCGACATGATCAGCCCCGTTTTCGCTCGTCTGCCCCAGCCGGGGCGCAATCATTTCGCCTTCAAACCCGCCAACGCAGGTTCGCGGTCTCGCCCACGCATTCTTAACCGCGCGGATTAACCGGGTGGTTTCCACGCCGGCCTTGAGACTCGTTCGTTGGAGCGAACAAAGAAAATGTTCGAAATAAAGTAAATGACCGGAAAACAACACATGGCCGGAAACGCCCGCCGGCGAGCCTTCGCCGATGACAAGCGCGTGAGGCCGGCCGCTATTGGCCCGCCCTGGATGTGTCGCGGAGATTGCCGGTCGCCGCTGCCGCGCGGCCCGAGCGCGCGCGGCAGTGCCCTGGCGGCCGCACCAGGCCGGCGTGCCCTTCTACGCCGGCGCGCCCTTCTTGTTCTGCCGGTTCTGCACGAGGTCGTCGACCACGGCCGGATCGGCCAGCGTCGAGGTGTCGCCGAGGCTCGAAGGCTCGTCCTCGGCGATCTTGCGCAGGATGCGGCGCATGATCTTGCCGGAACGGGTCTTGGGCAGGCCCGGCGCGAACTGGATCTGGTCGGGGGAAGCGATCGGACCGATGTCCTTGCGCACCCAGGCTACCAGCTCCTTGCGCAACTCCTCGGTCGGCTCGGTGCCGGCCATCAGCGTCACGTAGGCGTAGATGCCCTGGCCCTTGATGTCGTGGGGATAGCCGACCACGGCGGCTTCCGACACCTTGGCGTGCGCGACCAGCGAACTCTCGACTTCGGCGGTGCCCATGCGGTGGCCGGAGACGTTGATGACGTCGTCGACGCGGCCGGTGATCCAGTAATAGCCGTCGGCGTCGCGCCGGCAGCCGTCGCCGGTGAAGTACTTGCCCTTGTAGGTCGAGAAATAGGTCTGCTCGAAGCGGGCGTGGTCGCCATAGACGGTGCGCATCTGGCCCGGCCAGGATCTGGCGATGCAGAGATTGCCGGTGCATTCGCCGTCCAGCACCTTGCCCTCGGCATCGACGATCTCGGGCACCACGCCGAAGAACGGCCGCGTCGCCGAGCCCGGCTTGAGCTTGGTCGCGCCCGGCAGCGGCGTGATCAGGATGCCGCCGGTTTCGGTCTGCCACCAGGTGTCGACGATCGGGCAGCGGCCGTCGCCGACGACGCGGTGATACCACTCCCACGCTTCCGGATTGATCGGCTCGCCGACCGAACCGAGCAGCCGCAGGCTCTTGCGCGAGGTCTTCTGCACGGGGCCGTCGCCGGACTGCATCAGCGCGCGGATCGCGGTCGGCGCGGTGTAGAAGATGTTGACCTTGTGCTTGTCGATGACGTTCCAGAACCTGCGAATTGTCAGGATAGTTCGGCACGCCTTCGAACATCAGCGTGGTCGCGCCGTTCGCCAGCGGCCCATAGAGGATGTAGCTGTGGCCGGTGACCCAGCCGACGTCGGCGGTGCACCAGTAGATGTCGCCGTCGTGATAGTCGAACACGTATTGATGCGTCATCGCCGCGAACACGAGATAGCCGCCCGAGGTGTGCAGCACGCCCTTGGGCTGGCCGGTGGAGCCCGACGTATAGAGAATGAACAGCGGGTCTTCCGCGTGCATGTGCTCGACCGGGCATTCGGTCGTCACCATCTCGGCGGCTTCGTGGTACCAGAAGTCGCGCGTCGGGTTCATATCGACGGCAGCGCCGGTGCGCTTGACCACGACCACCCAGTCGACGCCGCCGCTCTTTTCGATCGCGGCATCGACATTGGCTTTCAGCGGAACCTTCCTGCCGCCGCGCAGGCCCTCGTCGGCGGTGATGATGATCTTGGACTGGCAGTCGGTGATGCGCTGCGCGAGGCTGTCCGGCGAGAAGCCGGCGAACACCACGGAGTGAATGGCGCCGATCCGCGCGCAGGCCAGCATCGCGTAGGCCGCCTCCGGGATCATCGGCAGATAGATGGTGACGCGGTCGCCCTTCTTGACGTTTCGGGTGCGCAGGATGTTGGCCATCTTGCAGACTTCGTCGTGCAACTGGCGGTAGGTGATGTGCTTGGATTGCGAGGGATCGTCGCCTTCCCAGATGATCGCGGTCTGGTCGCCGCGCGTGTCGAGATGCCGGTCGATGCAGTTCCAGGCGACGTTGAGGACGCCGTCCTCGAACCATTTGATCGAGATGTTCCCGGGCGCGTAGGAGACGTTCTCGACCTTGTGGAACGGCTTGATCCAGTCGATGCGCCGGGCCTGTTCGCCCCAGAAGCCGTTGGGATCCTTGACCGAGCGGTCATACATCTCGCGGTACTTGGCGTCGTCGACAAAGGCGCGCTTGGACCATTCCGCGGGCACATCGTAGATCTTCTCGGACATCTTTCCCTCCACTCATCGCGGTGCCGGCGGCGGCCGCAAGCCGTGTTGATTGTTACAATGATTATGCGTCGCGGGGCGTTGCCCGGACAAGGCGGAAACGTCTGCGACCTTGGTCGGGCGGTCCGCCGGCAGCCTTGTTCCTGATCAAGAGCGCGTGCATTTGCCGTTTCGGCCGAGGCAAAAATCAACGCTATTGCCGGAATGGCTCCCATGAACGGTATCTAATAACCGTCAATGACGGAATTGAGACTCGCAAAGCTAACCTTTACGCCCTAAATGGCCTTTCCGGGTCCGGACGGCCCTCCGGAACCAAGCCACGATAACCGGCATTACCGGCAGACAGGTGAGATAGAGCGACAACGGTCATGATGGATCAGCAGAGTTTCGAGGCTACGCGGCCCGTTTCCGCCGATCCTGCCGTTGCACTGGCGGAAGCGCTCGGGCAATTGCCCAAGGAAACCGTCAGGGAAACCGGCAAGCCGTCACCGAAAGCGCCCGTCACCGTCAAGACCTCCGTCGAAGATCTGGCCGAGGAACTCGGCCTCAAGCTCGGCGACCAGAACGGGCTGACCATCCGCCGCGTCAAGCGCGGCAAGGGTTATTCATTCCATCGCGCCAACGGCACGCAGATCCGTCATGCCGGCACCATCCGCCGCCTGCACTCGATGGCGGTGCCGCCGGCCTATCGCGACGTGCGCTATTCGGCCGATCCGAGTTCGCATCTGCAGGCCGTCGGCATCGATGCGGCCGGGCGGCTGCAATACCGCTACCACGCCGATTGGGAAAAGGTCCGCGAGCAGCGCAAGGCGCATCGCCTGGCGCGGCTGGTCGCGGCGCTGCCGAAGATCCGGCGGAACGTCTCGGCGCACCTGTCGGGCGACGAACCGACGCGGGAGTTCGCGCTCTCGGCGGTCATCGAGCTGATCGCCCGCACCGCGATCCGGCCCGGCAACGAATCCTATGCCCGCCTCAACGGCACCCGCGGCGCGACCACACTTTTGAAATCCAACGTCATGCTGGAGGACGACAGCTTCGTCCTGACCTTCAAGGCCAAGGGCGGCAAGGCCGTGCGCAAGGAATGCGACGCCGCAAAGCTGGTGCGCGCCATCGGCATCCTGCGCTCCGTGCCGGGCAAGCGCATGTTCCAGTATCGCGACAATTCCGGCACCGTTCGCACGGTCTCGACGTCGACGGTGAATTCGTTCCTGCGCGAGATCGCCGGCATCAAGATTTCGCTGAAGGACTTCCGTACGCTGATGGCGTCCGCCGTGGTGCTGGAATCGCTGTCGCGGATCTCGCCGGCCGCCAGCGCCCACGGCCGCAAGAGGCAGGTGCTGGATGCGGTGCGCGCCGCGGCCGACGAATTGTCGAACACGCCGGCGATCTGCCGCAAGAGCTACGTCCACGACACCATCGTCACCGCCTTCGAGGACGGCATCCTCGAACGCTTCGCCGCGACGATGAAGGGCTATCGCACGCAAGCCAAGCGCGAGCAGTTGCTGGCGCAGGTGGTGACCGCGGCGGCGGCTTGATTTTTCTTCCTTCTCCCCTTGTGGGAGAAGGTGGCGCGAAGCGCCGGATGAGGGGTCTGTCTCCGCGGAGGGATACCCCTCACCCGTCTCGCCGCCGCTTCGCGTCGTCGATCCACCCTCTCCCACAAGGGGAGAGGGGAAGTGGGAACGAGCTACATCCCGCCCATCTTGCAGACCATCTTCCACTCTTCCGCCGTCACCGGCTGCACCGACAGGCGGGAATAGTTCACCAGCGCCATGGCGGCGAGTTTCTTGTCGGCCTTGATGGCGGCGAGCGTCACCGGCGTCTTCAGCGGCTTGACCGCCTTGATGTCGACGCAGACGAACTTGCCCGTCTTGTCGGTTGGATCGGGATAGGCCTCCTTGATCACTTCGGCGATGCCGACGATCTCCTTGCCTTCGTTGGAGTGATAGAAGAACGCCTTGTCGCCCTTCTTCATCGCCATGAGGTTCTGTCGCGCGGTGAAATTGCGCACGCCGGTCCAGGCCTCGCCCTTCGCGCCCTTCGTGACCTGCTGGTCCCACGACCAGACCGAGGGTTCGGATTTCACCAGCCAGTACGCCATCGTCATTCCTCCGCCTTGAACGGCCGCGTCAGCAGGCCCTCGATCGCGGCGTCGATCGTTGCCCTGCCGCTCAGGATCGCCGCGACCGCATTTGATACCGGCATGTCGACGTCCTGCGAAGCCGCGAGTTCGATCAGCACCGGCGCGGTGAATTCGCCTTCGGCGAGCTTGTCACGGTTCGGCTGCTCGCCGCGGCCGAGCGCGCGGCCGAGCGCGAAGTTGCGCGATTGCGGGCTCGAGCAGCTCAGGATCAGGTCGCCGAGCCCGGAGAGGCCGGCGAGCGTTTCGCTGCGCGCGCCGCAGGCCCGGCCGAGGCGCGCGAGTTCGCTGAAGCCGCGCGTGGTCAAGGCAGCCAGCGCCGAGGCGCCGAGCCTGCGTCCTTCGACGATGCCTGCCGCGATCGCCAGCACGTTCTTGGCGGCGCCCCCGATCTCGACGCCACGGATATCTGTGGTGTGATAGGGCCGGAACGTCGCCGAGCCCAGCGCCTGCACCAGCGCAGCCGCGAGCTTCTCGTCCTTCGCCGCCAGCGTGACCGCCGTCGGCAGCCCGCGCGCGACGTCGTCGGCAAAACTCGGTCCCGACAGGATCGCAGGCGTCGCATCGGGCGCGGCTTCCGCGATCACCTCGGTCATGAATTTGTGGGTGCCGCGCTCGATGCCCTTGGCGGTGGCGATGATGGGCGCAGCCTTCTTCAGATGCGGCGCCAGTGCCGCGACGGCCTCGCGCAAATGCTGCGCGGGCGTGGCGATCAGCACGATATCCGCCCGCGCAGCCACGGCGATGTCGCCGGTGATGCTGATCCGCTCATCGACGCGAACGCCGGGCAGCCGCGAATTGCTGCGCGCCGAGGTCATCTGCGCGACGGCCTCGGCATTGCGGGCGTAGAGCGTCACGTCGCGCCCGGCCCGCGCCGCCGCGGCCGCGAGCGCCGTGCCCCACGCGCCCGCGCCGATCACCGCGACCGAATTGCCGGCGGTCATGTTCAAAATCCCGCGCGGGTGTTGGCGAAGCCGGCCGGCGCCGCCGCGCTGGCGTCGAGCAGCCAGCGGGCACGCGGCGGCGCGTCCATCGTGTCGGTCAGGCCGAGCGCCATCCGCTCCGCGCCGGCCCAGGCGATCATCGCGCCGTTATCAGTACAGAGCGCCGGCGGTGGAATGATCAGCGTGGTCTGCGCTTTCGCGGCGACGTCCTGCAGCGCGCCGCGAATGGCGCGATTGGCGGCAACGCCGCCGGCGGCGACCAGCGCGCGCGGCGGGCCGAACCGTTCGTGAAACAATCGCAAGCCGACACTCAAACGGTCCGCGGTCGATTCCAGCACCGCGGCCTGAAAACTCGCGCAGAGATCGCTGACATCCTGCGGCTCCAGCGGCGTCATGCGGCTGGCCTCGTTGCGGACCGCGGTCTTCAACCCGGACAACGAGAAGTTGGCATCGGGGCGTCCGAGCATCGGCCGTGGAAAGGCAAACCGCCGGGCGTCGCCGGCCGCTGCTGCCCGCTCGACCTGCGGCCCGCCCGGATAGGGCAGCGACAGCATCTTGGCGACCTTGTCGAACGCCTCGCCCATCGCGTCATCGACAGTGGTGCCGAGCCGCACATAGTTGCCGACGCCGACGACCGCGACGATCTGGGTGTGTCCGCCAGAGGCAAGGAACAGGCAGTAAGGGAAAGCCAGCGCGCAGGTGAGCCGCGGCGTCAGCGCATGGGCCTCGAGGTGGTTCACCGCAATCAGCGGCGTGTCGTGTACCATCGCGATCGCCTTCGCCGTCGTCAGGCCGACGATGACCCCGCCGATCAGGCCGGGGCCGGCGGCGGCGGCCACCGCGGACAATTGCGCGAATTCAACATTGGCTTCGGTCATGGCCTGGCCGACGATGCCGTCGAGCAGGTCGACATGGGCGCGCGCGGCGATCTCCGGCACCACGCCGCCGAAACGGGCGTGCTCGTCGATCTGCGAGCGCACGATATTGGACAGGATCCGGCCGCTGCCGTCGCTCTGGCGTTCGACCACGGCAGCCGCGGTTTCATCGCAGGTGGTCTCGATACCCAGCACCAGCATCGGCGTGTCGTTGTCCAATTCGGCTCCTTGCGCTATCGCGGGGCGCGAGATGACTTCAATTCCAGTCGTCATCCCGTCCTGACGCTTGTCAGAGCATGATCTTCCGCAAAACCGGTGTCCACTTCTGCGGATATTGCCCTGTCACAACGTTTCCGTAACCGGGTAGCATTACGAGGTCTCAACGTGCAATCGCCCGGTCATGCCGAAATCGTCCTGGTGGAGTTCCTGAATATGGCCGTTCTGGTCACGCGCCCGCACCCCGACGATGAGACCACCGCCCAGGCTTTGCGCGCGAAGGGCTTTGAGGTCCTGCGCGCCCCGATGCTGCGCTTCGAGCCGGTCCCGTTCCAGGACGACGAGGATGCGCGTTATGGCGCGGTCATCGTCACCAGCGCCAATGCACTTCGCGGCCTCGGGCCTGATCTTGCCGGCAGCCGCTTGCTGAAACTGCCGCTCTATGCGGTAGGCGAGCAGACCGCGCGGCGGCGCGCGCTGCCGGATTCGGCGAGGTGACGGCGGCCAGGGGTGACGGCGGCGCCTTGCGCGACCTCGTGCTGGCCAGCGTGAAGTCGAAGCAATTGAAGAAGGCCAACCCGCTGCTGTATCTCGCAGGCGCCGATCTTGCGCGCGATCTCGCCGGCGAACTCGGCGAAAACGGGCTGACCGTCGTGACGCACACCACGTATCGGATGGTGCCGGCTTCCGATCTGCCGCGGGAGATATATGACGCCTTCGTGGCGCATCGGATCGAGGCGGTGCTGCATTATTCACGTCGCAGCGCCCGCGCGTTCCTTGAGGCGACGCGTTCCGCGGGCGTCGAGATTTCGGCGCTGGCTCTGCCGCAATGCTGCATCTCGGCCGCCGTCGCCTCCGTGTTGCGCGATGCCGGGGCGACCCGGGTCATGGCCGCGGCATCACCGGACGAGGAGGGGTTGTTGGCGGCTCTGGACCGGGCCTTGCGGCCCGCGGCCGGCCGCTAATCCTTAGTCGTAGCAGGCCTTTTCCGAAAATCGGTGCCGGCTCCGCCGGATCATGCTCTAACACGTTCCGATTCTGCTAAGTTCCGGTACCGCTTGAGACAAGGGAACCTCGTGATGGTCGATGACAGGCCCGAAGACACTGGATCGAAGGCCGATTCGGAGCGACCGAAGCGCCCGCCGCCGACCATCGAACTGGAGGCAACCGACGTTTCGACCGAGCCGCAGCCGACCGTTGACGCCGCAGCTTCCGAACCCGCGAGCGAGCCCAGCCGGCACCGGCACCGGCGACGGCGCCTCGACCTGTCTCGCCCTGGATCGTCGCGCCCGTCTCGGGTGCGGTGGCCGCCGCGCTCGTGATCGGCGTTGGGTGGATGCTGGGCTGGCCCCCGATCCAGCCGGTGACCGTGCCGCCCGCGCCACAGATCAATGCCGCCGCCATCGACGGTCTCACTGCGCGCATCGCCGGGCTGGAGTTCGAAAACCAGCAAGCCGGCCGCGCCGGTGGCCGACCCGGCCGCGGCTGCGCGCAGCGAGGCGCTGGAAAAATCCGTGGCGTCGTTGAGCACCGAGCTCGCGGCCATACGCGGCCAAAGCGAGAAGCTCCAATCGGCCATCGCCGACGTGAAGGCCGCGCCGCGCGGCGATGGCGTGGCGTCGTCGCCGGATCTCTCCGCGGTCGAGGGCCGTATCGCCGGAATCGAAAGCCAGCTTCAGGCGCAACGCGCCGAGATCGCGCAGCAAGGCAGCAGGATCGGTGAGGCCAACAAGGGCGACAGCAAGCCCGCCGACGATCTGGCGCTGCGCCGCGTGGTGGCCGGCGCCCTGCTCGACGTGCTGGTGCGGACCGGCGATCCCTATCCGACGGCGCTGGCGGCGGCGAAGGCGCTGGCGCCGCAGCCCGATGTCCTGAAGCCGCTCGATCAATTCGCCGACAAGGGTGTGCCGAACGCCAACAGGCTCAGCACCGAATTGCTGGCCCTGGTGCCGAAACTGTTACCGGCCGCGCAGCAGGACCCCGCCACGACCGGATCGGGCATCGTCGAGAAGCTGCAGGCGGGCGCGGCGAAGCTGGTCAAGATCGAGCGCACCGACACGGCAGGCAAGGACCGCGGCGCGGTGGTGGCGCGGATCACCGCGGCAGCGCTGCGCAACGATTCCAGCGAGGCGAGGCGCGAGCTGAAGACACTGGAGCCTGCCGATCGCGCAGCGGCACAAGGCTGGCTCGAACGGGCCGACGCGCGCGACGCCGCGCTGGCTGCATCCCGTCAATTCGCGGCCGACGCCATGGCCGTGCTCGCCAAACCGGCGCAGTAAGGATTTCGATGATCCGGATCATTCTGTTTCTGCTGTTGATCGCGCTGGGCGCGGCGGGCGCGGCCTGGGTTGCCGAGCAGACCGGCGATATCGTGTTGTCATGGGGCGGCTACCGCATCCAGACGACGCTTCCGGTGTTTGCGCTGGCGCTGGGCATCGTCGTCGTTGCGGCGATGATGATTTGGGCGATTGTTCGCGCTCTGTGGCGCGCGCCGGGGCGTATCCGGCGCAGCCGCCGCGAGCAGCGTCTGGCCCGCGGCCGGAACGCGATCACGCAAGGCTTGCTGGCGATCGGGCACGGTGATTCCTCCGCGGCGCGTGCGCACGCCGAGGTCGCCCGCAAGCTTGCATCGCAGGATCCGCTGGCGCTGCTGTTGCACGCGCAGTCGGCGCAGCTCGACGGCGACCGCGAAGGCGCGCACCGCGCCTTCCGCGCCATGGCCGAGCGCGAGGATACAAGGCTGTTGGGCCTGCGCGGCCTGTTCATCGAGGCGCAGCGCGCCGATGATCCGGTCGCTGCCGTCATCGTCGCCGAGGAGGCGCTGAAACTGTCGCCGTCGTCGTCATGGGCGTCGCATGCGGTGCTCGGCTTCTGCTGCGCGAAAGGCGACTGGACCGGCGCGCTGAAGATACTCGACAACAATCAGAGTTCCGGGCTGATCGACAAGGCCACCTATCGCCGGCAGCGCGGCGTATTGCTGACGGCGCGCGCGCTCGAATTCGAAAAGACCGATCGCGATCTGTCGCGCCAGAGCGTGATGGAAGCGATCAAGCTGGCGCCGACGCTGGTGCCGGCCGCAGTTCTTGCGAGCAAGTTCGAGAGCGAGGCGCACCAGGTGCGGCGTTCGTTGCGCATCGTCGAGACGGCGTGGCTGGCGCAGCCGCATCCCGATCTCGCCGACGCCTATGCGCATGTGAAGCTCGGCGATTCCGCGCGCCAGCGGCTGGTGCGGGTCGAGACGCTCGCGGCCAAGGCGCCGGGGCACATCGAGGGCGCACTGGCGATTGCGCGCGCCGCGATCGACGCATCCGAATTCACCAAAGCGCGCGAGGCGCTGGCGCCGTTCATCGCCCAGCCTACGCAGCGCGTCGCGCTGCTGATGGCGGAGCTCGAACGCACCGAGCACGGCGATAGCGGCCGGGCGCGGGCATGGACCCTGCGCGCGGTGCGCGCGCTGCACGATCCGGCGTGGACGGCGGACGGCTATGTCAGCGATCGCTGGCGGCCGGTGTCGCCGGTCACCGGGCGTCTCGATGCGTTCCAGTGGCAGACCCCGGTCGCGGCACTGCCGTCGGACCGGGGCGATACGATCGAAGCCTCGCCGTTCGAGGAAGCCATGCTGGCGACGCCGCGCCGCGCGGTCGTAATCGAACCGCCGCAGGCGATCGAGGTGGAGGCGGCGCTATCGCCATCAGTCCCGGAGGCTCCCTCGGCGTCAACCGCCGCGCAGGACAACGCCCCGCCGCCCGCCACTGCCGAGGTTGCTCCTGCCGATGCGGCTCCGGCCGCAGAGCCCGCGCCGTCACCCGTGCCGGCCGAACCGGCTCCGCCGCAACCTGCGCCCCTGTTCCGGTCGCGGCAGGACATACCGAAGGCGGTTCCGGCCCCAATCCCGGCGGTGATTCCCATCGTCCGGGCGCCCGACGACCCCGGGGTCGACGACGAGGACACGCCTGACGAATTTGCGGAACAAATCGGCCAGCCCAAGGCCCAACTCAAGGCCCAGGCCGGCGGCTGGCGCGGATTCTGGTCCCGACTGGGCGGCAGCTAACCCTTCTTGCCAATCGGGGCTCCGCCCGATATCAGGTGCGGGCGTTTTCGGGTCATTCCCGAACGCCGATTTGGTCCGCCGCAATAGCTCAGTTGGTAGAGCACGTCATTCGTAATGACGGGGTCACAGGTTCGAGTCCTGTTTGCGGCACCAGCTTCTCAAAAAAATCGCTCGGGCAGGTCGTTGGCCGCACGCGTTAGCGTGACCTATCTCACATAACAATCCACTGACCCGGACTAGTTTCCCCGTCGACCTGAAGGGGAGATTCTAATCATGCGCAAATTCATTCTGATCGCAGGTTTCGTTCTGGCATCCGCCGCCGCGCAGGCCGGCGACCGCAGTCTTTCGCTGGCGGGCGGCGAGACCACCGCCGCGACCGCGCCGGCCAAGGCGGCCGACGGGCCGCGGACCGCGGAAATTCCGCAGGCCGTGGAAGCGCCGAGGGTGGAAGCGCCCGGCACTGAAACACCCAGGACCGAAGCGCCGAAATATATCGAGCGGCCGGCGGTCGTCGAACCGAAAGCCGAAGCACCGAAGGCCGCCCCGGCGGCTCAGGTCGAACAGCCCACGGCGGAGCCTGCCAAGCCGATCGCCCGCAAGACGGCATCGACCTCGAAGAGCGAGAAGCCGCGGCGCAAGCGCTACTGGACCGAAGCGCGCATCATCCGCGAACTGAACCGGCACGGCATCTACTGGTAACCCTGCGAAAACAAAACGCGCCCGGCGGATTTGAATTTGCTGGGCGCGTTGTTGTTGGGTAACGCAAACGGCCAAGTGGCCCTGCGCGCAATCCCTATTGCGAAACCGTCTGCACCACGCTGGAGATCGGACGGCTGGCGACGGCCGGCACCTTCTGATCCTTGACCAGCATCGCATCATATTCCGGAAGGGTTTCGAGCTGCTGCTTGGCGCGCATCTGCACGACCTTGTAGCCGCCGGCCTTGAGGCGGCGCAGCAGCGTCGGCAAGGCCTGCGCCGTGTGCTTCTGCAAATCGTGCATCAGGATGACGCCCTTGCCCTGCTTGTCGAGCTTGGTCATGACGTTGTTGATGACCTGGTCGGGACCCGCCGATTTGAAGTCGTTGGAATCAACATCGACCGAGAACATCGAGATGTTGCGCGAAGCCAGATAGCCCAGCGCAACCTGCGTGTGGCCCAGTCCGGGGAAGCGGAAGAACGGCGCAGGCGCGGTCCCGATTGCCATCTTCACGGCGCTAAAGCCCTTCTCGATCTCTTCCTTCATCTGCGCTTCGGTCAGCTTCTTGCTGTCGAGATGCGCGTGCGACCAGGTGTGCGAGCCGACGGTATGGCCGGCGGCGAACACCTGCTTGAGGATGTCGGGATGATAGGTGGTGTGCTTGCCGACCGGGAAGAACAAACCCTTGGTGCATTCATCCGCCAGCGCCTTGAGCACGGCGGGCGTGGTCGGCCACGGGCCGTCGTCGAAGGTCAGCACCACTTCCTTGTCGGTCAGGAAGTCGAACTGCTTGTACTGCAGGAAGCCGAAGCCGGGTCCGCCGGTGGTGTCGATCACGACGATGCGGCTGACGCCGAGCGCATCGGGATTGGCGCAGGCCGATTTCATCGGCTGCGGCACGGGCGCAGGGGCCGGAGCGGGGACGGGCGCGGGGGCCGGCTTCGATAGCGACGCGGTGGCCTCGACGTCATCCTTCGAAAGCTTCGCCGGCGGGGCGGGCTCGGCCTTGCGGGCGGCGGTGGTTTGAGGGGCCGCTGCATCGGCGCGCGGCGCTGACGTCCAGAACCAAACTCCGGCGATCACAGCCGCCGCAACAACACTGGCCAGCATCAGGCCGAACGCATTACGCATCGCTACTCTTTCCAAATACGCAGGCTACACACACGCAACGCGGCATTAATGCGAACAATGTCTTAACGCCTCCCCAACACGAGGCAGTTAGCGCAGGAAAATTAGGGCTTTAATTGGGGAGTCTACCCTGTGTGATGACAGTCACAGTCGGCGGGCCGGATCAGGCGCATCCTCCACCCATCAACAACGGGTCCGGATGACCGGGCCAACGGGAGCCGACAATGACCGCACTGTTCACCACCACCGTTCGCAAGGTCAGTATCGCACTGGCTTTCGCCGCTTCGTTTTCCGCCGTGTCCTCGACCGCAAGCTTCGCCTTCAGCGCCGAAGCGCAGCAGCAGTGCACCGGCGACGCGTTCCGCCTCTGCAGCTCGGAGATCCCGAACATTCCGAAGATCACGGCCTGCATGATCAAGCATCGCTCCGACCTCAGCACCGGCTGCCGCTCCGTGATGGATCGCGACATGGCGGCGCAGAAGTCCGGCAAGCTCGCCGCTCAATAAACCTGCGGTTCTGATCGGCTCGGAAAAAACGCTTGCGTCTTTGCGACGCAGGCGTTTTTCCGTTTTTGCGGCGTTCACGTGGACTGAGGTTCGGCGCGGTTCCACCGCGAGATTCCTGTCCGGATGCGTTCGCTTCGCCGGAAAACACGATATAAGCCGCGCATTAGGTTTTCCGGGTATGAAGGCACAGCTAAATGACCAAGATTCTTTTCGCGATTGCGCTGGTTTTGATGGCAACGGGCGCGTCGGCTCAACAGCAGAAGGGACATGACGCCTGCGCGCGTGACGTCTCGCGCTTTTGCCGGGCGCAGATGCAGGACGGCGACCAGGTCGTACTGGCCTGCCTGAAGCAGAACCGCGCGAAGATCAGCAAGGCCTGCCAGCAGATGCTGGCGAGCCACGGGCAGTAGTTCTCGCGCGTTCAATTGCGGCTCACCTCGCTCCGTTGCCGTTGGCGCGGAACGACTGGTAGAAGTCGTAGATCAACAGCGACATCACCAGCACGCAGATGATGATCAGCGGCACCGCCTTGATCCACCAGAGCATGATGCCGAGAAACGTGCAGACGCCCACAACGCCGATCAGTCCCGTGATGAAGTTGGTCATCCGGCGCTCCCTGTTTTCGCGCGGCCCGCACCCGTCTTCGTCGCGCGGCCACGTTTTCCGAGTTTCTTGACAAGCCAGTTGGCGGTGCGCAACAGCCGCGCATCGTTGCCACGACGCCCGACCAGCTGCACGCCGATGGGCATGCCGCTCTCCGATTGCAGCAGCGGCAGCGACACTGCCGGCGTTCCGAGATAGGTCCAGGTCGAGCAGAACGCCGGGTTTCCAGTGCTGTCGAGGCCGCGCGGCGCGGGGCCTGGCGCGGCCGGGGTCAGAATCGCATCGTATTCGTCGAACAGGCCGTCGAGCGCGGCGTTGAGCGTCGCGCTGCCCGCCAGCGCCCGCGTATAGTCGACGGCGAGGGTCTTGCGCCCGCGTTCGATCAGCGCGCGGAGCACCTGGCTCAGGGAGTCGCTGCCCCGCTCGAAATCACGATGCAGGTTGTGCGCCATCTCCACTTCCATGACCGTGCGGTGCATGTCGATGGCGCGGTCGAAACCCGGGCCGATCTCGACCTCGGAAATCTGCTCACCCAGCGCTTCCACCAATTCGGCGAATGCCTCCGTGGTCACCTTCTCGGCGTGCTTCCAGGAAGGCGAGCGGACGAAGGCCAGGCGCGGCGGCAACGGCGGCTCGCTTGCGGCCACATCGACAAAGGGCGGTAGCGCGAGCGGGCGCGTATCCGGATCCTCCTCGTCGAAGCCCGCCAGAATCTGTGCGAGCAGCGCCGCATCATCCACCGAGCGTGCAAATACGCCGACATGATCGAGCGCCCGCGACAGCAGCAGCGCGCCGCTCCGCGGAATCAGGCCGTGTGTCGGCTTGAAGCCGACCACGCCGCAGAAGGCGGCGGGGCGGATCACGGAGCCGTTGGTCTGCGAGCCGATGGCGCCGGGCACCATCAGCGCCGCGACGGCCGCGGCTGAGCCCGAGGACGACCCTCCCGGCGTATGATCCGGGTTGTGCGGGTTTCTTGTCTTGCCCGGATTGAAGTAGGCGTACTCGGTCGTCACCGTCTTGCCGAGGATCACGGCGCCCGCCGCCCGCAACCGCGCTACAGCGGCCGCATCGCGCCGCGGCGTGCGCCCGGTCCACAGTTTCGATCCGAATTCGGTCGGCATGTCGCCGGTGTCGAAGATATCCTTGATGCCCACGGGCACGCCATGCAGCGGGCCGGTCGGCTTGCCCTGCTTGCGACGATCGTCAGCGGCCTCGGCCTGCCGCATCGCGTGGTTGCGATCGAGGAACGCCCACGCCTCGATATTGCCGTCGACCTCGTCGATGCGCTTGAGGCAGTCGCCGACCAGTTCCGCCGAGCTGAACCGGCCGTCGCGAACACCGGCGGCTGCCTCCGCAAGGCTGAGCGCATTGAGGTTCATCCGCGCCCTTTCAGCGTCGTGCCCAATCTGCTCACCGCGATCCGTAGAGGTAGCCGGGCAACCAAAGGGCAATTCCCGGGAAGATGTAGACCAGCGCCATGGTCAAGAATACCAGGCCGACAAAGGGAAGCGCGCCGGAGAAGATGTCGGTGAGCTTCACCTGCGGCGGCGCCACGCCCTTCAGATAGAAGGCGGCCATCGCGACCGGCGGCGTGTTGAATGCGGTCTGCGTGTTCAGCGCGACCAGGATGCCGAAGAAGATCGGATCGATGCCGTATTGCGGAAGCAGCGGCAGGAAGATCGGCACGAAGATGATGATGATCTCGGTCCATTCCAGCGGCCAGCCCAGCAGGAAGATAATCACCTGGGTCAGCAGCAGGAACATGATCGGTGACAGGTTCATCGAGGTGAAGAACTGCTCGACCACGGTCTGCCCGCCAAGCACGGCAAATACTGCGGAGAACGTCCAGGAACCGATGAACAGGTAGCAGACCATCGCGGTGGCGCGCACGGTCAGATACACCGATTCGCGCATCATCGTGAAGTTGAGCGAACGATAGGCGGCGGCCAGGACGATGCTCATGAGCGCGCCTACCGCGGCCGCCTCGGACGGTGTCGCGAGGCCGAACAGGATCGCGCCGAGCACGGCAACGATGAGCAACGCCAGCGGCAGGAATGACGTGGCGAGCGCCCAGATTACGGTGCTGATCGGCACATTGGTCTGCTCGGGTGGCAGCTTCGGCGCGAGCGCGGGATTGATCATCGCGCGGACGATGACGTAGACGACATAGAGCCCGGCCAGCAGGAACCCCGGAAAGAACGCGGCCGCATAAAGCTTGACCGCCGAAACGCCGGCGGTCGCCGCATAGACGATCAGAAGAATGCTCGGCGGAATCAGGATGCCGAGGCAACCACCGGCGCAGACCACGCCCGCCGACAGCTTGGTGTCGTACCCGGCGCGCAGCATCGCCGGCAAGGCCAGCAGGCCCATCAGCGTGACAACGGCGCCGACGATGCCGGTGGCGGTCGCGAACATCGCGCAGGTGATCAGCGTGGCTACCGCCAGCGCGCCCGGCACGTTCTTCATCGACAACTGCAGCGAGTAGAACAGGCGATCGAGAATGTTTGCGCGCTCGACCAGATAGCCCATGAAGAGGAACAGCGGCACCGCGACCAGCACGTCGCTGGACGTGACCTCGAACGTCTTCTGCACCAGGAGCGTGAAGATTCAATTCTCGAAGAAATCCTGCCCGGCGGTGTAGTAGGCGTAGTAGCCGAACGAGACCCCCATCGCCATCAGCGTGAAGGCGATCGGGAAGCCCAGCATGATGATGAAGATGAACAGGCCCAGCATCAGCATGCCGAGTTGGGGATCGGTCATGCGCCTGTTCCCTTCTCGCCCGACTGCGCAGCCGCCTGCTGATGTTCGCGGATGATGAGGCTCTCGGTTTCCTCCACATCGTGCAGGCGCTGCGGCCAGCGGCCGGTGCGGATGCAGAGCACGCAGCGGATGATTTCAGCGATCCCCTGCAGAAACAGCAGGACGCCGGTCACCGGGATCAGCGCCTTGAGCGGAAACACCGGCACGCCGGCCGGGCTGAAGATGCTGACTTCGCGGAAGCGCACCGACATCGCGGCATAATTCCAGCCCGAATACATCAGCGCCGCAATCGCCGGCAGGAAGAACAAAATATAAAGGACGAGGTCCATCGTCGCCTGCGTGCGCGGCGACCAGAGGCGGTAGACCACGTCGGCGCGCACATGGCCGTTGCGCGACAGCGTATAGGCGCCGGCCATCAGGAACATCGCGCCATAGGTGATGTAGCTGATGTCGAAGGCCCACGTGGTCGGTGCACGCAGCACGTAGCGCACGAACACCTCGTAGCTGACGCCCAGCGTCAGAACGAGGATCAGCCAGGCGAACGCCTTTCCGACCCAGGTGCTGAGTTCATCGATGAAGAACAGAAATTTCGTCATGCGAGCTGAACTCGCGGAAAGTCGCACATCCGGATTCCCCCACCAATTCCTGACCGGGCGGCGCGTCGATCGCGCCGCCCCTGTTCATGTCCCCTGTCCCGTCAGACCTTGAGTACGCCGGGAAAGTGGTGTTCGAAGGCGCCGCGGTAATCCGTCGCGTTGTTCATGTTGTAGTAAACCACGCGGCGCACCCATTCCTTCTGCGAGTCCATCACCTTCTTCATGAACGGATCCGATCCGAGCTGGGCGATCAGGCCGTCCCATGCCTTGATCTGCGCATCGAAAACCGACTTCGGCGTTCGCTGAACGTTGACCTTGTCCTTGCTGATCAGTTCCTGGAGGTCCTTGGAGTAATAATCCATCGCCTTCCATTCGTTGGCCGATGACACGGCCTCCGCTGCGTACTGCAGGATGGCCTTGTGCTCGGCAGGCAGCGCGTTGAACTTGGTCTTGTTGAACATGATCTCGAAGTATTCCGTCGCCTGATGATGGCTGCCCATCATGTAGTTCTTGGCGACATCCTGTGCGCCAAAGCGCCGGTCCGAGGTCGGATTGTTGAACTCGAATCCGTCGATCACGCCGCGCTCCATGGCCGGCACGATCTCGCCGCCCGGAAGCTGAGCGACGGAAGCGCCCATCACCTGGAACAGGTCGGCAGCCAGGCCAACGGTACGGTACTTGAGCCCCTTGAGGTCGGCATCGCTGGTGATCGGCTTCTTGAACCAGCCAAGCGGCTGGGTCGGCATCGGCATCGCGAAGAAGCTCTTGATGTTGACCTTCATGATCTGGTTCTGGAGTTCTTCGAACAACTCGCGGCCGCCGCCGTTATGGATCCAGCCGAGACCTTCATTGGCGTTGAAGCCAAACACGGGGCCCGTGCCGAACAGCGATGCCGCCTTGTGCTTGCCGTACCAGTAGACCGTCACCGTGTGCGCCGCGTCGATCTGGCCGCCGTGCACGCCGTCGAACACCTGGAACGGATGCACCACCGAGCCGCCGACCAGGTAGTCGATGCGCAGCCGGCCCCCGGCCATCTCGTTGACGCGCTTCACATAGTCTTCGGCCATTTCGTTGAAGACGTCGGCCTTGCCCCACGAACCCTGCATCTTCAGGGTCGCTGTCTGTGCCCGGCTGACTTGCGGCATCGCAATCGCTGCGCCGCCTGCAGCGGCTGCCGTCAGGAAACGACGGCGCGTCGTTTTCGTATCGCTACGCTTGCTCATGAGTTCCTCCCGGTTGAAAAAGATCGCCCGCTGTTGGCGCGTGCTTGTTCGTCTTTTCGACAAGTCAAAGGCTTGCGCGGCACTTTGGCAAGTGGGAAGTGCATTTGCTCATGGCGAATCGCGCAAGTGGCAAGGCAGTTGTCGTTTCGCAAGCGCGAAACAGCGCGCTCCTGCCCGCTCGGCGGAGCCAAACGACCACCGAATTCTTGCACTTTAGTCGCAGGAAATTGGCCGCGCAAAATCGCGCAGCGGTCGAGTCGGATTGGCCGGTTTATTCCTGCGCCATTCTGCGCCCATTAGCCGCGGCGCGTCATGACCAATGGATCAGGTGCTGCTGCCCGCCGCCGTTGCGACCACCGGCAAGACCTCGTTGGCGGCGCGGTCGGGGGTGTCTTCCTTCCAGCGGACGGAGCCGAACGGCCGCTCCAGCATGCGGCGAACCCGTATCGGTTCGGGCCCGAGATGAAAGTCGATCGCGCGCTGGTGCAGCGCACGCTCGGACTGCGTCGGACGGTTGCGCTGGCGCAGGTAGTCCAGCCAGGTCGGACAGTGATAGCGCTCGGTCCACAATTCGGGGTCGGCGATGTCGCGGGCGATCGACCAGCCATAGGCGCCGTTGCGCTGCCTGGAGAGCTGAACTTCCTGCATGACGTTGTGAAACGCGCGGGCATTGTCCTGCGCGACGCGGTACTCGATCTCGATCACCAGCGGGCCGCTGCGTCCCGTGAGCGACAGCCGAACCTCGGGATCGGCGAGCGCCTCGGCCGGCGGTTCATAGCGCGCGCCGACCGGCGGCATCCGCAGCCAGATACCGAGCAGCGGCGAAAGCAGCATCAATCCGGCGGAGACCAGCAGCGCCACCTCGACACCGGCGAGGTCGGTGAGGTGACCCCAGCCCCAGCTTCCGATCGCGATGCCGCCGGCAATGGCGGCCTGGAACGCCGCCAGCGAACGGCCGGCGACCCAGCGCGGCGCCGAGAGCTGCACGCCGATATTGAACAGCGCCACCGCCAGCATCCACACCGCCCCGGCCAGAACCAGGGCGATCGCCGTCAGGATCGCATTCGTGCTCAGCGCCACGGCCGCGATCGCGCCGGAGAGGGATATCGCGCAGGCGCGCACCGCGGCCTCGCCGCTCAATTGCTTGCGGACGGTGCCGATATTCAGCGCGCCGATCACCGCGCCCATGCCGAACGCGCCCAGCATGACGCCGTAGGTCTGCGCCCCGCCATGCAGCAGGTCGCGCGCGATCAGCGGCATCAGCGCCGACACCGAGCCGCCGATGATGCCGGTGACCAGGGTGCGCGTCAGGACGATCTTGATCGAGGGCGAGTTGGTGATGTAGCGCACGCCGGAAACCATCGCGCGGTTGAGCCGTTCGCGCGGCAGCCGCGAGGGTTCATGGACCCGGTTCCACAGAAACAGCACGATCAACAGCGGCAGATACAGCAGGGCGTTGACGGCGAACGCCGCAACCGCGCCTGATGTCGCAACGATGATGCCGCCGATCGCGGGACCGAAGCTGCGCGCGATGTTGTAGCTGATACCGTTGAGCGCGACTGCAGCCGGCAGCGTCTCGGGCGGCACCTGCTCGCTGACCGAAGCCTGCCAGGCCGGTCCCATCAGGGCCATGCCGGTGCCGACGATGAAGCAGAACAGCAGCAGGGTGTTCGGCGTGACCAGGTTGAACCACGCCAGCGCGGTCAGTGCGGATGCGCCGGTCAGCGAGATCAGCAGCGACACCAGCGCCACGACGCGGCGGTCGTGCATGTCGGCGATGGCGCCGGCCGGCATCGAGATCAGCATGATCGGCAGCATCAGCGCGGTCTGCACCAGCGCCACCTTGTTGGCGGATGATGTCATCTGCGTCATCGCCCACGCGGCACCAACGCCCTGGATCAAAAGCCCAAGGTTGGACAGCAGGCTCGCCAGCCAGATCCGCCGGAACACCGAATGCCGCAATGGCGCGGTGATACTATCGGAGCGCTTCGGCGGTTTGGTCATATCCGGTTCCGGTTGGACTGCTATGGGGGGACGTTGATTCCTGAAGCGCTCACAGATGCCTGCGAAAACCGTGTTCTGTCCAGCAGTTAGGCCGGTATGAGGGTGCCTAGAGCACAGCTAAGGTACTGAAAAATGACGAAGGAGCGAAAATGAGCCTGACCCGGCGGACAATCCTCACGACCGCGGGAGCGCTACCTTTGCTGGCCGGCGGTCTCGGCTTTTCGGCGCTGGCGCAGACGTCACCCACGCCGGCAGCCGCGACCGATATCCCGCCGGTTCTGTTCGTTCACGGCAACGGCGATCATGCGGCGCTCTGGATCACCACCCTGTGGCGGATGGAATCGAACGGCGTGCCGCGCGAGCGGATGCTGGCCATCAATTTCACCGATCCGCTTGCACGCACCGACGACAAAGTCGAACAGGCGAACCGCTCCTCGACCGAGGACCAGCGCCGCGGCCGTGAAGCCGGGCGTGCCGACGGACTCGGTCACGACATTGCGATTGCCGGCTGCGGAAGCTGGACGTTCCGTGGCAGGCCTGTTCAACCACGAGCGGATCGTGGCGCGGGCCTGGCCGGCGTCGGAAAACCGGATTGCGGTGGCCGAACTGACTTATTAGCTGTTCTGGCGACCACCGGCCTTTGTGAAGCCCGGATCGAAGACATAGTTGGAGCAGCAGCCCGCATGAGCGAAGCGATATGCGGGGCTTGGCGCCATCCCGGATATCGCTTCGCTCATCCGGGCTACGGGACAGGTACCGATGAGCATAGCCGAAGCCTACGAACTGCCGCCTGCGCGCGCGCCGCTGGTGCCGCCGAGCCCGCCGCGGGCGCCCGACGACATGACGGCATTCGGACGCATGAGGGCGATCCGCATCAGCCCGATCGGCAGTTGGGGACAGCGGGCCTATGAAGACGACATCGTCCGGGGACGCTTCCTCGGGCGCAGCAGCTTCATTCTCAACACGCCGGATGCGATCCGGCATGTGCTGGTCGACAATTACGAAAACTATACGCGCACGCCGGCCGGCCTGCGGGTGCTGCGTCCGATCCTCGGCGAAGGCCTGCTGATCGCGGAAGGCCGCGCCTGGAAGCACCAGCGCCGCACGCTGGCGCCCGCCTTCACGCCGCGCGCGGTGACGACGCTCGTGCCGCACATGCTGGCGGCGACCGATGAAACGGTTACCAAACTCAGGGCGGCGAGTAACGCGCCCGTCGACCTGCGCGAGGCGATGCAGCGAATGACGCTCGAGATCGCCGGCCGCACGATGTTCTCGTTCGGCATGGAGCGTCACGGCGCTGCCTTGCGCGATTTCGTGATGGAGTATGGCGAGCGGCTGGCGCGGCCGCATTTCCTCGACCTGCTGTTGCCGCTGGGGTGGCCGAGCCCGCAGGATTTCGCCCGCGCCCGCTTCCGCAAGCGCTGGACCGCGTTCGTAGGCCAGTTGATGGCCGAGCGCCGCGCGGCCGGGAAGAACGAGGGCGCGCCGGCGCGCGACCTGTTCGACCTGATGGGCGATGCGCGCGATCCCGAGACCGGCGAGGCCTTTACCGACGCGCAGCTCGGCGACCAGATCGCGACCATGATTCTCGCCGGCCACGAGACGACAGCCACGGCGCTGTTCTGGGCGCTCTACCTTCTGGCGCTCGATCCCGTCACCCAGGAAGAGGTGGCGAAGGAAGTGCAGGGCGCGAGCGTCAACGGCACGCTCGACATCGAACGGCTGAAGTTAACCCGCGCCGTGATGGACGAAACCATGCGAGCTCTATCCGCCCGCGTTCCTGATCGCCCGCGCCGCGGCCGGGCCGGACACGATCGCGGGCCTGCCGGTCAAACCAAAGGACATCATCCTGATTGCGCCGTGGCTGCTGCATCGGCATGAAAAGCTCTGGCGCGATCCGGGCGCCTTCATCCCGCAGCGCTTCATGACCGGCACGCCGCCCGATCGCTTCGCCTATCTGCCGTTCGGTGTCGGGGCACGGGTCTGCATCGGCGCGCATTTTGCGCTGGTCGAGGCAACGCTGGCGCTGGCGAAGATGATCGGCGCATTTCGCGTCAGTCTGGTCGACAAGGAACCGGTGATGCCGGTCGGCGTGGTGACGACACAGCCCGATCGCTCGCCGATGTTTGCCATCACGCCGCGGTAATACGACGTTTGAAGCGAAACGTGCCGGTTCGCTCGAAAGCGCTATAGGGTTTCATCATGAGCAACACCCAGGCCGAGTTTTCGGTATTGAGGCAAACGGCCGACCCGGCGGTGGCTGACGCCATCGCCTGGCTCATCGAGAACGGCGAGGATCACCAGCTTAACCGCATCAACGTCCTGGACTTCTCCAGGCGGACCGGGCTCGACGAGGAGCGGGTGATTTCCGGTTTCCTCCACGCGTCGCGGCTGGCGTCTGTTCGATCTGACGTGGAATGTGCTGTGTCCGGGCTGTGGCGGCGTGCTCGACGCCCATTCGACGCTGAAATCATTGCGGCACGACGATTACAATTGCGCGCTGTGCGCGGCCGGTTACGAGGCCTCGGTCGACGAACAGGTCGAAGTCGCCTTTACCGTCAGTCCGCGTGTCAGGCGCATCGCCGCGCACGACCCGAACACGCTGCCGATCTGGGAATATTTCAAGCAGGTGTTCTGGAGTTCAGGCATCGACCTCAACGAGGAATCGTTCGAGTCCCTGACCGACGAGGTGGTGATCGATGCGCTTGAACTGCCGGCGGGCGAGAAGGCGGTGCTGTCGCTGCAATTGCCGGCGCAGTTCATCATCGTGTTCGAGCCGGTGACGCATGCCGCGCAATTCATCGACGTGCAGGGCGAGCCGACCAGGGAGCGCCAGCAATTATCGCTGATATACAACAATGTCCACGCACCGACCGGCACCACCACGATGCGTCCCGGGCCGTTGCGGCTGTCGCTCGACAACCAGACCGGTGCGCGGGTGCTGCCATCGGTGTTCATTGCCGCGGACGGACTCCATCATCTGCTCGGAAAGCGGAAGCCGTTCCTGACCGCCAAGCGGATGCTGACCAACCAGACGTTCCGCGACGTCTACAAGGCCGACAATCTCAATATCGACCAGCGGCTGAAGATAACCTCCCTGACATTCCTGTTCACCGATCTGAAGGGGTCGACGGCGCTGTATGAGCGGGTCGGCGATCTCGCAGCCTTCGATCTGGTCCGCGCCCGTTTCGATGCGCTGCTGGAAATCATCTCGTCCGAAAGGGGCGCCGTGGTCAAAACCATCGGCGACGCCGTGATGGCGACGTTCATCCGGCCGGAACATGCGCTTGCCGCCAGTCTTCGGATGCGGTCCGCGATGGCGGCGCTCAACGTCCAGCGCGGCACCGAGTGATCTGATCGTCAAGATCGGGATTCACGAAGGCCCGTGCCTGGCCGTGATGCTGGACGAGCGGCAGGATTATTTCGGCCAGACCGTCAATATCGCTGCCCGCGTGCAGAGCCTGTCGACCTCGCAGGAGATCCACATCACCGGCCCGGTAATCGACTCGCCCGCGGTTGCCACCATCCTCGCGAACGAGGCGATCCGGCCGATCCAGAAGGAAGCGGCGCTGCGCGGCATCGCCGACAAGATCGTGGTCTACGAGATACCTTGACCCGTCATTCGATAACGATCTCGCCGAGCATGCCGAGTTCGGCGTGGGTCTTGCCGTCGCTGGTCTTGATGTCGCAGCGCAGGTCGCCGGCGCGGCCGGCGGCGATCGGTACCAGCCACCATTCGGCGGATTGTCCGGGATAGACCTCGATTTCGCGGATCGCGCCCTTGAATTCCGCAAGCGGCACGGCCTTGCCGTTCTGCTGCTGCGTCACCTGCACCTTGCGCGTGAACACCATCTGCGAGAACGCATGCGAGGTGAAGTAATGCGGATCGTTGCTCGTGTTGCGAAGCACCAGCTTGTAGAGCTTGCCGGTCTCCAGCCGCAATTGCTTCGGCGCGAATTCATGCTTGCCGGGCGAGCCGAGATCGACCGTCAGTTCGATCGGCGTCTGTCGCGACAGGTCGCCGGCGGCAAGCGCGGCGCCGGAAGCAATGCCGAGGACGACGGCGGCACGAAGCGCGAAGCGAAACGGGGTCATGGTCGCCTCCGGAAATTTTAGCATCAAAACAATGGGTTCACTTGTAGTGCAAATGAGAATGATTTGCAATTGCATGATGTCAAGGTGAGCTGCGGCGAATCGCGCACCGATCCTCAACCCTGGTTCTGGGCAGCAAGCTGCCGGCCCAATTCGGTCGTCGCACTCCACGTGACGGAGATTTAATCCCCCGCTCGTTC
>CAWGLP010000020.1:0-349321 GCA_963823485.1 uncultured Alphaproteobacteria bacterium
TTGAGAATCCCTGTGCCGGGAATGATCAAGACGTCGAATTTCCGTATCGTCTGGATGGCGTACAGAATATTGTCGAGCTTTCTGAGCAGGGAGGGGGCCGACCGGGTCAGTGGGAGTGCAGGCAGGTGATGCTCGCGCTCCACGCGTTCCGGACGCGTGCAGATGCAGGTCAACTCGATCTCGGAGCGACTGCGCCGGAGAGAGTTGAGCATGGCTGCAAGCGTCGCCTCATTGCCGAAATTGCCAATGCCAAAGTTGCCGAAGATCGCAATCTTCGCAGGTCGCGGGGGCATTCTCATCTCTCCTTCAGCCAGCACAGGCAACTCGCATGAGGTCCGGAAGCGCTGGCCGGCGAGGAGTCCTCATCCTTTGCAGAGTGCTATTTAACGGTCGGGAGCGCAACTAGCCAAGCCTGATGACGACCGCGGGAGTGCTTGTATGGCGATTCTCCGCCAGTAACCTTGCCTCGAAATAAGTCTTTTGCTTTGTTGGCCGGGCAAGCGGTAGTTGGTTCGGAGGAGGCGATGTCGTGCTATCCTGTGGCATGGATCGGCGATCATTCCTGGTCGGATGCGTGGCGACAGTTGCTGATGTGCCGGGATATATCTCGCGGCCGAGTCTCGCGGCATTGGCTGCTCAGGCCGCACCACCTTTACCATTGCGTTTTCCGGTTGCACTTAATTCCGCGCGAACAGCATTTGTCGATCAATATGGGGAACTTTGCTTTGCCTGCGGTGACGCGCCACAATATCTGATTCAGCAGCTTTCCAATCCGGACGTCGAGGCATATCTGGGCGATCGCGCGGCGCGCGGCATGAATATCCTCTGGATGATCGCTGCCGACAAAATCTATCAGAGCAATCCGCCGTACAATTCTGCCGGTGAAGCACCCTTCAAGGGTGCCGATTTCACAAACTTCCATGAACCGTACTGGGCGCATGTCGACCACGTGATGCAGCGGTGCCTGGCCTATGGCATGACGGTTATGCTGATGCCGCTGTTTGTCGGCGTCAAACCCACGGAGGGTTACCTGACCATCGCTGCCGCACATCAGCGACGCGGTGATTGAAGGCTACGGAACGTTTCTCGCGAAGCGCTACAAGCGATTTCCGAACCTGATCTGGCTAATCGGCGGGGATGCCGATCCGAACAATGCAGTGGTTTTTGGCAAGCTCGACAAGCTTGCGGTGGCCATCAAGGCCGCCGATCCCCTTCATCTGATGACGATGGAAGCCAACTATGTTCTGGAGACTGGGGGCGCCACGCCGAATGGCGGCTATTCGAGTATCGATGCGCACAAGATCGCCTATGGCTCCATCAGGCCGTGGCTTGATATCAATTGGGTCTATGAGCCGCTTGCGAGCGTGGTGTCGGGGGCGCAGCGCTGCTACTCGCAAGGCCTGCCGTGCCTGCTCGGGGAGGACTGGTACGAACTCGAGCATTCCACCACGGCCGTACGGACGCGCGCTGAGGGGTATGGCGCCGTCCTGGGCGGTTGCACGCTTGGACGCTTGTTCGGCAATGGTGCGATATGGCCGTTCAACTCGCCAAACGCCGGAAATGGCATCAATGCCGGCCCGCCGACCTGGCAGAGCCAGTTGAACTCCGCCGGCTCGGTTGGACAGCAATTGCTCGGTAAGCTGTTTCGGTCGAGAAGCTTTCACTTGCTGGTGCCGGATACTGCGAATGTGGTGATGACGGAGGGCGCCGCCGATGGGTGCGTCTGCGCGCGCACCAGCGACGGGCGAACGATCATCGTCTACCTGCCGTCTCGTGAGAAGTTTTGGGACAAGCTGATTTCAGGTGGTCGGTCTGTCACGATCGACATGGGCAAGATCACGGATGCGACCAAGCTTGCTACCTGCAACTGGTACAATCCCGGCACCGGCGCGGTGACGGCAGCAGGAACTTTTTCCAACGCTGGTACGCTGCATTTCAAGTCGCCAGATGCCGGCGACTGGGTGCTGGTAATCGATTCTGCCGAAGCCAAGCTCCGGACACCGGGCACGTGAGCAATTCAACTGGCGCGGGGCCGTCACGGCATGAACGTCGCCGGGCCCGCTCGAGGCGCTCAGTTGAATTTCCTGAACACCGGTTTTACCGGGCGGCCGATCAGGTAACGGTCGACACCGTCCTCCAGCGCCCGCCTGTATACCTGGAGTGCTTCTCCGATCGCCTCGATCGTTCGGTCGATGTCTGCGTCGCTGTGCGAGAAGCTCACGACCAGCGAGGGCATGATCAGGCCGCGCCGGATTGTCTCCTGAAGGAAAAGCGCCCTGAATGCCTGCGAGGGCTGCTTTGATTGGTCGCGCGTCGCGTAGACCATGTTCGAGGGGCGGCCGAGGACCTCGAAGTTCCCCTTGAGGCTTGAGCGAGTCGATGACTGCGATTGATGCCGGTGCGCAGCCGCTCTCCCTGCCGGTGGAGAAACTCGATGACGTTGTCGCGGCGGTAGATATGCATCGTCTCGATTGCGGCGGCAAGCGAGTGGGTCTCGGCACCGTGCGTCGTCGACAGCAGGAAGACGCGCTCGCGGTCGTGCTGCAAGCCGCCGAGCTCCATGAGCTCCCTGCGGCCGGCCAGAGCCGCAACCGAGAAGCCATTGCCCATGCCCTTGCCGAAGGTCGAGAGGTCGGAGAAATCCCGTAGACCTTCTTTGCTCCGGCGTTGTGCCATCGGAATCCGGTGATCATTTCATCGAGAATGAAAACGGCGCCTTCGCTGCGACAGAGTTCCTGCACCGACCGGAGGAAATCAGGTTCCGGCTCCACGGCTGTCGCCGCCTCAAGCACGACGCAGGCAATGCGGCCGGGGTTTTCGTTCGAACAGCGACTCGAAGGCTGTCGATGTTGTTGTAGCGGAATTGGAAGGGTCAGGTCCTGGATGGCTCTTCGGAATGCCCGGCGGACATCGCGGTGTCGCCGATGAACCAGTCATCGACGGAAAAGAACGGCTGATCGGCACATCGGGCAATCAGATCGCGCCCCGTGTAGGCCCGCGCCAATCGCACGGCTGCAGTGGTCGCGTCCGATCCGTTCTTGCCGAATTTCACCATGTCGAAGTCTTCGATCAGGCTCAGGAACTGCTCGGCGCAATCCAGTTCGATGGCGGCGGGACGCGTGTAGTTCTCGCCGAGGAGCATCTGGCGATGCGCTGCTTCCACGACGGGTGCGTAAGCGTGCCCCAGCGTGACCGCACGCAGGCCCATTCCGTATTCAATGAACTCGTTTCCATCGACGTCCCATACATGACAGCCCTGGCCTCGCTTCAGGAAGCCAGGCGCCAGCACCGGATACTGGTCGTCGCCCTTGGCATAGGTGTGGGCTCCACCCGGAATGAGGGCATGGGCTCGCGCCTGCATTTTGGACGAGGTTTCGAAGATCTGCGCAAAAGGGGGCTTGGTTGGCGAATTCAAGGAAAAATCCCTCGTTGGATAATTTCATTTCGCTCTATGGCCGGTCTGCGTCCTCATCTCCTGCGATCGCCTTACTGATCCAGCCGATAAAGGATCAGCAGTCTCCTCAGAAAGACGTGATCGCCGCGGCCGGCTCTTCGATCAATATTTTCTTTTACGGCCAAAAAGCAGGACTTACAACGTGGAACAGGGCGTGCTTCGTGCCGGCGCCTATTAACCTGAATCGGACAAAAGGTGCGAATCCAGCCTGGAAATGGCGTAAGAGATAGCACCGGCAATCCGAGCCCGGTTGTTAGAGGTGAGTGCCTTTGAAAATCCTGATTACCGGCAATATGGGTTACGTCGGGCCTGAGGTCGCGAAGTACCTGCGTTCACGTCGCCAGGACGCGACGCTTCACGGATTCGACAATGCCTATTTTGCGCATTGCCTGACCGGTTCTTCCGTTCTCCCCGAACGATATCTCGATGAACAGTTTTACGGCGACGTGCGCGACGTCTCGCTCGACTTGACCGGATATGACGCGGTCGTCCAGTTGGCCGCCATATCCAACGATCCGATGGGCAACAAATTCCAGGCGGTGACGCTCGATATCAACCAGAATACGACGGTGTCGCTCGCTCATGCCGCCGCCGCGGCCGGCGTGAAGAATTTCGTGTTTGCGTCGAGCTGCAGTGTCTATGGGATCGCCGACGGGCCGCCGCGCAAGGAAACCGATCAGCTCAATCCGATCACCGCTTACGCCAAGTCGAAGATCGGCGCCGAGCAAGAGCTTGCGGCTATTGCCACCGACATGACGGTGACGTGTCTTCGCTTTGCGACCGCCTGCGGCATGTCGGATCGACTTCGGCTTGATCTCGTGCTCAATGATTTCGTTGCGTGCGCGATCAGTCAGGGATTGATCAGCGTTCTATCCGATGGTTCGCCGTGGCGTCCGCTGATCGACGTCGCCGACATGGCTCGCGCCATCGATTGGGCGATCGATCGGCCTGCCAGTACCGGAGGCCGATATCTGGCTGTCAACGCCGGCTCCGATGATCGCAACTATCAGGTCAGGGATCTGGCCAATGCGGTAGCGAAGGCACTGCCGGGCACCGAGGTATCGATCAACACGTCAGCGCCAGTTGATAGCCGTTCCTACAAGGTCGATTTCGCGCTCTATCGTTCGCTGGCGCCGAACCATCAACCAGCCGTGAGCCTCGACCAGTCGATTCAGAATCTGGTCGCCGGCCTCAGGAAAATGAACTTCAAGGACAGCGAATTTCGGTCGTCGGACCTGATGCGCCTGAAAGTATTGCAGGATCACATTGACAGCGGGCGCCTCAATGAAAACCTCGAATGGAAAGCAATCTGACGACGGTTTCCAAACTGGAAGTACCAATGAATATTAGCACCCTTGCCACCCCCGGCGTTGCGCCGAAGTGCCGTCACTGCGGAAACGACCTGAGTCTCAAGCTGATCAGCCTTGGGCTTTCGCCGGTTGCCAATGACTACGTTGAGCCGGCGGCCTACATGAAGGCGGAGCCGTTCTATCCCCTGGAGGCGTTTGTCTGTGGCGAGTGCCGCCTGGTACAGACCCGCGACTTGCTGGCGGCGTCGGACATCTTCCGTGCCGACTATGCCTATTTTTCATCGCACTCTTCCTCGTGGCTGGATCACGCCAGTACGTACGTCAACTACATGTCCGAGCGCTTTCATCTGGGCGCCAACTCGCGTCACGTCGAGATCGCGTCGAACGATGGCTATCTGCTGCAGTACTCGATCGCCAAGGGCATCAACTGCCTGGGAATCGAGCCGTGCGAAAGCGTGGCGGTTGCTGCGCGCAAGAAGGGTATTGAAACGCGCATCGAGTTTTTCGGACAGGAGTATGCCGAAACCCTCCGCGGTGAGGGGTGGGTCGCAGACCTGATCACCGCCAACAACGTGCTGGCGCACGTACCCGACATCAACGATTTCGTCGCAGGCGCCAGGGTGCTGCTCGCGCCCAATGGCGTCGCCACTTTCGAGGTGCAGCACCTGCTGACGCTGATGCAGCGACACCAGTTCGACACCATTTACCATGAGCATTTCTCCTACCTGTCCCTGATCGCGGGCCAGCGCATCTTCGCCAAGGCCGGCCTTCGCGTGTTCGACGTCGAATTGCCCGAGACACACGGCGGGTCGATCAGGTTCTTTGTCTGCCACGCGGGAGCATCGCACGCCGAGAGTCCGCGGGTAGCGGAGGTGCTGGCGAAAGAGCGGGCCTACGGCCTGGACAAGGACGACATCTACGTCGCCTGGAACGAGTCGGTGAAGGAGACCAAGCGCGATCTCCTGGAGCTGCTGGTTTCGCTCAAGCGCCAGGCGAAGACCATTGTCGGGTATGGGGCGCCTGCGAAGGCCGTGACGCTGCTGAATTACTGCGGCGTCGGGGTCGATTTCGTCGATTTCACCGTGGATCGGGCGCCCTCCAAGCAGGGTCGCTATCTTCCCGGCGTTCGCATTCCCATCCTGCCGCCCGAAGCCATTTTTGAAGCCAAGCCCGATTACGTTCTTATTCTGCCGTGGAATCTCAAGCAGGAGATCAAGACGCAGATGGAGGGAATTCGGGCCTGGGGAGGCAAATTTATCGTGCCCGTTCCCAAGGCAACCATTGAAAGCTGATCGCGGACGGGTGTTTCCCGCCGCCGCGTTATGAGAGCTGTTTTTGTACTGACGAGGTCCGGGCCGTGAAGTTCGTTGCCCTTGGTGATTCAGATGCCCGTCTGATTGAATTGACGCCGCGTGTCGATGAGCGCGGCAGCTTCACGCGAACCTGGTGCGCCGACAGCTTTGCGGCGCAGGGTATCGATTTCCGTCCCGTCCAGGGCAACAACTCGCTGACCCGGGTTCGCGGAAGCGTTCGCGGCATGCATTTTCAGAAGGCTCCCAAGGCCGATGCGAAGATCGTTCGCTGCACGGCGGGACGTATCCATGATGTGATCGTCGATGTGCGCCCGACGTCTCCCACCCGGGGGCAGGTCTTCGCCAATGAGCTCGCGCCCTCGTCCGCAACAATGCTCTACATCCCGGCGGGCTTCGCTCACGGTTTCCAGACGCTGGAGGACAATTCAGTGGTCGAATACCTGATGGGAGTAGAATACGTTGAGAACCTGTCCGATGGATTTCGACACGACGACCCCGTGGTCGGCATCAGGTGGCCGGAGCCGATAACGGTGCTGTCGCCGAAGGATGCCACGTGGCCGCTCCTCGCGGATCGCAAGCTGTGGTGAGGTCCTGAAACCACATGCTGGAGAAGCTGGAACCATCGGTGTCGGATCGGAAGCCTGAGATCGATCTCCATGGTCTGATCACGGAGCTGTTTCCGATCAATCGCAGCCTTACGGGCGCGGGCGTTCGCGAGACGCTTGAGATTGTCGCCCGCCATGTCGATTTGACGATCAAAGAGGTCGCGACTGGCACCGCTGTGCTCGACTGGCACGTGCCGATGGAATGGAACATTCGCAGCGGCACGATCTCGACTTTGTCCGGGCGCCGTTTGGTCGATTTTTCCGAAAACAATCTTCATGTCGTGGGCTACAGCAAGCCGGTGCAAGGCGTCCTGAGCCGTGCCGAGTTGGCGAAGCATGTTCATACCCTGCCGGATCAGCCCGATCTCATCCCGTACCGCACGGGATATTTCGCCGACGACTGGGGCTTCTGCCTTCCGCATAATCTCTGGCAGACCATGACCGACGAGTCCTATCGCGTCGAAATCGATAGTGACATTTCGCCGGGGTCGCTGACGTTCGGTGAGTTGTTTCTGCCCGGTGAAACAACGCAGGAAGTCTTGATCACCTGCCATATCTGTCACCCAAGCCTTGCCAACGATAATCTCTCGGGAATCGCAGTCATGACCGCGCTTGCCATGCGGCAGGCCAAGAGAAGGCGTCGGTTGGGATATCGGTTCCTGTTCCTGCCAGCCACCATTGGCGCGATTACATGGCTGGATCGAAACCAGGCGACACTCGACAGGATCCAGCATGGTCTCGTACTGACGTGCCTGGGTGATGCCAGCGGATTTCACTACAAGGAGAGTCGCAGCGGTGCGATCGTCGATCGGGCTGTCGCGCATGTCCTGCAGCATTCCGGCCATTCGTACGAACTCCTGCCGTTCAACCCGTATGGTTATGACGAGCGGCAGTTTTGTTCGCCGGGCTTCGATCTTCCGGTCGGCTGCCTGATGCGCGGTGTGCATGGGACGTTTCCCGAATACCACACGTCGGCCGACAATTTGGATTTCGTGAAGCCTGCAGCTTTGGACCAGTCCTACGCTGTGATCGAGACGGTTCTGGATCTGCTCGATCGCAACCGGACGTATGTACGCATCGATGGTCGGGGCGAGCCTCAGCTCGGAAGGCGCGGGCTCTACAGGGCGATTGCAGGCCAGCGCGAGGCCGGCGGCGCCAATCAGATGGACCTGTTGTGGTTTCTCAATCTTGCGGACGGAAAGCACAGCCTCCTGGATATGGCGATCCGCGCCGATGTTCCGTTTGCGCGGCTCGAAGCCGCAGCAGGGCTCGCGCTGGAAGCCATGCTCGTGCGTGAAGCGACTTGAAGTGTGACGGCGGGCGTTACGAGGGTCCGCCGATTAATTGAAAGTCTTGGAATGTAGGGAATTCATCAGTCGGTGCGGCGACATTAACGAGTAGGAATCGATAATGAGCACCGATGCCCATGTTGGGACTGTGCAGCTTAGCGCCAGTCCGGCAAGAGATGAATCCACGCCCGTTGCGGGCACGATTCGAAGCCTGCAGCATCTACGCGTTTTTGCCGCATCCTTTATCGTGCTCTATCATGCCGAGTTGCAGCTCACGCGCTTGACGGACGGGGTGCACGAACATTCGCTGAGTTTTGGTGCCGCCGGAACCGATCTGTTCTTCGTAATCGGCGGCTTCATTCTGGTCTACACGAGTCATAACCGGAAAGACACGTTCGGTGCGTTCCTGTACCGCCGCTTTGTTCGCATCGCGCCGCTCTACTGGCTATTCATGTTCCTCATGCTGGTCGTGCTGTTGATCACGCCGAGCTACCTGGTGACGACAAAAGGTGATCTCTGGCATTTCCTGGCATCGCTCGCCTTCATTCCATATCCTCATCCGGTTCTTGGTATCGACCGGCCATTCCTGTTTCCGGGTTGGGTGCTCAACCATTTCGCGTTCTTCTATCTTCTGTTTGGCTCGCTGTTGTTCATGTCGGCCGGGCGACGTGTCGTGACCGTTGCCATCGTGTTGTGTGTGTTGGTGGGATTGCGGGCATTGTGGGGGGATACGAGCCACCTGCTCAATTTCTACGGCTCGACCGTAGCACTCGATTTCGTA
Source organism: uncultured Alphaproteobacteria bacterium (assembly GCA_963823485.1). Taxonomy (GTDB): domain Bacteria; phylum Pseudomonadota; class Alphaproteobacteria; order Rhizobiales; family Xanthobacteraceae; genus Bradyrhizobium. The sequence goes on from CAWGLP010000020.1 coordinate 8,753, forward strand.
TTCGGGATGATCGTTGCCTGGCTCTTCCTCGCGAGAAACGAGCCGCCATGGATCATCGCTGCGGTCCTGGTCGCCGGTGCGTCGATTTTCGCGGCGGGCGTTTTGAAGCATGTTTCTGATGGCAGCGATCGGGCGCTCTATTGGGGCGTCGCCGACGCGGCATTCCTGTTCGTGTGCGTATCCATCGAGAAGCGGTGGGGCTGGCCGGAATGGCGCTTTCTCGGCAAGCTGGGGGATGCATCCTACTCCGTGTTCGTGTCCCATCTGTTTACCCTGGCGTTGGTGGCGAGCATTGTGCGCGCACTTCGAATTTTCCCGATGCTGGGGGTATCGGGCGCGAGAGTTGTCTTCCTGGGAGCTGCCTGGGTGGCGGGCATGGCGGTCTATGCGGCCATCGAGCGACCTTTAATGCAACACATCGACCGGTGGCGAGGGCCGCGGACGTCGGTATTGTCTGTCGCGAAGGAAATTTGAGGTGCGATGCGCGTGGCTGAAGCGCGATACGGCTATTGCACGAGGATCCACACGCTCCAGGCCGCGAGTCCCCACAGCGTCAGGCTCATCGCCAAGGCGAGTATCCAGGGCCTGGCTGAGGAATAGACGAGAGGTGGGCTGGCGTTGGTAGCGCGAGATACCGGCGCCATCTGCTTGTAGGCCGCGTAATCGGCCCTTCCTGGAATACGAACGTTGTTAGGTCCCAACATCAATGCGTCGCCCGAAATTTGACCGTTCGTCTGGCAAACAACGATTTGGTCTTTCCGATGTTCCAATTATTTGAGATGGTCCGACTGGACAGAAGCCTAAAATTGTAACGAAGTTCTTAATATCTAGCGCCGCTCGGAGGTGGAATTGCGCCGAAAAAGCAGCGAAATCACGTTACGTTCGCCACAGTCATGGCGGTCGGGCCCGTCAATAGGGCTCGGCGCCCCTGCTTCCGGGCAGCGCCGGTTGGCGGCGCATGCGCCGCAATTTTGAAGGAAAGCAATGCAGAGTCCCAGTTCGGGCGAGGAAGATATGGCCACAGGTACGGTGAAGTTGTTTCACATCACGAAGCGGTATGGCTTCATTCAACCGGACACGGGTGGGCCGGACGTATTCGTTCACGCCGCTGCCGTAAGATTGGCCGGGCTCAAGAGACTGAGAAAAGGTCAGAAGGTTTATTTCGAAGTTTACGACCATGAAGGCAAGCCGGCAGCAAGGAATTTGATTGTCCAGGCTGACATCGCAGACTTGTCGGAAGACCAGAGCCGACCGGACACCGAGACACTGGCCGAGAAGAATTCGGTACTGGAAAAGGATTTGATCTCGGACATCAAGTCGGCGGGCGAACGTCGATCGGGTGGAGACCGCAAATCAATCTCGCGCGGCGATCTGGAAAAGATGCTGGCGGAGGCGATCAGGACCAGCCATCCCGATTGCAAGCGTCTCGTTGGCGTGATCGTCGAGAAGGTGACTCCGGCGTCGCCGGGAGAAGCGGGTTGGGCCGTCAAGGGCGTCAAATATGGAAATGCTGATCGCAGCCAATGTGCTGCGGCGCTATCCATTCACCTAAATCAGCTACAGCGAGAATTCCGGATCGAGGATTGAGCCGCGGTCTCGCCGGAAACGTCGGGATTAAACCAGCCCCGGCTTGCCACGGGAGGCTCGCCTGCGCAGTATCGGCCAGGAAAATCCCTGATCGGAAGGTGAGCGGTTGCGAGAGGATTATCAAGGTCAGTCCCTGAACCGGCTGGAAGACCTCCGCTTCCTCACTGGTCACGGGAAATACGTAGCCAACGATCATGTGCCGGGTGCCTTGCAGGCCTATGTGCTGCGCTCGCCCTATGCGTTCGCCCGCATCACCGGAATGGAGCTGGAAGCCGCACGCGCGGTGCCCGGCGTCGCGTTGATCTTCACCGAGACCGACCTCGCGGCCGACGGGATCGGGGAGTTGCCGTGCGTCACGGTCATTGATGCCGTCGAGCCGATCATCGATCCGCCACGGCCGGCGCTGGCGCGCGGCATGGTCCGGCATGTCGGCGATCCCGTGCTCTGTATCGTTGCCGAAACGCTGGAGGCAGCGATCGCCGCGAGCGAAGCGGCGGTCGTCTCCTATGAGCCGCTATCCTGCGTCACCGTGGCGGCGGCGGCGCTGAAACCGGATGCTCCGCAACTGTGGCCGCAGGCGCCGGGCAATTCCGCATTCCTGTTCCACAAGGGCGATGCCGCGGCGGTTGCGGCAGCGATGGCGCAGGCGGCGCATGTCGTCGAATGCGACCTCTTCAACAACCGCGTGGTCGCGGCGCCCATAGAGACCCGCGCCGCCATCGGTTTTCATGATCGCAAGACCGACCGGTTTCTGCTTTCGCTGACCGGCCAGGCCGTGCACGACACTCGCAAAGTGCTCGCAGGCTCCGTCTTCAGGATACCGCTCGAGCGCATGCGCGTGGTGGTGCCGGATGTCGGCGGCGGCTTCGGGATGAAGAACTATGTCTATCCCGAATATGTGCTCGTGCTCTGGGCGGCACGAAAGCTCGGCCGACCGGTGCGCTGGATTTGCGAACGTGGCGAGGATTTTGTCAGTTCGGCGCACGGCCGTGATTTCCAGGCCCGCGCGAGGCTCGCGCTCGACAAGACCGGCCGGTTTCTCGGTCTCGAAGTGCGGGCCGTCGCCAATATGGGCGCCTATCTGTCGACCAACGGCCCTATCAGTTCCACCAATGCTGCCGGCAGCGCGATGGGTGGCGTCTATGACATTCCGTCGATCTTCGTCGAAGTGCGTGGCGCTTTCACCAACACGCCACCGATCGACGCCTATCGTGGCGCCGGCAAGCCCGAAGCCAATTATCTGATCGAACGTCTTGTGAATCTGGCGTCGATCAGGACCGGAATCGACCCCGTCAAGCTTCGCCGCCGCAACATCATCAGGAAGTTTCCACATCGCACCGCGATGGGGATGACGATCGACGGCGGCCGCTTTGGGGAGAATCTGGACGACGCGCTTGCGCTCGCCGATCTCGATGGGTTTCGCAAGCGTCGCGCCCGATCGACGAAAGCCCGCCTGCTGCGCGGCATCGGGATTTCCTGCTTCCTCGAAACCTCGCGCGGCGCGCCGAGCGAGTTCGCGCGGGCTGCGTTCGAGCCTGACGGCACGGTGTCGCTGGCTGTCGGGACGCAGTCCAATGGCCAGGGGCATGAAACCACCTATCCCCAGGTCGCCGCGGACCTCCTGGGATTGCCGATCACCGCGTTCCGCTTCCACCAGGGCGATACGGATTTATTGCCGGGTGGCAACGGCCACGGCGGCGCGCGTTCGATGCATGTCGGCGGCACCGCCCTCGTTCAGGCCGTTGAGAAGATGATCGAGAAGGGAAAGCTGATCGCCGCGCATCTGCTGCAGGCGCCGGTCGATCAGGTGTCGTTCGCCGATGGCCGCTTTGTGGTTCAAGGCACCGAGCGAGTTGTCGCGATCGGCGACGTGGCGGAGGCCGCGAGGGATGCCGCCAACCTGCCCGAGGGGCTGATGCCGGGACTGGACGGCAACGCCACCAACAATTCCGACCTCTACACTTTTCCGAACGGATGCCACGTCGCGGAAGTGGAGATCGATCCGGAGACCGGTGTCGTGCGGCTCGATCGCTATACCATCGTCGATGATTTCGGCCGTCTCATCAATCCACGCCTGGCGCTGGGGCAGGTGCATGGCGGGGTGGCGCAAGGCATCGGGCAGTCGCTGCTGGAACACGTCGTGTTCGACCCGGAGTCGGGCCAGTTGCTCAGTGGCTCATTCCTGGATTATGCGCTGCCGCGTGCGGAGGATCTGCCGGACTTCGCCGGCGGCTTGAATGAATCCGCGCCGACCGCATCGAACCCGCTGGGGGTGAAGGGGACCGGACAGGCGGGAGCCATTGCCGCGCCGCAGACGGTCATGAATGCGGTGCTCGATGCCTTGGCGCCGCTGGGCATCGACGAACTGGATATGCCGGCGACGCCGTTTCTGGTGTGGAGCGCCATCCAGGCCGCCCGGGCGCGGACTCGCGAGATCCGCAAGTAGTGCCTCGTCGCTTGGCTGCATGCCGTTTCAACGGTTGTGACCGGAGCGGCCCAAGCGCTAATCTTGCGTCCAAGAAACGCCAAAGGGGGAAGCATGGGCCGGAAAATAGCGATCGTCGGAGCAGGGGCTGTCGGCGGATATGCCGGCGCCCACATGGTGCAGGCCGGCGAGGACGTGACGTTCATCGATCCATGGCCCGAGCATGTCGAACACATGCGAAAGCACGGCATGCGCGTCACCCATGCGAAGGATGTCGCGGAGTTTTCCGTGCCTGTACGCGCGCTGCATGTCACGGACGTGCAGCAACTGGCGAAGGAGACGCCGGTCGATATCGCCTTCATCTGCATGAAGTCCTACGATACCGCCTGGGCCACCATGATGATCCAGCAATATCTGGCGCCCGGCGGCTACGTGGTGTCGCTGCAGAACTGCATGAATGAAGAAGCGATTGCCGGCATCGTCGGCTGGGGCAGGACGCTTGGCTGCATCGCCAGCAGCATTACGGTCAATCTGCCTGCAGCAGGCCATATCCACCGGGGCGCCGGTAAGGGAGGAGCGGCGCACACCGTATTTCGTACCGGCGAAGTGCACGGCCGTATCACCCAGCGCGCGGAAGAGGTCTGCCGCCTGGTCGGTTATGCCGACAGCGCCAAGGTTACCGGCAATCTGTGGGGCGAGCGCTGGTCCAAGCTGGTCGCCAACGTCATGGGCAACGGACTTTCCGCCTGTACGGGATTGACGGGCGGGGAGATGCTGCAGAACGAACCGATCCGCCGTTTCTCCACCCGGCTTGGGAGTGAGGCGATCCGTGTCGGACAGGCGCACGGCTACCAGCTCGAGGAGATATTGCATCTGCCGCCGGAGACGATTGCTCGGGCCGGCGAGGGCGACGCGGCTGCGATGCGCGACTGCGACGAGCAGCGGTTCAAGGATGGCAAGCGCACCTCGTCGGAGCAGCGCCCTTCAATGGGCCAGGATATGCAGAAGGGTCGCCGTACGGAGATCGAGTTTCTCAACGGCTTCGTGGTGCGCGAGGGCGAAAAGGTTGGTCTTCCGTGCAGTGCCAATGCGGCGCTCACGGATATCGTCAAGCGCGTCGAACGCAATGAACTGAAGCCGGATCCGCGGCACATCACGGACCTGCGGTTGAATTAATCAAGAAAGTGCCCCATGAGCGTTGAAATCAAGCCCTATCGCATTTCGGTCGGCGACGACGTGATCGATGATCTGAAGGCACGGTTGCGTCGAACGCGCTGGCCGGAAGCCGAGCTGGTCGACGACTGGAGCCAGGGCGCCCCCCTGCAATGGATCAAGGACATCTGCCGCTACTGGGCCGAGGAGTACGACTGGCGCGCGCGAGAAGCGAAGCTCAATCGCTTTACGCAGTTCACGACCGATATCGACGGTCTCGGCGTTCACTTCCTGCATGTCCGTTCGCCGCATCCGGACGCGATGCCGCTGATCATCACCCATGGCTGGCCGGGCTCGGTGGTCGAGTTCCACAAGGTGATCGAGCCCTTGACCGACCCGACCGCGCATGGCGGCAGCGCAGCCGACGCGTTCCACGTCGTCTGCCCATCCTTGCCCGGTTTCGGTTTTTCGGCGAAGCCTGCAACTACCGGCTGGGGTATCGATCGTATCGCGTCGAGCTGGGCGGTGTTGATGGATCGTCTTGGATATTCCCGCTACGGCGCGCAGGGCGGAGATTGGGGAGCCGCGATCACGACCGCCCTCGGCGCGCTCGACCCCGGGCATTGTGCCGGCATCCACATCACGCTCGCGATGTCCGCGCGGCCCAATGTGGAAGGCGAGCCGACGCCGGAGGAGACGCGGGCGCTGAAGGGAATCAAATACTACGCCGATTGGGATTCCGGCTATTCCAAGCAGCAATCGACCAGACCGCAAACCCTCGGCTACGGCCTGACGGACTCGCCGAGCGGACAGGCGGCGTGGATATTGGAGAAGTTCTGGGCCTGGACCGATTGCGACGGGCACCCGGAGAACATTCTGGGCCGCGACGAACTGCTCGACAATGTCATGCTTTATTGGGTGACGGCGACAGCGGTTTCGTCCGCGCGGCTTTACTGGGAGAGCTTTGCGCCCAAGCGCCGCACGCCCCACAAGGTGTCGGTACCGACGGGCGTGGCCGTCTTCCCGAAGGAAATCGTTACGCCGGTGCAGGAAATGGATGGAGCCGAGCTACACCGACATCCGGCACTGGCGCGAAATGCCGAAGGGCGGCCATTTTGCCGCGTTCGAGCAGCCCGAACTCTATGTCGGGGAAGTCAGGGATTTCTTCAGAACGCTCCGGTAGCCGCCGGTTTCCTGATCGGTTCGTGGCGTCACGCAGCCATCCCGCGCGCAAGACAAGCCGAGCGCGGGCGATCCGGCGGATCAAAGATACCAGGCAAGAACTGCCTTGAGCAGGGCGTTCTCGATCACCGGCAGCACGACGATCTGGTTCATGCCGGCGGCGCGTGCGAGCTGCGAAGCGATCGATTCATCGACCTTGAGATGCTCGTTGATCGCCGGCATGCCCGTGGCCCAGGCGCCGCCGATGCTGCCTTCACCCTTTCGGATCGTCTTCGATCCGTAGAGCGATGCGAGGTCGGTGTTCTTGCTGCAGTCGCCGGAGTGAAACACGAGTTCCGTCCGCTGCGGGTTCGGCACCCAGATTTCGAAGCGCCTGGCGATCGGCGTCGCCTGCGCCGACAGGAATGTCATGACCCAGGTGTGGTTCGATGGCGTGGAGTAGGGAATGCCGACGCCGCAATTGATCCCGATCTCGCTCGCTTCTTCCCATCGCAGGAAGCTCTTCGAGTTGTGCAGGTCCTTGATGATCAGGGGCATGCCGGCCTTCCAGGCGCGGCCGGGCAGGCCGAACCCGCGCGGGAATTTCGTGTGCCGTGAGTTGAATTCGAACATGTCGGCGGTGCCGTAATAGCCGTCGACCAGGCCCATCTCGTGGGACTTCTCGGGATCGTTGTGCCACAGCTCGATGGCGCCGACGTGCTTCTCGTCGTCGCCGCAGAACAGCACCATCACCGCCATCAGGAACTCGCCGGCGAATACCGGCAGCGCCACGCCGCAGGTCAGGCCAGCTTCGAGCGCTTCGTCCGTGCGCTTGAAGTAGGAATTGGAGAACTCCGTGAGAATGACGGGATGGCCCGCGGCCCAGGCCTTGCCGGGAAGGCCTTCATCATAGGCGAACAGCACGTTCTCGCTGACGGCCTTGAACTCCGTGTATTCGTCGCTGCACAGGCAGCCGCCGAACTCCAGGCGCGTGCGGGTCCGGTCGGGTACCCATAGTTCAACGACGCGAATGAATGTCTTCATCGGGACGCACCTGTCGCTACGCCTGATCAGCATCGGCGATTTAGCGACGAGGTGTGCGATCAAATTACAGGCAGGCGCCGCCCAAAGTTCGTGCGAGGGCGCGTGCAGCCGGAGAGTTAATTGCGGTACGACGGATCTGTGCGGTCGAGCTTGCGAAGCAGCGCCGGCCAGGCGAGGTCGCCGTTGCGCGCGTTGCGGCCCGGCTTCGGCAGCATTCTCTCGTAGGTATCTTCGAGAATATTCTGCGGCGGATAGATCAGCTTCGTGTTGCAGGACAGCGCCATGACCTGAACTTGGCAGGCGCGCTCGAGTCGGAACAGCACGTTGAAGGCTGCCGGAACGGTGCGGCCGACCACCAGCAGGCCGTGATTGCGCAGGATCATGGCTTCGTTGTCACCGAGATCCCTGACCAGCCGTTCGCGTTCGTCGACATTGTCGGCAATGCCTTCGAAGTCGTGATAGGCGATGTGAAGAAACCGCATCGAGGTCTGCGCCAGCGGCAGCAGCCCGCATTCCATGGCGGAGACCGCCATGCCGGCCGGCGTGTGGGTATGCGCCACGCAATCCATGTCGTGCTTGGCCATGTGGATCGCGCTATGGATCACGAAGCCTGCGACGTTGACGTCGTAATTGGATTCATTGAGCAGCGTGTTGCCCTCGACGTCGACCTTGATCAGGCTGGACGCGTCGATCTCTTCGTACAGCATCCCGTAGGCGTTGATCAGGAACTGATTGGTCGTGCCCGGCACGCGGCACGAGATGTGGTTGGCGACCATCTCGGTCATTCCGTACATCGCGGTGAGGCGGTAGCAGGCTGCCAGGTCGACCCGCGCCTGCCATTCCTCCGGACTTACCTGTTCGCGAACCGATTTCACGACCTTGATGGCGGGCGAACTGACGGGCGGATTCATGGCGTTTCTCCACGGGGCGGACTATCAGGCCGGCAGCGCCGGTTCGTTGCCGGGCACCATACCTGCAATGTTCGCCGGGCAGCAAGGCAAGCACCGCAGGCGTTCTTGCAGGTCTGGCGGGTGAAATTCGAATGCGCTATGGCGGGAGGCGAGAGGAATGCCATGACCCAGGAACGCTACCGGCTGATCGGCTCCACCGCGTCGCCCTATGCCATCAAGCTGCGGGCGCTGCTGCGCTACCGGCGAATTCCGTTCGAATGGGTCATCATGACCAAGGCGCTGCGCAGGGCGACAGAGCATCTGCGGCCAGCGCTGATTCCGGTGCTGCAATATCCCGACGGTACCTATCGGGGCGAGACCACGACGCTGGCCTATGACCTGGAAGCCCGCCACAAGGCGCGGTCCGTCATTCCCGACGACCACGCGGTTGCGTTCGTTTGCGACCTGCTGGAAGACCTCGCCGACGAGTGGGCGGTCAAGCCGCTGTTCCTCTATCGCTGGTGGGATCCGGAAGACCAGGCTTACGTCTCGCGCTGGGCCGGTGAAGAGTGGTCGGTGTCGGAGGCGAACACCGGCAGCGCCGAGGAGATCGAGCAGTTCCGGCAACGGCAGATTTCGCGCATGGTCATTCTCGGCGCCACCGCAGAAAACAAGCCGCTGCTCGAGGAAAGCTATCTGCGCATCCTTGCGGCATTCGAGCCGAATGTCGGCATGACCAATTACCTGTTCGGCAGCCGGCCGTCGCTCGCCGATTTTGCGTGGTTTGGGCAACTCAGCGAGATGGCAACCGATCCGACACCGATGCGGATCATGCGCGAGCGGGCGCCTTTCACCGATCACTGGGTGCGGCGGCTGGATGACGCCTCCGGCGTTGACGGCGAATGGTATCCGCGCGAAAGGGCGCTCGGCGGCATGGCCGAGGCACTGTTGAAGATTGTCGGCGAGCTCTATCTGCCGTTTCTTGCAGCGAACGCCGAAGCCTTTGCGAAGGGTGTCGAGCGCCTGGAGATCAGGGTCTGGGGGCTGCCTTATGCACTGGCGCCATTCAAATATCAGGTGAAGTGCCTGCAGCAGCTTCGCGACAAGTTTTCGGCACTCGATGCCGGGAGCCGCGCGGCCCTGCAGCCGGTGCTGCAACGAACCGGATGCTGGACGTATCTGGCTGCGGGTTAAGTGCGCGGCTTCATTTGCGGTGCCTGCTGCCGAGCGCCGCCACGACGGAATTGGGATTCTCGATCCGCTCGATCAGCATGTCGATGCGGTCGCCGCCCCAGAACAATTCGCCGTTGAACACCATGGTGGGCACGCCGAACACGCCGAGCGCCTCCGCCTCGTCGATGATGCGGTCATGCTCCGCGCGGGCGGGGCCATTCACGTACGCCTCGAACGCCGTGGCCGAACCGCCGATCGCGGCGATCACGCCTGAAATATCCGACAGCTCGTCGATCTCGAGCTCGTGGCTCCAGAAGCGGCGGAACACCGTGTCGTGGTAGGGACGGAACAGGCCGTGGCGTTGCGCGAACAGCATGCCGGCGCTGGAATAGAAGGCGTCATAGATGCGCCGGGGCCCCTTCATCGTGAGGCCCTGCGCGTTGGCGTAGCGCCGTGCGTCCATGTAGGCATAGCGTACCTTGCGCCAGAAATGCGGGGTGCGCTCCTCGACCGTACCCATGAATTCGGCGACGCGAAGCGTGTAGGGCAGCCATTCGAGTACGACGCCGTATTTTTCCTCAAGCTCGAACAGCCGCTTGTTGGCGACGAACGCATAGGGGCTCTTGTAGTCGGTGTAGATGCGTACGCGCGGCCTATCCATGACGTTTCCTTTTCCGGCCGGGGTATCTTCCCCGATCCGAACCAAGCATGGAATGGCGCGCGGTAGCTTGGAAGCTGCAAAAACGAATGGGCCCCGGTGCATTAGAGCATCGCGGGGCCCTGCATCTTCGTTTCAGCGAAGGATTTCTGGTACAAGCCAGTATGATCTCGGGATCCGGCATGCGCTTGGCCTTTGCGCTCCAGTCCCGCTGATATGTGCGAATTGTCGACGGCTCATTGAGGCTAGCAGCTGCTTGTTACCTCAACTGCGCCCGGACCTTGCGCTGAGCAAGGTCCCCGGTCTGATCCGGCGGCGTCATGCTCCTCTCCAAGAGTTGGCCAACGGACTCGCGTCCGCTTCCTGCGTGGCGTCACGGTCATACGACTGGACGTCATTGCCTGCGAAGTGGGGAGCCGAACGCTCCGTTATCCGGCAGGTGCAGCATACGAAATGCTGCGGCAGATAACGGAGACTGTCAAGCTATCCGAAAGGCAATATTGCCCGGTTCCCGAGGAACAAGTGTCACGCTCTGGTTTGGCGATAGTCGCGCAGATCGGGGTCGTGAGTCATTTCCCAGTAATCCACGAACCGCCACGGCATCGCCGAAAAGACGCGGCCCTGACCGTTGCGATAGTAGGTGGTCATACCCGGGTGGGTCCAGATCAACTGCTCATGTTCGGCGTCCACCTTCCGGATGTATTGGTCGTGCGCGTCCGGGCGGACGTCGATCGCGGCGATGCCTTGCTCGATCATCTCGACGAGGCAGGCCGAGATGTAACGACTTTGGCATTCCGACTGGAAGATCACGCTGCCGCCATGCGCGGGGCCTGTATTGGGGCCGAGCATCACGAAGAAGTTCGGAAAGTCCGGCACAGTGAGGCCGAGATAGGCGGTCGGGTTGTCGTTGGCCCATGCCGTCTTGAGATTCTTGCCGTCGCGTCCGCTGATATTGAGGCGCGCCGCCATCTCGGTGACCTTGAAACCCGTCGAAATCACGATGACGTCGGCGGGGCGCTGTTTGCCGTCCGAGGTGACGATGCCGCCTTGCGTGAAACGATCGATCGGGTCGGTCACAAGTTCGACATTCGGCTTGGTCAGCGTCCTGAACCAGTTATTGTCGAGCAGGATGCGCTTGCCGTAGGGCGGATAGGTCGGCACGCATTTCTCGATCAGGTCGGGGCGGTCCTTGAGTTCGGACTGGATGAAATCCGTCAGTTCCTCGCGGTGCCGGTCATTGCCCTTGTTGACGGCACGGGCGGGGTGCGGCCAGTCCGGATCCTTGCGCAGGAACGGCAGCAGGCCGTCGCCGTAGCGCCAGAACATGTTGAAGCGATACCACTGCACGTAAAACGGCAGGTGCGCGAGCAGCCACTGCGCGCCTTCGGTGATGGGATCGGAATAGCCTGCAACCGGCCGGGCCCATTGCGCGGTCCGCTGGTAGACGGTGACAGACGCGACGTGGTCGGCGATCGACGGCACCAACTGCATCGCGGTCGCACCGGAGCCGATCACGGCGACATGCTTGCCGTCGAGCTTGAGGTCGTCCGACCACAGAGCAGAGTGCAGCGTCAGGCCCTTGAAGTCCTCCTCGCCCTTGAAGTGCGCGGGCGCGGGATCGTTCAACTGGCCAATGGCGCTGACCAGCGTGGTGGACTCGAAGGTCTCCTCGCCATTGGCGGTCTTCAACGTCGAAATCCAGCGCCGCTTGCTTTCGTCCCAGCGCGATGACGTCAGTTCGGTGTTGAGGCGAAGATGCTTCCGGATGTCGTATTCGAGCGCGACCTTCTTGAGGTAGTCGAGCAATTCCGGGCGCTGGGCAAAGTAGCGCGTCCACGGATTGCGCGCGCCGAACGAGAAGGAATAGGAATGGTTCGGCGTGTCGACGCCGCAACCGGGGTAGCGGTTGACATACCAGGTGCCGCCGAGCTCGTCGTTTTTCTCGACGATAGTGTAGGGGATGCCGAGCCGGCCAAGGGCAACGCCGAGCGCGATAGCACAGACGCCGGCACCGACGATCAGCACGTGCTGCTGCGCCAGCTTTTCATCCGAAGGCGGTTTGGTCCAGCGCGCTTCGCGGGGGATGAATCCCATTTCCTCGCGCATCAGCGGCGCATATTCCGGCGCTACGTTCTCGCCGAGTGTCGCACGCATCATTTTCAGCATCAGGTCGTTGCCGGGATCGGTGATGACTGGCTTCGGCTCGCCATTTTCGAACAGCTTCAGCACGGCGGCGCGAATTTCGGCCTGGATTTCCGGCGGTACGCCGGCTTGCGGATCAGGGATCAGGCGGACGTCGCGCTTCGGCCTGTAGGGGGGCTCCAGCCAGCGCTCATTGCCGGTCATGTGGACCAGCACCATCAGCAGCACACGAATGTCACCCTCGGCGATCGCTGACGACAGATCGAGTTTCTTGCGCGGTAGCTCGATGTTCATGCTGGTGTCCTTCAACCTGGTGCTTCCGGCAGGCCGCCATAGGCGGCCCAGGTGGTGCCTGCGATAAATCCGGCGTCCACCGGAAGATTGATTCCCGTGACGCCGCTGCTCATCGGCGACAGCAGCCACGCGATCGCCTGCGCCACCTCGATCGGCTCGACCAGCCGGTTCATCGCGGTCGGGCTTTCGAGCAATTTCCTGTTCAGCGCGCCGGAAGCGATGCCGGCCTCAAGTGCCGCGGTGCGCGTGAAGCCGGGCGAGACCGCATTGACGCGGACGCCGGTGCGGCCCCATTCGGCGGCAAGCGTCTGTGTGATCTGGATGACGCCCGCCTTCGCCGCGGTATAGGCGTGGATCGGACCCGATGTCATGCCGGCAACGGAGGCGACGTTGACGATCGCGCCGTGCCGGCGCTCCGCCATCTTCACGCCGACGCTGCGGGCGACCAGAAAGGTGCCGCGCAGGTCAATGTTGACCTCGCGATCCCATTGCTCCATCCGGACGCGTTCGATCTTGTGCATTTTGCCGAACACGCCGGCGGCGTTGACCAGGCCGGTGATCTGGCCATGCGCGGCCTCGATATCGGCGATGCCGCTGACGACGGCGCCTTCGCTGGCGACATCGAACGGGGCAGGCCACAGGATGACGCCTGTGCTGGGCAGCGGTTCCGGCGCGATGTCCGTTATCACCACGCGGCGGCCTTGCTCGGCGAGCAGTGTGGCTGTGGCGGCACCGATTCCGCGGCTGCCGCCGGTGACGAGGACGATTCCATCAGCGATCATGGCTGTCGTCCTTTGCCGGCACGAACAGCCCGCGGGTGACCAATTTCCGGTAGGCGGATATGACGTGGTCCGGCGCCGTCGTTACCGTGCCGCCCGCATAGGAGTAACGCCGGCTGAGATAGCCGCGGGCGCCCATGAACATGTGGACGATGGCTTCGAATTCCTCGTCACTGAAATCCTCGATTGCGCCGGCCAGCCGGGCGCGCTTGAGAATGCGGACATAGGCCGTTGAGATATTGTCGAGATGCTTCTGATAGCCGATCGGCGCGAAATATTCGGCCTCGTTGAGAATGCGCAGGAACTCGGGAACCTCGCGGATGAAATCGAAGAAGGCGCCGAAGCGCTCGATCTCCTGCCGCGCAGCGTGCGCGGTGCCGGTGCGCGCGCGAATGAAATGAATCATGTCGATGCCGATCTTCGGCAGCAACTGGTCGAGAAGCTCCTGACGGTTCTCGAAGTGATTGTAGAACGTTCCTTGCGCGACGCCGGCCTGCTCGGTGATGCGGGCAACGGAGGCCTCGGCGTAGCCATACTTGCCGACGACCCTGGTGGCGGCCTCGAATATCCGTTGCTTGGTCCAGGCGTTGCGTTCGACCCGGTTAAGCTTGGCGATCTTGCCCGATGCTGCCTGCGGCGATTGCGTCATGCGTGAGCTTCCAGTTCGGCGCGCAGCACGCGCTTGAGGACCTTGCCGGAGGGATTACGGGGCAGGCTGTCCCGGATGATCAGTTGCTTCGGCACCTTGAAGCCGGCAAGCCGTTCGCGACAGTGGCTGGCGAGATCTGGCAATTCCAGCGTGGCGCCATCTCCCAGCACCACGATAGCCACCGGTCTTTCACCCCAACGTTCGTCGGATAGGCCGATAACGGCGACTTCGCGCACCTGCGGCAGTTCGTAGATGACGCGCTCGACCTCGGAGGAAGCGATGTTCTCGCCGCCGGAGATGATCATGTCCTTCTTGCGGTCGGTGAGATAGAGGAAGCCTTCGTCGTCGAGATAGCCGACGTCGCCGGTGCGGAACCAGTCGCCAAAAAATGCAGCCGCGGTCTTTTCCGGATCGTTCCAGTAGCCTTGCGTCACCTTGGGGCCGCGCAGGCAGATTTCGCCGTCCTGGCCAGGTGGCAGTCGCTGTCCGGCATCGTCGCGGATTTCGATCTCGACATGGGCGATGGCGCGACCGGTCGAGCCGATCTTTTCAATCTCGCGGCCTGCTTCCATGAAGGTATCGCCGCCGCAGCTCTCGGTCAGGCCATACGCGTCGATGTAGCGGGCATTTCTGAAATAGTCGGAAAAAGCGCGGATGCGCATTTCGGGCGTTTTCTCGCCGCCGCCGATCGCCCATTGCAGGCTTGAGACATCGTAGCGGTCGCGGGCTGGGCAGGTGAGGATGGCGCTAGTCATCACCGGCGCGAACCATGCGGCGTTGAGCTTTTCGATCTCGATCGCGGCGAGCGCCTGCTCAGGCTCGAAGTTGCGGTGAATGGAAAGCAGGCCACCGTGCCAGAGCACCGCAATTCCAGGCAGATCGAGCGCGCCGACGTGATAGAGCGGGCCGACCACCAGCAATCGCGTCTCGGCATTCAACCCGAGCACCAGCGTCTGGTCGGCCGACTTCCAGTACATGTTCTCGTAGGTGAGCATCACGCCCTTGGGTCGGTCCGTCGTGCCCGAGGTGTACATCAGCCGCATCAGGTCGCACGGTTGCCTGATGTGAGCAGGGGCGGGAGCGATGCCAGGAGCAAGCTTCGTCGCGCTGAATTGTGCGGCTTCGTCCAGCAGCACCACGGGGGCACCGCCCGCGGCGATGCCGGCGAGCTCCTCGTCCGCAATCAGGATGCGCGCGCCGGAATTGCCGACGATGTAGCCGACTTCGTCAGCAGACAGGCGGTAGTTGATCGGCAGAAACACCGCGCCGATATGGCTGGTCGCGAACACGAATTCGAGGAAGGCTACGCTGTTCTTCATCACGACGGCGACGACGTCGCCGGGGCCGATCCCGCGCGCGGCGAGCCATCCACCGACCTGTCGGATGCGGCGATCGAACTCGGCATAGGACACGTCTTCGCCGCGGTATTTCAGCGCACAGCGGTCTGGCGTTCGCCTGGCGTGAAACGCGATGAAGCTGGATAGGTTGATCATTATCCGCCCAACGCCCGGTTTCCGGGTCCGTCTTCTCCCTGGAGCTTCCGTTCTGATTGAATCAGAACCGAAGCTCTCGATTGTTGTCTTGACGCGTTTTCTTCACGCGAGCCGGTATCCGCTTCGCTCGAAAACGCTCTGGATGAATTATAACTCGTAATTCATCTTTGGCTTGACGTCACCCCCCTTGCTCTGAAATCCTTGGGCCGTACGGAGGCGGAACGATCTCCGGCAGAGATTTGGGGCAGCACGTCCCACAGGGAGGAAGCAATGACGAGAACCCGCAAGCCGGGCGTGAGCCGTCGCGCGACGTTAGCGATGATGGGCGCCGGTGCCGTAACACTAGCGACGCCCTGGGTGGCGCGCGCGCAAGCCAAAACCATCAAGATCGGCATGCCGACAATTCTGTCCGGGCGCGTCGCGCAGCTTGGAACCTCGTCGCGGAACGCGGTGATGCTGGAAGTCGAAAAGGTCAATGCTGCCGGTGGCCTCGCCGGGCGGCAGATCGAGATGGTGATCCGCGATTCCAAAGGGCAGCCGCAGGAAGCTGCCCGCGTCGCGCGCGAACTCGTCAACACCGACGGATGCGAACTGCTGATCGATGCCGAAGCGTCGTCGGGCGCGTTCGCCGTGCATGAAGTGGCGCGCGATCTCGGGGTGCTTTGCATCCATACCAATTCGGAAACCTCGGCGCTGACCGCCGATCCCAAGCAGCACATTCCCAATGCGTTCCGCACCGCGCGCCAGGGGGTGCATGACTCGATCGTCGGCGGCAGCTACGCGGCGGCGATTTCCAAGGCCAAGGGTCTCAAGAAATGGGCCACTTGCGCGCCGGACTACGCCTATGGCCGCGACACGACCGGCGAATTCGTGACATACCTGAAGCGCTTCGCGCCTGATGTCGAGATCATCAGCGAGTCCTGGCCAAAGCTGTTCCAGCCCGATTACACGGAAGTCGTGACGAAGATCCTGCAGGCGAAGCCGCAGGCGCTGTATTCCTGCCTGTGGGGTGGCGACCTCACTTCCTATATCGATCAGGCCAACATCTACGCGCTGTTCAGCCAGATGGAGGTGTTCGCGGTCAACATGGCCGACTACACTGCGCTGACCGTGGTGAAGAACCTGCCGAAGGGTATTCACTCCGGTAACCGCTATATCAAGACCTATCCCGCGACCGCGGAAAACGCTGCCTGGGGCGACGCGTACAAGGCGAAGTACAACGAATATCCCACCAACTGGTCATGGGAGAACGCGACCGCGATCATGCTGCTCGCCGAAGCGTCGAAGAAGGCGAATTCCGCCGACGGAAAGAAGATCGCTGAGGCGATGCGCGGCCTCAAGATCAAGTCGCCATTCGGGGCCGACGGCACCGTCACCATGCGCGCGGAGGACCAGACCCTGGTCGGTTATGCGATCGGCTGGGGCACGACGATCCCGCAGGAGCCTTACGTGCCGCAAGTCCAGGCCGGTGACTGGAAGACGATCTTCGAACTCGAAGCCGAGTGGAAGAAGAGCAAGGGCTACGCCTGATCGACCGGCGAAAGCGGAGGCGGCGTGAGCTGCCTCTGCTTCCTGTTGGGTGTTTTTCGTGCGCCGGATCGTTTCGGCATGCTGCAACGGATGTCTTCCCGTGGATCTCGACGCGCTTACCGGCTGTCTCGCCAGCTCCGCCTGTCTGGTGACGCAGATCACCAGCGGCTTCATCATCGGCATGTTGCTGTTTCTCGTCGCCGTCGGGCTGACGCTGATCTTCGGCGTGCTCAAGGTCGTCAATTTCAGCCACGGCGCCTTCTACATGTTCGGCGCCTATTTCGCGATGACGACGTATCAGTTCACCGACAGCTTTGCGCTGGCGATGCTGTCGGGCGCGGCTGGCACTGCCGTCATTGGGCTGATCTTCGAGCGTGCGTTCATGAGCCGGGTTTATGGCCGCGACGTGCTGATGCAATTGCTGGTCTGCTACGCCTTCGTCCTGATCTTCGACGATGTAGTTCGAATGATATGGGGCCCGGAGTTCAAGTCGATGGGGATGCCGGCGGCGTTCCAGGTGCCGCCGCTGTTCATCGCGGGCGGGGTGGTGCCGCCGTACTATCTTCTGCTGATCGGTGTCGCGCTGGTCGCCGCCATGGTCCTCGGGCTCGGGCTTGCCCGCACGCGAATGGGCAAGGTGATCCGGGCGGCGGCGCATAATCCAGGCATGGTGTCCGCGCTCGGCATCAACACCGGCCTGATCTATGGCGGCGTGTTCGCACTCGGTGGCATGCTGGCGGGACTGGCAGGCGCGCTCGCCGCCCCGGTGCGGTCGCTGACGCCGGGGATGGGATTTTCGGTACTGATCGAATCCTTCATCGTCACCGTCATCGGCGGCATGGGTTCGATCCTGGGCGCGCTGATCGGTGCGCTGCTGATCGGCCTGATCCGCTCGTTCGGATCGCTCGGCTTTCCGCTGTTCACCGAAGGGCTGATGTACCTGTTCATGGTGATCGTGCTGGTCTCCCGGCCGACCGGCCTGTTCGGCAAGGAGGTCGCATGACCGAGTTGCAGGCCGAGCAGGCAGCTGCCGTGCCGCGGGGCGAGGGTTGGCAGCGCTCACGCTATTTAGACGTCGGCGTCGCGCTCGCCGCATTTGCGGTGCTCGCGATTCTGCCGATGCTGACGGGCAGCAAGGCGTTGCTCGATTTCGTGATCCGTTGTTCCGCGTTTGGATTGTTCGCGACCTCGCTCAACCTGCTGGTGGGATTTACCGGCCTGGTTTCGTTCGGCCATGGCATGTTCTTCGGCCTCGGCGCCTATGGCTTCGGCCTGATCATGCAGCGCGCAGGTGTGCCGGTGCCGGTCGCCTTCGTCGGAACCCTTGTCATCACGGCCATTTTCGCCACCGTGATCGGCGCGATCTGCGTGCGGCTGAAGGAGATATATTTTGCTTTCGTGACGCTGGCATTCCAGATGCTGATCCACAGCACAATCCTGTCCTGGGTGTCTCTGACCGGCGGCGACCAGGGCCTGCGCGGCGGCATTCCGCGTCCGGCGTTTCTCGGCATTGATCTCGCGAACCACCACCATCTCTACATCGCAAGCAGTGCGCTTCTGGTCATCGGGCTGTTGCTGATGCGTCAGATTACGCAATCGCCGTTCGGCTACACCTTGCGGATGATCCGTGACAATGCCAACCGCGCCAGCTTCATCGGCATCGACGTCTGGCGGGCGAAGCTCACGATCTTCGTGCTGGCGGCGCTGTTTGCCTCCACCGGCGGCATGATCATGGCGTTGTTCGTCTCGGGCGCCTATCCCGAATTTGCCTACTGGACGATCTCGGGCGAGGGAATCTTCATCAACATGCTGGGCGGCGTCACCACATTCCTTGGGCCGATGGTAGGCACCGTACTGCTGTTGATACTCAACGACACGGTTACGCGCGTGACCGAATATCACGGCATCGTGCTTGGGATCGTGATCCTGTTCTTCGCCATCGGTCTGCGAAAGGGTCTGATGGATTTCGTCGTCGAGTGGTACGTGCAACGTCGAGACGGACGAGGGGAGCGTGCGCCATGAATGGCCGGACTAAGGCGCGTATCAGCGTGGTCACCGGCGGCGCCAGCGGCATTGGCGCGGCTTGCGTGCGCGAGCTGGCAGGCAGGGGCGACCTGGTGGCCGTCGTCGACCGGGATGCCGCGAGAGCAAAAGCGATTGCGGCAGAAGTCGGTGGCCGGGCCTATACGGCCGATGTCGGCGACGAGGGCAGCGTCGCGGCCTGCGCGGAAGCCATTGAAAAGGAATGCGGACCGGTCGACGTTCTCGTCAACAGTGCCGGAATCATCCAGGTGCCGGTGCGGCCGCACGACCTGCCAATGCAGGTCTGGGATGACGTGGTGCGCGTGGATCAGCGCGGTACCTATGTCGCCTGCGTCGCCTTTGCGCGGGGAATGATTGCGCGCAGGCGCGGCAGCGTCGTCAATATAGCCTCGATCGCCGGCATGCGGTCGATGCCGCTGCACGCCTATGCGCCGGCCAAGGCGGCGGTGATTGCCATCACCGAATGCCTCGCGGCTGAATGGGGGCCTTCCGGCGTCCGCGTCAACGCGGTGTCGCCGGGCTACACGCTGACGCCTGCGTTGAAGAATGCGATCGACCGCGGTGAGCGGGATGTATCGTCACTCTCGGCAAACGCCGCGCTGCGCCGGCTGGTCGATCCCGCGGAAATCGCGAGCGTGGTCGCTTTCCTGGCGTCGGACGCGGCTTCTGCCATGACCGGCGCCAACGTGCCGGTCGATTGTGGCTGGCTTGCCGGCACGTCCTGGAGCACCTATGGCGGTCTCCGGGAGGCGGGTAACTAGCCATGCTGGAGATACGCTCCCTTTCCAAGTCCTTCGGCGGCGTCAAGGCGACCGATAATGTCACGCTGGATTTCGCCGACGGTTCGCTCACCGCCGTGATCGGTCCCAATGGTGCCGGCAAAAGCACGTTCTTCAACCTCATCACCGGGGCGCTGAGGCCGGATTCCGGCCAGATACTGCTCAACGGCGTTGACCTGGCCGGGCGCTCCCCACCGGAAATCGTGCGCCACGGCATCGGACGGGCATTCCAGGTCGCGAGCATCTTTCCGTCGCTGACGGTACACGAGACCATGCTGGCTGCGGTCTGCGCCGACCAGCGTCGCGCCAGCGTGCTCCACCGCCGTTTCCCGCTGGCGGAGACGCGCGACCGCGCCGGGCATGCGATGGAATTGCTGGGTCTCGCCGGCAAGCGGAACCGCATTGCGGCGACGCTGTCGCATGGCGACCAGAAGCTGCTCGATATCGCGCTCGCGCTGGTGCTCGATCCGAAGGTGCTGTTGCTGGACGAACCCACCGCAGGCATGGGTACCGAAGAGCGCTGGCGGATGATCGACAAGGTGCGAGAGCTCTGGGAGAAACAAAAGATCACGGTGGTGTTCATCGAGCACGACATGGATATCGTGTTCAAGATCGCGCCCAAGATCGTCGTGCTCTGCTATGGCCGCATTCTCGCAACCGGCACCCCCGACGCGATCCGCCGCAACGAGGCCGTCATCGAAGCCTATCTCGGCACCGAGCATCACGCCGGAGCGGCGATATGACTGCGCAGCCGATCGTGCAGGTCGAAGACCTCGACGTCTATTACGGCACCAGCCAGATTCTGTTCGGCGTCGGTCTCTCCGTGCGGCAGGGGGAGACGATGGCGCTGCTCGGCCGTAACGGTGCCGGCAAGTCGACCACCATGAAGGCGATCATGGGGCTGGCTCCCGCCCGTCGCGGCAAGGTGACCCTGAAGGGCCGCGTGGTCTCCGGGTTGAGGCCATACCACATCGCCCGCGCCGGTCTCGGCTTCGTGCCGGAGGATCGCCAGGTCTTCCCGGAGCACACGGTGGAGGACAATCTGGTCATCGGCGCCAAGAAGGGCCCCAATGGCGAGGATGAATGGTCGATCCGGCGCGTTTATGACGTCTTTCCGCTGCTGGAGCCGCTGCGGCAGCGGATCGCCGGGCGGCTGTCGGGCGGTGAACAGCAGATGCTGGCGATTGCCCGGACGCTGATGGGTAATCCCGCATTGCTGCTTCTGGACGAGCCGAGCGAGGGACTGGCGCCGATCATCGTGCAGCGGATCGGCGAATTGCTGCGGCAGCTCCGCGGCACCGGCGCCACCGTGCTGATCGCCGAGCAGAACATGCATTTTTGCCTTGGCCTTGCGAGCCACGCGACGGTTATCGACAAGGGGCAGATCGTCTACACATCCGGTATCGAAGAGCTGAAAGCCAACGATAATATTCGTCAGCGCTACCTTGCGCTTTAGCTTTCGCCCGATCCGGGAGCGGAAATGGCCATTGAACGCAAGCTGTCGCCGACGCACGAGGCTCCTTATCGCGGCCTGCGCGTGCTGGATTTCGGGCAGGGCATCGCCTCGCCCTATTGCGCGATGCTGCTCGGCGTGTACGGGGCCGAGGTCATCAAGGTGGAGCCGCCGGAGGGAGATTGGTCCCGGTTTCTCGGCACGACCTATGGCAGCCATACCACGCTGTCGGCGGTCTATAACCGCGGCAAGCGCAGCCTTTGCCTCGACATGAAGCACAAGGACGGAGTCGCCATCGCCCGGCAACTGGCGAAAGAATGCGATGTCCTGATCGAAGGTTTCCGGCCGGGCGTCGCCGCGCGGCTCGGGATCGGCTATGAGGAATTGTCGCGCGACAATCCCGGCCTGGTCTATCTCTCGGTCAGTGCATTCGGACAGAGCGGCCCCTATTCGAAACGGCCTGGCTCGGATTCGGTGGCACAGGCGTTTTCCGGCCTGGTGTCAATCAATGTCGGCAATGACGGCGGCCCGCACCGGGTCGGCACCACGATCTCCGATGTGGTGACCGGCGTCTACGCTTTCCAGGCAATCGCGACGACGCTGTTTTCGCGCGCGACGGTCGGCACCGGCCGCTGGATCGACGTCAACCTCTGCCAGTCGACCTCCGCCTTGCTCGGCCACAAGGTAGCCGAACATATCCTGGAGGGCGGTGCGCCGCGTGCGCTCAATGTTCCTGCGGGCTCCTACCAGACCGCGGATGGCTGGATGATGTTCACGCTGGTGAACGAGCCGCAGTACAAGCGGCTGTGCACGGCGATCGGCCGCGACGACCTTGCCGGTGATCCCCGGTTTGCCGATTTTGCCCGGCGTGCGGATTCCGTGGATGCGCTGGTGTCGCAACTCAGGGAGGTGTTCCTGACCCAGCCGACGGAGACCTGGCTTTTGCGGTTGCATGCCGCCGATCTCATTGCGGAACGAATTCTCAATCCCGGTGAATGGCTGCGCAACGTCCATGTCGAAGCGACCAAGGCCGCAGTTTGCCAGGACACGCCGGGTGTTGGACCGGTCTACTCGGCACGGACGCCGGGCATTGCGAGCTTTTCGGAGGACCGGCTGTGTCCCGCCCCTGATATCGGACAGGACAGCATTGCGATCCTGCTCGAAGCCGGATTGGATCGTGGCGACATCGACGAGTTCATCAAGGCCGGCGCGGTGCGACAGGCCAAAGGAGGCGGCGCATGAGCGAAGATCTCGTTCGTTACTCCGTTGCAGGCAACATTGCCGAGATCATGCTGGATCGCCCGCCGGTCAACGCGCTGAGCATGCCGCTGATCGATGCGCTGCTGGCAGCGCTGGCAAGAGCGAGAGACGATGAGGCGGTGCGCGCCGTCATCGTCGGCAGCCTGCACAAGGTATTCTGCGCGGGGCTTGATCTGGACATCGTCAGGGGCAAGCCCGGGATCGAGACCAAGAAATTTCTCGAACGGTTGTACTTCGCGCTCAACGATACCCAGTACCGGATGGGCAAGCCGACGATCGCCGCCGTGGACGGCGCGGTGCGCGCCGGCGGCATGACGATCGCGATCTCCTGTGACATGATCATCGCGGGCGATGCCTCGACCTTTGGTTATCCGGAGATCGACGTCGGGCTGATTCCGGCAATCCATTTCGTGCAATTGCCGCGGCTGGTCGGCAAGCACCAGGCGTTCGGGCCGCTGTTCCTCGGCGAGCCTTTCGACGCAGCAACAGCCTCTCGCATGGGACTGTTGAGCGAGGTGGTGCCGAAGGGAACCGCGCTCGACCGGGCGCGGGAGATCGCGCGGAAGCTCGCTGCAAAGTCGCCCATTGTCATGAAGATCGGACGCGATGCCTTCATGCGGGCGGTCGACGCAGATTTCCGCCGGTCGGTGGAAAATGCCGCCGAGAGTTTTGCGCTCGTCGCCACGACGGAAGATTGCCAGGAAGGCCTGAATGCGTTCGTCGAGAAGCGAACGCCAAACTACAGGGGACGCTGATGGCAGGGTTGTATTTCGAGGAATTCGAGGTCGGCCGCGAATTCCACCATGAGTTCAGCCGGACGGTCACCGAGATGGACAACACGCTGTTCAGCCTGCTGACCATGAATCCGCAGCCGCTGCATATCGACGCGCATTTTTCCGAGCAGACCGAGTTCGGTCAGCGGTTGTTCAATAGCCTCTACACACTCGGGATCATGATCGGGATGAGCGTTTACGATACCACGCTCGGCACCACGATCGGCAATCTTGGCATGACCGACGTCAAGTTCCCGAAGCCGGTATTCCACGGCGACACGCTGAAGGCGCACACCAGGATCATCTCGAAACGCGCTTCCAAGTCACGACCGACCCAGGGCATCGTCGAGTTCGAGCACACGATGACCAACCAGCGCGGCGAGTTGGTGGCGAGCTGTCGCCGCACTGGCCTGATGCATTGCAAGCCGAAGGCGTAGACCGATGCGATCTTTCCTGTTTGTTCCTGGTGACAGCCAGCGCAAATTCGAGAATGCCAGGAAGACCGCGGCTGACGCGTTGATCCTCGATCTCGAAGATTCAATCGCGCCGGACGAGAAGGTCGGTGCACGGCGTACCGTGCGCGACATGCTCGACGCGCGAAACCCCGTCCAGAAGATCTATATTCGCGTCAATGCGCTCGACACCGGCATGACGCTCGGCGACCTCGCTGCCGTCATGCCGGGCCGGCCTGATGGCATCGTGCTGCCGAAATGCGCCGGCGCTGCCGATGTCAATCGCCTGTCGCTGTATCTCGATGCCTTTGAGGCCGCGGCAGGCATTGAACAGGGCGCGACGCGGATCGTCACGGTCGCCACGGAGACGGCGAGGGCGGTGCTCAAGCTGCTCGATTTCGAGAACATGAGCCCGAGGCTGTGGGGCATGATGTGGGGCGCCGAGGACCTCGCGGCGTCGTTGGGCGCATCGCGGAACAGGACCGCCGGCCGCTACCACGGACCGTTCCTGCTGGCGCGCGATCTTTGCCTGATCAGCGCCGCCGCCGCCGGCGTCGTTGCCATCGACACCATCGCCACCGACATCAACGACCTCGACGCGCTACGCGAAGAAGCGATCACTGCGCGGCAGGACGGTTTCCTCGCCAAGGCGGTGATCCACCCCAAGCATGTGGACGTCGTCAATGCGGCCTTCATGCCAACCGATGAGGAAATCGCCTGGTCGCAGAAGGTCGTCAAGGCGTTCAGCGACAATCCGACCTCCGGTGTAGTGAAGATCGACGGAAAGATGATCGACAAGCCGCATCTGCGAGCGGCGGAGAAGATTCTGGCACTACGGGGACGGTAGAAGTAGCCATTTGACTTTGTAGCCTGATCGGCTGCAAATGCCGCCAATCAACACGCTTTGAAGGAAACGCCATGGTTGACGCGCTGATCATCGACGCATGCAGGACGCCGCGGGGCGTCGGCAAGGCCGGCAAGGGCGCCTTGTCGGGCATTCATCCGCAACAGCTCGGCGCAACGGTATTGCGCGCACTCGCCGAACGCACCGGCATCGACACCGCCGACGTCGACGACATCGTCTGGGGTACCAGTTCGCAACGCGGCCAGCAGAGCGGCGACCTCGGCCGCATGTCGGCGCTCGACGCCGGCTATGACGTGCGCGCCAGCGCCGTTACGCTTGACCGGTTCTGCGGTTCCGGCATCACCAGCGTCAACATGGCGGCCAATTCGATCATGTCCGGGTCCGAGGATCTGGTGATCGCCGGCGGTACCGAGATGATGTCGATGGAGGGCCGTCGCGGCGAAGGCCCGTTCATGATGGACAACGGCAATCTCCGCCTGCGCGCCCGGCATCCGCAATCGCATCAGGGCGTCTGTGCCGATGCGGTCGCGACACTCGAAGGCATCTCGCGGCAGGACGTCGACGAACTGGGTCTCGAAAGCCAGAAGCGGGCGGCGGCGGCCATCAAGGGTGGCCATTTTGACAAGAGCCTCGTGCCCGTCTATCGCGAGGATGGCAGCCTGGCGCTCGACCGCGAGGAATACCCCCGGCCGCAAACCACGCTCGAGGGGCTGGCCGGATTGAAGGCGGCATTTCCCGCGATAGCGGACTACCCACTCGATGACAAGGGTACGACCTACCGCAAGTTGATCCTCGATAAATATCCCGATCTTGACATCAACTTCGTCCACCATGCCGGCAATTCCTCCGGCGTTGTCGACGGTTCGGCGGCCATCCTGCTGGCGTCGCCGGCTTATGCCAGGGCGAATGGCCTCAAGCCGCGCGCTCGTGTCGTAGCGATGGCCAATATGGGAGATTCTCCGACGCTGATGCTGAATGCGCCGGTGCCGGCCGCGCGCAAGGTGCTGGCCAAGGCCGGCCTTACGCTCGACGACATCGACCTGTTCGAGATCAACGAGGCCTTTGCGGTCGTCGCCGAAAAGTTCATTCGCGATCTCAAGCTCGACCGCGAGAAGGTCAACGTCAACGGTGGCTCGATTGCTCTCGGCCATCCGATCGGCGCGACCGGCTCGATCCTGATCGGAACCGTGCTCGACGAACTGGAACGGCGTGACCTCAAGCGCGGCCTGGTGACGATGTGCGCCGCGGGCGGCATGGCGCCGGCCATCATCATCGAGCGGGTTTGACGGACGATCTTGGCCGGCCGGAAGCTGCAGCTTCGCGAAAAGCGGGATGCGATTGAAGGAGGGCTTCCCCGGTCGATTGAGGCTGGGCCATGCGGAGAATATTACTTCGCAAGCCGACCGCGCTCAGACAGTTCCGGCATCTGAACGGCGCGAATGGCGGGCCTGCGATCCTGCCGCTTCGACCATGACACGTAATAGGCAACCGCCGTCATGATCGCGACGCCGGCAAGACTGACGAGAACGTGCACGAGGAGCGAATCCGGGCTCGTGATCAGGATGAGATGCCCGGCAAAGGAGAGGAATACGCCTGCACAGAAGACAGCCAGCCATTCGTGGCCGCATCGGATGATGGGTTGCAGCCACGGAAATCCGATCCGGTTCGGCGGTACGAGGTAGGTGAAGAGAAAAGCAAGCGCCAGAAAATGAAGGATCCTGTGAGGAGCAACGTTCTCCTTGTCGTTGGCCAGGAGGGCGTCGACGAGGAAGCCGGGCATGATCCCGGCACTTTGCGGAAATTTTCCGGCGACGGTTATGACCAATGCAAATGCCAGGTAGAGCCACGCCGTCAGATGCACGATCGATAGTTTTTGCAGCGCGCGTACGGCTTGCATCTGTCTTGTGTCGATCAGTGCGAACCATGCGCCGAGCACGAACAGTAGCTGCCAGCAAAACGGGTTGAAGTACCAACGGCCATCCGGAAACGACGGCAAGTTCCAGTCCAGCGTTCGGGCCGCGACATAGAGCCCAACCGATCCGACCAAGGTAATGTTTGGCCGGCGCATCGCTGCCAACAGTACGATCGGGAAGACCGCCATCAGCGCGATGAACAGTTGCAGCACATCGAGGTTGAGCGGCTTGGCCTGAAGCAGCAGGCCGTAGATCAGCGTCCGGATCGCGTGGTCGACGATGCCCGTGACGTTGAATTCGCCGATCAGTTCGGGAGCGCCGGACGAGCGCGCGACATAGCCGATCAGGTTGATGTAGATGACGAACAGGACGACGTAGGCCGCGTAGAGCTGCCAGAGGCGCCTGAAAATACGGGTTGCCGTGACGACGAACCCGCGTTCCAGCATCATCCTGCCATAGAGGATCGCGGCGATATATCCACCGACGAATACGAACAGGTCGGTGGCGCCGCTGAACCCGAAATTCCGCATGGTCAACCGACTGACCACATTATGCGGGATGTGATCGAGAAAAAGAAACCAGGCCGCAATACCAAGCAGGAGAAAGGGACGGGGATCGGCCTCGCGCGTGGCGAGTTCGGCCTTCATGGACGGAGGCATCGTGAATTGTGAGCTTTACGAATCGGAGGAATTGAATCGGGAAACTAGTGCGATTGTCTGCGCTGTCGAAATAGACTTTACGTGAAGAGCAATCAGATAAGCTGTCGGAGATCGACAGTCGATCAGCGATCACAATGTGTTGAGGAATAGGGCGCTCGTGTCAGCTCACGCGGTCTCGTGCTTGCGAAGATCGCGCAGATGATCGAAGCGATCGGTCTGCAGATCGGCATCAACCGGGTCGATCTCCGGCAATGCCGCCTCGTTCAAGATGTCGGCAGTGACATCCTCGACCGATGAGTTCGCGATCTCGTGAATGAAGCTGATATTCCGGTATTCGCCGGATGCGACACGTGAGATGACCTCGCGCCGGGTGATTTCAGGATCGACGATGGCCTCGCGACCGCGGCGGCCGTAGTCGATCATCACGACGAAATACTGCATGCGTGCAATCTACGCCTTGTTCGGAATGCGGGTCTCGGTCGTCATTTTGTTCGGAAAATCAGAAAATGTCAAGTGTAAAATTCTGAAAAACAGAATTTGAATGATGCGGTTGACGGCGACGCAATGCAACGGGTGGAATCAAGCCGCCTCGGGCATTATTGCCCATCCGGCGCGCGTCCGCCCGGCGTCTTTGCCGCCTTGCGGGCACGGGCGGCCGCCTTGCTGCGCAGCCTCTCGATCTGGCCGCGGGGGAGGGTGACGCAGATCTCGCCGATCCATTCCAGCTTCACCCCATTGATGGGCTTGGCATTGAAACTGGTCAGATTGACCAGGGTCGACGATTTCCCCCGTTCGATCGTCTTCAAATAGCGCTCGCCGGTCTTCAGGCGGACGGCCGCCTCCTCGCCGTAGAAGCTCGACAGCGGATGTCGCTGGTCGCGATAGACCACGATAACGTCGCCATTCTCGTATTTGGGCAACATGGAATCGCCAGCGACTTCGAAGGCGATGGTTTCCTCGGCGATCGGGAAGGGGAGTTCGACTTCGCCGAGACCTTCCGGCGGAACCTGCTCGTGCTCGGGCTCGATCGAGGCCCCCGCGCCGACCCGGCCCATGATCGGCACCGAGTTGAGCTCTAGATACTCGGTGATGGGCGCGATCTCGGACGCCTTGATCAGTCGGATTCCGGACAGGATTTCGGAGACGGCGCCGGGGCGAACGCCCATCGCCGCCGCCAGCCCGCCTTTGGTCTTGCCCGGTTTCTCCAGCCCACGTTCGATCAGCCTGACATCCAGCATCGTGTGACCTTTCCCGAATTCCCGGAATGATAGCAGTTCCGATTATCCGAAATCAAGCTTGACTTTGAATTCGGAATATCAGAAATTAACCAGACGGCGTCGGGCGGCGTTGGGAAGAGCAAAAAATGATGGAACTGATGAACTGGGCGCCCGAGCACTCGGACGCGCTGCGGGAACATCTTGCCTGGGGCATTTCGTTCGCCGAGGCCGCAAGAAGGATCAATTCAAAGTTCGGCACGACCTATACGCGCAATGCGGCGCTCGGCCGGGCCAAGCGCATGGGGCTTGTCGGTCCCGGAAAACCGCAAGCGCCGCCGTCCATCACACCGCCTCGTCTGGAGCGGCCCTACGATCCTCGTCCGGCCCGAAGGAAAGCGATCGAATTGCTCTGGCCGATGCCGATGCTGGGAAAGGTCGAACCGGCCAAACTGCGCTGTGTCGCCATCGAGCCACGACATCTTTCGCTGATCGAACTGGAGCGCGGTAATTGCCGCTACCCTTATGGCGGCGACGAAGAGGGTGAGGCGATCACGTTCTGCGGCCATCCGCGCCGCGCGGGTTCGAGCTATTGCACCCCGCATTTTCATCTGAGCCGAGAACCGGTTGCGCTGGCGGAGCGGACGGCGAGCGTCGCCGCGTTGCGTGTTGTCGAAGCCGCATGACGAAAGCCAGGCAGCCGGATTTCCATCTCATTTCCAAAGGAGCCGCAAATGTCGAAAGCCAAACGCAGGAAGCCGCACAATCCCGCCCGCCCGCACGACCGGCGTTCCCGCGATCTGTTGCGCAATGCAGAAGTCGAAACCGTGGAAGTCGACAATCCGCTCGCGCTGGAGCCTGGGGACAAGATCGTCGCGTTGCGTTCCATCCGGAACGATCCGCTCGCCCGCCTGCATTCACATCGGCAGATCGACGAGACGCAGTACCAGGCCGGACGCGCGTTTCAAAGCGATTGGGAGAAGGCCGAGCGCGGCCCGCGCGCGGTCGATCCGACTCGGGAGTATGTCGATGGCGGGCAGATGCGCGAGCCGATCACCGAAGGCCAGCGAAAGGCGGTGCTGCGGCTGAACCGCGCCGAGCGTGAGCTGGGGGCCGACGGATCGGCGCTGGTGCACGATGTTCTGGTCCAGGGCTTGACCATGGGGCAGATCGGACAGCGGCGGGGATTGTGCACCCAGCGCTGGAACGACTATTTTTCCAGACGATTTCGCGAATGCCTCGATCGCCTGGCGCTGCTTTACGGTTTGGCGACCGAGCATCCGATCCCCGTCAAGGACATCCGCCGCTGATGCCATGGCAGCGTTTCGAACGGCTCGCGGGACGGGAGCCGGGAGGTTTCCCGGCCTGCGGCTATTTCAGTCCGGCGCGGCGAAAGCCTTCCAGATAGTGCTCGCGATCGGCGTCATGCTTCCAGGGTAATTGGGTAGCGACCCAGGTCAGAGAGATATTTGGCTGTGTCCGGCGCAGCTCCTGTAGCGCCACCTTGGCGATTTCGATCTGGCCGGCCATGCCGGCAGCGACCGTCAGTACCCGGTAGGCGCCCGAGAGATCGCCGCGCTGGCGCGTCGCTTCGCGTGCCAGTGCGATCGCTTCGTGATAGTTCCGGCCGACGAACTGGGCGTAGGCGGCGACGCCATGATAGATCGCAGAGGAAGGATCACGCGGACTCTGGCGAATGGCACGTTGCGCCGCCGCATAGGCGTCCTCCCAGCGTCCGGCGTAGGTCAACGCCAGGGCATAATACCCCTGCACCAGCGAGAAATTCGGGTTGAGTTGCTGCGCCAATTCGAACTCGGCTAGTGCGTCGTCGAGCCGGCGTGTCGAGAAATAGACGCTGCCGAGTGCGGTATGGGCCCAGGCATCCTCGTTGTCGGCGGCGATGGCCGCCAATGCGGCCTCCTCGGCTGCGGGAGCGGCGGTTGCGATATCGGTCCAGCCGAGATGTACGCCGAACATGTGATTGGTCGCGAACAGAGCCAGCGCCTGGCCGTAATTCGGGTCGATCGCAATAGCTCGCTCCAGCAGCGCCTGCGCGGCGACGCTGTCGGGCTGCGTCACCCGCCAGTGATGCGACAGCGCTCGCATGACCAGGTCCCATGCGTCCATGCTGCTGGGCGGCTTGCGCCGGCTGCGGAAATTTTCGGCGGCATAGATCTGCGGCTCGATGGCAGTGACGATGGCGTCGGTGATTTCGTCCTGCACGGCGAATACGTCGGTCAGCTCGCGATCGTAGTGCTCTGCCCAGATGTGACTGCCAGTCGCGGTGTCGTTGAGCTGAGCAGTGATACGCACGCGATCGCCGCTTCGCCGCACGCTGCCTTCGACTACATAGCGTACCCCGAGCTCGGCGGCGACCTGTCTCATGTGTACCGGTTTGCCCTTGTAGGTGAATGACGAGTTACGCGCGATCACGAAGAACCAGCGCAGTTTCGACAGCGCGGTGATTATGTCCTCGCTGATCCCGTCGGAGAAATACTCCTGTTCCCGATCGCCGCTCATGTTGTCGAACGGCAGCACGGCGATTGCCGGTTCGTCCGGCTGTGTCAGCGTCCACTGCGGTCTGTCGTCGCTTGCCGGCGTTGCCGCTGCGGTGGGGCCGGATTGCCCGTCCACGGCGGCAACGAAGCGCAGACCTTTGCGCGCAATGGTGCGGATGAGTTGCTGCTCCTTGCCGTTGTCGCCGATCGCACTCCTGGCGGCGTTGATGCGGCTGTCGAGCGTCGAATCGGAGACGGCCCGTCCGCCCCACACCAAGGCAATGAGGTCGTCCCGGCTGACGACCCGATCGCGATGCTTCAACAGGTGGACCAGCAAATCGAACACCTGGGGCTGGAGCGGAACGATCCCACCGCCACGGCGCAACTCACGGAGGTCGGTATCGAGAATGTGATTGTGGAAGCTGAATCTCACGAACAAATCTTTTCTAAAGAAACAATCAAGACGATCTCATGAAGAGATCAAGCACCCGGCAAAGCCTTGCCGCCGGACGTATTGCATCCTGCAAGAATCAGGAGCTGCAACCGCATTTCCTGGAGCGGAGTCAATTTCATGACCAAAGCCCAAATACTGAGCCCGGCTGTTCCGGGCAATCGAATCCCAAAGTTCACTGCATTTCTGTTCGGCGCTGTGGCCTATTTCACATTTCTGTTCACGATCCTGTATGCCGTCGGCTTCGTATCGGGCCTCGCTGTGCCGAAGACAATCGACACAGGAGCGAAATTTCCGGCATTGGAGGCGATTATCGTCAATCTCGGTCTCATGTCGTTATTTGCCATGCAACATAGCGTGATGGCGCGTAGATCATTCAAAGAATGGTGGACGCGGTTTATTCCGAGGTCGGTCGAGCGCAGCAGCTATGTGCTCTGCGCAAGCCTTACGCTCCTGTTGTTGTTCTGGCAGTGGCGTCCGATGCCGGCTATCGTGTGGCGCATCGAGGAGCCCGAGATCGCCGTGATAATCGCAACGGTGTCCTTCGTCGGCTGGGTGATCGTATTCATGAGCACCTTCATGATCAACCATTTCGAGCTGTTCGGATTGGACCAAGTGGCCAATAATCTCATCGGTCGCGAAGCGCCGACGCCGGTTTTCCGGACGCCGTTTCTCTATGGCTTCGTCCGGCACCCGATATATCTCGGCTTCATCATCGCGTTCTGGGCCGCGCCGACAATGACCGCAGGGCACCTGCTGTTCGCGGTCGTAACCACCGCCTACATCTTCGTCGGCATCATGTTCGAGGAGCGTGATCTCATCGGCATGTTCGGTGATGAATATCGACATTACCGGGAGCGGGTCTCGATGCTGTTTCCCTGGCGCAAGCCGGTCTAATCCATTCTTCAGTTGTACTGCAAGGAGCGAGAACGTCATGAAGCATACTGGAAGCTGTTTTTGTGGTGCCGTCGAAGTGCAGGTCACGGGCGAGCCGGAAGGCATGGGCTATTGTCATTGCCGTTCCTGTCGTTCCTGGTCTGGTGGCCCGGTGAACGCGTTTACCCTGTGGAAGCCGGAAGCGGTGCGGATCACGGCCGGAGCGCAACATGTCGCGACGTTCGAGAAGACACCGATGAGCCAGCGCAAATACTGCGTCGCGTGCGGCGGTCACGTGATGACCAACCACCCCACGCTGGGGCTCGTCGATGTTTACGCGGCAACCCTGCCGACGCTGGCTTTCATGCCCGGCGTCCATGTCAACTATGCCGAAACTGTACTGCCGATGCGCGACGGGCTGCCAAAACTGAAGGACTTTCCGGCCGAGCTCGGCGGCTCCGGTGAGGTCGTCGCCGAATAGGCAGTCAGGCTGCGACAGGCATCTCGACGAAATTCCGCCGCCCGTTCCCTGGGCGGGCGGCGGTGACCGTCATCTCGTCCCCGGCCGCCGCGCCAGCGGTCGCAGAGCTATGTCAGCGGCAGGTCCCGCCCTGCAAAATCGGAGTTTGGCGTTATCCGTTGGCATCCGGTAAGAGTCCCTGAAGTCGTCTGCTGCGATGCGATGGTTTCGCCAGGCAAGATAACAAGGGGGAAATGCCGGATATGACTGCCAGACCGCAATTGCCGGAGCGTACGCCACGCGCCAAGGGCGAACCGACTGCTCTCGATGGTCTGCTGGTCGTGGACTTCACCCGCGTCGTTGCCGGCCCGGCCTGTACGCAAACGCTGGCGGACTTCGGCGCCGAAGTGATCAAGATCGAGAACCCCGATGGGGGTGACGATACCCGCCACTATGAGCATGCGGAGATCGGCGGCGAGAGCGCGGCCTTCCTCAGCCTGAACCGGAACAAGCGCGGTATTGTGCTCGACTTCAATAATCCGGCAGCGCTCGAAGTGGCCCGCGAGCTGATCGCCAAGGCTGATGTCGTGGTGGAGAACTTCTCCGGCGGCGTGATGAAGAAGTTCGGTCTCGACTACGCATCGGTCGCGCCGACCAATCCGCGCCTGATCTATTGCTCGATCTCGGCCTATGGCCGCAAGGGCGAGTTCGCCTTGCGTCCGGGCTTCGATCCAATCACGCAGGCCGAAAGCGGGTTCATGTCGTTGAACGGCTTTGCGGATGGAGAGCCGGTGCGGACCGGACCGCCGATCGTCGACATGGCGACCGGCATGTCGGCATGTAACGCGATCCTGCTGGCCTTGATTGCCCGCGATCGCCTTGGTCGCGGCCAGCAGGTCGAGGTCGCACTGATTGATACCGCGGTTACGATGACCGGGTTTTACGGCATGGCCTACCTGATCAGCGGTGAAAATCCGGGGCGGTTTGGAAATTCGCCGAACGGCTCGCCAACCGTCGGGGTGTATCAGGCGGCCGACGGGCCGCTCTACATGGCCTGCGCCAACGACAGGTTGTACCGCAGGCTGGTGATGGACGTGCTCGAACGGCCCGACCTTGTCACCGATCCTGAATTTGCGCACCGGAAGGCACGCACAGCCAACAAGGAAAAGCTGCGCGCCATCATCGCCGGCGTGTTTGCCAGCGACAGCCTCGAGAACTGGATGGCCAAAATGAAGAAGGCCAACATACCGGTCGGCTATCTGCGGACGGTGGAGGAAGGCTTCAACGCGCCTGAGGTTCGCGATCGCCATCGCCTCAGCCGGATCCCGCACCGGACGGCCGGCACCGTGCCGAATATCGAAACGCAGCTTCACATGAGCCTGACGCCGACCATCGACCCCGTGGCGGCGCCGCTGCTCGGCGAGCATACGAGGGAAGTGCTTCGGAAGACGTTGGGCTATGACGATCGGCGTATCGCCGCGCTGGCCGAAGCGGGGGCATTCGGGAAGGCCGGAAATACCGCCTGAAGGCAGCCGGTCTGCGGAGACCCCTCCGCCACGAAGTTCCCGTGGGTTGGTCCCGAAAGGGTGCTGAGCGCTGACGGTTTTGGACACAATCGGGACGCATGCTGGCATCATGAAAACGCTGGCCTTCATCTCCGTCCTCGCACTGCTCACGATTTCCGGAGCCGCCTATACCGATCAGCTTTTCATGGGCGACCACGCAGCCCGCGGGGCGGATTGAATGAGCCAGGTATCGGGAACGGGATCGTCCCGGCCGACGCCGACGTGCCGCCCAAGCGAATAACAGCCTCCCGTTCGCGCCACGGGCCAATCCCGCCAAAGCGGTAGATTTTCCCGCTTGTCTGCGGCTAATGTGCCGGCAAAACGGGAGAGAAACACCATGAACGATGGGACCCCCATCCAGCCGGCGCGAAACGTCGAACTTGGCGCCAGCGGCGAAGAATTCCAGAATCTCCATGAATTCGTGCGAAAGGCGCGCGCCCGGCTCAACCAGAATGCGTGGGATTACATCGTCGGCGCGGCTGAGACCGAGACTACCATGCGGCGCAACCGGATGGCGCTGGACGAGATCGCGTTCCGGCCGCGGGTGCTGCGCAACGTCATCGATGTCGATGCCTCTACCGAGGTGTTCGGTCGCCGCCTGCGCTTGCCGGTGATGATTGCGCCGGTCGGCGCGCTGGAGATATTCGATCCAGGCTCGGGCGCTGCGGTGGCCCGCGGAGCCGGGCAGTTCGGCGCGGCGCACATGCTGAGTTCGGTATCCGAACCAGGGCTCGAGGCGACAGCCAAGGCCGCCCCGGACGCGCTGCGAATTTATCAGCTCTATGTCCGTGGTGACGACGCCTTTGTTGAGGACGTTGTCAGCCGCTCGATCGACAATGGCTATGCCGCGTTCTGCCTGACCGTCGACACCGCGCATTACAGCCGACGCGAGCGCGATATCGCCAAGCGGTACGTTCGCGAGAGCCGGATCCGCGCCACTGGCGGTGATTTCCAGAAGGGGCTGGAATGGCGGACCGTAAAACTGATCAAGGACAAGTATAAAATCCCGCTGGTGATCAAGGGCATTGCCACCGCAGAAGACGCGATCATCGCGCTCGATCACGGCGTTGACTGGATCTATGTGTCGAACCATGGTGGCCGCCAACTCGACCACGGACGGGGCGCGATGCATGTGCTGCCCGAAATCGTCGATGCGGTTGCCGGCCGGGCCAAGATCATGGTCGACGGCTCGTTCTGTCGTGGTACCGACATCGTGAAGGCGATTGCCTCCGGCGCCGACCTCGTCGGCATCGGCCGGCTGCAATGCTGGGCACTCGCGGCTGCAGGCCAGGCTGGCATCGTGCGGATGCTGGAACTCCTCGAAGACGAAGTGATCCGCTGCCTCGGGCTGTTGGGCGCCACCAGTTTTGCCGAACTCGACAAGTCCTACCTTCACCCGGCAACGGCCACCAGTCTGCCCAGCGTGTTCAGCGCGTTTCCCTTGCTGGATATCGAACCGTATCGCTATTGAGATGCTGCGGCGGGCGGCCGACCGCCCCCCAATTTTCAACATGACGTCTGCATTTTAGGGAACCCATCGACGATCGCGGTGTTGTCAGATGCGCCCTGATAGGCGCTGCTGGAAGGCCAACAGATCCCCATGGTGCGATGGCAGAAGGCGAATGGCAGAAAATCCTTTCGCTGAGCTCAGCCTCGAAAAGGCTATCGGTCTGCGCTGGACGATGCGTGACATTCAGGCCCGCCGGCTGAAATTGTCACCCGCTAGCGATGAAGATCTGAGCCTGTTGACCGAGCTCGGCCTGATCGAAGTGCGCGAAGAGGGGCCGGTGCTCACGCACGCGGGGATCGCCCTGCTGAACGGGCAGTGATCGGGCGGCCTGCTCCGTCAGCGGGCCTTCAGGAAGCTCTCGCCGGAGTTGCAGGGCTCGCATCGATAGGTCAGCAGATCGTAGGTTTGGTCTCGCGGCTCGATCGTGACCAGCCGCATCTGCGCGCCGCATTTCATGCAAGGCATTTCTATGCTGGTTTGAAACCGCGTACAGGTCGGCGTCGGTCGGATTATTTGCAGCATCCTATCCCCATGTCGCAAGAGAGACGCAACCAGAGACGCAACACCACCGACGGTCGATCATTATCCCCGAATCACTATGCCACACTGTTGCCACCATTGGAATCGGGCACATCACATATGGCGCAGCGGGCAGGAATCGTGGGAAACTATTCCTTGATAGCAAGGAACTTGCCGCGGCGGAGGCCTATTCCGACGCAAACGTGTCGCGGAATTATGCTAGCGTGCCCGACGGCGACAATGGAGAGCGACCATGATTGAACCGAAACTCGAAGTCCCGGCTGAGCTGCGCGATCTGGCCGAGAAAACCATCGATCAGGCCGAAAAGGCCTTTGCCATGTTCTTCGATGCCGCCGGAAAATCCATGGCCTCGATGCCCGGCACAGGCACCGACATTTCCAAGCAGGCGTTGTCGTTCACCGAGCAAAACATGAAGGCCGCGTTCGAACATGCCCGAAAGCTGGTTCATGCGACGGACCTTCAGGAAGCCATGCGGATCCAGTCGGAATTCCTGCGCAGCCAGTTCACCAACGCCGGGGAGCATATGCGCCAGATCACCGGTGACGTCATGTCGGCCGCCAAGGACGCTACCAAGGGAAAGTTCTGAGAACGAGGGCTAGCGGCGACGCGCTACCGCCACGCCGAACAGAAACGCAATGAACAGGCTGGCGAGGGGAGCCTCGCGCGTGATCGCGCTGACGATCGACAGGGGCTGGCCCGGTTGTCGCGCCGTTGTAATCGCATTGCTGAGCCCATCGACGGCGGTCCGGAGTGCGGCCGAGGCTTCGGTGATCGTGCGGGACACGTCAGTCGCCGTGTCGATGGCGCGTTCGGCCATGCCAGGCTGTTGAAGGTTCAGGTCGGCGTTCGGATTTCTGTCGTTGTTCACGTTCTGCAATCCATGTGAATCTCGCGGATGCGGCAACCTGGCCGGACACAGCTCTGCCAACAATGCCTAATATCAACCTTTGTTCCGCGATGTCTTAGTGGACCAACGCGCCGGGCAGGGAACCTTCGCGCTCTCCCGGATTTGACCTTCCACGGGAAATCAAACTGCGATGTTGATATGGCGAACGATCGTTTGAAGAGAACCGAGAGCCGTCGCGGCGGTATACCGTTGGTCGTTGCGATTGTTATCGCCGTCCTGGGTGTGCTCAGTCTGCTGATCGTCGATCATGGGCCGTGGAACAAGCCGAGGATGCAGCCGGCCGCATTCGCGCATTACAGCACCACGGGCGAAGCCGCCCGGGCCGCTGGCGCGCAGATCGTGGCGACCGAGCCGAGACTGCAAGTGGAGCCCGATCCAGCGGGGCCGAAGCCTGTGTATCCGGTCAATCCGGAGGCGCGTTAGAAAACGCTGGTGTGTCGGTGAGCGCCCGGCGTTTGACACGTCGGGCAAATCACCGGCATAACGACATCCTCACAAGAACTCGCGAATGGACCAGGTGCGTCAGCGGATGCTGACGAACGTGCCCCAGCACGCTGCCAGTCCTGCACCCACCAGCACCAGAAACGGATTGTCGCAGAAAGTACTGCCGTACTGGCACATCGTTGTGCCGATCGATCCGATCTCCTGATGGCCGGCCGCATAGAACAAGCCTGACAAAATCGCGAGCACGGTAGCGACGAAATACATCGATGGCCTCCTTGCGCCCTGTTGGGCCGCGAGGCCCAATGATTTCATTTGCGATGTCGCTGCGCTTGATCTCGAATGCGCCCGCGCTTGACGCGTCGGGCAAATCAGGGGCACAGTGACACCATCGCCGAGGTCGCATAGATTTGCATTTGCAGCATAATCAACCAAAGCAGTTTCAATTTGTCGAAACCATTCAGTCGAATTTTCTGCAATTTGTTGACACTTCGAAAATGACTTGACCCGTCGGGCAAATCACGGGCTAAATAGCATCATCGCAATAATCGCATAACCCGCACGGAGAAATCCGTCGCGGGTTTTTTCTTTGAAATTCCCCAATCGGACGGTGGCCGCACATCGACGCCGCATCTCACAACGCCCGTCGCCTGGGCGTCGCCAGCGTGCCGCCGTCCGAACCACACATCCCAATTATCGTTAGCCAGCACGCGTGAAGCTGGACGGGGCGTGGCTTCATCGCCAACGGCGGCCCCCTTTGAACCGAGGGATAGGGTTCGCGCCCAAAATGATCGCGCACCGGCGATCATGCCGCACATTCAATTTCGAGAGAAATGCCGATGACCGCCTACCTGATATCGCTTGCGCTTGTCGGTCTGATCATCGTCGCCGTATCGGATGAACGTTGATGAGGGTCGAGATCATC
Source organism: uncultured Alphaproteobacteria bacterium (assembly GCA_963823485.1). GTDB lineage: Bacteria > Pseudomonadota > Alphaproteobacteria > Rhizobiales > Xanthobacteraceae > Bradyrhizobium. Next base: position 47,314 of record CAWGLP010000020.1, read on the forward strand.
CAGCTTATCCGTCGTCCTCGACACGACGACGAACGGACGGATTTTCCGGCCATTGCCTTCCGCACTGTCGCGTGGGCGCTAACGACGGACCAGGCCGAGGCGGTAGCAGACGCGCCGCCGGACGGCAGGAGACGCAATTGGCAAGAACCCTGACCGAGATTCGATCACTGGCCCGAAGCCACACGCGCACCGCCGTGCGTGTTCTCGTCGGCGTGATGCGGAGCGAGGACGCGACGCCCGCCGCGCGGGTATCGGCCGCCAACGCCATTCTCGATCGCGGCTGGGGCAAGGCGACGCAACCACTGGAGAACAGCGATGACGGAGCGATTGAGCTCATCCATCGGATCGAGCGGGTCATTGTTCGTCCTGAACGGTCGGACAACGAAAATGTTTGAGCCGCTTCCGGCTTCGGGGGTCGGTGGAGCGGCACCACAGCACCCGAAAACGACGGATTGCCGCAACCCTGGTTTTCGCGCGCTGACTGGCCGCTTTTAGAGGGCGCAATGCCCGACTCCAACGGCTCGCGCGCTCGCCCCCCATCGTCAAACAGGACGCGTCATTGGCAATCCTAAAAATTCCGACAGCGAAGGTGTTCGAGCCGCTTCTGGCCCCAACTCGCTACAAGGGGATCTACGGCGGCCGCGGGTCGGGTAAATCGCACTTCTTCGGCGAGTTCCTCGTAGAAACCTGCCAGGCAGAGCGCGGCACGCTCGCGGTCTGCATCCGCGAGGCGCAGCGGACGCTGGCGCAATCCTCGAAGCGGCTGATCGAGAGCAAGATCGCCTCGCTCGGTGTTGGTAGCGGCTTCAAGCTGTTCAATGACAAGATCGAAACGCCTGGCGACGGCCTGATCATTTTCCGGGGAATGCAGGGCTACACCTTCAAGGCGGCCATCACCATCATCGTCACCGGCTTTGTCGGCGCGGTCTGGCTCGGCATCAAGGCAACGATCGGAAAGTAGCCGGTCGACAGGCATTCACATAGATGTCGGCGACATGAACTCTGCAGGTGGTGTCGATGTATCGCATCCGGGAAATTGACGGGCACGACGAAGAGATAGCGGAAATATTGGCCGAACTTCATCGTCGGACCTTTTTTGATGCCGCTTCCATTCCGGAATTCGAGCAGGGATCCTGGTGGTTGGCTTACCGGGGGATCGAGCCGGCGGGCTTCGCTGGCCTCATCCCTTCGACGCATGTGCGAAATGCCGGCTATTTCTCCCGGGTTGGGGTCTTGAGCCATCACAGGGGTAACGCACTTCAGCTTCGTTTGATGCGAGCGATCGAGGCACGGGCGCGCCTGAATGGATGGTGTTCGGTCGTTTCCGATACCACCGACAATCTGCCGTCAGCCAACAATTTCATCCGCGGCGGCTACCGGCTATTTCGACCAAAGTGGCCCTGGGGATGGTCGAGCACGCTCTACTGGCGCAAGTTGATCCGGTAGCGACAGCCCGTCATCAGGCTTCAGAATCGGTACACTCGCCCGGTGGCCACATGGCTGCCGGGCTTGTTCTTGTTTCGTGGTTATCCGACACAATAGCGCATTTGCCATGCTCCCGGAGCGCCTTGATCATTGGAGACGAGGCGGTACACTGCCAACGTCCGATCAAAAGCAAGCAAGTCGGGCGTGTGAGGAAGACACCGATGGCAGGGGACGGCAAGCCGGATGCAGGCTCGGTCGCGGGACCAGGTACGGCCAGCTATACCGCGATGATTGAGCGTGCGACGGCCTTGATTCCAAGTTTGCGCTACCGGGCGTCCAAGACCGAGGAACTACGGCGCCTGCCTCCGGAGACGGAGCGCGATCTGCATGACGCCGGCTTGTTTCGGGTCTTGCAGCCCAAACGCGTTGGCGGCGCCGAACTGGACTATGTTGCATTGGTCGATTGCGCCGATGCGTTAGGGCAGGCGGATGCGTCCGTAGCCTGGAATTTTGCCAATCTGTCCAGCCACCACTGGATGCTGGGCATGTTTGACGGCCAAGCTCAGAGTGCGGTCTGGGACAGGGACGCAAACGCGCTGATCGCATCGTCGTTCATTTTTCCGGCCGGCCGCGCCAGGAAAGTGGATGGCGGCTATGTGTTGACCGGCCACTGGCCGTTTTCCTCGGGCGTCGAATCCTGCGACTGGAACATGCTTGCCGGCGTGGTCTCTTCGGACGACGAGGCTGACGGCGTCGAGTACAGGATATTCCTCCTCAATCGGAGCCAGTACAGGATCAACGACACCTGGAATGCAACGGGCCTGTGCGGTACGGGATCGAACGACGTTCGCGTCGCCGATAGCTTTGTCGCAGAAAACATGACGGTCCCGGTGAGCGACCTTGGCGGCGGGGCGACGCCGGGCAGCAGCGTCAATCCGAATGCGCTCTACGCATTGCCGGTGTTCTCGCTGTTTCCGTACGTTCTGTCGGGGGTCGGTCTCGGCAATGCGCAAGCCTGTCTGAATGACTATGTCGAGTTCGTCCGCCATCGCGCTTCTACCTACAATCGCGCCAAACTCAGCGATATGCAGACCACTCAAATCAAGATCGCCGAGGCATCGGCCAAGATCGAAGCGGCGCGTCTTGTCATGCGAACGAACTGTATCGATGCGATGGCCGATGCCAGGCGAGGGCACGTTCCCGATCTGGCAGGCAAGACGCGATTGCGGCGGGACGGAGCATTTTCTGTCAATCTTTGCACCGAGGCGGTCTCGCTGCTGTTTGCGGCGTCCGGTGCGCGCAGTTTGTTCACAACGGGAACACTGCAGCGACAGTTTCGCGACGCCCATGCCGTCAATTCGCACCTCGCATTCAATTTCGATGCGGCGGGAACCAACTATGGTCGGGTGGCGCTGGGCCTGCCGTCCGAAAATCTGACGCTCTGAGGCAGGCGGATGTCCGACGCACCCAAACATCCGGCCGATCCAGCCAATGAACTTGCCAGCGACAATTCCGCAATTGACCCGCGGGACTTCCGTAATGCGCTTGGCTCATTCGCGACGGGGGTCACCATCGTCACGGCGATGGCTGCGGATGGGAAGCCATATGGCGTAACCTGCAATTCGTTTGCTTCCGTGTCGCTCAATCCGCCGCTGGTGTTGTGGAGCCTTGGGATGTTTTCTCAGGGTCTGACGACGTTCCAGAATGCCAGCCATTTCACCGTCAACATACTGGGCGAGTCCCAGCAGGCGTTGGCGTCGCAGTTCGCGAAGTCCTCGGGCGACAAGTTCGCCGGCGTGAGTTGGACTCCCGGGCTTGGAAATGCGCCGGTGCTGGCCGAGAGCGTCGCAAACTTCCAATGCCGCGCGGCCAACCGATATTACGGCGGCGATCACATCATCTTTCTGGGCGCCGTCGAAGCCTACGCTTACAATCGGCGGGAGCCGTTGTTGTTTGCGCGCGGCAGTTTCGGCCGCTTTCTCGCCGGTGAGGGCAACAAGTGACTACTCCGCGGCCCTGGAGCGGTCGGATCGTCCGGCTGTGACCTTCGGCATTACCTTCTCGGCCATCAAGATCATCGACTGGCGGCCGAGTTCGCGGTCTTTCCAGTCCTTGCCGGCGTACAGCAATGTACCGAAATTCCCGGTCTCTTGTTGAAAGGCGAGGAGTTGATCCGCTACGCTTTCCGGCGTGCCATGAATGATCAGCTTGTCGCAAATTGACTCCAGCGTAACCTCGTCGTCAGGCTGATCTCGGTAAGTCTTGAACAACTCGATACGGCCTCCGCGCTTGAGCTTTGTAAACAGCGATCGATAATAGTGGACGTAAGGTCCGTTTGGGTCGGTCGCATATGCTTTTGCGGTAGCCGCATCGTTGGCTACGAAGATACTTTTGGCGACCCGCCAATTTGCAGCTTCCGCAACACGGCCGGCGCGTTCGCAGCCTTCGACGTATTTCGGCCAATGGCTTTTGACCCAAGCCGGCATCAGGAAGTTGGCGGAGATCGGATCCCAGCCACGGGCCGCAGCTTCCGCCACGCCTTTCGAGAATGGCGCCACGGCCGTTACCACGATCGGCGGGTGAGGCTTCTGCAGCGGGCGAGCAATAACGCCCTGACCGATGTCTTCGATGAGAGTCTTCCGGACAGATATGTTCCAGTATCTGCCCTGGATGTCATAGGGCGGTTCGCTCGCCCAGATCTGAAGCACCTGATCGATGGCTTCGAGAAACATGGCGTTCCGGTCTGCCTCGAGATTTCCGAAAACTTCAGCGTCGGAAAGCAATCCCCCCGGGCTGATGCCGAATATCAGACGTCCGTCGAGCATATGATCCAGCATCGCGATCGAGGCGGCAACCGCGGCCGGATGGGCGTTCGGCATATTGACGGTACCGGTACCGAGCTTGATCTGTCGGGTTGCCGCCGCGAGCCAGGCAATGAACGCGATGCAGGAAGTAATGTTCTCGGCCTTGTCGGTGACGTGCTCGCCAACATAGGCCTCACTGAACCCGAGTTCATCCGCCAGCAGAAAGGCCTCGCGATCCTCCTTGAGGGAAAGCCGCCAATCCTTCCCGACAGGATGGATCGGCATGGTGAAGAACCCGAGATTCATGGTTCGCGTCTCCCCAAGGCAAGCTTCTTGTTGACCGAGAGCGTGCGGGCTTTGTGGTGCGAAGACAAGTCCGAAGTCGAGTTCGCGAGCCCACAACAAACTTGACCTTTGTGGGTCCCGGTCATCTAGTTTCAGGGACATGCCTGCCGGGATAACGGGACAGAGCGCCAACCGCGACAGTGCGGGCGGAGCAGGCCGAAGAGGGAGCATATGGACCACAGCCAGCGAGCCATGCAGACCGAATCCAACGAGGTTCTTTACGACGTGGCGGATCATATTGCCGTCATCACCCTGAACGCGCCCGAGCGCATGAACACGATTTCCGGGCCGATGCTCAATGATCTGACGCGACTGCTGGTCAGAGCCAACGAGGATCGGGACGTGCGCTGCGTCATTCTCACCGGCAATGGGCGGGCCTTTTGTGCGGGACTCGATCTGCGCAAGGAACGAAGCGGTGACGGCCTTAGCGCGGCATCGTCAGCGACGTCGCTCGACCTTCGAAACACGCCGCCGACGGTTTTGCAGGCGATGGACAAGCCGACGATTTGCGCCGTGAATGGCGGCGCTGCCGGGTATGGCATGGATACCGCACTGGGCTGCGATATCAGGATCATGGCCGAATCTGCCAAATTGGCTGCCGCATTCGTCAAGCGAGGGGTGGTGCCCGAATCGGGTGGCACATGGTTTCTGCCGCGAATGATTGGATGGGCCAAGGCATCCGAACTGATCTTTACCGGACGCACGCTGTCAGCGCGGGAAGCCGTCGAATGGGGGCTCGCCAACGAGGTGGTGCCGGATGCCGCACTGATGGAGCGGGCAAGGGAAATGGCGCGGGAGATTGCCGCCAATGCACCACTGGCCGTTCAGGCCGCCAAGCGCATGATGCGGATGGGGCTCAACGAAACGTTTCCCGATCACGTGCATCACGTCTATCTGCAGCTCTTGCCTCTGTTCAAGACGCAGGACATGCAGGAGGGCATCAAGGCGTTCATGGAGAAGCGCGAGCCCAGGTTTGAGGGACGTTAATCTCCGTCGACTGCCTCGTTGTTGCATGGCAAAAGACGCTGTCACGAAACCTTCATGCGCGGCCTATACTTGCTCGCCGGTTGGTGCTGAAATCGTGCTGTTGCCACGCTCACACGGAGTGACCCATGAAGACCGTCCGCCTTGTCCTTGCCGTGCTGGCGCTATTGCTGATCGCGCCCTGGCAACCCGCCAAGGCAGCCGACGTCATCTGTTACAATTGCCCTCCTGAGTGGGCGGATTGGGCATCGATGCTGAAGGCGATCAAGGCAGATCTCAGCTACGAGATTCCCCATGACAACAAGAATTCCGGACAAGCGCTGGCGCAGATTCTGGCCGAGAAAGGCAATCCCGTCGGCGATATCGGTTATTTCGGCGTCACCTTCGGAATGAAGGCCAAGGCACAGGATGCGCTCGAACCGTACAAGCCTGCCAAGTCGGACCAGGTCCCGACCGGTCTCAAGGATGCCGACGGCTACTGGACGACCATTCACTCCGGGACTCTCGGCCTGTTCGTGAACAAGGATGCGCTAGGCGGCAAGCCGGTCCCGGCCTGCTGGAAGGACCTGCTGAAGCCGGACTACAAGGGCATGGTCGGCTATCTTGATCCGTCGTCGGCCGCAGTTGGATATGTCGGTGCGGTTGCCATCAATCTGGCGCTCGGTGGCTCCGAGGCCAATTTCGACCCTGCGATCAATTTCTTCAAGGACTTGCGGAAGAACGATCCGATCGTTCCAAAGCAGACTTCGTATGCCCGCGTCGTCTCCGGAGAGATGCCGATCCTATTCGATTACGACTTCAACGCCTATCGCGCGAAGTATTCCGAGAAGGGCAATTTCGAGTTTGTGATTCCCTGCGAAGGCTCGGTGGTGTTTCCGTATGTCGTTGGCCTCGTCAAGAATGCTCCCCACAAGGATAAGGCCAAGAAGGTGCTGGACTTTCTCCTTTCCGACAAGGGGCAGGCGATCTGGACCAACGCCTATTTGCGTCCGGCGCGGCCGATCGATCTGCCCGAGGCCGTCAAGAAGAAGTTCCTGCCCGATAGCGACTACGCGCGCGCGAAGAACGTTGACTGGGGACAGATGGAAAACATGCAAAAAGGCTTTGTGGACCGCTATCTGGCCGAGGTCCGCTGAGGCATTATCGGGACTCAGCTTCGGGATCCCTTGGTTGATGTCGCATAAATCCTTCGTCTGGCTGTGTCTTCTACCGCTCGCGGCGGTCACGGCGGCATTTTTCCTGTTGCCGATGGCCCGCCTCGTTGTGACCGGAGCGGAGGGGCCGCGGGGACTCGCAGGCTATCTGGCGATCCTGACCGAGCCGCGATACCGCGCGACCCTCCTCAATACGATGCTGCTTGCGGCAGCGACCACCATCGTGACCCTGATCGTGGCGACCATCGCCGGGATGTTCCTGCAGCGGCATCGCTTTCCTGGTCGGGCCGTCCTGATCGCCATGCTGACATTTCCGCTGGCATTTCCCGGCGTGGTGGTCGGCTTCCTGATCATTCTTCTCGCCGGGCGGCAGGGACTGATCGGCGATCTCTCCAACCGGTTGCTTGGTGAGAAGTTGGTCTTTGCCTACTCGATCTATGGATTGTTTCTCGGCTATCTGTATTTCTCCATTCCGCGCGTCATTCTCACCATCATGGCGGCCGTGCAGAAGCTCGATGTCGGGCTTGAAGAAGCCGCGCGTTCGCTCGGCGCGAGCCCATGGGTGGTGCAGCGTGACGTCGTGCTGCCGGCACTGGCGCCGGCCTTTGTCGCCTCCGGTGCGATCGCCTTTGCGACCGCCATGGGTGCGTTCGGTACGGCATTCACGTTGGCGACGAACATCGATGTGCTGCCGATGCTGATCTATACCGAGTTTACACTTGCTGCGAATTTCGCGACTTCGGCCGCGCTCTCGGTCGGTCTCGGCATCATTACCTGGTTTATCCTCGTGCTCGCCCGCTCCTTCAGTGGAAGCACCGTCGCGGCGGCTGGATGAGGTCATGCGAGATCGCCTGATCTTTGCCGGCCAGTTCGTGTTTACGCTGCTGGTTGCCGCGTTTCTGGTGATCCCGGCTGTTCTTTCCATTTCTGCCGGCGTCACCGTGAACTATTTCCGCGGAATCCGGTCTGGGGTGACCCTGCAGTGGGTTACGCAGGTGTGGGAGCTTTATGCCGATACAATCCTGCTGTCATTCGTCGTGGCATTTGCGACCCTTGCGGTGACGCTCGCCGTGGGCGTCCCGGCCGCCTATGCCCTGCATGTGCGGGGAGGGCGCCTGTCGCGGATCATCGAGGAGATCATCACGTTGCCGCTGGCGATTCCCGGGCTGGCAATCGCGCTGGCGCTGCTGCTGACATATGGCGGCTTCGGCGACTTCCGCCGATCCTGGCTCTTCATACTCGTAGGTCATGTCGTCTTCACGATGCCATTTATGGTTCGGTCGGTGATGGCGGTGTTTGCGACGATCGACATCAGGACACTGGACGAAGGTGCAGCGTCATTGGGGGCATCGCCATGGCGGCGCTTCCGCGACGTGATCGTGCCAAATGCCGTCCCGGGGATACTGGCGGGCAGTCTGATGGTGGTGACGCTTTCGCTCGGCGAATTCAACCTGACCTGGATGCTGCATACGCCGCTGACAAAGACATTGCCGATCGGCCTTGCCGATAGCTATGCCTCGATGCGGCTGGAAGTGGCCTCGGCCTACACGCTGATCTTCTTCGTGATGATCATTCCGCTGCTGATTGCCATGCAATTGTTTGCCGAGAGGGAACAGAAACGATGAATGCGCCGGCTGGACATGGAGCCGCGGTGCGGATTGAGTCTTGCGGCAAGACGTTTGCCGACGGAACGCGTGCGCTTGAGCCCGCGACACTCGACATTTCCCGTGGTGAAACGCTGGTGCTGCTGGGTCCGTCGGGATGCGGCAAGACCACCATGCTGCGGATCATTGCGGGTCTCGAATTGCCCGATATCGGTGGCAAGGTGCTGTTCGACGGCAAGGACATGACGTCTGTGCCGATCGAACGGCGCAACGTCGGGATGGTGTTCCAGTCCTACGCGCTTTTTCCCAACATGAGCGTATCGGACAACATCGGCTACGGCTTGAAGATCCGCGGAGTGTCGCACAAGGAGCGCGCGTCGCGGGTCGCTGAACTGGTTGCTCTGACCAATATTTCCGGACTGGAGAACCGTCGGATCGATCAGCTTTCCGGCGGTCAGCGTCAGCGAGTGGCGCTGGCGCGCGCAGTCGCCATCCGGCCGGGCATCTTGCTGCTCGACGAGCCATTGACTGCGCTCGATGCCGCACTGCGCGACCGGTTACGAGGCGAACTGAATCGACTGCTGCGCACGTTGGGCATCACCACCATCTACGTGACGCATGATCAGTCGGAAGCCATGGAACTCGGCGACCGTGTTGTCGTGATGCAGAAGGGAGTGATTGCCCAGATCGGTCCGCCACGCGAAATCTACTTCACGCCAAACAGCCGCTTCGTGGCTGAGTTCGTCGGAGCTGCGAACATCGTCGAGGCTGCGGTAGATAATGGTCATTTGGTTTTGCCTGGTGGTCGACTGCCAATTAGCGGCGAGGCAAACATATCGGGTGCTATCGCAATGATTCGCCCCGAGACCATCCGTGTGGTCGAGGCAGGAGGCGCGACGCTTTCGGGTACGATCGACAGCGTTAGCTTCATCGGCGACAGGCAAAGGCTCGTCATCAGCGGTGCGGCCCATAAGGCGCTGGTCGTCGACGCACCGAACACGGTTCAAGCAAAAGCTGGCGAACGGATCGGATTATCGATCGCGCCGGAAGCCGTCCGGCTGCTGCCGTCAGAACAATGAGAGGGGCGATGTCGCCAAGGCCAGTCCGTGTTGCCCAGATTTCCGATCTGCATATCAAACCACCGGGGTCGCTGGCCTACGGCCGCGTGGATACGGCCAAGGCGTTGGAACGTTGTGTGGCAACGCTCAACGAACTCGACCCTGCGCCAGATTTTATCGTGATCTCCGGGGATCTCGCAGATACGCCGACCGCCGAGGAGTATCATTATCTCAAACAGCTACTGGCGCCGCTAAAGCATCCATTCGCCGGCATTCCCGGCAATCACGATTCACGCGAACTGATGCGTGCGGCATTTCCTTCCGCGGGCTACTCGTTCCTGTCGGGGCCGCTCAATCAAAGGATAGAAGTCGGCGGGCTTGATCTGCTGCTGCTCGATTCGAGCGTTCACGGAAAGCCGCACGGGAATCTGGATGAGGTCACGCTGCAATGGCTCGATGCGACGTTGGCCAATGCGAGCGACAGGCCCGCGCTGTTGTTCCTGCATCATCCGCCGTTCAAGGCGGGTATCTGGCACATGGACCGACAGAATCTGTTCAATTCGAGCGAACTTGCGCACATCGTGCGGCGTCATCCGCGTGTGCAACTGATCGCGACCGGGCATGTGCATCGCGCAGCGCTGACCATGTTTGCCGGCGTGCCGACGACGATCTGTCCGGCTCCAAACCATGCGGTCGATCTGGATCTGGCCGAATTGCGGGAGCCTTCGTTCAAGGTCGAGCCGCCGGCCTTCCATCTTCACAATTGGTTTCCGGACGACGGGATGGGTACGGTTGTCACCCATCAGGTGCCGATCGGCACTTTTGATGGCCCACATCCGTTTTTCGGACCGGATGGCAAGTTGCTTTAGCGGCCTGGATGGCAGGCGAGCCGGCTTGACGGCGACCGAACGGTTGACGGCGTCGATTGCCAGGCAGAGAGTTCGCGCGCAATCTGGTCTCAATGGACTGCTGCGGCGGCTGGACGAATCGATACCTGCGGGAAAGGTTCACCAGGCGATACCGGTTCCACAGTTCTCGGTGCGTCACCTGTTGGTCACCAAATCGTCGCGGTTGGATGCTTTCCGGTTGTAAACGCGAGCGGCGTTGATTACGGAATAGCTGCATCCCCTGCAGGTTCTCTGGAGTTTGACTGGCGTGCCTCAACAACGGACGGGCGAAGGTCACGGAGTCGCGAACGGCAAACTTTCGGTGCTGCGAAAGCACCCGATTTTTGCCGACCTTGAGCCAGAGGCCTTTGATCAGCTCTGCCGTTACGCCAAGCATTCCATGCTCAAGCGGGGGGCAACGCTGTTCTCCAAGGGCGATCCAGGCAACAGCCTTTATGCGGTCATTTCGGGCACGGTGAAGATGAGTATTTCTTCGCCCGATGGTCGTAACGCGATCCTCAATATCATTGGGCCGGGGGAAATCTTCGGTGAAATCGCCTTGCTTGACGGGAGGGAACGTTCCGCCGACGCCATCGCGAACAGCAATTGCGAGCTTTTCGTCATAGACCGACGCGAATTCATCCCATTCGTGAAGGGACAGCCGACGCTGGCGATGAAGTTCATCGAATTACTGTGCGAGCGGCTGCGATGGACCAGCGATCAGGTCGAGCAGATCATCCTGCAAAACCTGCCTGGACGGTTGGCCAGCGCACTGCTTCGCTTGTCCGAAAAACAGAAGTCTGCACCGCAGGGTCGAACCATCGCGATCACCCAACAGGAAATCAGCGAAATGGTTGGCATGACGCGGGAGAGCATCAACAAGCAGTTGCGCGCCTGGGCAGCCCGCGAGTGGGTACGCCTCGAACACGGCGCGATCGTGGTGCTGAACGCCGAGATGCTTCGCGAACTGGCAGAAGCAGGATCCGATCGACGGCGAGTAGTGCCTTCGACGGGCGAAGAGGGTTCAGACAGGGAACTCGTGGGGCGCGCCGCGTTCGCCGCCTCATCTGACCCTCACCCGTCAACGGCGCGCGGAACCCGGCCGGAAGTTGCCGCCGCCGTGCAATTCCGGCGCGGGCCGGGTGTTACATCAATGATCGGGCAATCCACGCCAATGGAGACGCCGATTTGGATGCCTGATGCGTCGCTTAGCGGCGGTTTTTGCTGGTGAATCCGGAAACAATGCCTCTCGGCGAACCGACCATTTGATGCTACCTATCATCGCATGAACCAGCACGCCAAGGTCGCGATCCGCCACTCCACCTGTCCGCACGATTGTCCGTCGGCATGTGCGCTCGACATCGAGGTGCTCGAGGGCCGATCGATCGGCAGGGTGCGCGGCTCCAAAGTGCAGACCTATACCGCCGGTGTGGTTTGCGCCAAGGTCGCGCGCTACGCCGAGCGCATTCATCATCCCGACCGGCTGCTCCACCCGATGCGCCGGACCGGTCCGAAGGGCTCCGGCCAGTTCACGCAAATTTCCTGGGATGAGGCTCTGGACGAGATTGCCGCGCGCTTCGATCAGGCCGAGCGGGAGTTCGGAGCTGAATCGGTCTGGCCCTATTATTATGCCGGTACCATGGGGATCGTCATGCGCGACGGCATCAATCGTCTTTCGCATGTGAAGAAGTATTCGCGCTTTTACTCGACCATCTGTGCGAACATTGCGCGGGTCGGGTTTTCCATCGGCACCGGCAGGATCGCCGGCGTCGATCCGCGCGAAATGGGTGTCTCCGATCTCATCGTGATCTGGGGTACCAATCCGGTGAACACCCAGGTCAACGTGATGACGCACGCCTCGCGCGCCCGCAAGGAGCGCGGCGCCAGGATTGCCGCCGTCGATATCTACAATAACGAAACCATGAAGCAGGCGGATATCAAGATACTGCTTCGGCCCGGCACCGACGGCGCTTTCGCCTGCGGCGTGATGCATGTGCTGTTTCGCGAGGGCTATGCCGACCGCGCCTATATGGGTCGCTACACCGATTGTCCGGACGAACTCGAAGCCCATCTGGCGACCCGTACGCCGGAATGGGCTTCACGGATCTCTGGCGTGCCGGTCGAGGAGATCGAGGCCTTTGCCCGCGTCGTTGGCGAAACCAAGCGTTCGTTCTTCCGCCTTGGCTACGGCTTTACGCGCAGCCGCAATGGCGCGGCCCAGATGCATGCGGCGCTCTGCATTCCCGCGGTGACGGGCGCCTGGCAATACGAAGGCGGCGGCGCGTTCTTCAACAATGCCGCGATCTGGAAATTCGACGAGAGCATCATCGAGGGACACGACGCGATCGATCGCAACACGCGCTGGCTCGACCAATCGAGGATCGGGCGCATCCTGACCGGCGATGCCGAAGCCCTGAAGGGCGGCGGCCCCGTCAAGGCAATGTTGATCCAGAATACCAATCCGATGACGGTCGCGCCTGAACAGGCGCTGGTCCGTAGGGGCTTTTCACGGGAAGATCTGTTCGTCGCGGTCCACGAGCAGTTCATGACCGAGACGGCTGCCATGGCCGACATTGTGTTGCCGGCAACCATGTTCATAGAGCATGACGATCTCTATTACGGCGGCGGTCACCAGCACATTTCGGTCGGTTCCAAGCTGATCGATCCGCCCGGCGAGTGCCGTTCCAACCATGAGGTGCTGCAGGGCCTCGGTCGCCGGCTCAACGCCGTGCATCCGGGCTTCGATATGTCGCCGCGTGAGCTGATCGACGCGACCCTGAAGAAGAGCGGGCACGGCGACATCGAAACCTTGGAAGCCGACCTGTGGCGTGACATCCAGCCGGATTTTCGTACATCGCATTATCTCGACGGCTTCGCGCACGCGGACAAGAAATTTCACTTCAAGGCGGACTGGGCCAACCCGCCCTTTGGCAATCCGGGCCTGGGTCCGTGGACACAGATGCCTTCGCTCCCGGACCATTGGACCAGCATCGAAGAAGCGGACGAGGAACACCCTTTCCGTCTCGCCACATCACCGTCCCGCAGCTATCTCAATACCAGTTTCAACGAGACGCCGGGCTCGCAAGCTCGTGAAGGCGCGCCGACCGTGATGATGCACCCCGAAGACGCGTCGGCCCTTGCCATCGATGATGGCGATGCGGTGACGCTCGGCAACAAGCGCGGCGAAACCACGCTGACCGTGAAGTTGTTCGACGGTGTTCGCCGAGGGGTCCTGATCGCGGAATCCATCCATCCGAACAAGGCACATATCGGCGGCCGCGGCATCAACATGCTGACCGGGGCAGAGACAGTCGCCCCGGTCGGGGGCGCGGCGTTCCATGACAATAAGGTCTGGGTCAAAAAGCTGGCGTCAGCTTCTGCGCGCAAGAGCTAGATCGCGCTTGCAGTCCACTGTCATCCTGCCGCAAATGCGGGCTAGCATTGGCAAACAGGGCGAGCAGGACAATGACTGATACGAGCAGCGTGATACGCGAGAAGCGTGGACAGGCTTTCTGGATTACCATCAACCGGCCGGACAAGCGCAATGCAATCAATGCCGATGTGGTCGCAGGGATCACCCAAGGCTATCGCGAAGCCCATGACGACAAAGACGTCCGCGTGATCGTGCTGACCGGTGCTGGCGACAAGGCGTTTTGTGCCGGCGCCGACCTGCAGAACAGCGGCGCTGCGTTTGCGATGGATTTTTCCAAGCCCAATGTCGACTACGCGGATCTGCTGCGCCTGTCGCAAGACGCCACCAAGCCCGCCATCGCGCGGGTAGGCGGAGTCTGCATGGCTGGGGGCATGGGCCTCCTGTGCATGACTGACATGGCGGTCGCCGCTGATCACGTCATCTTCGGATTGCCCGAGGTGAAGGTCGGCGTATTTCCCATGCAGGTTCTCAGCCTGTTGCAGTCGATCGCGCCGAAGCGTCTTGTCAGCGAATGGTCCCTGACCGGTGAACCGTTCGATGCGCGTGCGGCGCAGGCCGCGGGGCTGCTGAACTATGTGGTGCCGGCCTCCGAACTCGACGCCAAGGTTGACTGGCTGATCGGCCGCATCGTCGACAAGTCACCGACCGCGATCCGCCGCGGCAAGTATGCCATGCGGGCGATCGCCTCGATGTCGTTCGATGAAAGCATCGCCTATACGGAGAGCCAGATCGCGCTGCTGGCGATGACGGAAGACGCCAAGGAGGGCCTCAAGGCCTTCGGTGAAAAGCGTAAGCCGTCATGGCCGGGACGGTGATCAGCCCGCGTTTGCTTTCAACCCGGCAGCCTCGATCCCGGCGACGGCGCAGATCTCGTCATTGTCAGACGTATCGCCGCTGACGCCGACGGCGCCGAGCAGGCCGCTATCTGACTGGATCAGTACGCCGCCGGGTACCGGCACCAGACGGCCCTGCGCCAGCGTGTTCACGGCGCTCACGAAATAGGCTTGCTCCTGCGCGCGCTGGAACAGCGCCCGCGATCCCATCCCCATGGCGAGTGCCCCATAGGCCTTGCCATGCGCGATCTCGGCGCGCATCAGGCTGGTGCCGTCCTGGGCCGCCGTCATCTTCACGCAGCCGCGAGCATCCAGAATGGTGACGACCAGCGGCTTCAGCTTCTTCTCAATGCCCTTGGCAAGAGTGGCATCGAGAATCCTGCGGGCGACGTCGAGGGTGAGTTCAGTCATGGATCGGTTCCTTCGTCGTGAGCGGTCGGTTTGAGTTGCTGTTGGCGCGGTCGAGGCTCATCGCCAGGACGCGCGCGACGTGAAGGGCGCCACGGCTCGTACCATCCTTGATCTGATGCCGGCAGGATGTGCCGTCGGCGACGACCAGCGTGGCGGCGTCGGCGCGACGTACGGCCGGCAGTAGCGACAGTTCGGCCATTTCCATCGAAGCCTGATAGGTTTCGGCGCCATAGCCGAACGCGCCGGCCATGCCGCAGCAACTGGAATCGATGACTTCCACACTCAGCTCGGGGACAAGACGTAGCACCTTCTCGACGGGTTTGAACGCCCCGAATGACTTCTGGTGACAATGGCCGTGAACGATTGCCTTTGCCGGCATGGCGCCGAGCGATAGTCTGAGTCGACCGGCCTCTGCCTCGCGAACCAGAAATTCCTCGAACAAGAGAGCATGCGCGCTGACGCTCCTGGCGTCGTTGTCCTTGCGTAGTGAAAGCAGTTCATCGCGCAGCGTCAGAAGGCAGCTGGGCTCCAGGCCAACGATTGGCACGCCGCGCGCGGCGAATGGCGCGTAGGCTGTCACCAGTCGGTCCAATTCGCTACGCGCTTGGTCGACGAGCCCCGCCGACAGGAAGGTCCGCCCACAACACAACGGTCGGTCCCGGTCCGCGGGCTTTGGAATGTGCACGCGATATCCGCCTTCGACCAGTACGCGCAGGGCAGCATCGATATTCTCGCGCTCATAAATGCGGTTGAACGTGTCAGCGAACAGGACGACCTCGCGGCCGGCCGCGGCGCCGAACGATTCGGCATCGGGCCTGAATACATCGCGACGGAACGCGGGCAGGGCGCGTTTTGCGCTGATGCCGGCAAACTTTTCGAACAGCGTCCGCAGCAGCGGGCTGTTGTTGCGCCAGTTGGCGAGCGGCGCAAAGCGGGACGCGAGATCGGCATAATGCGGCAGATAGCCGACCAGCCGGTCACGCAGGGAAATGCCGTGTTTGGCCGCACGTGCGGCCAGCACTTCGATCTTCATCTTGGCCATGTCGACGCCGGTCGGGCATTCGTGGCGGCAGGCCTTGCACGACACGCAGAGTTTGAGCGTGTCGATCATCTCGTCGGAAGCCAGCGCGTCCGGTCCGAGCTGGCCCGAGATGGCGAGCCGCAACGTGTTGGCGCGGCCACGCGTGACGTCCTTTTCGTTGCGGGTCGCGCGATAGGATGGGCACATCACGCCGCCTTCGAGCTTGCGGCAGGCGCCGTTGTTGTTGCACATCTCGACCGCGCCCTGAAAGCCGCCGCCGGCGCCGGGATAAGCCGACCAGTCGAGTACGGTCTTCAGTTCGTTAATGCGATAATCCGGCGGATAGCGGAATAGCGAACGGTCGTCCATTTTTGGCGGATCGACGATCTTGCCGGGATTGAGCAGATTGTCCGGGTCGAAGCGGTGCTTGACCTCCCTGAAATCGGCGACGATGCGCGCACCGAACATCGCTTCATGGAATTCGGAACGAACCAGGCCGTCGCCATGTTCGCCGGAATGCGAGCCCTTGTATTCGCGCACCATCTCAAAGGTCTCTTCGGCGATGGCGCGCATTGCCTTGACGTCCTTTTCGAGCTTCAGGTTAAGAACGGGCCGCACGTGAAGACAGCCTTCGGACGCGTGGGCATACATGGTACCGCGCGTGCCATGCTTGGCGAAGATTGTGTTCAGCCGTTCGGTATAGTCCGCGAGGTGAGGCAGCGGCACCGCGCAGTCCTCGACGAACGAGACAGGTTTGCCCTCCTGCTTCATCGACATCATGACGTTGAGGCCGGCGGCGCGGAAATCAGCGATGCCGGTCTGCAGTGCGGGTTCGATAATCTCGACCACGCCACCCCATTTGCGCTGCGGGTTTTTCCATCCAAAACCGAGATCTGTCATCAGTTCGCCGAGTTGCTTCAGTCGCCGCAGGTTTTCTGCCTGATCTTCCTCGGCGAATTCCACGATCAGCACAGCATCGGGATCGCCGCGAACGGCTTCGCTGATGACTGGTTGAAACATTGCGATTTCGCGGCCGAGCGCGATCATGGTGCGATCGACCAGTTCCACTGCGATCGGTCGGAGCTTTACCAGATACTGAGCAGCATCCATCGCTTCGTAAAAGCTGCCGAAGTGACAGACGCCGAGCACCTTGTTGCGGATGACCGGCCATAGCTTCAGTTCGACCTGCGTGGTGAAGGCAAGGGTGCCTTCGGAGCCGACTAGCAAGTGCGCCAGGTTGTTGGGCGTATTGCGGGGCACCAGCGCATCGAGGTTGTAGCCGCCGACGCGGCGCTGCACTTTCGGAAACCGCTCCGAGATCTCGGCCGCTTCACGCTCGCCGAGTGCGAGCATGTCGCGGAACAGCTCGATCCCGCCCCGGGGCGTATTCACCCCTGCGAGGTCGCGCGGCACCTCACCGAAATGCAGCAGGCTGCCGTCCGCCAAAGCTGCATCCATCGACAGCGTGTTGTCGCGCATGGTGCCGTAACGCAATGATCGCCCGCCGCACGAATTGTTGCCGGCCATGCCGCCGATCGTGGCGCGCGAGGCGGTCGATACGTCGACCGGAAACCACAGCCCGTGTTTTTTGAGCTGCCGATTGAGGTCGTCGAGCACGATGCCGGGTTCGACCACGCAGGTGCGATTTTCAACGTCGAGGGAGAGGATGCGATTCAGGTGCCTGGAAAAATCGACGACGATTCCTTCGTTGACCGTCTGACCGCACTGCGAGGTGCCGCCGCCGCGCGGGGTCACTATCCGCCCCTCGTCCCGCGCAATGGCAAGCGTCCGCAGGGCCTCGTCCATGGTTCGGGGAACCACGACGCCCGCCGGCAGGATCTGGTAGAATGAGGCATCGGTCGCATAGCGGCCACGGTCGAAGGCGTCGAAGAAGACGTCGCCGCTGATCTCGCGGCGAGCCGCGCGGCGAGCCTGCTTTCAGCCGAATTTCGTGGTTTTTCGGCCCCTGTTACCGCCATTGCCTTGGTCTCGTCGATGCCCGTCAGTCTCTTGCCCGCCGTTGTCCGGCTTGGCAAGGCAAAGCCCTGTCTCTTATGCATTGACGGCCTTCGCCGGGCGGGGGACAAGCCCGCGAAATAGTGATATTCGACCGTCTCGCGAAACCAAGGCAATACCGGGAAGGACGCCCATGACCGTGCACACTGGAAGGCATTTTCTGCAAGATTCCGGGACCGACCAACGTGCCGGATCGGGTGCTGCGCGCCATGGACATGCCGACCATGGACCACCGGGGTCCTGAATTCGCCGAGGTCGGACACGCGGTGCTGGCCGCCATGCAGCGGGTGTTTCGTACCAAGCAGCCGGTGATCATCTATCCATCCTCGGGCACCGGTGCCTGGGAGGCCGCGATCGTCAATACGCTGCAGCCGGGCGACAAGGTGTTGATGGCTGAAACCGGGCAGTTCGCCATTCTGTGGCGCGGCATCGCCGACAAGTTCAAGCTTGAAGTGGACTTCATTCCCGGCGACTGGCGTCATGGTGCTGACCTCGAGCAGATCGAGGCGAGGCTGTCGGCCGACAAGGCGCACAAGATCAAGTCGGTGTGCGTCGTTCACAACGAGACGTCGACCGGTTGCGTCACCCATCCGCAGGAGGTCCGCAGGATTCTCGATCGCGTCGGCCATCCAGCGCTGCTGATGGTCGATACCATCTCCGGTCTCGGATCTCTGGAATACGAGCACGATGCCTGGGGCATCGACGTGTCGGTGGCCGGATCGCAGAAGGGCCTGATGCTGCCGCCGGGTCTCGGCTTCAACGCCATCTCGGAGAAGGCGCTTGCGGTGGCAAAGGCGAACCCCGCGATGCGCTCCTACTGGGACTGGCAGGAAGTCATCGCCATCAACAAGGCCGGCACCTGGCCCTATACGCCCGCGACCAACCTGCTGTTCGGCCTGCGCGAGGCGGTGAAGATGCTCGAGGAAGAAGGGCTGGAGAACGTTTTCGCTCGGCACAAGCGGCATAGCGCTGCGACGCGCGCGGCCGCCAAGGTGTGGGGCCTGGAAACGCAATGCCAGGAGCAGGGCGCGCATTCTCCCGCGCTGACCGGCGTGGTGATGCCGGAAGGCCATGACGCGGACAATTTCCGCAAGGTCGTGCTGGAAAACTTCGACATGTCGCTGGGTACGGGCCTAAACAAGATCAAGGGCAAGGTGTTCCGGATCGGCCATATCGGTCACTTCAACGACCTGATGCTGATGGGCACGCTGTCGGGCGTCGAGATGGGACTCGATCTTGCCAAGGTGCCGCATCGCAGCGGTGGCGTGTTGGCGGCGATGGAAGTCCTCAAGGGACGCGATGTCGTCGCGATGCCCACGGCTGCCGTCGCTTGAGTTCGTTCGACTCGAAACAAAAAGAGAAAGCTGCGATGAACGTTCCGGTAGCTGCCACCGAGGATCTGATCTATTCCGTCGAGGACGGCATCGCGCGGCTGACGTTCAACCGTCCGCAGGCCCGCAACGCGCTGACCTTTGCCATGTACGAGCAGATGGCGGCGATCTGCGAGAGCATCAACGGCGACCGCTCGATCAAGGCGATGATCCTGACCGGGGCGGGCGACAAGGCGTTCGCATCGGGCACGGACATTTCGCAGTTCCGTGCCTTCAAGACGGCGCAGGATGCGCTCGACTACGAGGCCCGGATCGATCGCGTGCTGGGCGCGCTGGAGGCGTGCCGGGTGCCGACAATTGCGGCGATCGCCGGCGCCTGCACCGGTGGCGGCGCCGGGATCGCGGCGTGCTGCGACATCCGGATCGGCACCGAGGCGACGCGGATCGGATTTCCGATCGCGCGTACGCTCGGGAATTGCCTGTCGATGTCCAACATTTCCAGGCTGGTTTCGCTGATCGGTCCGGCGCGGACCAAGGACTTGATCTTCAAGGCACGGCTGGTCGAGGCGCCGGAAGCGCTGGCGCTGGGGCTGCTCAATGAGGTGGTGCCTGACGTCGCGACCCTGCAGCGTCGCGCCGATGAAACCGCCAAGCTGGTTGCTGGCCATGCGCCGATCACGCTCGAGGTGACCAAGGAAGCGGTACGCCGGATCCGGCGGACGTTGACCCGCGACGAGGGCGAGGACCTGATTCTGCGCGCCTATATGAGCGACGATTTCCGCGAGGGCATGGACGCCTTCCTCAGCAAGCGCGCGCCGAACTGGAAGGGCAAATAGCGCCGGAAAGGCCGATCAAGTTTCGCAACTGCTGCATTCGCGACGGTGAAGGCGAACCAAGGGCCCGACCCGTCGCGAATGTTTTCTTATTGGCTCGCCGGAGCGTCAGATCGCAGCGTTACGGCTTCTTGAGACAGAGACCAATGGCCGGACCGGTGCCGCACTTTGGCCCATCGGCTGCGCCGCCGGACGGGCAGTACACCGAAACCAGAGTTTCGTTTGCATCGCAACTGACCTGGCCGTCAGCCTGGACCGACCGGATCGTCGTGGGGGCGGCCGGCCCGGGCTCGCCTTTTGCGCCAGGCGCGCCCTGCGGACCTTGCGGTCCCTGAGGCCCCTGTTGCCCTTGCGCGCCGGGCACGCCCTGTATGCCCTGAGCGCCCTGCGGACCTGCGGGTCCTTGAGGACCGGTTTCACCCTTTGGTCCTGGATCCCTCCCGCAGCCAGCGAGCACCACCGCCGCGCCTACCACGACGGCCATTACAATGCTTCTCATACCCACTCCTCCCAGTTGCTCAACCTGGGCATTAGAGGGGCGCATCTGCGGCCATGCAACAGGAAAGCCAATGGCTTGCGTGTTGCCGGTGCGAACAACTGCCGCAGCATATGACCTAGTTCGAAAGTCAAAGGCGCGATGTTGCGCGCGCAGCTTGAATGGGCGATGGTTCGCTCGCAAACTGATATGATCGGCCTGGCTGGGCTGGATCCAAAAATACAATAGGGATGAAACACGTGGGACATCTACAAAAGCGGCGGCCGCCTTCGACGGCCATGCTCGTTACCGCGTGCCGGCCAGCGCCGCCTGGGAGCCGACCAAGCCGGTCGAAATCGTGGTCGCTGCCGGCGCCGGCGGCGCCTCGGACCAGATGGCGCGGATGATGCAGGCCGCGATCCAGAAAAATAATCTGATGAAGCAGCCGATGGTGGTGTCGCTGAAGGGCGGCGCATCGGGTGCGGAAGCCCTGATGTACATGAAGTCCAGCGACGGCGACGCCAACAAGGTGCTGATCGCCTATTCGCTGATCTACATGCTGCCGCTGTCGGCGAAGAATTCCGTTCAACTGGCGCGACCTGACGCCGGTGTCGGTCATCGCGCTCGACCAGTTCGTGCTGTGGGACAACGCCTCCGGTCCGAAGACGGTGAAGGACTTCATCGCCGCCGCGAAGGCCGCAAGCTCGCCGTTCAAGATGGGCGGCACCGGTTCCAAGCGCGAGGATCATGTGCTGACGGTGTTCATGGAGCAGAAGACCGGCGCGAAATTCTCGTATCTGCCCTACAAGTCCGGCGGCGAGGCGGCGACGCAGCTGGTCGGCGGCCACACCGAATCCAACGTCAACAACCCATCCGAAAATCTCGAAGTCTGGCGCGCCGGTCAGGTCCGCGCGCTCTGCGTGTTCGACAAGGAACGTATCGCCTACAAGACCAAGGTCACCGAGACGCAGTCCTGGAACGACATCCCGACCTGCAAGGAGGAGGGGCTCGACGTGCAGTACCTGATGCTGCGCGCGATGTTCCTGCCGGGCAAGGTTACGCCCGAGCAGCAGGCGTTCTACGTCGACCTGTTCCAGAAGGTGACGCAGACGCCCGAATACAAGGACTACATGGAAAAGCAGGCGCTGAAGCCGATCTTCCTCACCGGCAAGGATATGCTGAAATTCCTCGAAGAGGACGACAAGCTGAACGCGTCGCTGATGAACGAAGCCGGCTTCGTGGCGAAGTAACAACCATCACTCGTCCGCGTGGCCGTATCCGGCCATGCGGACGCGAACTTTTTCGATCTTCTGCACTTGACAGCAAGGGTGGCGTGCCGACCTGCAGGCAGCCATGATACTGCCGCGCCAGCGTTTCGACCTCCACCGCGAGCCACATCGCCTTCGACAGCGACGGTCCGATCGCGATCATGCCGTGGTGGGCGAGAAGGCAGGCCTGCCGGCCTTCCAGCGCGCGCACGGCGTGTTCGGAGAGTTCCTGGGTGCCAAACGTCGCATAGGGCGCGCAGCGGATGGTATCGCCGCCGGCAACAGCGACCATGTAGTGCACCGGCGGAATCTCCATGCCCATGATCGCCAGCATGGTGCAATAGGGCGGATGGGCGTGGACGACGGCCTCGACATCGCGACGAGCCATGAGGATATCGCGGTGAAACCGCCACTCGCTAGATGGGCGCTGCGCCGGATCGTGCGATCCGCCGAGATCCATGTAGACGATGTGCTCGGGCTTCATCGCCTCGTATGGGGTGCTCGTCGGCGTCACCAGCATTCCCTCGCCGTGGCGCAGGCTGATATTGCCTGACGTGCCCTGGTTGATGCCGAGCGCGTTCATGCGCAGGCAGGCATCGATGATGGACTGGCGCTTTTCCCTGTCGTTTTTGGTCGGCATATCGAGGCCCCCTTGCAACCCGCGGACAATGCTTGATTATTGCGTCGCAGTATAGTCGAACATCCTTGGAACATGATTGGGAGAAGTCATGACACGTGCCGTGCTTGGCATCATCGGCGGGTCCGGCATCTACGACCTGCCGGGGCTGGAGGATGTTCGCGAGGAGACCATCGAGAGCCCTTGGGGCGAGCCATCAGCGCCACTCACGAGTGGCGTCGTCGCCGGACTGCCGGTGTTGTTCCTGCCGCGGCATGGCAAGGGACATGTGCTATCGCCCTCCGACATTAACTACCGCGCCAATATCGACGTGCTGAAGCGGGCGGGGGTCACCGATCTGGTTTCGCTCTCGGCCTGCGGTTCGTTCAGGGAGGACCTGCCGCCCGGCACGTTCGTGCTGGTCGATCAGTTCGTCGACCGCACCTACAGGCGCGAGAGTTCGTTTTTCGGCAGGGGCTGCGTGGCACATGTCTCGATGGCCCATCCGGTGTCACCGCGGCTGCACGTGCATCTGGCGGCGGCCGCCACGGCCGAAGGCATCGCTGCCGTGCAAGGCGGCACCTATGTCTGCATGGAGGGCCCGCAATTCTCGACGCTGGCCGAGAGCCTGACCTACAAGGCGCAGGGCTATTCCGTGATCGGCATGACCAATATGCCCGAGGCCAAACTCGCCCGTGAAGCCGAGATCTGCTACGCCAGCGTGGCGATGGTCACTGATTTCGATTGCTGGCATCCGCATCATGACGCCGTCACCGTGCAGGAGATCATCCGCGTGCTGAATTCGAACGCCGACAAGGCCAAGGCGTTGGTGTCGCGTCTCGCCAGGGATTTCCCGCGCGAGCATGAGCCGTGTCCTGTTGGGTCCGACCGGGCGCTCGATACAGCCTTGATCACGGCGCCGGAAGCGCGCGATCCCCAGTTGCTGGCGAAACTCGATGCGGTGGCGGGCAGGGTACTGAACGCATGAAGGTGGACGGCCGGCACTTCCGCAGCATCTGGCTCGAAGACGACGGCTGGGCAGTGGGTGCAATCGATCAGCGCCGGTTGCCGCACGAATTCGTCGTGGCCCGTATCACGAGCGTTGTGGAGGCGATGGAAGCCATTCGTTTCATGCTGGTGCGCGGCGCGCCGCTGATCGGTGCGACCGCGGCTTATGGCGTGGCGCTCGCCATGCGAGAGGACGCTTCCGACGCGGCGCTCGACCGCGCTTATGCCATGTTGCTGGCGTCGCGACCCACGGCAATCAACCTGAAATGGGCGCTCGATGAGATGGCGCGCATGGTGCGGCCATTGCCGACGGCGGAACGGGTTGCGGCGGCGTACAAGCGCGCCGTCGAGATCGCCGAGGAGGATATCGCGATCAACCAGGGTATTGGCCGGCACGGACTGGCGCTGATCGAACAGATCGCGGCAGAAAAGCGGCCGGGTGAGCCGGTCAACATCCTGACGCATTGCAACGCCGGCTGGCTTGCGACGGTCGACTGGGGCACCGCGACGGCGCCGATCTATCTCGCTCATGATCAAGGCCTGAAGGTTCATGTCTGGGTCGACGAAACCCGCCCCCGCAATCAGGGCGCTTCGCTGACCGCGTGGGAACTCGGCCACCACGGCGTTCCGCATACCGTGATCCCCGACAACACCGGCGGCCATCTGATGCAGCATCGCATGGTCGATCTCGCGATCGTCGGCACCGACCGGGTGGCTGCCAATGGCGATGTCTGCAACAAGATCGGCACCTATCTGAAGGCGCTCGCTGCCCATGACAATGGTGTGCCGTTCTATGTTGCACTGCCGTCGCCCACCATCGACTTTAGTATCGATGACGGCATCAGGCAGATTCCGATCGAGCAGCGCAGCGCCGACGAAGTGGCGACCATGACCGGCCGCACCGCCGACGGGCGCGTTGAAACCGTCCGCGTGGTTCCCGATGGCTCCCCTGTGGCCAACTATGCCTTCGACGTTACGCCAGCCCGGCTGGTGACCGGATTGATCACCGAACGCGGCCTGCTCCGCCCCGAGCGTGCTGCACTTGCGAGCGCATTCCCGGAGCGCAGCGCGAGTCATTGACGCCAGCGACATCGGCACGTATCCCCTCCATTGCTGTCGCATCGGGGTGCATCTTCTCCATGTCCAATACCGATATCGAAATCGTCGTCGACGATCCGACCGCGCCCGAGCTCAATTCGCCGTCGGTCACGAGCGTCCGCGTGGTCGATGTGGTCGTCTCGCTCCTGCTGCTCGCACTTGCGCTCACGCTCGGTTTCGACAACTGGCGCACGGGTGCGTCCTGGGATTCGACCGGTCCGCAGTCCGGTTATTTTCCGTTTTACCTCTCGGTCATCCTCGGTGGCGCAAGCCTCTACGGCCTGGTCGCCGCGTTCCTGTCGCGCAAGGAAGCTACCGAGGTGTTCGTGACCCGGGCGCAGCTTCGCCGCGTGATGGCCGTGTTCGTGCCGACGCTGCTGTTCTGTCTCGCCATGCAGTTCCTCGGGCTTTATGTCGCGAGCTTCCTGCTGATCGCCGGTTTTATGCGCATGGTCGGCAAGATCGCGATGTGGAAATCCCTGCTCACCGCCTTCGTGTTCACCGCCGTGATGTTTGTGACCTTCGACATCGCCTTCGATGTCATCATGCCAAAGGGCCCGCTCGAAGCGGCGCTCGGCCGCTAACGGGCCTGGCATGACTTCTTCCGTCATTGCGAGCAAAGCGAAGCAATCCATCGGTCCACGAGGCAAGTATGGATTGCTTCCGCCTTCGCTCTTCGAGCTGCGGCGGACAAGTCGCCGGTTCGCTCCTCACATGCCTGGAATCACCTGATGGAAGCCCTCGGCCTCTTGATGCACGGCTTCGCCGTGCTGCTGACGTGGAAGACGCTGCTACTGATGATGCTCGGACTCGTGCTCGGCATCTTTGTCGGCGTGCTGCCCGGCCTCGGCGGCCCCAACGGCGTGGCGATCCTGCTGCCGCTGACGTTTACGATGGATCCCACCTCGGCGATCGTGATGCTGTCCTGCATCTACTGGGGCGCGCTGTTCGGTGGCGCGATCACTTCGATCCTGTTCAACATCCCCGGCGAAGCGTGGTCGGTGGCGACCACATTCGACGGCTATCCGATGGCGCAACAGGGCAGGGCAGCTGAAGCGCTGACTGCGGCGTTTACCTCGTCGTTCATCGGCTCGCTGGTCGCGGTGATGCTGATCACGTTCCTGGCGCCGATGATCTCCTCCTTCGCGCTGAAGTTCGGGCCGCCCGAATTCTTCTCGGTGTATCTACTCACGTTCTGCTCGTTTGTCGGGCTAGGCCGCGAGGCCAAGCACAAGACCGTCATTTCGATGTCGCTCGGCCTGCTGCTCGCCGGTATCGGCATGGATACCGTGTCCGGCCAGCTGCGCATGACCTTCGGTTCGTCGGAGCTGTTGCGCGGCGTCAACTTCCTGGTCGCCGTCATCGGCCTGTTCGGCATCAGCGAAATCCTGCTGACCATGGAAGAGCGCCTTGCGCTGCGCGGCCACGCCGCCGGCATCTCGCTCCGCGTGGTGCTGTCGGTCTGGAAGGACCTGCCGAAATACTGGGTGACGCTGTTTCGTTCCTCGTTCATCGGCTGTTGGCTCGGTATCACCCCGGGCGGCGCCATTGCCGCTTCCTTCATGGGCTACAACCTCGCCAAGCGTTTCTCGAAGGACCAGGACAGCTTTGGTAAGGGCCGCATTGAGGGTGTGTTCGCGCCGGAGACCGCGGCGCACGCATCGGGCACCGCGGCGCTGCTGCCGATGCTCGCGCTCGGCATTCCCGGCTCCGGCACGGCGGCAATCTTGCTCGGTGGCCTGATGGTATGGGGCCTCAACCCCGGCCCGCTCTTGTTCGTCGAGCATAAGGACTTCGTCTGGGGCCTCATTGCCTCGATGTATCTTGGCAATGTCGTTGGTCTCGTGCTGGTGCTGACGACGGTGCCAATCTTTGCTTCCATCCTGCGGGTGCCGTTCGCGGCGGTCGCGCCGATGATCGTGGTATCCTGCGCGATCGGCGCCTACGCGATCCAGAACGCGATGTTCGATATTTGGCTGATGCTGGGTTTTGGCGTCGTCGGCTACGTCTTCAAGAAGATCGGTATTCCGCTCGCGCCGTTCACGCTCGCGCTGGTGCTCGGCAACCGCGCCGAGGACGCATTCCGCCTCTCGATGATCGGATCCGGCGGCGACATGAAAGTATTCTGGTCGAACGGGCTGGTCGGCTCGATCACAACGCTCGCGATCGTTCTGCTGTTCTGGCCGGTGATCGACAGGATCTTCAGCAGCGTTACACGGATTTTGCGACCGGCCAAGGCGTGATGGTCTGACAGACTCACCGGCACATACAACGCGGCCTTGATTAGCCCGGCAGCAGCCGCTTCGGAAGGCTGAAGGCGAGGCGGTAGAGCGGCAAGTCATCGATCATACCGTGATCCTCCGCAGGAAGCGTCTTGCGAAGATGATGCAGGGCGTCGCGGACCGCGGCCTCGTCCAGTCCTTCGATCAGCAGCAAAGCAACGAAGGAGCCGTCGCTGCTTCGCATGCCTTTCTCGCGGGTCTTGATTGAGGTTTGTGTGATGTCCGTGAGCAAGACCCGCGCGGCGATAATCCGGTCGAGGCCAGCGAGTTCGGCGACGACACTGCCTGCGTCCCATGATGGTGCTGCATCGAGGCGAAGGGGAGCGACGATGCCGCCTTGGCCGATACCGGCCGAAGCTGCGATGCGCCCGCCACCGCGCGCGAAATTGCCGAGGCGCGGCATGATGCGTTGCGACCATGGCGTCGGCGCGTTCAGCCGCGCCAAATAGTCCGGTCCGCCGACGACCCGCTCATCATCGAGTTCATAGAGGATGAAATAGCGATTTGCCGATGAGCCCAGCGCGCAGAAGATGCGGCACGCCAGAAACCCGTCGATTCCGACACGCTCTGCGGCATGTTCGCGCGTGATCCAGTGCGCCCAATCGGTCAGATCCTGCGGTGCGAGATCGCTCCAGATGGCGAGATAGCCGGCTCCTTGCATGTCACGCTCCTTTGGTCATTTGGGGCCGACGCGCACGGCCGCCGGTAGCGATGCCGGCAATTGGCCGGCCCCCTGCAACGCGGCCTGCATGGCGACAATGTAGCCGTAGGGGCCAAGGCCGGCGATCACGCCTTTCACGGCGGCGGACAGCTTTGAGTGCCGGTGCAACTCGTCTCGGGCATGGATGTTGGAGATGTGCACCTCGTAGATTGGTCCTTCGAAGATCTTCATGGCGTCGAACATGGCGATCGACGTGAACGAGTAGGCGGCGGGATTGATGATGAGGGCGTCCGCCGAGGTGCGCGCAGACTGTATCAGGTCGACTAGTTCGCCCTCATGGTTTGACTGGTGAAACGCCAGTTGTGTGCCCGTGAAAGCAGCGAACTCTTCGCAGGAGGCCTTGATGGCGTCGAGCGTGGTCGATCCGTAGATGTGCGGCTCGCGGATGCCCAGCATGTTCAGGTTCGGGCCATTGAGGATCAGGATGCGCATGGGATGCCCTTTCACGCGGTGATGGGGAATAGTGTAGCCGATTGCCGCGACATGTCAGCCGTCGAATAGATTTTCTCCGGCACGGTGGCGACCGACGGAAACAGGAATGTCAGGAACAGCGTCACGGGCGGGATGATTGCGCGGAGCCGGAAGCCCATGATGATGTCTTCGGTGCTGAAGCGCGATGCCAGGACAGCGGCCCGCAGCGCTACGTTCGCATGTTTGCAATTGCGACGAGCACGCGCCCGCAACGGCGGCGTTGCGGAAATTGGCCCTGCGCGGCGATCGATCAGCGTTGTTATTGCGAGGAGTGCAGCGACGAAGCAATCCATCGTGTCGCAAGCAGAGAGCAGGATTGCTTCGCTTCGCTCGCAATGACTGCCAAGTCAATCACACTACCTTGCGCTGGCGCAATTCCGCGATCTCGTCCTTGCCGAAGCCGAACTCGGCCAAGACTTCTTCGGTCTGTTCGCCGAATTCCGGCGGTCGCGCGGCCATGCTGCTCGGCGTGCGCGATAGCGTCACCGGCTGGCCAACGAGCTGGATATCGCGGTTCTCGTCGTTCGGCACATGCTGGGCAATGCCAAGGTGCTTGACCTGGGCGTCATCGAACATCTGGTCGATGGAATAGATCGGACCGCAGGGCACGCCGGCGTCGTTCAATTCCTTGACCCAGGTTTCCGTCGATTTCTTTTCGGTCAGCCTGCCGATCGTCGCATTGAGCGTGTCGCGGTTTTTGGACCGGGCGGGCGCGGTGGCGTAATCGGGATTAGTGATGAGTTCGGGTGCGCCGATCGCCTGCGCGCAGCGTTCCCAGATCCGTCCGCCCGTCGTCGCGATGTTGATATAGCCATCCGAGGTCTTGAAGACGCCAGTCGGGATGCTGGTCGGGTGGTTGTTGCCGGCCTGTTTGGCGACGTCCTTTTCCATCAGCCAGCGCGAGGCCTGGAAATCCAGCATGAAGATCTGCGCCTGCAGCAGCGAGGTCTGCACCCACTGGCCCTGGCCGGAAACGTCGCGTTCCAGGAGCGCTGTGAGGATACCAAGCGCGCAGAACAGCCCGGCGGTGAGGTCGGCGACGGGGATGCCGACCCGCATCGGGCCTTCACCCGGCGCGCCGGTGATCGACATCAGCCCACCCATGCCCTGCGCGATCTGATCGAAGCCCGGCCGCTTGTGGTAGGGGCCATCCTGCCCGAAGCCGGAAATGCTGCCATAGACGATGCGCGGGTTGATCTGGCGCAGGCTCTCATAATCGATGCCGAGCTTGGCCTTCACGTCGGGGCGGAAGTTTTCGACCACGACGTCGGCCTGCTCGGCGAGGCGCTTGAACACTTCCAGGCCCTTCGGGTCCTTCAGGTTCAGCGTCATGGCCCGTTTGTTGCGGTGCAAATTCTGGAAGTCCGAGCCCTGCCGCGGGCCGCCCGGCTGCTCCCCGGCCGCGTCTTCCAGCAGCGCATCGATCTTGATGACATTGGCCCCCCAATCCGCCAACTGCCGCACGCAGGTGGGCCCGGAACGAACACGGGTGAGATCGAGCACGGTGAAACGGGACAGGGCCTGGGAAGCACGGGGGAAAGGCATTGAGGGACCTTCTCTTTTTTGGATTTTTGCGTCGGAAGGGCAGCCAGCGTCTGACTTAGACAATTTGGCGCGGATTTCCAACCGCCGGTTCACGGGCGGTTGCGACGCCGGTTCCCGCCGCCGGGAGTTTGTGCCATCAGAGGTTTGTGCGAAGGGCCCCCCGCGACGGGCCCGACGTTTGTCTTGGGGGTAGTCGTTCCATTATAGGAGGCCAAGGGTGCGCTTCGACGATGATCATGCTGGCCGACCGGCATCTGGGCTGGTTGCGATCGCGACAGCCCGCGTTGTCGCCCCGTGCAGTCTTGTTGAGGAAGCATCGTGGTAAGGCAGGCTGTTATTCTGGTCGGCGGGCTGGGGACGCGGTTGGGGGACTTGACCCGCCTGGTCCCGAAGCCACTGTTGGAGGTGGCGGGGAGGCCGTTCCTCGATTACATCCTCGACGAGGTGTCGCGTTACCCGACCATTCAGGACGTCGTGCTTCTGGCCGGACATCAGGCCGGGCAGGTCGTCGATCGCTATGATGGCAAGCGATGGCGCGGCGCGACGGTTTCGGTGGTGTCAGAGCCAGCGCAAATGGGCACCGGCGGGGCATTGAAGCATGCCGCGGCCAGGCTGGACAGCAAGTTCCTGCTGCTCAACGGGGACTTGTTTTTCGATTTCAACCTGCTCGACATCGCAGCCACGACTTCGAACTCACCGGCGATCGTGCGCGTGGCCTTGAAAAGGGACCATGCGGGCGATCGTTACGGCCGCGTTCTGCTCGATCGGGATTTTATCAAGACGTTCCTGCCCGCCGGGGCGCAACCCAACGGGCCGATCAATTCCGGCGTCTACTGCGTTGATCGCGAGATCCTCGCGTTGATCGACGAGTTGCCGTGCTCGCTCGAGCAGGCGGTGTTCCCGCGCCTTGCGGAGAAGGGACAATTGCGAGCAAATCTGTACGACGGATTCTTCATCGACATCGGCGTGCCCGCCGACTTCGAGCGCGCGCAGAGCGAGCTTCCCGATCGGGTGCGGCGGCCTGCGGTGTTCTTCGACCGTGACGGCGTCCTCAACGTTGACAGGGCCTATGTGCACAAGGTCGAAGATTTCGAGTGGGTGGCCGGGGCGCGCGAGGCCATCAAGCTCTGCAACGATCGCGGCTACCTGACCTTCGTGGTGACCAACCAGGCCGGTGTCGCACGTGGCTATTACGGGGTCGAGGCCATTCATACGCTGCACGACTGGATGAGCCGGGACCTCGCCGAGGTGGGCGCGCATATCGACGAATTCCAGTACTGTCCCTATCACGAGGAAGGTGTCGTTGCGAAATGGCGGCAGGCCAGCGACCGGCGCAAGCCGGCGCCAGGCATGATCCTCGATTGCCTGAAGGGCTGGCCGGTACGAACAGAGTCGAGCTTGCTGGTGGGCGACATGCCGCACGATCTTCAGGCGGCCGCCGCGGCCGGCATTTCCGGTCACCTGTTTGCGGGCGGCGATCTCTTGTCATTCGTCCGGCCGCTTGCTCAAGGCGGGCGCTGGCTGATCACCGCTACGCGCCGTTGACGGCGCGGTACATCAGTTCGGCGCGATCCCAGTCTTCTGGCGTATCGATATCCTGGACCAGGTACCGGGGCAGGATCACTCCGATGGAGTGGGGCGCGAATAGCGGCAGGTCGTCCAGGAAGGCCCCGGCGGTGCCCCAATAGAACTGGCCGGCATCGTGGTAGGCGTGCTCCAGATCCTGTGAGCGCGTCATGCGGTGTTCGGGATAGATCGCATCTACCCGTCCGCCTGGGGCGATACGCAGGGCCCGTTGAATCGGGAAGGCGTAACTCGTGACCGAGAAAGCAAACGCCGCGTCCGAGCGGGTGAGGGCAGTGAAACCTTCCTCGATGAAGTGCGCCTGTACCAGCGGTGCTGTCGCATAGATACAGCACGCATGCGCCACGTCGTTTGCCCGCTCGCCAAACCAGGTGATCGCGTGTTTCACGACGGCATTGGTGCCGGTGAAATCATCGGCAATTTCCTTCGGACGAATAAAGGGCGTCGCGGCGCCGAACGACCGGGCGACGGCGGCAATCTCCTCGTCATCGGTGGAGACGACGACCTGATCGAACAACCCCGTCTGCTGCGCCGCGGCGATCGAGTAGGCAATGATCGGCTTGCCGCAGAATGCGCGGATATTTTTGCGCGGGATCCGCTTGCTGCCGCCGCGCGCCGGGATAACAGCGATCTTCACGCGAGGATACTCTCCAGCGCCGCGGCGACGGTGTCCTGCTCGTCATTGGTCATCCGCGAAAACAGCGGCAATGTGATCGCGTCCTCATAATAGCTTTCCGCCTCGGGAAACATGCCGGTCTCGAAGCCGAGCTTCCGGTAGTAGGGTTGGGTGTGGACGGGAATGTAGTGCACATTCACACCGATGCCGGCGGCCCGGAGCGCGTCGAACACCTGGCGCCGGCTGAGCCGGATCTCGTTGCGGCGTAGCCGAATGACGTAGAGATGCCAGGCGGAGTTCGTATCGGGGTGCTGCCACGGGCAAGTTACCGGCAGTTTCGCCAGCAGTCGATCGTAGCGCGCGGCCAGCTCGCGCCTGCGTGCGACAAAGGGGTCGAGCCGCGCGAGTTGGCTGGTGCCGAGCGCGGACTGGATGTCGGTCATGCGGTAATTGAGCCCGAGTTCGATCTGCTCGTACATCCAGGGGCCGTTACGCTCTTCGTTGACGCGCGGTTCGCCTTGCAGTTCTTCATGTCGCTGCGCGGGGCGGATGATCCCGTGGGTCCGTAGATAGGAGAGGCGTTCGGCGAGCTTCGGATCGTTGGTGAGGGCCATGCCGCCTTCGCCCGTCGTGATGATCTTGACCGGGTGAAAGCTGAAAATCGTGGTGTCGCCGTAGTCGCAGGAGCCGACCTTGCGCCCCAGATACTCGCCGCCGACCGCGTGGGACGCGTCCTCGACGATGCGGAAGCCGTAGCGGTCCGCCAGCACGCGGATTTCGCGCATCTCGCAGGATTGACCGGCGAAGTGCACGGGCACCACGATCTTCGGCAACCGTCCGCTGGATGCCGCGATCTCGAGTTTCTCAGCGAGAGCCGAAATACTCATGTTGTAGGTGCGCGGGTCGATGTCGACGAAATCGACCGCAGCGCCGCAATAGAGCGCGCAATTGGCCGACGCCACGAAGGTGTTCGGCGTCGTCCAGAGCGTGTCGCCGGGGCCGAGATCGAGCGCAAGGCAGGCGATGTGGAGCGCCGCGGTGGCGTTGGATACCGCAACCGCGCTGCGGCTGCCGCAATAGGCGGCCATGGCCTGCTCGAACCGGGGGCCGGCCTGTCCCTGCGTCAGCCAGTCCGAACGCAGCACCTCGGTGACTGCGTCGATGTCTTCAGCCGAGATGTCCTGGCGCCCATAGGGGATCATTGGACCGCGATTTCGGTTGAATTCCCTGATCTCGGATACATCAAGGAAGTGATCGTTCCGGCCTGAATTATACTCGAAGCCATCCGAGACCGGTTCTCCGCGTTCACCGATCTGATTGGTAATATAGTCGATATCCTTGCGGAAAAACTTGATGGT
Source organism: uncultured Alphaproteobacteria bacterium (assembly GCA_963823485.1). Lineage (GTDB taxonomy): Bacteria > Pseudomonadota > Alphaproteobacteria > Rhizobiales > Xanthobacteraceae > Bradyrhizobium. The sequence continues at coordinate 80,495 of CAWGLP010000020.1, forward strand.
CGGCTTGATGACGAAGTGATCGTGGAAGCGCAAGGTCAAATGCGAGTCATCGGTCGGGCACATGATCTCGTGCAGCTTCTCGCCGGGCCGGATGCCGATCACCTTGATCGGCAAATGAGGCGCCATCGCCACCGCCAGATCGGGAATACGCACCGAGGGGATCATCGGAACGAATATCTCGCCGCCCGACATGCGCTCGAAGCTCCTGTTAACGAAGTCGACGCCCTGCTGCAGTGAAATCCAGAATCGCGTCATGCGAGGATCGGTGATCGGCAGGTGTTCGGCGCCTTCGGCCAGCAGCTTGTTGAACAGCGGCACGATCGAGCCGCGCGAGCCGACCACGTTGCCGTAGCGCACGACGCTGAACGTGGTCCGGTGTCCGCCCGCCATGTTGTTCGCCGCGATGAACAGCTTGTCGGAGGCCAGCTTGGTGGCGCCGTAAAGGTTGATCGGTTGTGCGGCCTTGTCGGTCGACAGCGCGATGACCTTCTCGACGTCGGTCTCCAGCGACGCCTGGATGACGTTCTCTGCTCCGTGGATGTTGGTCTTGATGCATTCCATCGGATTATATTCAGCGGCGGGAACCTGCTTCAACGCGGCCGCATGGATTACGAAGTCGATGCCCTTCATGGCCGTGCGCAGGCGCTCGCCATCGCGCACATCGCCGATAAAATACCGCATCGGCGGCTGGTCAAACTCCTGCTGCATCTCGTATTGCTTCAATTCGTCGCGCGAGTAGATCACGAGGCGGCGCGGTTTGAAGTTCCTCAGGAGATTGCCGACCCATTTGCGCCCAAACGACCCAGTGCCGCCGGTGATCAGAATGGACTTGTCGTTAAACATGGTTGCTTCTGCGCCGGCGCTATTGCTTGGAATTGGGGGAACGGCGGTGGGTTACCATACGCTCCTTCCCCCGTCCATGACCATGTTCTGGCCGGTCATGTAGCTCGATGCGTCCGAGCAGAGGAACTGAACCGCGGCGCAATATTCGTCGACCCGGGCCATTCGGCCCATCGGAATGAGACGCGTCAGCCGTTCGACGAAGGCAGGGTCCTGATTGTTGAACACGCCGCCCGGCGAGATCGCATTGACGCGAACGCCGCGGTCGGCCCAGTAGGTCGCGAGGTATTTGGTCAGGCCGATCAAGCCGTGCTTGATGACCGAATAGGTCACGGGTTTCACCGGCTGCTCTTCATCGCGGGTGATGTTCGGTTGCCGGTACAGCCGCTGGTCTGGTGCGATCACGCCGAGGTCGGAGGCGATATTGAGGATCACGCCCTTGCCGCGCCGGGCCATGGCGCCACCGAAGACCTGCGAACACAGCATTGCACCGGTAAGGCCAACGGCGATTTCCGTCTGCCATTGCGGCACCGGGAAGGCCTCAAAGCGCGATGAATGCATGACACCCGGCGTCGAGGTAACCTTCGGATCGATCGCGGCGTTGTTGACGAGGATGTCGACCGGTATGCCGCGCCGGTCGAGTTCACCGCCGGCATCGCCGACCGATTGCTGCGACGTCACGTCGATCACGATCGGGACCAGGTCGGCGGCAGGCGCAACGGATCTGACCGCAGCAATCGTTGCGTCCGCTTGAGCCAGCCCGATGTCGCTCACCACTACGCGCGCGCCGGCATCGGCCAGCGCAGCTACATGCTGACGCCCGAGCAGGCCGCCGGCGCCGGTGACCAGCGCCGTGCGTCCTGTCAGGTCGTATCGGGCGGAGGGGGCTGTCATGAAGCGCTCCAGTTCAAGCACGTAGTTGGCCGCCGTCGGCCACGATCACGGCACCCGTGACGAATGCGGCGCGGGGGGACGCGAGAAAGGTGACGATGTCGGCGACTTCTTCCGGCCTTCCAAGTCGGCGCAGCGGCACCTCGCGGGCAAGCATCTCGTCCACGGCGGATTTGTTCTCCGCGATCTTGCGTGCCCATGTTCCGTCGGCGCTGAGAATGTTTCCCGGAGCGACGGCGTTGATGCGGATGCCTTCAAGCGCCAGCGGCCGGGCGAGACCGCGCACGGTTGCATTCAAGGCGGCCTTCGCCGCCGAATAGGTCACCGGCGCACCGAGCGCAGCCAGCCCGCAGATCGAGGACACGCAGATGATGGCGCGATCGCCGTTACCTCGGCTCATGACAGGGCGGGCGGCCTCGATCGTGTTGGTGGCAGCGAACAGGTTGATATCCATCACGCGCGACCATTCCGCGGCGGTTTCCTGTCCCGGCGGTACGGAAGCGCCGTTGCCGACGTTGCAGACCAGGATATCAATTCCGCCCCATTGTCTTTCGACTTCGCTTACAAGCGCCGAAGCTGCGGCGGGATCTGTGACGTCGGCGGGATGGAACGACGCGCCGCGGCCAATTCTTTCGGCTGCCGATCTTGACTCCCTCGAGCCCCCGTGCTGCGATCGCCAGTCTCGCGCCCTCGGCGGCGAGCGTATCGGCAATCGCAAACCCGATGCCGCGGCTTGCGCCGACCACCAATGCGACCCGGCCTTCGATATCGAGTTTCATCGCCTGGCGTCCTCGATCCAGCCCACCGTCATGTCGCGATATCTCGCCAGCGCGCCGGTGTGGTTGCCGTCAGTGGCGCGAGCGGTCTGAAGGATATATTGCCCGAGATAACCGGACTGCTCGATCAGGCGAACGGTCTTCGCCAGATTCGCAGCACCCGTTCCGAGCGGCACAGTGGTGCCGCCGCGCAACCGGTCCTTGATATGTACGTTGAGAATGCGTGAGGCGTAGGCCTGAATCTCGTCGGCAAAATCATAGCCGAGGGCGGCGCTGTTGCCGCTGTCGTAGTTGATGCCAAAAGCCTCGCGCGGGAACGCATCGATGAACTGCGCCAGCGGAGCAGGCGGCAGGTCGGACTCGAAAACGATCCTGAGACCTCGCTCCAAGAGCGAGGAGGCGCGATCGAGCAGAACACGCAACAGCGTTTCTGTCTGCGCAGCGCTCTCGATCCTGCCGTTGTCGACCAGCGGAATGACGACGAACTCGATGCCGAGGGTGCTGCAGGAAGCGAGCACCAGGTCGAGATCGTCGACCAGCGATTTTTGCGTCTCGCCGTCCGCCTTCCAGAACGGCGCCTGCATGAAGCAGTCGCCGGTCAGGCTCGCCGGCTTCAGCCCGTTGCGCTGCGACAGTTCGAGGATTTCCTGCTGCCCGGCGCGGGTGTTGAGCGGGTTCTCGCGCAGGCGGTCCTGGTCGATCGTCCACTCGATCCGTGTCAACCCAAGCGCGTTGGCGCGGGGGAATTCGTCCCGCCATTGGTCCCACGGAAACGCCTGGATCTTGCCGTCGACCATCGCCGACAGCCGTCCCTGCATGAAACCAACACGTTCGAGTGTCGTCACGACCTGTCATCCGAACTGATCGCGAGGCCTTTGGAGGTCCAGCCGCCATCAACGAACAATTCCTGGCCGGTCACATAGGCCGAGGCGGAAGACGCCAGAAAGACAGCGGCGCCGGCGAGGTCGTCCGGATTGCCCCAACGCCCCAGCATGGTGTGGCGGCGGCGATCCTCATGCATCGCGGGATCGGCGAAGCTTTTTGCGGTCATCTCGGTTGCGACGTAGCCGGGAGCGAGAGCATTGACGCGAATGCCGTCGTCCGCATAGTCGGCGGCCAGTGCGCGGGTGAGGCCTGCAAGCCCAGCCTTGGCAGCGACGTAACCGGGGTTTCCGGGAAACCCGCGCACCGAATTGATGCTGGTGATGTTGATGATCGAGCCCCCGCCAGCTTTTTTCAGCAGGGGGTAGGCCGCAAGGATCGTCGCATAAACACCGCTGAGGTCGATCGCGAGCGTGTCACGGAATCGCTGCAGCTCGCGCGCTCCCGATGCGGGGAGGCTGATGCCGGCCGCGTTGACCAGAATATCAATCCGGCCTTCGGCGTTGTTGAGATGGTCGAACACGGATTGGATGGCAGCATCATCGGCGAGGTCGCATTGGACGGCGGTGATGGACGCGGGCGCGGTGCCGGTCCGGCTGATGCCGAATACTTTCGCGCCGCTCGCATGCAGGCCGCTCGCGATGGCCGCGCCGATCCCGCGCGATGCGCCGGTGACGACCGCGATCCTGCCTTCCAGCGAGAATGCCCGCGGACTATGCATAGCCGTAGCTGCGCATGATGGCCGCACACAGCTTGACGTCTTCCGGACGATCGATCTGGAACATCTTGTGCCGCTCCATCAGGTGCATGCCGATCTTGCCGCCGAGGCGGTTGTTCTGCTCACGCAGCAGCGAGGGTACGAGAACATAGAACGAGCCGTTCTCCAAATACCGCTTCTCGATCTGCTGCCGCATCCGCCGGTTACGGAAATCGTAGTTGATTGGCTCGGGCCCGTTGGCGCCGATCCGCCAGTTGAAATAATCCTCGACCTCGCAGACCGAGAGCAGGCTGTCGAGCTGTTCGTGCTCGAACGTCTCCAGTGCGCGTTCGATATCGCTGGATTCCCGGATCGGTGACGTTGCCTGCAGCGCGACGACCCGCCCGAACGGACCGTGTCTGCCATCGAGGTGGTCCAGCGCATGCAACCATGCCAACTCGGACGACGCGAGGTCGCCGGAGATATCGTCGGGACGGCGGACACCGACCGCACCGGCGGCTTCCGCAGCGGCGAGAATATCGGTCGCTGTCGGAAGAAACCGCGACCATGTCGACGCCGTTGGCTACGGCCGCCTGGATGACGGTCCAGGCAATCAGCGGCTTGCCGCACAGGTCAATCAGGTTCTTGTGCGGGATTTCCCTTGGATCCTCCCCGCGCCGCGATGACGGCCAGCGTTCGGCCCGGCGTGCGTCTTGTCATATCCGACCCTCGAGGCGGTCGAGCGAGATCCAGGAATCCCTCGCCCTCGTTCTTGTGGCCCTGCCAGATCTCGGGGATGAACGTGGCGTCGGGGGACGTGGTCGCGCAAGACCGCACACGACTTCGTCACAGTCGACTTCGCCTTCGCCGATCTGCAGGCCCTCGCCATCAAGCCCCTAGGCGTCGGCGAAGTGCAGGTGAGCGGTATGGGGCCCGAGCTGGGCGAGGACCTTGGCGAAATCGAAGCGATGGTGGTTGGCAGGCGAGCTTGGAGTGCGAGACGTCGAGGCACACGCGCAGATTATGCCTGGCGCAGAAGGCGGCGATCTCGTCCGGGAAGATGAAGAGGTTGCTGGTAGCGTTGGCCGCCGAAGTGCCAGGGGAACGGCGCCATGGTCTGCGGAATCGGTTCGACGCCCGTCATGTCGAGTCGGCAGAGGCTGGCGGAGAATCTGCGGTAGCAGCTCCGCCTTCGGCGTCCGGCGACAGGCGGCGTCGTCCATGGTGAAGCCGCCGATATTGGCGACGATCGGCGGGCGCGCGGTCTTCGTGAAAGAACTTCTTCAGCGCCGCGGGTAATGTCGATCACGGCCTGGGTCTGTTCCAGCGAGTAGCGGCGCAGATCCTCATCCGGCGTCGCCAGATCCATCAGTTTGCTGCCGGCAAACAGTTCAGGCGCGTGCACCACGAAGCGCGAGATCATAGGTACCGGACAGGTAGGCAGCCGGATCGCGCTCCATGTCGCTGTAACTGAGGTGAAACTCGATGATGTCTGGCTGGCAGATTTCCAGAAAACGTTCCGTGTCGTGGTAGCGGACCGGCACGCCCCAAGGGCGGTCGAACCGGTAGCGGCGCGCCATCGTGGCAGCGTCTGTCGAGGTCGCTCTGGAAGAAGTAATCGTCCTTGACCATTGCGCGGTTGAGATGCCTGCCGATCAGCGCCGGCATCTTGAGCGGCGACAGGCCCTGGCCCGGGCTCTTCACGGCGACGTCGCCCTCGGCGACGACCGTGCCGGCCGGAAGATTGCGGGCGGCCACGAGGCTCTTGGCGAGGTTCTCGCGGTTGATGAGCTCGCCCTGGCTTGAGTGCGCGCTCGGCAAGACGATCGCCGCGAGCGGCTTCCACCTCGCGAATGCCTGAAACCAGCGCCTTGAATTCCTCCGGCTCGAATCTCGCCGCGTGGTCCGGACCTTCCATTTCGCGATCAAGCGTGATGTGACGCTCGATCACGATGGCACCCATGGCTACCGCAGCGATCGAAACCGCAATCCCGCGCTCGTGACCGGAATAACCAACGAGGAGGGATAAATCTCCCTCAGCGTTTCCATAAAACGCAGGTGGATATTGTGGAGTGCGGCAGGGTAGGTGCTCTGGCAATGCAGCAGCACATAGTGCGCCTTGCGGTCGTCGAGAAATTTCGCGGCCGCGCGAATTTCATCCGAGGTGCTCATGCCGGTCGAGACGATCAGCGTCTTTCCGGTGGCGGCAAGCTTGGCCAGCAGGGGCAGATTGGTCAGGTCGGCGGAGGCAATCTTGTAGGCCTCAACCCCGAACGTCTCCAGCGTTGCGACACTCGACGCATCCCAGGGCGTGCAGAGGTATTGAATATTCTTCGAGGCGCAATAGGCCGCCACCCGGCGCTGCTGCTCGGTGGTCAGTTCGAAACGGCGCAGCAGGTCGAGAGTATATTCGACGGCGAGATCGTCGTCTTTACCGGAAAGGCTCGATGCGCGGTAGACTTCGTCCAGCTTCCGCATCTGGAATTTGGCGCAATCCGCGCCGGCTGCGACCGCGGCGTCCACCAGAGCGATGGCGCGATCGAAGTCGCCGTTATGGTTGTTGCCGACTTCGGCAATGACATAGCATGGCTGCCCGTCGCCGATCGAACGATTACCAATCCGGATTGTTGCCAATTCGCCAATTGAATTCATGAATCTGCTCGGTGTGTCCAATCTCGTGCGGCGCCGCCGCCTGGCCCTGGGAATCCGGGATTTCCAGGTCCGAAGGCCACTTTCCTCGAACGCAATGCGGGAACAGGACAAGCCTTTCTGTTCCAGCGCCGCAATCAGGGGATAGCGATGAAACGGCCTGACGAAGAAAATGAAATAGCCGCCGCCGCCGGCACCCAACAGCTTGCCGCCGACCGCGCCATTGGCCTTTGCAAGATCGTAGATCGCATCCAGCTCGCGGGAGCTGATGAGTGAACTCATGCGGCGCTTGGCGTGCCATGCCTCGTCGATCAGTCGGCCGCACTCCAGAAGCTGACCGCGCAACAGGTGGTGGCGGATTTCGCGCGTCACTTCCTTCTGTCGGGCGGCCGCTTCGACAGCCGCGCTGGTTTCGTGCTGTTCCTTCTGGTCCCGATGAATCGAACCGAAGTCATGGTTGCCGCCAGTGTAGCACAGCACGAGACTCTCCTCGAGTTCGGCGACGATATTGGGCTCGAGGCGGAGCGGGACGATCGTGTTCTGCTCCGACGAAAATTCCATGTGGTTGAAGCCGCCGAATACGGTGGCATACTGGTCCTGCCAGCCGCCGGGAATGTTGAGCATCAGGCGTTCGGCCTGAAAAGCCATCTCCGCGATCTCGTGGCGATCCCATCTGTCGGACCGAAATTCGTTGAAGCATCCGATGATCGCGGACGACACCACTGCCGAGCCGCCCAGGCCGGAGCCGACCGGAAAATCCGCGGAAACGTCGAGATCGAAGCCGTAGGCCGGCTGGATCAGGCGGATCACCGACTTGATCAGCGCCAGTTGGCCTTCGTTGCCGAGGGACGCGAGATTATCGGCTTCGACCGTACAGCGGAAATCATGCGAGTAGATCCGAATGCGGTTGTCGGCTCGCCGCCGCAGCGTCGCATGGGCATACATCGCAATCGTCGCGTTGATGACGGAGCCGCCGTCATTGTCGACGAAATAATGTGTGAGGTCGGTGCCGCCTCCGGAGAAGCTAATTCTAACCGGCGATCGTGCACGGGCGAATACTTCGCTCTCTTCGCCGAGATGGAAGAGGTCGCGGCTGAAAACATCCACGAGCCGACCGTCGATGTCGAGGATCGGGATGACGTGGACGCGCTGGTCGAGCAGCTTCAGGATCTGTTCACGCGGAGCACCGGCGCGCGCCCAGACAAAGTTGCGGTTGATGCAACTTGCCACCTGGTCCTGGATCGATATGCCCGTCAGCAGTTGCCGCCGGATGTCGCCGTCGGTAACGGCCCCGATCACACGCCCCTCGGCGTCGCGCGCAAACAGGATTTCCGAGCATGTTGGCATTGAGCCGCTGGAACGCCTGCTCGATCGTGTCGCTTTCGGCGATGATAAGGTGGCTCTTGTCTGGCAATTTGGCGGGTCCAAGGGGGTGAACGGTTCCGGTTTCTGGCCTGGAAATGCCCCTGTTTTCGGGTCGTTAGATACGGCAGGGGGGCAGATCGCGCAAGGCTCCCATCGGATGGTGGATTTCGGCCGAAGATGCTAGCGTAACAGGGTGGATTGACCTACTTCGGGCACGGTCCGCGCCGCGTTTTGGTTCGTCGCCAGGTGAGCGCTGGGCGGGGATCATCCTTTGGATTCCCCGGGCTAAAGCAGGTTCGATCGCGTGGAAGCTACTGAACAATTGTCCCGGTCCGGGCTGTCTAGTCGTCGCCCGGCCGAATGCAGCCGTTTGTCGGCGATCGACCCTCCCCAATCTATTTCGCGGCGATCTTTGGTTGGACCATGATGGCCATGTCTGCCGCCATGGTGGCCATCGTGCGATGGCCGCTGGGTGGCCCGCACTGGTTGGTTCTCGTCAAGGCGTTGCTGTTGCCCGCTGCCTTCATTGCCTGCGCGACGCTGCTCACCGTGCGCCACGTCGAACGCGGCGGCGCCTATGCTGCGCTGCTGGGATCGACGATTGCGGTGATTTTCCTGCCGTGCCTTGCCTGGCTGAACGGCCTCCTGGCGGATGTCGTCATCTATCCCGTGTTTGTTGGCCTGTTGGCCGCGGGTATCCTGCAGACCGCATCTGCAGCGCGCGCCATGCCAGCCAGCAAGTGGATAATTGCGGTCGCCAGCGGTTGTCTCGCCGGCTTCGGCTATTTCCTGGTGATCAATTCCCGCGGCTTTGGCTCGGTAATCACGCTCGAGCAGGCGCTGACGGGAATCCTCCAGATGGATATCATCTTCCACGCCTCGATCGCGAACATGCTCGTGAACTATGGCGTGTCGAGTACCGGGATCGATGGCCTGGTCCCGATCAAGTACCACGTGCTGTCGCACATCTGGCTCGGCTGCATCAGTCTCTGGCTTGGCGTGCCGACGCTGGAGGGATACTCGATCGGGGGACAGATCATCGGCGTTCCGATGCTCTTGTTCAGCCTGTCGCTCGCGATCCACCTGTTCCGGCGGGCTGGGGAAGGCCTTGCCAACGGTGCGTTGCTGACACTGGGCTCGCTGTTGCTGCTCTTTGCGGCCGACCTGTGGGGGTGGACGTCTTATCTGGTGTCCGAATCCTATTTCCTTGCGATGATCCTGTTCCTGCTGACGTTGCCGCTGCTCGCGGAAATCGCCGATACGGAACGGCGACGTCATCTCGGCCTGCAACTGGCCGTGCTCTGCGTTGCAGGCTTGCTGATCCTGCTTTCGAAAATCTCCGTCGGCGCCGTTCTCGCCGGTCCTGTCGGCTTTCTGCTGTGGCGACGAATGGGCTGGACGCCGCTGAGTATGCTCAAGCTGGCTTTTCCGCTCGGCCTGCTCGTGATTATTGCTGTCATGGTTATCTCCCCAGGTACGGGGAACGTGGTGCAGGCATTCCAACCATTCGGGTTTGTCCGCGAGCATCCACGTGGGGCCTGGCCGAACATCGTGGCCAATCTGCTGCTGCTCGCTACGGCCTATTCGGTGTGGCAGCGTGGAGCGCTGCGGGACAGGCGATGCGCCGAAGTGGCTGCCATGATCGCGATCGCGAGTATCATCCCTGTTCTCCTGATCAATGTTCCTGGTGGGTCCAACTACTATTTCGTCAATGTCGGAACCTGGATGGCGATCGTATTCATTTGCGCCTACGTCGGTCCGCCCGTTGAAAGGGCTTTCCCGGATCCTCGCGCTCCGGGACTGGTCGTTGCTGCGATTTTGCTCGTAGCGCTTGCTACCGACGAGAAAAGGAACAGCGCGTACAGGCTTGGCGCGATGTTTGCCGAGCTTCAGGCGCGGGTGCGGCTGGTCACGGGCGAAAGCCCCGTCGCCGAGACGACGACCCGCCAGCGCTTGATCGCACTGCTCACACCCGGGCATCAGGCCCGTTACGCGCTGGCCAGCGACATAAAGCGCACGCCCGGTGCGCGGTCCAGGGAGACGTTGCTGGCGATGGGAATGGCGCAGGCCCATCGTGCGGCGGCGTTTGCGCCGCCCGAAAATAGGGCTTTCTGGACCAATGCCGTGGAGTGCCGCGCCGATCCTCTGTTCGTTCCGGCAATGATCGGAGCCCCGATGCTGAAGGGACTAAATCCCCTCAATTGCAAGCGGGAACCGTATTACGGCTTTGCCGACTACAAGGATAGCTATTCCGAGCCGTTGAGCGACCAGCAGTTGTGCGCCCAGGCCGCGCCTTGGAAGATCGACACGGTATTCATCCTTGGCTCGCCTGATTCAGGCCGAAGGCTGAACTGCAAATAGCCGTCCGCCAATCCCAGGGATCGAAGCCGCTCAGTCTGGTTCCCAGCCGATTGCCAGAAGCTTTTCCGGCGGAGCCACGAGAGGCATGCCGATGCGTTCCCAGATTGCGCCCTTGCCGGTTGCCTTGAGCGATGCCTCGATCCAGCTTTGCGGCACCGGCATCAGCCATGGCGGTCTGCCGAGACTGGCGCGATGGCGTGCAATCAGATCAGCGACCGTGGTAGGTGTCGGATCCGAGACGATGAAGGTTTCCCCCTGAGCACGCGGATTGCTCAGCGCGGTCTCGACAGCCGAGTTGAAATTCTGGATCGACAGCACCGATCGCTTCGCGGTCAGTGCGCCGAACGGCAACGGGATCGGCAGGCGCGCCAGGCGGTGGACGGTCGCGAAATTTCCCTTCTCGCCTTCGCCGTAGATCACGACTGGGCGCAGGATGGTGAAAGAAATGCCGGCAGCGCGAATAGCCTGTTCGGCGGCGAATTTGGATCGTCCATAGGCGTTGTTCGGCGTCGGGAAATCGTCCTCGCTCAGTTCATGAACCGCGTAGGAGCCGGACTGGGCGGCGATCGAGGAAATGAACACCAGATGCTTGGTGCTGCTGCGGGACATCGCCCGCGCCAGCGCGGACGTGGCGCGATGATTGACGCGGTCGTAGAAGTCGTCCCCGGCATATTTGTGGGCGATACCCGCGAGGTGAATCACCGCATCGCATTGGTCCAGCATGGACTGCCAATCGAACAGTTTTGATAGATCCGGAAGCGGAATCGCCGTGACATCGGGATTGTCGAACGGCCTCGCCGCTCTTGACGCCGCGATGACGCGGTAGCCTCGCGCAGCAAGATAGGGAACGAGATGCCTGCCCACGAATCCGTCGGCGCCGGTCACCAGCACCCGGAGCTTTTCCTGGGCACGCCCCCGCCACGAGCCAGCCGCGTTGGCGCGCATCTGCGAGGCGACTTGTTCGAGTGGAGACATCGGTCGTGAGGCCATCAGCCCGGGATATTCGCTTGCCGCTGAACTTCCTGCCGCATGTATCCTGCAATAGGCGCTCGGGTCTCAATTGACCCGGAACAGCACCCCTCTATATGCCGCACGAATCACGCTGAGGCAATCGAGGGTTTAGAGAGGGCGGGCTGTTCTTCATTCTCGACGACGGTGGCAGCCAGCGGCGTTGATCTGGGTTTCGCCTGGAACTGAAAGGTGGCAGTTTTCGCCGGATGGCCCCGCCAAGTGGGCGCGCCGTGCTACGGCGGCCTCGACGTTCCGTTGCCGCCCATCGTGAAGGGTTGGCTCCGGCCGGTCAGGCGGCTAACGTGAGGCCGGTTTTGATTGGAACAAGGCTCCCCATGATCAGATTCGGCCTGCTCGGATGCGGGCGTATCGCCAAGCGCCACTCAGATCTTTTGGGCGGCAATCATGTCGGCGGAGCCACGCTTGTCGCGGTATGTGACATCGTTCGCGCTCGTGCCGACGCGATTGCGTCGAAATTCGATGTCCCCGCGGAATACGACATGGATGCCTTCCTCGCGCGCCAGGATATCGACGCGGTGGCGGTACTGACACCGAGCGGAATGCATCCTGCCCATGTCATCGCTTGCGCAAAGGCTGGAAAGCACGCCATCGTCGAGAAGCCGATGGCGTTGCGGCTGCAGGACGCCGACGATATGATCCGCGCCTGCGACGAAGCCGGCGTCAAGCTCTTCGTCGTCAAGCAGAACCGCTTCAACGTCCCCGTCGTGAAGGCGCGCGAGGCGCTGGAGGCGGGCCGTTTCGGGCGCCTGATCCTGGGTACTGTCCGCGTGCGCTGGTGCCGTGACCAGAACTATTACGACCAGGACGCCTGGCGAGGCACCTGGGCCTATGACGGCGGCGTGCTCTCCAATCAGGCCAGCCACCACGTCGACATGCTGGAATGGTTTTTCGGCGATGTCGTCAGCGTCCACGCCCGCGCCGTCACGGCGCTGGCAAAGATCGAGGCCGAGGATACGGCGGTCGCAACGTTGAAATTCCGCAGCGGCGCACTCGGAATTATCGAGGCGACGACGGCCGTGCGCCCGACTGACCTCGAAGGCTCGCTGTCGATACTGGGAGAGAAGGGTAGCGTCGAGATCGCCGGCTTCGCGGTCAATCAGATCCGGCACTGGCGGTTTGTCGATGAGCTTCCATCCGACAAGGATGTGATCGAGAAATTCTCCGTCAATCCCCCGAATGTCTACGGCTTCGGTCACCAGGCCTATTACCAGCATGTGATCGACTGCCTGGTGAACCAGCGCTCGGCCCTCGTCGACGGTCTTGAGGGGCGCAAGAGTCTGGAACTGATCTCCGCGCTCTATGAATCGATCGAGACCGGCGCGGAGGTGCCGTTGCATTTCGCGCCGCGGCTCGGCCGTCTTGGGGTCGTCTCGTGAACCGGCCCGACATTCATCAGGTCGGCGTGCGCGACGTCGATTTCGGCCGCGGTGTCAGCATCGTCGAGCCGTGCAATCTCTATGGCTGCAGGATCGGCGACGATTGCTTTGTCGGACCGTTCACCGAGATCCAGAAGGGGGTGGTGATTGGCGCCCGCACGCGGGTGCAGTCGCATGCCTTCATCTGCGAACTGGTCACGATCGGGGAAGATTGCTTCGTCAGCCACGGCGTGATGTTCGTGAACGATACGTTTTCGACCGGGGGACCGGCCCGCGGCAACAGGGAATTGTGGCGCGAGACCGTGATCGGCAACCGCGTCTCGATCGGCTCCAATGCCACCATCCTGCCGGTGAGGATCGCTGATGATGTGGTCATTGGTGCCGGGTCGGTGGTGACGAGGGATATCACTACGTCGGGAACCTATGCAGGCAATCCGGCGCGCCGGCTGCTGGCGGACAAGTAGGGACGACCAATGCCGGTGCCTTTTGCGGATCTGCAGCTCCAGTATCAGAGCATCAAGAGCGAGATTGACGGCGCCATATCAGCGGTCATTCGTGACAGCGCCTTCATTCGTGGATCCTACGTCGATACGTTCGAACGGGAGTTCGCCGCAGCCGTTGAAGTCAAGCATTGCGTTTCCTGCGCCAATGGTACCGACGCGCTGTATCTCGCCATGGCCGCGCTGAAGGTCAAGCCTGGCGACGAGGTGATCACGTCAGCGCATTCATGGATCAGTACCTCGGCAATGATCACGCATGCTGGTGCCACCGTGGTGTTTTGCGATACGGACTCCGCCACGTTTACGGTTGATCCGGCGGCGATCGAGGCTGCGATCACGCCGCGGACCGTCGGCATTATTCCCGTGCATCTCTATGGGCAGCCGGCGGATATGGATGCGATCATGGCGATCGCGCGCCGGCGCAAGCTTTGGGTCGTCGAGGACTGCGCGCAGGCGCATCTGGCTCGCTATAAGGGGCAGCAGGTTGGAACCTTCGGCGCGGCCGCGACCTATTCGTTCTACCCGGGCAAGAATCTCGGCGCGATGGGCGATGCCGGCGCCGTCGTGACGAATGACGACGCGTTGGCCGAGCGCATGACCATGCTGGCGCGGCACGGTGGCCTCGTGAAGCACGAGCACCGGATCGAAGGTATCAACAGCCGGCTCGATGGCATGCAGGCGGCCATCCTGTCGGCAAAGCTGCCGCACCTCGCCCGGTGGACAATAGCGCGGCAGGACGCGGCGAAAATTTATGATGCCGGTCTCAACCAGATCGAGGAAGTTGTCGTTCCCTTCGTCGCACCGGAACGCAGCCATGTCTATCATCTCTATACGATCAGGCATCCGCGCCGCGACGCTCTGGCCGCGCATCTTAACGCCAGCGGTGTGCAAACGGCGATCAACTATCCGACCGCGCTGCCGTTCCTTCCCGCTTACGCGCGCTTCGGTCATCGCCCCGAGCAGTTTCCGAACGCATTCGCCGATCAGGGGCGCATCCTGTCGCTGCCGATGTTCGCGGAGATCACGGCCGATCAGCAGCGCGCGGTGATTGATCTGGTCCGCAGCTTCTGAGCTACCGCTCGTCGGCGATCACCTTCCCGTCATTCGGCAACGAATTCTGCGTCAACCAGTTCGACATTGCCGCCGAGTTTCGTCACCGCGCGCAGGCTTGCGGCGAGTTCGCTCTGAAGGGTTCCGTCCGGCGAGGCCGTCTCCGCTTTCAGCGTCATCAGGTCGTTCTCGCCCGAGCGCGTGACCACGAGGCGCAGCCGCCCCAGTTCGGGATGGCGCTTGCCGATCTCGGCTACCTGTTCGGGGCGAACGAACATGCCCTTGACCTTGGTGGTCTGGTCGGCACGGCCCATCCAGCCCTTGATGAGCATGTTGGTGCGACCGCACAGGCTTGCCCCCGGCAGGGCGGCGGTGAGATCGCCGAGCGCAAGCCGGATCCAGGGATGATGCGGGTCGAGCGAGGTGACGACGATCTCGCCGACATCGCCGGGCGCGACGGGATCGCCGGTGCCGGGCCGCACGATCTCCATGATCAGGTCCTCGTTGACGACCATGCCCTCGCGTGCCGGCGTCTCGAACGCGATCATGCCGAGGTCGGCGGTGCCGAACGCCTGATAGGCATCGATACCGCGCGACCGGACCTCGTCCTGCAGCGATTTCGGAAATGCGGCGCCGGAAACCAGCGCCCGCTTGATCGAGGAGACGTCGCGCCCGGCGCTTGCGGCGGCATCGAGCAGGATCTTCAGGAAGTCCGGCGTGCCGCTATAGCCAACGGGCCGATAGGCCTCGATCAGTTCAAACTGCTGTTCGGTGTTGCCGGGGCCGGCCGGAATGACGGCGCAGCCCAGCGCCCGCGCCGAGGCGTCGAAGATGAACCCGCCGGGCGTCAAATGGTAGCTGAAGGTGTTGAGCACCACGTCGCCGGGCCGGAAGCCGGCGGCGAACAGCGCCCGCGCGCCGCGCCACGGATCGGCGTGGACAGGCTCGGGTTCGAAGATCGGGCCCGGCGAGGTGAACAGCCGCCCGAACGACCCCAGCGGCCCCGCCACGAACCCGCCGAAGGGCGGGGCGGACTTGTGAAGAGCAGGGAGTTCTGATTTCCGCAGCACCGGCAGGTGCGCCAGCGCGCCCCGGCTGGTCACGGAGGCCGGCTCGACGCCCTTCAGCCGTTCGGCATAGGCTGGCGCCGCCAGCGCCTTCCGCAGGACATCCGGAAGCCGGGAAAACAGCTCCGCCTCACGTTTGGCCGGATCGCGGGTCTCGAGCGCGTCATAGTGGTCGGTCATGACGAATTCCCCAGGTTAGGGCCGATTGCGTGCCGCCGCCGTCGTGCTATCAGACGGCGGCTACGGGTGTTGTCGACGTTCCAAGGGGCGCAATGGCTGAAAGAGATACCGCTGTGGCACCAGATTCCGGCGTTTCGGTCGACATCGTCGGAACCCTGAAGCAGCGCTTGATCGAGCACTGCCTGCCGCTGTGGGCGACCGAGGGGTGGGACCATAACGCGGGCGGTTTTGTCGATCGGCTTGATCCGGACGGTCGCGCCGACGTCTTGGCGCCGCGGCGGGTTTTTGTGCAGGCGCGCCAGATCTATTGCTTCGCCAAGGCGGCGCAAATGGGCTGGTATCCCGAGGGCCGCGCGGTCGCGCTGAAGGGGCTGGAGCACCTGCTGGCGAGGGCGAAGGCGCCTGACGGCAAGCCGGGCTATGTCCACACCTTGGCGCCGGACGGCGCTGCGCTCGATCCGCGGCGCGATTCCTACGATCATGCGTTCGTGCTGCTGGCGCTCGCAACGGTCTACGGACTCGATGGTGATGCGCAAATTCGCGCCGAGATCGATGCGCTCTGCCATTTCCTCGACACGCAACTGCGCTCGCCGCATGGTGGCGTTCACGAAGGCCTGCCGGTGTCGCTGCCGCGGCGGCAGAATCCGCAGATGCATCTGTTCGAATCGATGATCGCGGCCTTCGACGCCACCCATGACACAGTGTTCCAGAACAGGGCCGGTGATTTCTTCGCGCTGTTCCTGGCGAATCTCTACGACAAGCAGCGCCAGGTGCTGGGCGAGTATTTCGAGGAAGACTGGTCGAAGATCGAGCCCGTCAGCGTCGAGCCCGGCCATCAGGCGGAGTGGGCCTGGCTGCTGAAGGGTTTTGAGCGCATCACCGGCTGCCCGACCGGACGCTATCGCGGTGAGCTGCTGGCGTCGGCGCTGCGCTACCGTGATGAGGCAACCGGCTGCCTGATCGACGAAGGCGATGCGGCCGGCAATATCCGGCGGCATACGCGGCGGCTGTGGCCGCAGACTGAAATCGCCAAGGCGTGGATCGCCCAGGCCGAGGCGGGCGAGGCGGGAGCCGCGGACGAAGCGCGTGCGGCGCTGTCGCGGCTCGAACGGCATTATCTCAGTCACCCGGTCGCGGGCGGCTGGTACGACCAATTCGACCGCAACGGCAACTCGCTGATTGCCACGATCCCTGCGTCTTCGTTCTATCATGTTCTTTGCGCGGTTTCGGAAGCGGAGCAGGTGCTCGGCTGAGCGGGTGAATTGCATTTTGACGCGTTTTCTCTACGCGAACCGGTCTTCACTTCGTTCGAAAACGCTATGGCTCACAACCACCGCTTTCGCCGCTTGAAGCTCTTCAGGTTCTTGAAACTCTTGCGCTGGTCGCCGGCACCGCCGAGATAGAATTCCTTGACGTCCTCGTTGTCGCGCAATTCGTCGGCCGTGCCGTCGAGCACCACCTTGCCCTGTTCCATGATGTAGCCGTGGCTTGCGACCGAAAGGGCCGCGCGCGCATTCTGCTCCACCAGAAGGATGGTGACGCCGAGATCGCGGTTGATCTCCTTGATGATGGCAAATACCTCCTTGACGAGGAGCGGCGACAATCCCATTGACGGCTCATCCATCAGGATCATCTTGGGGCGGGCCATCAGCGCGCGGCCGATCGCCAGCATCTGCTGTTCGCCGCCGGAGAGATAGCCGGCTAGTCCTGTGCGCTCCTTCAGGCGCGGGAAATACTTGAAGACCATGTCGATGTCGGCAGCGATTTCGTTGTCGGTGCGGGTAAAAGCGCCGAGCTTCAAATTCTCGATCGACGTCATGTCGGAGATAATGCGGCGGCCCTCCATCACCTGAAAGATGCCGCGACGAACGATCTTGTCCGGATCGATGCCATTGATGCGCTCGCCGTCGAACATGATCTCCCCGCGTATGACCTCACCGTCCTCGGTCTTGAGAAGTCCGGAGATCGCCTTCAGCGTCGTCGACTTGCCGGCGCCGTTGGCGCCGAGCAGCGCGACGATCGCGCCTTTCGGCACTTCGAGGCTCAGGCCGCGCAGCACCAGAATGACCTTGTCATATACCACTTCGATGTTGCGGACGCTGAGCAGTGGTGCTGCGGCTTGCGCCGCTGGCTGCGGGACGATTGATTTCGGTCGTTTCAGTCATCTTGACCTCTAGGTGTCGTCACCCGCGAAGGCGGGTGACCCAGTGTTCCAGAGACGCCTGCGATGGACCGAGACGCTGCGGCGTACTGGATCCCCCGCTTTCGCGGGGGATGACAGTTGAGTGTTGAGGCGCCTGCAGTCGCGCCTTCCGATCTCACCAGCCGAGCCACTCGGGCTTGCGCGGCAGGTCGATCGTCTTCACCTTTTCGAGCTTGATACCGCCGTTCTTGACGAGATCGTTGAGCGGGGCGTCGGTGGCGCCGGCGACCTTCATGCGATAAAGGTCGACCTTCAGCGTGCCGCGGTGATCCTTGTCGGTCCAGGTTGACGGATTGCAGACGCCGTCCATGCCGGCCGGTACCCAGTCCTTCTTCTGGTAGAAGCCCTTCTTGACGTTCTCGCCGGTTGCGCCGCCATTCTTGGCAGCCCATTCGACAGCTTCCTTCATGTAGAGCGCGGTGCAGACACCGGCGATGTAGTGCACTGGGCGATAGGCTGTCCCGGCAGCGTCCGACATCTTGGAGATATCAGCGACGGTCTTCATCCCGGGAGCGTTGCCGCCCCATGCGACCGCGGTGCGGAGCGGGAACACCACGCCATCGGCGGCGGCGCCAGCGGCCTTGGCGGCGTTCTCATCCATGCCCCAGACGTTGCCGAGGAACTGCACGTCCACGCCCGCCGCCTTGCAGGCGTTGAGCACGGAGATGTTCGAACCGGCAGTGTTGCCGAGATAGGCATAGTTCGCGCCGGAGCTCTTCAGCGTCAGGCACTGCGCGCTGTAATCGCCCGGCGTCAGGGCGAACACGATGGGCGGCAGCAGTTCGAAGCCGAGTTCGGCGGCAATGGCTTCACCGGCGGCCTTCGGCGCGTTCGGATAGGGGTGGTTTGCACCCATGTGGACGAATTTCGGCTTGCCAGGCTTGCCTTTGGCTTTCCAGTCTTCGGCGGCCCAGGTCAGCATGCCGCGAACCGCGTCCGAATAGCTCGGGCCATAGAAGAAATTGTAGGGCGCAGGCTTGGCCTTGCCGCCGGCGCCTGTCGGGTCGGAAAGTGCTGCAGCATAGGAAGCCGAGATATCGGGAATCTTGTCCTCGGCCAGGAAGCCCGTCAGCGCTTCGGTGTCAGCGGTGCCCCAGCCGAGAATGGCCGCAACCTTGTCGGCGCCCGACCACTTCTTGTACTGGGCGATCGCGCGCGGCACCTGATAGCCGTAGTCGACGGTATCGACGTTGACCTTGGCGCCGTTGATGCCGCCGTTCTTGTTGATCCACGCATAGGTATCGGCAACGCCTTGTCCGAACGGCGTTCCGACGTCCGAGGTGGCGCCCGAATAGTCGGCGAGATGGCCGAGCGAGATCGGTGCCTGAGCCGACGCTGCGGTGGCTCCCAGCAGCAGGGCCAGTGAAGCTGTACCCAGTAGAGTCTTCATCGTCATGGACGTCATCCTCCGGTTAGTTCTCGAGGTCTTCTTGTTGTCCGTCCCGTTCCGACCTCAATGCGAGAACGGGTAGAGTTTCCAGTACGCCTTGATCTGTCGCCATCGATGCGCAAGTCCATCCGGTTCAAACACCAGAAAAACGATGATGATGATGCCGATGGCCATCTCGCGCAGGAAGGCGATGTTGTTCTTCAGTCCCAGGAACTGATCGATGGAACTGCCGCGCAGCGCAACGCTGAGCCATTCCATCGATTCCGGCAGCAGCACCATGAAGGCGGTGCCCATCAGGGTGCCCATGATCGAGCCGAGCCCGCCGATGATGATCATCGCAAGGAAGATGATCGATCGGTCGATACCGAAACCTTCGTTGGACACCACCTGATTGTAGTGCGCATAGAGCGCGCCGCCGACGCCGGCAAAGAACGCCGCGAGGCCGAACGACAGCGTCCGGTATTTCGTGAGGTTGATGCCCATGATCTCGGCAGACAGATAATGATCGCGCACCGCGATCAGCGCGCGTCCGTCACGCGAGCGGATCAGGTTCGTGACCAGCAGATAGCAGACGACGACATAGGCCAGCACGACGTAGAAATACTTCTTATCGCCGCGCAGCGAATAGCCGAAGATCGAAAACGGCTCGGCGCTGGCCGGAACGCTGCCGCCGGTGAACCATTCGGCGCGGGCGAAGAAGTCGAGCAGGATATATTGCGCCGCCAGCGTGGCGATCGCGAGGTAGAGTCCCTTCAGCCGGGCTGCCGGCAGCCCGAAGATCAGGCCGACGCCAGCCGTCACGACGCCAGCCAGCGGGATACAGAAGAAGACGGGGATGCCGAACCGGTTGTTGAGATAGGCTGACGTGAAGGCGCCGAAGCCGAAGAAGGCGGCGTGGCCGATCGAAATCTGGCCGGTGAAGCCGACGACGATGTTGAGACCGAGGGCTGCGATGCCGAAGATGCCGATCTGGATCAGCAGGCTGAGGACGTATTCATTGACGACGTGCGGCGCAAAGCAGATCAGGACGATGCCGGCAATCATCGCGTTGCGGCTGGCTGCGGTCGGGAACACCGTGGTATCCGCAGCATAGGTGGTGCGGAAATCGCCGGCGGGAATCAGGGTCTGGCCTGCCATGATTGGTTACACCCGCTCGATGTCTTTGGTGCCGAACAGGCCGTACGGCTTGATCATGAGAATGATGATGAGCGCATAGAACGGCGCGATCTCGTACAGATTGCCCCAGTGCAGATATTCGCTGTCGAGAAAATGCGCGAGATTTTCCAGGAGGCCGATGATGATGCCGCCCAGCACCGCGCCGCCGACGCTGTCGAGGCCGCCAAGGATCGCCGCCGGAAACACCTTGACGCCATAAGCCGACAGGCCAGCCGAGACGCCGTTCACGACCGCCACCACCACGCCTGCGACCGCGGAGACGGTGGCAGAGATCGCCCAGGCCATCGCGAACACGCTTTTCACGGAAATGCCAAGTGATTGCGCCACCTGCTGGTTGAAGGCGGTGGCGCGCATGGCGAGTCCGTATTTGGACATGCGGAAGAACCACGCCATGCCGGCCATCATCGCCACCGAGACGACGAGACTCATCAGATAGACGGTCTGCACCTGCAGCCCGAGGATATTGACGTTCTGGGTCTGGAAGATGCGCGGGAACGGCTGCAGGTTGACGCCGAATATCCATTTCATCAGCGCGGAAAATACCGTCGAGAGCGCGATCGTTACCATGATCACGGAGATGATCGGCTCGCCGATCATCGGGCGCAGGATGACGATCTGGATCGCGATGCCGAACAGGAACATGAACACGAGCGTGATCGGCATGCCCAGATAGAACGGCACCTGATATTTGGTGAGCAGCCACCAGCACACCCAGGCGCCCACCAGCAGCAGTTCGCCCTGCGCGAAGTTTACCACCTGTGTCGCCTTGTAGATCAGCACGAACGACATCGCGACCACGCCGTAGAGCGTGCCGACCACGAGGCCGTTGACCAGGAGTTGGATCAGGAGCTGCGTGTTCATTCCGCGGCCTCCGCGATTGGCGCGTGCACGCCGAGATCGACCACGCGAAGCGTGGTGCGGATGCGCTGGGTAGTGCCGTCCTGGAAGCGGATCACGGTATCGACTGGAATGTCGCTCTTGCCGCCGTAGATGCCGTCGATGATATCGGCATATTTCTCGTTGATGACGCTGCGGCGGACCTTGCGGGTGCGCGTCAGCTCGCCGTCGTCGGCGTCGAGTTCCTTGTAGAGCAGCAGGAAGCGGGAAATCCGCTGCGCCGGCGGCAGCGTGGCGTTGACGGCCTCGACTTCCTTCTGCAGCAGCGCGTAGACTTCGGGCCGGGAGGAGAGGTCGGTATAGGTCGTGAACGCGATACGGTTCTTCTCCGCCCATTTGGAGATGATGGAGTAGCGGATGCAGATCATGGCAGCGAGCGAGTCGCGGCCCGCGCCGAGCACCACGGTTTCCGCGATGTAGGGCGAGAATTTCAGCTTGTTCTCGAGATATTGCGGCGAGAAGCGCTCGCCGCGCGAGGTTTCCGCCAGGTCCTTGATGCGGTCAATCACGACGAGCTGCCGGTTATCGTTGTAATAGCCGGCGTCACCCGATTGCATCCAGCCGTCCTTGATGTCGGCGATGGATGCTTCCGGGCTCTTGTAGTAGCCGAGGAACATGTTGGGGTGGCGGACGACGATTTCGCCGACGCCGTTGACATCAGGATTGTCGATCCGGATTTCGATGTCGGCGGCCATTGCCACGCCGGTCGTGTCGGGGTCGACCTTGCCGGCGGGATGCAGCGTGTAGGCCCCGAGCAGTTCGGTCTGGCCGTAGAGCGTGCGCAGCGGTACGCCCATCGCCTGGAAGAACTTGAAGGTATCGGGCCCGAGCGCGGCCCCACCGGTCGCTGCCGAGCGGAGCCGGGTGAAGCCGAGGCGGTCGCGCAACGCGCGGAACAGCAACTGGTCGGCGAACATCGAACGCTTGCCCTGCGCCAGCGCTGCCAGCCCGGCCTTCATACCGACGTCGTAGAGCTTCTGTTTCATCGGCGAGGAGTCCATCACGCCGGCGCGGACGTCGGCGGCGATCAATTCCCAGACCCGAGGCGCGAACAGCACGAAGGTCGGCGCGATCTCGCGGAAATCGTGCATCATGGTCTCGGGCTCTTCGACGAAGTTGACCTTCATCCGGCACAGCAGCCCTTTGCCCAGCGCGTAGACCTGCTCCATGATCCAGGGCAGCGGCAGCACCGAGACGTATTCGTCGTCGGGGCCCTTCGGATCGAAGGAAAGATAGGTCGCGCAATGCCGCAGGACACGGCCCGCGGCGAGCATCGCCAGCTTCGGATTGGCTGTCGTGCCCGATGTGGTGCAGAGGATCGCGCAATCCTCGCCACGGGTCTCATCGACGAGGCGGTCATAAAGGCCGGGCTCACGCGCGGCGCGGTCGCGCCCGAGCGCGACGAGTTTGCCGGCGTCCAGCAGGCGCGGGTCGTCATATTTACGCATGCCGCGCGGGTCGGAATAGACGATGTGCTTGAGATGGGGAACACGGTCGCCGAGGTTGAGCAGCTTGTCGACCTGTTCCTCGTCCTCGGCGAATACGAGGCGCGCCTCGCCGTAGCTGAGCAGATAGGCGGCTTCCTCGTCGAGCACGTCGCGGTACAATCCGAGACTCATCGCGCCGATGGCATGGGTTGCGATTTCTGCCGCGACCCAGTCGGGCCGGTTGTCACCGATGATGCCGATCACGTCGCCGCGGCCGAGCCCGAGCTCCGCCATGCCGAGCGCGAAATCGCGCACGCGGTCCTGGTAGTCGTTCCAGGTGAAGACGCGCCAGAGCCCGAGATTCTTTTCGCGCAACGCGATCTCGCTGCCGTGCTCCTTCACATTGAGCCGAAGCAGCTTGGGATAGGTGTCTGCCTGTGTGACCCGGCCAGCATAGTCCATCATGCCGCGCTCTCCGCAGCCGCCGGGTTGTCGTCGGGATCGACCAGCGCCTCGTCTTCCTCGCCGAGATAGGCGCGCTTGACGTGGGGGTCGGCCAGCACCGTCGCCGGATCGCCCTCGGCGATCTTGCGGCCGAAATCCAGCACGGTGACGCGGTGGGAAATGTCCATCACCACGCCCATGTCGTGCTCGATCATCACGACCGTCATGCCGAACTCCTCGTTGAGATCGACGATGTAGCGCGCCATGTCCTCCTTTTCCTCGAAGTTCATGCCGGCCATCGGCTCGTCGAGCAGGATGAGCTGGGGCTCCAGCGCCATGGCGCGGGCGAGTTCGACGCGCTTGCGCAGTCCGTAGGGCAGGGTGCCGGCGGTCGCCTTGCGCACCGACTGCAGGTCGAGGAAGTCGATGATCTCCTCGACCTTGCGGCGGTGCTCGAGCTCTTCGCGCCGCGCACCGGTCAGCCAGTAGAGCGAGCCGGTGATGAAATTGTTCTTCAGCAGGTGATGCCGCCCGACCATGATGTTGTCGAGCACGCTCATATGGTGGAACAGCGCCAGATTCTGGAAGGTGCGCCCGATACCGAGCGAAGCGCGGGTGTTCGGGTTGAGAGCGGTGATATCCTTGCCGCGATAGAAGAGATGGCCTTCGGTCGGCCGATAGCGGCCCGAGATGCAGTTGACGATCGAGGTCTTGCCGGCGCCGTTGGGGCCGATGATCGAGAACAATTCGCCCTCGTTCACGCCGAAGGAGACTTCGGTCAGCGCGCGGACGCCTCCAAAGCGCAACGATACCCCGCGCACTTCCAACGTATGAGCCACTCATTCCCTCCGGATACGGCGCCTGGGCAGCGCTCTTTATCTGTCGTTCGCAAATGCACTTGCGATCCTACATCGGCAGTGGACGGCAGGCCATCCGACTAACGAACCTCGAGGCTGGAGGTCCGGATGCACTGCGCGGTAACGCCGCACCCGAAGCCCAACGCTTCCATTCGCCCCGCAGGGGAGCAGTGGAGACGCTCAAGGTGGCTCTCCATAAGGGAAAGCGATACATTGAAATGTCTTTTGCCTGACAATTGGTCAGCAAAATTTGGTCGCTCGCCGTGCGCCGGATCTGGGGTCGCAAGGTCTAGGGAGATTGTTGCGGTGCAATATGATGCGGTTGGGGTCGCAGGCGACGGTCGAATGAGATCATGATTGCTCCGGATCACTTGAAGCGGATCGCGGCATGGGCGCGCGGCCTGACCGAGCGCGAGACCGAGATCGCGCGCGGCGGCATTTTCGAGAAGTCCTACCGCACCAACGAATTCATCTTCATGCGCGGCGACAGTTTCGAGTACTGGACCGGCGTCGTCAGCGGCCTCGCGCGCATGAGCATCGTGTCGCGCGGCGGCAAGGCCGCCAGTTTCGCCGGCCTGACTCCTGGAGCGTGGTTCGGCGAAGGCTCCGTGCTCAAGAACGAGGCCCGCCGCTACGACGTGGTGGCCCTGCGCGATACGAGGATCGCCATGATGGACCGCAAGACGTTCGTCTGGCTGTTCGAGAACAGCGTAGCGTTCAATCGCTTCCTGGTCGGTCAGCTCAACGAGCGGCTTGGCCAGTTCATCGGGCTTCTCGAATACGGCCGTACGCTCGATGCGACGGCGCGGCTGGCGCGCTCCATTGCCTCGCTGTTCAATCCTATTCTCTACCCCGACCTCACGCGCCATCTCGAGATCACGCAGGAAGAGATCGGAGCGCTTTCAGGCATTTCCCGGCAGAATGCCAACCAGTGCCTGAAGCGGCTGGAGAAGGAGGGCCTGCTGCGGCTTGAATATGGCGGCGTCACCATCATCGATCTCGAGCGCTTGCGCCGCTACGGCGAATAGGTTCGTAAGGGACTGATTTCAAACGACTTTGGCGATAGACTTCGCAGGGGTCGAATGCTATGGCCTGCTCCGCGGGCGCGCGCTCTGCGTTTGGAGAAGGTATGGCGGCTCAAGGTTCACAGCGGCGTGTCGCGCTCATCACTGGCGTCACCGGCCAGGACGGCGCCTATCTCGCCGAATACCTGCTCGGCCTCGGCTACGATGTCCACGGCATCAAGCGGCGGTCGTCCTCGTTCAACACCGCACGCATCGACCATCTCTATCAGGATCCGCATTCCCGCAACCTGCCGTTTGTGCTGCATTACGGCGACATGACCGACTCGACCAACCTGATCCGGCTGATGCAGCAGATCAGGCCGACCGAGATCTACAACCTCGCAGCCCAAAGCCATGTCGGTGTCAGTTTCGAAAGTCCGGAGTACACCGCCAATGCGGACGGCATCGGCGTGCTGCGGCTGCTGGAGGCGATCCGGATCCTCGGAATGGAGAAGGAGACGCGGTTCTACCAGGCCTCGACGTCGGAGCTCTACGGCCTCGCCCAGGAAGTCCCGCAGCGGGAAACCACGCCGTTCTATCCGCGCTCGCCCTACGGCGTGGCGAAACTCTACGGCTACTGGATCACCGTGAACTACCGCGAGGCCTACGGCATCTACGCCTCGAACGGCATCCTGTTCAACCACGAGAGCCCGATCCGCGGCGAGACCTTCGTGACGCGCAAGATCACGCGCGGCATCGCCCGCATCGAGGTCGGTCTCGATGACACGCTCTATCTCGGCAATCTCGAAGCCAGGCGCGACTGGGGCCACGCGCGGGACTATGTCGAGGGCATGCACAGGATACTGCAGGCCGATGCGCCCGACGATTTCGTGCTGGCGACCGGCGAGGCGCATTCGGTGCGCGAGTTCGCCGAACTGGCGTTCGCGGAAGTCGGCCGCACCATCGAATGGCGCGGCAAGGGCGCCGACGAGACCGGTATTGACTTGGAATCCGGCAAGACCCTTGTCCGTATCGATCCGGTCTATTTCCGGCCGACTGAAGTCGATTGCCTGATCGGCGACGCCAGCAAGGCGCGCGAGAAACTCGGATGGAAACCCAGGACCTCGTTCACCGACCTGGTGAAGGAGATGGTCGCGAGCGATCTCGCCGAGGCCAGGCGCGAGGTGGCCAATGGCAAACAGTCCATTTGAGCTGAAGGGCAAGACCGTCTTCGTTGCCGGCCATCGCGGCATGGTCGGCTCCGCGCTGGTCCGGCGGCTCGCGCAGGAGGACGTCGAACTTCTCACCGTCCCCCGCAGCGAGGTCGACCTGCGCGATCAGGCGGCCGTGAACCGGTGGTTCGCCGCCAACCGTCCGCAGGTGGTTTTCCTCGCCGCGGCCAAGGTCGGTGGCATCGTCGCCAACAACACGCTGCGCGCCGAGTTCCTCTACGATAATCTCGCGATCGCTTCGAACGTGATCCACGCGGCGCATGTCAATGGCGCCGAGAAACTGATGTTCCTTGGTTCGTCCTGCATCTACCCCAAGCTGGCGCCGCAGCCCTTGCGCGAGGATTCCATGCTGACGGGGCCGCTCGAGCCGACCAACGAACCCTATGCGATCGCGAAGATCGCAGGGATCAAGATGGTCGAAGCCTATCGCAGCCAGTACGGTGCCGACTTCATCAGCGTGATGCCGACCAATCTGTATGGAAGCGGCGACAATTATCACCCTGAATACAGCCACGTCGTCGCCGCCCTGATCCGCCGCTTCCATGAAGCCAAGGTTTCCGGTGTCGATAACGTCGTGGTCTGGGGCAGCGGCACGCCGCGGCGGGAATTTCTCTATGTCGACGATCTCGCCGATGCCTGCGTCCACCTGATGAAGACCTATTCCAGCAATGAACTGGTCAATATCGGGACCGGCGAGGACATCACCATCGCCGAATTCGCCCGCGTGGTTGCAGCGGCGGTGGGCTTTACCGGGGAGATCAGCTTCGACACGTCGAGGCCCGACGGCACGCCGCGCAAGCTGCTGGACGTCAGCCGGCTCGCCGCGCTCGGCTGGCGCGCCCGGACCGGTCTGCAGGAAGGCATCGCGCTCGCTTACCGATCCTATCTCCGCGAGACCAATTGACGCGGCGAGGTTCGGTCGACCGCCTTCTTGCGGCAGGCTGCAGTGGAAAACCGTATCCAATTCTCCAGATCATGTTCTAGGATACACGCCAAGGGCGGCCGCCAAGAGCCGCCTGTACGGGTTGTCGGAGGAAGATAATGAAATTTCAGCGTCGTCAGTTCTTGCAGCTTGCCGCCGGTGTCGCGGCTCTCCCGGTCACCTCGGGAATCGCAAGCGCACAGGCTTATCCATCGCGGCCGGTTCGGCTGGTGATCGGCTACACGCCGGGCGGCTCAGCCGACCTTACCGCGCGCCTGATGGGGCAGTGGCTGTCGGAAAAGCTCGGGCAATCCTTCGTCATCGAGAACCGCCCGGGCGGCGGCACCAACATCGCGACCGAGCAGGTGCTGCGCGCCACGCCTGACGGCTACACACTGCTGCTGGTCGCGCCGGCAAATGCGATCAACGCCACGCTCTATGAAAAGCTGCCGTTCGATTTCATGAAGGAGATGGAGCCGATCGCGGGCATCATTCGCTTTCCCAACGTCGTGGTGGTGCATCCCTCCCTGCCGATCAAGACCATTCCCGAGCTGATCGCCTATGCCAAGGCCAATCCCGGCAAGCTCAACATGGCGTCATCAGGCAACGGCTCCACGATCCACATGTCGGGTGAACTGTTCAAGATGTCCACCGGAATCAACATGGTGCATGTGCCATATCGCGGCGGTGCGCCGGCGTTGACCGACATGCTCTCCGGCCAGATGCAGGTGATGTTCGACAATATTCCGACCTGCGCCGAGCACGTCAAATCCGGCAAGCTACGCGGCCTTGCGGTCACCAGCGCGACCCGGTCGGAAGTGCTGCCGGACCTGCCGCTGGTCGCCGACTTCCTGCCCGGCTACGAGGCGAGCGCCTGGTACGGCTTCGCGGCTCCGAAGGGCACGCCGCCCGAAATCGTCAACACGCTCAACAAGGCGGTCAACGAAATCCTGGCCGATCCCAAGGCCAAGGCGCGCTTCACGGAACTCGGCGCTATCCTGCTGCCGGGGTCGGCCGCCGACTTCGGCAAACTGGTGGCGGACGAGACCGAGAAGTGGGGCAAGGTGGTGAAGTTCGCCGGGGCCAAGGTGGATTGATCTAGCCTCGCGCCTGCGCGCGGGGCGGTTTCTTCGCGAGTGAGGTAGCCATCGCCGAGATCAGCGGACGCATGAAGAAGGCATCGTCCGCCGGGTAGATGTCCGTCCGCAAGCCTTGGGCCTTCAGTTCGTCAGACACAGCCGGTCCGACCGAGGCAATCGGTGTGCGTTCGAGCCCCTGACGCAGCCGGTCCTCGCAGCCCCGTGCGCGAGCCACCTCGATCAGGCGGCGCACCTGGCCGAGATTGGTCAGCGCGATGGCGTCGATGCGGCCCGCCGCCATCTCGTCGATCGCGGTGATGATGTTGGCGTCGGCGGCCTGCGCATCATAGGCATAGGGCAGGACGGTATCGACCTCGGCGCCCTGCGCCTCGATGGCGCCGATCAGGACGCTGTGGTCCTTGTCCGGGTAGAGTTGCAGGCCGAGGCGATGGCCCTTGATATCGACGCGCGACAGTATCTCGGCGACTCCCTCGGAGGTCGGCTTTTCCGTCGTGATCTGGGGCTCCAATCCGATTTCGCGCAACGCCCGCCCGGGTTTGGGGCCGCGCGCGAATTTCCGTGCCTTGGCGAGCGCTGCGACGAATGCTTCTTCGACGCCGATCAGCCGCACCACCTTCATCAGCCGGCGAAGACCTTCGCCGGTCAGCAGCACCATGTCATCCAGCGGCCTTTCAATGGCCCGCACGATCCAGGCTTCGACCGGCGCCGGGTCCGATACATCGTGAATGGTGAACATCGGACATTGCAGCACGTCGGCGCCCTGCTCGGTGAGCAGGCGGGAGAACTGCGCTTCCTCGCGCGTTTCCAGAATCAGGATGCGGTAACCGTTCAGTCTGTCGGCCATGATCGGACTCCAACGCGGATCGTCAGCGCTTTGTTCATCCTGACTCCGCTTTCCGGATTGGCGCAAGCGCGCCCCCGGTGATAGAGCAAGGCGCAAATGTGCCGCCGCAAGCACCTGCCTGAATTCTAGCCAAGTATTTAACCAAGTCCGTCATGCCCGATCATCAATTCGTCCTGACCCTGTCCTGTCCCGATCGCCCCGGAATCGTTTCCGCGGTGTCGACTTTCCTCGCCCATAACGGCCAGAACATCCTCGACGCCCAGCAATTCGACGATATCGAAACCAACAAGTTCTTCATGCGGGTTGTGTTTACCGCGGCCGATCTCGCGGTCGAGTTGCAGGCCCTGCAGACCGGGTTTACGGCGATCGCCGACCGCTTTGGCATGGACTGGCAGATGCGCGACCGCGCCAGCCGCCGCCGGGTGATGCTGCTGGTGTCGAAATCCGATCATTGCCTGGTCGATATTCTCTATCGCTGGCGCACCGGCGAACTCGAAATGATCCCGACCGCGATCGTCTCCAACCATCCGCGCGAGGTCTACGGTACGCTCGATTTCGGCGAGATTCCGTTTCACTACATGCCCGTGACGAAGGAAGCCAGGCGCGATCAGGAAGAGGCGGTCTGGAAACTGGTCCAGGACACCGGGACCGATCTGGTAGTGCTGGCGCGTTACATGCAGATCCTGTCCGACGAGATGTCCGCGAGACTGTCTGGGCGCTGCATCAACATCCACCACTCGTTCCTGCCGGGATTCAA
This sequence comes from uncultured Alphaproteobacteria bacterium, assembly GCA_963823485.1. Lineage (GTDB taxonomy): Bacteria > Pseudomonadota > Alphaproteobacteria > Rhizobiales > Xanthobacteraceae > Bradyrhizobium. Next base: position 110,414 of record CAWGLP010000020.1, read on the forward strand.
GGGCGCGCGTCCCTACCACCAGGCCCATGAGCGCGGCGTTAAGCTGATCGGCGCTACCGCGCATTACGTGACGCGCGACCTCGACGAAGGCCCGATCATCGATCAGGACGTCGAGCGCATCAGCCACCGCGACACGCCGGAAGATCTCTCGCGCAAGGGCCGCGACATCGAACGCCGCGTGCTGGCGCGCGCCATGCGTCATCACCTCGAGGATCGCGTGATCCTCAACGGCCGCAAGACCGTGGTGTTCATGGATTGACGCCGCACTTTAGCGGCTAGCGGCATTCTGGGGCGTGGGCGGGGACTTGGCTTCCTCGACTTGCTCGGAGGCCGGCAACAGGCGCTTGCGCTCGCGCTCCTTCATGAACTCGTCATACTCGGCGGTTCCCGGTCGTGGCGGGGCATCCGCGGGCATGCCGCCAGCCCAGGCCGGAATAGCGTCACTGACACCGGCTGCAACCCTCTCATTGATCGCTCCACAGCCAGCCAGGCTGCCGCACGCGAGCGCGGCGGCGATGATAGTGACGACGGGACGGGTTTTGATCGGCATCGCGAGCACAACGGTTCGGTATTCTAAGATAGGTGTGGTTACGACGAAATACAGTCACCGGTTTCAGACGTGATCCTGGGCGCCAAAGAGAAATATTGGCTTATCCGTAAGATTTTGGTATTATGATACCGTGATTTGAATGATCCACTGCGCCGCTGCTCGGACACTGCGCGGTGGCGCAGGGCTGGATCGCACCCTTCGTCCGATTGACAACAGGCGCGGTCAGCACCCCATGTCGCCGCGCTACCGGGCAGAAGAATCTGGGCTATGGTGAGGAAAGGGCCGGGGACTCGGTTCGAGGCACAAGACCGATCAGGAGAGGAAAACGTCCATGTCTATTCGCAGTCAATTGTTGCTGGCCGCAGGCGCCGTCGCGGGGATGCTGGCTGCCGCGCCGGTTTCCGCCCAGGAGACCGTCAAGATCGGCCTGATCCTGCCGATGACCGGCGGCCAGGCTTCGACCGGCAAGCAGATCGACAACGCGGTCAAGCTCTACATGCAGCAGAACGGCGACACCGTCGCCGGCAAGAAGATCGAAGTCATCCTCAAGGACGATGGCGCGGTTCCCGATAACACCAAGCGCCTGGCGCAGGAACTGATCGTCAACGACAAGGTGAGCTTCATCGCGGGATTCGGCGTGACGCCGGCCGCGCTGGCCGCAGCACCGCTGGCGACGCAGGCCAAGGTTCCGGAAATCGTGATGGCGGCGGGCACCTCGATCATCACCGAGCGTTCGCCCTACATCGTGCGCACCTCGTTCACGCTGGCGCAGTCGTCGACCATCATCGGAGACTGGGCCGCGAAGAACGGCATCAAGAAGGTCGCGACGCTGACCTCCGACTACGCGCCCGGCAACGACGCGCTGAACTTCTTCAGGCAGAACTTCACCGCCGGCGGCGGCGAGATCGTCGAAGAAGTGAAGGTACCGCTGCAGAACCCTGATTTTGCTCCGTTCCTGCAGCGCATGAAGGACGCCAAGCCCGACGCCGTGTTCGTGTTCGTGCCGGCCGGACAGGGCGGCAACTTCATGAAGCAATATGCCGAACGCGGGCTCGACAAGGCCGGCATCAAGGTGATTGGCCCCGGCGACGTGATGGACGACGACCTGCTCAACGGCATGGGCGACGCCGCGCTCGGAACGGTGACGGCGCATCTTTATTCCGCCGCACATCCCTCGGCAGCGAACAAGGAATTCGTCGCCGCCTATAAGAAGGCCTTTGGCTCGCGCCCGGGCTTCATGGCGGTCGGCGGCTATGACGGCATCCGCCTGATCTACGAGGCGCTGAAGAAGACCGGAGGCAAGACCGACGGCGACGCGCTGATCGAGGCCATGAAGGGCATGAAATGGGAAAGTCCGCGCGGCCCGATCTCGATCGATCCGGAAACCCGCGACATCGTGCAGAACATCTACATCCGCAAGGTCGAGAAGGTCGATGGCGAACTCTACAACGTCGAGTTCGCGACTTTTGAGGCGGTGAAGGATTCCGGCAAGACCAAGAAGTGACGCGTCTACGGTGTCATTCCGGGGCGCATCGAAGATGCGAACCCGGAATCTCGAGATTCCGGGTCTGGTCCTTCGGACCATCCCGGAATGACGGGTTTCTAAACGGACCTCCGGCATCCATCCCATGACCACGCTGTTCACCATCCTGTTCGACGGTGTCGCCTACGGCATGCTGCTGTTCGTGCTCGCCTGCGGGCTGGCGGTGACGCTCGGGCTGATGAACTTCGTCAATCTCGCCCATGGCGCCTTCGCCATGACCGGCGGCTATATCTGCGCGGTGCTGGTCAACAACCAGGGCTGGCCGTTCTTCGCGGCGCTGCCGCTGGCGTTCGTCGTCAGCGCCCTGATCGGGGCCGCCCTGGAGCGCACGCTGTACCGTCACCTCTATACCCGCAGCCATCTCGACCAGGTGCTCTTTTCAGTCGGCCTCGTCTTCATGTCGGTGGCGGCGGTCGACTACATCATGGGATCGTCACGCATCTTCATCAAGCTGCCGGCGGCGCTCGAAGGCCAGTTCGACGTCTTCGGCGTCGGCATCGGCCGCTACCGGCTGATGATCATCGTGATCTGTGGCCTGCTGACGGTGGCGCTGCAATTGATCCTGTCGCGTACCCGGTTTGGCAGCCGCCTGCGCGCCGCGGTTGACGATCCCCGCGCCGCAAGCGGCCTCGGCATCAACGTGCCCCAGGTCTTTGCTTTCACATTTGCGTTTGGCTGCGGCCTTGCAGGGCTGGGCGGCGCGCTCAGCGCCGAAATCCTCGGTCTCGACCCGCATTTTCCGCTCAAGTTCATGATCTACTTCTTGATCGTGGTCACCGTCGGCGGATCTTCCAGCATCACCGGGCCGTTTCTCGCCTCGCTCTTGCTCGGTATCGGCGACGTCGCGGGCAAATATTACGTGCCGAAGATGGGGCCGTTCGTCATCTACACCATCATGATCGTGATATTGATCTGGCGTCCGAACGGCCTGTTCGGCCGTACGGCTGCGCGGTGAACCCGCGATGACCGCTATTTCCGACGTCTCATCCCACGCCATCGCCCGCGCCCGCTGGCGCCCGGCCGAGATCGCGTTCTGGATCCTCGTGGCTTCCTGCGCCTTCCTGTTTCCGTCCCGCTACCTGATCATGACCGACATCGTACGGCTGGCGCTGTTCACGCTGTCGCTCGACCTGATCCTCGGCTACGCCGGCATCGTTTCGCTGGGGCACGCCGCCTTCTTCGGCGTCGGCGCCTATTCGGCCGGCCTGATGGCATTGCACGGCATCATCGTCGAGCCCGTCATCGCGCTCGTCGTCGCTGGCCTCATCGCCATGGTGCTCGGGTTCCTCACCAGCTTTCTCGTCATCCGGGGCGTCGATCTGACCCGGCTGATGGTGACCCTCGGCATTGCGCTGTTGCTGGAAGCGCTGGCGGAACGGTTTTCCAACATCACCGGCGGCACCGACGGGCTGCAGGGCATCGAGATGGCGCCGATCCTCGGCCTGTTTGCGTTCGACATGTTCGGCAAGACCGGCTTTTTCTATTCGCTGATCGTCCTGTTCCTGCTGTTCCTGCTGGCGCGGCGGATCGTGAATTCGCCGTTCGGCCTGTCGCTGCGCGCGATCAAGAACAATCCGTTGCGAGCGTCCGCGATCGGCGTGCCCGTCAACCGCCGCCTGATCGCGATCTACACGGTGGCTGCGTTCTACGCCGGCATCGCCGGTGCGCTGTTCACCCAGACCACGGCGCTGGCTTCCCTCGACGTGTTCTCATTCGAGCGCTCGGCCGATCTGATGCTTGTGCTGGTGATCGGCGGTACCGGCTATCTCTATGGCGGGCTGATCGGCGCGGTCGTGTTCAAGATGCTGCAGGAATTCTTCTCGACCATCACGCCGCAATATTGGCAGTTCTGGATCGGCCTCGTGCTGGTCGTGATCGTGCTGGTCGGCCGCGATCGCATGCATCGCTGGGCTTTGTGGCTCCCGAACCTCATCATCCGGCAAATCGGCGGACGCAAGGCCGTCGTTGCCGTTCCCGAAAGCGATGCCCGATGACGATCGCGCTCGAAACCAGCGGTCTCGAACGATCCTTCGGCGGTTTGCGCGTCACCCGGAACCTGTCGCTGAAGGTGGAGCAGGGCGCCCGCCACGCCCTGATCGGACCGAACGGCGCCGGCAAGACCACCGTCATCAATCTACTCACCGGCGTGCTCAAGCCCAATGCGGGACGAATCCTGCTTGAGGGTAATGACATCACCGACCTGCCGGTACATGCACGGGTGCTGCGCGGGCTGTCGCGCACGTTCCAGATCAATCAGCTTTATGCCGACCTGACTCCGCTCGAAACCATTGGGCTCGCCGTGTCCGAACGGCTCGGCCGCGGTGGCGACTGGTGGCGGCGGATGGGCACGCGCACCGACGTCAACCAGGAGATTGCCGAAACGCTGACGCGTTTTCACCTGCTCGACGTGATGAACGAGCCGACCGCGACGCTTCCTTATGGCAAGCAGCGCCTGCTCGAGATCGCGGTCGCGATCGCCACCCGGCCGCGCGTGCTGCTGCTCGACGAACCCGCCGCCGGCGTCCCCGAGAGCGAGCGCCACGATATCCTGGCCGCCGTCGCCGCGTTGCCGCGCGACGTTACGGTATTGCTCATCGAGCACGACATGGACCTGGTGTTCTCCTTTGCCGACCGGATTTCGGTGCTGGTCAATGGCGCTATGCTGGTCGAGGGCCCTCCGGACCAGGTCGCGCGGGATCCGCAGGTGAAGGCGGTTTATCTCGGCGAGGGGGCCGATGCCTGATCTTCTCGCCATCGAGGGGCTGCGGGCCGGCTACGGCGAAGCCGTGGTGCTGCCGGGCATGTCGCTCAAGCTCGGCGAAGGCCAGGTGCTGGCGCTGCTTGGCCGTAACGGCACCGGCAAGACCACGCTGATCAATTCGATCGTCGGCATCACCCGCCGCTTTGGCGGCAGCCTGGCGCTCGGCGGGATAGACATCACGCAGATGCGCCCGGACCAGCGGGCGCGGGCAGGGATCGGCTGGGTGCCGCAGGAACGCAATATTTTCCGCTCGTTGACGGTCGAGGAGAACATGACTGCCGTGGCGCAGCCCGGGCCGTGGACGGTAGACAAGGTTTACGAGATGTTTCCGCGGCTGAAGGAACGCCGCGGTAATTTCGGCAACCAGCTTTCGGGCGGCGAGCAGCAGATGCTGGCGATCGGCCGCGCGCTCACCCTCAATCCCAAGGTCCTGCTGCTCGACGAGCCGACCGAGGGCCTGGCGCCGATCATCGTCGAGGAATTGCTGCGCGCGCTCGGGGCCATCACGCGGGCGGGCGGCGTCTGTTCGATCATCGTCGAGCAGAATGCGCAAAAGATTCTGGGGCTGGCTGATCGGGTTGTGATATTGGAACGCGGCGCGATCGTGCATGATGCGGCGAGCAGCGCGCTGAAGGCTGATCCCGCGGTGCTCGAACGCTATCTCGGCGTTTCCGGTGCTGCGCACTAATCTACCAGGAGTTGTGACCATGCAGAGAACCAAAGCCCCGTTCCGCGCCGACGAGGTCGGCAGCCTGTTGCGGCCGCAGCGCATCAAGGAAGCCCGCGTCAGGCTGGAGAAAGGCGAGATCACGGCTGAGGACCTGCGCAAGGCCGAAGACCTCGAAATCGAAAAGGTCGTGCACAAGCAGGCCTCGATCGGTCTGAAGCTGGCGACCGACGGCGAGTTCCGCCGCTCGTGGTGGCATTTCGACTTTCTCGCCAGGCTCACCGGCTGCGAACTGTTCCATCCCGACACCGGCATCCAGTTCGCCGGGGTGGAGACGAGGCACGACGCCGTCCGCGTCATCGGCAAGCTCGATTTCCCCGACGACCATCCGATGCTGGATCATTTCCGCTTCCTGAAAAAGTATGCCGACACGGCGCATGTCACGGCGAAGATGACGATCCCGTCGCCCGCCGTGCTGCACTTCCGCGGCGGCCGCAAGGCGATCTCGAAGGAGGTCTATCCCGACCTCGAGGAATTTTATGCGGATCTCGGCAAGACCTATCGCAAGGCGGTGAAGGCGTTCTACGACGCCGGCTGCCGCTATCTGCAGTTCGACGACACCGTATGGGCCTATCTCTGTTCGCAGGACGAATTGGCGAAGGCGCGCGAGCGCGGCGACAACCCGGATGGCCTGCAAAAGATCTACGCCCGCATCATCAACTACGCGCTCGCCGAGCGGCCGGCCGACATGGTGGTCACCACCCATGTCTGCCGCGGCAATTTCCGCTCGACCTGGATCTCGTCCGGCGGTTACGAGCCGGTGGCCGAGACGATGCTGGCCGGCACCAATTACGACGGCTATTTCCTCGAATATGATTCCGATCGCGCCGGCGGCTTCGAGCCGCTGCGTTACCTGCCGAAGGGCGACAAGGTCGTGGTGGTCGGTGTCATCACCTCGAAGTTCGGTGAGCTCGAGAAAAAGGACGACATCAAGCGCCGCCTCGAGGAGGCCGCCAAATTCGCCCCGCTCGATCAACTCGCGGTATCCCCGCAATGCGGCTTCGCCTCGACCGAGGAAGGTAACATCCTGTCCGAGGAAGAGCAGTGGGCCAAGCTGAGCCTTGCGGTGGAAGTCGCCAATGAGGTGTGGGGGAAGTGACGGCGCGCTTCGCACGTCGTCATTTTTCCGCCAGATAGACTTCGCCCAATAGCGACGAATTCGACCACGGCACCTGCTTGCCTTTGGTGGCGGCGACGACTTCGGCGCGCACCCGCGTCAGCATCTGCTGCACCTCCAGCCCCGGCGTGCCGATGTGGCGTGTCAGTGCTGCCGAGAACGGGCTGTTGGCGCCTTCGCCGTCGAGTGCAACCTGTCCAGGGGCAGTCGCGAATGCGATCAGCGTTCCGGCGCCCAGCGTCGAGCCGGTCCCGAGCGTGGTCGGCGCGGCCAGTCCCGATCCGGGCTCGATGTCGCGCGCCGGGCCGGCCGAGGCGAGTTTCGGTCCCATCGGGTTGTTGCGGCAGGCATCCAGGATCAGGATGTTGGTGCGGACCTGGTCGTCGAGGCCCGCCATGATCGTATCCATGTCCATCATCGCATCCGTCATGCCGCTGCCGGCGCGAAACTGGAGATCGACCGGCACCAGGTAGTTGCGACCATCGACCTGCACGCCGTGTCCGGCATAGTAGACGACGGCGATCTGCGCCCGCGCCGCCTCGCGGAGGAAGTCGCGGATCGTGGTCTGCATTGCGGCGTGATCGAGATCGGCGCCTTCGGTCACCACGAATCCGATGTCACGCAGACTCTTTGCGATCGAGCGCGCATCGTTGGTCGGATTGGGTAGCGCCCGGACATGCGCGTAGGCGCCGTTGCCGATCACGAGCGCGACGCGCCTGCCGGTTGCCGCGGTCTTCATCGGTGCGGCGGCGGGTGGGGGCGGGCTCGCCTCGCCACTCGGCGGCGATGCCGCAGCCGGCGCCGTCTTTGTCATTCGCGGTGACGGCGGGGGCGGGACGATCTCTGATAGCAATGACAGGCGCACCTTTGCCGTTGCCTGGTTGGCCTTGCTGCCGGCGTCGGAGGCCTTGCCTTCGAGCGTGGCGGCATAGTCCTGCCTGGCACGGTCGAAATCGCCCCGCGCTTCATAGGCGAGGGCGCGCTGCGTGTAGGCCGAAATCAGCACGCTGCCGGGCGGCGTCATGATGTTGGCCGGCGCCTTTGCCTTCGCGAGCCGGATCGCTTCGGTGGCGTCGGCAATGGCGCGGTCCAGGTCGCCCTTCGCGCGCCAGATCACCGCGCGGCTGGTCAGCGGCTGTGGCAGCGTCGGATCGAGCCGGATCGCTTCATTGATGTCAGCCAGCGCGCCGTCGAGGTCGCCGAGCGCCTGTTTCGACAGGCCCCGGTTCTGCCAGGAGAACGCCGATGGTGGACCCGACTTGATCGATGCGTCGTAGTCGGCAATCGCCCTGGTGTAGTCGCCCTTGCTGCGAAAGGCGTTGCCGCGGTTGTGGAACACGATGCCGCTCGGCGGCCCGATCCGCAGCGCGTCGTTGAAGTCCGCGATCGCGATGTCGTACTCGCCCTTGTCGTAATAGGCCGAGCCGCGAAGATTGTAGGCGGGCACGCTCGGCTGCAGCCGGATCGCTTCCCCGGAATCCGCGATCACCTGCGCGTAGTTGCCCTTCTTGTTCCAGCCGACCGCGCGCCAGAAATAGATGGAGGCGAGTTTCTCGCCGGAAAACACCTTCAGCGCGATGATCTTGTTGCAGGCATCGATCTGCTGGTCGGCCAGCGTGGTGTCGGTGGTGCAGAGCGGCCCGAGCTGGCTGCGCTGCTGGGCAAGGCAGGGCGCCGACCACAGCGCGGCGGCGAGCAGGGTGAATGTCAGGATGGCGCGGCGCATCAGGTCCCCTTGAATGGCGGTCGCAGTAACGGATATCGCTTTGTTGCCTCCGGCGGGGCGGGGGTTCATGGGCGGAAGACAGTCCCGCCGGGGGTTTGGGCGAGAGGATTTCCCCCGTTGGGCAGATGGTGGTAGGACACGCCGGCCATCTGACGTTGCCCACCGCTGTTTCCCAAACCCTTCCAGGTTTTCTGGCCCGATGAAAAACGACCAGATCCTCAGCCAGATATCGGAATTCTGTCGCCAGGCCGACATGGCGGAGACGACGTTCGGCCGTCGCGCGGTGAACGACGGCAAGCTGGTGCACCGGCTGCGCGAGGGCAAGCGCATCACCATCGATACGCTGGACCGCATCCAGGCCTATATCGCGGCGTCGACGCCGGGCGGGCTGCCGGTGCCGCGCGGCCTCGACGTGCCGCCCGAGAAGCGCGACCCGCGCGGCAATTTCCGTTTCTTCGAGAACCGCCAGAAGTACCTGCTGTTCGTCCATACCTGCAGTGAGAAGCGGGTCATCGCGGAGCGGGTGGCGCTGGAACTGTCCAGCCTGCATCCAAGGCCGCCGGCGCTGCGGGTATTCGACGCCGGCGTCGGCGACGGCACGGTACTGGCGCGGGTGATGCGGTCGATGCACGGCCGCTTTCCCCACATGCCGTTCTACATCGCCGGCAAGGAGCTCAGCCTGGAGGACGTCCGCCTGACGCTCGACAAGGTGCCGGACCGGCTGTTCGAGCATCCGGCAACCGTGTTCGTCTTGACCAACATGTATTACGCCGAGGCGCCTTGGCTGGCGCCGGCCTCGCCGGCCGCGGCCGCCGGCATGATCTGGCACGAGGTCGCCCTCCGGGGGGCCTCCTCGGGCGAATTCGAGGCCCAGATCGCCGAATTGGGCCCATTTCTGGAGCAGAACTGGCGGGCCAATGTCAGCCCGAAATCGGGCATGCCGATCTACGAGCGGCCGGTGGCGCTGGTGCTGTACCGGGAAGACCACCGGTTTTTGCTTGATTTCGATTATCCCCCGGGCGGGCCGGACCGAGGCCAATTTTGACCTGGTGATCGCTTCCCAGCCCTACCGGGCCAAATCCTCTGTGAATTTCCGCGCCAAGCGGATCATCGCACCGCTGGCCCGGGCGCTGCGGGCCGGGGGCCGCTTGATTGGAATTCACTCCCACGGGCAGGATCCGGGCCTGGAAATCATCCAGTCGGTCTGGCCCGGAGAAAATCCTTTCGCGGTAAGCCGTCATGAGCTATTGCGCGCCGTGAAATACGAGCTGGGATCGGCCGGCCGCGACCTTAACTTTAATGCCTACGCGGATAACCGTTCCATCTTCCGTTATGATATGGAAGCGCTGCCCAACGAGGTCACCGGCTCGATCGGAACCTCGACGGCCTTTGCAGCATGGAATGCGGCAGTGTATGTCGCGCAGATCGAAGACGACCGGTTGACGGAAATGACAGAAAGCGGCCGAACCCTCGATGCCACCAGAGAGGTTCTGCGAAGGCATAATGGGCTTTGGTTTTACGACGAATCCTGACGTCATTTCGCGCCGTCGCGACTGACATTCCAGGATCCACAACATAGACAGCCGCCGAGATCCGGCGGGAACAAGGGGTTGGTTGATGCGCGCGTCCTATCTGTTCACCAGCGAGTTGGTGTCCGAGGGTCATCCGGACAAGGTCTGTGACCGGATTTCCGACGAAATCGTCGATTTGTTTTTCCGTGAAGGCCCCAAGGCCGGCATCGATCCGTGGGCGATCCGTGCGCCTGCGAAACGCTCGCCACCACCAACAAGGTGGTGATCGCCGGCGAAACCCGCGGTCCGAAATCGGTCACCAACGACCAGATCGAAAGCGTCGTTCGCGCGGCAATCAAGGACATCGGCTACGAGCAGGAAGGCTTCCACTGGCAGAACGCCGACATCGAAGTCCTGCTGCACGCCGCAGTCCGCCGACATCGCGCAGGGCGTCGATGCGCTGCAGCCGGGCACCAACAAGGAAGAGGGCGCGGGCGACCAGGGCATCATGTTCGGCTACGCCACCAACGAGACGCCCGAGCTGATGCCGGCGCCGCTGTTCTACGCCCACAAGATCCTGCAGCTGATCTCGGAGGCGCGTCACTCCGGCAAGGAGAAGATGCTGGGCCCGGACTCCAAGAGCCAGGTGACGGTGCACTATGAGAACGGCAAGCCGGTCGGCGTGCGCGAGATCGTGGTGTCGCATCAGCACCTCGTCGAGGACATGACCTCGAACCAGGTCCGCGAAGTCGTCGAGCCGTATGTGCGCCAGGCGCTGCCGGAAGGCTGGATCAACGGCAAGACCGTCTGGCACATCAACCCGACCGGCAAGTTCTATATCGGCGGCCCCGATGGCGACGCCGGCCTGACCGGCCGCAAGATCATCGTCGACACCTACGGCGGCGCGGCCCCGCATGGCGGCGGCGCGTTCTCCGGCAAGGACCCGACCAAGGTCGATCGTTCGGCAGCCTACGCCGCGCGCTATGTCGCCAAGAACGTCGTTGCCGCCGGTCTCGCCGACCGCTGCACGATGCAGCTCGCCTATGCGATCGGCGTGGCGCGGCCGTTGTCGATCTATATCGACACGCACGGCACCGGGAAGCTGCCGGAGGACAAGCTGGAAGGCCGTCGTGGCCGAGGCGATGGATCTGACGCCGCGCGGCATCCGCAAGCATCTCGATCTCAACAAGCCGATCTACGCGCGGACATCGGCCTACGGTCATTTCGGCCGCACGCCGGACAAGGACGGCGGCTTCTCGTGGGAAAAAACCGATCTGGTCGACGCGCTCAAGAGCGCGGTTTAGCCCCTGCGTCGTTCCGGGGCCGCGACAGCGCGCGAACCCGGAATTCATATCCATCATGTCGAGATTTCGGGTTCGCCTCTTTTGGGCGACCCGGAATGACGAGCTAGACAACAGGAAGCTCTCATGAACGCCCCCAAGACCCGCCTTCACCGATTACATCGTCAAGGACATGTCGCTCGCCGATTTCGGCCGCAAGGAGATCTCGCTGGCCGAGACTGAAATGCCGGGCCTGATGGCGACCCGCGAGGAGTACGGCCCGCAAACAACCTTTGAAGGGCGCCCGTATCGCCGGCTCGCTGCACATGACGATCCAGACCGCGGTGCTGATCGAGACGCTGGCGGCGCTCGGCGCCGACATCCGCTGGGTGTCGTGCAACATCTACTCGACGCAGGACCATGCGGCGGCGGCGATTGCGGCCGCCGGCATTCCGGTGTTCGCGGTCAAGGGTGAGACCCTCGCCGAGTACTGGGACTACACGGCCAAGCTGTTCGACTGGCACGGCGGCGGTCATCCCAACATGATCCTCGACGACGGCGGCGACGCCACCATGTATGTCCATCTCGGTCTGCGCGCCGAGAACGGCGACACCAAGTTCCTGGACAAGCCGGGTTCGGAAGAAGAGGAAGTCTTCTTCGCGCTGCTCAAGAAGCAGCTCAAGGAAAAGCCCAAGGGCTACTTCGCCGAGATCGCCAAGAGCATCAAGGGCGTCTCGGAAGAGACCACCACGGGCGTGCATCGTCTCTATGACATGCAGAAGGCCGGCACGCTGCTGTGGCCGGCCATCAACGTCAACGACAGCGTCACCAAGTCGAAGTTCGACAATCTCTATGGCTGCCGCGAGTCGCTGGTCGACGGCATCCGCCGCGGCACCGACGTGATGATGTCGGGCAAGACCGCGATGGTCGCGGGCTTCGGCGACGTCGGCAAGGGCTCGGCCGCCTCGCTGCGCCAGGCCGGCTGCCGCGTCATGGTCTCCGAAGTCGATCCGATCTGCGCGCTGCAGGCGGCGATGGAGGGCTATGAAGTCACCACCATGGAAGACGCCGCGCCCGCGCGCCGACATCTTCGTCACCGCGACCGGCAACAAGGACATCATCACCATCGACCACATGCGCGCGATGAAGGATCGCGCCATCGTCTGCAACATCGGCCACTTCGACAACGAGATCCAGATCGCGGGTCTGCGTAACCTGAAGTGGACCAACATCAAGCCGCAGGTCGACGAGATCGAATTCCCCGACAAGCACCGCATCATCCTGCTGTCGGAAGGCCGCCTGGTGAACCTCGGCAACGCGATGGGCCACCCATCCTTCGTGATGTCGGCCTCGTTCACCAACCAGACGCTGGCGCAGATCGAGCTGTTCGCCAACAACAAGGACGGCAAGTACAAGAAGGAAGTCTATGTGCTGCCGAAGTCGCTGGACGAGAAGGTGGCGCGGCTGCATCTCGCCAAGATCGGCGTCAAGCTGACCGAACTGCGCAAGGACCAGGCCGAGTACATCGGCGTCAAGCCGGAAGGCCCGTTCAAGGCCGATCACTACCGGTACTGAGCGCAAAGCTGCGCGTTCGAAGGCTATTGATTTCGTCATGCCCGGGCTTGTCCCGGGCATCCACGTCTTTAGAGTCGGTGTAAGCAAAGGACGTGGATGGCCGGGACAAGCCCGGCCATGACGGCAATTGCGGCAGCTGCGGAGCCCGTCATGTCCAACGAGCATTTCGACGTCCTCATTGTCGGTGCCGGACTGTCCGGCATCGGCGCGGGCTATCACCTGCAGCAGAAATGCCCGGGCAAGAGCTACGCGATCCTCGAGGGGCGTGATTGCATCGGCGGCACCTGGGACCTGTTTCGCTATCCCGGCGTCCGCTCCGACTCGGACATGTTCACGCTCGGCTACTCGTTCAAACCGTGGACCGAGCCGAAGGCGATTGCCGACGGGCCCGACATCCTGAACTACGTTCGCGAGACCGCGACCGAGAACGGCATCGACCGGAAGATCCGCTTCAACCATCGCGTCAGGCGTGCGTCGTGGTCGTCGCCTGATGCGCGCTGGACCGTGGAGGCCGAGCGCACCACCGGCGAGGGCGCTACCGAGGCCGTGAGCTTCACCTGCAGTTTCCTGTTCATGTGCTCGGGCTATTACAGATACGAGGACGGCTACACGCCGGAATTTCCCGGCACGGCAGACTTCGCAGGCCGGATCGTGCATCCGCAGAAATGGCCCGAGCATCTCGACTATGCCGGCAAGCGCGTGGTGGTGATCGGCTCGGGTGCGACTGCCGTGACGCTGGTGCCTGAAATGGCCAGGACCGCCGCCCACGTCACCATGCTGCAGCGCTCGCCGACCTATGTGGTGGCGCGGCCGGCGGAGGATGCGCTCGCCAACAAACTGCGGCGCAACCTTTCTGCGAAAATCGCCTATCACCTGATCCGCTGGCGCAACGTGCTGTTCGGCATGTATTTCTTCCAGCTCTGCCGGCGCAAGCCGGAGCGCGCGAAGCAGCTGATCCTCGGCGGCGTCAAGATGGCGCTGGGGCCGGAATACGACGTCGCCAAGCATTTCACGCCGCGCTACAATCCGTGGGAGCAGCGGCTCTGTCTGGTGCCCGACGGCGACCTGTTCAAGTCGATCCGTGACAAGCGCGCTTCCGTCGTCACCAGCGAGATCGATACCTTCACCCAACGCGGCATCAGGCTGAAGGACGGCAGCGAACTCGAAGCCGACATCATCGTTACCGCGACCGGGCTGGTGCTCCAGGTGCTCGGCGGCCTCGACGTCAGCGTCGACGGCCGGGTGGTCGATTTCGCGCGAACGCTGAACTACAAGGGCATGATGTATTCGGACATCCCGAACATGGCCTCGGCGTTCGGCTACACCAACGCGTCCTGGACGCTGAAATGCGACCTGACCTGCGAATATGTCTGCCGCCTGATCAACTACATGGACCGTCATGGCTACAGGCAGTGCATGCCGCACAATGTCGATCCTGACATCACCGAACTGCCGTCGCTGGATTTCTCCTCCGGCTACGTACAGCGCTCGATCGCGAAACTGCCCAAGCAGGGCTCGAAGCGGCCGTGGCGGCTGTACCAGAACTATGCGCTCGACATCGTCACGCTGCGCTACGGCAAGGTCGACGACGGGGTGATGCAGTATTCGTGAGCGCGCCCAGCGGGTTCCATGGGGCGTGAGCGGAATACAGGCGGATCGGGCAGGGTGCGTCCGGACGTCCCATGCGTTGTTTTGCGTATACGTAGCAGCCCCCGAATCGTTCAACATGTCCCTACGGTTAACGCCGGATTAACCGGCATCCCCCTACGCTGCGTGGCCGGTGGCCCCTGACAGCACGAGGAAGCCCATGGACGCCCAGCGTATTGCCGTCGATGCCGTAGTCGCATTGACCGATTGCGACCGCGAGGCGGCGGTTGCCTTCATCCGCAAGTTCTATCTGGCCGGCGTCCGCGATCCCAAGCGCCTGACCTTCAAGGGTCTGCAGGCGCTGACGCGGGCCTGATCCACTTCTGCCGGTGACGGCAAACATTCGCGTTCTCGCGGCATGAACTGCCCGAGGTTTGCTTCGATTTCGCCCTCCGAAAAACAAGAGGGCGCAGGGAAGACCGGGTGCGCGCTGCACCCGCGGTCTCGTGTGCCAAGCGCACAAAAGAAAACGCACACGAGCATACAGGTTCAGCGGAGAGCATCCGGCCTTCCCTGCGCAGTGGGTTGACGGCTTATAACGTGATCTCCCTGGTGAGACGCGCTCTGTTGCCACCATCGCCCGCAGCAGCCTTGCTGCTGCGAACTTGACGCCAGCTTCGGGCGTCAGGACCACACGACTTCGCCGTACGCGTCAGCCACGCTCGTCAGTCGCAGCATCAGCGTCCACCGCATCCCACCGCGCGTTCGTGACGATCGCGAGCCGCCCCTCTCATCGGGTGAGACGGGCGAAACTAAGCCACTGATTTGCCCGACGAGTTAAGCGGAATGTTTTTTCCCGAAGGACTGGAAGGGGCAAATCACCTTGATCCTGCGGGCAAAAATCGCACGAGCGCGCACGCCAGATTACTGCCCGTGGGACGACCTGCACATCCCGTTGTGTCTCTTGAGCCAACGGGTATCGCTTCGCTCCACCCATCCTGCGGACCAAGAAAAATCCCCGGATCCTGATCCGGGGATTTTTGCATTCCGAGTGGCTTTCAGAAGGACTATTCCGGCTTGCCGATGTCCACCGTCAGCGTGCCGACGCCATCGACGCCGCATTCGATCTTGTCGCCGGGCTGGAGCTGGGAGACGCCGGCAGGCGTGCCGGTCATGATGATATCGCCGGCGGCGAGCTTCACCTGCTGCGAGAGCTGCCAGATGATCTCGGGCACGTTCCAGATCAGCTCGGTGAGATCACCCTTCTGGGTTTCCTTGCCGTTCACCGTCAGCCAGATCCTGCCCTTGCTGGGATGGCCGATCTTCGAGGCCGGCTGCAGCGCGGAGCAGGGCGCGGAATAGTCGAACGACTTGCCGATTTCCCACGGCCGCTCCTTCTTGCGCGAGGCGATCTGCAGGTCGCGGCGAGTGAGGTCGATGCCGACCGCATAGCCGTAGACATGGTCGAGCGCCTTGTCGGCGGGAATGTTGAGGCCGCCACTCTTCATGGCGACGATCAGTTCGACTTCGTGATGCAGATCCTTGGTCAGCGGCGGGTAGGGGACGGTGGTGCCGTCGGGCACCAGCATGTCGGCGTGCTTGGCGAAGAAGAACGGCGGCGCGCGCTCGTCATTGCCCATCTCGCGGATGTGCTCGAGATAGTTGCGCCCGACGCACCAGATGCGGCGAACCGGATAGAATTTGGTCTCCCCGACGACAGGGAGCGACGGCTGCGGGGGCGCTGGAATGACGTAGGCGGCTGCGTTCATGAAAAGGCTCTCGGCGGGTTGCAGAAAGAATCGAAAATAGCCTTACGCGGTTGCGCTGACCGGCGCCAGACTGGGGGTGCCGGCATCGCGCTGCTGCAGGCGGAAGAACGAGGCGTAACGGCCGCCGCGGCGCAGCAGATCGTCATGCTGGCCGCGCTCGACGATCTCGCCGGCCTCGACCACCAGGATGGCGTCGGCGTGCATGATGGTGTGGAGGCGGTGGGCGATGACGATGGTGGTGCGGTTCCGGCAGAGATGCTCGATGGCTTCCTGCACGGCTTTCTCGGATTCCGAATCCAGCGCCGCGGTGGCTTCATCCAGCAGGATGACCGGTGCGTCCTTGAGCAGCGCGCGGGCCACCGCGATGCGCTGGCGCTGGCCGCCGGATAGCTGCGTGCCGTGCTCGCCGACCGGGGTGTCGTAGCCGAGCGGAAAGCCCATGATGAAATCGTGCGCGCAGGCGGCCTTTGCGGCGGCCACGATCTCGTCCTGACTGGCGCCGGGCCTGCCGAAGGCGATGTTGGCGCCGATGGTGTCGCGGAACAAATAGACGTCCTGCCCGACATAGCCGGTCTGCGCGCGCAGCGAATGACGCGACACGCCCGAGATCGCCTGGCCGTCGATCAGGATTTCGCCCTCGTTGACCTCATAGAGCCGCAGCAGCAGCGCCAGCACGGTGGACTTGCCGCCGCCGGACGGGCCGACCAGCGCCGTGGTCTTGCCGGGCTCGGCGATGAAGCTCATGTGACGCAGCACCGGCTCGTTTTGCCGATAGCCGAATGTCACGTCGCGGAACTCGACGCGGGCATCGCTGAGCTTCAGCGCCGGCTTGTCGCTGTCGTCAGGCTCGCTCGGCGGGCTGTCGACGATTTCGAGCAGCTTGCGCGCGCCGATCAAATTGCTGTTGAGCTCGATATTGAGCCGCGCCAGCCGCTTGGCCGGCTCGTAGGCCAAAAGGAATGCGGTCAGGAACGAGAAGAATTGCCCGGGCGAAGCGCCCATCGCGACCACCCGGTAGCCGCCGTACATCAGGCCACCCGCGATCGCAAAGCCGCCGAGCGTTTCCATCAAAGGGCTGGAACGGTTGGAAACGCGCGACATCTTGTTGGCGTTACGCTCGACCGCGGTGATGCTGGCGTCGATCCTCTCGCGCATCGCCTGTTCGAGCGTGAACGCTTTCACGGTCCGGATGCCCTGCAGCAATTCCTGCATGGTCTCCATGATGTCGGCGGTGCCCGAGAACTGGTTGTGCGCAAGGCCCTTGATGCGTTTGACCAGCTTGCGCAGCACGATCATCGCCGGCGGCGCCACCGCAAAGCCGAGCAGCGCCATCAGAGGGTCGGTCATCACCATCACGACGACGAGCGCGATCAGTGACAGGAGATCGCGCCCGATGGCGTTGATCAGGAGATTGAGCACCTGCGTCACCGCGGTGGCGCCCGCGGTCAGCCGCGCCAGAAATTCCGAGGAATGCCGCTCGGAGAAGAACGCGATGTTCTCGCTCATCAGCTTGGCGAACAGTGCGCGCTGGTTGTTGGCGAGGATCGCGTTTGCGATCTGTGACAGGATCACGGTGTGCCCGTAGGTCGCCGCACCCTTGATGGTGAAGATGACGATGGTGACCAGCGACAGGATCGCGATCCCGCGTACGTCCTTGTCGACATAGGCCCTGTTGATGACCTCGCCGAGCAGATAGGCGGAACCGGCGGTGGTCGCCGCCGCAACCCCCATCAGCACGAAGGCGAGCAGGTAGCGCCGCCAGTAAGCGAGCCCCTGTTCGGCCACCAGACGGCGAATCAGGATCGCCGCGCCATAGGGGTCGTCGGTGATTTTCTTCGGAAGTTCGGTCATCCGCGTTCCATTGACGGCGCTGGGCCACTACCCGCGCGTCAGGGCTGCTGCGATGCCTCCTTGCCTGCTAAAGCGAGGTTTTTCAAGCCAAATAAGCGCTTGATTTCAGGCCGATTCCGCCTGCCGCCCAAGGCCGCCGCGTTCGCTGACCAGTTTCTCTTCCCACGCCAGCGCGTGGGACGCGATGGTCGCGAGATCGTCGTAGCGCGGCTTCCAGTCGAGCGTCGAGCGGATGCGCCTGGTATCGGCCACCATCGTCATGATGTCGCCGGGACGGCGCGGCGCGTACTGCACGGCGAAATTGCGCATCGAGGCGCGGCGCACCGCTTCGATGGTTTCCAGCACCGAATAGCCGCGGCCGTAACCGCAGTTCAGCGTGATCGATTGTCCGCCGCCGCGCAGATAGGCCAGCGCCGCGCGATGGGCCTGGACGAGATCGCTGACATGGATGAAGTCGCGAATGCAACTGCCGTCCGGCGTCGGATAATCGGCGCCGAACACGTCGACCTTGGCGCGCTGCCCGGTGGCGGCCTCGACCGCGATCTTCAACAGATGCGTCGCGCCGACGGTGGCGAGGCCGACGCGCGCCTGCGGATCGGCGCCGGCGACGTTGAAGTAGCGCAGTACGACGTAGTTCATGCCGTGCGCGGTGGCGACGTCGTGCAGCATGATTTCGGTCATCAGCTTGGAGGAACCGTAAGGCGACATCGGCCGCGTCGGCGCATGTTCCGGCACCGGCACCTGGTCCGGATTGCCGTAGACGGCGGCCGTCGACGAGAAGATGAAGCGGTTGACGCCGCACTTCACCGCGGCCTTCAACAGGCTCTGCGTGGTCATGGTATTGTTGCGGTAATAGCCGAGCGGATCGCGCATCGAGTCCGGCACGACGATCGACCCGGCGAAGTGAATGATGCTCTCGACGCCGTGCTGGGCGATCACGCCCTCGACGAGGTTTTCGTCGCCGGCATCGCCGATGAACAGCGGCACGCCCTCGGGCAGAAAATGTGAAAAGCCGGTGGACAGATTGTCGATCACGACGACGCTTTCGCCGGCTTCCACCAGCGCGAGAACCATATGACTTCCGATATAGCCGGCGCCACCGGTGACGAGCACGGTCATGATCAAACCTCTCCCTTCTTGTTTGGGAGCGATGCTAGTGGGCGGGCGGTGAAGACAGGGTTTCGGCAGCGGTGAACTGGTCTCTATGCTTAATGTTGCGTATAGGAACTCTCCGAAACGGAGCCGGACGTGTCGACCGAGAACAATTTGGCCTGTGACCTGCAACTGATCGTGCCGAATTTGCACAGGCGCTATTCGGGCGTCACCGCGACCAACCGGATGGTGGCGCCGAAACTCGCCGCGATGTACCGCGCCGCGTGGCTCGGCCCGCACGCGCCCGACGGCATCGCACGCATGGGCTTTGCGGATCTGCTCAAACTCTGGCGCCGTCGCGCGCCGCTGATCTGGCACGCGCGGCGCAACGACGAGATGATCGCGGGGCTGTTGCTGCGCGCGCTCGGCTGGCCGCTGCAACTGGTGTTCACGTCGGCGGCGCAGCGCCATCACACCTGGCTGACGCGCTGGCTGATCCGGCAGATGGACGCTGTTATCGCGACGTCGGAACTGTCGGCCTCGTATCTGAAGCGCGAGGCGACGGTGGTGATGCATGGCGTCGATACCGGGCGCTATGCGCCGCCGCCGGATCGTGCGGCGGCGTTCGCCGAGCAGGGCTTGCCCGGACGCTACGCGATCGGCTGTTTCGGCCGGGTGCGCGCGCAGAAGGGCACCGACGTGTTCGTGGCGGCGATGTGCCGGCTGTTGCCGCGCTATCCTGATTTCACCGCGGTCATCGTCGGCGCGGTGGTGCCGGAGCAGCAGGGGTTCGCCAACGGCCTGAAGCGACAGATCGAAGCCGCCGGGCTTGCCGGGCGGATCGTGATCACTGGAGAGCTTGCGATCGAGGACGTGCAGCGCTGGTACCAGCGGCTGACGATCTACGCCTTCACCTCGCGCAACGAAGGCTTTGGACTGACGCTGATCGAGGCGATGTCATCGGGCGCGGCGCTGGTGGCGTCGCGCGCGGGCGCAGCCGAATTCGTGGTCGAGGACGGCGTCACCGGCGTGCTGACGCCGCCGGGTGACGTCGACGCGCTGGTCTCGGCGCTGGAGCCGCTGATGGGTGATCCGGCATCAGCGCAGGCGATGGGCGAACGTGCGCGGGCGCGGGTGCTGGAGAAATTCAGTCTTGATGCGGAAGCGAATGCGATCGCCGCGGTCTATCGGGCGCTCGGCTGACTGACCAGCAGGCGCTGCGCGATCTCGGCCACGTAGGAAGGCTCGATGTCGCGCATGCAGCGATGGTCGTTCATGGTGCAGACGGTGCGCTGGCAGGGCTGGCAGGCCAGCACCTCCTTGGTCTGGAGCACCGTCGCCGCCAGACCGTTCAGCGGCGCCCACAGATACGGGCTGGTCGGCCCGAAAATGCCCATGGTCGGCGTGCCGATCGCCGCCGCGATGTGCATCAGGCCGGAATCGTTGGAGATGGCGACGCCGGCCGCCGCCATCGCCAGGATGCCGTTGCGCAAATCAGTACCGGTGAGGTCGCGGACCTTGCCGCGGCCGGCGGCAACGATCTCCTGCGCCAGCGCCTTCTCGCCGGGACCGCCGACCACCCAGACGTCGAGCCCGCGCTCGGCCAGCAGCCGCGCCGCGCCGGGATAATAAGTCCAGCGCTTGGAGGCGCCGACGGATCCGGGCGCCAGTGCGACCGCCGGACCGGCGCCGAGGCCGTTGGCCTGCCGCCAGCGGGCGATTTCATCTGATGGCACGGACAATTGCGGCACCGGCCATTCCGGCGGCAGCGGCGCGTCGGTCGGCAGCGCCAGCGCGGCGTTCTTGTCGATGAAACGGGGCAGGGCCTTCTCGCCCCAGCGCATCCGGTTGATCAGCCCGAATCGGGCCTCGCCGAAAAAGCCGACCCGTTCGGGGATGCCGGCCAGCGTCGGGGCAATCGCCGCCTTCCAGGTCCGGGGCAGGACGAGGGCGGTTCCATAGCCGCGGGCGCGCAGTTCGGAAGCGAGCCTCCACTGCTTGCCGAGCGCCAACCGGCTGCGGGGCAGGTCCCAGACGATGCCGGATCGGACACCCGGCATGTAGTCGACGAGGGGCGCGCACAGCGACGTCACCAGCACATCGACCGGCCGGTTCGGCCAGCGCTGCTTGAGGACCCGCACCACCGTATGGCCACGGACGAAATCGCCGATCCACATGTAGGGGACGATCAGGATCGGCCGCGTATCGGCGGCATCTTCCATCGCGATCCCATCAAGTGAATTTCAATTCATGCTTTATGTCCGACGCCCCGCCTGTTCGGATCCCGGCGATTCCGGCCCCGGAGGTAACCCCTCTGTGGGGGCGGGTAAAGCCGGGCGAGCCGCCTTCACCACCGCAAAGAAGCCAAGTTGCCTGCTATGCGGGAGTGGGGCAAAGGTCTTGTCGCACAATCTTGGCAGGGGGCGGCATGTTGCTGGTGACCGGGGGCGCCGGTTTTATCGGATCGAACGTCGTGGCCGCGTTGAACGACGCCGGGCGCGACGTCGCGGTGTGCGATGTGCTCGGCCATGACGGCAAATGGCGCAATCTCGCCAAGCGCCAGCTCGCCGATTTCGTGCCACCGGCCGAACTGATGGACTGGCTGAAGGGCCGCCGGCTCGAAGCCGTCATCCATCTCGGCGCCATCTCGGAGACCACGGCAACCGACGGCGATCTCGTGATCGAGACCAATTTCCGGCTGTCGTTGCGGCTGCTCGACTGGTGCACGGCCAATGCCACGCCGCTGATCTATGCGTCCTCGGCCGCGACCTATGGCGACGGCGAGCAGGGTTTCCGCGACGACCCCTCGATGGACGCGCTGAAGAAACTGCGGCCGATGAATCTCTATGGCTGGAGCAAGCACTTGTTCGACATGGCGGTGGCCGAGCGCGCCGCCCGTGGCGAACGACTGCCGCCGCAATGGGCGGGATTGAAGTTCTTCAACGTGTTCGGCCCCAACGAATATCACAAGGGCACGATGATGAGCGTGCTGGCGCGACGCTTCGACGACATCAAGGCCGGCCGCCCCGTGCAGTTGTTCAAGTCGCACCGCGACGGCATCGCCGACGGCGACCAGCGCCGCGACTTCATCTATGTCGACGATGTGGTTCGCGTGATGATGTGGCTATTGGCGGCGCCGCATGTCAGCGGGCTGTTCAATGTCGGCACCGGCACCGCCCGCAGCTTTCGCGACCTGATGCTGTCGGCCTATGCCGCGCTCGGCACCAAGCCGAACATCCAGTACATCGACATGCCCGAGCAGATTCGCGGCAGCTATCAATACTTCACCCAAAGCGAAGTCGATCGGCTGCAGGGCACGGGCTATAATGGCGGCTTCACGCCGCTGGAAGACGCGGTCGGTGCCTATGTGAAGGGTTTTCTCGATCGCTCCGATCGCTATCGCTGACGGGCCGGTAGGTAGACAGATGTTCGATTTTGAAACCCTGAGCCGGGCGATCGCCAATCAGACCGTGCTGTGCGTCGGCGACCTCATGCTCGACGAGTTCGTCTATGGCGAGGTGTCGCGGATTTCGCCGGAAGCGCCGGCGCCCGTCATCGCAGTCCAGCGCAGCGAGACCAATGTCGGCGGCGCAGGAAATGTGGCGCGCAACATCGCCGCGCTCGGCGCGCGCTGCATCTTCGCAGGCCTGATCGGCGAGGACGATGCGGCTGCGAAGCTGAAGGCCGATCTGGCGCGGGAAGACCGGATCGAGGCCGTGCTGGTTTCGGATGCCTCGCGGCCCACGACGCGCAAGGTGCGCTTCGTCTCCGAGCATTTCTCCACGCCACATGCTGCGCGCCGACTGGGAACTGGCCGCGCCGGCGTCGTCCGACATCGAGCAGAAACTGATCGACGCGATCCTGCCGCTGCTGCCGCGCGCCGATATCGTGCTGCTGTCGGACTATGCCAAGGGCGTGCTGACCGCGCGGGTGATCCGCAACATCATCGATGCCGCGCAGGAAACTCGGCAAGCGGGTGATCGTCGATCCCAAGAGCGCCAATTTCGCGATCTATCGCGGCGCGACGCTGCTGACGCCCAACCGCAAGGAGTTTGCCGAGGCCACCCGCAGCCGCGCCGATACCGACAAGAGCATCGCCGAGGCGGCGCAGGATGCCATGTATCTCGCCGACTGCGAGGCGATGCTGGTGACGCAAAGCGAACACGGCATGACGCTGGTGGTTCGCGGCGGCGAGGCGATCCACGTGCCGGCGCTGCCGGTCAAGGTGCGCGACGTCTCCGGCGCGGGCGACACGGTCGCCGCGGTGCTGGCCATGACGCTTGCCGCACAGGCCGATTGGGAGACGGCGCTGCGGATGGCGAACGCTGCAGCCGCCGTCGCCGTCGGCAAGAAGGGCACCGCCACGGTTTCGCCGGCGGAGTTGCGCCGGAAGATCCTGCCGCATGCGTCACTGGCGGCCGAAGAGAAAATCGTCGTCGCCGGCGGCGACCTCGATGCGCATCTGGCGGACTGGCGCAAACAGGGTCTGCGCATCGGCTTCACCAATGGCTGTTTCGACATCCTGCATCCCGGCCACGTCAAGGTGCTGACGGCCGCGCGCGGCGCCTGCGACCGCCTGATCGTGGGGCTTAACAGCGATGCATCAGTGAAGCGGCTGAAGGGTGAGGGGCGCCCGGTGCAGGACGAACGCGCGCGCGCCGAAGTGCTGGCGGCGCTGGAGGCGGTCGACCTCGTCGCCATCTTCGAGGAGGACACGCCGATCGATCTGATCGCGAAGGTGAGGCCGAGCGTGCTGGTGAAGGGCGGCGACTACACGCGCGAGCAGGTCGTCGGCCACGAGATCGTCGAGGCCGGCGGCGGCGAGGTCGTGCTGGTCGACATCCTGCCGGGCCACAGCACAACGTCGCTGGTCGGCCGCGCGCGCGGAGACAAGGCGTGAGCGAGGTCGCGGCCGCGCCGATGTCCACCGTTCAACGATACTGGCGTGACCGCGCGCTGTGGACCACGATAGCGGACGTCTTCGCGATTCTGGCGGCCTTGTCGCTGCCGTGGTCGACGTCGCTGGTTGCGATCTTCGTGCCCTGCTGGCTCGGCGCCGTGGCGTGGGTAATGGACTGGAGGGCGTACGGGCGGTTGCTGAAACAACCGATCTGCTATCTGCCGCTTGCGATGACGGGCCTCGCCATCGCCGGCACGCTCTGGTCGGACGCCGCATGGAGCGTGCGGCTCCATGCCGTCGCTCCGACCCTCAAGCTGCTGGTGCTGCCGGGATTGATCTATCATTTCCAGCGATCGTCGCGCGGGATGTGGGTTTTCGTGGCGTTTCTGGCTTCGTGCGCGCTGCTGATGCTGGTGTCGTTTATCGTCGCGCTTGATCCGAGCCTTTCGCTCAAGCCGAATAGCGACGCGGGCCGCGGCATCTTCGTCAAGAACTACATCGACCAGAGCCAGGAGTTTGCGCTGTGTGCGGTGGCGCTGATTTATCCGGTGGTCGCGCTGCTGCGGGCGAACAAGGTGAAGCAGGCGCTGGGGCTGGCAGCCGTCTCGCTTGGCTTCGTCGCCAACATGGTCTTCGTCATCGTTTCCCGGACGGCCGTGGTCACGATGCCGGTCATGCTGCTGGCGTTTGCATTGCTTCACCTGAAACGACGTACTGCGCTGATCATTGTCGGCCTGATGATCGCCTTCGTCGGAGTGCTGTGGTTCACCACGACCGACCTGCGCTGGGGACCCAAGCGGCTGGTCTGGGACTATCAGCTCTACAAGAAGGAAAACACGGTGACGTCGATCGGGCTCCGGCTCGAGTTCTGGCAGAAGTCCCTGCGTTTCGCCTCCGAGGCGCCCGTGATCGGCCACGGCACGGGCTCGCTGCGCGGGCTATTCGAGCGGGCGGCGACGAATTACTCCGACCAGCCGCCCGGTGATGTGATCAGCAATCCGCACAACCAAACGTTGAATATCGCGGTGCAGTGGGGTATGGTCGGCGTGATCCTGCTGTACGCCATGTGGCTGGTGCACCTGCTTCTGTTCCGCGGCGAGGGTCTCGTCGCGTGGATCGGATTGCTGGTCGTCGTCCAGAATGTTTTTTCCTCCTTGTTCAATTCGCACCTGTTCGATTTTCACGAGGGATGGATGTACGTGCTCGGGGTCGGGGTCGCCGGCGGCATGACGCTCGCGGCCCGGCAGCGGCGTGCGAAGGCGGGGCCGGTGGGGTCGTGATGACGGCGGATCACCCGCGCAGGCGGATGAGCCGGATCGGTTCGGCGGTGTCGCTGATCCTCTCGGCCTGCCATGATCCGGCGGCGCGGATACTGAACGTCGATCTGGTCGCGGTGCTGGTGGCGGTGATGCTGCCGTGGTCGACCAGCGGCGTGGCTATCGGCTTCGTGCTCTGGCTCATAGCACTTGCAGCCACGCTCGAACTGCGTCCGTTCCTGCGCTCGCTGCTGCGCCCGATCAGTGCGCTTCCGATTGCATTCGTCGCACTGGCGGCGCTCGGAACCCTGTGGTCGGACGCGCCCTGGGGCGTACGCCTCTATGCTCTGAGCCCGGTTACCAAGCTGCTGGCGCTGCCGCTTCTTCTTCTATCACTTCGAGCGCACGACGCGCGGCATGTGGGTCTTCATTGGCTTCCTGGTTTCCTGCTCGCTGCTGGTGCCGGTATCCTGGCTGGTGACTGTTCAAGCCCGGGCTGGCCTTGAAGCAGGACGACGCGGAGCGCGGCATCTTCGTCAAGAACTACATCGACCAGAGCCAGGAATTCGTGCTGTGCACGGTCGTGCTCGCCTTTCCGATCATCACGCTGTTGCGGGACGGCAAGGTGCGGCAGGCCTTGTTGCTGACGGCCGTCGCTGCGAACTTCATCCTGAACATGGCGTTCGTCATCGTGTCGCGCACCGCGCTGGTGACGCTGCCGATCATGCTGGCGGTGTTTGCGATGACGCACCTGAAGTGGCGAACCAACCTCATGCTGCTGGCCGCAGCCCTGGTGCTCGGGGGACTGGCCTGGGGTCTGTCGCCGCAACTGCAGGCGACGACGGACAAATTCTCGCGGGATTACCGCATCTACAAGGAGCTCAACCAGCCGACCTCGGTCGGGCTGCGGCTGGAGTTCTGGGAGAAGTCGCTGCGGTTCTTCGCCCAGTCGCCGGTGATCGGCCATGGCACGGGCGCGACGCGGGGGCTGTTCGAGGCGGCCGCCACCGGCCCAGCGGTCCTGGCCCAGGGCCATGTGATCGGCAATCCGCACAACCAGACGCTCAACGTCGCAGTGCAGTGGGGCGCCGTCGGGATCGTTGTCCTCTACGCGATGTGGTTCGTGCATTTCTCGCTGTTTCGCGGCGAGGGGCTGGCGGCCTGGATCGGCCTGATGGTGGTGCTGCAGAACGTGGTCAGTTCGCTGTTCAACTCCCATCTGTTCGATTTTCATGAAGGCTGGATGTATGTGATCGGCGTCGGCGTCGCCGGTGGCATGGTGCTGCGCGCCAAGGCCAGGCGGCGAGGCTGCGGAACCAGTCGTGTTCGCCCGGTCATGACTGCTGGCATGCCCGCTGCAGATGAGCTATCAGCGGGCGCGGAACACCCTGCGAATCTCCCTGTATTCTGCGGCCGGCCACTGGAATGACGCCTCTTTCGCAACTGACACATCGCAACTACCTGATTGCCGTGCACGATGCGCTGGCCACCACGTTTGCGTTGCTGGCGAGCTTCTATCTGCGCTTCGACGGCGGCGAGGCGTTCTTTGCCCGGCTGCCGCTGCTGCTGCGGATTCTGCCGTTCTTCGTCGGCTTCAGCGTCATCATCTGCTTCGTCTTCAATCTGACGACGACGAAATGGCGGTTCATTTCGCTGCCCGACGCGCTGAACATCCTGCGGGTGTCGACGGTTTTGACGGTCGCGCTCATCGTCCTCGACTATGCCTTCATCTTCGGCGCGTCGACCGGCAAGCCGCCGGTGTTTTTCGGCCGCGTCACCATCGTGCTGTATTGGTTCCTCCAGGTGTTCGCCCTGAGCGCCTTGCGGTTCGGCTACCGCTATTTCCGCTACTCGCGGGTCCGCCGCCATGCCCAGACCGAAGGGGCGTCGTCGACGCTGTTGATCGGCCGCGCTGCGGACGCCGAGGTACTGCTGCGCGGGATCGAGAGCGGCGCGGTGAAGCAGCTTTGGCCGGTCGGCGTGCTGTCGCCATCGGCCGCGGACCGCGGACAATCGATGCGCAACGTGCCGGTGCTCGGCGGCATCGACGACGTCGAGGACGTGATCCGCGATTATGCCGGGCGCGGCAAGCCGATCTCGCGGATCATCATGACCCCGTCGGCGTTCGAGCCGGAGTCGCATCCCGAAGCGGTTCTGATGCGGGCGAAGCGGCTCGGCCTGTTCGTCAGCCGTATGCCGTCGCTGGAAAGCGGCGACGTGCCGAGGCTGACCAACGTCGCCGTCGAGGATCTGCTGCTGCGGCCGAGCGAGAAGATCGACTATGCGCGCCTCGAAACGCTGGTGAAGGGCAAGGCCGTGATCGTGACCGGCGGCGGCGGCTCGATCGGTTCGGAGATATGTGACCGCGTCGCAACCTTCGGCGCCTCGCGGTTGCTGGTGATCGAGAATTCGGAACCAGCGCTGTACGCGGTGACGGAAGCGCTGGCCGAGCGCGGCACCGGCGCCGTTGTCGAGGGCCGTATTGCCGACATCCGCGATCGCGAACGGGTGATGCGGCTGATGCGCGAGTTCAAGCCCGACATCGTGTTCCATGCCGCCGCGCTGAAGCACGTGCCGATCCTCGAACGCGACTGGAGCGAAGGGGTCAAGACCAACATCTTCGGATCGGTCAACGTGGCCGATGCGGCGCTGGCCGCCGGCGCGGAGGCCATGGTGATGATCTCAACCGACAAGGCGATCGAGCCGGTCTCGATGCTGGGCCTGACCAAGCGTTTCGCCGAAATGTACTGCCAGGCGCTCGATCGCGACCTTGCAGGTTCGGACGGCAAGCCGCGCATGCGCCTGATCTCGGTGCGCTTCGGCAACGTGCTGGCGTCCAACGGCTCGGTGGTGCCGAAGTTCAAATCGCAGATCGAGGCGGGCGGTCCAGTCACGGTTACGCATCCGGACATGGTCCGGTACTTCATGACCATCCGTGAGGCCTGCGACCTGGTGCTGACCGCGGCCACTCACGCGCTGACGCCGGCGCGCCCTGACGTTTCCGTCTACGTCCTCAACATGGGTCAGCCGGTCAAGATCGTCGAACTTGCCGAGCGGATGATCCGCCTGTCCGGCCTCGAGCCCGGCATCGACATCGAGGTCGTGTTCACCGGCATGCGGCCGGGCGAGCGGCTGAACGAAATCCTGTTCGCCAGCGAGGAGCCGACCGTGGAGATCGGGGTAGCCGGCATCATGGCGGCAAAGCCAAACGAACCGCCGATGCAGACGCTGCGCAAATGGCTCTCGGCGCTGGAGGAGGCGATCGCAGGCGATGACCGGTCGACGATCCGCGCGGTGCTGAAGGATGCGGTGCCCGAATTCGGATCGAACGCCGCCTGATCCCGTTTCCCCGGTAGCGGCCTCGCTCGAAAGCCATGATGCAGAAGCCCGGAAAAGTCGTCGTCGTCAGCCAGCATTATCCGCCGGATCCGAGCACGACGGCGGCGATCATGGCCGCCATTTCGGAACATGCGGCGCGGGAAGCCGAGGTGCTGGTGGTTTCGGGGACGGCGGGATCGGCTGAGCCTGCTTCGGCCGGCAAACCTGAAGTGGTCGAGGTCAGGAACTGGATGCCCGGCAAGGGCGCGCTCGCCAGGCGCGCGCTGGCCGAACTCATTTTCACAGCCCGGATGTTCGGTGCACTGCTGATGAAGCTGCGCCGCGGCGACGTCGCGATCACCGTGCCGGCGCCGTTCATGCTGCCCTACGCGTTTGCCGCCGCGGCGAAACTGCGGGGTGCGAAGTCGGTGCTGATCATGCACGATCTCTATCCCGACGTGCTCGTGATGGCGGGTCTGCTGAGGCCGCAGTCGCTGCCGGCAAAGGCGATGCGCGGCCTCAACGCGCTGATGTTTCGCGCACTCGATGCCGTCGTCATCATCGGCCGCGACACCGAGAAGCTGCTGTTGCGCTATCGCGGAATGACCCGAGACAAGATCAGGTTCATTCCCAACTGGGCGACGCTGACGCCGGGTGTTCGCGCCATCGCCCCTGACAATCCCTATCGGCGTCCGCTGTCCGCGCGCTTCGTCGTTGGCCTGTCCGGTAACCTCGGCTTTACCCACGACCCCGTCATCGTGTTCGAAGCGGCGCGAAGGCTGCGCGACGATAGCAACATCCACTTCCTGCTGTCGGGATGGGGCATAGGCTTCGATCGCTTGCGGGACATGCAGGCGGAAGCCAGGCTTGCCAACGTCACGCTGGTCGACCGGGTCGAGGACGCGGAGCTGGACGCTTTTCTTTCGGCCGCGAATGTCTGGATCATTCCCTACCGCAAGAACGTCGCCGGTGTGTCGGTGCCGAGCCGGTTCTACAATCTGCTGGCGATCGGCCGTCCGGTGATTTCTGGTGTCCGAACCCGATGCGGAGGCCGCGCTGACGGTGATCGAGCATGATGTCGGCTGGGTCGTCGAACCCGGCAGCGCCGATGCGCTGGCGCAGGCGATCCGGCAAGCCGCCACGTCGGACGATACGCAACGCGCCGAACGCGCGACCGAGATATCCAGGCGTTTCGATTTTTCGTCGGCGATGGCGGATTATTGCCGCCTGATCCGCGAACTTGCGCAGGAAAAACCGAAGCCGGGGCTGTAAACGCCGCAGCGATGCTCGCGGGCGGTACGTTGCATTAGGGTAACAGTTCCCGGAAAACGTGACGGGCCACACGTTTGCGTCATTGCCAGTCCTTATTTGCTGCCGACAGATCAAGCACTTCGCATGCTTGACTGTGCAGCATGGCTCAACGGGAGCCTACGGAGGCAACGGGAATGCACCCGCGGCGATCTGTGAACGTGACGTCGGCTTTGTGTGGAACGGTCCTGCTTGCAGGCGGGATCTTCGTCGGGCTTGCCGGATTCGGTTCGGCGGGCATCGAGTACGCGGCCGGCGCCTTGCCGGTCGAGGATCGCCGCGCTGTCCTCCTCGCTGCTGACGCCGAACGTGCGGACGCACCGCAATCGACCGCTGTGGGCCATGTGGTGGTCGCCAGCGCTGATGCAGCCGCGGTGACCGAACTGGTCACGGAGACGGTCACCGTCACGACGGTGGCCGCGGCAGAGCCGGCGGCGATCGGCGAGGCCGGGTTGCCCGATCCACCGCAGATGACGCCGCCCGAAACACCGCCTGTCCAGATGGCAATGGCGACGACGTCCGATCTGGCGCCAAGCGAGGTCAAGGGGACGGTGAGCACGGTCGAAATTCTCGACGAGTGCTTCGTCATCGACATCTGCGTCGACCAGTATCTGTGGGCGCTCTATCAGCGGACGCCCAAAGAAGACACCATGAAGGTGCAAGAGCAGCGGAAAGTGACGGTCAAGCGGAAGCGCAAGATGGTGACCGTCACCCGAACCTTTACCAAGCTCGTTCCCCAGGACTTTACGTGGAAGGATCCGCACGCAGCGAAAAAAGTCGGCATGCCGATGATCGACTATGTGATCGGCGGCATGGATCGCAGTTTCAAGCTGAAGCTTTTTCATACGCTTCGCGCGGCGGAGCTGGCCGGATTGTCGCCCGGCATCACCAGCGCGTTTCGCGATGACTATCGTCAATCGATCGCAAGCGGCCTTAAGGCGGCGTCGGACAGGTCGTTCCATGGCGGGAGCTTCCGCGGCGGCTATGGTCACGGGCTTGCGGCTGATGTCGTGAGCGTCAAGGGAGCAACAAAGGCCGAGCGATGGGTTTCGACGGAAAGCCTCTGGAAATGGATCGATACGCGCGGCAAGGAGTTCGGCATCGGACGACCGTATCTCGACAGGGACCCGCCGCATGTGGCGCCGATCGACGGCAAGGAATACAGCTCTCGCCGTGGGACGAAAACCCAGACGGCGGAATCGGTTGCGAAGAAGACCAAGCGGGTGGCGGTGCGTAACGATCGCAGCCCCAGGCAGGCCAAGTCGGCCCAGCGCAGCAAAGCAAATATTCGGGTTGCAGCTCAGGTCCGGAGATAGCCCTGCTCGGGGATGAAGCCGCTATTGTCGCCGGCGCGAGAAGCGGTACATCACCAGTGCGGTCGCAGCACCTCCGATGACGAAAAGCAGGCCGGCGATGGCGGCCGAAGCGGTCATCGCCGCGCCGACCGCCAGCGCCGCCAGCGCGATGTTGAGCACGAACACGTCGCTCACCACGCGCCACACCGAAAACCCGTTGTCGGTGGCGCGCTGATAGAAATGGGTGCGATGCGCCGCCCAGAACGGCTCGCGCCGCGCCACCCGCCGCAACAACGTGACGGTCGCATCGGCCAGGTAGTAGAGCGGCAACAGCAGGGCGGCAGCGATCTGCTGGTGCCAGGCAAGCTGCAGCAGGCACCAGCCCGTCAACAGGCCGATCGGCAGGCTGCCGACGTCGCCGAGAAAGACTTTCGCCACCGGACGGTTGAAGGGCGCGAATCCGATCATTGCGCCCAGCAGGGCCGCGGCAGTGATGGTCATCGAGGCCGGCAGTTCGCCGAGCCATCCGAGCAGCACGAGTGCGGCGGTGATCGGCACGATCTCGGCCGCGGTCATCAGGTCCAGCCCGTCCATGAAGTTGACGAGGTTCACGAACCAGAGGCCGGCCAGCAACAGCAAGCCGCGCTCCAGCCAGAACGGATAGGTTGGAGCGATCCTCAGATCGTCCGGCGCGGCCAGGATCAAGGCTGCGACGGCCGCGCCTTGCAACAGCAACCGTGGCAGCACCGGAATCGATTTGATGTCATCGGCGAAGCCTACGGCTGCGATGAACAAGGTCGCTGCGAAAACCGTGACGGGGATCTGCACGCCGGCGCTCCCGGCAAGGGCGACGACGCTGGCGGCGACGGCCAGTGTGGCAGCGACCACGGCGATGCCGCCGCCTTGCGGCGTCGGAATGCGATGGGAGGATCGCGCGTTCGGCCTGGCCAGCGCGACTTGCACCAGCAAGGGCCGGATCGCCCATGTCAGAAGCCCCGACAGCAGCGCCGCCGGCACTGCTGCGGCAAACGACAGCAATAGGTGTGAACTGGCCATTCTAACCCGACGCGGAAGACGATCGCCTCAAGCCTGAGGGCTATGGGGAACCTCGATGGGCACCACGCCCTGCGCGGCCTTCTCGGCACTGAATATCCACACCAGCCCGCCGATCAAGCCGACGATGAAGGACACCGCGCCGTACAGCAGTGAGATGTTGACGCCCTCATTGGCCATCAGCCCGGCATATCCGAACGCCAGCCCCATGCTGGCTTCGCGGACGCCCCAGCCGGCAATCGAGATCGGCAGCATGGTGATCAGCATGACGGGCGGAACGAGCTGGAAGATCTGCCCGAACAACACCGGCGCTGCGATCGACTGCACCACGCACCAGGCGATGACGACGGCGAGCACGTGCACGAGCAGCGACAGCACCGCCACTTTCGGACCCTGCGCGCGGCTGAACAGGACGCGGTTGGCAATGACGGAGCAGGCGTGGATATGGTGGGTTCCCCACCAGCGCTTCAGCCACGGCCAAGGCAACCTGCCGAGCAGGAGGAAGCCGAGGCCGCCGGCAAGTGCTGCGAAATCGACGAACAGCAGCGCCGACCTGCCGTGCGGATCGGTGATCAGGCGGTAGCTCCAGGGCAGGCTGGCCACGATGATGACCGCCAGTGCGATCAGGCCGATAGCGCGGTCGACCAGAATGGAATAGGTGGCGGCCCGCCAGCCGGCGCCGCTGCGCGCCACCAGCCACAGCCGCACCGCGTCGCCGCCGATCGACGAGGGCAGCGTCTGGTTGAAGAAAGTCCCGATCACGTTGTAGCGCATCGCCTGCCGCGTCGGCAGTGGCGCGCCGCATTGCGCGCCGATCTCGCGCCAGCGCAGCACACCGACGAATATCTGCAGGAAGGAGATCGCGATCGCCAGCCCGATCCAGCCGAGGCTGGTAACATTGAGACGCGAACCGAGCTCGGCAAGGTCAATCTTGCGCAGCGAGAAATACAGCAGCGCCGCCGAAACCAGTATCTTCAGGGCCGAAAGCAGGATCTGGCGCATCTCGCCCGTGCAGGGTTTGAGAAGGAATTGCGGCGCCTTGGTATGGGTTAAAGGCTGGTCTGGCAATAGCGGGACCGGTAAGTATTGCAGCCCCCTCGGCAACGCGGGTAAAGAGGCCGGGAAAAGGAACTGCGGGCTCGAGCGGTGCCCCGAAGGATGCGATGTCGGATCAATCCATATTGATCACCGGTGCGGCGGGGTTCATCGGCTTTCACGTGGCGCGGCGGCTGCTGGCCGAAGGCCGCAGCGTGGTCGGGCTCGATAATCTCAACAGCTATTATGACCCCGCGCTGAAGCTGGCCCGCCTCGATATGCTGCGCGGCGAGCCGGGTTTTGCCTTCGAACAAATCGATCTGGCCGATCGCGCCGCGATGGAGCGGCTGTTCGCCACCTACCGTTTTGCCAGGGTGGTGCATCTGGCCGCGCAGGCCGGTGTGCGCCATTCGATCGACCATCCGCATGCCTATGTCGACGCCAACCTCGAAGGCTTCGTCAATGTCCTCGAAGGCTGCCGGCGTCACGGCTGCGGCCATCTGGTCTATGCCTCGTCGTCGTCTGTCTACGGCGCCAATACCAAACTGCCGTTCTCGGTGGACGACAGGACCGACCATCCGATCAGCCTGTACGCTGCCACCAAGAAGGCCAACGAGCTGATCGCGTATTCCTACAGCCATCTTTACCGTATTCCCGTGACGGGGCTGCGGTTCTTTACCATTTACGGGCCGTGGGGCCGGCCGGACATGGCCATTTTCCTGTTCACCAGGTCAATTCTCGAAGGTGTTCCGATCAAACTTTTTAACCATGGCAGGATGCGGCGCGACTTTACCCATATCGACGACGTGACCCGCGTCGTGTTGCGGCTGATCGACCAGCCACCGCCCGACGGCGGCCCCGCTGCCGGTGCGCCGGCGCTCGTTTACAATGTCGGCAATAATCATCCGGAAGAGCTGACGCATGTGGTAGCAGTTCTGGAACGGGAACTGGGCCGCGCGGCGGTCAAGGAAATGTTGCCGATGCAGCCGGGCGACGTGACCGAGACCTTTGCCGACGTCACGGAACTGATGCGCGACACCGGCTTCAGCCCGCAGACTTCGATCGAGGATGGGCTTCGCGATTTCGTCGCCTGGTATCGCGACTATTACAGGATCTGAGACGCCAATGAGCCGACGAATTATCCCCCTGATCATGTGTGGCGGCGCCGGAACGCGGCTGTGGCCGGCCTCGCGCGAGGTGCATCCCAAGCAGTTCCTGTCGCTGTTCGGCGCGCGCTCGACCTTTCAGGACACGCTGTTGCGGGTTTCGGATGCGACGCTGTTCGAACGTCCCGTCGTCATTACCAACAACGCCTACCGTTTCATGGTGATCGAGCAACTGGCGGAGATCGGCCTCGAGGCCGACGTATTGCTGGAGCCGATGCGGCGTGATTCCGGTCCGGCGATCGCAGCCGGTGCCGCGTTTGCGCAGGCGCGCGACGCCGAGGCGATCGTGCTGGCGCTCGCCGCCGACCACGTGGTGCGCGATACGCCGGCCTTCCTCGCGGCGTGCCGCGAAGGGCTGGCTGCGGCGGAAGCCGGGCACATCGTGACGTTCGGCGTGCAGCCCGAACGGGCCGCCACCGAATATGGCTACATCAATCCCGGCGACGTCATCGCCGGCAAGGTTCGCAAAGTTGCGAAGTTTGTCGAGAAGCCCGATCCCAAGACCGCGGCGGGCTACGTCAAGTCGGGCTATCTCTGGAACAGCGGCAACTTCATGTTCCGCGCCGCCGTGCTGCTGGATGAATATCGCAAGCTGGACGCCGAAAGCGTCAAGGCGGTTGCCGACGCGGTGACGAAAGCGGGTAGCGATCTTGGTTTCGTCAAGCTCGACGAAGCCGCCTTCGGATCGGCGAAATCGATCTCGATCGATTATGCGGTGATGGAGAAGACGGCGCGCGCCGCCGTCGTGCCGGTCGCATGCGGCTGGTCCGATGTCGGCTCCTGGCATGCGGTCTGGGAATTGTCCGACAAGGACACCGACGGCAACGCGACGCGGGGCGTGGCGGTATTCGAGGATTCCCGCAATTGCAACGTTTCGACCGACCGCGCGCTGGTCGCACTGGAAGGCGTCGACGACCTCGTTGTTGTCGCGACCCAGGACGCCGTGCTGGTGTCACGGCAAAAGGATGCCAACGGGCTCAAGCGGCTGGTTGCGAAGCTGAAGACGGTGGCGCCGCAGGTGACCGAGGATCACATCAGGGTGCATCGGCCCTGGGGATCCTACCAGTCAGTCGACAATGGCGACCGCCATCAGGTCAAGCGCATCATCGTCAAGCCGGGCGGGCGGCTCTCGCTGCAGAAGCATCACCACCGCTCCGAGCACTGGATCGTGGTGCGCGGCACCGCGCAGGTGACGGTCAATGAGCTGGTGAAGACCGTGCACGAGAACGAATCGATCTACATTCCGATCGGGGCGGTGCACCGGCTGGAGAATCCCGGCAAGATCCAGTTAGAATTGATCGAAGTCCAGACCGGCAGCTATTTCGGCGAGGATGATATCATCCGCATCGAGGACGACTATCGGCGCGCCTGATCACCCGGGTAGTTCTACCGGGGTAGGGCCCGAGCCTTTGCTCGGGTCTTTGCCGCAATTATGTAATTCTTTGAATCAAAACGTGTCCGGAATCGGTTGAAGGCATTCGCCACATTTGTGGCGGCGTGCTAGAGAACCGCCCGGGGCGCTTGCTGCTGAATATTCTGTTGGGGTCGATCATATGAGTTCCAGGGAGTCCGCACCGGATGCAAGAGCCGGCACGACGGGCGCGTTGCGCGTTGGCGTCATTGGCGCGGGCGTTATGGGCAGCAACCATGCCCGCGTGCTGGCCGGCCTGCCGGGCGTGTCGCTGGTCGGTATCGTCGATCCGTTGCCGGAACATCGCGCGCGGGCCACCGCGCTCGCGGGCTGCCGGGCGTTTGCCGATATCGACGAACTGTTTGCCGAGGGCGTCGATGCGATCACGATCGCGGCGCCGACCCATCTGCATCACGAGATCGCGCTGACCTGCATTGCGCGCAACGTCCATATCCTGGTCGAGAAGCCGGTGGCGTCCACGGTCGAGGAGGGGCGTGCGATCGTCAATGCTGCGCGCGATGCCGGCGTCACGCTGATGGTCGGCCATGTCGAGCGCTTCAACCCGGCGGTCGCCGCCATCAAGCAGGCGATCTCGGGTGAAGACATTCTTTCCATCGGCATCACCCGGGTCGGGCCGTTTCCGCCGCGGATGTCGAATGTCGGCGTCGTGATCGATCTGGCCGTCCACGACATCGACCTGATCCGCTGGTTCACCGAGTCCGACATCGTCGAGGTGCAGCCGCAACTCTCCAGCGCCATCGCCGAGCGCGAGGACATTGCGCTGCTGCAGTTCCGCACCGCCTCGGGCGTGCTTGCCCACATCAACACCAACTGGCTGACGCCGTTCAAGGCGCGCAACGTCACGGTCGCGACCCGCGGCAAATATGTGATGGGTGATCTGTTGACGCGGCAGGTGACGGAGTGCTTCGGCTTCAAGCCCGACGGCAGCTATTCGATGCGGCATTTGCCGGTCGGCCATGACGAACCGTTGCGCGCCGAACTGATCGCATTCCTCGATGCCGTCCGCACCGGCAATCTGCCGGCGGTATCCGGCGACGAAGGCGTCGCCAGCCTCGAAATCGCCATCCGCTGCCTCGAAACGCCGCCCAAGCCCGCGGCCTCCAGCGCGCGCAAGGGACCGCGCCGCATCGCCGGCTGAACTCATCGTCACGTTTCCTGAATCCTATTCCTGCAAGGCTCCATGAACCAGCACATGCGTCCAGAACCCGTTCCCTTCATCGACATCGCCGCGCAACGCCGGCGGCTCGGCAAATCCATCGATGAGGCCGTCGCCCGTGTGCTGAACCATTGCCAGTTCATCAACGGCCCCGAAGTGACCGCGCTTGAAGCCGCGCTTGCGCAGTTTTCCGGCGCCAGGCATGTCGTGAGCTGCGCCAGCGGCACCGATGCGCTGTTGATGGTGCTGATGGCGAAGAATATCGGCCCGGGCGACGCCGTGCTATGTCCCTCGTTCACGTTCTGCGCGACCGGCGAGGCGGTGGCGCTGACCGGGGCTGCGCCGGTTTTCATCGACGTCGACGAGGCAACGTTCAATATCGACGCCGCCTCGCTCAAGCGCGGCATTGTGACGGCGAGGCAGCGCGGCCTGAAGCCGAGGGCGGTGATTCCGGTCGACCTGTTCGGGCAGAGCGCCGACCATGACGCGATCAGCGCGGTCGCGGAGGCCGAAGGCCTGTTCGTCCTCGACGACGCCGCGCAGGGTTTCGGCGCCAGCTACAAGGGCCGCAGGCTCGGCACGTTCGGTCTTGCGACCGCGACCAGCTTCTTTCCGGCCAAGCCGCTCGGCTGTTTCGGCGACGGCGGCGCGATCTTTACCGATGACGACGACCTTGCCGAGGTGCTGCGCAGCATTCGCGTGCACGGCCAGGGTTCGGACAAATACGACAATGTCCGCCTCGGCCTTACCGGGCGGCTCGATACCATGCAGGCGGCCGTCCTGATCGAGAAACTGAAGATCTTCGAGGACGAAATCGCGGCGCGGAACGTCGTGGCGGAACGCTATGCGCGCGGGCTCGGCAATGTGGTGACGGTGCCGCGGCTCGCGCCCGGCTGCACCTCGGTATGGGCGCAATACACCATCCGTCTGCCGCAGGGAACCGA
The DNA here is from genome assembly GCA_963823485.1 of uncultured Alphaproteobacteria bacterium. Classification (GTDB taxonomy): domain Bacteria; phylum Pseudomonadota; class Alphaproteobacteria; order Rhizobiales; family Xanthobacteraceae; genus Bradyrhizobium. Next base: position 148,366 of record CAWGLP010000020.1, read on the forward strand.
TCGTGACGGTTTCGCGGCGGCGCTCAAGGCGCAGGGCATTCCGACCGCGATCTACTACACGAAGTCGATGCACCAGCAGACCGCCTACCGGGATTTTCCGGTTGCGGACGGCGGGTTGCCGGTGAGCGAGAAGCTCTCCGACGACGTCATCAGCCTGCCGATGCATGCCTATCTCGACGAGCCGACGCAGCAACGGATTATCGAGGCGGTGCACGGCGCGCTCGCTTCCTGATTTCATGGTTTGGCGAATATGCGCTAGAAGCGGCGCATGCTCGGACGCATTTTCACTGTCGGCGGCTATACGCTTCTCTCGCGGCTGACCGGTTTCGCGCGCGATATCATGCTGGCCGCCATTCTCGGCGCCGGCCCGGTCGCGGACGCGTTCTTCGTGGCGCTACGCCTGCCCAATCATTTCCGCGCGATTTTTGCCGAAGGCGCCTTCAATTCCGCGTTCGTGCCGGCCTATGCGCACCTTCACGGCCGCAGCGACGGGTCGGCGAAGCTGTTCGCCGACCGCATCTTCACGCTGCTGTTTGCGGTTCAACTCGTCCTGCTCGTCGTGGCGTGGCTGTTCATGCCCGAGGTGATCGCCATTCTCGCGCCGGGATTCGTCGACGATCCCGCGCGCGGCGAACTGGCGGTCTCGCTGACGCGGATCACGTTTCCGTATCTGCTGCTGATCACGCTGGTGACGCTCTACGGCGGCATGCTCAACGTGATGCATCGCTTCGCCAGCGCCGCGGCGGCGCCGATCTTTCTCAACCTGTCGATGATGGCGACGCTGGCGCTGGCCGCGTTCTTCCCCGGTGTCGGCTACGCGGCGGCGTGGGGCGTGTTGATCGCCGGCGTTCTCGAATTCCTGCTGCTCGCTGCTGACGCGGGCAGGAGCGGCGTCCTGCCCCGATTTGCGGTTCCCAGGCTCGACGAGGACGTGCGGGCGTTCTTCCGCGCGCTGGGTCCCGCGACCATCGGGTCGATGGGAACGCAGATCGCGCTGTTCGCCGACACCATCATTGCGACCTTCCTGCCGGCCGGCGCGCTTTCGGCGCTGTATTACGCCGATCGTCTCAACCAGTTGCCGATCGGCGTGATCGGAATTGCCATCGGCACCGTGCTGCTGCCGGAAATGTCGCGGCGGCTCACCGCCAACGACATTGCCGGCGCATCGACCGCGCAGCGGCGGGCGTTCGAATTCTCTTTGTTGTTCTCCGTGCCGTTCGTGGCGGCTTTCCTGACCGTGCCCGATGTCATCATGCGCGCGATGTTTGCCCGTGGTGCGTTCTCGAAGGCGGATGCCGCTGCCGCAGGCGCTACTTTGGCGGCCTACGCCATCGGCCTGGTCCCGTTCGTGACCATCCGCAGCGCGGTTGCGACGTTCTACGCCCGCAAGGACACCGCGACACCGGTGAAGGCGGCGTTGACCGGCGTCGCGGTCAATGTCGCACTGAAAGTCGCACTGATGGGATCGCTGGCGCAGATCGGCCTGGCGCTCGCCACCGCCTTCGGCGCCTGGGTCAATCTGTTGCTGGTGCTGTTCTTTGCGGTGCGCGCCGGCTTTCTCGAACTCGATCGCGCCTGGATTACGTCGCTCGCCAAGTTTGCGGTGGCCGGCATCGTGCTGGCCGGCGCGCTGTGGGTCACCGCGTGGTTCGCCAGGCTCTATTTCGCGCAGATGCACAGCTTCCGCGAAGAGATGTCGTTGCTGCTGCTGATGGCGGCCGGCGCGTTCGTCTACGGCGTCTTGATCCTGCTGCTGTTCGGCAGGGGCTGGCTGTTCTCGCTGGTCCGGGATCGCCAATACAAGTCGTAAGAAATTGTTCTCAGTGGTGAATTTGTAATAAGGCGGGTCGTGGCGACATTGGGGTATTTTTGCAACAAGTGTTTGCAAAATGCTGCCCGCAACCGCGCCGTGCATGATTGCTTCCCAACTCCGAGGTAGTCTGACGCCACATATTTAATCAAGATTCGTTGGAGAGGGCTCCCATGCGTCATTTGACTTTGAAGATTCTCGCGGCTTCGGCTCTGGTTGCCGTCGTGACGACGTCCGCCGCAACCGCCGCCGACATGGCGCCGCGCTACACCAAGGCGCCACCGCCCGTGGTCGAAGTCTGGAACTGGACCGGCTTCTATATCGGCGGCAACGTTGGCTATAGCTGGGGTCGCGCCAACTCCAATGTCTCGTATTACAACACGGCTACCGGATTGCCGGTCGCTCCGCCGGCCGGCTCCATTACCGGCGCCGGTTTCGACATGAACGGTGCGATTGCGGGCGGCCAGATCGGCTACAACTGGCAGAGCTCTAACTGGGTGTTCGGCATTGAAGCCGACGCGCAGTGGTCGGACGAGAAGGGCAGGGCCTCCTACCTCTGCGCCGCGACGGTTGTCCCTGCTGCCGGCGCCTGTCTTCCTGGCCTGACCTTCCTGCCTCCCGGCGTGGCCGGAAGCAGCCTCACCCTCGACCAGCATCTCGAATGGTTCGGCACCCTGCGCGGCCGCATTGGCGTGCTCGCCACGCCGAGGGTTCTGTTCTACGGCACCGGCGGTCTGGCCTATGGCTCGATCAAGACCACGGGCGCCCTCACCAGTTTCAACGGCTTCGGTGTTGCCGTCACCTCGGTTGCCTCGAACTCCGACGTACGCGTCGGCTGGACGGTGGGTGCCGGCATCGAAGGCAAGATTACCAACAACTGGAGCGCCAAGCTCGAATATCTCTACATGGACTTCAATTCATTCCGTGCCGGTTCATTCACCACTGCACCGGTCGTTGCGCTTGGCGCCAACGTGGATACGCGCTTCCACGACCACATTCTGCGCGCTGGCCTGAACTACACCTTCGGCGGCCCGGTGGTCGCGAGGTATTGATTTCGGCACCGGCTTCCTTCCTCAATAGCGAAAGCCCCGGCATGGTCCGGGGCTTTTTTATTGTGCAAGTGCGGAAAACCGGCCGCCGGGCCTGCGGGCGGTGGTCGAAAGCCCGTTTGCGCTGGCCCGCGAACCACTGCAATATAGAACGCTTCCAGTCCGTGATCCGGAAAGACGGGGACCGTTTTTCCGGACAGGTCATGCTGGACAACGAAAATGAATGCCGTGCCGACCGGGGGCGGTCGCCGCGAGAAAATGGAAACTGGAGGCGAGATGGCAGCTCCCATCAAATTCGGCGTCGGTCAAAGCGTTCTCCGCAAGGAAGACGACGCGCTTATTCGCGGCCGGGGCCGCTACACCGACGACCATTCGCCATCGCCGGCGATGCACGCCCTGGTGCTGCGCTCGCCGCATGCCCACGCGAAATTCACCCTCAACGTCAGCAAGGCGCGCGGGATGCCGGGGGTGGGCGCGGTCCTCACCGCCGATGACGTCCGTGAACTCGGCGACCTGCCGTGCCTGTTCAATTTCGAGGTCGATCCGTTCACCGGCCCGCCCTATCCGATTCTGCCCAGGGACGAGGTTCGCCACGTCGGCGACGCCATCGCTTTCGTCGTTGCCGATACCATCGACCAGGCGCGCGACGCGATCGAGGCGATCGACGTCAAGTGGACGCCGCTGCCCGCCGTGGTCGGGGTCGTCAATGCCCTCAAGCCGGGTGCGCCGCAGGTCTGGCCGAACCATCCCGGCAACGTCCTGTTCGACGTGCCGATCGGCGACAAGAAGGCGACGGAGGCCGCCTTTGCCAAGGCGCATGCGGTGGCTGAAGTATCGATCGTAAACCCGCGGGTCATCACCAATTTCATGGAGACCCGCGCGGCGGTCGCCGAATATGACGCCAAGCGTGATCATCTGACGTTGACCATCGGCAGCCAGGGTAGCCATCGGCTGCGCGAAATCCTGTGCGGCATGGTGCTGAAGATCCCGATGGAAAAGATGCGGGTCATCTGTCCCGACGTCGGCGGCGGCTTCGGCACCAAGCTGTTTCCCTACCGCGAATACGCCCTGATTTCGGTGGCCGCGAAAAAGTTGCGCAAGACCATCAAGTGGACCGCCGATCGCGCCGACCACTTCATGGGCGACGCGCAGGGGCGTGACAACGTCACCACCGCGCGGATGGCGCTGGCCGAAGACGGCAAGTTCCTGGCGATGGACGTCGATCTGATCGGCGACATGGGCGCCTATCTATCGACCTTCGGGCCGTATATTCCGCACGGCGGCGCCGGCATGCTGCCGGGTCTGTACGATATCCAGACCTTCCATTGCCGCGTCCGCACCGTCTTCACCAACACCGTGCCGGTCGATGCCTATCGCGGCGCCGGACGTCCCGAAGCGGCGTATGTGATCGAGCGTCTGGTCGATGCGGCCGCGCGAAAGCTCGGCATGATGCCGGACGCGATCCGGCGCAAGAATTTCATCCCGCCGAAGGCGATGCCCTACAAGACCGCGACCGGCAAGGTCTACGATTCCGGCGACTTCACGGCGCACATGAAGCGGGCGATGGAAGTGGCTGGCTGGAAGGAATTTCCCAAGCGTGCGAAGGCGGCGAAGAAGGCCGGATTGGTGCGCGGCATCGGCATGGCGAGCTATGTCGAGGTCTGCGGCACCATGGGCGAGGAGACCGCCAATGTGGCGCTCGATCCCAATGGTGACGTCACCATCCTGATCGGCACGCAGTCGAGCGGGCAGGGCCATCAGACCGCTTATGCGCAACTGATCGCCGAGCAGTTCGGGCTGCCGCCCGAACGCGTCCACGTCGTGCAGGGCGACACCGATCGCATCCCGACCGGCCTCGGCACCGGCGGCTCGGCTTCGATTCCGACCGGCGGCGTCAGCGTCGAGCGCGCCACGCGCGATCTCGGCGGCAAGCTCAGGGAGATCGCAGCCGAAGCGCTGGAGACCAGTGCGGGCGATCTCGAGATCAGCAACGGCGTCGTGCGCATCGCCGGCACCGACCGCTCGATCAGCTTTGCAGATCTGGCCAAGCGTCCGGGCGTCGATCCCTCGAAGTTGAACGCCAGCGCCACCTTCGCTCAGGCCGACGGCACCTATCCGAACGGCACGCATCTGGCCGAAGTCGAGATCGATCCGGCGACCGGCATCATCAAGATCGTCAACTACGTCATCGTCGACGATTTCGGCGTGACGCTCAATCCGCTGCTGCTGGCCGGCCAGGTGCATGGCGGCGCGATGCAGGGCATCGGCCAGGCATTGATGGAGCAGGCGGTCTACAGCGCAACCGACGGTCAGCTCGTCACCGGCACGTTCATGGACTACGCGATGCCGCGCGCCGCTGATGGGCCGTCATTCCACTTCGAAACGCACAACGTGCCGTGCACGACCAATCCGCTCGGCGTCAAGGGCGCGGGCGAGGCCGGCGCGATCGGCTCCTGTCCCGCGATCGTCAATGCGATCGTCGAGGGCCTGTGGCGCGAGTACAAGATCGACCATATCGACATGCCGGCCACCGCCGAGCGGGTATGGATCGCGATCCGCGAGGCGCAGAAGCAGCATAATCTCTGATGTCTGACGTCATCCTCGGAATGAAACACCGGGTGTGGTGTTGAAGAAATACGGCGTCGCGCCTGCTGGTGCGGCGTCCCATGGCAGGAATATCCCGCGCAAAACCATGGGGCTGGAAACGGAGATTTGCCGATGTGTCGAACAATCCTTTTGACTGCAACCCTCCTGTTTGGCGCCGGCGTAGCGCTGGCGCAGAGCCCGCAGGAGCAGGTAGACAAGACCCAGATCGCTATGAGGTCCAATCTCACGAGCGCGATTGCGCTTTCGGATATGGCGAGAGACAAAAAGCCTTACGATCAGGCGGCGGTCGACAAGGCACTGGCAGAGCTCGATGACGTAGCCAAGCGCTTCCCGTCATTGTTCCCGGAGAGCATCAAGGGACTGAAGCCGACGAAAGGCGATTTCTACACGTCGGACAAGGTGTGGACGGAGCGTGCGGATTTCGAGGCGTACTCTGCGGCCTTCGTGAAAGCCGTCGGTCAGGCCAAGGCCAAGATCAAGGACGTGGACAGTCTCAAGGCGGAGTTTCCCGAGCTCAACAAGGTATGCCTTGGCTGCCACGAAAAATTCCGCGTTAAGGGCTGACGCCGCAATCGTCGAACTGTTGCAAGATTAAGAGAAGCGACCGCCCGCAGCGGTCGCTCCTTTTGTTGCCGACCCGATGATCCCTTGTCACCATCCTGGTCGCGCTGTTCGTCGTTACTTCGTCACCTGACCACGGATTTCGCCGCCTGGATTGGCTGCGGTGTGAATGTTGATGTAGTACTTGCCGGCCATCAGATCGGCCGCCTGCGCGTCGGTGAGCGTGGCGCTGCCCTCGACCGGGCTCGACGTTGCATTGGGAATCGCGACCGCAACGCCGGCGTTCTTGCCGGCCTCTGCGGGACCGTGGAAATGGGCTGCGGTGGCGGGACCGGACAGGCCGGTATAGCTCAACTTCCAGCTCAGCTTCTTGCTGGCCGGATCATAGTCGAGATCGGCGGTACCGGTGGCGGCGCTGGCATTCGGCGGTACCTCGGCCTTGCCGTCGAGCGTCGCCTTCATCTTGTCGGCAAAGGCGGGGCCAGCAAAAGCCATCGCGGCTCCCAGCGCCAGCATCGTGAGCGTGGTCTTGTTGGACATGGTTGGTTCTCCCTGTTGACGTCAAACGACGGTGTCAGCCTCAGAACAACGACGTTCCGGCTTTATTCCGGGAACACGTGCCAGATGCCCGAAATTTCGTGGCAGCGTATGGCGCGAACAGCGGCCATACTGTCCACCGGATTCAGGCGTGACCACGGATCGATACATGCTGCGACGCGTTCTCCTTGGCTTGATGCTGGCTGGCGCCGTGGGCATCGGCATTTTCTGGTGGCTGACGATTCCCGCGGTGGTCGTTCAGCGCTCGCTTCCGCACTACACGCCCAATCTGGCCAATGGGCTGACAACGTTCAATGCGGGGGGCTGTTCCTCCTGCCACGCCGTGCCTGGCCAGCCCGATCGGCTCAAGCTTGGCGGCGGGTTGCCGATGTCCTCGCCGTTCGGCACGTTTCACGTCCCCAATATCTCGCCTGATCCGAACGACGGCATCGGCCGCTGGAGCGAGGCGGATTTCGTGACCGCCGTGCTCAAGGGGACTTCACCAGAAGGCGCGCATTATTTTCCGGCCTTTCCCTATGCGTCCTACCAGCGCACCAAGATCGAGGATGTCCGCGATCTCTTCGCCTATCTGAAGACGCTGGCGCCGGTGGCCGGCAAGACGCGCGAGCACGACCTGCCGTTCCCCTTCAACATCCGCCGCAACGTCGGCGTCTGGAAATGGCTGTTCCTCGATGGCAAGCCCTTTGTGCCCGACGCTTCGCGCTCGGCGTCGTGGAATCGCGGCGCCTATCTCGTCAACGGTCTCGGCCATTGCGCGGAGTGCCATAGTCCGCGCAACTTCCTCGGCGGCATCGTCGAGGCGCAGCGCTTCGCCGGAGGCCCGAATCCGGAAGGCGAGGGCTGGGTGCCCAACATCACCCAGAAGGGATTATCCGAGTGGAGCGCGAAGGATATCGCCTACTTCCTCGAAACCGGTCAAACGCCGGAGGGTGATACTGCCGGCGGATCGATGGCGCGCGTGATCCGAAATACCGCGCTGTTGTCGCCGGAGGATCGCGCGGGCATGGCCGAGTATCTGAAGTCGTTGCCGCCGGTCGAAGGACCGCCGCGGCCGAAGAAGGACCGCGGTTGAGAAAACCTGGCGGCCAAAACGAGCCCGCGTTTGAACTCAAGGCGTGATGGCCGCGGTGAGAGGCTCCCGCTTCTCCGGCATGGGTACCACCACGAGCGGCGGCGGCGGCTTGCGCGGCGCAGATGCCGCGCTCCTGGTCTTCTTCGAGACCGGGGAACGCTTCGGCGGCGCGGCGTCGGCAAACGGCTGACCGAAGGCGCCCATGCCGTACATGACGAGACTGCGATCGAAATAGCCCGCGCGCGGATAATACGGGGTTCCGAGATTGTAATTGGCGAACCCCGGAACCGGTTCGAGGCGGCCGGCCGGGCCGGCAGCCGGCTTCGCTCGGCGCAGGTCCGGCGGCAGCCGCTGCGACCACCCCGCCGGAAGATGCGTTTGCGGTGCGCTGGATGCGCGTCACCCCACCTTCAACGGCGACTTCAGCGGGCGCCGCCTGGGCAGCTTCCGCCGAGGTCCGGTCGGTCAGAATTTCAGCGGCGACGGGCGGCTTTGAGAAGAGTCCGAACAGCGTGTAACCGCCGACCAGCACCGCCGAAATGATCGTAGCCGCCACGGTGTTGGAGGCGGCCTTGCCGATGACCTCGTAGGAGGTCGTTTTCGGCAGGGCAGGCGGCCGAAGGGCAATGGCGAGCAGGTGGTCGTAGGTCGCGCGCTGCTCGACATCCGTCAGGATGTCATAGGCGCGCACCAGTTCGCGGAATCTGACCGCGGCGTCCGGATTGTCGGGATTGGTGTCAGGATGGGTCGCCTTCGCGGCCTTGCGGAACGCGGTGCGCAACTCCTCGGCGTCATCACTCGGCAGAGCCCCGAGCAAATCGTATAGCGTCCCCATGGCGGTACTCGCGACTAATTCCCCCTTCGGAATCTCCCCCGCCGCGGAGCCTCCGATTGACGACGCACTACGTAATGAAAAACTTCAAGGCGGCAGGATGATGCTCGGATGGCAAAAGCATGCCAGCGGAAACGTCGTTAACCATTCGTTACCGGGGCCGTTCCAGCGGGTCGCGAAAGCCCGGAACTCGGCTCGGACGGCCAGCCGAACGGATCGCCGGGGTGGGCACCGGAACCCTTCGCGCTTGCCTGGCGATGGCGAGGTTGGCCGGGGCGCTCTAGCCGGTGCCGAACGCCTTGAAGGTGATGATGGTGTGGGTGTCCTGGATGCCGGGGATCACCTGGACCTTCTCGTTGACGAAATGGCCGATGTCGGTGTCGTTATCGACGTAGAACTTGACCAGCAGGTCGTAATCGCCGGCGGTGGAGTAAATCTCCGAGGCAATTTCGGCTTCCGCGAGTGCATTGGCGACGGCGTAGGACTGGCCGAGCTTGCATTTGAACTGCACGAAAAAGGGAACCATCGCTGTCGTCTCCGAAAATGTCGGACACAATAGGCCAAAAACCGCGGGCTGAAGCAAGCCGGCTTGCTGGCAAGGGGATGGCGCGATAGAGCTTTACCGGTTCTGAACGGCACATTTGCGCGAGGCTTTTGATGACGACGCCGATCGCGCTGACGATCGCCGGCTCCGACTCCTCGGGCGGGGCGGGTATCCAGGCGGACCTCAAGACGTTTGCCGCGCTTGGCGTCTATGGCGCCTCGGTCATCACGGCGCTGACCGCGCAGAACACGACCGGCGTCACCGGCATCCACCAGGTGCCGGCGGATTTTGTTACCGCCCAGATCGACGCGGTGTTTTCCGATCTTGCGGTGGGCGCGGTCAAGATCGGCATGGTGGCGCATCCGCCTGTGATCGATGCCATCGTTGCCGGATTGACGCGCTGGTCGCCGAGGCACGTCGTGCTCGATCCCGTGATGGTCGCGACATCGGGCGACCGGTTGCTCGCGGCCGAGGCCGTCGATGCGCTGCGCACCAAACTGATTCCGCTGGCGTCGGTGATCACGCCGAACTTGCCCGAAGCGGCAGCCCTGCTCGAAGAGGCCGTGGCAACGGACGAAGCCGGCGTCGAGAAGCAGGGCCGGCGGTTGCTGACGCTTGGATGCAAGGCGGTGCTGATCAAAGGCGGCCACGGGCAGGGCGCCGAGAGCATCGACTATCTGGTCGATGCGACGGGCGTCGTCGCGCTGGCAGCGCCGCGCGTCGCCACCAGGAATACGCACGGGACCGGCTGTTCGCTGTCCTCGGCGATTGCGGCCGGACTCGCCAAGGGCGAGGACATGGGTACCGCCGTGCGCAACGCCAAGGCCTGGGTCAGCGCCGCGATCGCGGCGGCCGACCGTTTCAGCGTCGGGCATGGCCACGGCCCGATTCACCATTTCCATAAGTTCTATTGAGGCCCTCTGATCCGGCCGTTCGCTCGGATGACAAGGGCATGTCGCTCGACTGTCGCATCGCGCTGGTATCGGAAGACAGCGGGGCGCGGCATTGATTCGCGAGGGGCCATAGGCCGCGGAAACAGTCATCGCCCTGTCACAAAAACCCACTAGGTGGTCAGGCATGGGTAGTGACTCCTTGAGTGAAGACAGCCCGGAACGGCGTTTTCGCACCTTGTTCATCTCCGACGTCCATCTCGGAGCCCGCGGCTCGCAAGCCGAACGATTGCTGGACTTCCTCAGGACCCACGACGCCGACACCATCTACCTCGTTGGCGACATCATCGACGGCTGGGCGCTGCGCTCGAGCTGGTACTGGCCGCAATCGCACAACGACTTCGTGCAGAAGTTGCTGCGCAAGGCGCGCAAGGGCGCCAAGGTCGTCTACGTACCGGGCAATCACGACGAGTTTCTGCGCAACTATTACGGCACCCATTTCGGCGGTATCGACGTCGTGGAAAATGCCGTGCACGAGGGCGTCGACGGCAAGCGCTATCTCGTCATTCATGGCGATATCTTCGATCTCGTGGTGCAGAACGCGCGCTGGCTCGCCCATCTCGGCGACAAGGCGTATGACTTCGCCATTCAGATGAACCGGCTGGTCAACTTCTTCCGGCGCATGTTCGGGGTGCCGTACTGGTCGCTGTCGCAATGGGCCAAGCTGAAGGTCAAGAACGCCGTGAACTATATCGGCGCGTTCGAAACGACGCTTGCCGGCGAAGCGCGGCGGCACGGCGCCGATGGCGTGATCTGCGGCCACATCCACTTTGCCGTCATCCGCGACGAACACGGCATCCGCTACATGAATTGCGGCGACTGGGTCGAAAGCTGCACGGCGCTGGTCGAACATGAGGACGGCCGGTTCGAGATCATCACCTGGACCGATCCGCGGCGGCATGCGCTGCCGGTCCCCCGCGTCGCGGCACGTGCCGCATGACCCGCATCCTCGTCGCAACCGATGCGTGGCATCCGCAGGTCAACGGCGTGGTGCGAACGTTGACCGCGATGGCGGAAGCGGCGAAGGGGTTTGACGTCGAGATCAGTTTCCTGACGCCGGAATCGTTTCGCACCTTTGCGATGCCGAGCTATCCCGATCTGCGGCTGGCGTTGCCGCATCCTGCGAAGATCGCGCGGTTGATTGCCGAGGCGAAGCCCGACAGCATCCATATCGCGACCGAAGGTCCGATCGGCCTGCTGGTGCGCCGCTATTGCCGCAAGCGCGGCGTGCCCTTCACCACCAGTTTTCACACCCGCTTTGCCGAATATGTTTCGGCGCGCTCGCCGATCCCCGAAGCCTGGGTGTGGCGGGTGTTGCGCTGGTTCCATCGGCCGAGCCAGGCAGTGATGGCGGCGACGCCGGCGCTCGCCGCCGAATTGCGCATGCGCGGCTTCCGCAGGGTGGTGCTGTGGTCACGCGGCGTCGACACCTCGCTGTTCCATCCACGCGCGGTCGACTTCTGTTTGCCGGCGCCGGTGTTTCTCAACGTCGGCCGGGTCGCGGTGGAGAAGAATCTCGAGGCGTTTCTCGATCTCGATCTGCCCGGTACCAAGGTCGTGGTCGGCGACGGTCCGGCGCGGCAGAAACTGGAGCGGAAATATCCCGCCGCGGTGTTTCTTGGTGCGCGTCAAGGCGAGGAACTGGCGAAGATCTACGCGGCGGCCGATGTGTTCGTGTTTCCGAGCCGGACCGACACGTTTGGCCTGGTGCTGCTCGAGGCGCTCGCCAGCGGCGTGCCGGTCGCCGCCTTTCCGGTCACCGGCCCGCTTGACGTGATCGGTGCCGCGCCGGTCGGCGTATTGAGCGAAGACCTGCGCGAGGCGTGCCTGGAAGCGCTGGGTATTCCCTCCAAGGCCTGTGTCGATTTCGCCGCTGACCATACCTGGCAGGCCTCGGCCCGGGTGTTTGTCGAGCACGCCATGAACCTGCGGCCGGTCGAACCGGAGGGCGAGGGCGATCCGGTCGAATTCGTGGCCGAAGACCCCCATTTCGCGGCGTAAGTTCACGCCGAATTGTCTTGCCGGCCCGTCAGCGCCCGCGATACAGTTTGCGGATGCCAGAACCCACCCAAAATCCGCCGATTGGCGCGGCCGATATCGAGGCCGCCGCCAGGGTGGTCGCACCGTTTGCGGTTCGCACGCCGCTGCTGTCGTTCCCCGTTCTCGACGAACGCGTCGGAACCAGGGTATTCCTGAAACCGGAAATGCTGCAGCGGACCGGGTCGTTCAAGTTCCGCGGCGCCTTCAACAAGCTGGCCTCGATTCCGCAGGACAAGCGCAGCGGCGGTGTGGTCGCGTTCTCTTCCGGCAATCACGCCCAGGGCGTGGCGGCGGCAGCGAAGATCCTGAACATGCAGGCAACCATCGTGATGCCTGCGGATTCTCCGCTTACCAAGCGCGAGCGCACCAAAGGCTATGGCGCCGAGGTCGTGCTTTATGATCGCGACAAGGAAGACCGCGAAGCCATTGCCAACGGCATCGCCGGCAAGCGGGGCGCTACGCTGGTTCGCCCCTATGACGATCCCTTCGTGATCGCGGGCCAGGGCACCGTGGGCCGGGAGATCGCCGAGGACATGACCGCGCTCGGCCTCTCGCCCGATATCGTGGTGGCGCCGGCCTCCGGCGGCGGGCTGATCGCCGGCGTCGCGACTGCGGTGAAAGCGAAGTTTCCGCAGGCGCAGATCATCGTCGCCGAGCCCAAGGACTATGACGACCACGGCCTGTCGCTGCGCGCAGGCCATCGCGAGGCCCATCATGCCGCCGGCCGCACCATCTGCGACGCGCTGATGGCGGCAATGCCCGGCGAAATGACTTTCTCGATCAACAGCAAGCTGCTGGCGACTGGCGTGACGGCGTCCGACGAGGAAGTCGGTGCGGCGGTCGCCTATGCCTATCGCGAACTGAAACTGGTAGTGGAGCCCGGCGGCGCCGTCGGCCTTGCCGCGCTGCTGGCCGGCCGGATCGACGCCAAGGGCAAGAACGTTGTGATCGTGCTTTCCGGCGGTAATGTCGACGCGGACCTGTTCGCCAAGCTGGTCGCCTGATCGAACCGTTTGAAATGAAACCGGGCAGAGCACGTGCTCTGCCCGGTTTGCGTTACAAGGCATCTTTCACTCAGCGCTTGAAACTGGCCGATCCGGCGAACGTATTGCGGGACTGGGTCGCGAAGCGCTGGGAGGAATTGTTGCCGCCCGTGCCGCCACTCAAATTGCGCGGCGCGTTGGTGATGATGGGCTTGGGGGTAACGACGGGCTTGGTGGTAACGATGGGCCTGGTGGTTATCACGGGCTTGTCGATGACCCGGACCGGATTGTTGTTGATCTTGCCAGGCAGGGTCGTGACCTTGCCCGTGTTGCCACCATTGTTGCCGACGTTGGCGGGGGTCCCGATCTTGCCCGGCAGGGTGGTGACCTTGCCACCACTGGCATTGCCGGCGTTGACGGGGATCGGGTTGATCTTGCCAGGCAGCGTCGTCACCTTGCCGGGGCTCGCGTTGTTGTTGCCGCCGTTGATCGGGTTGATCGTCGTTCCCTTCGCAGGCAGCGTGACGATCTTCGACGGCATCGGCATGTGCGCCTGAGCTCCGAGGTTATGTTTCGAGATGCCAAGCGCGGGCGAGATGCCGCCGTTGTGCGGCTTGAAGGACGGCTGCACCTTTGCCAGATGCGTGAACTGCATCAGCGGTACGGCCTTGGGCTGCACCTGCAGGTTCAATGCGGACTTGGCGTAGGGGCTGTTGCCATAGTTGTCGTAGAACGATTTGTAGGCGAGCGGGGAGTTCGCGATCACCGTCTTGTGCCAGGCCGTCGCCACCACGAGGTTGCGGAGCAGCAGGCGGATGCGGTCGCACAGCGGATCGTGCGGGTAGAGGCGGATGAACTCCTCATAATATTCGGGCGAACCTTCCGACAGCACATAGTCGTAGGCCTGGCGGACCGATCGCGAGGGCAGGTTCGATGCGGCCTGCACCACCGGCCGGCGATCGGGGGCGCGGGTGGCGGCAACCGCCGTATCGCCGAAGAAATAGAAGTCGGAAGTGAGCGACGAACTTTCCCACGGCGTCTGCTTGCCTTCGGTGGTGTTGTTCACTTCGAGCCGGACGCGCTTGAACAACTGCTCGATCGGCAGGTTCGGTTCGCGCGCGACGTTCAGGAATGCCGACGTGTACGGGCTGTGGGCGCCGTCGCCGTCCTGCGCTTCCATGCCCGGCGCGGTAGAATAGCCCACGATCGAGCCGTTCGGCGCATCGACGATGGCGAGGCCGCGGCCGGCGTCGTTGATCTGGGGGAATGGGTTGTTGCGGCAGGCATCGAGCACGACGATGCGCATCCGGCTCGGGATGGATTCCAGCGTACCCATCATGTCGACCAGCCGCAGCGAGTTGCCGGGGAGGTCCGACGGCGAGGAGATTTTCGCATCGACCGGAAGCAGGTAGTTCTCGCCTGCCACCTGCACGCCGTGGCCGGCATAGTAGATCATGGCGACGGCGCCGGGGCCGCGGGCGGCGACCTTGTTGGTGAAATCCTGCACCACCTGGACCATGTCGCTGCGCGTCAGGTCGGTTGCCTGGGTCACCTCGAAGCCCGCCGAGTTCAGCAACTGCGCCACCGATTGCGCATCGTTGCCGGGATTGGCGAGCTTCGGTGCGGTCTGGTAGTTCGAATTGCCGATCACCAGCGCGACCCGCTGGTCCGCGGGCGGCGGCGATTGCATGCCGTTGCGAATATCGGCATTGGGGGCTTCGGCAAGAGCGCCGGAGCCAAAGCTGAACAGGCTCGCCAGCAGGCTGGCTGACAGCAACAGAGATTTGAATCGGGACATGGCGGCACTCCTTCTGATCCCCGTTCGGGATTTGGAGTGCAGGCTAGGTTCAGGCGGACGTTGTTGTACGTGATCTCTATCACCCTGAATTCGGGATTCAGGTTCCGTTAACCGCTACTCAAGCCTACGAGAAGAATGCGATCTTCTCGGCCTGGCTCATGCGCCGGATCGGCGCCAGCGGGTCGTTGGCCGCCACCACCGGCTTGCGCAGCATGCCGCTGGCAAGGATGGACGAGCCGAGCGACATTTCCACCGCAGGCGCCGGCACGGCTTCCGTAACGACCGGAGCAGGGGTCTGAATCGTCGCCGGAGCGGGCGGCGGTACGATTGGCTGGGGCAGCGGCGCTGCTGGCACGACCTCCGGCTCGACCGGTGCCGGTTCGTCGGCATGGGACTGTTCGGCGACCGCGGCGGCGATCTCGTCCTCGCTGATCGGGTCCGGCGCGCCCATCTCCATCGCGATGGCGTCGAGCAGCGCCTCATCAACGGCATCGGCGTCGACGGTGACTTCGCCCGTCAGTTCGGCCACCTCAGATGCTGCTTGAACTGGTTCAGATGCTGCGTCAGCGACCGCCGCGATTGTGTCAGCAATCGCGGGAGCTTCCGCCGTTTCCGTAAGTACCGCTTCGGCTTCCGCCAGCGCGATCGTGGCGGCGACACCCGGGGGAGCGGGCGGTGTCCCGCGCGCCGGCTGCGCCATGTCCACCGTTTCGACCCGTTCCGCGATAGCCGCCGCCGAAGGCGTTTCGGGCGGGGCTGGCGTGGGCGTTGCTCCGGCCTCGGTCTCGATGGAGGAGACGGTCTCCCGGTCGTCGCCGAACTCCGCAAGCTGCGCTTCGAGCGCGACGAAAGCGGCGCGGAGGGCGGTTCGTGCTTCCTCGGCTGAAATCTGCTCGGCGCCGGTTTCGATGACGGCAACCTGGGAATCGATCAGGTCGCAGATCCGTCCGTCATTGCCGATCTCGCGCAGGCGCCAGGCGATCTCCCGCAGCACCCGGGCGCCCTTGCGGACCGGCGCCAGCCGCTGTTCGAGGGCGAGGCTGTCCAGCGCCTCGATCGCCGATTCCTGGGCGGCGTCGACCGCGTCGCCGATGGCGGCGAGTGCCTCGCTCAGGCTGTCCTTCGCCGCAGCGACGGCGGCGTCCGCGGCGGCCTGCTGCGCGGCAAGGCTTTCTTCCTTGCGGAGACTTTCCTCCCTGTGGAGGTTTTCCTCCCGCTGGGTGGCCAGGCTCTGCTCGATCCGCGCCACCGCATCGAGAACCATGCGGGTGTCGGCGTTGCGGTTGCGCTTGGCGTATTCGGTCAGGAACCAGCGGCCCCGCGAAGTCTCCATGAAGGCTTCGCTGATCGCAGCATAGTCTTCCTCGCTCGGCAGCGTGGCGCGTGCTGAGATCGGCGAAAGGGCGAATGCTTCGTCGGCCATGCTAAACTCTTCGCGCAAATCACCGCGCGTTGCGATACGAAACAACACGATATTGACCGAATCGCAATTGAATTGATGCCAAGCGAATCACAAATCCCCATCGCTTCTCAAGACGTATCGAAGCGATTCGCGAGGCGGCTGGCGCTGTTCTACGGTGCGACATTCGGCACCATCGGCACCCATCTGCCGTTTTTCACGGTCTGGCTGAAGGCGGTGGGCATCGACGCCGGGTGGATCGGCATGATCTCGGCGGTGCCGTCGCTGACGCGGTTTACCGTGCTTCCTTTCGTGACCAGCGCCGCCGAACGTCGCTATTCGCTGCGCGGAGCCCTGATCGTCGCTGCATTTGCGACCGCTGTCGGCTTCGCGGTGACGGGCACGCAACACCTGCCACTGGCCGTGCTCGTCGCCTATGCCGCCACCTGCGCCCTGTGGACGCCGATGATGCCGCTGACGGACGCCTATGCGCTGCGCGGCGTTGCGCGCTATGGCCTGAACTACGGCCCGATGCGGCTATGGGGCTCGGCGGCCTTCGTGGTCGGGGCACTCGTCTGCGGCCTGCTGGTCGATATCGTCGCGGCGAAGCACCTGATCTGGGTGATCGCGGCGGTGGCCGCGCTGGGCGCGCTCGCAAGCCTCGGCCTGCAGCCGCTGGACCGGACCAAGGCGCCAACGGCGGCCGTCGAGGGCGGCCGCTCGCTGCTGCGCGATCCCGGCTTTCTTGCCATCATCCTTGCCGCGGCGCTGACCCAGGGCAGCCACGCCGCCTACTACGCCTTTGCTTCCATCTCCTGGCAGGGATTGGGACTGGGCGGGCTGACCATTGCCGGGCTGTGGGTGCTCGGCGTGCTGGCCGAGATCGTGGTGTTCGCGCTGTCGCCGCGCTTTACGCTGGCGCCGGCCATGCTGGTGGTGATCGGCGCGCTCAGCGCGGTCGCGCGCTGGCTGATCACCGCAACCGAGCCTTCGCTGACGCTGCTGGCGGTGGTTCAACTCGCGCATGGGCTCACCTACGGGATTACTCAGGTCGGCACCATGGGCCTGTTGGTGCGTCACGTTCCGGTGCATCTGATGGCGCGCGGGCAGGGCTATCTTGCGGCCTGCGGCGGCATCGTCACCACGGTGGCGTCGATCCTGTCAGGCCTGATCTATGCCGGCTACGGGCAGCGCGTCTATTACCTGATGGCCGCGATGGCGCTGGTCGCCGCCATCGTGATGTGGCTTGCGCGCAAGCGCCTTGCGCATCAGCCCCACAAACCGGCTTCCGGCGGATAGACCAGGCTGCCGTCGTAGCGCAGGCCGCCGTCGCGATCGTGCGCGAGCAGCAGCGGGCCGTCCAGGTCGACGAAACGGGCCTGTTGCGCCAGCAGCATCGCCGGCGCCATCGCAAGCGAGGTCGCGACCATGCAGCCGATCATGATGTCGAGGCCGAGCGCCTGCGCGGCGTCCGCCATCGCCAGCGCTTCGGTCAGGCCGCCGGTCTTGTCGAGCTTGATGTTGACGGCGTCATAGCGCGCGCGAAGCCCGGCGAGAGAGGTGCGGTCGTGCACGCTTTCGTCGGCGCAGACCGCAACCCTTCGCTTGACGCGCGCCAGCGCCTCATCGCGCCCGGCCGGCAGCGGCTGTTCGACCAGCGTGACGCCGGCGCCGGCGCAGGCGTCCAGGTTTCGTTCGAGATTCTCCGGCGTCCAGGCCTCGTTCGCATCCACGATCAACTCTGATTCGGGTGCGGCCTTGCGCACCGCCGCGATCCGCTCGGCGTCGCCATCGCCGCCGAGCTTGATCTTGAGCAGCGGCCGGTGCGCGGCGCGGGCGGTCGCCGCGGCCATCGCGTCCGGGCTCCCGAGCGAGATCGTGAAGGCGGTGGTGCAGGGGCGCGGCGCGGGCCTGCCGAGCAGGGTCCAGATCCGCTGGCCACGGCTCTTGGCCTCGAGGTCCCACAGCGCACAATCCAGCGCGTTGCGGGCAGCGCCGGCCGGCATCGCCGACTGCAACGCCTGCCGGTCGAGCCCCCTTGCGAGCGGTTCTCGCATCGCCTCCAGCGCTTCCAGCGCCGCTTCCGGGGTTTCGCCGTAACGCGGGTAGGGCACGCATTCGCCGCGCCCGGCATGGCCACCCTGACTGACGGTCGCAACGACGGTGACAGCCTCGGTCTTGGCGCCCCGGCTGATGGTGAAGGAGCCTGCGATCGGCCAGTGTTCGATGCTGGCGGCAAGCTTTCGGGACGGGCTGGAAGTCATTTCAAAATCTGGCAATTTCTTAACCGTGCGCTTGCTCGCTGCACCCAACTATGGCTGGTTAGGGACGGATTCGACAAGGCAATGCGGCGTGCGGAACCGGATGTTTTGCATCCGGTAGGCTGCTGGCCTGAAGGTGGTATTTTGAGCGGCAACCCGACACTGGAGCGGATAGCTACCGGCAACGGCCTAGCGCTGTGCGCCACGGGCGCGTGGACGGCCCGCTTCGCGCCCATGCTCGAGCGGATGGTGACCGACGCCGAAAAACTCAGCGGCAGCCGCCCCGACATCTACATCGACGCCTCCCAGGTGTCGAAACTCGATACGTTCGGCGCCTGGCTGATCGAGCGGCTGCGCCGCAGCCTGACCCGGGGCGGCGTCGAGGCCCGGATCGCCGGGCTCTCCGCCAATTATGCCAGCCTGGTCGACGAGGTGCGCCGCGTGAAGACCGAGCCGATCGTCGAAACCGGGACGGTGACGATTTCGGGAATGCTGGAGCAGATCGGCCGCAGCGTGGCCGGCGTCGGCGGTACGCTGATCGGGCTGATCGATATGCTGGGCGCGGTGCTGGCTGCCGCCGGCCGTGTTCTGATCCGCCCGCGCGGTTTTCGCCTGACCTCGACCATCCATCACCTGGAACAGGTGTGCTGGCGCGCGGTGCCGATCGTGGTGCTGATCACGTTTTTGATCGGCTGCATCATCTCGCAGCAAGGCATCTTCCACTTCCGCAAGTTCGGCGCCGATATTTTCGTGGTCGACATGCTCGGCGTGCTGGTGCTGCGCGAGATCGGCGTGCTGCTGGTCGCGATCATGGTGGCGGGCCGCTCAGGCTCGGCCTACACTGCCGAACTCGGTTCGATGAAGATGCGCGAGGAAATCGACGCGCTGCGCACCATGGGCTTCGATCCGATCGAGGTGCTGATCCTGCCGCGGATGCTGGCGCTGGTGCTGGCGCTGCCGATCCTGGCCTTTCTCGGCGCGATGGCGGCGCTCTACGGCGGCGGCCTGGTGGCGTGGCTCTATGGCGGCGTCGAGCCGGAGGCGTTTCTGCTGCGGCTGCGCGACGCCATCTCGATCGACCATTTCGTCGTCGGCATGATCAAGGCGCCGGTCATGGCCGCGGTGATCGGGATCGTGGCGTGCGTCGAGGGACTGGCCGTGCAGGGAAGCGCCGAGTTGCTCGGGCAACACACAACGTCGTCCGTGGTGAAGGGCATCTTCTTCGTGATCGTGATGGATGGCGTGTTCGCCATCTTCTTCGCCTCGATCGGAATGTGACCATGGCAGGCGAACCTTCTGACGCCATCATCCGCGTTCGCGACATCACCGTCCAGTTCGGCAAGACGCGGGTGCTCGACGGCCTCAATCTCGACGTCAGGCGCGGCGAAATCCTGGGATTCGTCGGCCCCTCCGGCGCGGGCAAGTCGGTGCTGACGCGCACCATCATCGGGCTGGTGCCGAAGCTGGCTGGTCGCATCGAGGTATTCGGCATCGATCTCGATGCGGCCAGCGCTGCCGAACGGCGCGGCGTGGAACGGCGCTGGGGCATTTTGTTCCAGCAGGGCGCGCTGTTCTCCTCGCTGACGGTACGGCAGAATATCCAGTTTCCGGTGCGCGAATATCTCAAGGTCTCGCAGCGGCTGCTCGACGAGATCATGGTGGCCAAGCTCGGCATGGTCGGCCTGCGGCCCGAGGTTGCCGACCGCTATCCGTCCGAACTCTCCGGCGGCATGATCAAGCGCGTGGCACTGGCGCGCGCGCTCGCGCTCGATCCCGAACTGGTGTTCCTGGACGAGCCGACATCGGGGTTGGACCCGATCGGCGCCGGCGATTTCGACGAGTTGGTGCGCACCCTGCAGCGCACTTTGGGCCTGACCGTTTTCATGGTAACCCACGACCTCGACAGCCTTCATACGGCCTGCGACCGCATCGCGGTTCTGGGGAACGGCAAGATCATCGCTGCAGGATCGATTGCCGATATGCAGGCCTCACAGCACCCCTGGCTGAGGCAATACTTCCACGGCAAGCGCGCCCGCGCGGTCATGGGTTGAACCGGAGTACGTTTGGACATGGAAACGCGGGCGAACTACGTCCTGATCGGAGCCTTCACGCTGGCGGTGATCGCAGCCGCGTTCGGCTTCGTGCTGTGGTTCCAGAGCCTGCACACCACCAAGCAGCGCAGCCCGATCCGGATCGTGTTCGAAGGCGCGGCGTCCGGCCTGCGCAACGGCGGCAGCGTCAACTTCAATGGTATCAGGATAGGGGAGGTCGTCTCGGTCAAGCTCGATAATCCACGGCGCGTGGTCGCGCTGGCGATGGTCGAGAACAACGCCCCGATCCGCAAGGACACGCTGGTCGGGCTGGAGTTCCAGGGGCTGACCGGCGTCGCTGCGATCTCGCTGAAGGGTGGCGAGGAAGCCGCGCCGCCGGTGCCGCTCGACGAGGACGGCGTCCCGGTGCTGACTGCCGACCCGAGTGCGCTGCAGGACGTGACGGAGTCGATCCGGGCGACACTCCAGAACGTCAATCGCATCGTCGCCGACAACCAGGAATCGGTGAAGAACTCGCTGCGCAATCTCGAGACCTTCACGGCCGCGCTCGCGCGCAATTCCGAGAAGATCGACAACGTCATGCTCAGGGTCGACGGCGTGATGGGCAAGGCCGACAGCCTGATGCTCGGGCTGAACACGATCGCGGGTGGCGCCGCCGGCGGCGAACTCAATCTCATGGTCAAGTCGATCCGCGAACTCGCCGAGGATTTCGACAAGCGCTCGGGGGCGCTGATCGCTGATGGCCGCCGCACGCTTTCCGACATCAGCCGCGCCGTGAACAATTTCGACCGCAACCCGAGCCGCGTGATCTTCGGCGGAAGCAACAACGCCGCGCCGGCCGAGCCGGCATCAACCGCGGCAGTGCCGCCGAGGCAGGCGCCAGCCGCGGCATCGCCGCCGCGGGCGCCGAGCGGACAGAAGAAGCAGTAAGGGTGAATGGCGAGCAGCGAATAGCTCGTCTCGCGCTATCATCGTATGCGACGTCGGGTGGTCATTGTTTGTCCCGCTCTTGCCGCGTCATTGCGAGCGACGCGAAGCAATCCATCTCACCGCAAGGCGAAAGAGTGGATTGCTTCGTCGCTGCGCTCCTCGCAATGACGGAACGATCCGCATCTTGAATAAAAAACGGAAGCATTGCTGCCTCCGTTCCATTCGCTTCTCGCAATTCGTAATTTTGCTGGCCTTACCCCAGCCGTCCCGCGGCATGTGCGAGCAGGGTGTAGACGAGGCCGGTCTCCGAGGTCAGGTGGCCGCGTAGCGCCTGCGGGCCGCGATCTTCGCGGGCAACCTCGTCGAGCAGCCGCTCGAACTCGGCGATGTAGCGGTCGACCGTCTGCTTGAAGGCGCGGTCGGCGCGATACTTGCGGGCAACCTCGTCGAACGCCTTTTGTCCGGCCGGGGTATAGAGCCGCTTGCTGAACGCCTTGTTCTCGCCGCGCTGGTAGCGATCCCACATCTCGGCGGCGAGATTGCGATCCATCA
Organism: uncultured Alphaproteobacteria bacterium; assembly: GCA_963823485.1. Lineage (GTDB taxonomy): Bacteria > Pseudomonadota > Alphaproteobacteria > Rhizobiales > Xanthobacteraceae > Bradyrhizobium. The sequence goes on from CAWGLP010000020.1 coordinate 170,363, forward strand.
GGCGGCCGATGTCGAGCGAGAGCAACTCCAGCGGGTTGGCCGGGCCCTGCGGCGGGCGAGCCCGCGGCGCCTCGCGTCCGACGCCGGCGTCGGTGCGGTGCAGGAGGTCGGACAGCCAGCCGTCGCCGCGCCCAGCATCCTGGCTCGCCGGCGAGACCGGCGGCGCTTCGGTGCGGCGCGAGGCCGGCATGCCGAGATCCGGCGGCGGCAACGTCGATGCGCTGCTGGTGTCGCGCATGCGCACTTCGTTGCGCCGCCGCCGGCTGCGGCTGCCATCACCGGCTCCTCCTGGCGCTGCACGCTGGCGCGCCCGGTGGTCACGACGTCGAGGCCGCGGCCATGATGGGCGACGATGCGGTTGAGTTCGGCGAGCGCTTCGATCTGGTCGACGATCACCTTGCGCATCTGTGCGGTGTTGTCGGCAGCCTCCTGCGGCATCTCCAGCACGCCACGGCGCAGTTCGTTGCGGGTCGCTTCGAGTTCCTGATGCATCTCGGTCGCCATCTGCTTCATGGCGTGGACCATCGCACCGAACTTCTCGGTCGACTGCCGGAACATCGTATCGGTTTCGTGGGTGCTCTGCTGGTACAACTCGCTCATGGCGTCGATGGTCTGCTGCCGTTCGTTTTCGGCCGCAGCCCGCACCGCCTCGAACTGCCGGCTGATCGCGGCCGATCCGGCGCCGGCGGTTTCCGCGACCACGCGCGCGATATCGCGGGCGCGCTCCTCGGCGGCGGCAAGGGATTCGTCGAGCAGGTTGGTGAACCGCGACAGGCGCTGGTCGAGATCGGTGGTGCGCAGGTCGATGGTGGTGACCAGCGATTCGAGCTGCGACTTGCGCTCGGCGACCGATGCCGTGGTTGAGCGGTTGGACTGCTCGACGGCAGCCGCGGCCTCGACCAGCGACCTGCCGTGACTGTCGAACTGGACCGACAGCTCACCGAGATCTTCCAGCGCCTTGGAGGTCTTGGAATTGAAGACGGTCAACTGCTGTTCCAGCGTCTGGGTGGCGACACCGTTGCGCGACGTGACGTCGTTCATGGCGGAGACGAAGTCGGCCACGCGGGTGACCAGCGCCCGCTCCAGCGAGTTGAGGTTGTCGTGGGCTCCGGTCAGCACTTCCTGCAGCAGGATGTTACCTTCGCGCAGCCGCTCGAACAGAGCAACCGTGTCGGTGCGCAGGATCTTGCTGGTCTCCTGCATCTCGGTGACGGCGGCGATCGACACCTGGCGCGACTGATCGATGGCCGAGCGCGACGCCTGTTCGAGATCCTTCAGCGACTTGGCGACCGCGCCGGTGGCAATGTCGCCCGCAGACGTGATCGTGCGCGCGACCTCCGAGCCGTGCGTCGCCATCGACTGCGAGAACACCTGACCGCGGGTTTCGATCGACTTCAGGGCATCGGCGGTGACGCGGTCGATGTCGGTCGTGAGCTGGACGGTCTTGGCGCCGAGGGCTTCGACCAGCGAGCCGCGGCGGCTTTCCACGATCTGCGACAGACGGTCGGTCTGCTGCTGGACATAGGTGACGATTTCGTCGGTCTTGCCGCTCATCGTCGAGCCGAAACTGCTGCTGGCGGCAATCACCGAACGCTCGATATCGGCCGAGGCCGATTTGACCTGGGAAGTGACTTCGGTCGAGACGGCGATGAGCGCGTTCTGCGCATTCTGCGCCGACGCCTGGATGTTGTCGGCCGTGCTGGCGGTGACCACGCCCAGCGAGCGCTCCATGTCGGCGGCGATCGCCTTGAGATGGGTCGATGCGTCGGTGGACGCCGCCGCAAGCGAGCTCTGCGCCTCGCGTGCGGAGCCGAGCAGCGAGGCGGCGGTGTCGGCGCCGACTGCGCTCAGCGTGCGCTCGACGTCGATTGCCAGCGACTTGACGTGGTTGGCCGCATCCGAAGAAGCCGTGACCAGAGCGCTCTGGGCCTCGCGGGCGCCCGCGGTGATCAACTCGGCGGTGGCGCTCCCGGCCATCGAGAGCGAACGCTGCATGTCGGATGCGAGCGACTTGACCTGGCTCGCTGCGTCCGCGGAAGCGGTCACCAGCGTGCTCTGCGCCTCACGTGCGCCTGACAGAACCGACTCGGCGGTCGCAGTGCCGGCGGCCGAAAGCGTGCGCTCGACGTCTTCAGCCAGCGACTTGATATGGGACGCGGCCTCGGACGACGCCGAAATCAGGGTCGCCTGGGCGTCACGGGCGCTGGTCACGATCGAGTTCGCCGCACCGGTGCCGACGGCGGTGAGGGCGGCCTCGACCTCGGTCGACGTCAGCTTGAGTTGCGCGCCGACATCGGAGGAAACCGTCAACAGCGCCTGCTGCGCGGAGCGCGCGCCGGTCTGGATGGTCTCGGCCGTGTTGACCACGAGGTTGGTCAGCGAGCGCTCGGCATCCTCGACGTGCGACTTGATGCCGGAAGACAGCATTTCCGCGCGCGCCATCAGATCGTCGCTGGCCTGGCGGCCGCTGCTTTCGATCCGGCCGGCCACGGCCTCGACGCGCGTGCCGAGCAGGTCTTCGAACTGCGTCACGCGGGTGTCGATGTCGGCGGCGATGGCGCCGACCCGGCTGTCGATACCCTGGCTAATTTCCTGGAACCGGGCCTGGATGGTGTCGGTCAGATGGGTGCTGCGGCCGTCGACGGTTTCGACGACGCTGGCGACGCGATGATCGATCGCTGCGATCGCCTGCGCGGTGCCGTCGGTGAGTGAGGAGGTCAGCAAGCTCAGCCGCTGGTCGATCGACTGGATCGCCTGCGCCGCACCGTCGGTCAGCGACGTCGCCAGCGTACCGAGGCGGCCGTCGATGGTTTCGGTGACCGACCTGGCGCGGGTGTCGAAGCTCACTTCCAGCGATTTCAGGCGGCCGTCGATGGTTTCGTCGAACGACCTGATCTTGTCGTCCAGCGAGGTGTCGAGGGTGCTGACGCGGCTGCCGAGCGTGGTTTCGAACTGCAGCAGGCGCTGATCGAGAGATGCGGTGATCGTTCCGCCATTCGAGGTGATGCGGGTTTCGAACGTGTCTACGTAGTTCTTCAGGCTGTCGCCGATCTCCTGGGTCCGCTGGCCCATGCGCTCGACAATCTCGCCGCCAAACGTCTTGACGGTGCGATCGAACTCCGAGATGTGGCGCGTGATCAGCGCGCCAAGCGTGCCGCTGTCGCGGGCAAATTTTTCCGCCAGTTCGCCGCCCTGGTTCTTCACCAGTTCGTCGAAAGCGCTCATCTGCAGCGCAAGGCTGTCGTGCGCCGTCTCGGTCTGGCTGACCACCTTGGCGACGAGCGTGTTCACGGTCACGTCGAGCGCGTCGCTGGCCTTGTCGCCGGAGGAGAGGATCTGGGACGCCAGACGGTTGCCGGCTTCGTCGATCTTGCCGACGAGATCGTCCGAGCGCAGCTCGAGCTCGAGCAGCAGCGAGTCGGAGGAGTTCTTCAGCGAGTTGTGGACCTGCTCGGTCCGGTCCGAGATGCCGTCGACGATGGTCGAAGAGCGCTGCTCGAACTCGCCGGTGATGCGATCGATGCGCTCGTTCAGCATCTCGTGGACGCGATCGGCGAGGTCGACGAACTCGTCGTGGACGTGGCCGGTCTTGAAGTTGAGGCTGGTCGTCAGCCGTTCGGAGGCGTCGAGCACGGCGCGCGTGGTTTCGGCGCTGGCTTCCTCGAGCCGGTCGAGCAGGTCGCCGCCGCGTTCGCCGAGCGCCAGGATCATGTTGTCGCCGGCATGGCTGAGCGCGCTCGTGATATGCTGGCCGCGTTCTTCCAGCGCGCCGGTGATGCTCTTTGCGACTTCGTCGACGCGGGAGGCGATGGCGTCGGAGATCAGCGCGATGTCGTGGCGCAGGTCGATCTGGACGCCGGAAATGGCGCTGCGAACCTGCTCGGCCTGGCCGACCAGATTGTCACGCTGATGGGCAATGTCCTGCAGCAGCGCTCGGATGCGCACTTCGTTGTCGCTATAGGCGCGTTCCAGCGCCGCGACCTCGTTGGCGACGAGCGTTTCCAGTTCGCCGGCGCGCGCGATGGCGCGTTCGACGCCGTCACCCATCGCGGCGACCTCGCGACGGATGGCCTGGCCGACGGTCACCATGGAATCGGCGGCCGCAATTTCGGGCTCGGAGAAGCGCATCGCGACCTGCGCCATCGATTGCGCGATCATCCGCATTTCCTGGCCGCGCCAGGCGAGGCTGGCGAGGAAATAGAACAGGATCACCGGTGCAAAGAACAATGCCGCGAGCGCGGCAAGCACCAGCACGCCGCCGCTCTGTCCGACCGCAGCCTGAAGTGACGACAGGAAGCTGACGCTCAGGAGCGCACAGCCGAGCAGCCAGACGCCGCCGAAAATCGTGGCGAGCGTGTAGACGCTGCGGGCAGGGCGGCCCTTCTGAATCGCCTGCAGGATCTGACCGATGGTTTCGCGATCGTCATTGGCTGCGCGGCGCTGGCCGCGCGGCTCATCGATCGGCTCGAATGCCGGACGATCCGCGCTCGATCGCGTGTCGAACGCGTTGTCCGAATAGGAAGGCGATGTGGAGGGAATTGTGGACGGCGCGAGCTCGCTGCCGATGGCATTCCGGTTGGAGGCGACGCTGGTATCGCTGATGTTCAGCGCTTCCTGGATGGCCGAGAGCGCGACTTCAGTGGGATCTTTGACCTTCTTGGGAGTGTTCGCCATGTTCAGTCCGACCCCTCTTAACCTTTACGCGTCGGCCGTTCTTGCAAATCCCCCGCAAGCTCGAAGCCGAAGTCATACCCCTGCGGTGACGCAAGCGCTTGATCGGCGACCTGGTCCGCTACATCCGCGGACATCCTATTGGTTGAGCGATGCGAATGAAATGGCCGCGATTAAGACATTCTTAATCATCCTTAATCATCCTTAACATCTTTGTTGTTCAAAGCCTTACGGATACACAGAATTTTTTCGACCACTCGCGGATTGGGGCGGCGGTGAGGCGGAAAGGGGGCCTGCCCGGGGCAGGTTCAGTGAACGTTCCGTTAACTTCTGCTGTGGTTGGCTGTGCCCGATGGCTCCGCCGGGAATTGGTTTGGCGGGGGAACCGGGTCAGCCATGTCGCTTCATCTCGAACGGGTACAATGGATGCCGTCGCCGCCGCTCGCTCCCGATGACGGGCCGATCGATTTCGATCACCTCAAGCGCATGACGCTTGGCGATGCCGGACTTGAGCGGGAAGTGCTGGCGATGTTTGCAGGCCAGTCGGCGCAGCTCGTCGGCGCGCTCGCGGCGATGCCTCCGGACGCAGGCGCGCTGGCGCATACGCTGAAGGGCTCGGCCCGTGCGATCGGCGCCTTTGCCGTCGCCGATGCGGCCGCAAGCGTGGAAGCGGCGATCGCCAGCGGGGCCGACCCGTCCGGCCCGCTTGCCGAACTCGGCGATGCGGTGGCGCTGGCGCAGGCGGCGATCGAGACGGTGCTGCGCCGCTCCTAAAGCGGCAAAGCCGTCGGTTTCGGCCAAAATCCCGGAAAAATGTCCCCGGCAAGGTTTTCGTGCCGACCGCTGGCGCTGTGCGGATCGACCCGTTATACGACTGCCGGGATCCCCTTTACCTATTCCGGCAGCACGAGCGATCATGGCCAAAATCCACTTTGTCGACCATTCCGGCGAGACCCGCACCATTGAAGTCGAAAACGGCGCGACCGTGATGGAAGCCGCGATCCGCAACGCCATTCCGGGTATCGAGGCTGAATGCGGCGGCGCCTGCGCGTGCGCGACCTGCCATGTCTATGTCGATGAAGCGTGGCGCGAGAAGGTCGGCGCGCCGACCCCGATGGAAGAGGACATGCTGGATTTCGGCTTCGACGTGCGGCCGAACTCGCGACTGTCCTGTCAGATCAAGGTGACCGACGAACTCGACGGTCTCGTGGTGTCGACCCCGGAACGGCAGGCTTAGTCCAAGCCGGCTTCATTCGGATCGACGCCGCGGCGGATCCAGCGCTGGAAGCTCGCCAGGATGTCCGGCGTCAGCGGCGTCGGCTTGCGCGTCGCCTCATCGAGCAGCACCGATACCGATCGCGCCGATGCTACGCATCTGCCTTCCGAGAATACGACCTGGTCGAAGGTCACTGAAGTGCGGCCGAATTTGACGACCCCCAATCCCATTTCGATGGTGCCGGGCCAGCGCAGTTCGGCGCGGAAATGCATGTCGAGCCGGACCATGATCCAGGTGACGCCGTCCGGCATCAGCCCGGAGCTGCGGTCCTTCATCAGCGTGACGCGGCCGGTTTCGAAATAGGTCGCATAGACCGCGTTGTTGACGTGCTGGTTCGGGTCGAGGTCGCCGAACCGCACATTGTCCGACAGGCGATAGGGGAAATCCTCCAGGCGCGGCGACGCGTCGGGACGTACTGGGGCGTTCACGGGGCAGTCTCCGAATTCTCGTTTCCTTACAGCCCACTTGTCGAATGTCGGCAAGGGGGCTGAAGCGGCCCGGACGCCATATTATGGCTTTCCTGTCAGCCCCGGCTTGGCTAGACAGATGCGGCCTTTCCGCCGGATTCAACCGAAAAGAAGCTGATATGAGCGAAGCGATCAAAACCGATGTGCTGATCATTGGCGCGGGTCCGTGCGGCCTGTTCGCCGTTTTCGAACTGGGCCTGCTCGACATGAAGGTCCATCTCGTCGACATCCTCGACAAGATCGGAGGGCAATGCGCCGAGCTTTATCCGGAAAAGCCGATCTACGACATTCCCGGCATTCCGTTCGTCACCGGACATGGCCTGACGGAAGCGCTGATGGAGCAGATCAAGCCGTTCAACCCGACCTTTCATCTCAACGAAATGATCGAGACGATCGAGAAGATCGGCGACCCCGGCTTTCGCGCGACGACCGACGCCGGCAAGGTGTTCGAATGCAAGGTGGTGGTGATCGCGGCCGGCGGCGGTTCGTTCCAGCCGAAGCGGCCGCCGGTGCCGGGCATCGAGGCCTATGAAGGCACCTCGGTGTTCTATGCGGTGCGCAAGATGGAGCAGTTCCGCGACAAGAACATCCTGATCGTCGGCGGCGGCGATTCCGCGCTCGACTGGACGCTCAACCTGCATCCGATCGCGAAGCGCGTGACGCTTCTGCACCGGCGCGATGATTTCCGCGCTGCGCCCCACAGTGTCGAACAGATGCGCACGCTGGTTGCCACCGGCAAGATGGATTTGAAGATCGGCCAGGTCACCTCGCTGGAAGGCGAGGCTGGCAATCTTTCCGGCGCCGTGATGAAGGGCAACGACAACGCGGTCTCGAAGATCGAATGCGATACGATGCTGCCGTTCTTCGGGCTTACCATGAAGCTCGGCCCGGTGGCGAACTGGGGCGTCGCGCTCGAGAACAATCTGGTGCCGGTCGAGACGGCCGCGTTCGAGACCAACGTTCCCGGCATCTTTGCGATCGGTGATATCAACACCTATCCAGGCAAGCTCAAGCTGATCCTCTCCGGGTTCCACGAAGGCGCACTGATGGCGCAGAAGGCCCACCGCTATGTCTATCCGGACAAGCGGCTGGTGTTCCAGTACACGACCTCGTCGTCGAGCCTGCAGAAGAAGCTCGGGGTCAACTGAAGCCAGCCCGGATATCGCCGGCAGCCCAGTTCCATGCCGGTGCGGCCACTGGAACCGTCCGCGAAATGGCCTTAGTCTGCGGCCATTCTTTTGTGGATTATCGGGTGATTATGATGCGCAACGCTCGCTCCGGATTTTGGCTGATACTGCTGCTCGCGATGGGCCTAATATCTGCAACCGAACTTGCCGCGCAGCCGGCGGAGCCGTCGGCGGGCGGTCTGTGGCAGAAGATCGAGAAGGGCAAGCCGGTCGGATGGTTCCTGGTGGTCGAGCGCGACGGTCTGTTCGAAGGCGCATTCGCCAAGCTTTTTCTCGAACCCGGCGATCCGCCCAATCCGACCTGCTCGAAATGCACCGACGATCGAAAGGATGCGCCGTGGCTCGGGCTCTCCTTCATCCGCGACATGAAGCGTGACGGATTGAAATACGAGAACGGCAACGTGCTCGATCCGCGCGACGGCAAGATCTACAAGGCCAAGATGACGCTCAGCGCCGACGGCCAGACATTGACCATGCGCGGCTATCTCGGCTTCTCGCTCTTGGGCAGGGATGAGGTCTGGACCCGCTTGCCGGATACGGCGATGGCGCAGGTCGATCCGGCGATCATCGCGAAATATCTGCCGGCGCAAGCCGCGGCGATGAAGCCGCCCGCCGGGGCGGCCAAGGCGCCCGTTGCGCCGAAGAAGGCCGCGGCTCCCACGCCGCCCGTACCAGCGCCCGCAAAATAGTTTCAAGGCGTTTTCCGGTTACGCCGACAAATCGACGTAACCGGACGACGTATCGCAGGGAAACCGAGGGAGATCAGTTCGCTGCGAACCGCGGCGTGGTGCAACCGCCGCAGACCCACGGCCAGGACCAGTCGGCGACCTTGCCCTTGTTGGCTTCCACGTAGGGGCTCCACGCCTTCGGCGGCAACGCCTTGCTCTTGTGGACGATGCTGAACTGGCCATTGGCCTGGACTTCGCCGATCATCACGGGTTTTGCCATGTGGTGGTTGCTTCCCATCACCACTTCGAAGCCCGATGGCGATTTGACCTTCTGTCCGATCATGGCCTGGCGAACCGCTTCGACGTCGGTGGTGCCCGCCTGCTGCACGGCCTGCACCCACATGTGGAACAGGATATAGGCCGATTCCATCGGATCGTTCGTCACCCGCTTGGGGTTCTTGGTGTAGGCGCGCCACTTGGAAATGAACGCCTTGTTTTCCGGGGTGTCGACAGACTGGAAGTAGCTCCAGGCCGCGAGATGGCCGACCAGCGGCTTGGTATCGAGGCCTGCCAGTTCTTCCTCGCCGACCGAGAAGGCCATCACCGGGATGTCGGTGGCCTTGACGCCCTGATTGCCCAGCTCCTTGTAGAACGGCACGTTGGCGTCGCCGTTGACGGTCGAGATCACCGCCGTCTTCTTGCCGGACGAGCCGAACTTCTTGATCGCCGCGACTTCCGTCTGCCAGTCGGAGAAGCCGAACGGGGTGTAGTTCTCCATGATGTCTTCATCCTTGACGCCCTTGGAGTTGAGATAGGCGCGGATGATCTTGTTGCTGGTGCGCGGATAGACGTAGTCGGTGCCTTCGAGCACGAACCGCTTCACTTCGCCGCCGTCCTTGCTCATCAGGTACTCGACAGCAGGCACCGCCTTGTTGTCCGGCACCGAGCTGCCGTAGAAGATGTTGTAGGAAGCTTCCTCGCCCTCATATTCGAGCGGATAGAACAGCAGCCCGTTGAGCTCCTCGAACACCGGGAGGACCGATTTGCGGGACACCGATGTCCAGCAGCCGAATACGGCCGACACCTTGTTCTTGACCAGCAGTTCGCGCGCCTTCTCGGCGAACAGCGGCCAGTTCGATGCGGGATCGACGACGACCGGTTCGATCTTCTTGCCGAGCAGTCCGCCCTTGGCGTTGATCTCGGCGACTTCCATCAGGATCAGGTCCTTCAGGATGGTCTCGCTGATCGCCATGGTTCCGGACAGCGAATGCAGAACGCCGATCTTGATGGTGTCCTGCGCCCTGGCGCTTCCGATGCCGGACGCGACGGTGAGGAGGATGGCGGCTGCGGCATGCAGCCAGCGATGTCGAGCTTTTCTCATAAATTCTCCTGTTGGTTCGTTTGGATCGATAAGAGTGGATCGATAAGAGCTTCCTGACGCGCTCCCTTGCGCCCCGGTCTATGGCTCGAACGCTCGCATGCAGGGCCGATGCGACCGAGAGCCACCGGCGTAAAATGCAATCGGTCCATCGGCTGACGATGCGATGGGCGCGGTTCTTCGCTCATTGCTCAGGAGTTGGACGGCTGTGCCTGGATTTCAGGCAGCGCCTGCATGTGCCGTGGGCAGCGGCGGGTGTCCGCTGGCCGCGATGAGGCCAGTTGCTGGCAAAGCAAGGGAGCCAGTTCGTTTCATCCGACAAACTGGCTGACATGACCGAAAAACCGGCCGAAGATTGCGATCGAAGGAGAGAACCGGATCCTGCTCGCTGAAGCGGTATCAGGCCGGGCGCGATGAACATGCAGATCTCGGTTCTTCTGGATCGATCCCGGCCCGAGTCGCTGACGACACAAATGGTCGATCAGATTCGCGAAGCGATCCGTTGCGCGCGGATTGCTCCGGGCACCCGGTTGCCGTCCTCGCGGCGTCTGTCCGAGCAACTGATGATCTCGCGCAACACCGTCGTGCGCGCTTACGATCTCTTGCTGATGGAAGGCATCGTCGAGTCGCGTCCGGCGTCCGGAATCTATGTGGCCGAGCAACTCGCTCGACAGCCGGTGCCGGTTCGCGCGTCACACGACCTGACCAATCACGGTTTGCACACCCGCATGCCGATGCCGTTGCGTCACGGGCGCATGCAAAAGCCCATGCCGCCGGCCCGCAATCGCCTGCTGTTCGATTTCTTTCCCGGCCGGCCCAGCGCCGACCTGTTTCCACTCAAGACCTGGCGCCGCTTGCTGCAGGCGAATCTTTCCCACGGCGGCGCAGCGGGCCTGACGCTGCGTGGTGACCCGGCGGGACTTCCATCGTTGCGAACGGCGATTGCCAATCACCTGGCTGCATCGCGCGGCGTCGTCGCCGATCCCGCGCGGATCATGATCGTCTCCGGAGTGCAGGAAGGTCTGGCGATCGCCGCGCGATTGTTTCTCGCCCGCGGCGCGCTCGGCGTGGTCGAGGATCCCTGCTATCAGGGTGCCGTTGCGGCATTCGAGGCGACGGGGGCGGAGGTGATCGGCGTGCCCGTCGATCGCGATGGCTTGATCGCGGATCGGTTGCCGGATCGCACGACGTCGCTGCTCTATCTGACGCCGTCGCACCAATATCCGACGGGCGGCACGCTTTCGGCGGACAGGCGTTCCGGGATCATCGCCTGGGCACGGCGATATGGCTGCTACGTGCTGGAAGATGATTACGACTGCGACATCCGCTATGAGGGCTCGCATCTGCCCCCGATCGCGGCGCTGGCGCCGGATTGCACGATCTATCTCGGGACGTTCTCCAGGTCCCTCGGCAGTGGGCTGCGCATCGGTTACATGGTCGTTCCCGAGCCGATCGCCGAAGCCGTGCGCTCCGAAAAATGCCTGCTCGGTACCGGCAATCCATGGCTTGAGCAGGCAACGCTGGCCGATTTCATTCGAACCGGCAGCTATTCCGCGCATCTGCTGCGGCTGCGTGCGCACTACAGGGAAAATCGCGACTGTCTGGTGGAGGCGTTGCGGCGCAATTTCGGCGATGTCGTCGTCGACGGCGATCAGGGCGGGCTGCACATCGTCTGGTATCCGCCGCCGGGCATCCCCGATGCCGCGACGGTGGAGGCCACTGCGCTGCGGGCGAGGGTGGGCGTCTATTCCCTCGCATCCGCCGCCGTTCACGTGCACGCACCGACGGCGCTGACCGGCCGGGCGATCCTGCTCGGATATGCCGCGTTGTCACGGAAGCAGATCGAGAAGGGCATCGCGCGGCTGTCGGATGCCATCGATGACGCCATCGACGATCCCGACACGGACATGACCGCGTATTTTTCCCAGCAGTCCGCCGCTGCGGCGGTGTTGCCGCCTTCGTCATCGCGAACGCTGGCACCCAGACTTCGGCAGCAACCGGCTCTACGCAGGGCGCAGCCTCCTCGTGCACTCTCGGCGCGGATCATCGCACGAGGTAACGCACCGATGCCCGTCCTGAAGAATATCTATCGCTATCCGATCAAGGGATTGAGCCCGCAGCCGCTCGCCCGGGTCGAACTGGAAGCCAGACAGCCGGTTCCGCACGATCGTACTTTTGCTCTGGTGCGCCCGGGCGCTCCATTCGATACCAGCGATCCCAGATGGGGCAAGAAGGGGCTGTTCGTCATGCTGATGCTGGAAGAAGCATTGGCGCGCGTCCGCACCACGCTCGATGTCGAGACAATGCAGCTCACGATCGGACAGGACAATCAGCAGCTCCTGACCGCCGATCTCAACGATGCGGCGGCGCGTGCCAGGGTCGAGGAATTTTTCTGGCAACTGGTTCCGGCGCTTGCGCGGGGCGCCGACGCTGGTTCGCGCGCAGAACGGGCATTTCATGGACAAGCCCGACAATGTGATCTCGCTGATCAACCTGGCCACGGTGCGCAGCCTCGAGGAGCAGTGGGGGTACCGTATCGACCCGCTGCGCTTCCGTGCCAATTTCTACATCGATGGCGCCAAGCCGTGGGAAGAGTTCGAGTGGGTCGGCAGCGATATCCGGATCGGGGATGGATTGTTTCGGGTCGACCGGCGCAATGGCCGATGCGGTGCAACCAACGTCAACCCGGAAACGGGACGCCGCGACCTCGATCTGCCGGCCTCGCTGCGCGCCGCTTTCGGCCACAAGGAACTCGGTATCTATCTTGTCGCCCGTGAAAGCGGGCGCGTGGCCGTCGGCGATACCGTTTCAGCGCCGATGACATTGGGCGGCTCCAGCCCTCGCGCGGCCGCCTGCCGCTCATCGACCCGCGGGCCGTCAGCTCTTTATCTGCGGGGGATGCTATTTCATCTATGACCCCTCGGCCGGATTGCCGGATCTGTCGATCCCGGCGGGTACCGCATTCGGCGCCATTCCGCCAAACTGGCGCTGCCCGGATTGCGGCACCGACAAGACGACGTTCCGTCCCCACGTCGAGCCACAACGCAAGCAAACCGTGCGATGAGCGGCGAACGCGTCTTAGCGCAGAGGCGCCGGTGGTGCGATCGGTGGCACCGGCTGCGAGATCACCTCAGGCACGCCTGCATCGAGTTGCAGCACGCCGGCCGCGGCAGGCAGTGCGGCATCGGCCATTGCGGCGTGGCCTTCGGCGCTGGGATGCACGGCGCCGCCATAGACGGCGGACAGAATTCCCCAGGTCGCGTCGTGGATATCGGACGGCTGTTGCGACGATGGCAGGCCTTGCGGATAGGTCATGGCCGCGAAGTAGCTGTCATTGGCGTCGCGTATCCAGCGCGCGCGGGGCAGGTAGGCGCGGTATTCGCCGGCGCTGCGGCCGCACAGCATCGGCTGGCTGGCGGCGGTGACGATGTCGGGGTCGAAACTCTCACCGCGTGCCGAGAAGCATTGCCGGTCGAATTCCGGATCGCTCTCGGTGCGGGCGCAGAAGCCGTGTCCGGCAAAGGCGCGCTGGTGGCTGTCGACGAACGTCATGCGGTCGGCGCGCGGATTGCGGCAAAGGATACCGCCCTCGCACAACGCCAGCGCTTTCAGTTGCGGCAGAAATTCGTTCTCGACAAAGCCCGACACCGCGGCGAGCCGCTGCGGCTGGGCGTTGAAGGAGGGGTGGATATCGAAACCCGCGCGTCCGCCCGGGCAGGGCGCGTTGCCGCCCGCCAGCGTCGGGTTGGCGTAGGATGTGTAGATCACCCGTGACAGGTCACTGCCGATCAGGGGCTTCAGCGCTTCCCGCAGCTTGGCGAAGCCCTGCGGCAGGTCTCGTGTCAAGGCGGTGCGGGCATCGTCCACCGAGGCCATGACGCCGCTGCGCCGAAACAGCGCGCGCTCGGTCGAGGTATCCACGATCACATCGGCGACCAGTCCGGAAAAATAGATGTCGTTGGCGCCGACCGACAGCAGAACGAGGTCGAGCTTGCGGTCCGGCTGGCGGCGCTTGGCGGCGGTGAGCGCGTCGCGCAACTCGGCGAGTTGTCCGTTGACCGTGCCCTGGCAGGCACCGCCCGATTTCGACGGCAGGCAATCGCGCGCGCGCTGCGAGCCGAACAATCCGTCGGCGATGGTGGCGCCGGTGCAGGCCAGCGGCAAATAGGTGACGGCAATGTGCGGATACTGCACGGCGAGCGCCAGTGCGGTTCGCGTCTGATAGCTGTAGAGCGAGCGGTGGCAGGCGGGGTTGAACCAGAGTGCGCTCTGCCGCTGCCAGACCGCCAGCGAATCCGGCGCCTCGCAGGCGCGCCCGCCTTTGTAACCGGCGCGGCTCGGGCGGTAGTATTGCCCGGCGGCGCTGCCGAGATAGGAGCGGAAGCAGAAGCCTTCATCGGAGAGCGCAATCGGCCGGTCCGGATTGCCTTCACCCGAGGCGACGCTGTCGCCAAGCCCGGCGATGAGGATGTCGCGCACCGTGATTTCGGTGGAAACACGCTGGCCGCCCTCCGCGCTGGAGACGTCGGCGGTGGCAAGTGTGGTGCGGCCGTAGCGGACCCGCAGATTGACCGGCTCGGCGCAGTCGAAGGTGGAGGTCTGCGGCCCGTCGCCGTCGTCGAACGACCAGGCACAGGTGGCGCCGACCGGAACAGGTCCGGCGAGCCTCACCACGACAGGATGGTCGATTGGCGTCAGGTAGCTTTCCTTGACGTTGTCGCGGTTGCAGGGCTCGCTGACCCGTCCGGCGAGGTCGATGCAGAGCCGGTTCACGGTATTGCGGGCCCAGCCGCGGCCGTCGCTTTGAATCTCGAGCGCCTGTTCGGAGGCCAGAACGCTGCGGCCGCGGCCGCTTTCGACGTGCAGCAGGAAATCCCGTTCTTCGCGGAACAGGCGGAAACGGTTGCGCACTTCCCACGAAATCTGCAGCTGACCGTCGCCGGCAGTCTGGGCTTCGGCCGCGGACGAGGCGACCGCGACCAGCGCGCCGGCAATCAGCGCGCCCGCGAGCATTGAACGTATGGGAATTCCGGCCATGGCGCGTTTGACGTTAGCGGTAAGGCAGAAATGAGGGAATGGGACAGACCTAGCCCAAAAGACTCGCTGGCGCAGATAACGTCGCTGTTACCGGCCTCAAGACTGGCGGCCCTTGATCGGCTGCCGCACCGTGGCCTTGGCGGTACAGGCATCGGCGGCACAGGCATCGGCGAGCCGGCGGCGTTCCTGCCACGGCTGGATCACGCTGAGCCAAAGCTCGCGCGCCCCCATGATCGAAATCGAGATTCCGAACGGGATCAGGAAATACAGGATCCGGAACACCACCAGCGTGGCCAGCAACTGCTCCTTGCCGAACTGCGGCAACGCAACCAGCATCGCGGCGTCGAACACGCCGATGCTGCCGGGCGCGTGACTGGCGAAGCCGAGCAGCGTCGCCAGGATGAACACCACCGCCAGCGATACGAAATCGATGTGCGGCTCCATCGGCATCAAGAGATACATCGCCAGCGCGCAGAAGCCGAGATCGACCACGCCGATCAGCACCTGAAGCAGGGTCAGCCGGGCCGAGGGCAGCACTACCTTCCAGCCGTTCTGCCCCAGTTCGCGGCGGCCTTCGCCCATCAGCAGCCAGGCGAAATAGGCGCCGATGCCGGCCAGGCAGCCGATGGCGATCAACCGGTTGATCGCCGGCGGCAGCAGGTCCATCGCGGTCGCGGCTTCCGGGTGCCACGCCATGCCGAGGCCGAGCACGAAGAGGTTGCCGAGCCAGAACGTCAATCCCGAGAGGAAGCAGATCTTGGCGACGTCGATCGCACTCAGGCCGTAGTCGGAATAGATCCGAAACCGGATCGCTCCGCCGGTAAAGACGGTGGCGCCGATATTGTGGCCGATGGTGTAGCTGGTGAAGCTCGACAGCGCGGCGATACGATAGGGAACGTGGTTCTTGCCAATGGTTCGCAATGCGAAGAAATCATAGAAGGTCAGCGTGCAGAACGCGCCTACGACGCACAGCGCGGCAAGCGCGATCCGGTGCGGGGCGATTTCGGTCAGCGCGGTCAGGATGATCCCGGTGTCGACCCCCTTCAGGGTACGAACGAGGTGGGTGACCGCGAGAATAATGATGAGAAGGCTCGCAGCGATCCCCAGCCGTTTCCAGCCGATCTTATCCTTGAAGCCACGCCCGAGCGTGGTCAGCAACCGATGCATTCATCCTCCCGGCGGGGCGGCTACGCAAGAAAAGGCCCGTCACGACAGGTGACAGTCGACGGCGAGAGGCGCCGTGCGCGCAACCCATAAGCCAAAACCTGGGCGTTGTGCAGTCCTTGACAAGCCGCCGTTTTGGCCTCGTTCGCCGGCTGCTGTCATACGCCCTACATATGTCGCTTCGTTAACGATTTTGAGTCGCATCAAGGTCCGTGCCGCCGGCCGTTTTTGCTGCGGTATCAGGGTTCTATCGGGGCGTTTTCGAGACCGTCAGGAACGACCATGCCCCGAGCCGGTTAACGCCCATCAGGATCGAGCATGACGGCGCAAACGGAGGTTCCGGCCGCCTCGTGTTCCAGCAAAGGATCAACGCAATGGGACTCTTCACCAAGGACATCAAGACCTTGAACGACCTGTTTGTACATCAGTTGCAGGACATCTATTACGCTGAGAAGCAGCTCGTGAAAGCGCTGCCCAGGATGGCGGAAAAGGCAACGGACAAGCAGCTCAAGCAGGGCTTTCTGGATCATCTCGATCAAACCAGAACGCATGTGCAGCGCCTCGAAGAGGTATTCCGAATGCATGCTGCCGAGATCAAGGCGGTCGACTGCCCGGCGATCGACGGCATCATCGAGGAAGCTGACGAGGTGGCGGCCGAAGTCGCGGACAAGGAAGTGCTCGATGCGGCCCTGATCAACGCGGCGCAAGCGGCCGAGCACTACGAGATCACCCGCTACGGCAGCCTGATCGCATGGGCGCGCCAACTCGGGCGAAACGACTGCGCCAGCATCCTGCAGCAGACGCTGGATGAGGAAAAGACCACCGACAGGAAACTGACCTCGCTGGCGGAAGGCAAGGTCAACCTGCGGGCCGCGAGCTAATCTCGGCCATTGATTGAGGCAAAAAGCCGCGCGGGCGCACCGCGCGGCTTTTTTGCGTGGAACCGGCATTTTCTGCACTTCAGGCGGCGCTTGTCCCGCGCGACGAAAGTTCCACCGAACCGTTTATTTATCATCCTCTCAACCGAACAGAGGCGGTTACCCCAAATATACGAATGGCTGTGCTGTTACGGACCGATTGAGGGAGCCGTAATGTACCGCGTTCTGACTTGCCTTACCACCGAGCATGACCTGCGACTGGTCCTGCTGGCCGCCGCCATTTGCTGGCTGGCCAGCGCGGTCACGATCAGCCTGTTTCATCGTGCCAGGGCGTCGCGCGGAAGAACGCGCGCCATCTGGGTCGGTCTCGACGCCGTGGTCGGTGGTTGCGGAATCTGGGCGACGCATTTCGTCGCGATGCTGGCCTACGATCCCGGTGCGGGCGCCGGATACAGCATCCCCATTACCTTATTGTCGCTGCTGTTTGCGGTGGCCATTGTCGCCACCGGTCTTTGCACGGCGCTCGCCAGCGCACGCCGCCGGGCGGTCGCGCTCGGTGGGGCCATCATCGGCGCCGGCGTCGCCGCGATGCACTACACGGGCATGATGGCTCTCGATCTTCCAGCCTACATCGTGTGGTCGCCCGGTATCGTTGTGGCCTCCATCGTGCTTGGGAGCCTGTTTGCGGCGCTGGCGCTTGTTGTCGCCGTGCGCCGTGACGATTCCATTCACATGCTTGCCGCCACCGGGCTGCTGACGGTCGCCGTCGTCTCGCATCATTTCACCGGCATGGGCGCGGTCACGCTGATTCCCGACCCGACGCTGGGCACCGACGGGCTGTCGATCTCGCCGACTGCGCTTTCGTTCCTGACCTCGGTTGCGGCCTTCGCCATTCTCGGCATATCGCTGCTCGCGGCGATGCTCGACCGCCGCGCCAAGGACGAACTGCATCGGCAGAAGGTTCTGCTCGACACCGCGCTCGACAACATGTCGCAGGGACTCTGCATGTTCGATGCGGATGGCCGCATCCTGCTCTTCAACAAGCGCTACACCGAACTCATGGGACGAACCGGCCTGCCTCTCCATGGCCGTTCGCTGCTCGACGTCCTGCGGCACCAGAAGGCGCTCAATCGCTGGGACGGCGATCCCGACCTGTTCGTCGCCACCGTGATCGCGGAGGTCAGGGCAGGCAACACCGTCACCAAGGTCATCAACCGCGCGGGGCGTTCGATCCGCGTGATCGACGAGCCGATGAAGGGCGGGGGGTGGGTCGCCACCTTCGAAGACATCACCGAGTGGCAGCAGGCGCAGGAGCAGATTTCGCACATGGCGCGCCATGACGCGCTGACCAATTTGCCGAACCGGATACTGTTTCGCGAACAACTGGAGAAGGCGCTCCGCCTGGCAAAGCGCAGCGATCAGCTCGCCGTGCTGTGCCTCGATCTCGATCATTTCAAGGACATCAACGATTCGCTCGGCCATCCGGTCGGGGACGCGCTGCTCAAGGAAGTCGCCGCTCGTCTCGGCGAATGCGTCACCGAGAACGACACGGTCGCAAGGCTCGGCGGCGACGAGTTTGCCATCGTGCAGTTTTGCAGCAATTGCGAGCCGGCGGCAGTCACCGCGCTCGCCAGTCTTGTGGTCGAGAAGGTCGCCGCGCCCTACGAGATCGCTGGCCACCAGCTTGTCATCGGCGTGAGCATCGGCATTTCGCTCGCGCCGGACGATGGCAAGAATCCGGACGAACTGCTGAAGAAGGCTGACCTTGCGCTGTATCGCGCCAAGGAAGTCGGCCGCGGCACCTACCGCTTTTTCGAGGCCGGGATGGACGCCCGCGCGCAGGCGCGGCGATTGCTGGAACTCGACATGCGGGCGGCGCTGCAGCGCGGCGAATTCGAGGTTCACTACCAGCCGATCCGCGACGTCGCCACCAACACCGTGGCGGCATTCGAAGCGCTCGTGCGCTGGAACCATCCGCAGCGTGGCAGGATATCTCCGGCGGACTTCATTCCGCTGGCGGAAGAAACCGGCCTGATCGTTCAACTGGGGGAATGGGTGCTGCGGCAGTCCTGCGTGGACGCATCGGCCTGGCCGGACCACATTGGGGTGGCCGTCAACCTGTCACCGGTGCAGTTCAGGAATTCCAGTCTTGTTTCGTCGGTGAAAGAGGCGCTGAAAGCCGCGGATTTCCCGGCGCATCGGCTCGAACTGGAAATTACCGAATTGGTGCTGTTGCATAGCGGCGAGGCGACGCTGGCGGTGCTGCACGAATTGCGCGGCTTCGGCGTCAGGATCTCGCTGGACGATTTCGGAACCGGCTATTCATCGCTGAGCTACCTGCGCAGTTTTCCGTTCGACAAGATCAAGATCGACCGCTCGTTCGTGAGCGAATTGACGACGCGCGAGGATTCCATGGCGATCGTTCGTGCGGTGACGGGTTTGGGCAAGAGCCTCGGCATTGTCACCACGGCCGAAGGCGTCGAGACCGTCGCGCAGTTCGAACTGCTGCGCCGCGAGGGGTGCACGCAGGCGCAAGGCTATCTGTTCAGTCCGCCGCGACCCGCCGCCGAGGTCGCCAAGATGCTGTCGACGGGGCGGGCGCGCTTCGTTGCCTGAATCTCGAAGCCGTCAGGCCCTGCGCAAGGCGAAATGCGCGCCGCAGAACGCCATCACGGCGCCGAGGCACAATGCCGCAAGGCCCGCCAGTACGCCGGAAATGGTGGGGAGCGGGCTCGGCGCCGAGGCGGCCTGTCCCGCGCCGGCCAGGACCAGCACGCCCACTGCGATCAGAAACTGGCGCATCCGCTGCGGGATTTGTCCCGAGACCGCACTGTGCATCAGGTTGGCGGCGAAATAGCCGCCGGAAAAGCCGACAGTGGCGATCAGCCACCACGCGATAGCGGCGCCCGCGGGCATGAATTCGCGGGCATCGGATCGCCACAGGCCGCCGAGATCGAGCCCGTAGCGCGCCCCGAGCATGTGCACGGCGAGCGCCAGCAGCACGCCGGATACGATTGCGCCGGCCAGGATGATGCGGCGTGGAAAATAGGTCGTCTCGGCCATGCACCGCTTGTAAGGTAAAGCCGGATCGCCGCGCAAGCAGGCGGCCTCAATCGATACCGGGATTTTGCGACTTGCCGACATCACTGACGAACCAGCCCGAGACGGAAGGCGAGGGAGCCTCGCCGGTGGTTCGCTATGCCTACAAGGCGTCGCTGGTCGGATCGGCGTATCAGTTCGAACTGACGGACGCCGGGTTGTCCTGGCGCGTCGGCAGCCGTTCCGGCGTCTGGCCCTATGCCGACATCGCTTCGGTCCGTCTATCTTATCGGCCGATGTCGATGCAGCCCCGGCGGTTCCGCGCCGATATCGCAAAGACCGGCAGCGGGCGGATCGCGATCTTCTCGACAACCTGGCAGACGGTCGCGTTGATGGCCCCGCAGGATCAGGACTACCGCACCTTCATCGTCGAACTGCACCGCAGGATGCAGGAAGCCGGCAGCAAGGCTTCGCTGCTCGGCGGCATCGGCGCCGCGACGTATGGCGCCGCCGTTGCGATAGTGGGTCTTCTGGCGATTGCGATGATCGGGTTGCTCTGGCGCGCACTTGCGACCTCCGAGTTCACCGGCGCGCTGTTTCTGGTCGCGATCGCAATCTGGTTCATCTGGACGATCGGAGGTTTCATCAAGCGCAACCGGCCGTGCCGCTACACGTTCGACCGGCTCCCCGACGCGCTGCTGCCGTAGCGC
Source organism: uncultured Alphaproteobacteria bacterium (assembly GCA_963823485.1). Taxonomy (GTDB): domain Bacteria; phylum Pseudomonadota; class Alphaproteobacteria; order Rhizobiales; family Xanthobacteraceae; genus Bradyrhizobium. The sequence goes on from CAWGLP010000020.1 coordinate 190,838, forward strand.
CTTTGCAATCAGGCGAAACCAAATGTGACTTTGCCGGCCGCGGTGGCTTGGGGCATCGTTACGGTCATCTTGACCGTCGTGACGAATTGACCATGCGATTGCCGACCGAGGCCGAAATCGCCGCGATCAACGCGCGGCATCTGGTGGAGACGCCGTTGCGTCCCGGCCGATCTTTTGTTCGTGTTCGGTACGCGCGAAGACGTCGAGCTACGGGTCGACGAAGCCTGCCGGCTGTGGCGCGGCGGTTATTTTCGCTGGGCGATCGTCAGCGGCGGGATCACGCCGGGATCGGAGCGGTCGGAATGCGAGATCATTGCCGGCGCGATGATTGCGGGCGGCATTCCGGCTGACGTCGTGCTTCGGGAAGACCGCGCCACCAACACGGGCGAGAATGTGACCTTCTCGCTCCCGATCATCGATGCGGCGGTCGGGCTCTCCAGAATCCGAAGCGTGATCTGTCTCGGCAATAGCTGGACCGCGCGCCGCTATCCGATGACGCTGCACCGGCACTGGCCGGAGGTGGAGAAGATGCTGGTGACGGTCGACACTTTCACCACGCCGCGGACGCAGTGGCACGCCAATCCCGAACTTGCCCGCCGCATGTTGCGGGAGTGGGGCAAGATCGAGCCGTACAAGGCAAAGGGCTTCATTGCCGAGTGGCCCGAGAGCGCGCGCGAGCGGTAATCTCATTCGGTCGTATCGACATCTTCCTTTGCGGCCAGCATCCCGGAAAGCGTGCGCAGCGCTTGTTCGAGCTGTTCGGACGTGGGTGCGCCGAGCGCGAGGCGGACGGCGTTCGGCGCATGGCCGGGGGATACCGCAAACGTGGTCGATGGTGTCAGCGCGATGTCGCGCCGGGCGGCAGCGGCGACGAAGGTTTGCGAGCGCCAGTGCGAGGGCAGGCTCAGCCAGAGATGGTAGGATTGCGGATCCGCCTGGATTTCGAAACCTGTGAGGTACCTGGCGGCCATCTGCTGACGTCGCGCCGCGTCGATTCGCTTCAGCCGCACCAGTTCGGAAACTGTGCCGTCTCCCATCATGCGCTGTCCGGCGGCAAGGGCGAAACCGGAAGCGGTCCATCCGCCGGATCGCACCGCGGCCATCACGCGCTCGCGCAGGTGCGTCGGCGAAACGATCAGGCCGAGCGCCAGACCCGGCGCTACCTTCTTCGACAGGCTGTCGAGGACGATGCAGTGGTCGGGCGCGAGCGCGGCAAGCGGCGTCTTGTCCGCCAGGAAGCTGTAGACCGTATCTTCGATGATCGTGAGGTCGAGCTTCTGGACGACGCGGACCAGTTCGGCGCGGCGCGCCGCCGGCATGGTGATTCCCAGCGGATTGTGAATCGTCGGCTGAATGTACAGGGCCGACACCTGCGCTTCGCGAACGGCCTTCTGGACGGCGTCCGGACGAACGCCATCCTCGTCCATCGCCAGCGGCACCAGCGCGACGCCAAGCCGCGCCGCGATGTCCTTGATGAACGGGTAGGTCAACGCCTCGACCCCGCAGCGGCCTCCGTTCGGCACCGCCGCGGCAAGGGCTGCGGCAATGCATTGCCTTCCGTTCGCGGTGAAGACCATCTGATCGGGGTCGGGAGACCAGTCCTTGCGGGTGAGGAATTCTGTGGCAACCGTTCGCGCCGCCGCCGTGCCGACGCTGGTCGCCTGTCGTAACGCGATATCGAGCGCTTCCGGCCGCTCTAGCCCCGCGAGGCTTCTGGCGATCATCGCCGATTGCGTCGGCAGCAGCGGATAGTTCACTTCGAGGTCGATGCGGACGCCGCGTGGTTCGGCCAGCGTGAGGTTGCCGCCGCGCTGCGTCTCCCCGGAAACAAACGTGCCGCGCCCGACTTCGCCGATGACGAGGCCGCGGCGCAGGAGCTCGGTGTAGACCCGGCTGGCGGTCGAGACGGCGATCTTGCGCTGATAGGCAAAGCTGCGCTGCGGCGGCAGACGGTCGCCGGGTTTCAGCGCCCCATTGGCGATTTCGGCCGCAACGGTATCGGCAAGCTTCAGGTATTCGAACTTCGACATTATTGCACCGAGAGCAATGTTTTCCTTGCACCGAGAAATGTATCGGATCATTTAAGGGCCATCAAGCCCGTGATTGCACTGAGAGGGGTGCAAGCAATCGGAGCATTAGGGGTGCAGGCGCTTCACCGGCGTTTGCGCCAGCGGCAGTGCCTTGCCGCATTCAAGCCAACTGGAGACGAACGATGACCATGATATCCCCGACAGCCGTCCAGCCTGCGCAGCAATCCCTGCCGGTCGGATTCTTCCGCCTGCTCGGAAGCTGGGTGAATGGCGTCGTGACCTATCTGGCGCACCGCGAGGCGATCAAAACATTGAGCGAACTGGATGATCGTGCACTGCGCGACATCGGCATCGAGCGAAGCAGAATCGAGTCGGCGGTGCGCGGCGCCATCGATCCGGAGTTCGGACGTATCCGCTAAGGTGCAGGCCGGGGACCGGTGCGTTTCACCGGGCCGTCAGTGCCGAACCACCAGCACGGAGCATTTGGCGTAGCGCACGACATGGCCGGCGTTGGAGCCCAGGAAGTAGGTTCGCATCGCCGGCCGGTGCGACGTCATCACGATCAGGTCGGCCTTGATGGCCGCCGCCTCTTCGAGGATCTCGTGATAGATGCCGCCCTGCCGCACCACGGCGGAAATGCGCGCCGGCTCGATGCCGGATTCGCGCGCCACGATCGCCAGCGCTTCCTGCGAGGTCTCGCGCTGCTGCGCGTCGAAATCGGCCGGCACGTATTCCGCCAGCATCACCGGTGTCATGGGCAGGACGTTGAGCAGCCGCACCGTGCCGTTCCAGGTCTGCGACAGCGTCGCTGCGGTCGCAATCGCGGGCTTTGCGAGGTCGGTGTCGGTGAGGTCGAGCGGCACGAGAATGGACTTGAACATCTTCACCTCCTGCTGAAGCCTGATCGGCTCCGGTTTCTCAGAACCGGGAGCTAGCGTCCTGTTTTGACAGGCTTCTTGGCGCGGACCGGCGCACGCTTGTTGGCGGGCTGCCGGCATCGTCAGGCTAACATGGCCGAGGCGGAATGTCCGCCCGGCTCAATCGTCGAGCGCCTGCTTCAGCAATTTCGGGCTGGTGAAGCGAACGAGCTTGCCGCGACGGAATGCCACCTCGCTCCAGTTCTCGACCGCAAAGTCGAGGATCGCAAGACCTGCGGTCGGAAGATTGTCCTCCAGCGCCTTCTTCGCCGAGGCGTCGCCGCTGCCGGCGAGCATCAGCGCCAGCTCGTGCATGCCGGGATTGTGGCCGATCACCATCAGTCCTTTGGGGTCCGCTGCCTCGGCCATATGGATGATCTGCAACAGCTCGGCCGGCTCTGCGCCATAGAGCTCGTTGAGCAGTTCGACCTGCGGCTCGGGCGGCTTTTCCCCGGCCGCATCCCGCATCGCCTCGCGCGCGATGTCCCAGGTCTGGTGCGCGCGCACGGCGGTAGAAACCAAAACCGTATCCGGAAGCGGCGGATGCCGGCCGATCCAGCCGCCGATCGCAGCGGCGTCCAGCCGGCCGCGTTCGTCGAGGCGGCGGTCCTGGTCATGGCCCGAAGGCGCGTCGTGTTCGGTCTTGGCGTGACGCAGCAGCAACAAACGGCGCATGGGCGCATCTCGATTTCGGTCTTAGTCTGGATTAATCTACAAGCTCATGCCCGCGACAAGGTGACAACCGCCGCAGCGGTCCGTAAGAAACGACATGACCGAGACTTTCACAAGTGCGACCAACGGCCCCGATGAGGACGCGCCCTTTCGCGCGCGCCTTTCGTTTGACCTGGACGTCGATATTTGCGTGGTCGGGGCCGGCCTTGCCGGTCTCACGGTGGCGCTGGAGGCCGCGCGCCAGGGCGCCAGCGTGGCCGTGCTCGAAGGCCGCCATGTCGGCTGGAACGCGTCTGGCCATCAACTCGGCACCGTCATGCCGGGTTACAGCCTTCCGATCGCCGACCTGATCGAGCGCGTCGGTCTCGACGATGCCCGCGAACTCTGGGCGTTGTCGAAGGAGGGCGCCGAATACGTTCGCGCCGCCGCCACCGAGGAGGCCATGCCGGGCATCGCGCTCACCGAGGGCGCGCTGGAAGTCTCCAATGTCGACGTCGGCGAAACGCTGATCAGCCGGTTGCAGATGCTCAATCACGATTTCGAAACCGAAGTCGAGGGCTGGCAGGTCGAGCGCGTTCGCAACCAGCTCGGAACCGCGCGCTATTTCCACGGCATCTATTACCCGCGCGCGTTCCAGATCGACGGACGGAAATACGTCCACGGCCTCGCCGCGCAGGCAAGGCGGGCAGGCGCGCGCATCTTCGAGGATACGCCGGTCGTCAGCATCGACCCATCGGGCATTCGCAAGCGCATCGTGACGCCGTCGGCGCGGCTGCGCGCCTCGCATATCGTGCTGGCCGGCAACGTTCATCTCGGCGCGCCGATGCGCCGCCTGTCGGAAACGCTGCTGCCGGTCTGGCGCTATGCGGCGGTGACCGAACCGCTCGGCGAACGCCTCGGCGAGATGATTGCCTTCAGGGGTTCGGTGGCGGACAGCGACGGCATCGATCATTTCCGGGTCGTGGACGGCGACCGGCTGATGTGGGCGAGCCCGGAAACCACCTGGGATGCACGGCCGGAGCGCTTCGGCGCTGCGATCGCGCGCCGTATCGCCACCGTCTTTCCCCAACTCGGCAAGGTCCCGATTGCCGAGACATTCGGCGGCGCGGTCGGCGTCACCGTACACGGCATGCCGCAGATCGGCGCCTTGCGCAAAGGGCTGTGGGTCACCAGCGGTTTCGGCCGCCAGGGGCTGAACGCCTCGGCGATGGCCGGGCAGTTGATCGCGCGCAGCATCCTGTGGGGCGACGATCGATGGCGGCTGTTTTCCCCGTTCGAACTGGTGTGGGCGGGTGGAACGACCGGCCGGGCGGCCGGCCATCTGATCGGGATGTGGGGGCGGGGCAGTTCCGCTGCCGCCGGCGCGCTGGCGCGCTATCGCGAAGGTGCCCGCGCGCGCGAACGCATCCGTGAGGCGCGATTGGCGGAGGCCAATCGCCAGGCCGGCGCCAGGCCGTCCAGCCATCCGCCCGCCGGGATGCGGCCGTTACGCCCGCCACCGCCACGGCCGGTAGCGGTAGCAGAGGGCGGCATGCCCGTTGTGCCCTCGCAGGAAGTCGTTCCCTCGCAGGAAAGTGAGCGAATTCGGAACGGGTCGGTGTAACCTCGGCCTGCGCAAGCCCGTACCTGATGGCGAACCGTTGGCCCACCTTGCACGGAGATATCCATGATGGACCGCCGAATCCTGCTCGCTTCCGTCGCCAGCCTGTTTGGTCTGGCTGCCTTCCGCTGGCTGCGGACGACGCCGGCCCAGGCCGCCGGGAAATTCGAAATCGAAAAGACCGACGCCGAATGGCGGGCGCAGCTCACGCCGCAGCAATATGAAATCCTGCGCAAGCACGGCACCGAGCGACCGGGTTCGAGTCCGCTGCTGAAGGAAAAGCGCAAGGGCACCTTTGCCTGCGCCGGTTGCGACCTGCCGCTGTTCTCCTCGGATACGAAGTATGAAAGTGGCACCGGCTGGCCGAGTTTCTGGCAGCCGCTCGACAATGCGCTGGGCAAGACCGAAGACCGCACCTTTGGAATGCTGCGCACAGAAGTGCACTGCCGACGCTGCGGCGGACACCTCGGCCACGTCTTTGACGATGGTCCGCAGCCCACCGGCCTTCGATATTGCATCGACGGCTTTGGCCTGGTGTTTCACCCGGCCGGACCCTCGGCGTCATAGCGCCTTTCGCCCGGCAATTGTTGCCCGCCCGGCAATTGTGCCCCGGTCCCTGGACCGGGGCATTTTATTTATGTCTTTGATTTTTATGCATTTTGGAGTCTGGCACGACGCTTGCGACATCGTCTCCCGACGCGGCCAGAAACTGCCCGGAATCTTTTCGGGACCGGCGAGCCGCCCGGATCGAATTTGGAGAAAATGTCATGGGTATCTTCGGCGCTCTCACTACCGCGGTCGGTGGCCTCCGCGCGAACTCCTACGCGCTGGAAAACGTCTCGGGCAACATCGCCAACTCGCAGACCACCGCGTTCAAGCGCGTCGATACCTCGTTCCTCGACCTCATTCCGCAGACCGCCTCGACCGCGCAGCTCGCCGGCGGCGTGACCACGCAATCCCGCTCCACCAACTCGGTGCAGGGCGACGTGCAGACGGCATCGGTCGCGACCTTCATGGCCATCAACGGCAACGGCTTCTTCGCGGTCCAGAAGCCCGGCAACTTCACCGACGGCACACCGGTGTTCGACGGCGTCGACCGCTTCACCCGCCGCGGTGACTTCCAGCTCGACAAGAGCGGCTATCTCGTCAACGGAGCCGGTTATTACCTGCAGGGCGTGCCGATCGACCCGACCACTGGCAACCCGTCCGGCAGTTCGCCGCAGGTGCTCCGATTCCAGAACGACTTCCTGCCGGCGCAGGAAACCACCAGGATCGACTACCGCGCCAACCTCGCCAGCTATCCGCTCACCACCAAGCACGACGTCTCCGTTATTGGATCGGAATTGATCGCGCCGGCATCGTACACTTCCGGACATAACCCGCTGGTAGTGGGAACGCCCGCGGCGCCCTATACGGACGCCTCCACCAGCGGCACCATTCAGAACAACAAGGCGACGCCATCGGTGGCGAATACGCTCCTGACCTTGCTCAACGGCGCGGCCGGTACCGATTCGATCTCCGCCAACTTCATCGCCGGCGACACCATCACGGTCAATGCCCAAACCATTACCTTCATGGCGTCAGGCGCCGTGGGCAACAATCAGATCAACATCGGAGACGATATCGGAACCTTGCTGGGCAAGATCGACGCGCTGACGGGTACGGCGATCCCGTCCGGTATCAACGCCGGGTCGATCACGCTGCACTCCGGCACTGCGTCCGATCTCTCGGTCACGAGCAACAACACGACGGCCTTCGCCGCGCTCGGCTTTACCGGCACCGCAATTGCAACACGCGGCGGTGGTGGCACCATCGGCACCGGTCAGGTGATCGGCAACGACACCTCGACCTTCCTCGACGAGTTCGATCGCGGGTGGCGCGGTCACGACCTACGACGTGTCGGGTGCACCGGTGAACCTGCAGTTCCGCTGGGCCAAGACCGACAGCACCACGCTCGGCCCCGGTCATACCGATACCTGGAACCTGTTCTACCAGGTCAATCCGAACGCCACCGGCACCCAGGTCGCCTGGCAGAACGTCAACACCAATTTCACCTTCTCGGCGTCGGGACAGATGACGCCGGCGATTCCGAACCTCACGCTCAACAACGCCGTGGTCAACGGCGTTTCGCTGGGCAATCCCGTCATCAACTTCGGTACCGGCGGCGTTACCCAGTTCGCGGATGCCAACGGCAACGTCCAGGTCAACCAGATCCAGCAGGACGGCTTCCCGGCCGGCCAGTTGCAGTCGGTCGGCGTCGGCACCAACGGGCGCATCGTCGGCAACTATTCCAACGGCCGCAACCTCGACCTTGCCGAAATCTCGGTCGCGACCTTCAACGGCACCAACTTCCTCAAGCGCGTCAATGGCGGCGCGTTCGAGGTGACCGACGCATCCGGACAGGCGCTGTACGGCAAGGCCGGAACCATCGTCGGCTCGTCGCTGGAAGGATCCAACACCGACATCGCCGACGAGTTCACCAAGCTGATCGTCACCCAGCAGGCCTATTCCGCGAACACCAAGGTGATCACTACTTCCAACACGATGGTGCAGGATCTGCTGAACGTGCTGCGCTGATGCGCGATGGTTCGTTCGCGAATGCGATTTGAGATGGGCAATCAGTCATGGGTTTGAGTTCAGGCTCTCTCCACCGCAATGTCCGGCCTGCGCGCGACGCAGGCCGCAATCTCGCTGGTCGGGTCGAACGTCGCCAACGCGGAAACGCCGGGCTACGTCAGGAAGTCGGTGATCCAGGTTACCGGCTTGACCGGCGACTATGGTTCGAGCGTTCTGCTCAATGGCGTCGACCGGCAGCTCGACCAGTACCTGCAGACCCAGCTTCGTACCGAAACCTCCGGCGCGGCCTATGCCGATATTCGCGCGACGTTCCTGGCCAACCTGCAGAACGTCTACGGAAATCCGGCGGAAAGCGGCACCATCGAGGATTCGTTCAACAAGCTCCTGACCGCGTTCCAGGGCCTGTCGACCAGCCCGGATTCGCAGTCGGCGCGCATCAGCGCCGTTGCCGCCGCGCAGACCATGGCGCAGACGCTGAATGCGACGACGCAGGGAATCCAGAGCCTTCGCGCCAACGCCGAGATGGGCATCAACGATTCCATCGTCACGGCGAACAACGCGATGGCCCAGATCGCGTTCATCAACAATCAATTGCAGAACAACGGCACGACGGATGCCGCGACGGCCTCGCTGCTCGACCAGCGCGACCAGTACATCACCCAGTTGTCGTCACTGGTGGATATCAGGACCGTCGTCAACGACCTCAACCAGGTGACGGTGTTCACGAATTCGGGCGTGCAGCTCGTCGGTACCGAAGCGGCGCAATTGAGCTTCAATCCGCAGGGCACGATAACACCCAACACGCTGTACAATTCCGATCCGGCCAAGAACAATGTCGGTACCATCACCATCAATTTCCCGCACGGTGGCAGCTACGATCTGGTGTCGACCAACTCGATTCGGTCTGGCAAGATCGCGGCCTATCTGGAGTTGCGCGACAACACGCTGGTAAAGGCGCAGGCGCAGATCGACCAGTTTGCGGCGTCGATGGCGAGCGCGCTGTCGGACCTGACAACGGACGGCACTGCGGCCGTGTCAGGAGCGCAGACCGGCTTCGATCTCGACCTTGCGGGTCTGCAGTCCGGCAACATCGTCCATGTCACCTACAAGGACAACACCACCGGGATCACGCACAACCTGTCGATCGTGCGCGTCGACGATCCGAGCGTGCTGCCGCTGAGCAATACCGCGACGCTCGATCCGAACGATGAAGTGCTCGGCATCGATTTCACCGGCGGCATGGCCTCGGTAGTCTCCCAGCTGAACGCCGCGCTCGGGTCGAGCGCCAATCTCCAGTTTTCGAATCCGTCCGGTTCGACGCTGCGCGTTCTGGATGACGGCGCGCCCAACCGCTCGGACGTGCTGGCGGCATCGGTCACCACGACGATGTCGTCGCTGACCAGCGGCAACGCACAACTGCCATTGTTCACCGACAATGGCGGGGTGTTCAGCGGCGCGATCACCGCCAACGGTTCGCAGCAGATAGGTCTCGCCGGGCGCATCAGCGTCAATCTCGGGCTGCTCGGCGATCCCTCGCGCGCCATCGTGTTCTCCACCAGCCCGTTGACGGCGGCCGGCGATACCACGCGCGCCAACTTCGTCCTCGCCCAACTGCAGACCGGCAACTATCGGTATTCGCCGCAGACCGGTATCGGCACCACCGGCGCTCCGTTCACCGGGACGCTGACCAATTTTGCCAAGCAGTTCATCAGCCAGCAGGGCGAAGCCGCGACCGCCGCCAAGCAACTGGCGGACGGCCAGTCGGTGGTGCTCAATACCCTGCAGAAGAAGGTGACGGATGCCTCGGGCGTCAATATCGACGACGAGATGGCGCATCTGCTGGCATTGCAGAATGCCTACTCCGCCAACGCGCGCGTCATGTCGTCCATCAAGCAGATGTACGACACGCTGATCCAGGCCATGTGAGGATATCATGTCTATCGACGGCGTTAACGGCAGGACATCCTATATCGGCACCTCGATCATCAACCTGCGCAATCAGCTCAATGATCTGACGCAACAGCTGGCCAGCGGCAGGGTTTCGACGACCTATGCCGGGCAGGGCGCCAACCGGGGTTTTGCGCTCAGCCTGCGCGCGCAGGTCAGCAGCATCGATTCCTTCAAGGACACCGCAAACAACGTCAACACGAGGCTCAGCGTCGTCAACCTGGCGCTGCAGGGAATGGTCGATATCGGCAAGTCGGTGAAAAGCGCGGCGGCTTCCTCGACAATCGTGCTCAACAACAATGGTCAAACCTCCGGCCAGATTACTGCGCAGGCCGCGTTCTCCAATGCGGTGTCGCTGCTCAACAGTCAGTCGGGCGATCGCTATCTGTTTTCCGGCCGCACCACCGACACGGCGGCGACAGTGCCGGCCGACGTCATGCTTGAAGGCACGGGGACGCAGGCCGGACTGAAACAATTGATCAACGAGCGCCGCCAGGCCGATCAGGGCGTCGGCAACATGGCGCATCTCACTGTTTCGTCGCCGCCGCTCACGACGACCGTGACCAGTCTTGCCGAGGATGGTTCGTCGTTCGGGCTGAAGCTGGGCGCGGTCACCTCGTCGCTGACCGGCGCGACCGTGACGCAGCCTGCCGGCGCGCCGCCGGCGGTGTCCGTCGATCTCGGCGCCGTCAACCCGAACGAGGGCGACAAGATCACCTTCAACTTCAACCTGCCCGATGGCACCAGCGAGCAGATCGCGTTGACGGCGACCACGACAAATCCGCCGCCTGACGGCTCCTTCCTGATCGGCGTCGACACCGTCGCCACGACGGCGAATCTTCAGGCTGCGCTGACGACCTCGGTCCAGACGCTGAGCGACACGGCGCTGGTTGCCGCCTCGGCGGTCGCGGCTTCGGAGAATTTCTTCAGTCCGTCGGCGACTGTAGTCGGCGGCGCCGTCAACAACCAGGACACGGTGCCGGCGCCGATCACCGGCGCCACGCTGCTTTCCGGCGCAGCCGGCACCGATTCGCTGGCCGCAAGCTTTGCGGCAGGCGATACCATCACGGTGAACGGCACGCCGATCACGTTCGTCGCCTCCGGTGCAACCGGCAACCAGCTCAACGTCACCGACAGCGTCCAGACCCTGCTGGCAAAGATCGATTCGATCACCGGAACCGGTACGCCGTCGACGGTCACGGGCGGCGTGATCGTACTGCACGGTGGCGATGGCAACAGCTTGGAGATATCGAGTTCGAACGCCACCGCTTTCGCCGCGCTTGGTTTCAGCGGTACTGCGAGCGCAAATCCGGCGCCGCTGCGTGTCGACGGTCCGCCGTTCGCCACGGCCACCAATCTGATCGGCGGCACCTCAAGCAATACGGTGTCATGGTATACCGGCGAAGTGGGTTCGGATCCGGCACGCGGCACCGCGATCGCGCGCGTCGACCAGTCGATCACCGTGCAATATGGAGCGCGTGCCAACGAGCAGTCGTTGCGATACCAGTTGCAGAACATCGCCGTATATGCCGCGGTCACCACCAATGCCAACAACCCGAATTCAAAGGCGCAGGTGAGCGCGCTGCAGCAGCGCATTTCGGCAAACCTGGCGCCGCAGAGCGGGCAGCAATCGATTCAGGACATGCAGGCGGAATTTGCCGGTGCGCAAACCGCGATCAAGGCGTCGACCGATCGCCAGACCCAGCTCAAGGGAATGGCGCAGACCATGCTCGACGCGATCGAGGGCATCAACCAGGACGAAGTGGCGACCAAGATCCTGGCGCTGCAGACCAGTCTGCAGGCCTCGTATCAGACCACGTCGATGCTTTATCAGACAACGCTGACCAAGTTCCTGCCGATCTGACGGTCGGGCTTGCGTTTCGCGAAAACAAAAGGCGTCCTTGCGGACGCCTTTTTCGTTCGCATGCGTTCGGGACGCCGCTACGCCGATTTCCGCTCGCCAGCCGCGGTAGCGCCGAGCTCCCTGGCGTTTTCGAGAAGTTTTTCTTCGTGACCGATCAGCTTCTTCGATTCTTTAAGCGCATGATAGAGATCGCCGTTGAGGATGTAGTTGTTGATGCCTTCGATGAAAGGCCATGCGCTCGGCATCGTACTGAGGATATCGCGCACCAGGCTGAAATAGGTCGGGTGATGGGCCATCGGGTCCGGCGACAGGTACATCAGCTGGACCGCGAGATAGACCAGCTTGGCCGGCGTGTCGGCGGTCTCCGGCGTGAGGATGTCCTTTTCCCGCAGGATCGGAATACGGTCGCCGTCGATCAGTAGCCGGGCGCGCTGATCGGTGTTGGTGACGACGCAGGCGCCGATGATGATTCGCTCATGCGGCTTGAGCTCGACTTTCAAGGCCATGCCTGATCTCCGTCGTTCGTGTGTGTCGATGCCCGCCGGCAGACTCGCATCCTTTCTGATGATGGTTAATCATTCGTAAACTCGCGAGTTGTGCCCGATTGGCGCGGCTCTTTTACATGCGGCCCGTAGGAATACGGGGCGGATTCGGGCGCGGCCAATTAATTTCAAATTCACCCTCTTTGTGGGCGGCTTGCCCGACCGGATTCATTTTTTCTTAGAGACTTGGTTTCAGAGTGAGGTGTCGCCCGGTCGAAAGGTCGGGACTGTGGCTCGTTTATTTCACACCAGAAAGGTATGAAACATGTCCGGTATTGTTCTCTCCGCTTCGGTTCGCCAGAACCTCCTCTCGCTGCAGTCCACCGCTGATCTGCTTGCGACCACGCAGAACCGCCTGTCGACCGGCAAGAAGGTCAACACGGCTCTCGATAACCCGACCAACTTCTTCACCGCTTCGTCGCTCGATTCGCGCGCCGGTGACATCAACAATCTCCTCGACGGCATCGGCAATGGCGTGCAGGTCCTGCAGGCGGCCAACGTCGGCATCACCTCGCTGCAGAAGCTGGTCGACAGCGCGAAGTCGATCGCCAACCAGGCGCTGCAGACCACCGTCGGCTACGCCAAGTCGACTGCGACCAGCGCGACGTCGAGTTCAACCGCTTCCAACCTGCTCGGCACCACGGCCCAGGTGACCAGCTCGGTCAACGGGTCCGTGCTCTACAACAACGTGACGCAGAGCTACACCTCGACCACCGGCCCGACCGGTACCGTGATCAACAACAACCACCTCGGCGCATGGGTTGCTCCGGTGTATACCGGTGCGGCGATCCCGGGTGCGGCAAGCCCCGCCACGGTTGTCAGCGCCCTGACCTCGCCGCCGGTCGCCGGCGATACCCTCACGGTCGGCGCCACCACCTTCACCATCACCGGTGCCGGCGGTCTCTCGGACGCCACGCATATCTCTGTTGACGATGCCCTCTCTTCCGTCCTGACCAAGCTCGGCACAGCGGCGGGCGGCTCTGCCCAGCTCGTCGGCGGTGCGATCGAGATCACCGGCAACACCGGCGCCTCTCTCGTCATCAGCGGAACGGGAACGGGTGCCAGCGCTTTTGGTCTCACCCCGGGTACCTACGCCCGCACCAATGCTGCCACGGCGCCGGCTCCGATCACGGCATCGACGCTTCTCGCCGGCACGGCCAGCCCGTCCTCTGACGCGCTTGCGTCGGCGATCACGACCTCGGATACGATCGTCGTCAACAACACCACGATCAACTTCTACGACTCCGGCGCGGGTGGTTCGCCCGGTTCGACGTTCGGCCACGTCTATCTCGATCTCGCGAGCGCCACGGTCAACACCCTGAAGACCGCGATCGATACCGCGAGCGGCGGTACTTCGACGCTCGTCAACGGTGCGCTCACCCTGTCGACGGGTACGGGCGCCGATATCACCACGAGCGGCACCGGCCTGGCCAAGATCGGCCTCGCCGCGGGCACGATCACCCGCACGTCCGCTCCGGCAACCGCCGCGCAGATCGGGCCCGGCACCGCGCTGAAGGGCGCGGTCGGCACCAACTCGCTGACCAGCAATTTCACGTCGAGCGACACGATCACAGTCAACGGCAAGACGCTGGCGTTCTACAACTCGAGCGCGGGCGGTTCGGCCGGTATCGCCGCCAACACCACCTACTTCGACATCGCCAGCGCAACCGTTGCCGACGTCGTGGCCCGCATCGACGTCGATAGCGGCGGCACGGGTTCGGCGGTCAGCGGCGGCAGGGTGACGCTCAATGCGGGCACCACGGCTGATCTCGTCATCGGTGGCACTGGTCTGGCCAAGCTTGGTCTTGCTGCTGGAACCACGGCGAAGAGTACGCCCGCCAACCCCGGTCTGACCGGCCTGACGCTGACGATCGGCTCGACCGGCGGCGGTGTTGCGACCAACATCACCTTCGGCACCGGTGCCGGCCAGGTCGCCACCCTGAACGATCTGAACACGGCGCTGGCGGCGAACAACCTCCAGGCCTCGATCAACACCACGGGCCAGATCACCCTGACCACCACGAACAATGCTGCTTCGTACAACATTGGCGCGATCGGTGGCACGGCGACCAACCCGGGCGCAGCCTTCGAGGGCGTGTCGGTCGTCAATACGGTTGCGGATGTAAACTCGCAGGCCACCCGCGCCGCTTTGGTTGCCCAGTACAACCAGACGATCGACCAGATCAAGACCACCGCGCAGGACTCGTCCTTCAACGGCGTGAACCTGCTCAATGGCGACGCGCTCAAGCTGGTGTTCAACGAAACCGGCAAGTCGACGCTCAACATCATGGGCGTCAACTTCGATCCGGCTGGCCTCGGCCTCTCGCCGCTGATCCAGGGCACCGATTTCATCGACAATTCGTCGACGCAAAAGGTGCTGAACTCCCTGAACGCCGCCAGCGGCGCGCTTCGGTCCCAGGCTTCGGCCTTCGGTTCGAACCTGTCGATCGTGCAGATCCGTCAGGACTTCTCCAAGAACCTGATCAACGTGCTGCAGACCGGCTCGTCGAACCTGACGCTGGCCGACACCAACGAGGAAGCGGCCAACAGCCAGGCGCTGTCGACCCGCCAGTCGATCGCGGTGTCCGCGCTGGCGCTGGCCAACCAGAGCCAGCAGAGCGTGCTCCAGCTCCTGCGCTGAGCAAGACGACGATTTCAACGATTGAAACGGCGGGGGAAACCCCGCCGTTTTTTCTTTGATCCGTCTTCGGAGCAAGAAAAAGTATCGAAGCGAAAAATTTGGGCTCCGATCTTAATTCCATCAGAACCCAGGGCGGGCAAGGTGATGGAAATCAGGCGGCTGCCGGGCTTCCGACACAATTGGTAACCGTCGCTAACCATATTTAAAGGCGCAACCTGTAAAAAAGTTAGGCAAATTCCTGACGTCCACGCGGTCCTGCGAACCGCTCTCACCGAGGTTATTGAATGTCCAACGCTGCCCAAGCCTACGCTCGCACGTCGCAGACGACGTCGTCCCCCCGTGAAATCGAGGCGCAGGCGCTGCTGAAGGCCGCTCGACAGCTCCAGGAGGTGCAGGCGAACTGGGCCGGCCCTGGCAAGGACATGGAAAGCGCGCTGCTGTTCAATCGCCGGCTGTGGTCGATCTTCATGAGCGCGGCGCAGACCGACGAAAACCCGCAGTCGCTCGAGGTTCGGCAGAACATCGCCAATATCGGCGTGTTCGTCATGAAGCAAACGGTCGAGATGCAGCTAAATCCGGATCCGGCGAAGCTGAAGCCGCTGATCGACATCAACTGCAATCTCGCTGCTGGCCTTTCCGGCCGCGCCTGAGGCGTGATGAGGGCGACGGAGCACTAGCCATGGCCGACATGATGAGCATCATTGCGGCCAACTACAAGACGGTCGGGATGACGATCCCGACCAACACGCCCTATGTGCCGGTCGATCCGACGCTCTATGAGGGTAGCTGGACCGGGAAATACGCCGACCAGAAGACGTTCAAGATCACCGTCTCGAACATCACGGGCTTCCGCGCCAAGGTGCAGTACCAGAGCGGCGGCACCAGCAAGTATCAGGAAGTGCTGATCAAGGACAACGGGTTCCGGGTCGGCGATACCAAATTCACCCTGACGGCCAACAACACGGCGCTGATCAAGAATGTGGTGACTGACCCGGCGAGTGGACAGACCTATCTCGACCAGGCCTACGCGAAGCGGTCCTGAGCGGCGGCAACTTGCCCTGTGACCGGGAAAAGGCGCTCCGGTTCGGAGGCCAGAATCCGAACCGGCTTCAGGCCGTGCGATCGGTGGCGCTCAGACGCTGCGGCGCGTCCTTGGTCAGGTCGAGGGTGTGGAAATAGGCACGACGGCGCAGCACGGCTTCTTCCGGAAACTGCTTGACCACCTGGCTCGTCCTGGTGTCGACGACCTGATAGACGACGGCGCGGGTGTCGCGATCGATCACCACCTGGTTCGATACCGATGCATTCGAAATGGAGACATGGACGGCGTCGGAATCGATATTGGTGCGCACGCCTGCATCCGCCGCCGAGACGCTCTGGCTCGCGGGCAGTTCGGTCGTAACGGCGCTCTGCACTGCCTCGCTCACGTGCTGAACGATCGGTGCAGCAACCGGTGCCCCCACCGGTTTGATGTTGAAATCTGTACTCATGGCAGCCTCCGGGCTTGCTGCGAGTCAAATCCCAACCCCTCGTCTTCAGCAATATAGCCCGGCACCTCTCAACGCGGTGTTAGGGAATACGCTGAATGCCGCGCTGACGCGGGCGCGTAAATTTAACGACAATTTTAGCGAACCGGACCGCGCGGTCGCTCAGAGCGACCGGCTCACCGAGAGCGGGGTGATGTTGCGCGGCCCCGGCGTCGCGCGCTGTCCCGACGCCGTATAGGTGTTCGGGATGTTCTTGCGCTGGATCTCGGCGTTGACGCCGCGCACGATGCCTTCCGACACCGCGTGCGCGGTGGCAAGGACCGTGAGGTTGATCTGCAGCATGGCGCGGAAGGTGTCGTGGTGGCGGCGCAGCGTGGTCAGCAATTCGGGCGAGACCTGCGCGAGGTATTTCTGGGCGTTCTTCAGGTTTTCGACGGTGATCATGTAGCGGCGGGACAGTTCGCCCTTCTTTTCCTCCAGCCGCATCGCCTCGCGCACATTGCCGGCGCGAACCAGCTCGGTTTCGCGCTCGATGATGCCGAGCAGTCCGCTCATCACCTCCATCAGGTCTTCCGCGAGCTTGCGCGCTTCGGCCGGCGTCGAGATCGGCGCCGCGGGCGCGGGCTTGGCTTGAGGACGCTGGTTCATGTCGAGTTCCTCTCTATCAGCCGGCGCGGTTGGCTTGCTGCAGGATCAGGCTGCGGAAGACGTCATTGGAGATGCCGACGCCGCCCGTCTTGGCGAAGGACTTCGAGTATTCGTCCGTCAGCATCGAGCGCCAGACCCCGGTGCCGGGCGTGTTGCCGAACGGCCCATCACCCTTGATGCCTGTCGTCATCTGCGAAAACATCGAGTTGAGGAACATCGCCTCGAACTCCTGGGCTTTGGCGCGGGTCTTCTTCTGCGCTTCGGGGGAGACCTTGGTCAGCGCGTCGGCGAGCTGCGGATCGTTGCGGCCGTTGATCAGCGAAGTCGTTTTCTTCGAATATGCGCCGATGCCGTTGACAAGGCTGGTGTCCATCACATCACCTCGATGTCGGCCTGGATCGCGCCGGCGGCCTTGATCGCCTGCAGGATGCTGATCAGGTCGCGCGGACCGATACCGAGGCCGTTGAGGCCGTCGACCAGTTGCTGCAGCGAGACGCCGCTTTTCACGAGCGCAAATTTCTTGCCGTCTTCCGAAACGCTGACGCCGGTGCGGGGCGTCACCACCGTTCGGCCGCGCGACAGCGGATTGGGCTGGCTGACTTGCGGGCTCTCCGAAATCGAGACGGTGAGATTGCCCTGCGCCACCGCGACGGTGGCGACGCGAACGTCGCGGCCCATCACGATAATGCCCGAGCGCTCGTCGATCACGATCTTGGCGGCGAGATCCGGATCGACTTGCAGTTGCTCGATCTCGGTCAGGAAGGCGACGACGTTGCCCTTGAACTCGGCGGGAATTGCCAACTGCACGGTGGAGGGATCGATCGGCTCGGCGGTCTTGACGCCGAGGAAATCGTTGACGGCTGCCGCGATGCGCTTGGCGGTGGTGAAATCGGCGTTGCGCAGCGCCAGCCGCACGTTGGGCAGGCGATTGAGGGCGAATTCGATCTCGCGTTCGATGATGGCGCCGTTGGGGATGCGGCCGTTGGTGGGTACGCCGCGCGTGACGCTGGCGGCGGCGCCTTCAGCGGCGAAGCCCGCGATGGCGAGCGAGCCCTGGGCTACCGCATAGACATTGCCATCGGCGCCGAGCAGGGGGGTGACGAGCAGGGTGCCGCCTTGCAGGTTCTTGGCATCGCCGAGCGCGGATACCGTGACATCCATCCGCGTGCCCTGGGTGCCGAACGCCGGCAGGTTGCCGGTGACCATGACGGCGGCGACGTTGCCGGTGCGGATGGTGGCGCCGCGGATGTTGACGCCCATGCGCTCGAGCATCGCCTGCAGCGATTGCTTGGTGAAGGGGATGTTGTTCAGCGTATCGCCGGTGCCGTTGAGGCCGACGACGAGGCCGTAGCCGATCAACTGGTTCTGCCGCACGCCTTCGATATTGGCGAGATCCTTGATCCGCGAGGTGGCGCCGGCGGATGAAGGCGACAGCGCGAGCGTCACCAGCGCGGCGCAAGCCACCCAGAATATTCGTGCCGAACGGATGCCGGGCATCCTGTGCTCCCCTCAAGAACTTCAACCGGACCGCGACGCCACTCCCATGACGGTGGTCCAGCATTAACTATGCGAGATCGGTGCCAAGCGGCCTTCCTGACGTAATGGATTGATATCGCTGGATATTGATTCCGAGCTCGCATCGCGCCGGCTTCACCACGTCGGGCGAAACTGCCGTGCGGCGGCAGATTTTGCCGGGTCGTTTACGCGTCGTTAACCATGACGAGGCGAAGCTTGCGCCATCGCTACCGGCGGAATCATCTCGATGCGCATCTACGGACCGAACGGCACCACGCTTGGATCGCCCGCGAGCAGCACGCGGCGAACCAGTTCGACCGGCTTCTCGCTGCCGGACACGCCGGCCACACCCGACGAGCCGCGCGCCGCCTCGGCGCCGAGGGCCGCCGGCAACATCGACGCGCTGCTCGCCCTGCAGGGCGTCGAGGATTCGACCGAGCGCCGCAAGCGGTCGGTGGCGCGGGGCAGGGGCGCGCTCGACGTGCTCGACGAACTCAAGATCGGGCTGCTCTCCGGCAACCTCGATGCATCCACGGTGAACCGGTTGCGCGATGCCGCCGCCAATCTGAAATCCTCCTCCGGCGACCCCGGCCTCGATGCCGTGCTGTCCGAGATCGAACTGCGGGTCGAAGTCGAACTCGCCAAGGCCGGACAGTTCTAGATTCCTCTCACGCCGCGAGCGATTTGCGGGCTGCGTCGTAGCGGCGCTGCGCATTCAGCACCTCCTTCAGATTCTGTTCGGCCCAGTCACGCAGCGGATCGACGGCGTTCGCCAGCGTCGCGCCGAGCGGCGTGATCGAATACTCCACTGTTACCGGAACGGTCGCGATCACGCGGCGCCGGACCAGCCCGTCACGTTCCAGCGACTTGAGAACCTGGCTGAGCATCTTCTGCGAGATGCCTTCAATGGTGCGGCGCAAGGCATTGAACCGCATCGGTTCGTGGCGGACGAGAAGCAGGATGAGGACCGCCCATTTGTCACCCACGCGATCGAGAATCTGGCGCGTCGGGCAATCGGCTGCGTAGGCGTTCGGGATTTTCGTGCTGGCGGCTTTCACGGCAGTTACTCCGGCGTAATCAGGTGAGCTTGAAGTGCTCTCTTAACACTTACACACCTTTTGCTATCTAGTCACCATTGGATACCATATCCGCGTATCGCAATGGAGACGTCCATGAAAATCGCCGTCATCGGCGCGTCCGGCAATGCCGGCTCGCGCATCACAGCCGAACTCGCCCGCCGCGGCCATGCCGTCACCGCCATCGCCCGCCATCCGGAAAAGATCAAAGCCGGGGCCAACGTCACGCCGACCGAGGGCGACCTGATGGACCAGTCGGCGCTCACCCGCCTGCTGGCCGGCCACGATGCAGCGATCAGTTCGGTTCATTTTCTGGCCAGCGACCCGGCCAGGCTGATCGGGGCCGCCCGTGATTCGAAGGTCGGGCGCTATCTTGTCGTCGGCGGCGCCGGCAGCCTCGAAGTGGCCCCGGGCGTCCGGCTGGTCACGACGGCGGGCTTTCCCGTGGCATACAAGGCCGAAGCCGAGAAGGGCGCGGCCTTCCTCGACCTGCTTCGGGCCGAAAAGGAACTCAACTGGACCTTCCTGTCCCCCTCGGCCCTGTTCACGGCTGGCGAGCGAACCGGCGAAGTTCCGCCTCGGGACCGACCAGCTTTTGACCGCTGCGGACGGAAAAAGCTGGATTTCCTTCGAAGACTACGCCGTTGCGCTCGCCGACGAGATCGAGCGTCCGGCCCATATCCGCAAGCGCTTCACGGTCGGCTATTAGGGCGGCGGGCCGTCCCGATAACTTTGCCTGTGCAAGGCGTTGGGGGCGGTGTTCCCGGGGAGACGGCCTATATTGTCTGTCACAACCCGCCGCTATATAAGGCGCGCGCGGACGGACAGTCTTCCGTCCCGCCTTGCACGCGAAGATGGGCTGACCTTGGAAAAGTTGAAGAATTATCGACCCTCCGAAAAAGAGCCTTTCATGAACGATCGCCAGCGCGATTATTTTCGCGCGAAGCTGCTGGCGTGGAAGGACGAGATCCTGAGGGAATTCGAAGATCACCCTGCAGACCCTCCAGGAAGAGAACGTGAACCACCCCGATCTGGCCGACCGCGCCTCTTCCGAAACCGACCGCGCGATCGAATTGCGCGCCCGCGACCGCCAGCGCAAGCTGATCTCCAAGATCGACGCGGCGCTGCAGCGAATCGAGGACAACACCTACGGCTATTGCGAGGAGACCGGCGAGCCGATCTCGCTCAAGCGGCTGGAGGCCCGTCCGATCGCGACGTTGTCGGTGGAAGCGCAGGAACGCCACGAAAAGCGCGAGAAGGTCTATCGCGACGAGTAGGGCCATGCCTGGGGGCTGACCGCCGCAAGCGGCCGGCACCGCAGGTCTCAACCGGAAAGGCTGCCGCTGATGGACAGGATTCTCGCGGCCGCACAGACCATCGCTACCGCCCGCCGCAATCGTGCGCCGCTGGCCGCGCTCCCGCCTGAACTCGTTCCCGCCACCGAGGCGGAGGGCTACCTTGTTCAGCGCGCGGTCCATGATCTCCTGTTGCCACACACAGGCAGCCTGGCTGGTTACAAGATCGGCTGTACCAGCGCGGTGATGCAGCAATATCTCGACATCCCGCACCCTTGCGGCGGCGGCGTGTTCGCCAGGGGTGTGCACGAGAGCGGCGCGAAATTGCACTTTGACGACTACGTCCGCGTCGGCGTCGAATGCGAGATCGCAGTACAACTGGCGCGCAGCCTTGCGCCGACCGAGGAGCCGTTTACGGCCGAGTGGGTGATGGAGGCGATCGAGGCCTATTATCCGGCAATCGAGATCGTCGACGACCGCTACGTCAAATGGGAAACGATGGGCGCGCCGACGCTGATCGCCGACGATTTCTTCGCCGCCGGCTGCGTGCTCGGCAAGGCCGTTTCCCGGAACAAGGCGCCCGACCTGCTCAAGGTCACGGGCCGCGCCATCATCAACGGCAGGGTGGCCGGCCGGGGCAGCGGCGCCGACGTGCTCGGCCATCCCCACAACGCGCTGGCCTGGCTCGCCAACCATCTCGCCGAGGAAGGCAAGGGGCTTCATGCGGGCCAGATCGTGCTGACCGGCAGTCTTGTGAAAACCGTGTGGCTTGAGGCCGGCGACAGCGTGAAGATGGAGCTTGACGGCCTCGGCACGGTCGCGGTCGATTTTCGGAATTGAGTGACGGCGATGGCAGAGAGCGTTCCCTCGGTTCTCGAATCCGAGGCCAGCGGTGAAATCGCCGATATCTACGCCGACATCCGCAAGGTTCTCGGCACCAGCGTCGTCAACCTGATCTGGCGCAACCTTGCGACCATGCCCGGCGCGCTGGAATGGACCTGGTCCACGGTGCGCCCGCTCTATCTCGGTGCCGCGCCGCGCCACGCCGAAGCCGTCAGGCAAACGATCGCGCTGCCGGACTGGCCCGGCTTCTCCGCCGATACCTTGCTCGCCGCCGGCCTCGATGACACCGAGCAGTCCCTTATCCGCAATGTGCTCGACAGCTATCAATACACCAACGCGCTGGCGCTCGTGGTTCTTTCCGCGCTGCTGGCACATTACCAGCCGCAGCCGGCCGCTGCGGTGAGGCCCGCCGACGCCGCGCCTGCTCCTTCCGGCACAAGGATCCCGGAACTGCCGCCGATCGAGGCGCTGGATCCCGAGGTGGCAGCGCTGGTCGAAGAGTTGAACACATTCGGTGAAGACACCGAGCCGCAATTGATCGCGAGCATGTACCGGCATCTGGGATATTGGCCTTCCTATCTCGCGCTGGTGCGGACCATGCTGGCGCCGCTGCAGCGGGAGGGCAGGCTGACCGCGCTGACGCGTTCGACCCGTGCGCTGGGCTACGCCCATGGCGCCGTGCTTGCGAAGCAACTGAAGCCGGAAACGCCGCCGGAAACGCTTGACGGCGCGCTTCGCTCCTGCCGGCTGTTCGTCGAACATCCGATCGCGCGCATGACCGGGCTCTGCGCGTTGATCCGGCGGGCGACGCCGGCGTGAATCTTAGCGGTCGGCGCATTTCCGCTCGCCGCTGTCCCAGAACGCGCTGATTGCGTGGAACGGCACGGTGAGCCGTTCCGGATAGCCCTTGAACCGCAGCACGACCTCGAAGCGATCGTCTTTCACCCTTAACTGGTCGAATTCATGCTGCAGGATGATGGTCATCTCGTCGGGATATTTCGTTCTGAGATAGGCCGGGAGCTTCACGCCCTCGGCCGTGGTCTGGAACCGGACGTTGACCGGTCGTTGTTCGGCGGCCAGTCGCAGCGTTCGGGCAATGGTGTAGCGCGCATCGCTCGTATTGCAGGTCTCGGCCATTGCCGGCGAAGCGATCGCGCCGAATGCGAACAGAACGGCAAGTATGCAATTCTTCATGTAATTTCTGAGCGGCTGTTCCGTCGTGGTTTTCAAGGGTTCAGTGGCGACAACTCGCGGCGAGGTTCAATGGCGGGTGGTTACAGTTTCGCGTTCTCGCGGCTTGATCCGCCCGAGTTTTGAATTTTCGTTGTCCCTCTTTGAGACAAGAGGGAGCAGGGAAGACCGGGTGCGCGCTGCACCCGCGGTCCCGTGTGCATTGCGCACAAAAAGAAGCGCACACGAGCATACAGGTTCAGCGGAGAGCATCCGGCCTTCCCTGCGCAGTGGCTTTACGGCTTATAACGTGATCTCCCCGGTGAGACGCGCTCTGTTGCCACCGTCATCTGCAGAAGTTGCCCCCCGCGAACTTGACGCCAGCTTCGGGCGTCAGGACCACACGACTTCGCCGTACGCTTGAACTGCGCTCGTCACTCGCAGCATCAGCGTCCACCGCATCCCACCGCGCGTTCGTGACGATCGCGAGCCGCCCCTCTCATCGGGTGAGACGGGCGAAACTAAGCCACTGATTTGCCCGACGCGTTAAGTGGAATATTTTTTACGCGAGGGCTGGACAGCGCGACAGCGGGGACGAAGGTGATTTGCCCGACAGGCAGTTTCAAGTCAGGCGTGCGCCCGTCACAGGCTGATGATGTACGCACTCATCGCCAGCAGGATGGCGATGCTCACCGCCACGATGAACAAGAAGAATTTTCCCATGATCTGCCTCCGCACAGCTAACGCGAAGAGGCAGCAATGGTTCGGCGCAGACCGGTGATCATGCCGCACGCAAAGGGCTCGCCGTATGGCGAGCCCTTCGCAGATTTCAGTTCACGACCGCGTTCAGATCGCGACGCCGTAATAGTCGTTGACGGCGCGGGTCCGGGTTGGGTCGCCCCAGTTCCAGGCATTGTCGTTGCCATAATGCGGCGCGCCCTGAAGCTGCGCCTCAGTCACCCCGGTGACATAGCCGCCGAGCGAGGTATCGTATTTCAGCGATTGCCAGGGCAGCGGATAATGGTCGTCGCCGATGCCGAGAAAGCCGCCGAAGGAAAGCACCGCATAGGACACCTTGCCGCTCTTCTTGTCGATCATGACGCGTTCAATCGAGCCGATCTTGTTGCGGTCGGCGCCGTAGACCGCGGTTCCCTCAACCTTGTCGCTGCCGATCAGGTTTCCGGTTTCGTTCGCATCCAAAGCCATGTGTTTCTCCTGCAGATGAGATGGAGAAGGAAGAACATAGGGCGGGGAGAAACGTTCCTGCACTTGAAGCTACGGATCGACGCATGCCATCGGGCGGCAGCCTGCGGCGGTTCGCCAGCCCGGCCAAACCGTGGACGGTGCTGCCGGCCATCTTTGCATCCGTCGCCCTTCAATTGCACGTAAGGGTAGATCATGATAACCGGGCGAGACTTGCAGGGGATTCCATGGCCACCAAGCTTTTTGCGCTACGCATACTGCCGCTGTTGGCGGCTATCGTGCCTCTTTTCATCATATTCAGGATCGTTTCGACGGCGCTCTACGCGATACCGGAGACTGACGATTTCTGCCTTGCCAATCATTACGTCCACGATGGGATGTTTGGAACGATTGCGATCTATTACAAAACGCTGATGGGTCGCGTTGTGTCATTGGCCCTTGTCACGCTTCCGGCGGTCATAAGCAAATCGATCGATATCGACTATTACGTCGTCTATCCGTTGCTCCTTGCGTTTTATCTTCTGGGATTCGTCGGGGCCGCGATCTTCGCGGCGGGGCGCCTGTGGCCGGAAGCGTCAGGTGCCGAACGAATTCTTGCCGGAACAGCATTGTCGGCCGTTATCTTCGTTTTGGCTGTAAGCCCCCACGAGATGTTTTATTGGCTGTCAGGCGCGGCCCCCTATATGGCTCCAGCCATAATAGTAATGATCGTCTTGGTCGAACTGGTGCGTTCGGCGGCAAGCGAGACTGACCTATCGTTTGCGCGAACGGGCTTTCTTGCCGTCCTCTGTCTTCTGGCGTCAACGGCGAATGAATTCACGCCGTTGTGGCTGATCGGCATTATCTCTGCGTCGTTGCTGTTTCGTCGATTGACGTCGCACCCCCATCCTCAGGTTTCCGGCCATATTGCGATGCTGGTTGTAACTCTGATCGGTTTGATCATCGTGATTCTTGCGCCCGGAAACTTCGTCAGGTTCGGATATTATCCTAACGGCGGACGCTTTTTCTGGTCCTTCTACGGAGCGGCACGTTACCTCCTGGTCGAACTCTGGTGGCTGCTCACGGCGACGGCGACATGGGGCTGGCTCATGTTCGTTGTTATCTTCTCTGCCTTTGTGGCGCCGGCGACGCTGAACGGACGCAATCGAATTCTTCTGCTTGCCGCCGGACTGGCGGTGTTGGTGATGGGCTGCGCATATGTCGGCCATTACGTTGGATATTATGCGACAGGTGAAGCGCTTGCCATGCGCGGCCGCAACGAGGTGATTGTACTTCTTATGGTTGGATCGGCTTGTGTCGTGGCGCTGTTCGTGACTGCCTTCAACTCTGCGATCGTGGCTCGTTTTGGTGATCCCAGGAGAAGGCTTGCATACGTGGCTGCGCTGGTGTTCTGCGGTATCGCGCTTCTGCCCCTTCTCAATGGAAGGGCATGGGTGGCGGTCAGTGCGCAGCGCCACGAGTTCAAGACGTTTTGGCTTGAGAGCCTGCAGCGCCATGCGTTCTTGAGCCTGACAAAGGAGCAGAATGTTGTTGTGCAGGACCGTACCGTCAAGCCGTCGGTTCTGATGTCAGCCGATCTTCATCAAGATCCGGGACGGCTGCCAAACGACTGCGTGGCCATATTCTACCGCAAGAAATCGGTCATCCTGCAGCCTGGCAGTTGAAGTCGCGGAACGTACATTCATGACGCTGCCGGCCGCAGTCACCTGACTCCGCTTCGGCGAATCGAATGCCGCGGGCAGGTGACGCGAGTGAACTTGGGAGTTGGCTGCGATCTGGTGATGAAGTTTCGAGACGCCCGGCGTCGACTCCTGCATCCGATGGATACTCAGCGTTGGCTGTCGTTCACTCCGCCTTCGCATCCTGCGGCTGCGGCCGGGCCGCCACGGCAGCACCGCTGCCGAAGATGCTGGCGAGGCTTCGCGTGCGTCTGGTGTCGATGCTTACATAGGCGGTCATGCCGGCGCGCAAGGGCGGCTCGCCCGGACGTTGGAGCAGTTGCAGGCGGACCGGCAGACGCTGCACGACCTTCACCCAGTTCCCCGACGCGTTCTGCGCCGGCAGGATCGCGAACTCGGCGCCGGTCGCCGGGCTGATGCTCTCCACCTCGGCATCCCAGGTGATGTCGGGATGCATGTCGAGCACGACCTTTGCCCGCTGCCCGACGGTGACGTGGGTGAGGTCGGTCTCCTTGAAGTTGGCCTCCAGCCACGGCCTGCGATCGGCGACCATCGCAAACAGCGAGGCCTGCGCCTTGACCTGTTCGCCAAGCTGGAGCTTGAAATTGACCACGACGCCGGCCCGCGGCGCCTTGATCTCGGTATAGGCAAGGTCCAGCGCGGCGCGATCGCGCAATGCCAGCTTCTCGCGAACAGCCGCAAATTCGTCGGTCTGACGGTCCGGCTTGCCGCCAAGCGCCGCCTCGACGCGAGCAATGCGCTGATGCAGCACTGCGACGCGGTCCAGCCCTTCCTGCTCCTCGCTGTTGGTCTGCTCGAGCTTCACTGCCGACGTCACGCCGCGCCCCGACAGGTCGCGCGCCCGCTGCGCCTGCGCCCGCAGGAACGTCAGCTTGTTCTCGGCCTCCTGGGTCTCAGCCCGGATCTCGCGCAGGTTCGCCTTCATCTGCTCGACGGCGGCGCGTGCGGAATCGACGTCGGCCTCGGCCTTGGCCAGCGCAAGCTGGTAGGGGGCGGGATCGAGGCGCACCAGCAGTTCGCCGGCCTTGACGACCGAATGGTCCCTGATCCTGACATCGATGATGCGGCCGGGAATCTCGCTG
This sequence comes from uncultured Alphaproteobacteria bacterium, assembly GCA_963823485.1. GTDB lineage: Bacteria > Pseudomonadota > Alphaproteobacteria > Rhizobiales > Xanthobacteraceae > Bradyrhizobium. The sequence continues at coordinate 217,647 of CAWGLP010000020.1, forward strand.
GCGATCTGGGTGATGTCAGCCTTGACGAAGGCGTTCTCGGTAGTGACGTGTCGGCCGCCCTGCAGCCAGACGGCGAGCGCGCCGACAATGACGAGCACGGGAACGCCGATCAACGCCAATTTTCGCAGGCGCGGGGTCACGGTGAGACCCTCCCGTTGCCGCGGCGCATGCCGCGCGAAATCGAACTCCGCCCGCCGGCGACAGTAGTACCTTTCGTCGATCCGTTGGAGCCTGAAACCAGGGTTTCCTTGACGCGCTGCAGCAATGCGAAGAGCTGCTTGCTTTCGCGGGCGGACAGATCGGCCAGCGCGGTTTCTACCGTGTCCTCGGCGACCCGCCAGATCCGCTTGTGCACCCGTTCGGCCTCGGGCGTCAGGTAAACCCGCTTCACGCGCCGGTCCCCTCGCTGGGCGCGGCGTTCGACCCAGCCATTGGCTACCAGCCGGTCGATCATGCGGCCTGCGGTGGCCTTTTCGACCTCCATCATCTCGGCGAGTTCGGAATGCGAGGCGCCGGGCCGGCGGTGCAAACGGGTCAGCACCAGCCATTGGCCGCGGGTGATCCCGAGCCGGCGCACCCGGCGATCGAACTCCGTCCGCAGCAGGCGGGCGACGTCCGAGATCACGACGCCAATATATTCTTCGGTATTGGGCATGGCGGGCCATTGTAGCCGCCGGGCAATTAGTAAGCTAGGTTATTATAATAGTAAGCCAGGTTATAATCGGCTCGCGCAATGCCGCAGGGGAAACACAAGGGGACGGGCGCTTGAGCTCCGCCGAAATCGACGTCGACGAAGCCGCCGGATTGATGCCTCCGGCGCAGCGCTATCTGACCATGGCGACCGTCGTGCTCGGCTCCTCGCTTTACGGCACCGCGCTGCTGACGACGTCGACCATCCTGCCGCAGATGCAGGGCGCGCTGTCGGCGACCCAGGATGAGATCGCCTGGGTGATGACGTTCAACATTCTGGCGACCGCCGTGGTGACGCCGATGACCGGCTGGCTGGTATCGCGCTTCGGCACCAAGCGCGTGGTGGTCTATTCGATCGGCCTGTTCACGCTGGCGACGCTGCTGTGCGGCATGGCGCAATCGCTCGAGACGCTGGTGCTGTGGCGCATCCTTCAGGGTGGCGCGGGCGCGCCTGTCGTGCCGCTGTCGCAGTCGATCCTGTTCAGCACGTTCCCGCGCCGCCAGCATACGATGGTCATGTCGGTCTTCGGCATGGCGGTCGCGGTCGCACCCGCGTTCGGTCCGGTCATCGGCGGCTATTTCGCCGAGGTGCATAGCTGGCGCTGGTCGTTCTACATGCTGGTGCCGATCGGCATCTGCGCCACCATCGGCATGAGCTGGACACTGCCGACGGACAACAGCCTGACGAAGGTCCGCTTCGACTGGACCGGATTCATCGCGCTCGCCACGGCGCTGGCCGCCGTGCAGCTCGTGCTGGCGCGTGGTGTCCGGCTCGACTGGTTCGAACTCGATGGAGATCGTCGTCGAAAGCCTGATCGCGGTGCTCGCATTCTACATCTTCCTGGTGCACAGCCTGAGCACCCGCGAGCCGTTCCTGAACCTGAAGCTGCTGGCCGACCGCAACTATGCGATCGGGCTGGCGCTGGTGACGATCTACGGCATGCTGAACTTCACGCCGATGGTGCTGTTGCCGCCGCTGTTGCAGCAGCAGGCCGGCTTTCCCGACATGATGGTCGGGCAAGTGATCGGGTGCCGCGGCATCGGCATGCTGGTCGGGTTCATGACCGCAGGCTTCATGAGCCGGATCGATCCGCGCATCAGCATGGCGTTCGGCTTCGGCCTGCAGACCCTGGCGGGCGTGTGGATGCTGACATTCGACCTCAACGTCAGCATGGAAATCCTGGTCGTCAACAGCGCGATCCAGGGCTTTGCCGTCGGCGTCGTCTGGGTGCCGATCACAGCGGTGGCATTCGGCACGCTGGACCCGAAGAACTACGCCGAGGCGTCGGCGGTGTTTCACCTGCTGCGCAACATCGGCTCGAGCTTCTTCATCTCGCTCTCGATCGCCGAGATCGTGCGCACCTCCGGCGCCAATTACAGCCGCATGACCGAAATGATCACGCCCTACAACCGGGCACTGACGACGCCCGGCCTGACCGGTGGCTGGACCTTCGATACGGTCCCCGGCCTGGCCCGGGTGGCGAAGGAAATCGCGCGGCAGGCGGCGATGATCGGCTATCTGAACGCGTTCACGATGTACACGGTGACATCGGCGCTGGCGGTGGTGTTCGCGCTGATGGTGCGGCGCCGGCGGACGTGAGCGGCCATTCCCGAAACGACCACGGCCTCCGCCAGGGGAGCTGGCGAAGGCCGTGTTGATACACTTCATCGCGCCTAGGTTCGCAATGGAGTGTGGGAGCTCGGGGTGAGGCTAGAACGGCAGCAGCACGTCCATCACCTGCTGGCCGTAGCGCGGTTGCTGTACATCGGTGATCTGGCCGCGGCCGCCATAGGCGATGCGGGCCTGCGCGATCTTCGAGGAGTCGATGGTATTGTCGCTCTGGATGTCCTCGGGGCGGACGATGCCGGCGACGATCAGCTCGCGGATTTCGAAGTTGACGCGGATTTCCTGCTTGCCTTCGACAACGAGGTTGCCGTTCGGCAGCACCTGCGTCACCACGGCGGCGACGTTGGTCTGCAACGCTTCCTGGCGGTTGACCGAACCCTTGCCGTCGCTCGACGACGTCGAATCCGTGGTCAGCAGGCGGCCGGGCAGGATCTTGTTCGGCTGCGTGATGGTTTGCGAACCGATGAAGTCGGTAATCCCGGAGTCTTCCTTGCTCGAGCGGCTGCGCTGGGTCTCGTTGGCGATGTTGGCCTTGTCGGTGATGTTGACGGTCACCGTCAGCAGGTCGCCGATGCGGGCGGCGCGCTGATCCTTGAAGAAGGCGCGAGAGCCGTTTCGCCACAGCGAGTTGGCGTTGTAGGAGGCTTGCTCCGGTTTTGGCATCGGCATCTGCACCGGCTTGTAGCCCGGCTGCGTGGTCGGGTTTTCGATCTCCGTCAGCTTCGGCTTTTCGCCGATCTGGGAGAGACGGTCGATCGAGGAGCAACCGCTCGCCAATGCGGCCAGGGAGATCAGCGCGCCGGTGAGGATGATGCGGTCGAGACGGGGGACTGACATTTACATTACTCGGCTTTTGGAGCGACTGGCGAATGGACGGTAGCGACGGCGACGGGGCCGGCGGCGGAAGCAGGGGCGGCATCGCTGGTCTGTGCCGGACGGGATGGCAGCTCGACCGGCGTGATCGAGACCTGGCCGCGGCCGATCACGGTGCCGGACACGGTGCGCTTCGACTGCAGGTTCATGACGTTGACGACGTCGCCCTCGGTGCCGTTTTCCAGCGCCTTGCCGCGCATGGTGAGGTAGATTCCGGCGGTCTCGTAGACCAGCGTGACGTTCTGGTCGCGCTGCACGAGGTCGGGCTTGGCGAGATCGGCGGTGCGGATCGGCTGGCCGGCGCGGAGCTGGCGGCGCACCTGCATGCCGACGGTGCGATCGCGCGATGCGGCGTCCACTCCGATCTCGGCCTTTGGGCGGCGCTCGATGACGACATCGGAAGATTTGATGACCTCGTTGCGCTCGACGTTGCGCGTCAGCACCGCGGCCTCGACGGTCTCGACCGCCGTTCCGGTGAAGCGCAGCTTGGTCGGAGCGGCGCCGGTCTCGCTGGCGATTTCAAAGCTGACGTCGAAGCGGCCGTTGCGGTTGTCGTAGCGGACGACGGTCGGCTGCATGCCGCCGGTGAAGGCCGGTTCCAGCCTGACGTCGCCGGGATCGCGGTCGAAGGTCATGCTGAGATTGGCGGCGTCGCCGAGGCCGTTACGGCGTTCCAGCGCGCGGGCGACCTGCTGCTCGATGTCCTTGCCTTCGAGCGTGCGCGCCAGGCGCGTGATCGAAATCTCCTTCAGGTCGCGGGTGTCGACGCCGATCACGTGGTGGGCGCGAAGGGTATTGAGCACCTGGACTACCGGCAGCGAGCCCATGGTGCCGAGATCCGGCGCGCGATAGATAGCGATCTGTGCGGCGCTGCCGGCATTGTCGACGACGTCGCCGATCCGGACCAGATCGCCCGTCACCTGCACATTGGCGCGCAGCACGGGGGCGGCGAAGACGTCGCGGGACTGCGCGACGGCGGCCGCGTTCGAGGCGGCGAAGAGGCCGGTGGCGAGAAGAAGCGCGCGGGCGATCATGGCCATCTCTCAGCGGAACATGTTGGAGGTTGATTGCAGCATCTGGTCGGCGGCGCTGATGACCTTGGCGTTCAGCTCGTAGGCGCGCTGGGCCGCGATCAGGTCGGAGATTTCCGTCACCACCTCGACATTGGCCTGTTCGAGGCTGGCCTGCTGCATGTCGCCGAAGCCGTCGGTGTTGGCGACGCCGTCCTGCGGCGTGCCCGACGCCGGCGTGTCGGTGAACAGGTTGTCGCCGATCGGGTTGAGGCCGGCCTTGTTGATGAAGCGCGTCAGGCCGATCTGGCCGACCAGGGTCGGCGTGGTCGAGCCCGGCAGCGACACGGTCAGTTGGCCCTGCGCGTTGATGGTGATCTGCGAGGAGTTTTGCGGGATCGTCATCGTCGGTTGCACCGGGTTGCCCTGTGCGGTGACGACGCGGCCCTGCGCGTCCATCATGAACGAGCCGTCGCGGGTGTAGGCGTAGGTGCCGTCGGGCATCTGGATCTTGAAGAAGCCTTCGCCGCGGATCGCAATGTCGAGATCGTTGCCGGTCGGCGACAGCGTGCCCTGGCTCATCAGGCGCGGCGTGCCGACGGTCTTGACGCCGCCGCCGATGTCGACGCCGACGGGCAGGATGGTGCCCTGGTCGGAGGCCTGGGCGCCGACGCGGCGGACATGGTCGTAGATCAGGTCCTGGAAAGCAGCCCGCTGCTTCTTGTAGCCGGTCGTGCGCATGTTCGCGATGTTGTTGGAGATCACCTGAACGTTGAGTTCCTGTGCCGCCATGCCGGTCGCTGCTGTGTATAGGGCGCGCATCGGTCAGTGCTTTCGTTATGCCGGGACTTCGGCGAGTTTGTCGATTGCGGTGCGGTGCAGGTCGTGCTGCTGCTGCAGCAGCGCGGAGATCTGGGTGTAGGTGCGGGTGATCTCGATCAGTCGGCTCATCTCGTGGACCGAATTGACGTTCGACTTCTCGATGTAGCCCTGGCGCACCCGCGACGTGGTGTCGGGCTGGCCGGCGATGCCCTGGCCGGCGGAGTAGAGGTTGCTGCCTTCCTTCACCAGCTTCTGCGCGTCGGCGAAGTTGACCAGCCGCAGCTTGCCGCGAACCGAGTCGATGCGGCCGGTGCCCTCGAGCACGGTGACGTTGCCGTCGGCGGCGATACTGATTTCCTTGTCGGTCGGCTGGAACACGATCGGGCCGGAGGTGCCCAGCACGGGGAAGCCGCCCGCGGTAACGAGCTGGCCCTGGTTGTTGATCTGCAGGCCGCCGTCACGGGTGTAGCGCTCGCCGGCCGGGGTCTGCACGACGAGGAAGGCTGAGCCGTCGATCGCGACGTCGAGCGGGTTCTTGGTCAGCTCGGAAGGGCCGGCGGCGAAATCGTGAAAGGTGGCGCGGTCATGCACGAAGGAGACGCGACGGTCGGCCGGCACGAAATTGGCTTCGTGCGCCGGCGAGCGCAGATATTCCTCGAACAGCGAACGGTCGGCCTTGAAGCCGGCGGTGTTGACGTTGGCGACATTGTTGGCAACGACATCCAACTGCCGTTCCAGCGTCATCTGCCGCGAAAGTCCGACGAGAAGCGTATTCTCCATCGGTAGATCTCCCCTTGATCGATCCGAACCGCTGGCTCTCCCAAGCCCGATGTCCGGATCTGCTAAACCTTGTGGGCTCTCCCAAGCCCGCGGGTTCGCCAACTACTCAGCGAAAGCCGTGCCAAGTGGAGAAGCGTTACGTTTTCAATTGATTAGATGTTTTTCGAAGGGCTAAGCGGGCGGCAGAAAGGTCTTGTTGACCATGTTTGCCCGGCAGATTTTTCCCAGTTGGGCGCCAATGGAAAGGTTCCGTTAACCATTATTACCCTAGCGTTGCACGTATAGGGAGCGCGTGTGCGCTGGCGGCTTTTGTTTCGCGTTGTGGGGCTTTCCTCAGGCTGGTGGCAACCGCGTTCGTTCCAGGATTGGAAGCGGGCGGGGCAATGGCTGATAACGAGCAGGCGGAAGGCGCAGCCGATGGTGCGGAAGCCGCACCGTCGAAAAAGGGCAAGCTCAAGCTGATCATCGCCGCGGTGGGCTTCGCCGTCATCCTCGGCGGCGGCGCCGGCTGGTTCTTCCTGATGCGCGGTCACGGCGAGCAAAAGCACGCCGAAGCGCCGCCGCCGAAGCCACCGTCCTTCGTCGAAGTGCCCGACATGATGGTCAATCTGGTCGGCGCGCCGGGCGAGCGTGTGCAGTATCTCCGCGTCAAGGTCGTGCTCGAGATCAAGGAAGCCAAGGAGGTCGAGGCCATCAAGCCGAACCTGCCGCGCGTCACCGATCTGTTCCAGACCTATTTGCGCGAACTGCGCCCCTCCGACCTCAACGGTTCGGCCGGTCTGTTCCGCCTCAAGGAAGAACTGACCAAGCGGGTCAATTCGGCCGTGGCGCCGCAGCAGGTGAGTGCGGTGCTGTTCAAGGAAATCGTGGTTCAGTGACGGGACGGATCTGAATATCATGGCCGGCAACGACCAGATGGACCAGGATGCGATAGCCGCCCAATGGGAGGCGTCGCTCGATTCCGAGGATCCGACCGCGGCCGCTGAAGAAGCCGCCGCCAACGAACTCTCCGAGAGCATGGCGCTGCAATGGGCGGCGATGGTCGAGGACGGCGGCCGCGACTTCGGCAACAAGAACTCCGGCGAGCGGGTGCTGTCGCAGGAGGAAATCGACAACCTGCTCGGCTTCACCGTCGGCGACGTCAACCTCGACGACCATTCCGGCATTCGCGCCATCATCAATTCCGCGATGGTGTCCTACGAGCGTCTGCCGATGCTCGAAATCGTGTTCGACCGCCTGGTGCGGCTGATGACCACGTCCTTGCGCAACTTCACCTCCGACAACGTCGAAGTCTCGCTCGACCGCATCACCTCGGTTCGCTTCGGCGATTACATGAACTCCATACCGCTGCCGGCGGTGCTGTGCGTGTTCAAGGCCGAGGAATGGGAAAATTTCGGCCTCGCCACCGTCGATTCCAGCCTGATCTATTCGATCATCGACGTGCTGCTCGGGGGCCGCCGCGGCCAGACCTCGCTGCGCATCGAAGGCCGGCCCTACACCACGATCGAAACCAACCTGGTGAAGCGGCTGGTGGAAGTGGTGCTCGCCGACGCCGAGCAGGCGTTCCGGCCGCTGTCGCCGGTGACGTTCTCGATCGACCGGCTGGAAACCAATCCACGGTTTGCCGCGATTTCCAGGCCTGCCAACGCCGCGATCCTGGTGCGCCTGCGCATCGACATGGAAGACCGGGGCGGCAATGTCGAATTGCTGCTGCCTTACGCCACCATCGAGCCGATCCGCCCGGTTCTGCTCCAGATGTTCATGGGCGAAAAGTTCGGCCGTGATCCGATCTGGGAAGGCCATTTCGCCACCGAAGTGGCGCAGGCCGAGATCGCGGTGGATGCGGTGCTGTACGAGGCCGACATCCCGCTCAAGCAGTTGATGAAGCTGAAGGTCGGCGACACCCTGCCGCTGGAAATGCGCCCCGACGCGCTGGTGCAGGTCCGCTGCGGTAACGTCCTGTTAACCGAAGGGCGAATGGGCCGGGTCGGCGACCGCGTCGCCATCCGCGTGACCAAGCAATTACGCAAGCCGAATACTACCTTCGCGATGTTCGAGAAGGCCGACGAGCAAACCAAGTTGATGGAGGCACAATAAGTCATTCCCTTGGCATTGTGATCGAGAGTTCTGGTGGCGGTTTTGCTACTGCTGACAATCGGATACTGCATGGTGCTCAACAGCCGCCTGAAGCGGTTGAAGGCGGATGAGCATTCGCTGAAGGCCACCATCGGCGAACTCATCACCGCGACCGAGATCGCCGAGCGCGCGATCGGCGGCCTCAAGCACACGGTGCGCGACGTCAACGAGAAATCTCGGCAGCCAGATCGCCGCCGCGACGCAGATGTCGGGCCACCTGAAGAACATGCTCGCCGAAGGTGACGGCATCATTCGCCGGCTGTCGAAGATCGCGATCGCCGCGCGGCCGTCGCAGGAGGCCGAGCCGGAAGCGCCCAGGGTCTCGAGCGCCAAGGCAGTCGCCGCCGCTGCCGAAGCATTCTCCGAACGCAGAAGGGCCAGTGGCCTCGCCGCATGAAGTCGTTTCGCGATATCCGAGTCATTCCGGTCGTGCTGGTCGCGATCTTCGGCCTCGCCGTGCTGAAGGTCGCAGGCCTCGTGATCGATGGCGGATACGTGTTCGAATACCAGACGACGCAGCCGGCCACGCGATCCTGGGCACAGGAGAATTCTGGGTTTTCCGGGCGGCCCCAGGGTCGATCCGATCGAATTCACCGGATCGGTCAAGAAGGAAGAGAAGAAAGAAGAGAAAAAGGAAGAGGCCAAGCCGGCCGCTCCCCCGGCAGACGCGAAGCCCGACGGCGTCGTGGTGTTTCCCGACCAGAATCCGCAATCGGTGTCGGCGTCCGAACGCGCTATCCTGGAGCGGCTGCAGGCCCGGCGCCAGGAACTGGAACAGCGCGCGCGTGAAATCGAAATCCGCGAAAGCCTGCTGAAGTCGGCCGAGAAGCGCATCGAGGGCAAGGTCGAGGAGGTCAAGGCCACCGAGGCCAAGATCTCGACGGTGACCGGTCAGAAAGCCGAAGCCGACGCCGCGCGCTTCAAGGGCATCATCACGATGTATGAAGGCATGAAGCCCAAGGACGCCGCCAAGGTGTTCGACCGGCTGGAGATGTCCGTGCTCTACGACATCGCCTCGCAGATTGCGCCGCGCAAGATGGCGGACATCCTGGGCCTGATGCAGCCGGAAGCGGCCGAGCGGTTGACCGTGGAGCTGGCGCGGCGCGCCGGCAGCGACAAATCCACCTCCACCGCCGAACTGCCCAAGATCGAGGGCAAGATCATGCAGCAAAAGCCAAATTGACACGCATATTTAACAATACCTTAAGCCGGCCAATTCAAAGATTCAAACGTGTAGGCGAGGGCGCTTCGCCGCTGGATTTGTTGAGGTCGAGAGTTTCGCGGATGGGGCGAAGGGCTGCCGCTGGAAATGGGTCGCAGGGCCGCGCATTGGCGCGGACCGCCCGTCGTTGCCTGCGCGGTTGCCTTGATCTCTCGCTTTTCGCCGCTACCCTCCTGATCGGCCTGACATTCGCGCAGCCTTGCCGGGCCGACGATCCGGTGCGGGGCGAGGCGACGTTTACTTCCCAAGGCGGTTTCGCGCGGCTGGTGCTGCGGCTCGCCGAGGACGTCGAGTCCGATGTCTCGACCGCCGGCTCGATCATCATCATCCGCTTCAAGCGTCCAGTGGACATTCCCGTCGACCGCCTGTCGGACGCGGTCCCCGACTATGTCGGCTCGGCGCGCCGCGATCCCGACGGCAGCGCGATCCGACTGTCGCTGCAGCGCCGGGCGACCGTCAACACCATGACGGCGGGGGAGCGGATATTCATCGATTTCCTGCCCGATAGCTGGACCGGTCCGCCGCCGGCGCTTCCCGCCGCCGTGGTTCGCGAACTGGCGGAGCGGGCGCGGGTTGCCGAACGTGCGCTGCGCGCGCAGCTCGCGGTCGCTGCCGCGAAGAAGAAGCCGCCGGTTCGCGTCCGCGCGCTGGTGCAGCCGACCTTCGTGCGTTTCGTGTTCGAGATGCCTGACGGCGTCAACGTGTCGTCGGTCTTCAACGACCAGAAGCTGACGCTGCAGTTCAACAGCGTGCTCAATTTCGATCTCGCGGACGCCAAGGTGGCGGCCCCGCCGAACGTCGCCTCGATCAGCCAGCGGTCCGATACTGAATTCTCCGCGGTCGATATGCTCCTGATCGGCGAGGTCGACGTCCATTCCTTCCGCGAGGAAAAGAACTACGTCATCGACGTCGCCTTCCAGCAGGCGGAAAAGCCCGCAGCCTCCGACAAGCAGGCGACGGTCGCCCCGCTGGCGGCCTCCAAGGCTGCGCGCGCCGCGCGTGAGACGGCGCCCAGGGAATCGGCTCCGGCGCCGCAGCCGGCGGAAATCCCGCAGGCGACGTCGGAGACGATCGCCGAACAGGCGAAGATCGAAATCAAGCCCGGGCAGGCGACGGAGATGCCCGTCAAGACGCCTGCCGCCACCGAAACGACAGCGCCGGCCACTGAACGCACAGTCCCCGCGGTGGAGACGCCGGCAGCAGCATCGGAAACTTCGCCGCCGGTCGAGGCCGTCAAGGCCGCGGCGGCCGAAATGCCCAAGGTTGCCGTGCCGGAGCAGGCTCCAACTCCTGCCGAACCGGCAATCACGGCGATGCCGCCATCGGGATCCGGTGCCTCAACCGAAAGCAGCGCAAAGGAGAAGGGGGCGACCGTCGAGGCGAGGCGGGACAGCGACGGACTGCGCGTGATGTTCGGCTTCACCGCGCCGACGCCGGCGGCGCTGTTCCGCCGCGCCGACACGGTGTGGCTGGTGTTCGACCAGACCGCGCCGCTCGACGTTGAACCGATCCGGGCAAAGGGCGGGGCGATCATCGGCGACGTCAGCCGGATGCCGCTCGAAAAAGGCCAGGCGATCCGGATTCGCCTCAACAGGCCGCAGATGCCCTCGCTTGAAAGCGAGGGCCGCGGCAACGGCACCGAGTGGACACTGACCTTTGCCGACCGCAACCAGTCCCCGGCGCTGCCATTGATGGTGCTGCGGAACATCACCGACCCCGCGCTCGCCACTGTCAGCGTGCCGCTGGCCGATCCGGGCTCAATGCACCGTTTCGTCGATCCCGACGCCGGCGATACGCTGCTGGTCGTCACCGCGCCACCGCCGACCCGCGGCATGATCAAACGGCAGGATTTCGTCGAGTTTTCGCTGCTTGAAAGCGTGCACGGGGTGGTGGTCCATCCGAATTCGGACGACATCAAAGCCGAGGTCGGCTCCGACAAGGTGATGCTTGGACGGCCGGGCGGGTTGACGCTGTCGTCCGCCGACGTCGCCGCCGAACGCGCCACCGCGGCGGTGCGGCCGCTGTTCGACGCCAAGGAATGGCGCGCCAATCAGGATGCGAAGTTTGTTCCGCGGCTGGACGGGCTGATCAAGGCGGTGGCGGCCGCGGAGGAAGGCCAGAGGACACAGCCCCGTCTCGACCTCGCCAACTTCTATATGTCGCACGGCATGTATCACGAGGCGAGGGGTGTCACCAACCTCATCCTCTCGGAAACCAGGCAGGGCACCGAAGAGGCCGGGGTGCTGATGGTGAACGCGATCGCCAGCATCCTGATCGGCCATCCCGAGCGGGGGCTGAAGGTGCTTTCCAGTCCGGCGATCGGCAACGGCTACGATTCCCAATTGTGGAAAGCGCTGGCCTTCGCCCGCCAGGAAAAATGGGCGGATGCGCGCGAAAAATTCAAGAACGCCGAGTTCGCCGTCGCCACGCTGCCGCTCGAACTGCAGCGCATCGTGGCGGCGGACTCGATGCGGGCTTCCCTCGAAGTGAAGGACTATGCCGGCGCATCCCGGCGGCGCAGCGAACTCGAGGTGGTCGGCATTCCCAGTGAGATGAAGCCGGAGTTCGCGGTGCTGCGCGGCCGGCTGGCCGAGGGGCTCGGACACGACAAGGACGCGCTCGACGCCTACAGGTTCGCCGCACACTCCGACGACCGGCAGGCGGCGGCGGAAGCGAGACTGCTCGAAGCGTTGTTGCGCTACAAGCGCGGCGAACTCGGCCAGGGCGAACTGCTGCGCGAACTGGAAACGCTGTCGGTGATCTGGCGCGGCGACGCGATCGAGCTGAAAACGCTGAGCAGAATGGCGCAGATCTACGCCGACAACGGGCGCTTCGCCGACTCGCTCGCCGCCGCCAAGACCACGGCGCGGCTGCAGCCCAATTCCGAATTGTCGCGGCAAAGCCAGGATGCGGCGTCCACGCTGTTCTCGCAGCTTTTCCTCAGCCCGAAGGGCGAGGACATGAAGCCGGTCGACGCGCTGACCATGTTCTACGAATATCGCGAGCTGACGCCGATCGGCCGGCGCGGCGACGAGATGATCCGGCGCCTTGCCGATCGGCTGGCCGCCGTCGACCTGCTGGACCAGTCCGCCGAGCTACTGCAATACCAGGTCGACAAGCGGCTCGAAGGCGCGGCGCGCGCGCAGGTGGCGGCACGGCTCGCCATGGTCTACCTGACCAACCGCAAGCCGGACCGCGCGATTGCGGCGTTGCGTACGACGCGAATTGCCGATCTCTCGGGCGAATTGCGGCAGCAGCGCCTGCTCCTGGAGGCCCGCGCGCAGAGCGACGTCGGCCGCCACGACCTCGCGCTCGACATCATCTCCAACATCACCGGCCGCGAGGCGATCCGGCTCCGCTCCGACATCTATTGGGCGTCGCGGCAATGGCGGGAGGCTTCCGAGCAGATCGAGCTGTATTGCGGCGAGCGCTGGCGCGACTTCAAGCCGCTGACCGCGATCGAGAAGAGCGACGTCATCCGCGGCGTGGTCGGATACGCGCTGGCGGGCGATGCGATCGGCCTGACCCGATTCCGCGAGAAATTTGCACCGCTTATGTCAGGCGACGCCGACCGGCAGGCGTTCGAGATCGCGAGCACGCCGGCTGCTTCCAACAGCGCCGAATTCGCCCTGATCGCAAAGATGGCCGCGAGCGTCGATACGCTCGAGGGCTTCATTCGCGAAATGAAGCTCCGCTTCCCGGACGCCACTGCACGCGCGCCGATGTCGCCCGAGATGACACGGGGCGAACCGGTTCACACCGGATCGTTGCCGGTGATCACGCCTGTCAGGCGGGTCTACCCGATAAAATAACGTCCGGCCCCGGCTTCGGCCAAATTTTGACGAGTTGCCGCATTAATGTGGTTGCCGGCGCCTGTCCTGGCGCGCCCCGTCACCGCCTTCTCGTCGCTCAAAGCTGTCGTCCGATGCCGCTGATCCGGGACCGAATCATAGGACACGACAACGAACGCCTGGCGTTCAGGTTCACCATGCTGGACGAGGCGCAGACGGTCGAATGCCAGATCAGCGACGCGGCACTGGACGAACTCGCTGGGGTGAAAGGCACCGAGAGCATAGCGAGACAGGCGCAGTTTGTGGCGTTGCGGGACGCCGTCGAGAGCATCGCCTCGGATATCTTCGAGAAGGGGCCGCATGTCAAAGGCCAGATTGTCCGCATATTCACCAAACACATCCGGACATCGCCTCCGCCGCGGGATGCCGACCCGGCCGTCCCGGAGTCCGCAACACCCGGCAGGAACTCGTTGCGCATCATCGCTGAAAACGGGTCGGCCAGCGCAGCGCAATAGCAGCGCCGGAAATGGTAGCCGGGTGCGACCAGATGTGGCGGCGTTGCCCGGTCGACAGACGCCCGCCGAGGCGGCAACCTGCGGCCGTATCGATCAGCCCGGATGCCGTTACATGAGCAAGCCAGCCAAGACCGAAGCCGAACTCATCGCGATGGCAAGGTCCGAATTGAAGGTCCATGTCGATTGCCCCGAGGGCATCGTCATCTCGGTGCTCCGTGACGGCGATAGCTGGGAGTTTCGCGCTTCCGCCGATGAAGCCACCATCGCCAGGCCCGGCTATCCCGAATGCGTCGCCATGCTGGTCCAGATCGGCGACCACCTCTGCAAGCAGTATGATCTGCGGGGCTAACGGTTCTGCATGACCATGCAGGCGCTCCGCATGGCCGCCGTCAGACCGTGAAGATCCGCCCCGGGTTGAGGATGTTCTTCGGATCGAGCGCTCGTTTCAGCGTGCGCATGGTTTCGATCTCCTCCGCGGTACGGCTCATTTTCAGATAGGGCCGCTTCAGGATGCCGATGCCGTGTTCGGCAGAGATCGAGCCACCGAACTCGCCTGTGAGGTCGTAGACCAGCTTTTCGAATTCATCGTGCTTGTCAGGCGTATGCTCGTGATACACGCCGGGATGCAGATTGCCGTCGCCGACGTGTCCCATCACGATGGTAAAGGCTTGCGGATCGATCGCTTTGACTCGCGCATCGAGCGTATCCGCATAGGCCTCCATCCTGTCGATGGCCAGACTGACGTCGAATCCCATCCTTGCCGCGAATGGAAAGCTGCGACCGAGTTCGACGCTGGAATCGCGGATGCGCCAGATCGCAGCGGCGGATGCGTTCGAGGTCGAAAGCGTGGCGTCGAGAATCAAATCATCGCCCATCGCGGTTTCCAGCATTTGCTCGAGGCTGTTCCGTATGCGTTCGGCGTCGCTCCCGGAAGCCTCCAGCAGCACATAGAACGGATGATGGGTTGGCAGCGGGCCAACCACACCCTTCACACGTTCGACGGTCTGGCGATAGTAGGCGTTCCACATGACCTCGAACGCGGTCAGTTCCCCGCCGAGCGATTTTCGCGCCAGCTTGAGAAAGGCCGTGACCTGCCCGAAGGAGGGGAGCGCGCAAAGCGCCACCTGGCGTTCAGCCGGCGCCGGAAATATCCGAAGCGCCGCGCGCGTCACCACGCCCAGAATGCCTTCGGTGCCGATATACAGATGCTTCAGATCAATCCCTGTGTTGTTCTTGATGTATTTGCGCAGGCCTTTCAGCACCGTGCCGTCAGCGGTGACGACTTCGAGGCCGAGGATCAGGTCGCGCGTCATGCCGTAGCGGATCACGCGATTGCCGCCGGCATTGGTAGAGATGTTGCCCCCAATGGTGCAGCTGCCGCGCGCGCCGAGATCGAGCGGAAACATCATGCCGTCCTGCTCGACCCGTTCCTGGAGTTTCTGCAGCGGCGTGCCGGCCTGCGCGATCGCGACGCCGCCTGAGACATCGACCTCCTCGATCGCGTTCATGCGCTCCATCGAGAGCACGATTTCGCCGGCATTCGGCAGCGCGGCGCGCACCAGACCGGTCATGCCGCCCTGGGTCGTGACCGGCACGCCCTCGCGGTGGCAAAGCCGCAGCAGGGCCGCGACCTCTTCGGTCGTCCGCGGGCGCACCACCGCGCGTGGCCTCGGTACCGCATTGCCGGCCATGTCGTGATAGTAGCGCGCTTCGATGTCGTCGCCGGTCAGGACCGCGCCCTTGTCGAGCCCGTTGCGCAGTTCGTCGATGAAGTCCCCGGACATGCCCCTGCCTCTCTTTTTTGCGGAGTTCGGCGGAAGCTTTACATCCGGCATCGCCGGGATGAAACCGGCCCGGCGCAAAAAGCGGCATTAATGTGCGGCGACAGCAGCCGATCCGCTATCCCCAGGGGGCGGCGAGATCATGGCCCGACAGGGAGCGGCGCCCGTTGGGCCAGCCGCTCGGGTTCGATCGATGTGATGCGGTTGCAGGGGGAGCATTTATAAACATACACGAGAGGACGTAATCCCATCCGGGGCAGCTTGCCAATCCTGGCAGTCCCGGTCCCGCAGATTTCGCAGGGCGGTGGCAGGCCAAATTCTGAAACCGGTACGGACATCGTCGACAATCGCTGACGCTGGCAAACACAACGCGCGGATGATCGGCGTCGATTGCATCTTATTCGTGGAGGAAGCGGTCCGTAGAACTACCAATGCGCACTGCAGCATTGGAGCGTGGCGCGCCGGCGTCCATTTTTCGCCACCAAATCGACTTTTGCCGGGCATCCAAACAACACACCGTGCGGGGCAGAGTGCAATGGCGAAAGCTACCAAATGGGGAAACCAGCTTGATCCAGTCCGGATTCCCGACAGTGAGGCGTGCGTGATGTCTTCCAATGACAAAGTATTGCGGATTCCGGCGCAGCCAGCGGTGACGCGGCCATCACCGGCTGACAGATTTAACATCGATCGGGAGGGGCCGGCGAAACGCGCCGGCAAACTCAAGGCGTTACAGCAACAATTTGAGAAACTGAACGAATATTGCGACGAGACGGTCGCAGAGCTTCGTGCGTCGCTCGAGCGGACGCCTCCGCGCTAGATAGGAAAATCGTTGGCCCGGCGTTTGCGACAGATCAAAGCGGCGCGGCCGGATTGCCCTAAACTGATCTTCGTTACCTGACGGCTCCTTGTTCCGGATGAGCTGTTATGGTGACGAGGCCCGGACGCTCGGAGCAAGGTGATCTTGCTTAGAGCAATCCGGGCCTCGCGACTCGTTCTGATGTCTTTATCGCTTGTCGATCTTGGTGATCGTCTTGGTCCCGGCTGCATCGCTCGTCGTAAAGGTGACGCGATCGCCGGCGTGAAGCGCATTCAGCCGCGCCCCGTCCTGCATCTTGAACTCCTCGGTGGCGCCGCCCGTATTCGCGCCGACGGTCCCGCCGGGTGCTTCCTGGATCGCGATCGTGCCGCTGATCCGGTCTATTCTCGTCACTGTCCCGGTGCGTGGCTGCTCGGCCAGCGCCGACGTGCCGATGCTGAAGGCTGCGGTGGCAGCCATAATCATCGTTGCGAATTTCATGGAGAACTCCCCGGCGTTAAGGCATTCGGGGACAAGTCGCGACGGGCGCGATTGGTTCCTGTCTGATGTCGCTGGGCTTGAGTTTTTTCGACCCGAACAGACGCGCTTGTCGTTCAGTTGGCCGCCTTGTTTTCGACGCAGCGCCGTCAGGCTGCGCCGGCTTCGGGCTCCAGTTCGTCTTCCGTCACCGTGCGGTTGCGTCCGAGCCGCTTGGCCTGATAGAGCCCGCGGTCGCAGCGCTCGATCATGGCCTCGGCGGACTCGGCCAGGCGGAATTGCGCCACGCCGATCGAAACGGTGATGCTGCCGATTTCCTTGCCTGTCGCGCGGCGGGTCAGTTTCGCCTCGGCGATGCGCAGGCGGACGCGTTCGGCGACCGTGGTGCAGGCCGCGAGATCGGCGCCCGGCAGCACCGCGATCAATTCCTCGCCGCCGTAGCGGGCGGCAAGATCGACTTCGCGCACGCCTTCCTGCAGCACCTTGGCGACCAGCCGAAGCACCTGATCGCCGACCTGGTGGCCGTAATCGTCGTTGAATTTCTTGAAGTGGTCGATGTCGATGAGGAGCACGCTGAGCGGCTCATCCCTTTCCATGGCCGTGATCTGCGCCTGGCGCAGAAACTCGTCCATCGAGTGGCGGTTGGCGAGCGCGGTCAGGGCATCGGTGTTGGAGCGTTGCTCGGCCGCCTTCAGCGAGTCGCGGATGTTGTCCAGTTCTTCCGACGTGGCGGCGAAGTTCGCCTCCAGTGTGGAGGCGCGTGCGGTCGCCCTCGACAATTCGTCGACCAGCTTGGAGATGATCGGCCGCGGATCGGCGGTGGTGTCGACCTGTGAGGAGACCTCACCGAGCGCCTTGATCTGCGTGCGGTTGTCGGTGACGGCGACATTGAGGAATTGCTGGGCGCTGGCGATCAGGCCGCTCAACTGTTCGGGAATCGCCGACATCGGATCCGGGGCGGACTGCGGCGCGACATAGGTGACGTAAAGTTCGTGGTTGGTGGCGGCATCGAACTTGCGCTTGCCCGCGATCAGGATGTCGATGGTCTTTCGCAACGCCAGCGAACTGCCCATCGAATATTCGAACCACACCGCGAAATTGCCCGGCGTGGGGGGGACGGACTGTTGCGACATCAGGCGGATCGCGCGGTCGGCAATTGTCGTGGCGTATTCGACGTCCATGTCGCCGATCGGCTGGCCTGCCATCGTTCTGATCCGATATTACGCCTGTCGAGGAAGGTCGGGCTTTTTGTAAAATTCTGGCTTTCGCGCGCTATTTGAGCAGGTAGCGCCTAATCCGATCTTAACTTGCGACGAAATCGCGCAGGCTAAACCGGGAAAAAGTGGTAAAGTGTTAAATAGGTAACTCGACCTTACCTATTTAGCTCAAGGCGCTGCTTGGTCAGGACGTGCGGCGGGGTCCGCTACCCGCCGCCGTAGCTCTGCACCAGGCTTCCCGCCACCAGCGACCAGCCGTCCACCAGCACGAAGAAGATCAGCTTGAACGGTAGCGACACCACGACCGGTGGCAGCATCATCATGCCCATCGACATCAGGACCGACGCCACGACGAGGTCGATGATCAGGAAGGGGAGGAACAGCAGGAAGCCGATCTCGAAGGCGCGCTTCAGTTCGGAGATCATGAAGGCTGGCACCAGGATCCGCAGCGACAGGTCATCGGGCGTCGCCGGCGGCGGTTCGCCCGACATGTCCATGAACAGCTTCAGATCCTTTTCGCGCACGTTCTTCTGCATGAAACCGCGCAGCGGAACGGATGCCCGCTGCAGCGCCTCTTCGACGCCGATCTGGTTGCCGATCAGCGGCTTGATGCCGTCGTCGTAGGATTTCTGCAGCACCGGTCCCATCACGAACGCGGTGAGGAACATCGCCAGCGCGATGATCACGGAGTTGGGCGGGGCGGTCGCGGTGCCGAGCGCGGTCCGCAACAGCGACAGCACGACGACGATCCGCGTGAACGACGTCATCATGATCAGGATCGACGGCGCGATCGAGAGCACCGTCAGCAGCGCGATCAACTGGATCGCGCGCTCGGTGACGCCGCCGCCGCCCTGGCCGCCGAGATTGATGCTGATATCCTGCGCCAGCGCCGGATCGACGAGCGATCCGGCGGCGAACAGACTGACAAAAAATAAAACTCTACGCGGAAGGTTCCCGGCCCTCACGAAGGGGTCTTTGGGCGGCCCAGCAACGACGCCATCTCGTCTTCGAGATTTTCAAAGCCGCTCTTTTGCGGCGGAGGGGCGGGCATCGGGGCCTCGCTGCGCGGGACCGCGCGGGCGGCGGGGGCTTCCACGGGCGCGACCGGCGGCGCCACCTGGTCGGCCGGACGGCGCAAGGCGGCTTCGAGGCGCTGCGCCATCTCGGCCAGATTCTGGTCCGCGCTCGAAGGCGGGGGGGCCGGCGGCGCGGGGGGCGGCGGCGGTGCGACGGCGCGTTCCGGCGCGCGGACCGGCTGCGGTTTCGGCGGCTCGATGACGCGCTGCTGCCGCGGGATCATCTGTTCGGAGCGGGGCAGGCGCGGCGGCGCGGGCTCGCTGCGGCCGCCGAGCGATTCCGGCGCAAAGCCGGTCAACGGATCGCTGCGGCGCTCGGCCATCGGCGGCGGGGCGGGACGGCGGACTTCTTCGGCAAAGGAGGGGCGCGCCGGCCGCGGCGGCGGCTCGGGCATTTGCGGTTCAGGATGATGATCGAAGGCGTCGGCCCGTGCGGCTTCCTCGTTCCAGGCTGCATCTGGCAGCGGCGCGATCCGCGGCGTCGGCTCGCCGCCGACGGACGGGCGCGGCGCGATCTGATCGCGGTTGGGCATTGCGCGCACGATGTTGGGTTCGACCACGATGTCGCTCGGGCCGCCGATCATCAGGAGATGCTCGACATTGTCGCGGCGCACCAGCACGAGGCGGCGGCGGCCGTCCACGGCGGCGGCATCGATCACGGCCAGCCGCGGCATCCGTCCGCGGTTGGTATTGGCGCCGAGGCGGTTGTTGGCGAAACGGCGGACCAGCCACGCGGCCACGCCGATCAGCGCCAGAACGGCGATGAATGCGAAGAGGAATGTCAATGTCTGCATTCTTTAGTCCCCGGCCACCGGCCGTTCTCACATGCTGGCTACGATGCGGGCCGTCCCGGGCTCCTGTCCGGGCATGATCCCCGATCATGCCCCCAGGCGATCCGCATAGGGCGAATCATGTCCGGGATCAGCCTTATTTCTTAATTCCCCACGGCAAACGCTGCCGGCCTATTAATTAATAGACCAAGAATCGTCTGTTCCAAAACGACTTCTGAGCGCCCCGGGCCGCGTTGCCCTCGGCTGGTTAACGCAGGTTTCGTGGCGAAAATGCGCTCGTTTGGCCTGTCCGGCCACCCAATGGCAATTGCCTGCGGCGGAAGTTCGCAATTTTAACCGGTCATTAACCATACACCGCGGCAAATTCTGCCTACCTCGCGGCGTCGGCCAGAGGTTAACGGGGAGCCGCTCGGGCATGGCCATCAACGATCTTCCGATCCTGTCGGCGCTGCGCACCAAGATGCAATGGCACCAGGAGCGCCAGCGCGTGCTCGCCGAGAACATTTCCAATGCCGACACCCCGAACTTCCGGCCGCGCGACCTGGTCGAGCCGAAATTCGACAGCCGCGGCGGCAATGTCGACGCCACGATGGGGTCGCTCGCCATGACGCGCACCAGCGCGACCCACATCGCCGTTTCCGGCGGCGGACGAAACCTTCAGAGCGGACGGCGGCAAGAAGCGGCTTCCTGACCAAGCCTGCCGGCAACGCGGTCAATCTCGAGGACCAGATGCTGAAAGTCTCCGCCAACCAGATGGACTACGCGGCTGCCACCTCGCTCTACAGCCGCAGCCTCGGAATGCTCAAGACCGCGATCGGCAAGCGCTAGGCGCAATTCAGGGAGAACCGGGTCATGGCAGACAATGGAAGCGACTTCGCCCGTTCGATGAGCATCGCAACCTCGGGCCTGCGCGCCCAGGCCGGGCGGATGCGGGTGATCTCGGAAAACATCGCGAATGCCGAACTCGACCGCGCCGACCGCGGGCGGCGATCCCTATCGCCGCAAGGTGCCGACGTTCTCGTCCGCACTCGATCGCTCGCTGGACGCGCGCGTCGTGACGCTCGGCAAGATCCGGCCCGACCAGTCGGCGTTCCGCGTCAAGTACGAGCCGGGCAATCCGGCGGCCGATCCCGCGGGCAACGTCAAATATCCAAACGT
The DNA here is from genome assembly GCA_963823485.1 of uncultured Alphaproteobacteria bacterium. Lineage (GTDB taxonomy): Bacteria > Pseudomonadota > Alphaproteobacteria > Rhizobiales > Xanthobacteraceae > Bradyrhizobium. The sequence continues at coordinate 238,430 of CAWGLP010000020.1, forward strand.
CAATCCGCTGGTCGAAATGACCGACATGCGCGAGGCGCAGCGGTCCTACGAAGCCAACCTCAACATCATCAGCGCCACGCGCCGCATGATCCAACGCACGCTCGACATCCTCAAGGCCTGAACAGGAACCTAGATCATGGCTTCACCCACCGTAGCAGCAAACGCCTACGCCGCGCTCTCGCGCATGATGGAAACCGGCGGCGCCGAGAAGGGCAGCCAGTCCGACCGGCGGCCCGTCGTTCGGCGCGGTGCTCAAGGAGGCCGTCGGCAGCGTGATGGAGGCGGGCAAGAAGTCCGACGCCCAGACCATGGCGATGGCTTCCGGCAAGGCCAACGTCATGGACGTGGTGACGGCGGTGGCCGAGACCGACGTTGCGGTATCGACGCTGGTGTCGGTGCGCGACCGCGTGATCCAGTCCTACGAAGACATCATGAGGATGCCGATCTGAAAGGTCCTCATCCTGAGGAGCCGGCGCAGCCGGCGTCTCGAAGGATGGCCACGGGCCGCATGGTTCGAGACGGCGCGATGCGCCTCCTCACCATGAGGGGATAGAAAAGGAAGTGTTGAAATGACCGGTGCCGAAACCCTCGACGTGGCGCGTGATGCGATCTGGACCATCGTGGTGGTGTCGTCGCCGCTGATGGTGATCGGCCTCGTCGTCGGCGTGGTGGTGTCGCTGTTCCAGGCGCTGACCCAGATTCAGGAGCAGACGCTGATCTTCGTGCCGAAGATCCTTGCGATGTTCGTGACGCTGTTGCTGGCGTTGCCGTTCATGGCGGATTCGATGCACGGTCACATGATGCGGATATCGTCGCGAATCATAGGCGGTTGATGCACAGTGCGGCCAAATGCGCATCGACATATCCTGCTGCCGGCCCTTGCCGCCACGTTCATGCTGGTGTTTGCCCGCGTCGGCGCCATGGTGATGCTGTTGCCGGGGTTCGGCGAGAGCAACATCCCGGTTCGCATCAAGCTTGCGATTGCGCTGCTGCTGACGCTGATCATCCTGCCGCTGCACCGCAACGCCTATCAGGTCGACCTGACCTCGGTGAGTGCGCTCGGGGTGCTGATGGTGCACGAGATCGCCATCGGCATCGTGCTCGGCGCCACCGCGCGCGTGACGCTGTCGGCGCTGGCGGTTGCGGGCTCGGTGATCGCCCAGCAGCTCGGTCTCGGCTTCGTCACCGCGGTCGATCCGACCCAGGGCCAGCAGGGCGTGCTGATCGGCAACTTCCTGACGATACTCGGCATGACGCTGCTGTTCGCCACCGACACCCATCATCTGGTGATTTCGGCGCTGAACGAAAGCTACCGGATCTTCGCGCCGGGCGAACTGATGCCGAGCGGCGACGTGGCGGCGCTCGCCACGCGCGCCTTCGCCACCGCCTTCAAGATCGGCATGCAGCTTTCGGCGCCGTTTCTGGTGTTCGGCCTCGTCTTCAACATCGGGCTGGGCGTGCTGGCGCGGCTGATGCCGCAGATGCAGGTCTATTTCGTCGGCGTGCCGCTGTCGATCATCGCCGGCTTCCTGATCTTCGCCCTCGTGCTGACCGCATGATGGACACGTATCTCGACTACTTCATCGGCGTCCTGCACGAATTGACGCCGTTGAAATGAGGAGGCCGCGTTGGCCGAGGAAAGCGACGACAAGACAGAAGACCCTACGCAAAAACGTCTCGACGACGCGCTTGCCAAGGGCGATGTGGCCAAGAGCCAGGAGGTCAACACCTGGTTCGTGATCGCAGGCGGCACGCTGGTGCTGTCGACGTTCTCGGGCTCGGTCGGCGGCGGCATCCTGATGCCGCTCCGGAACCTGGTCGCCAATGCGGGGCAGATTCGCGACCGACGGCGCCGCATTGCTCGCGCTCGGCAACCAGCTCTGTTACGCCGTGCTCGGCGCGGTCGGCGTGCCGCTGCTGATGCTGGCGATCGCCGCGATTGCCGGCAACATGATCCAGCACCGCCTGGTGTGGTCGGCGGAATCGCTCAAGCCGAACTTCAGCAAGGTGTCGCCCGGCGCGGGCTTCAAGCGCATCTTCGGCAAGCAGGCGGTGGCGAATTTCGCCAAGGGACTGTTCAAGGTGATCGCGCTCGGCGCGGTGATGACGGCGGTGCTGTGGCCGGAGCGTGATCGCCTGGAATCGATGGTGCGGTTCGATCCCTCGGCGATCCTCGGCGTCACCACCAGCCTGACGCTGCATCTGATGGGGGCGGTGGTGGCGATGCTGGCTGCGGTCGCGATCGCCGATTATTTCTTCCAGTACCGGCAGTGGTTCGAGCGGCAGAAGATGTCGCTGCAGGAGATCAAGGACGAATACAAGCAGTCCGAAGGCGATCCCCACATCAAGGGCCGGATCCGGCAGTTGCGGATCGCGCAGATGAAGAAGCGCATGATGGCCTCGGTTCCCAAGGCCAGCGTGATCATCACCAACCCGACCCACTATTCGGTGGCGCTGGCCTACGACCGCGGCATGTCCGCGCCGGTCTGCGTCGCCAAGGGCGTCGACAACATCGCCTTCAAGATCAGGGAAGTGGCCGCCAAGCACGACATTCCGATCGTGGAGAACGTGCCGCTGGCGCGCGCGCTCTATGCGACGGTCGATATCGACGATGAAATCCCGGTCGAGCACTACCACGCGGTCGCCGAGATCATTGGCTACGTCATGCGGCTGAAGCAGGGCCTTTCCAATCGTTAGACGTGAGGAACCAGCGGAAAACACCCTGAAATGCCTTCATTTTGTCAAATACCCGCCTGGTGGGCTTGCGCTGGCGGGGCCGATTCAGGCACTCAGGAGGCGCGCGGACCCGCGCGTATCCTTCATGCCGACAGGCCATGTCGACTTTCATGACCGCCGAATCCGACAGCCCTCCGTCCCCTGAGCCCTTTACGGCTCACGAACCGGCGCGGCGTGGCGGCAGCATCGTGCTGGTGTTGCTGGTGGCTGCCGGCATCGTCGCGGTGGCGGCGGTGCTGATGACGATCGGTCGCGCCCAGGCCCAGCCCTATATTCTCGGCGTGCTGGCGCTCCTGGCGATGGTCGGCCTGTTCAATCTGTTCGCCTTTGCCGCCGGCATCATCCGCTTCACCGATCGCGCCGCCGACGATCCCGTGATGGGCCGCATCGCCGACCACGCCTATGACGGGCTCGCGGTGACCGATCCGCAAGGGCCACGTGGTCTATGCGAACGCCGCCTATCTGGCGCTGACCGGGGCTGCCAGCGTCCAGGACGTGCGGCCGGTCGAGCGCGTCTTCATCGGTAACCCGGATGTCTCGGAAGCGGTGTTCCGCCTGCTCAAGGCTGCGCGCGAGGGCAAGCGCCAGCAGGAAGAGGTCCGCATCGCCGGCAGCGACGGCGCCCACGGCCGCTGGCTGCGGATGCGGGTGCGCCCGCTCGGCCAGGGCAAGCGCGAGGCGAAATACGCGGTGTGGTCGATCGCCGACATCACGCGCGACCGCGAGCGCCAGGAAGACGTGTTCCAGGAATTGCAGCACGCGATCGAATATCTCGACCACGCGCCGTGCGGTTTCTTCTCGGTCAATCCGGCCGGCGACGTCATCTATGTCAACGCCACGCTGGCGAACTGGCTCGATCACGACCTGGCCGAGATCGGGTCCGGCGGCCTGAAGCTCAACGACATCGTCTCGGGCGACGGCGCGGCGCTGCTGACCTCGATCGTGGCGGTGCCGGGCGAGGTCAAGACCGAGGTGTTCGACATCGACCTGCGGATGCGCGGCGGCAAGACCATGCCGGTGCGGCTCTATCACAAGCTCGCCTTCGGCGCCGACGGCGCGCCGGGCGCCTCGCGCACGCTGGTCATCAGCCGTGCGCGCGACGAGCATTCCGATCCCGAACGCGCCGCCGAAGTCCGCTTCATGCGCTTCTTCGACCATACGCCGATGGCGATTGCCACCGTCGACCGCGGCGGCGCGGTGGTGCGCGCCAATGCCCGCTTCGCCAAGCTCGCGCAAAGCCTGAGCCCTGACGGCGCCGCCAACAAGTCGATCTTCCGCACGGTGAACGCGCGCGACCGCGGCCTGCTGATCGCGGCGATCAACCAGGCCGCCGAAGGGCAGGGCGACATCGCGCCGGTCGAGGCCATGCTCGACGGCGCCAAGGAGCGCTGGGGACAGTTCTTCGTCACCGCCGTCGAGGAGGACGAGCGCGATACCGAAGCCGCCATCGTCTATCTGCTGGAGACCACCGAGCGGCGCACGCTGGAAAACCAGATCAACCAGTCGCAGAAGATGGACATGGTCGGCCAGCTCGCCGGCGGCATCGCGCACGATTTCAACAACGTGCTGTCCGCCATCATGATGGCGAACGACTTCCTGCTGAACGCGCACAAGCCGACCGATCCGTCGTTCCAGGACATCATGCAGATCAAGCAGAACGCCACCCGCGCCGCGACGCTGGTGCGGCAACTGCTCGCGTTCTCGCGCCGCCAGACGCTGCGGCCGCAGGTGCTCGATCTCGGCGACGCGCTCTCCGACCTCACCATGCTGCTGCGCCGGCTGATCGGCGAGAAGGTCAAGCTCGACCTCGTGCACGGCCGCGACCTCTGGCCGGTCAAGGTCGACGTCTCGCAGTTCGAGCAGGTGATCGTCAACCTCGCCGTCAACGCCCGCGACGCGATGCCCGATGGCGGCAAGCTCACGGTGCAGACCGCGCAATCGTCACGGCGGACGAATCCGCGCAGCTTTCCTACAAGGGCATGCCGGCCGCCGATTACGTGCGGATCGACGTCTCCGATACCGGCACCGGCATCCCGGCCGAGATCGTCGACAAGATCTTCGAGCCGTTCTTCTCGACCAAGGAAGTCGGCAAGGGCACCGGGCTCGGCCTCTCGACGGTCTACGGCATCGTCAAGCAGACCGGCGGCTTCGTCTATGTCGATTCCGAGCCCGGCAAGGGCACCGACGTTCCGCATCTTCCTGCCGCGCCATCGTCCCGAACTGGAAGCCCAGCCCGAACCAGGTGACCGACGGCGGCGGCCAAGGAGGCGGCGGCCGAGCCGCCCAAGCCGAGGCCCGATCTCACCGGGCAGGGCACCATCCTGCTGGTCGAGGACGAGGACGGCCTGCGCTCGCTCAACGCGCGCGGCCTGCGCTCGCGCGGCTACACCGTGATCGAGGCCGCCAACGGCGTCGAGGCGATGGAGGCGCTGGAAGAACAGGACGGCGCGGTCGATCTCGTCGTCTCCGACGTGGTGATGCCGGAAATGGACGGCCCGACGCTGCTGCGCGAAATGCGCAAGCGCAATCCCAACCTCAAGATCATCTTCGTCTCGGGCTATGCCGAGGAAGCCTTCGACAAGAGCCTGCCGGAGAACGAGCAGTTCGCCTTCCTGCCGAAGCCGTTCACGCTCGCCGCGCTGGTGGCGACGGTGAAGGAGACCATGACGGCGTCGTGAGCACGGTGCCGGTGGTCGGCGGCGACCCGGGGCGAATCTGCGCTTGCTGCCAAATCGTCACATCCCCGCGACCGAGGGCCGCATCCGGGGTTCCCATTTACGGCTTCACTTTTAGGCATCTCTGCCCATGTTAGGAGCGCTTCCCCATGCCGGGGACTGAGGAAAAAGACATGAATTTCACGCAAGGCACGCGCGGAATTATTCGGGCGCTCGCTATCGTCGTTTCGGTAGCGCTTCCCTTGGCGGCGATCACGATCTCGGAGGCTGACGCCCGCGTTGGCGGCGGCGGTAGTTCCGGTTCGCGCGGATCGCGGACCTATTCGGCGCCCCCGAGCACCACCACGGCGCCGGGAGCGGCGCAACCGATGAACCGTAGCTTTACCCAGCCGGGCACCCCGGGTGTGGGCGCTCCGGCGGCTGCCGGTGCGGCCAGCAAGGGCGGCTTCTTCAACCGGCCCGGAATGGGCATGCTCGGCGGCCTCGCCGCGGGCTTCCTCGGCGCCGGCCTGCTCGGCATGCTGTTCGGCGGCGGCCTGTTCTCCGGTCTCGGCAGCCTGTCGTCGATCATCGGCCTGCTGCTGCAGGTTGGCCTGATCATCATCGTGGTGCGGCTGGCGATGTCATGGTGGCAGCGCCGCCATACGCCGGCCTCCGCCTATGCGACCGGGCCGGCCGCCACTGGCGGACCTGGCGGACCGACCGAAGGTCCCGGCGCCCAGACCAGCTTCCGCTCGGGAATGGGTTTTGGACTGGGGTCTGGCAGCGCACCGCTGGAGATCGGGCCTACTGACTATGAAGCGTTCGAGCGGCTGCTCGGCGAGGTTCAGGCGGCCTGGTCGAATGAGGACGTCGAGAAGCTGCATACGCTGGCGACGCCCGAGATGGTGTCCTACTTCTCCAAGGATCTCGAGGAGAACAAGACGCGCAACGACGTCAACAAGGTGTCCGACGTCAAGCTGCTGCAGGGTGACCTCGCGGAAGCCTGGCGCGAGGGGGAAACCGACTATGCCAGCGTGGCGATGCGGTTCTCGCTGGTCGACAAGACGCTGGAGCGCGGCACCGGCCGTGTGGTTGCAGGCAGCGACACCCCGGTCGAAGCCACCGAGGTGTGGACGTTTGCACGCCGCCGCGGCGGCAACTGGGAACTTTCGGCGATCCAGCAGACCAACTGATCGCCTGCACAGAACGACGAGGGCGCTGCGGTTCATTCCGCAGCGCCCTTTTTCTTTCCGAACGGCACCGCCGATTTGGCGGCTTTCAGCGCTGCGACCGGAATAATGATTGCCGCGATGTGTTGGTGACTACGATCCAAAAACAACGAGGGAGGACTTCGATGAACAGCTTCGCCCGCATCATTTCGCCGGCATGTTTCGCGCTTGCCGCAATGTCGGTTTTCGCAAGCGCGCCTGCATCCGCGCAATCTGCCGACACCAGCTTCTTCCTGACCAGCAACGGCATCGGCAATGGCGGCAATCTCGGCGGGCTCGCCGGCGCCGACAATCATTGCCAGACGCTGGCGCAGGCGGCCGGCGCCGGCGCCAGGACATGGCGCGCCTATCTCTCGACGCAGGCGGCCGATGGCGCGCCGGCGGTGAATGCGCGCGACCGCATCGGCAAGGGGCCGTGGAAGAACGCCAAGGGCGAGGTCGTCGCCAAGGACGTCGCCGACCTGCACGGCGCCAACAACCTCACCAAGCAGACCGCGCTGAGCGAGAAGGGCGAGGTCATCAACGGCCGCGGCGATACGCCGAACCGCCACGACGTGCTGACGGGATCGCAGCCGGACGGCACCGCGTTCGCCGCCGGCGAGGATCGCACCTGCAGAACTGGACGAGTTCGACGCAAGGTGCAGCGATGGTCGGACACTTCGACCGCCTCGGCCTGCGCGACGACGACGCCTCGAAATCCTGGAACACGTCGCATCCCTCGCGCGGACCGGACGGCGGCTGCTCGCAGGCCGATCTGAAGACCACCGGCGGCGACGGCCTGCTCTATTGTTTCGCGGCGAACTGAGCCGGAGCGGCGCAGAAGGTCCAGGCCCCAGCCAAGCTGAGGCGACAAGGCAAGGCACCGCGGTCGATACCGCGGTGCCTTTTTCGTTCAGGCGATTTCTTATCGGACTGCCGTTCCAGTTCGGTCGGTTCTGGTCACGCCGATGATTTCCCGCAAAGCACTTAATTGCTTGTTGCCCGCACCGGCCTCCCGCAATTTCGTCGCGAGCCGATGAGTGGGGGATATTCCTTGAACCAGCTAGATGCGAGCACAGACCTGCGCCACGAAACTTCCGAGAGGAAATCGTCCGCGCCGCTGGAAGCAATCGAGATCGCCTACCGGCGTATCGAGAACGAAGCCCACCGCAATTGCTGGATCCACGTTCGTCCCCGCGACGAAGCGCGCGAGGAGTGTCGTAAACTCATGGCACGCGCACGGGCCGGCGAAAACCTGCCGCTGCTCGGAGTTCCCTTTGGCGTCAAGGACAATATCGATGTCCAGGGAATGCCGACGACCGCCGCACACCCGGCGTTCAGTTACATGCCTTCGCGCTCCGCGCGCAGTGTGGAGCGGCTGATGGCTGCCGGCGCCATCTGTCTTGGCAAGACAAACCTCGATCAGTTCGCCACCGGCCTTTCCGGCGCGCGCTCGCCTTACGGCTCCTGCGCATCGGTTGCCGATGGCCGTTACATTTCGGGCGGTTCCAGTTCCGGCTCCGCAGTCGCAGTGGCCGCCGGCCATGTCGCATTTGCGCTTGGCACCGACACGGGCGGCTCGGGTCGTATCCCCGCGGGTTTCAATGAGATTGTAGGCATCAAACCGACGGTCGGCCTGGTGTCGTCGCGCGGGCTGGTCCCGAATTGTCCGACCATCGACTGCGTATCGATCTTCTGCAACACCGTCAGGGACGGCGAAGTGGTGCTCGGCGTCATCGAAGGGTTCGATCCTGAAGATCCCTATAGTCGTCGCGCGGCGTCGTCGTCGTCCGGTAGCGGCGCTGCCAGGGAGTTCCGGTTCGGCCGCATCGCGTCGGCTGATCTCGAATGCTTCGGTATGACCGAATGCGCAGAGCTCTATGAAGCCGCCTGCGCTCGCCTTTCGCGACTTGGCGGCCGGGCGGTCGAAATCGACTTTGCGCCTTTCAGGGAAGCCGGCGAGATGATGTTCACCGGCCCCTGGGTTGCCGAGCGCCGCTCGGCCATCGCAGCGCTGACGGATATCGAACATGGCGGGCTGCTGGACGTCACGAAGAACGTGCTGGAATCGGCCGTCGGCTACTCCGCCATGGACACCTTTGCCGCCATTCACCGGCTTTACCGGCTGCGCCGCGCCACGCAGGACATCTTCGCCGATCTCGACGCGTTCGTGGTTCCCACAGCGCCGCGCCCGTTCACCCTTGACGAGATGCACGGAGATCCGGTCACGCTCAACAACCGGCTCGGCTACTACTCGTATTTTGCCAATCTGCTCGATCTTTGCGCGGTCGCCATCCCGAACGCGAAGTTGCCGAACGGGATGCCGATGGGCATCACGCTGCTGGCGCCCGCCTGGCGTGACAGGGAGTTGATCCGCCTGGCGCGGCGGCTCGAGCCCGACGGAGCCGGCGCCGCGTTCGAACTCAAATCCCGCGCGCGATAACGCGAGAGCTAGCAGGCTGCTAGTTCATGTCCTGGTCGAGGGCTGCGAGATTCAGGATCGAGATCATCGCCCGATCATACCGGATAACGCCGTCGTCCTGAAGCCGGGCAAGCTGCACGGTGACCCATTGCCGCGTGGACCCGATCAGATTGGCGAGGTCGCCATGGGTGAAGGGCGTGCCGATGACGATCTCGCCGCCGCGCTTGGCCCCGTAGATATGCGACAGGAAGATCAGCAAACGGTGCAGCCGTTCGGTCACCGAGCGGGTGCCAAGCATCTGCGCCATGGCGGAGTAGCATCGCGCCTTGAAAGCAAGCGCATCGAGCAGCGCGACGGCGATCGAAGGAGATTCCAGCGCAAGCCTTCGCAACGCAGCCCCGGGCAGGAATGTCAGTTCGCTGCGCTCTACCGCGACCGATGTCCACATGTGCGGCCCGGTGCCAAACAGATCTGGGCCGCCGACGAAATTTCCGGAGAACCAGTAGGCGAGCGTGACCTCACGTCCCGATGGCGCGGCGTAGTAGCTGCGGATACGGCCTGATCCAATCAGGTAAATGCCGGTTTGCGCATCGCCCTGGCTCCAGACGAGTTGACCGGGTTCCAGCAGCTTTTCGCGGCCGATGGCGCGCAACCGATTGCAGTCAGTCTTGTCGAGACCATCGAGGAGGCTGGGCAGCGGCCTGACCAGGCTGTCCGACTCCGCCAGCATGACACCGGCCGCCATCGCTGTATTTGCTCTGTGCATCGCCGCCTCCACCTCCTAGAGACGGCTTCAATCATTCAAGGTTCATGCCAAGCAGGTAGCGGCTACGCGTCGCGTCCGGGACCTGAGGCCGGGCGCATTCAGCTCTCGTCCGATTGGCGGAAGGCGCGCAATCCCTCGGCGCGGATGACGTCGAGACAATCCTTCTTGAGCGCGAGATAGGCTGGCTCCAGCATGATCGCATTGGATCGGGGGCGCGGCAGCTTGACGTTGACTTCGCGAAGGATGCGTCCGGGCCCCGCGCTCATGATCAGGACGCGGTCGGCCAGCACGATCGCCTCGTCAATGTCGTGCGTGACGAAGACGATGGTCGCCTTGATCCTCTCGCGCAGCTCCAGCAGATTGTCCTGCATCACCGCTCTGGTTTGCGCATCGAGCGCGCCGAAGGGCTCATCCATCAGCAGGACCCGGGGCTGGTTCGCGAGCGCCCGCGCGATGGCGACGCGCTGCTGCATGCCGCCGGAAAGCGTGTTCGGGAAGGCGTCGGCAAAGCGCTTCAATCCGACCATCGCGATCAGATCGTCCGCAATCGCGTTGGCTTGCTGCCTTGATTTTCCGAGCATGCGGGGACCATGGGCGATGTTCCGGCGGACAGACTTCCACGGAAACAGATGCGGCTGCTGAAACACCATGCCGACATCGGGGCGAGGACGATGCACCGGCAGGCCCTCCACCAGGATTTCGCCCTCGAACGGTACTTCGAGCCCGGCGATCGTATTGAGCACCGTCGATTTGCCGCACCCTGACGGCCCGACGATGCAGACGAACTCGCCTTGCGATATGTCGAACGAGACCCGGTCCACGGCAATCAGTTGGCTGTGGTTGGTTTCAAACACGATGCTGAGATTTGAAACCCTGATAGCCGGCTCACGCGGTCCCGCAGCGGAAGGCTGCGGACTGGCGAGGGAGAGCCTGGCGTTCGATCGTCGTCCCGTCAGCATCAGCGCCACCACACGGTGCGTTCGGCGAAGGCCGCAAACAGCCGGTCGGCGATGAAGGATATCAGGCCGAGCGTTGCAAGACCTCCCATCACCTGGCCGGTTTGGAGATTTTGCTGTGCGATCTCGATGCGGTAGACGATGCCGGCGAAGCTGCCGGCAAGTTCGGCCGCCACCAGTGTGTAGAAAGCGATGCTCACCGCCGTGCGTAGCCCGACCACGATATACGGCAGCGCTCCCAGCAGGATGATCTCCTGCAGCATCTGCCGTCGCGGCGTGCCGAGCATCAATGCTGCCCGGATCAGGCCGCGATCCACCTTCTGCACCCCGATATGGGCCGAGAGCCATACCGTGAAGAATACGCCCCACACCACCAGGAACAGTTTTCCTGTTTCCGACAGGCCGAACCAGAGGATGACGATCGGCACGAAGGCGATCGGCGGGATCGGGCGCAGGATGTGGAACAGCGGTGACAGCAGGCTGGAAACGAGCGGAAATTGACCGGTCATTATTCCGAGAACGATCCCGAGCACCGCGCCGATCGTGAAGCCGGTCGTTACGCGATAAAGACTGGCCAACAAGTCCCAGAAGAACTGTCCGCTACGCATCCATTCGAAGATCGCGACCGCCACCACGGACGGCGGCGGAAACAGCACGATGTTGACGATTCCGGATCGGGCAACCAGCTCCCAAAGCAGAACGAACAACGGAACGGAGAGCGCGCCGATCAGAATATTGAGCCGCTGCGACAGGCCGGCTGTCGGTCGCGGATGCGCGCGACCGACGCCGGTTTCGTCGGCCACCAGAGCGCCGGTATCTGCCATGGACGCGTTCCTATTTCGACGAAACCGTAACGCGCGACGGGTCGATGCTCTTCAGCGGTTCGGAGACGATGACCTTGCTGAAGTCCGGCATCACGGCCCCCGGGGGATGGTTGCCACTGGCCAGGCGCCACGCGGCGTGCGTTTTCAGGATATCGACCAGCCGGTCGTCGATCCGCACATGGTAGACGTAGTCCGGCCAGATCTCCTTGAGATCGTCCCGCTTCATGCCCACCGCGTCTGCGACCGTCGCGATGGCTTCGGCCGGCTGCGCCTTCACCCAGGTCTCAGCGTCGATCAGCGCCGCAATGAACTTCCTGACCAGCGCCGGGTTGGCATCGAGATAGGTTCGCATGACGACGATGTTGAAGGTTTCGGAGTAGATGCCCTTTGTGTCGAGCTCGCCGACGGCTTCGCCGAGTGTCTTCTTGGCGTTGGCGATATGCGGCTCCCAGGTGTCGAACGCATCGATGCTTCCGGCCGCCAGCGCCGGCAGCATTTCCTGCGGCCGCAAGTTCACCAGCGTAACGTCGCCGGGGGTGAGCCCCGCCGATTTCAACAGCGTCGCGGTATAGACCTCGCTGCCGGTACCGGCGGTAAAGCCGATCTTCTTGCCGCGAAGATCGGCCTTGCTCTTGATGCCGGCCTTGGCCGCCACGACGGTCTTGAGATCGGAATATTCCATGCCGGCCACAAAGGCGATCGGCTGGTTGGCCATGCTGGAAGCGGTGACTGGCGCCTCTGCCGTCGTCGCAATGTCGGCGCCGCCGCCAATCACGGTGTCCAGGCACTGCTTGCCGGAGGTGAAATTGGAAACCGTGATATCCAGCCCGTGCTTCTCGAAGATTCCTCTGGATTTGGCGACGATCGCAAGCGCAGAGATCGGCGCCAGGTTTTGCGCCAGCCGCGCCTTGAGCAATTCCGCGGCAAGAGCGCTGTTCGATCCGACAGCCAGACACGAAATGGCGGCGTAGCCGGCCAGCGCGGTGATACGGCTGATTGCGTTCCGGTGCATGAAAACCTCCCCTGCGCCGCCGTTTGGGCGGCAAAGCTCGATCGAAAAACCGCCCTGATCGGTTTCCCGCAAATCCCCGCGTCCGCCCTGGCAGGATCTTTTTTTGAGAAAGCTTGCCTCGTCTTCCATCATGGTCGCCCGCGGCCATGCTCGCGGGAAGCAATTAATCGACATGATCCGGCGCGGATCGACCGCGTCCCGGGCGCCGCCGTGGCGTCTTCACCAACGGTTAGCTATCTTCATCAAGGTAAACTTCTATCTCAGGTTGATGCGCGCGGCTGCAAATGGTCTAACAATCGGCAATGACGGAGTTGGCCACGGCTCGCAAGCTTGTCTCTAGTCAGCAGGAATATTCCATTACGCGCCCGTTGCGCCGCGCTGCAGTACCTGCAGCTACCAGGCGCCATTCAGCAGCCATCGCTTGGGCCGTCGCCCTGGTCGACGACGTGCCCAAGCGATTGGCGCTGATGCGGATTTGATTGTCGGAGGGTGTGGCCGCCGTCAGGCGGCCTTCAGGCAGCCTTTTTCCTGGCGCGCTTCTTCGCTGTTTTCTTTGAGGCTTTCTTGGGAGCTTTCTTCGCGCTCTTCTTCGCCTTCCTGGCGGTCTTGCTACCGGCGAGATGGGCGCCGACCGCCTTGGACGAATGTCCGACGGCAGCGACCGCCGCCTTCAATTTGGCCGGCGTGACCTTGAACTTCTTCGACCAGTAGCTGACTTCATACGGCTGGCTCACCGCAATCCGCGCCCGGTCGGCCGCCTTGTGCTTCTGCAGCTTGAGATAGGCTTCGACGTTCTTGGCAGAGCGTCCGACCTTCTTCACCGTTGCCTTGAGTTTCGCCGGCGTGATCTTCAGCTTCTTCGCCCAATAGGCGACTTCATAAGGTTCGCTCAATGCAATCAGCGCGCGGTCAGTTCCACCGCGCTTCTTCTTGTTATCCGCCATCCCGTTCTCCTGTGGTGTTGAGAAAATCGACGCCCGAAACGGGTGCAGCCTAACATGCTCACGCGCATTCGGACAGACAACGCACTGTGGAGTTATCGATAGAAGCGCAAGCGCGCGTTTCGCGCTGCGATACGCGTTTATGCCGCCGCCGTGGAGCGGACGGTCGTCGCGGCCGGCGCTTCGTCGCGCACGAAACGCGCGGCAGCCTCGATCGCGCCGGGCAATTGCGCGAGGCTCACCGGCCTGGCGAACAGATAGCCCTGGCCTTTGGCGCAGCCTCCGGAAGCGAGGAATTGCCACTGTGCTTCGGTCTCGATGCCTTCGGCAAGCACGGGCATGCCGAGGCTTTCACCGAGCGCCAGCACGGTGCGGACGATCGCCGCTGCAGCGGCATCTTCCGGCAGCCGCTTCACAAAGGACTGATCGAGCTTGATCTTGTCGAACGGAAACGCGTGCAGCGTCGCCAGCGACGAATATCCGGTGCCGAAATCGTCCATCGCGACCGAAATCCCCATCGCCTTCAGCTTGCGCAGGATGTGCAGGCCACGGCTCGGGTCCGACATGATGGTCGATTCGGTGACCTCGACCTCGAGCCGGCGTGGCGACAGTCCGGTCTCCAGCAGGATGGCATGGATGGTGTCGGCGAGATTGTCGCGGCCAAACTGCACCGGCGACAGGTTGACGGCGACGGTGCCGGGAATCCTGCCCGCGGCGGCGTCGCGGCAGGCGGTGCGCAGCGCCCATTCGCCCATTACGATGATCGCCTCGGTCTCCTCCGCCAGCGGGATGAATTCTGCCGGCGAGACCATGCCGCGCTTCGGATGCCGCCAGCGCATCAGGGCTTCGGCGCCGCAGATCCTGCCGTCGGCGAGCGTGGTTTGCAGTTGGTAGTGCAGTTCGAGTTCGTCGCGCTGCGCGGCCAGTTGCAGGTCGCGCGCCAGGGCGCGGCGGGCGCGGGCGGTGTCGTCCATTTCGCGGTGATACTGGCAGATCAGGCCGCGCTGCCGGCTCTTGCCGCGATGCATGGCGAGCTTGGCGTTGCTTAGCACCTGATCACGTTCCGGCGTGTCGAGCGGGAAGATCGAAAAGCCGATCGAGGCGGTGAGGGTTACCTGATGGTCATGGACTGCAAACGGTTGTGCGAAGACGTCGGCGATGCGCCGGGCAAAGGCCTGGGCGTCCCGCGGGTGATTGCCTGACATCTGCAGGCCGAGGAACTCATCGCCGCTCTGCCGCGCTAGGAATTCGCCGGGGCCGAGCATGCGCCGCATCCGCTCCGCCACCTCGATCAGCAGCAGGTCGCCGGCGCCGTGGCCGTACAGGTCGTTGACGTCCTTGAATCCGTCGAGGTCGATCGAGAACGCGGCGAGCGTGTGGGCCTTCTCATGCGCTTCGGCGGTGTCGAACGCCAGCCGCTCGTTGAAGGCGATGCGGTTCGGAAGGCCGGTCATGGTGTCGTTGAAGGAAAGCTGATGGATGCGGTCCGCCGATTCCGTGCGTGACTTCTGGTCGATGACATAGGTCGAGAAACCCGAACCCATCACCAGCAGCACCGCGCCGACTACCGCGAGGCCGAGCACATGTGCCGGGATCAGGTAGGCGGGCAGCGTCACCGAGGGGTCGGGAATTGCCGACGCCGAAGCCGTCAGCGCGTAGTGCATCGTGCAGATCATGAAGGCCAGCACGATCGCGGCGCCATGGCGGCACCAGCGCGTCACCGGCCGGTTGGCGCGGTTGACCGCGAGCGCCGACAGGCTGAGGCCGAGCAGGAACGTCACGATGATGCCGAACACGTTCCATTCGAAATGCCCGGCGATGTGCCAGCCCTCGAAGGCTGTGAAATGCATGGCGAGGATGCCGACGCCCATCACGAGGCCGCCGGCTTCCGGGGCCAGCGTGAAATGGCGGCTGCCGATCTCGAAGCCGATCAGGCAGGCGACGATGGCGATGAGGAGGACCGCGCCGGTCGTGACCGGCTCGAAGCCGGAATTGAGCGATGGATCGAGCGCCAGGATCGAGATGAAGGTCGACGCCCAAAGCGCCACCCCGGTGCCCACGGATGCCATGAACAGCCAGCCGATCCGCATCGTGCCGGAGGTCGCCCGGGCGCGCGCGAAATGGCGCATGCCGACCCAGGTGCCGAACAGGCACACCGAACCGGCGATCGCCACCAGCAACTGGTGGTATGCAAACGCATAGGTGGCGGTGTGTGACATGGCGTGGCTTTCCCCTCAGGCAAACTACGCAGCCACCGTTAATCGGTTGCGCCTGGATGGCGGCGGGAGGTGCGCAGTTGCGAAACACCGTTGAGGAACCGTAAGCATGGGCGCGGCGTCATGGCAGCGGAGGTGACGAACGGAGCACGGAATGATTTGTTAAGCCTGTTCAATCCGGCATTGGGAGGCGTCATCGATGCGCTACGAGC
Organism: uncultured Alphaproteobacteria bacterium; assembly: GCA_963823485.1. Classification (GTDB taxonomy): domain Bacteria; phylum Pseudomonadota; class Alphaproteobacteria; order Rhizobiales; family Xanthobacteraceae; genus Bradyrhizobium. The sequence continues at coordinate 254,380 of CAWGLP010000020.1, forward strand.
TTTATTACTGGCCGAGCATTCAGGGCCGCGGTGAATATGTCCGCCTCGCGCTGGAAGAGGCGGGCGCCGGCTATACCGACGTGGCGCGGAGCGGCAACGGCATGGCCGCAATGACGCGGATGATGGATGCGGGGAAGGGAACTCCGCCGTTTGCGCCGCCGTTCCTGAAGGCCGGAAAGCTCGTGATCGGGCAGACCGCCAACATCCTGCTCTATCTCGGATCGCGCCACGGGCTGGCGCCCAAGGCCGAGGCCGGCCGATTGTGGGTGCACCAGTTGCAGCTCACGATAGCCGACCTGGTGCTCGAGATTCACGACACCCACCATCCGCTCGGGCCCTCGCTCTACTACGAGGACCAGAAGGCGCCGGCGAAGAAACGGACGGAAGAGTTCTGGAAGGAGCGCGTGCCGAAATACCTCGGCTATTTCGAAGCGTTGCTCGACGCCAATGGCGGAACCCATGTCACCGGCCGCCGCCTGACCTATGTCGACCTGTCGCTGTTCCAGATCGTGGAGGGACTGCGCTACGCTTTCCCGAACCGCATGACGGCGTTCGAGCGGGAAATCCCCGGTCTCGTCCGTCTGCGCGACCGCGTTGCGGCGCGGCCGAACATCAAGGCGTATCTGGCGAGCGATCGCCGGATTGCGTTCAACGAAGACGGGATTTTTCGAAGGTACAAGGTGCTGGATATCTGACGTCGTCATGCCGGGGCGTCGCCAGGCGACGAACCGGGCATCATCGTTCACCGTCGCGCCGTTACCTGCTGCGCCCGTCGATCGGCGTCATCTTCACCTTCGACAGTTCGATGCCGTCGATGCAGCTCACGTTGAGCGCCACCACGTCGGCGCCGTCAGGCTTCTTGCCGCGTGCGAACACATCGACACCGCAGTCGATGCAAAGCTGGTGATGGATCGCGTGCTTGTTGAAGAGATATTCCTTCAGGTTTTCCTCGCCGGCGCGGAGCTGAAAGCTTTTCGGGTCGAGGAAGGTGAAGTGCAGCCCCATCTTGGTGCAGATCGAGCAGTTGCAGGCAGTCACCATCGCAAGGTCACTGGTGCACTCAAAGCGGACCTGGCCGCAATGGCAGCCGCCGGTATAGGTCTTGCTGTCGGCCATGCGCGTCCCGCCGTTCCTGTCTCTCATCACCTGGTGGGATGATAGCAGGCTTTTCGGCAAACTTGCGGCGTGGATCGCGGCGGAGACCCGCGCGTCAGACGAGCTGGTCGATACGGGTTCCCTGACCCGGCGGCAGCGGAGCAACCTGTGGCGGTTTCGGCATGCGGGTGCTGTCGACGGCAGCGCCGTTCTGCACTTCGGGGTCTTGTCGGGAGCCTTGAACACGGGGACTTCAGGCGGCTTGACCACCACCGTTGCGGCGACAGCAGATACATTCATCGGAAAGGTCCTTTGGTTCCTCCCGACCCTGGCCGGTGCGAGGCAAAGGATTGGTGAATCCGCCGCGTCAATCCCGCGCCGATGCCGTCAATCCCGCCCGATGGTGAACGGACGGCTCGCAAAATCGTTAGAATGCAACGGATCGGCCGCGGTCGCGGATTACTCGTCCTTGCCGCGGGTCACCACGATCGAGGCCTCGGTCTTGGTGCGGGTGCATTCCATATTGAGGCGGCGGAAGCGCATCGAGACCTTGTCGCCGCGCAGCAGTCCCATCCGCTTGATGCAGCGGGTGGAGCCGGTCGAAACATCCGGCTTTGGAATCGTGAAGATGATGGCGCCGGCCGCCGCGACCAGCTCGAAGAATTGCGGCTTCGGCTTGCGATCGGTCTTGGCGTAGAGCTCGTTGGAATAGTTGCGGCCGCGGCAGCCGAGCGACAGTTCCTTCGCGGCCGGGTGCGACAGATAGATCATATTGCCGGTGCTGACGCTGATCTTGAGGCCGTCGATCTGGCTCTTCAGTTCCTTGGCGATATCCTCGCAGCGATCGGCCCGCGCCGGTGCGGCGCTGAACGCGGCGAGCAGCGCCAGCGTCGCGGCCAGCAAGGCAGGTCGGCGAAATCGTGATCCCAAAGCCATCGTGAATGCCCCTTTGCGCCATTGAAACCCGCGCGCGGGTTTCCTGCAAGGGCCGGGCGGGGAAGTCAACTTGATCTTGCTGCGGTGTCAGAACCCGTAGAGGACGACGCCGATGCCGAAGACGATCACGCCCAGCACGCCGAACAGCGTGGGGATGCTGACCAGCGCGGCGGCGAGCCCTGGCCGCCGGTGGCGCGCGGCGAGCGCGATGGCGCAGGCGCCCATCAGCGGGAACGCGACGATCTGGATCGGCGTCTGCAAGGCGGAAACGCCGCCGAAATCGAACCCGTGCCGCATCACCGAGGGGATGTCGTTCAGCCAGTTCATCAGCATGAGCGCGCCGAGCGCCATAATGGCGCAGCGCAGCTTGCCGACCGTGGCGAAGGCCAGCGCTGCCAGCGCCAGCAACGGATGGCTTGCGAGATACAGCTTGATGATCCCGCCGCCGACGCCGGTCCCTGGAATCTCCGACACATCGCTGAACAGGATCGGCGCGTGCGACAGCCCGTCGAACGCCTCGATGGCGGCGACCAGGATGAGGAGGAGATAGAGCCCGAGCAGGCGAGGGGCGCGGACCGGCGCCGGCGCATCGCGGGGCAATGTGGTGGCGGAGTTCATGCTGCTTCGCAATCGATCTGGGAAATACCGGAAACCCTCCCTTTGTCTGGAAGGCCCCGGGAACGGTTCAATGACTGGCCGGTGGCGGCAGTCGCCAGTTACCGCCAGTGCAAGGCAGCAAATCCTTCCTTTTGGCCGAAAAATGCTTAGAACGGGTCTACCTTTTTCGGTACCGCTTGGCTCCGCCGGCTCCCAACTTGAGATCGTCCCATGAACGCCCCGACCGCCTTTCCTGACCAGAAGCCCGTTCCGCCCTACAAGCACACGCCGCTGTTCCCGCTGGGCGCGGATACCACGCCCTACAAGAAAATCACGGCCGAGGGCGTGCGGGTCGAGAAGGTGCTGGGCAAGGACATGCTGGTGGTGTCGCGCGAGGCGCTGCGGGCGCTTTCGGAAGCCGCTTTCGGCGACATCAATCACTACCTGCGCCCGGGGCACCTGAAGCAGCTTCGCTCGATCCTCGACGACAAGGAAGCCAGCGACAACGACAAGTTCGTCGCCTTCGACTTCCTGAAGAACGCCAACATCGCCGCCGGCGGCGTGCTGCCGATGTGCCAGGACACGGGCACCGCGATCATCATGGGCAAGAAGGGCTGCAACGTCATCACCGACGGTGACGACGAGGCGGCGCTTTCCGAGGGCGCGCGTGACGCCTATCTGCGCCGCAACCTGCGCTACTCCCAGGTGGCGCCGCTGACGATGTACGAGGAAAAGAACACCGCCAACAACATGCCGGCGCAGTGCGAGATCTACGCTGAGGGTGACGACGCCTACAAGTTCATGTTCATGGCCAAGGGCGGCGGAAGCGCCAACAAGAGCTTCCTGTTCCAGGCGACGCCGTCGGTCCTGACCAAAGATCGCCTGCTGGCGTTCCTGAAGGAGAAGGTGCTGACGCTGGGCACCGCGGCATGTCCGCCGTATCACCTCGCCATCGTCATCGGCGGCACCTCGGCCGAACTCTGCATGAAGACGGTGAAGCTTGCTTCTGCCCGCTACCTCGATGCGCTGCCCACCCACGGCTCGGCGGACGGAAACGCCTTCCGCGATGTCGAGATGGAGCAGGAGATACTGAAGATGACGCAGTCGCTCGGCGTCGGCGCGCAGTTCGGCGGCAAGTATTTCTGCCACGACGTGCGCGTGATCCGAATGCCGCGCCACGGCGCGTCGCTGCCGATCGGGCTCGGCGTCTCCTGCTCGGCAGACCGCCAGGTGCTCGGCAAGATCACCAAAGACGGCGTCTATCTCGAGGAACTCGAGCATAATCCGGCGCAGTATCTGCCCGCGGTCGAGCAGTCGCTCGGCGGCGAGGTCGTCAAGATCGACCTCAACCGGCCGATGCAGGAGATTCTGGCAACGCTGTCGAAATATCCGATCAAGACGCGGGTCTCGATGACCGGCACCATGATCGTCGCCCGCGATTCCGCGCACGCCAAATTGCGCGAGCGGCTGGAGAAGGGCGAGCCGCTGCCGGATTACTTCAAGAACCATCCGGTGTATTACGCCGGTCCCGCCAAGACGCCGGACGGCTACGCCTCCGGCGCGTTCGGCCCGACCACGGCCGGGCGGATGGATTCCTTCGTCGACCAGTTCCAGGCGGCCGGCGGATCGATGGTGATGGTGGCCAAGGGCAACCGCGCGGTCGCGGTGCGCGAGGCCTGCAAGAAGTATGGCGGCTTCTATCTCGGTTCGATCGGCGGAGCGGCGGCCAACCTCGCCGAGCACTGCATCAAGAAGGTCGAGGTGGTGGAATATCCGGAACTCGGCATGGAAGCGATCTGGCGCATCGAGGTCGAGGATTTCCCGGCCTTCATCATCGTCGACGACAAGGGCAACGACTTCTTCAAGGAGCTGAATCTGGGGTGAGGGGGGCGGTCTTCTTTTCAGTGGTTACTGCGCTGCGATCGACCGTGGTATCGAGTATTCGGTCGGCGCGCCGTCGGGCGGCCCCTCGAATATCAGCAGCGCCCGCCACGGCTGGGCGTCGGCGTCCCGCAAAATCAGTAGCGTTTCCACTTTGAGTTCTGTGCCGAGGTCCGGAAGCTCCAGAATTGCAGGCGCTCCCAGCGCTCCGGTTTTTGGATCCCAGTGACGCACCGCAGGCGCAACCGCCTGCTTGTTGACCGGACCGGACAGAACCAGCAGGCCGCCCGATACCGCAGCAAGATCCCTGATCCCGGTGGAGGGTCCGAGCGCCAGCCGCTTGATCCTTGCGTCGAGCTCCTTGCCAGGCGTGAACATCGCCTCGGCGTCGACTGAAATGATGAACGCGGTGCCATTGGCGGAAGGACCGCGAAGACCAAGGTACATTCGCCCGTCCTGCACGGCGATGCCTTCGATGTTGGCGCCGTCCGGGTCGAGCGGCTTATCGAAAAAGCCGCTCAATTCCTCCTTGAGGACATCGCGCAGCCGGTGCGAAGGCTCGATGCCTACGACCTTGTCTTCAGATATCGGAAACGTCGGCGCTCCGGTCGTCTTGTCCACGGAAAAACGCAGCACCACGTAGCTCGGCTCGTTGCGATCATCCGGGTGGTTCCGGCTGCGTCCGTGCGAGCCTGTGATGTAGAACTTGCCGTCGTCATAGGCCGCTCCCTCGGCATCCGGGTCGCCGCCGGCACCGTCGTCAACAAGGCGAATTACCTCTCCTGGAACTATCACGGTTCCGTCGATCGAAAAGAACTGCGCGTATTTCTTCTGGTCATTGACGATCACGCAGAATTTGAACGGCGGTGGTTTCGGAGCGCAAGCGGCCCCGCTGAGATTGGTGCGGGCTTCCTCGCTCTTTTTGAACGGTTCGCTGACCATCCACTTCGGGGACTCGGGCTTGAGTTTCGTCTCCGCGGCCGCTGATCCCGCTTGGACCGAGCAGCCAATCATGCTCGCGAAGATGACGGCGGCCCTGCGCTTCGAAGCCAAATGCTGCGAAAGGAAAGCTGTCAGCATGCTGCACCTCCGGAGAAATGCGGAGAAGGCGCTCAAGGAGCTGCCTTTAACTTCCGATTGTGTAACAGCAAGGTGTCGCCGTCAACGAGCATTGGTGAGTGGCGATCAGCCGGCCGGCAGGCAGCCAATACTAGCTGCAGTTCGTCACCTGGTTGGAGCACAGGCTGCGCCACCAGCCGCGCACGCCGTCCTGGCTTTCCACCAGTCCCCAATGGCCGCTGCAGGCGAGGATCTGTTTCGGGCCGCCGTCGGTGTCGAGCGCGCCGCCGAGCTTGCGTTGCGCAGGCATCCACTTCGCGTCGGCAAAGGGGGCCTGGAACAATCCGCCCATGCGCGTGCCGCCATTGGCGAAGTTGGCGCCCACCTTGCTGGCGGCGACCCAGCCGCGGCCGGCGTACGGTTTCGGCGCGTTGCGCGGATATTTCTCTTCGTCCTCGTATTCCTTGCCGGGCGGCATCGCACCTTCGATCAGGAACCAGCCGTCCTTGAAGCCGATGATGCGGAATTCGGTGAGCCAGCCGCCGTCAGGCGTATTTTCGCGGCCACCCATCTTCAGCCGGTAGGGCGGCGGCAGCGTGCCGAGCACGCGCGCTTTCACCGAAGGCTCGGCGCGGACGTTGAGACCCCTTGGGTCGCCATCCTCCGACCAGGCGCCGAGGTCGCATGGCTCGGTACCCTCGGGTAGCGGCCCGCGCTTTTGCATGAGCTCGACATGCGCCTTGGCGAAGTCGTCGCTCTGGGTGCCGGAATCATCCGCCTCACGCGGTTTCAGTTCGGCGGACACTGCGCGCAGTCCGCCATCGCCCCGGGCAAGCTTGACGACGAGCGCCTGGCGCGGCGCGAACGCGCTGAGGAAGGATTTGGGATCGTTTGCGGTGACGGGATAGACGGCAAGCAAACCTGTCCGCGCGGTTTTGTCGGTACGGTAGGCATGGCCCGCGACATAGCCTGCCGGCACCAGCGCAAGCGCACTGTCGCGCCATTCCGGTTCAGGCCGGGCTGCTTGTCCGATCGCCGCGCCCGCTTGCACGGTGAGAGCGGCGATCAAAAGCAAAGTTATTCTGTGCATGGTTGAGTGAGCGGGGACGCGCCAGGGAGTTGCTATCGGCTCACGCCCGTGTTCCGGTGAACGGGAAGCTGCCCATCGGTCCAATGCCTGCTTCGCCGGACATGCTGTCGCCGGAGACCTTTCCGATGAACTCGAGCGTCAACGGCATCGGATTGGTGATCGAGACCTTCCAGTTGACGGCGTCGCCGCTGATAGCGCCGTCGAAGATTTCGGTGGATTGGCCGTCGGCGCCCTGCGTGCCCGTCAGCGTGCCGTCGGAGGCCAACAGGGTCAGCGTGGTCTTGCGCTCGCCCATCGGCGTGCTGAGGGTGATGTTCCAGTTTCCGTCCACGGCCATTTCCGTCTCCCCGACATTCCCCGGCAGGCCGGAATGGCTTGCAGGATCCGCCTAGCGCGTGCGGCGGTATAACCCATCTCGCCACACAAGCCCAACCGTCTCAAGCGCCTATTTTGACGCGTATTTTCTACGCGCGCTGGGCCGCCGCGCGAAGCCGGCCGCCGACCAGGATACGAAACGCAATGTATTGAATTGCAAAGGCTGCAATCTTGGCGCCGACCAGCACCACCGTCACGTAGAACGTCCACAGCTTCATGTCGCCGGTCATGGCGATGCCGATGGTGCCGGCGCCGAGCGCGAACATCAGCGCGGCCCAGGCGTAGCCGGCAAAGGTCACGTATTCAGGAATGGTCTGGGTCACGATCGGGGGCAGGTAGCGCAGCATCCAGCCGCGCTTGAGCATGATGGCGCCGATCGCGAAATGTCCGATCGCGGGCTTGGCCAGCACGAAGCGCGGGTCATGCGTCAACAGCGTCGCGCCGCCGAGCACGATGACGAGCGCGAGGCTGGCCCACGTCATGTAGCCGAGCTCCTTGCCCTTGACGCGGGAATGGATCACCTGGGCGACGGCGCCTGCGATCGCCACGCCCGTCGCCAGCAGGACGTTGTCGGTGATGAGATAGACCGCAATGAACACGATGGTGGAGAAAAAATCGGCGGCCAGTTTGGCGAATACGTCCTTCATCGTCTTGCTCTCCGCTGATCGTGTTTCGGTTCGACCTGTATCTCAGTTGGTGCCGGGCAGGGCGTCCGCCGGCGCGGCAGCATACTTGGCCTTGCGATATTGAGGATACCATGTCGTGAAATAGGCGGCACTGTTGCGGGCAGCGAACGCGATCACGAGGCTGGACCAGAGCGGCAGCCCTGGCACATAGATCGTCAGCATATTGCCGATCATCATCAGGACGAACGCGCCGGTCCAGGCCCAGGTGATGATGTAGGTCGCGTTCAGGAATCCGGGCAGTTTCGCCGTCTCGGCATCGACCTCTTCCCGCGCATATTGCAGCACAAAGGGTTTACGGATGATCAGCGAGGCCAGCGAGATCGCGAGGATGCCGATATCGGTGAACAGCTTGACGGCTGAGCTGCTCAGGCCGGGATCGATCAGGGAGACCCAGCCGCCCAGGCTGGCGAATATGGCGACACAGCCCGCACCGAGCATCTTGACCGAGCGACCGCGCGCGACGTCGATCCCGACGGTGGCGAGGCAGATTGCGGCCGAGGCGAACAGGGCAACCTGCGCCGACGTCACCAGCATCAGCAGCGCGAACGCACCGAATGGGGTGAGGATCAGGAATATGGTCATGGTGGTGTCTCGTCCGATCTTTACATCGTAAAGATACCCTAGGGATATGGCCGGGTGCCGTCAAGCGAAATCTTTACAGTGTCAAAATAAGCGGGCGCGGCTTATTGTGGAGTGATTTCAGGTCTTTGACGGGGTGGTGACGGACCTTCCTCGCGCCGTGAATCGTGCGCCGCGCAGTCCGTGCCCGCAACCTTGCCGCAATGTTCGAACACTAGGGTGACGCTCGAATACCGTAACGGTGAGGTCATAGATATTGCGCGTGCTGCTGGTGGAGGACGAGCCCGAGATGGCAGCGGCGCTTATCGTCGCCCTGAAAAACTACGATATGGTGGTTGACCATATCTCGACGCTGGCTGATGCCGAGGAAGCAGCTTCCGTCAATGATTATGGAGCGATCCTGCTCGACCGCCAACTGCCTGACGGTGATGGGCTCACGCTCATTCCCAAACTGCGGGCCAAGGGGGTCGGCGTTCCCGTCATCGTGCTCACGGCACGGGGCGAACTGGCCGATCGCATTGCGGGGTTGGACACCGGCGCCGACGATTATCTCGGCAAGCCGTTCGCCGTCGAAGAACTGCTGGCGCGGTTGCGTGCGGTGTTGCGCCGGCCGGCCGACCTGCCGCCCGAGACAATGCGGCTCGGACGGCTGTCGTTCGACCTCGGCAACCGGGAAGCCAGCGTCGCCGGCCAGCCGCTCGATCTGCCGCGCCGCGAACTTCTGGTGCTGGAAGCCCTGCTGCGCCGGATGGGGCGCACGGTCGCGCGCGCGTCGCTGGAGGAGGCGGTCTATAGCTTCGACGACGAGATTCAATCGAACGCGCTTGATACCCATGTTTCGCGATTGCGCCGGAAATTGTCCGAGGCTGAAGCGGAAATTGAAATCCACGGTATTCGCGGCGTCGGCTATCTGCTGAAGCGTTCACCATGACAGGAGTTCAGGCGCATTCCCTGCGATGGCGGCTGGTGTGCCGCCTGGCGGGCTTGCAGGCAGCGATGCTGGCGCTCCTCGTTCTGGTCGTCATCGCAGTGCTTTGGGGCACCGGGCACCTCATTTCACTGGAGTCGGAAGACGACACGATTGAAGCGCTGCGTGATGCAGTTGTCCGGGAGAGCACCGGAAACATCTCCGTGCGCGACACGCCTGTGCTCGCGAAGCGGCGGGCGCAGGCTCCCAACTTCTGGTTTCTGATCAGGGACCGCGAAGGACATTACGTTTCACAAGGCAGGGTGCCGCTGGAGTATTCGAGCATCGGCGATGCCCTCGATGGTATCGACCAGGCGCGGCTCGGCTGGAACATCCTTGACGGGATGCGCCCCACGGCACGCATGAAGTGGATCGACACGCCTGCCGGCAACATCCAGATTTTGACCGGGCAGGGTGGAGCAGTATCCTGGCGACGGATTGGCCATGCGGCCTTGACGCTGTTCTTGGCTCTCGTTCTGCCGATCGTTCTGCTGATGACGCTGGCCACGCTCGTTGCGACGCCCGTGGTGGTTCGCCGAACCCTTGCGGGTCTTGATCGCGCCGCTGCGCAAGCCGAGAAAATTGATATCGACGGACACGGCGCGCGGCTGCCGCTGCAGGATGTGCCTTCCGAAATCGTTCCGCTGGTGTCGGCCGTCAACGATGCGCTGCACCGCCTTGATGAGGGCTACGAACGACACAGGCGATTTCTTGTCGATGCGGCGCACGAACTTCGTACGCCGATCGCGATTCTTCAGACGCGGCTGGAATTGCTGTCGCTCGGCCCCGACGCGGCACGCGTGCTCGAAGATGTTGCGCGTCTATCGACGCTGGCGGACCAGCTTCTGGATCTGCAACGCGTCAGCCAGCAGGCCGACGGATTCTCCGCCGTCGATATCGTCGCGATCGGCCGGAAAGCCGCTGCCGAACTTGCTCCCCTCGCGGTCGCCGCCGGTTACGAGATATCCTTCGACAGTGCTGCCCCGCACATCCCGGTGCGAGGCGATGCGGGAGCCCTGGAGCGCGCACTCACCAATCTGGTTCAGAATGCGATCCAGCATGGCGGCCGCAAAGGGGGCATCGCCGTGCGGGTCGAGCCGCCTGCCGCGATATCGGTGACCGATGACGGCCCGGGCATACGGGCCCGCGATCGCGAGCGCGTGTTCGAACCGTTCTATCGGTCGCAGGGCCACGGGCGCGGTGCAGGACTGGGTCTGCATCTCGTCCAGGAGATTGTCAGGCGGCATGATGGAACGGTTGCGATATCGGAAGGATCGGCCGGCGGCACATGCGTCACGATGACGTTCAAGCCGATTCACGGCACGTCATAAAATCGCGCTCCGGCTGCCGCGTTCACCCTCGATCGGAAAATTTGCGCAGCTTCGATCGCGCGCAATGTTCACGCAACATCCACCAGCGATATCGCGTCACGCCGACATCAACGGGTGATGCGGTTTGATGGAGTGGATGACTTACGCCCATGACAGCACAAAATCTCTTGTTGTTCTTTCGCGCGCTCGTATCGAGCCCTCGCGCCGTTGGCGCCATCGCGCCGTCGGGGGCGGGTCTCGCCAATCTCATTACCAGCGAGATCGATGCCGCCTCCGGCCCGGTACTCGAATTGGGTCCAGGTACCGGCGTCTTTACCGAAGCGCTGCTGGAGCGCGGCGTGCGCGAGAGCGACCTCACGCTGGTCGAATATGGCTCGGATTTCATGCGGCTGCTGCAGGCGCGATTTCCCCGGGCGCGTGTGCTCTGGATGGATGCCGCCTGGATCGCCTCCCACGACCTGTTCGAGCGTCCGTTGGGCGCCGTGGTCAGCGGGCTGCCGCTGCTCAATCTTGCACCGAAGAAAGTCACCGCGATTCTCACTGCCGTTTTCAGCAAGCTGCGCGACGGTGGTTCGTTCTATCAGTTCACCTATGGAATGCAGTGCCCGGTCCAGAAGGCGCAACTCGAAGAACTCGGGCTGAAGGCGCAGTGCATGGGGCGCGTGCTGCTCAACATCCCGCCTGCTTCGGTGTACCGCATCACGCGCATCAGCCCTGTGAGACTGGCAAGCCAGTTCTAACCCGCCATCCCGAAAGCCCGCGCCAGAATCGTCAGGGCGCAGGCCAGCAGCAGAACGAGCGTGATGGTGATGCCGCCGACCCGGCCGATGCGGAATTGCAGCGTGTTGGGCGCGGCGTACATGCCGAGCGGGTGCAGCAGCCGCGACAGCAGCAGCGCGCCCATCAGCAGGTGGATCCAGAAGGCTTTGAGGCCGCTCATTTCCAGCATCGCGACCATCAGCGTGATGATGGGGACGTATTCGATGAAGTTGGCGTGCGCGCGAATCGCGCTGCGCAATTGCTTGCTGCCATTGTCGCCGAACGCGGCCCGGTCACGCTGGCGCAGCCGCCCGACCTGGACGGCGAGCACCGTGTAGAGCAGGGCGAGAAGAGCGAGATAGATGGCGGTGACGGAGGGCAGGTGCATGCGCGTGTCTCCCCGTTTCAACGCGTCATTCCGGGGCGATGCGTAGCATCGAACCCGGAATCTCGATCATATAACCTCTGGATTCCGGGTTCATCGCTGCGCGATGCCCCGGAATGACGGTGGTGGAGATGCTTACTCGGCCCCCACCCAATTGCCGTGGAAGCCATCTGGCACGCGATGGCCGAGATGCACCAGCGCCACTGGACCGGATTCGACATCCCTGGCGTTGAACACCGCGAGATCGCTTCGGTTCTCCTGCGCGCGCCAGACCGCTGCGAGCAGCCAGCCGTCGCCTTCGGCGGCGTCAGGGCCGCGTTCGACGAACACCGGCTCCGAGATCGTGTCGCCGGCGGGCAGGAGATACTTGCCGAGCCGCTTGCCATTGCCGTCGACATGCACGACGCCGGACAGCGCGCCGAACATCGGCAAATCAGGATTGGCGCAGGCGTACCAGCCGTGGCTGTTCGCTTGTCCCGCACGGCGATCGTCGATGCGCGGGAATTCGCCGGTGAGGTCGTCGAGATAGGTCTGCGTGAAACGGTCGGTATTGCCCGCAAGGTCGAAGGTCCAGCGGCAATAGCGCGCGCGCGATTTCTCCGGGTCGGTCTTCGACCCGTCGGGGTGAGTAAACAGCGGCGCTTCCTCGAACTGCATCACGTCGGCAATGATCTGGCTGCCGTCCTCCCATGCGTTCATGATGTGGAAGACGTAACAGCTCTCGGCGCGGAACCAGACGATGTCCTTGGCCGCGCCGTTGCGCTTCATGACGCCGACATAGGCGCCTTTCTCGGGCTCCCAGGCGTAGGGCGGCTTGCCGCGCATCGCCCGTTCCATGCTGCCGGTGATGGGCAGGATTGGAAACAGCATGTGATTTTCGGTGACGATGAAGTCGTGCACCATGCTGGCATAGGGCGATTCGAAGCGATCGAAGCGCGTCACCACGCCTGCGGCGTTGACCGATCCGAAGGAGAGGGCAGGGGTGAGCGGGCCCGCTGCGTTATAGCCGAAGAACACCATCTCGCCGGTGACGGGATCGATCTTCGGGTGCGCGGTGAACGGGCCTTTGATGGCGCCCTTGTAGTCGCAATATCCCAGACGGTTGAGCGTGCCGGGCTCGATCTCGGTCGGCAGATGGCCTTCCTCGAGCGCCAGCAGCTTTCCGCCGTGAAAGATGATGTTGGTGTTGGCAACGCCGGTGTCAGTGCAGGAGGTGGTCGGTGCGTCAGGCAGTTTCCTGCCGCCGAAGCCGCCGAATATCGCGCGGCCGGCGTCGTGTTCGGCCAGCCATCTGGGGGTGCGGACCCAGCGGTTGCGGTAGCTGGCGCGGCCGTTCTCGAGATGGAAGGCGTGCAGCATGCCGTCGCCGAGGAACCAGTGCGAGCCGGGGGCGTCGAATTGCGGGTTGGGGCCGTTACGATAGAGCGTGCCGTTGAGCTCGCGCGGCAATTCGCCGGTCACTTTCAGGAATGGCGCATCGCACTCCATCGGGATCGGACCCAGATTGTTGCGGGCCGCCGTGGTCGTCACCTGGTCTGGCATCTGACGTTTCCTCCCGTGATTATCTTTACATCGTAAAGATATCAGTAGGCATAACGACGGCGACCGTCAAGCAAAATCTTTACAGTGTAAAAATTGTCACTATAAGGATTCCGCATGACCAGAATTTCCAAGGAATCCAAGGCGAGCCGTCCCGCGGCAAGGCGAAGGCCGGCACGGGCGGTCCCGGAAAGGCCCGCCGCCCGTCGGCGCAGTGCGGCGGGTGCGGCTCCCTATCATCACGGCGACCTGCACGATGCGCTGCTCGGGGCAGCCGAGCGGGTGCTGGAACGTGAGGGGCTGCCGGGCCTGACGCTGCGGGCGGTGGCGCGCGAGGCCGGCGTGTCGCATGCCGCGCCTACCCATCATTTCGGCGATCTGACCGGGCTCTTGAGCGAACTCGCTGCGATCGGTTTCCGCCGCTTCAATGCGGCGATGATCGCGGCGAGCAACAGCGAAACGCTTCCGGTGATGAAGGCGATGGCGCGCGCCAAGGCCTATGTCGCCTACGCACAGGCGCGCCCGGGCATGTACGGGCTGATGTTCCGCACCGAGCGGCTCGACATGTCGCGGCCCTCGCTGCACGAGGCGGCCGGCGCTTCGTTCGAAGGATTGGCCAGCGCGGTCGGCGCCGGCCGCAACGAGAAGCTGACCGGCGATGCGCTGGAGGCGCTGACGCTCGATCAGGCCGCGGCCATTGCCCGTGCCTGGTCGCTGGTGCACGGCTTCACCACGCTGCTGCTCGATGGAAGGCTGCAGGACATCCTGCACCGGCTGCCCGAGGGCACCGGCGTCGATCAGCTTCTCGACGCGATGCTGCGGTCCACCATGCCCCGCTTCTCGACCTGAACGCTCGGAAACTCTCGCCGCGTTCAAGCGCTTCACCAATTGCTTTAACTGTTCACCACGCAGCCCATCGCGCTGGACGTCGACGCCCCGAACCAAGACGATTGACGTCGGCCGCAGGCTCAGCAGTTCCGGCAGATCTTGAGTTGTCGCGCGAGCCTTGCATCGGCTTCCGGGTCTTCATTGGGCAGACGTGTCCAGCGGTCCTCGGCGCGCGATCCGCTCGTGGACCCGGTCGGGCTCTCGTTCAGCGGGCCGAGAATGATCTCGCGGTTGCGCGCCGCCGCCCGGCGCTTCGGCCGGTTTTCGGAACCCTGTTCGCCGTTGGCGGTCGGGGCTTCGCCCAATCCATCCCATGCGATCGGCGCGCCCGCCGTCGGCGTGGCGCAGCCGGTGCCGGATACGCAGCAGCCGGAGAGGGCGGTCGCGGCAATGATGAGCGCCAGAAATTTCGTATACATCGCTGCTCCAGTGAAGCCGCTGTGAAATCCATTACGCGACAATAACAACCACTCGGGCCTGAAGCAGACGTTAATGCGGCAAAACCGCGTTTTGCGCCAGACCTCAGCGCTTCGCCAGATTGACGGCTGCGCCTTTTTCACCGATCACTTTCACTTCGTCCCTGGCGCAGTTGAAATCGCGCGCGAATTCGTCGGCCGCCCGGCGGGCGAGTTCGTTGGCGTTCCGGTTGGCTTGCCCGTCGATATAGGCCACGTGACAGACCGGGCCCGGCGGCAATCGCGTCACCGCCAGCATCGGCTTTGCCGTTGGACGTCCGTTCTTGTCGGGGTCGGCGTTGTCGGCGATCAGCCAGCGCTGGATGATCGCAAACGGCGTGCCGTCGGCCGCCCGCCATTCCACGGTGTGAGCGGTCGAATTGAACGGGCCGAACCAGATCCCGGCCGCCGGTTCCCGGGCCGCGGCCGTGCGGTTACGGCCGACCGAGACGATCTCGCGCAGATCGTCCTCGCTGATCAGCACCACGAGTCCCGATTGGCCGGGACAGACCCGCGTGGTGCTGCCGTCGAGGTCGCTCGGCTTGCCGATCGTCCTGCAGTCCTTCGGCGCGGTGGACGAGTAGTTGCTGCTGAATGTTTGTGCGCTTGCCGGTGAAAACAGGGCAGGCGCCGCGCAGGACAGCACCAAAACAGTCGCCCATGCGGTCTGTCGCACAAAGGTCATGGCTGCATCCTGTCACACCTAAGGGGGAACCTCGATGATCTGACGTGTGCAATCTGGGGAAGGTTCAAGGGAATGCCGGGAAATACCTGACACCGAGGCAGAATCGTCCTAGAAGGGCGGCTTCGCAATCCTCACTTACGCGCGTGCAGTCATTCAGTCGTCATGCCAACGATATCATCGAACAAACCCTATCGCGTCGGCCGTTCTCGCACCGGACTTGGCCTCTTCGCCACCAAGCCGATCAAGAAGGGCAGCAAGATAATCCGCTATTTCGGGCCGCTGCTGGACTCGAAAAAGAAGAAAGACGACGCGATCGAGAACAAGTACCTGTTCGAGTTGAACAACCGCTGGACCATCGATGGCTCGGTGCGGAAAAATATCGCTCGCTACATCAACCATGCCTGCAAGCCGAACGCCGAATCCGACGTCAAGCCGCGCAAGCGCAAGGTGATCATCCGGGCGATCAAGAACATCGAGCCGGGCGACGAGATCAATTACGATTACGGCACTGACTATTTCAAAGCCTACCTCAAGCCGATCGGCTGCAAATGCGACGCTTGCGAGAAGAAGCGCAAGAAGCAGCGCGCCGAGGCGCGGGCGGAAAAGGCCCGCCTCAAGGCCAAGGCCGAGCGGAAGGCGCTGAAGAAGGCGGAAAAGCTCGCTCGCGAGAAGGCAAAAGCCAAAGCGAAGCTGAAAGCGAAGGCGGAGCGGGAGGCGAAAAAGGCGCTCAAGCTGAACGGCGGTTCGCCCGAGGGCAAGGCTCTCGACGGCAAGGCAGCGAAAGGCAAGTCCCTGAAGGCGAAGTCCGTCAAGGCGAAGTCACGCGCTGGCAAATCGCTCAATGGCAAGCACCTGAACGGCAACGGCCGCGTCAGGGGCAAAAGGTCGACGGAAAAGCGGCCGACGGATATGATGGTTCAGGCTCCCGAGCCAGCGCCGGTCTTCCAGGCGGAGCCCGCCGTCCTTCCCGAGGTCTCATCATCAGCCGGGCTTGTGCACTGATTTCGGCAGCGCCGAATCCCCGAAATCCAGCGCCGAACGCTGAATGATCGCGCCTGCCTCGTCGACCACCACGCGAAAACGCCGGTGTTCGGAGAAGAAGGTCAGGCGGTGCCGGCCGCTGTCGGTATCGATCCCGCGCTCGGCGAGGCTCGTGATCCTGCCCGCGCGCATTTCCGCTTGCAGCAGGGGGACCGCAAGGCCGAGACCCTCGGCCACGATGGCGGCGTCGATCTGCACGGCGCCGTTGTCGAATTCGATCGGTTTCATGACGCGTACCTCATGTTTTGTTGCGGCGATCACGCGGGCGCCGGGCTACGTTCCAAACGCGCGGGGTAGGCGCATTCGGCAAGCGTGGTGGCGTCGAGTTCGCGCATGAAGGCTTCGCGCGCCGCCGCCAGCCTGGCCTTCAGCCGGCAGCGCGGCATCAGCACGCAATTGCCGCCGTCCTCACGGAAACATTCGACCAGCGGCGGCCCTTCCAGCGCGCGCACCACCTCGCCGATCGTGATCGACTGAGCGGGACGGGCCAACGTAAATCCGCCGCCGACGCCGCGCTGGGTCGAGATGAAGCCGCCGTCGGCGAGGTCGCGCACCACCTTGGCCAGATGATTGCGCGAGATGCCGAATTCTGTCGCGATCTCGTTGGTGGCGAACGAGCGGCCGGGCTCGCCCGCCAACCGCATCAGCGCGCGCAAGGCAAAATCCGTGAACGACGTCAGGCGCATGGCGATTCCCAAAAGTTCTGCTTGCAAAACACCTATACCAGTCTAAATATGCATTTGAAATACCTATTTAGACGAGAGCGAATGAAGGCAAGCCGATGGAAGCGATCTTGGCAGGGGGCCCGGAAAGGCGCGCACGAATCACGGCGGAGATCATGGAGCGCACCGGGATAACCGAGGCGATGATCGAGCGGCTGGTGCACGGCTTCTACGCCAGGGTCCGTGCCGACGCGGTGCTGGGGCCGGTGTTCGACGCCCGCATCAAGGATTGGGAACCGCATCTGGCGCAGATGTGCGCGTTCTGGTCGTCGGTCGCGCTGATGACGGGCCGCTATCACGGCACGCCGATGGCCAAACATCTGCCCCTGCCGGTCGACGGCGCGCATTTTGATCGCTGGCTCGAACTGTTCGAGATCACCGCCCGCGAAATCTGTCCGCCCGAGGCCGCAGCGCATTTTGTCGAGCGCGCACGGCGGATTGCGGCGAGCCTCGAACTCGGCATCGCCGGCGCCCACGGCGTCATGCTCGGCAACGGCGAAAGATTCCGGCGTAACCAGGCAGGAGAGATCTGATGGCTTATCGTGCGCATGTCGTGACGAACAAGGAACAGGCCGACCCATATTCCGGCAGCAGCCTGGTGCCGATGCTCGTGATTGGGCTGGTGCTGACCTTTGCCGGCATGATCGTGGCGGTGGTCTTGAGCTGACGCGCTTCCTCCGTCATTGCGAGCGGAGCGAAGCAATCCATTTCTCTGCTTGCTGAGGCATGGATTGCTTCGTCGCGCTGCTCCTCGCAATGACGGCTAAGCCGTCACCGTCTCACCGCTCTTGCGCAGTCCAATATATTGCAGTTCCGCGAACACGCCGGTCGCAATCGCCTGTGCGACGATGAAGACCTGACCAAGCAGGTTCGGGCTCACCGCACCCGAGAACAGCAGCGCGATGCTGCCCAGCGTCCACGCGGCATTGCCCACGATCACGACCAGCACCAGCGCCTTCGGCACCGATGACCGCGCCGCGAGCCAGCCGACCAGCGCGGTATAGGCGATCAGGAACAGACCGCTTTCGCGCAGCAGGGCCTCAGGCAAATGAAGTAACAGCGCGAGCATGCCGGCACCGAGGGTGAGCGCGACCGCGGCTATGCCGCTGAAGATGGCGTCGGCGAGCAGGGCGCGGCCCAGGAATGAAGACGGATGGATCATGATGGTTCTCCTTTGCTTTGGGTGGTGGGCGGGGATCAGCGTTGCAGCAGCGACCTGAGCTGGCGCATCAGCCGCAACGGGCACAGCGCCTTGCCGACCCTGTTCTCGATCGTCTGCACCTGCGCGAACACGAAAACGCCGGTGTCGTGCACCACGGGTTCGGGCATGTTCAGTGCGCGCGATACGATCCAGGTCGCCAGATTGAGCGTCCACGGGATTGCGGCGGCGGCGAAGCGGAATAGCGAAAGCATCAGCATCGGTCATCTCCTGTGCTTCCCAGGATGATCCAGCCCGCGACCCGTTTCGATTACCTTGGACGTAATGGAATGGCTGAATTTCGCATGGTAGGTTTACCGCCATGAACGCACATGCTGCCACGGCGCGAGCTGAACGAACCAAACCCCATCATGTCGGCGATCACCTGCGCGAATGGCGGCAGCGCCGCCATCTCAGCCAGCTCGATCTGGCAGGAGAAGCCGAGATATCGGCGCGCCACCTCAGCTTTGTGGAGACGGGCCGCGCAGCGCCGTCGCGCGAAATGGTGCTGAAGCTGGCCGAGCGATTGGAGGTTCCCTTGCGTGAACGCAATGTGCTGCTGGTCGCGGCAGGCTTTGCGCCGGCCTTTCCGCAGCGCTCGCTCGATGATCCCGCGCTCAAATCGGCGCGGGCTGCGATCGATCTCGTGCTGAAGGCGCACGAGCCCAATCCGGCGCTGGCCTATGACCGGCACTGGAACCTGGTGACGGCCAACCGCATGGTGGCGCCGCTATTGCAAGGCGTTCCGCCGCATCTGCTGGGCCAGCCCGTCAACATCCTGCGGCTTGCCTTCCATCCGGAAGCGCTGGCGCCGCGCACCGTCAATCTCGGTGAATGGTGCGGGCATCTGCTGGAGCGGCTGCATCGCCAGTGCGAAGCCACCGCCGATCCCGAACTGATGAAGCTCTATCAGGAACTGAAGGCCTATCCGATCCCGGCGCGGCCGGCCCCGATCTCGGTCGACAATGTCGCGATCCCCTTCAAGCTCCGGCGCGAGGGTGAAGTGCTGAGCTTCTTCTCGACCACCATGGTGTTCGGCACGCCGGTCGACGTCACGCTGTCGGAACTGGCGCTGGAGACATTCTTTCCCGCCGACGACCTGACCGCCCGCCGGATGCGGGAGATGGCGGCCAGTCTCGGGTAAGCCGAGGCGTCGCGGGACGTCTATGGCGCCGCGAGCCGCCTGAGCTTCCGGAAATGGCGGTCATGGCGGGTCTCCGCGGTTGAAATGCTGCACGGGTCGAGGCAGGCCGGCCGCTTGCCACAATAACCGCGGAGGTGAAGTGATATGAGACATGCAGGCAATGGCCTTGCGTGAAGGGCCATTCGGCTTATTTTCGGGGCTCCCTTGATCCGAAGGAGGCGCTGATGAGCACCCTGAAGCCGCTGAAGATCGACATCGTCTCCGACGTGGTCTGCCCCTGGTGCTACATCGGCAAGCGCCGCATCGAGAATGCGCTGGCGCTGGTGCCGGATGTGCCGGTCGAAGTACGCTGGCGGCCGTTCTTCCTCAATTCCTGGGTGCCCCGCGAGGGCATCAGCCGGGACGAATATCTCACCGCCAAGTTCGGCTCGGTCGAAGCCTACAAGGGCATCGCCGGCCGCGTCGTCGCCGCCGCGGGCGAGGAGGGGCTGACCTATCACCCCGAACTGGTCAAGCGCCAGCCCAACACGATCGACTGCCATCGTCTGATCCACTGGGCTGAGGCCAACGGCAAATCAGCCGAGATGAAGCAGCGGCTGATGGAATTGTACTTCCGTGACGGCGGCGACCTCACCGATGTGAACGTGCTGGTGCAGGCGGCGGCCGATATCGGCCTCGACGCCGACGACGTGCGCAAGCGTCTCGCCACCGACGAAGATGTCGCGCTGATCTCCGGCCAGGCGCAGGAGGCGTCCGACAAGGGCATATCAGGCGTGCCGACATTCGTGTTCGCGCAGAAATACGCGGTATCCGGCGCGCAGCCGGCCGATCAGCTCGCCCGTGCCATCCGTCAGGTATCCGGCGAAATCAACGCACATGCGGCGGAATAGCGGGGCTTTCTTCTCCCTCGCCCGGTCTTAGCGGGGCGAGGCTTGGGGTGAGGGCTCTCTCAAGACAGCGCTATGTCGCGTTGACCAGTGAGTGTTGGCCCAACAATAAACGACAGCATACCTTGGGGGAGGCGTCATGATCTACGAACTGCGAACCTATACCGTGAAGCCCGGCACGCTCGGCGACATGATCAAGGCTGCCAGTACGGTGTCGCGCGACATCCGCAAGGACGATTACGGCAAGCTCGAAGGCTACTGGTCGACCGAGATCGGACCGCTCAATCAGGTCCTGCATATGTGGAGCTACGCCAGTTTCGAGGAGCGGGCGCGGCTGCGGGCCGAACTGGCGAAGAATCCGCGCTGGACCAGCGAGTATGTGCCGCTGATCCGCCCGCTGCTGGTCCGTCAGGACGTCCGCCTGATGACCGCGGTGCGGCCGCCGGTGGCGCCGGCAACGACGGGCAATGTCTACGAACTCCGCAACTATCGCGGCAAGCCCGCCGGAGGGCTGAAGCAGTGGCTTGATGCGTTCACGGCGGTGCTGCCGGCGCGCGAGAAGCATTCCAAGATCGTCGGTCTCTGGCTGACGGAAGCGGGACAGCCGAACGAAGCCTGCCACATCTGGGCCTATCCAAGCCTGAACGCGCGCGCCGAGGCCCGCGGCAATGCGATGAAGGATCCGATCTGGCAGGAATTCCTCGGCAAGGGCCCAGGCTTTCTGGACGAGATGCACTCGACCATCATGCTGCCGGCCCCGCATTCGCCGCTGCAGTGAGTCGGCTAACGGTCAGGCTGCGGAGCGGGCTGCTCAGGCCCCCTTCAGATAGTAATTCGCCCGCTTGCCGAGCGCGATCCGCCGCAGCACGCGGCGCATCGCCATGGAGGCGCGCAGCGGCCTGACGGCGGTCGTGACCGTGCGATAGAACGCGAGCTTGATCGCGTCGATCACCGGCTCTTTGCCGGGCGGCTGCTGCGGGAGGCCGATGCCGCGCAGCATCGAATTGAAGAAGTGCAGGTCGTTCATGCGCCGCACCTCGCGCGTCTTCCAGGTGATCGCCATCGAGATCGAGAACAAGTCGGCCGTACGCACCCAGTGCGGCCATTGGTACGGCACGTAGCAGCCGTCGCCCGCGAACAGGTGAAACTGCTGCCCCTTGGGGGCGAACGCCTCGTCATATCTGAGGTTGCGGTGCTTGGTCATCGAGCGCTCGATCTCGGCATCGGAGACGATCGAGCGGTCGGTATTGTCGAAGATCGTGAACAGTTTTTCGCCGTGGATGTGGACGAAAAAATTATCTTCGCTGTCGAGGTGGAACGGCGTGGTCGAGTTCGGCGAGGACACGAACAGGAAGCCCTCGACCTGTTCGAAGCCGGCATCGAGCAGGCTGTTGAAGCCGCGCGCGCGGGCGACCGACAGCAGCGTATCCTCCAGCAGCGCCCGATACTCCGGCGAATTTTCGATGCGCTTGAGCACCATCCAGGCGCCGGCGGTTTCGATCCGCTTCACCACTTCGACCGGATCGAGGTCGATCGACGGGAATGGCGTCCGGGTCCTGGCTGATCGCGACCGTGCCGGAATTGTATTCGATCAGGTCGCGCGGCAGTTCGGAAGCCAGTTGCGCGATGCGCGGCAGCGTCAGCAGCGGGTGCCCGGCCAGCCGGTGGCGGATCGCGAACGGCCTGAGCGGGAAATCGCTGCGCAGCGCATCGCGATCGGCCGTGATCACGGGCGCAAAGGCGGTGAGGGTATTCATGAGGATTTCTCCTGCCGCTTCCTGATGAAATGAACCAGCCGGCGCGCCTGTTCGCGGGCCACACCGCGCAAGGCGAGGGCGGCGCGGATCAGCGGCACGACCGGATCGCCCCGTCGCAGCGGGATCAGCACGTCGCCGATCGCAAGGCGGCCGCGCCAGATCGGGTTGATCATGGGATGATCGGGATTTGCGGTGGAATCGACCGTTGTAATGGCGGGATCGGCGCAGAGATGCCGCGTCAGGTCGAGCGTCAACTGCACGCCGGCGAAAACTTCGCAAAGCGTTCGTCGACGCCGAGCTTGAAGTAGAAGGCGCGGTCCCGGTGGCGCAGCACGATCGCCGCGGCGACCGGCGTCTCGCCGGCGCGCAACGTCACGATTTCGCACTGGCCGGTCTGCGCCAGCGCGACGGTGGCGCGGCGGATGAATGTGGCGTCGCCATCGTCCTGAGACAGTGCCGTGCCGCGCTGGCCCTTCCAGCCGCTGGCTTCCAGCTGCAAAAATGTTTCGAGCGCTGCGGAAACCTCGGCAGGGCTGCGGGCGACGGTGAACGCCACCGCGCCATGTTCGGCGAGGCGGTTGCGCTGGCGGCGCAGTTCCTTGAACTTCTTCGCGCCCATCGCATCGCGCAGCAACTCTTCGGCCACACCGGAAGCATCGAGGCAGGCGCGGACATGGGATTGCAGCACCAGCGGAGCCATGCCGTCACGCCGCAACAGGTTCGTGAAGGCTTGCATGGCCGCGCCTTCGAGCGCGGTCGAGCGGAAAATCAACGCATGCGCGCCGGCCCGACGAGCCTGCTGCAGAATGCCCGCGACGGCATCTTCCGCCAGTTCCCGATCGAGCAACGGCGTGGCAAGCGTGCCGTAGGCGTCGGCGCTGACGAGGGCCGGCAACGGGATCCTGTAGGCGCGCCACATCGAAACCACCGGCACGAGCCCGATCAGGCGGGATGCGTCGCGCCATGCCGCAAGCGCCGAGGCGCCGCCGCGGCCACGCGCTGAAGCGTTCACCGCCAATTCCCATTCGGGCAGATAATAGCCGTTCGGCTCGACCGCGCGTTCGGACAGCGCCCGCCATGCGGCGGCCGGAAAATCGGCCAGTGGCGTCAGCGCATCGGCTCCGCCTGCAGCGCGTGCCTCAGCCGTGCCCGGCGCACGACGGGCCATCGATGTATGAGCGATCTCAGTCACTTCCCGCATCCCGTTCGCGATCTTCTTGCAGACGCCGCCCCCCGGGGCATCGCTGCTGCATCGCGTTCACGGCGGACAGTATCGGGAACTGATGGATAATCGCGGTGCCGGGAAGCCCGGATTCGAGCGGTCGCGTTAACCGCTCGTCCACCATGCGGGCCGCGAGAGGTTGCTAGACCGGCTCGTAGGTCTCGAACAGGCAGGTGTCTTCGCCCTCGACCTGCCGGCGATCCGAGATGACGCCATCGGAGATCATGATCCGGTAGGTCTGGGTGCCCAGCGGCTTGCCCATCACCGAAACCACTTCGGCCCTGACGCAGGCGGTCCAGCCCGGTCCACGCAGATTGGGGCGCGGTTCGGAGAGCCTGTACCTGGCTCGGCTGCGAGGTCGACGTGAACACGGAGTCGAGTTTTGTCTTGAGCATTGCCTTGAGGTCGGGCGGCGGCTCGGGCGGTTGCGTCTCCGGCGCTTTCGCGCGCAGGAACTCAGGAACCGGCGCCCGGATGTCGGCAAAGCCGCATCCCGCAAGCGCCAGCGCCACGCTCCCCATCAGCGCTATGTGAACCCCGATCCGCCGCATCGGATCGATTTCTACCTGCAGACGCAATTCCTGAACAGACACGCTGGATCAGTTCACAATCGCGGGATCGTGATCGTCGTCACACGGCGATCGTCGGAATTGAAGCTGCGACAAAATCGACGTTGAATTGGGCCGATGCGCTGCCTCACATGTGCCGCCGGATTGAACCTGCCGCTTCAAGGGCGTGACCAATCCGTAGCCTGCAAATGTGCGGTAGAGGTGCCTGCAATGTTCCGTCACGCGATGCTCAAATTGATGATTTCCGCCGCGGTCCTGATGGGCGCGCAATCGGCGTTCGCCGAAAGCCGTCTCGCGCTGGTGATCGGACAATCCGCCTATCGCTCGGTGCCGGCGCTGCCCAATCCGGCCAATGACGCCAGGGCCGTCACGCAATTGCTCACCGATTCCCGGCTTCGAGGTTTCGACGGCGGCCGATCTGTCGCAGGGGCGGATGCGGGAGAAGGTCAGCGAGTTCGCCGGCAAGGTGGCGGCCAAGGGCGCCGACACGGTCGCGCTGGTGTTCTACGCCGGCCACGGCCTGCAGATCGACGGCGAGAATTACCTGGTTCCGATCGATATCGACGTCAAGCGCGAAGCTGACATTCCGCTCCAGGCGGTGCGCCTCAACGACGTCCTCAACACGCTGGCTTCGGTGCCGAGCCGGATGCGCATCCTGATGCTCGACGCGTGCCGCAACAATCCGTTCCCCGAATTGAAGTCGGCCGGCAGCGGGCTTGCCATCGTCGACGCCAAGATCGGCGCGCCCGGGACGTTCCTGTCGTTTTCGACTTCGCCCGGCGCCGTCGCGGAGGATGGCACCGGCTCCAACAGCCCGTACACGACCGCGCTGCTCGCAGCGGGGAAGGAGTCCGGATTCCGATCGAGGAGACCTTCAAGCGCGTCCGGCTGGCGGTGAACAAGGTGACCGATGGCCGGCAGACGCCGTGGGACAGCTCGTCGCTGACCGAGGATTTCGAGATTCTCGGGCGCGTCGGTGGCGGGGCCGAAGCCTGCGCCGGCGGCCAAAAAATCGGTGGCGGAGTGGACGCGCGACCTGAAGGGCAAGCCGGTCGAGGCCGCGAACGAGATCATCGTGGCCGACGGCACCGACGAGGCCTATGAGGCCTTTGCCGGCCTCTACGCAACGACGCCGCTCGGAAAGCTGGCGCGTGACTGGCTCGATCGTCACATCCGCATGGTGGCGTGGAACAAGGCGGTGATCATCAACACCGCGGCGGGCTATCGCGCGTTCCTCGCGAAATTCCCCAACAGCGATCTCACATCGACCGCGCGCAAGCTGGAGGAACGGCTGCGCAACCGTCCTGACTTCGCTCCGGCGGTGGCCGTAGCGCCCGCTGTCCCGGCGCAGAGCGTCGCGCTCGCCGCGCCGACCTGTCCGTGCAACACGCAGCCGACGCCGCCGCTCAAGCGAGTCGAGAAGCCGGTCAAGCGCGTCGAGCCGGATCCGCCGAAGCGCGTCGATCGCAAGCCGCTGCCGCGCCGTCCGCCGCTGCCAGAGGAGGAGGAAGTCGTGGTCGTTCGCCGTCCGCCGCCGCGCGTGGTGTACGAGCCCGCCGGACCGCCGGTCGGTGTCGGCGTTGGCATCGAAATCGGCATCGGTGGCGGCGGTGGCAATTATGGTGGCGGTTACGGCGGCCGCGGGGGTAGATACTGAAGCGCCAATCGCGTAAGCGATCCCGCAAGCGCTGCACGTTGCTTGCGGGGACATGATGCGAAATCCGGTCGGTCTGTTCGCTTTCTTCATCGCTATCCTCTGCATCGTCGTCTCGCCGGCCGCCGCATGGGAATACTGGGGCGGCGATCGCGGCGGATCGCGGTTTTCGCCGCTGGCGCAGATCACGCCCGGCAATGTCGGCAACCTCGTCCGCGCCTGGGAATTCCGCACCGGCGACCTGGCCAGCCGCACGCCCGATGTGATGAAGCGCACCAAGTTTCAGGCCACGCCGCTGTTGGTCGAGGACAGCCTGATCTTCTGCTCGCCGTTCAACGAGGTGATCGCGCTCGATCCCGGCAGCGGCGCGCAGAAGTGGCGCTACGATCCGAAGATCCCCACCAGCCAGCGCCCGGCCAATCGCTACAACTGCCGCGGCGTTGCCTATTGGGTTGACGAGGGTGCCGCCGACAATGCGCGCCTGCCGCGCGCGGCTGTTCATGGGCACCAACGACGCGCGCGTGATCGCGCTCGACGCCCGCACCGGCAAGCCGTGCGCCGATTTCGGCAGCAATGGCGAGATCAGGCTCGAGACCGGTGCGCTGGATTGGCCGGGCGAATTCCAGATCACGTCGGCGCCGGTGGTGGCGCGCGGCGTCGTCATCGTCGGCTCCGCCATCGCGGACAACCGCCGCGTCGAGGCGCCGCCCGGCACGGTGCGGGCCTTCGATGCGCGAACCGGACAGCCGCGCTGGAATTTCGATCCGCTGCTGCATGACGGCATCGTCGCCGGTCACGCCAATGTCTGGGCGCCGATGTCGGTCGACGAGGAACGCGGCCTGGTCTTCCTGCCGACGTCCTCGCCGAGTCCGGATTTCTGGGGCGGCAAGCGGCCCGGCAACAACGACACACGCCAATTCGGTCGTCGCGTTGCGCGCCGCAGACCGGCGAGATCGTCATGGTCGTATCAGACCGTGCACCACGACGTCTGGGACTATGATTTGCCGGCGCAACCGACGCTGGCGCGTCTCGATACCGGGCAGGGCCCGCGCGACGTCGTGATCCAGCCGACCAAGCAGGGCTTCGTGTTCGTGCTCGATCGCGACACCGGCAAGCCGGTATGGCCGGTGGAGGAGCGCGCGGTGCCGCAAGGCGGCGCCGACGGCGAGCAACTCTCGCCGACGCAGCCGTTTCCGACGCATGTCCCGGCTCTGGTGCCGCAGCGGATTTCCACCGACGGATCTGTTCGGCCTGATCCCGTTCACCGATGTCGCGGCCTGTCGCGCGCAGGTCGCGTCGGCACGCAACGACGGGCTCTACACGCCGCCGTCGGTGCAGCGGCACGGTGGTGTTTCCGATGACCGGTGGCGGCGTCAACTGGGGTGGCGCGGCGTTCGATCCGGTCAACCAGATCCTCTACGCCAACACGTCGCAGGCGATCCATATCGTCAGGCTGCTGCCGCGCGCGGCCGTGGCCGACGGTTTCAATCCGCCTGCCGGTCACGACTTCGGACGTCAGCAGGGCGCGCCGTTCGCGATGACGCGCAAGGTGGCGACGTCGCCGCTCGGCCTGTTGTGCAACAAGCCGCCATGGGGCGAGATGGTCGCGGTCGACCTGAAGGCCGGCAGCGTTCTCTGGCGCTCCCGGGTCGGCACGACGGAGGATCTCGCGCCGCTCGGCATCGCCTTTCACTGGGGCACGCCGCTGGTCAACGGCGTGGCGATCACTGCTGGCGGGCTCGCCTTCACCGGCGCGATGGATGCCTATCTGCGGGCCTTCGATTCCCGAACCGGGCAGGAGCTGTGGCAGGGGCGGCTGCCGGTGCCGGGTGTCGCCAATCCCATGACCTATCTGTGGAAGGGCGAGCAGTATGTCGCGATCGGCGCCGGCGGTCATTCGGAGTCCGGCACGTCGATCGGCGACAGCGTGGTGGCGTTCCGCCTGGCGCGGCCGGGCGAATCTCCCTCGTTGTGGTCGCGCACCATCGACCGGCCGGGCGGGCGATTTGCGGCCATGGCGATCGGGTTCGCGTGCGTCGTGCTGCTGATGGCGATGGTGGTGTGGCGGCGGCGGCGGAGCAGGCGCACGGTGTGAGCGTGCTCCCTTTGCTGTCATCGTCCGGCTTGACCGGACGATCCAGTACGCCGCAGCCTATCGGTTCAATCACTGCTGTCTCTGGAATACTGGGTCACCCGCCTTCGCGGGTGACGACGATTGGGTGTAGGTCCGCGTTCTCGCGGCGCATTGCGTCCGAGGTTTGCATCTTCATTGTCCCTCCTCGAAAACGAGGAGGGCGCAGGGAAGACCGGGTGCGCGCTGCACCCGCGGTCTCGTGTGCATTGCGCACAAAAAGAAGCGCACACGAGCATACAGGTTCAGCGGAGAGCATCCGGCCTTCCCTGCGCAGTGGCTTTACGGCTTATAACGTGATCTCCCCGGTGAGACGCGCTCTGTTGCCACCGTCATCCGCGGAAGTTGCCTCCCGCGAACTTGACGCCAGCTTCGGGCGTCAGGACCACACGACTTCGCCGTACGCTTCAGCCACGCTCGTCAGTCGCAGCATCAGCGTCCACCGCATCCCACCGCGCGTTCGTGACGATCGCGAGCCGCCCCTCTCATCGGGTGAGACGGGCAGAATTTAGCCACTGATTTGCCCGACAGGTTAAGCGGAAAATTTTCGCGCGAGGGGATGGACAGGGTTTTGCTGATTTGCCCGTCGCGTTGCTTTGTCGCAGCCAACCCAGCATTTCGTCATTGCGACCCGTTGGCTCGCAATGACGGCAGGCTGCACTCACTTGATGCGGCGAAGCCGCGGCAATGACGGCCGCCTGGTCGGACGCGTGAAATGACCGGTCGTGATCACGCGCGTGAACGATTGCCGCGCCGCATCAGGTGCATCCATCGGCAAGCACCAGTTTGCTTGTCGTCGTATCGTGGCGCACCTTGAACAGGTCCTGAATCTCGGGGTCGCCGAGGAATGCTTCTGCGTTGCCGCGCGCCGGAAATTCGATGATGACCATGCGGTCGGGCTTCCAGTCGCCTTCGATGGTCGTCGGCTGAACTCCCTGAACGATGTATCTGCCGGAATGCCTGGCGATGAATGCAGGGATTTCGGCGATGTATTTCCTGAAGCGGCCGAAGTCGTTCACCGTCAGGTCGAGCACCAGATACGCTTTCATCGCCCACCTCGTTCCGGCTACAGCATCGCGAATGCGCTGGAGACCATCGCCACCGGCTTGTTGTCGGTGGCGGACGACAGCGTGACGCGGCCAAAGCTCATGGTGCGCCCAAGGCGGACCACGCGCGCATCCGCCAGCACGTCGGAGGCGGTGACGGCGCGCATGAAATGCGTGGTCTGGTCCACCGTCGTCATCGGCCGGTAGCCGCGGTTGGCGGCGAGGTTGGCGATCACCATCGCGGTGTCGGCGAACGCCATCAGGGCCTGGCCGCAGACAATGCCGCCATTGCGGCAGAGCCGCTCGGAGAACGGCATGCGCAGGATGGCGCCCGGCTGCCAATCGGCGGCGTCCGCCGGCGGCGCAAATTCGAACCCTTCGATCGACAGATCGAGATCCTGCACCCATGGCGCAAATACGTCGTCGAGCACGCGCCTTGCCTCCGCGATGCCGAATTCCGCCGTTGCTGGCTGCTGTTGCATGAACGCCTGTTCCTCGCCTGTTGTCGTTGTCGGGGCATTGTAGTTGCCATTGCGGACAAGGGAACACCGCCGGGCCTGACGGCTGCAACGAATGCGGTCGGATCCGGGACGATTGGACGCAGTCTGACGATCCTGCAATTGCGGAGTTGCAACCGGCTTTCCACGGGTCGATCAAAAGACCGGGAGGCTCGCGCTTGGCGGTGCGGCCGGGCCGGTGATATCCTGTACAAAATGCAAATCGGGCGTCCGAAAGGAGAGCGTTATGAGAGTGCTGAGCGCGGCTGCGGTGATGGTGTTATTGATGACGCCGGCCTACGCGCAGATGCCCAATATCAACATGATGCCTGAAGTTCAGTCCAAAACTCCCGAAGAGAAGGAGCAGGATGCGATCAAGGACAAGGCCTACAAGGACTCGTTGCGGAAGATCCCCGACGCCAAGGCCTCGTCCGATCCCTGGGGCACGGTGCGCAATACCGACACGCCCAAGGCTGCGGCCAAGGCTGCAGCGCCCGCCAAGCCGAAGACCAAGACCGGAAGCAGCAGCCAGTAACGGCCGCGGCGGGTAGGATTCGCGCGCCGCACCCGCTATATTGGACCTGTCGTCATCGTGTCTGGAGTTGCGACATGGTCTTTCGTCCGCGCGACCTCGCGAGCCGGATGGCCGGCCGGCGCAGGCCGGACGACGGCTATTTGCGCGAGACGTTTACACTGCCGCGCGACAAGGCCCGGGCGAGGGCGCGCGACTTCCTCGATCGCTATCCCAAGGCCGCCTATATGAGTTCGGTCGAAAGCTGGCGCGAATTGCCCGGCGGCGACATCGAGTTCACGATGCGGCGGCTGGCGAGCGCCGATTAGAGATTTCCAGAGAAAGCCTGCCCGGATCCGGGGTGCGAAAAACGCGTCCGCGCCGGCGTCCGGGCTGGGCATCCGCCAAAAAAAGCACTGCGCCGCTCAAGCGGAGTATAGTCGCTTGGCGGCGCAGGCCTATTCCCCGAGTGATGCAATGTCCCAGGCAACAATATGTCTGGACACCGCGGAAAAGGTTCAAAACGTTTCGATGCGGATTTTCACCGAGGGGGACGCTGAAACGGCGCCCCTGCGGCCGACGTATCTGTCGGCGACGGCGGGGGTCGTCCTCCAGGTTTCCCCCGTTGTCAGCGACCTCGCTGCATGGCCCCATGCGGCGGGGTCGTTCGGGCTTGCGCGAACTTATCCCCCACGCGCCGGCGGCGGCTGCCGGGACGGGGTCTGCGGCCGGGACGGCGCGCTGCCCGGCCGGATCGGTTCCGGCGTTCGCGCCGGCTCCGATTCCCGGCCGAGGCTGAACAGCCGTGCGGGCAGGTCGGTGAGATGTCGCTGAAACATCAGCAGGAGGGGTTCGTCGGCAAAGGCGAGTTGTGGTTGCATGTAGCGATCATGCGCCAGCCGGGTTGACGTCCGGTTCAGGCGCCGCCGCAACCACGCTTAAAATTGTCGGCAGTTGCCGGTCGGCACGACCCTGAAACGTCGGGGCCGCCAAACCGTGACGGCCCCGTCGCGGGAGCGGTGCCTTACGGCTGCTCCACGTCAGGCGCCTGGGGGCTGGCATCGGGCGCCTTCTTGCTCTTCGCCGAAAGGTCGGCGGCCTTGTCGAGAAAACGCGCAGCTACGGCCGGATCCGTCGTTGCCCTGGCAAATTTCAGATAGGTTGCCGCCTGTTCGGTCAGATATTTTTTCCCCGGCACGATCTGGTTCCCGTCACTACCCTTTGACTGCCCGTTACCCGAAGCGATGACGCGGTTCGGCGAAATCCGTTCCGGACAAAAAGTGTAAAAGTGAGCCTGTCGCCCGTGCGCGAGGGGAAGGGCTGGCGCGCAGCCGTCGCTTCAGGCAGTTGCGTCCGTCCACAGAAACGGTCCCAGCGCGGGGCTGGCAGCGCCGGGACCGTCCCCACTCAATGCGCCCATCACTGAACGCAACGTCCCTTATAGAGGAAAAACAAGTTCCTTGAACGGGAAAAACCGGAAGCGTGGAGGGGTGCGCCATCCCATCGCACGGCCCTTGGCGGCAAGCCTGTGAGCGGGAACCAGCGCACTCACCGGAATCACTGAAACCGACCGGCCAGGCCGCCGACCGCGGCGTGTCATACGGGTTTCAAACAGCTCTGCTCGTATCAGGCAGGCTGGCTATGGCCTCTGCTGCGGGCAGGACAATTAATATGGTCGGCGGGGCCGCCTGAATTTCAGAGCAAGGCAGGCGGCCCATCAGGCCTTTCGGCCGATGCTAGAGCATTATCGGTTCTGATTGAATCAGAACCGAAGCTCTAAATTCTTGTTTTGACGCGTTTTCTTCCCGCGAACCGGTATCCACTTCGCTCGAAAACGCTCTAGTTGCTGGCAGTTCTGTTGCGGTCACCGACGTCACGGATGCCCGGTATCTGCAGCTCCGCAGCCCGTTCCCTTCGTATCATCCTGCCGAATTCGGTTTCTCGCCGTTCGAACTCGGCAAGTTCCTTCTGCACCGCATGAAGAAAACGGTCCCGGGCCGTTCCCGCGTGAGTTTGTTCTGTCATGTTCCGCACCCATGATTGCCCCAATGAACCCACCTTACCCCAACACGCGGAACCCGGGAAGGTTCGCACCTGCAATATTTCGGGAAGACGAATCGGGCGACTGCCGAAAATGACAAGGGCTGCGCAATCCTGCTTTCAGGTCGGGGCTCTCAACCCCGGCGAGTTCAGCCATTGCTGAACTTGCCCTGCTGTCTCGGCCTGCCGGGCGCGCCGGATCAGCCGCTCGCGCGCAATGCCGGGCGGCGTACCTTTGGCTTCGTTGCGAAGCCGCTGCGCCTGTTCTTCCAGGCGTTGCTCCAGTGTGGTGGTCTGCTTGAAACGGCGTCGTTCCATGGCGCTGCTCCTTGTCCGCAAGAGGAAGGCAAGAGCGCAACCGGGCGTTCTCATCACCGATAGAAGCCACGGGCTGGGCGGTGATACCAAAAGGTTAACGCAGGGGGATGACCGCCGTCTGTTCACTAGTGGACACAGGATCTCAGCTCAGGCCACGCAACAAGGCCCGGCGGCCACTGAAGAAGAGGCGGCTCTCTACGCGCTGTTCGTGCCGGCGGTTCGATACCGCCATTTCCAAGGTGAGAGCATTGTCGCAAATGCGCCCAGCCGCGATCCGGCGGGAGGTAGCCCCGCAGACGCCGATGTACTCATCACAGATGAAGACATGGGGACCAGGCGACCGCCTCTTTGTCCTTACTGCAGAACGAGCAGTACGGTTCTTCGCGTACAGATGCTTTGGTCATGCACAGGTTCTTGGGTGAGCGGCGTGTTTTGGCTTACCAGAATAGACCAAGCCAGTTCCCGAAAATCCGGGTTACGACCTGCGCGATGAGAGGCCGCCAACTGAGGCGGCGACCTTACTTGATCAAATCGATACACCCCAAAATCCACTATTTGCTCGGGGTTGCATGCTGACAATGCTGTTTCTCTAAAGTTGCCGCTATCTCAAATTGCCAATTTTGCGCCGTCCAGGGCGTGGGCACTCAACTGAAGAGCAATTTCAACACGATCACGACCAAACTGACGCCCTGATCGCAACTCCACCCCTTTCTCAGAGGGGCGAATCCAACTCCTGTGTGTGCTGCCCGGCCAAGGGAAACCTTGGTCGGGCTTTTCGTTGGCCCGCTGCGGGGTGCTCCCAAATTAGGCCACTGCGAAATTCAAGTTGGGCCACTAGGGTAAAAGTCGGCCAGTACCCACCCTTCAAAAAGAACATATTGCGAACAAGGAACAAACGTGGTACAAAGATTTCCACCGGCCATCGAATCCCGAACAGCCATCGCCCGTTTGTACCGCCCGCGAATCCCCGCCATAAGGAGCACGACTCATGTCCGCCTCTGCCCTGCGTATCGTCGAAGGATCCTCCATGGATAAGACCAAGGCCCTGTCCGCCGCGCTCTCCCAGATCGAGCGCCAGTTCGGCAAGGGCTCGGTGATGAAGCTGGGCAAGAACGACCGCTCGATGGACATCGAGACCATTTCCTCGGGCTCGCTCGGCCTTGATATCGCGCTGGGTGTCGGCGGGCTGCCGAGGGGACGTGTGGTTGAAATCTACGGGCCGGAATCCTCCGGCAAGACCACGCTGGCGCTGCACACGGTGGCGGAAGGGCAGAAGAAGGGCGGCATCTGCGCCTTCATCGACGCCGAACATGCGCTCGATCCGGTCTATGCCCGCAAGCTCGGCGTCAACATCGACGAACTGCTGATCTCGCAGCCTGACACCGGCGAGCAGGCTTTGGAAATCTGCGACACGCTGGTGCGTTCGGGCGCGGTCGACGTGCTGGTGGTCGATTCGGTTGCAGCCCTGGTGCCGAAGGCCGAACTCGAGGGCGAGATGGGCGATGCGCTGCCCGGCCTGCAGGCGCGGCTGATGAGCCAGGCGCTGCGCAAGCTCACCGCCTCGATCAACAAGTCCAACACCATGGTGATCTTCATCAACCAGATCCGCATGAAGATCGGGGTGATGTACGGCTCGCCGGAAACCACCACCGGCGGCAACGCGCTGAAATTCTACGCCTCCGTCCGCCTCGACATCCGCCGCATCGGCGCCATCAAGGAACGCGACGAAGTGGTCGGCAACCAGACCCGCGTCAAGGTGGTGAAGAACAAGCTGGCGCCGCCGTTCAAGCAGGTCGAATTCGACATCATGTATGGCGAGGGCGTCTCCAAGATGGGCGAGATCCTCGACCTCGGCGTCAAGGCCGGCATCGTCGAGAAATCCGGCGCCTGGTTCTCCTATGACAGCCAGCGGCTCGGGCAGGGGCGCGAGAACTCGAAAGCCTTCCTCAAGGCCAACCCCGACATGACCGCCAAGATCGAGATGGCGATCCGCCAGAACTCCGGCCTGATCGCCGAGCAGATTCTGGCAGGCTCCCCCGAGCGCGACGCCGACGGCGAGGAGCCGGAGGCGGAGGAATAAGGTTTCGGACGCTTCAGACCGGTAAGGTTTGAAACGCGACAGGCGGGTGCTGCGGACGTTGAGTTGCCGACGTCATCAGCGCCCGTTTTGTTTTGCATGTGGATGAGTGTGATGAAGCCTCTGATCCTGACCGGTTGGTCGATCCCGGAATTCACCAGGTCCGATTTCGCCGATCTCGCGGTTGATTTCTTTTTTCGCTTCGGCTGGGGACCGTTGCCTTCGCAGGACGAACTCTCGACCTATCTCGGTCCGCGCCCAGCCGATCTCGACCGAGGGCGTCACTGGTCGGACTTTGCCAGCCGGTGGAGCCAGAGCAAAAACAGGAGTCGCAGGGATCTCAGCCTGGCTGAATTCTGCCAGCAATACGAAACCGTCGAACTGTGGTTCGACACCGAACCCAATGCCCAGCTGCGCTTGGTCTGGCTGCTCGATTATTTTCGATCTTATCCGAAAGCTGTCCCCAGGTTGAAGTTTCGTCTGGTTGACCTCGCGATGATCGAGCTGGACCGGCTCGGCAAGTGGCAGCCGCCTGCTGTCGATGTCACCGAAAAGGAACTGAGACAGCCAGCATGGCCTGGCAGGCCTATCGGGCGCCGACGCCGAAGGCCTGCTTCGATTTACTCGGCAAGGATTTGAGTGCTTTGCCGCTGCTGAGGCCTGTCTTGATCGATTTGCTCGAAGAGCTGCCCTCAGTTCGACAGGGCTTGGCGCAACCGAAATGCGGATGCTGGAGCTGATCTCGCGAGGATACTCGCTCACCAATGCGCTCTTCCATCTCCGCCATCTGCGCAGACGCGTATCTTCGGCGAGTGGGAGTACGGCTACTTGCTGGATGGGCTTGCGCATGCGCCCGCGATGCCGGCCGTGACGGGACTCGACGAAGAATTGCCGCACGCTGGACCGTGAAAATTTGCGAGACCGGCACGCGCGCCTACCTGCCGCAGCCGGCTGTCGCTCACTGAGTTCGGCAAGGCTGTATCTGGCCCACAAGGAAGACTTCAGCCGCCACAATCCGATCGATCGCTGGTGGGGCGGCACGCACCTGACCAACGACCGTCTCTGGCGCTGGAATCACGCGCTGGTCGCGCCGTGACGGCGCGACCCATCCTCTCAGCCTTACTCCGCGGCCTGCGCGTAGTCTTCGACCGGCGGGCACGAGCACACCAGATTGCGGTCGCCGTAGACGTTGTCGACACGGCCGACCGGAGACCAGTACTTGTCGGTGCGCGAGGTACTGGCCGGGAAACAACCGTCGGCGCGGCTGTAGGCGCGGTCCCACGCATCGTCGACAATGTCGTGCACGGTGTGCGGCGCGTGGCGCAGCGGCGAGGCTTCGATCTTCCAGCGGCCGATCTCGACCTCCGTGATCTCGCTGCGGATCGCGATCATGGCGTCGCAGAAACGGTCCAGCTCGGCCTTCGATTCCGATTCGGTCGGCTCGATCATCAGCGTGCCCGGCACCGGGAAACTCATGGTCGGGGCATGGAAGCCGTAGTCGATCAGCCGCTTGGCGATGTCGTCGACGGTGACGCCGCTGGAAGCTTTCAGCGGGCGCGGATCGACGATGCATTCATGCGCGACGCGGCCCTTGGCATTTTTGTAGAGCACCGGGAAATGCGGGTCCAGGCGCGCGGCGATGTAGTTGGCGTTGAGGATCGCGATTTCGGTGGCGCGCTTGCAGTCCTTCGCCCGCCATCATCAGGATGTAGATGTAGGAGATGGTCAGGATCGATGCCGAGCCAAATGGCGCCGCCGATACCGGCCCCACGGGATGCGGCACCGCACCGTCGGTTGCGGGATGGCCGGGCAGGAACGGCGCCAGGTGCGCCTTCACGCCGATCGGGCCCATGCCGGGGCCGCCGCCGCCATGCGGAATGCAGAACGTCTTGTGCAGATTGAGATGGGAGACGTCGGCGCCGTAATCGCCGGGCCGCGACAGACCGACCTGCGCGTTCAGGTTGGCGCCGTCGAGATAGACCTGGCCGCCATGGCCGTGGACGATGTCGCAGATCTCGCGGATGTGCTCCTCGAACACGCCGTGCGTCGAGGGATAGGTGATCATCACGGCGGCGAGGTTTGCCGAATGCTTCTCCGCCTTGGCGCGCAGGTCGTCGACATCGACGTTGCCGCGCGCGTCGCAGGCGGTCACCACCACTTCCATGCCGACCATGTGGGCGGAGGCCGGATTGGTGCCGTGCGCGGAGGAGGGGATCAGGCAGACCTTGCGATGCGGCTCGCCGCGCGCCTCGTGATAGGCGCGGATCGCGAGCAGCCCGGCATATTCGCCCTGCGCGCCGGAATTCGGCTGCAGCGAGATCGCGTCATAGCCGGTGATGTCGCACAGCCATTTCTCGAGCCGCGCAAACAGCGCGTGATAGCCGTGCGCCTGATCGGCGGGCGCGAACGGATGCAGGCTGCCGAACTCGGGCCAGGTCAGCGGGATCATTTCGGTGGTCGCGTTCAGCTTCATGGTGCAGGAGCCGAGCGGGATCATGGCGCGGTCGAGCGCGAGATCGCGGTCCGCGAGCTTGCGCATGTAGCGCAGCATCTCGGTCTCGGAACGATAGGGGTGGAACACCGGATGGGTCAGGAAGGCGCTGCCGCGCTTCAGCTCGGCGGGAAGCGCCTCGCGCGCGCCGGCCTCGATGTCGGCATAGGCAAGCTTGCCGCCGAACGCGCGCCAGACCGCCTCGATGACGTCAGGCGTGGTGGTCTCGTCCACGGCAGATTCCGAGCGTCGCCGTTACCGATTCGCAGATTGATCTTTTCAGCGAGCGCCCGCGCGACGATCTCGTTCTGCTTCGCGCCGGCTGCACCGTGATCGTGTCGAAGAAGCCTTGCGACTTCGAAGCGAAACCGAGCTTGGCCAGCCCGCCGCCAGCACCACGGCGCGGCGATGAACGGTGCGCGCGATGTGCGTCAGCCCTTCGGGGCCGTGATAGACCGCATACATCGAGGCGATCACCGCCAGCAGCACCTGCGCGGTGCAGATGTTGGAGGTCGCCTTTTCGCGGCGGATGTGCTGCTCGCGGGTCTGCAGCGCCAGCCGATAGGCCGGTGCGCCCCGCGAGTCCACCGACAGGCCGACGATGCGGCCGGGCAGCGAGCGCTTCAGCGCGTCGCGTACCGCCATATAGGCCGCGTGCGGGCCGCCATAGCCCATCGGCACGCCGAAGCGCTGCGTCGAGCCGACAGCGATGTCGGCGCCGAGTTCGCCGGGCGAGGCGAGCAGCGTCAGCGCCAGCGGATCGGCGGCCACGATGGCAAGCGCGCCCTTGGCGCGCAAAGCCGCGATCGCCGGCCTGAGATCGCGCACCGCGCCCGATGTGCCCGGATACTGCAGCAGGGCGCCGAACACGTCCGCCTTGTCGAGATCGGTGAGGGGATCGCCGACGATCAGGCTCCAGCCGAGCGGCTCGGCGCGGGTTCGCAGCACGGCAAGCGTCTGCGGATGCACGTCCGAATCGACGAAGAACGATTTCGATTTCGCCTGCGAGGCGCGCTCGGCCAGCGCCATCGCCTCGGCCGCGGCGGTGCCTTCATCGAGCAGCGAGGCGTTGGCGACGTCGAGCCCGGTGAGGTCGCAGATCATGGTCTGGAAATTGAACAGCGCCTCCAGCCGGCCCTGGCTGATCTCGGGCTGATACGGCGTGTAGGCCGTGTACCAGGCCGGGTTCTCCAGGATGTTGCGCTGGATCACCGCCGGCAGGATGGTGCCGTAATAGCCTTGACCGATCAGCGAGGTGAACACCTGGTTCTGCGCGGCCAGTTCGCGCATATGCTGCAGCGCCTCGGTCTCGCTCAGCGCGCGGCCGAGGTCGAGCGGCGCCTTCTGGCGGATCGACGCCGGCAGCGTCTGGCCCATCAGCTCGTCGAGGCTTGTCGCGCCGACGCTCTCCAGCATCACGGCGACGTCGCGGGGCGAGGGGCCGATGTGGCGGCGAACGAAATCGGTGGCGGCTTCGGCAGTGGTCTTGAGCGGCGCGTTCATGGGGATGTCCTATTGCTCGTCATGCTCGCCACCGGCGTCATATCCCGCGAAGGCGGGGTATCCAGTACGCCGTGACGTCAGCGATTGAACCGAAACTTCCCGGCGTACTGGATCGTCCGCCGTTCGCGGACGACGACAGCGAGTATGTGGTTGCCGGCTGACTCTTCATCTCACGCGGTGTGCTTGGCGTAGGCGGCCTCATCCATCAGGCCGTCGAGTTCGCTTTTGTCAGCGATCTTCAGCTTGAAGAACCATGCACTTCCGCCGGCGTCGGAATTGACCAGCGCAGGCTCGGCGGCGAGCGCCTCGTTGACCTCGATCACGTCGCCCGTGATCGGCGCGTAGACGTCGGAGGCGGCCTTCACGGATTCGACCACGGCGGCGGCCTCGGCCTTCTTCAGCGAGCGGCCGATCTTGGGCAGTTCGACGAATACGACGTCGCCGAGCTGCGACTGCGCGTAGTCGGTGACGCCGATGGTGGCGACATCGCCCTCGATGCGGAGCCATTCGTGGTCTGATGTGAACAACGTCGTCATGAAACTTCCTCTGGCGTTTGAACTGGCCTGGCGCTTGCCGGATTAGCGTTTGTAGGTGTTGGGAACGAAAGGCATCGGCGCGACCTTCAGCGGCAGCCGCTGGCCGCGCACTTCGGCAAAAACCTGTGTGCCGTTCTGCGCAAGCGGTGTCGGCAGATAGCCCATCGCGACCGGCGCATTGAGGCTCGGGCCGAAGCCGCCGGAGGTGACCTTGCCGATCGGCTCGCTGGCGGCGCTGTCTGCGAACAGCGGCGCCCCCTCGCGCACCGGGGCACGGCCTTCCGGCACACAGGCCGACGCGGCGACGCGATGCGCCGGTCTCGAATTGCGGGAGGATCTTGTCCGCGCCGGGAAATCCGCCGGCCCGCGCGCCGCCGTTGCGGCGGCTCTTCTGCACCGACCATTCCAGCGCGGCCTCGACCGGCGTCGTCGTGGTGTCGATGTCGTGGCCGTAGAGGCAGAGCCCGGCCTCCAGCCGCAGGCTGTCGCGCGCGCCGAGCCCGATCGGCAGCACATCGGGATTCTCCAGCAGCGCGGTCGACCAGCGCCTCGGCCTGTCCGGCCGGGACCGAAATCTCAAAGCCGTCCTCGCCGGTATAGCCGGAGCGCGAGACGAAGCAGTCGAACGCCCGCGACCTGGCGCGGCCCGGTATCCATGAACCGCATCGCCGATACGTCGGCACCGAGTTTCGCCAGCGCGGTTTCGGCCTTCGGCCCCTGCAGCGCGATCAGCGCGCGGTCGGCCAGCGATATCGATCGATGCAGGTCTCGGAGAGATGTGCGCGCAGATGCGCCTCGTCCTCGTCCTTGCAGGCGGCATTGACGACCAGGAACAGATGATCGCCGAAATTCGCCACCATCAGATCGTCGAGAATGCCGCCGTCGCATTGGTGAACTGCGCGTAGCGCTGCCGGCCGGGCGGCGATGGCCAGGATGTCCTGCGGCACCAGCCGTTCCAGCGCCAGCGCGGCATCCTCGACCTTGCCGGATTTCGCTCGCAGCGCGATCTGGCCCATATGGGAGACGTCGAACAGGCCGGCGCACGCGCGCGTGTGCAGATGTTCCTTCAGCACGCCGGCCGGATACTGCACCGGCATGTCGTAGCCGGCGAACGGAACCATCTTGCCGCCGCGCGCCACATGCAGCGCGTGCAGGGGCGTGCGTTTCAATGGGGATTCGTCGCGCACCAGCATCGTCAGGCCCTCAGCGGTTCCGGGGACCAGTCCCCGAAAACCCGCAAGAAAGCCCCATCTGTCGCTGTGCCTGAGAGTATTATCCCGTCGGCGGACGCCACTGGGCCTGAGGCCTTCGGCGTCTCTTTCCAGATGCTAGTCCGTCACGCGGTCCGTTTGCCTGAGAGTTTCCGGGGCGGTTGCTCCTTCGGCGCCGGCGCTTAAGCCGATCTCTCCCGACGTGACGTCTTGAACAGATGGGAAGAAAACACAGGCTTGCCAAGCCTGTCAACGCAGCCGCAGCATTATCAACGGGACTTGCGCGCCTATCTTGTGTGCTGCGGCAACCCCATGATCCGCCTGCACAGTTTCTGGACAGTGCGGCGGCCAATGTCTAAAAGCGTTCCGCTGGAAGAAGCGGGCGATCCGGAGCCCGTCCCGGCCTTTTTTCCGATTGGATGAACATGAGCGGCGTTAACGAAATCAGGTCGAAATTCTTGGACTTCTTTGCCGCGAACGGCCACGAGATCGTGCCGTCCTCGCCGCTGGTGCCGCGCAACGACCCGACGCTGATGTTCACCAATGCCGGCATGGTGCAGTTCAAGAACGTCTTCACCGGCGTCGAGAAGCGGCCCTACCAGCGCGCCACCACCTCGCAGAAATGCGTGCGTGCCGGCGGCAAGCACAACGACCTCGACAATGTCGGCTACACCGCGCGCCATCTCACCTTCTTCGAGATGCTCGGCAATTTCTCGTTCGGCGACTACTTCAAGGAACGCGCGATCGAGCTCGCCTGGAACCTGATCACGAAGGATTTCGGGCTGAAGAAGGACAAGCTGCTGGTCACCATCTATCACGATGACGACGAGGCGGCCGGCCACTGGAAGAAGATCGCCGGCCTGCCGGACGACCGCATCATCCGCATCGCGACCTCGGACAATTTCTGGGCGATGGGAGATACCGGCCCGTGCGGCCCGTGCTCCGAGATCTTCATCGACCGCGGCGAGCATATCTGGGGCGGACCTCCGGGCAGCCCGGAGGAGGATGGCGATCGCTTCCTCGAATTCTGGAATCTCGTCTTCATGCAGTTCGAGCAGGTGACGCCTGAGCAGCGCGTCGCGCTGCCGCGGCCCTCGATCGACACCGGCCTCGGGCTGGAGCGCATGGCCTGCATCCTGCAGGGCGTCGACAGCGTGTTCGAGACCGACCTTTTCCGTCATCTGATCGAGGCTACCGCTTCGGCCCTCGGGCAAGGGCCGGAGGAGCAGAACGTCGCGTCGTTCCGGGTCATCGCGGACCATTTGCGCTCTTCGGCCTTCCTGATTTCCGACGGTGTGCTGCCGTCGAACGAGGGCCGCGGCTACGTGCTGCGGCGGATCATGCGCCGCGCGATGCGTCACGCGCAGCTTCTGGGCGCGCGCGATCCGCTGATGCACCGGCTGGTCTGGGCGCTGGTCCGCGAGATGGGCCAGGCCTATCCGGACCTGGTGCGCGCGGAGAAGCTGATCGAGGAAACGCTGCGGCT
The DNA here is from genome assembly GCA_963823485.1 of uncultured Alphaproteobacteria bacterium. GTDB lineage: Bacteria > Pseudomonadota > Alphaproteobacteria > Rhizobiales > Xanthobacteraceae > Bradyrhizobium. Next base: position 295,728 of record CAWGLP010000020.1, read on the forward strand.
GGAAGAGACGCGCTTCCGCAAGACGCTGGAGCGGGGCCTGTCGATCCTCGACGAGAAGAGCGCGGGCCTGAAGAAGGGCGACATGTTCGACGGCGATACCGCGTTCACGCTGTACGACACCTACGGCTTTCCGCTCGATCTGACCCAGGACGCGCTGAAGTCGCGCGGCATCAGCGTCGACCAGGCGTCGTTCACGGACGCGATGGAGCGGCAGCGCCAGAAGGCGCGCGCGTCGTGGTCGGGCTCGGGCGATACCGCGAGCGAAAACGTCTGGTTCCCGCTGCGCGAGAAACTCGGCGCGACCGAATTCCTCGGCTATGACACCGAGAGCGCCGAGGGCGTGGTGACGGCGCTGGTCAAGGACGGCAAGGATGCCGACAGCCTCAAGGCCGGCGAGAGCGGCGCGATCGTGCTGAACCAGACGCCGTTCTACGGGGAGTCCGGCGGCCAGGTCGGCGACATCGGGCTGTTGACCGGCGAGGGCGTCAGGTTCCGCGTTACCGACACCCAGAAGAAAGCGGGCGATCTCTTCGTGCATCTGGGCCAGGTGGAGCAGGGCACGCTGAAGGTGGGAACACCGCTGCAGCTCGAAGTCGACCATGGCCGGCGCTCATCGATCCGCGCGCATCACTCGGCGACGCATCTGCTGCACGAGGCGCTGCGCCAGGTGCTCGGCGATCACATCGCCCAGCGCGGCTCGCTGGTGGCGCCGGACCGCCTGCGCTTCGACTTCGTGCATCCGAAGCCGATCACGGCGGAAGAACTGGCTCGCGTCGAGGACATCGCCAACGAGGTGGTGCTCGAAAACGACGAGGTCACCACGCGGCTGATGGCGGTGGACGATGCCCGCGAGGCCGGCGCGCGTGCGCTGTTCGGCGAAAAATACGGCGACGAGGTCCGCGTGGTCTCGATGGGCAAGCAGGCGCGCGAGCAGGGCACCAACGCGCTCGGCTGGTCGGTCGAACTGTGCGGCGGCACCCATGTGCGCCGCACCGGCGATATCGGCCTCATTTCGGTGACCGGCGAAAGCGCGGTGTCCTCGGGCGTCCGGCGCATCGAGGCGCTGACCGGGCGTCATGCCCGCAAGCACGCCAACGATACCATTGCGCTGGCAAGGACTGCGGCCTCTGAACTCCGGACCTCGATTGAGGACGTGCCGTCGCGCATCGCGGCGCTGATGGACGAACGCAAGAAGCTGGAGCGCGACCTGTCGGATGCGCGCAAGAAACTCGCGATGGGCGGCGGCGCGACCAACGATGCGGCTGCGGCAGGCGGCATGCGCGAGGCGGGCGGCGTCAAGCTGCTGGCGCGCGCGGTCGAAGGCGTCGAGACCAAGGATCTCAAGAGCCTGGTCGACGACGGCAAGAAGCAGATCGGTTCCGGCGTGGTCGCGATCGTCGGCGTCACCGAGGACGGCAAGGCCGGCATCGTCGTCGGCGTCACGAGCGATCTCACCTCGCGCTTCAACGCGGTCGAACTGGTGCGCAAGGGCTCCGAAGCGCTCGGCGGCAAGGGTGGCGGCGGCCGGCCCGACATGGCGCAGGCCGGCGGGCCCGATGGCGCCAAGGCCAGTGCGGCGCTGTCGGCCATCGAGCAAGCCATGTCCGGCGCCTGAGTGGTCACCGCGCCAGGCAAACGCGGGGCCAGCGACCCGGATTTGCGGGACCGGCTCTACGAACTGCTCGAACACGGTCATCTGCCGTATTCAGTCGGCTCGCGCTTCGCCCGGCTGATCATCTTCATCATCGTCGTCGACGTGCTGGCGATGATTCTCGCTTCGGTGCCGGAACTCGACGCCCGGTTCGGCCTGCTGTTCACGGTGGTCGAAATCGCCGCCGTATTGGCGTTCGCGCTGGAATATCTGGCGCGGCTCTGGAGCGTGGCCGGACACTCCCTGCGCGCCGTGACGCCGGCGCAGGCACGGCTCGAATACGCATTGTCCGGCCTCGGCATCATCGATCTGATGGCTTTCCTGCCGTCGGCAATCGCGATGACCGTGGGCGAGCGCTCGACGCTGGTGCTGTTCGGCATGCTGCCGTTCCTCAAGCTGGCGCGCTATTCGCCGGCGCTGCGCTCGCTGCTGGCGGCCCTTTATGCCGAGCGGCGCACGCTGTTCGGCTGCGTCGTGATCCTCACCGGCGCGGTGCTGCTGTTCGCCTCGCTGCTCTATGCGATCGAGCACGAAGTGCAGCCCGAGAAGTTCGGTACCATCCCGCAGGCAATGTGGTGGGCGATGGTGACGCTTGGCACCGTCGGCTATGGCGACGTGGTGCCGGTCACGCCGCTCGGCAAGGTGGTCGCGATGTTCGCCGTCGTCGGCAGCTTCGTGATGATCGCGCTGCCGGTGGCGATCATCGCCACCGCCTTCGCCGACGAGGTTCGCCGCCGCGATTTCATCGTCACCTGGGGCATGCTGGCGCGGGTGCCGCTGTTCTCGCATCTCGGCGCCTCCGAGATCGCCGACATCATGCGGCTGTTGCGGGCGCGGACCATCGAGTCAGGCGAAGTGCTGGTACGGCGCGGCGACGCCGGCGTCCTCGATGTATTTCATCACCGCCGGCGAGGTCGAGATCGACCTGCCGAACCAGCGCGTCCGGCTTTCCGACGGCACCTTCTTCGGCGAAATCGCGCTGCTGCACCGAACCAAGCGCAGCGGCACCGTGAAGGCGACCCGCAAGACCAGGTTGCTCGCGCTCGACGCGCAGGATTTTCACGCCCTGATCGAGCGCATGCCGACGCTGGCCGCCCATGTGAAGGAAACCGCGGAGGCGCGGCTGGCCGATACCGCAGAGATATCGAAGGGCGACATCGCCGCTGGCGAGATCGCGCTGGCGGAGCGGGATTAGTCGCCGCCGGCTTCTCGTCCAGATACGGCGCGACCACCTCGCGCGTCTCCTTGCTGGGCACGACCGGCACGATCTCGAACGTCATGCCGAGATCGTGGTTGTTGGCGAGCACCCATTGCTGCAGCAGGCGCAGGTCGTCGCATTCCATCAGCTGGAAGCAGCGGTCGAAATTCGGCTCGATCCAGCTCCCGACATAGGTCAGGCCGTCGGGGAATTTGATGCCGGGGTCGCGGACGCGCCGGTAGACCGGGATCGGGTCCTGGTTCCTAAAGCGCTCGATCACCATGAACAGCATGGGCGCGGACCGGAGTTTTCCCGCCACCCCCGCGACGAACGCGACGCGTTCGCGCGGGGCAATGACGGATAGGGTCTTGCTGACGGAGCTTACGCCTTGATCGCCTTTTCGAGGTTCTCCGCGACCTTGTCGAGGAAGCCGGTGGTGGAGAGCCAGCGCTGGTCGGCGCCGACCAGCAGCGCGAGGTCCTTGGTCATGTAGCCGGCCTCGACGGTGTCGACGCAGACCTTCTCCAGCGTCTCGGCGAACTTGGCCAGTTGCGGGTTGTTGTCGAGCTTGGCACGGTGGGAGAGGCCGCGGGTCCAGGCGAAGATCGACGCGATCGAGTTGGTCGAGGTTTCCTTGCCCTTCTGGTGCTCGCGATAGTGCCGGGTCACCGTGCCGTGGGCGGCTTCGGCTTCGACGGTGTTGCCGTCGGGCGTCATCAGCACCGAGGTCATCAGGCCGAGCGAGCCGTAGCCCTGCGCCACGGTGTCGGACTGCACGTCGCCATCGTAGTTCTTGCAGGCCCAGACGTAGCCGCCGGACCATTTCATGGCCGCCGCGACCATGTCGTCGATCAGGCGATGCTCGTAGGTGATCTTCTTGGCGTCGAACTGCGCCTTGAATTCCTTGTCGAAGATGTCCTGGAAGATGTCCTTGAAGCGGCCGTCATAGACCTTGAGGATGGTGTTCTTGGTCGAGAGGTAGACAGAATAATTCTTCGACAGGCCCATGTTGAGGGAGGCGCGGGCAAAGTCGGCGATGGAATCGTCGAGGTTGTACATCGACATGGCGATGCCGGCGCCGGGAGCCTTGAAGACTTCCCGCTCGATCACGGTGCCGTCCTCGCCGACGAATTTCATCGACAGCGTGCCCTTGCCGGGGAACTTGATGTCGGTGGCGCGATACTGGTCGCCGAAGGCGTGGCGGCCGATGATGATCGGCTTGGTCCAGCCGGGAACGAGGCGCGGCACGTTCTTGCAGATGATCGGTTCGCGGAACACGACGCCGCCGAGGATGTTGCGGATGGTGCCGTTCGGCGACTTCCACATTTCCTTCAGGCCGAATTCCTTCACCCGGGCCTCGTCGGGGGTGATGGTGGCGCATTTGACGCCGACGCCGACCTTCTTGATCGCGTTGGCGGCGTCGATCGTGACCTGGTCATTGGTCTTGTCGCGGTATTCCATCCCGAGGTCGAAATACATCAGGTCGATATCGAGGAACGGGTTGACCAGCTTGTCCTTGATGTACTGCCAGATGATCCGGGTCATCTCGTCGCCATCGAGTTCGACGACGGGGTTGGTCACCTTGATTTTTGCCATGGCGGAGGGGGCCTTTTCTCGGAAAACGCGCGTTTCGGGCGGGGTGGGTGATTATATGCGGCCTATAGCACTGCAAACGGACCTGCGAAAGCCGGGGCGGTATGCACTTTGAGCCCATCCTTCGGGTCAGAACGCCGCGTTGGCGGCAGGGCAGGCCACGGCGGCCGGGCAGCGGGTCCGGAGCGTGCCTTACCATCTGGCGCGCGGTGCCGGCGTCAGCGCGCTGCAGTAGCCGTTCGGAGCGCGTTTGCGACTTCGCCTTGATTGTGATTGTTAACCGGTCCGCGCCGGTTCGGAATCTCAGGTCTTGAATTCGCGCGCCAGTTGAACCGGAAAGTGAACTGAGAAAATGTCCGGCTCGGGCACCGATAAAACCAAGTCTGGTTTGGACCTTAGCCGGACCAATTGTGATCCTCGTCGAGCCGCAGCTCGGCGAGAATATCGGCATGGCCGCGCGCGCCATGGGCAATTTCGCGCTCACTCGCCTGAGGATCGTCAATCCCCGCGACGGCTGGCCCAACATCGCCGCGCAACGGGCGGCGGCCGGCGCCGACCAGATCCTGGAGCAGGCGGAATTGTTCGACACCGTCGAGCAGGCGGTCGCCGATCTGACGCTGCTGTTCGCCACCACCGCCCGCGCCCACGACCAGGCCAAGCCGGTGGTCGCGCCCTCGGAAGCCGCGGGCGAGATCGTGGCGCATGTCGGGGCCGGCGGCGGAGCCGGCATCCTGTTCGGCCGCGAGCGCTATGGCCTCCAGAACGAGGAGGTGGCGCTGGCCAATCGGATCATCACCTTTCCGGTCAATCCCGGCTTCGCGTCGCTGAACCTGGCGCAGGCGGTGCTGCTGATCGGCTATGAGTGGTTCAAGCGCTCCGACCGGCGGCAGCCTGCCGTTCGCGATGCCCGAGCGCTCGGAGCCGGCCTCGCAGCACCAGATGCAGGCCTTCTTCGACAATCTGGTCCGCGAACTCGACAAGGTCGAATTCCTGCGCCCGCGCGGAGAAGCGCGAGACCATGCTGGTCAATCTGCGCAACATCTTCACGCCGGATGGACCCGACCAAGCAGGACATGCACACCCTGCACGGGGTGGTCATGGCGATCGCGGAAGGGCGCAAGGGGCCGGCCAAGGGCGGCGTGCTCGACGGCGAACAGGCAACGCGGCTGCGGGCGCTGCTTGGCCGAGCACGGGCAGGGCCCTGCGGTGCCCGGCGACAGCTCTACCGTGCGCGGGCTCGCCCGGCTGCTGCGGCGAAACCCGACCGATGCCGAGCGCGATCCTGTGGCAGGCATTGACCGCGCGACCGCCGCTTCGCCGGGCAATTCAAGCGCCAGACCCCGGTGGGGCGGCACATCCCGGATTTCGTCTCGTTCGTGCACCGGCTGGCGATCGAACTGGTCAACCCGAACGAATCCGATGCCATCGTCGCCGACCGCGCGGCGCGGCGGACGTGGCTGGAAGCGCGCGACTATCGCGTGATCGAGATGCGGGTGGCGGATGTCGAAGCCGATCTGGCGGCGGAGCTGGAGCGGCTGGAGGCGCGCGTGCTCGAAAAGCGCTCGACCTCATCCTGAGGAGCCGCGTTAGCGGCGTCTCGAAGGATGAATGGCACGAGCGGGGCCTCGTGGTTCGAGACGGCGCTACGCGCCTCCTCACCATGAGGGTCTAATCGTTGCTACGGTCTCCCCTCGCAATGACGAACGATCGTCACACCGCGACGAGTTGCGTGGCTGCGCCGCTCGCGCGCTTCGGCTTCTTCACCTTGGACGGCCCGAACAGATTGCCTGCGGCGAGGCCGGCGGTGTCGGCTACGCAGGGATCGCGCGAGACCATGGCGGCGACGATGGCGCCGTCGATCAGCAGCGCGAGCTGATGGGCAAGCACGACAGGTTCGGCCGCGCCCATTTCACCGGCGAGCTTCTCGATGTGCGACAGCACGACTTTCTTGTGGCGCATCGCGATGGCGCGGAATTGCTTGGCGTCCTTGTCGTGCTCGCCGACGGCGTTGATGAACGGACAGCCGTAAAAGCGTTCCTCGGCGAACCATTGCTTCAGGGCAGGGAATATCCGCGTCAGCTTGGCCTGCGCGTCGCCGCCGCCATCCTCCATCGCGCCGATGAACCATTCGCGCCACTGCCGGCCTTCGTTCTCCAGCACGGCGTTGACGAGGTTGGTCTTCGATCCGAACAATTTGTAGAGCGTGGTCTTGGCGGTGCCGGCCTCGTTGATGATGGCGTCGATGCCTGTCGCGTTGATGCCGTTCTTGCAGAACAGATGCGTCGCTGCGCTGAGCAATCGTCCGCGCGCCGATTCATCGTCGCCTGCGGCAGGCGCCGCCGCGACCCGTTTCTTCTTCGAAGCTGATTTGCCCATGGGCGTCAGTAAATCGAACCGCGCCGCAATCATCAAGCGGCATCTTTGCGCGGAAAATAGTCGCGCAGACGCGGCAAATGCATCGCCCTTGTGCAGCGCGGCGCTGGTCAATTTCCGTGCATCCATCGCTAAGCGGCGAGAGAGCTTCGGCTTTTGGCCATAGGCGTTTCTGGCACGCTTCGTGCAGGAAACAGACCGTTCGGTATCCTACCGCCAAGGGAGAGAAATGATGACCGCGGTCGCACAAAAAACAGTCCTCACGGGTTGCCTCGCGCCGATCGACAAGAACGGGCTCGAGCAACTGATCATCAACGGCAAGGCCAATCCGAAGGTCATCAAGACCTTGAAGTGCAAGACGGTGGCGGAGGGCAAGTTCCGGCACGCCAACTACATCCGCAACCTGCGCGCCCTACATCGTGGACGAGCCGCCGGGCCTGCTCGGCGACGATACCGCCCCCAATCCGTCGGAAGCCTCGCTGGCCGCGCTCGGCTCGTGCCTGGCGGTCGGCCTGCACGCCAATGCGGTTCACCGCGGCTGGACCGTCAACAAGCTCGAGCTCGAACTCGAGGGCGACCTCAACATCACCGCCGTCTGGGGCACCGGCGACGTCAGCGAGAAGCCGGTCGGCTTCACCGATGTGCGCGTCAAGGTCGACATGGAATGCGAAGGCATCGACAAGGCCGAGATCGATGCGCTGGTCGAACCACGTCAAGAAGTGGTCGCCGGTCGCCAACACCTTCACCCGTCCGGTCAATCTCGAAGTCAGCGCGTAAGCGGTCGTAACAGGCCATTGGGGTGGAGGGTCTCATGGGTTCATTGGCGGTATCCCGGCTTGCGGCGGACGATTTCCCATCGGCGTCGATCGCCGATCAGGTTGCGGCTGATCGCCCGCAAGGAACTCGCGCCGCTGGCAGCCGGTATCGACGAGGGCACGGTCTATCCCGATGCGCTGCTCAGGCGTCTTGGCGAAGCCGGCGCATGGGGCAGCCACCATCCGGAGAATGGCGCGGCCGACCTGCGCTGCGCCATTCAATCGATCGCGGCACTCGGCGAAGTCTGCGGCGCCACCGCCTTCATGGCGTGGTGCCAGAACACGCTGGTCTGGTACGCCGCCAATTCAGCCAATCCGCAGCTCGTCGCCAGGTTTGCCGGCAAGTTCGCGCAGCGGCGAGATCCTCGGCGGCACCGGGCTGTCCAACCCGATGAAGAGCTTCTTCGGCATCGAGAAGCTGAAACTGAAAGGCCGCAAGGTCGAGGGCGGCTATGTCGTGCGCGGCGCGCTGCCCTGGGTTTCGAATCTCGGGCCGGACCATTTCTTCGGCACCATCTTCGAGCGTGAGGACGAGGCGGGCGGACCGCACGCGTGATGTTCCTCGCCGATTGCGCCAATCCCGCGATCACCCTGCAGCCGTGCAAGCCGTTCCTCGCGATGGACGGCACCGGCACCTATGGCGTCCAGTTCCGCGACGTCTTCGTGCCCGATGAACTCATCCTGGCCGAGCCGGCGGGGCCGTTCGTCAAGAAGATCCGGGCCGGCTTCATCCTGCTGCAGGCCGGCATGGCGCTCGGCCTGATCAAGGACTGCATCCAGATCATGGACGAGGTCGAGGCGCCGCTCGGCCACGTCAACCGCTATCTGCCGCAGCAGCCGGTCCAGTTCCGCGAACTCTACGCCGAGTTCGAGAAGGAGACGATGGCGCTGGCGCGCGATCCCTACAATGCCGACGACAGCTACTGGCGTCGCGTGGTGGCGCTCCGGCTGCGCGCCGGCGACGCCTGCGTCGCGGCCGCGCATGCGGCGATGCTCCATTGCGGCGCGCGCGGCTACCTGAAGAGCCATCGCGCCCAGCGCCGGCTGCGCGAAGCCTACTTCGTCGCCATCGTCACGCCCGCCACCAAGCAGCTTCGCAAGATGCTGGCGGGCGACGAGCACTGAAGGGATTTTCTGATCGACCCCAACCAGCAACCACAAAACAGGAGAGGCCTGCCATGACGGACGTTCTGATTACTGCCGGCGAACTCGCGGAATTCCTCAAGAAAGAGCCGTGTGTCGTGATCGACACCCGCAACCCCGAGGCTTACGGCGCCGGCCATCTCCCCAATGCGGTCAATGTCCACGAGATATTCACCTATCTGGCGACTTCGACCCCGGAAGGCATGGCGGAACTGAAGACGAAATTCGCCGACGCGTTCGGCGCCGCCGGATTGTCGGGCAAAGAGACCGCCGTCATCTACGAACAGTCGATGAATTCCGGCTTCGGCCAGTCCTGCCGCGGCTACTATCTGCTGACCATGCTCGGCTATCCCAAGGTCAAGGTGCTGCATGGCGGCTACGACGCCTGGGTGGCGGCGGGGCTGCCGGTCACCACGGACGTGCCGTCGCCGGTGAAGGCGTCGTTCTCGATCGTGCCTGAAGCCGGCGACATCCTGATCGACGCCAAGACCATGCTGGCCGCGGTCGGCAAGCCCGGTATCGCGCTGCTCGACGTGCGCGACATCGACGAGTGGATCGGCGAAAGCTCGTCGCCTTACGGGAAGGATTTCTGTCCGCGCAAGGGACGCATCCCCGGCGCCGTCTGGCTCGAATGGTACCGCATGATGAAGCCGACGGCGGAAGGGCCGCGCTTCAAGTCGAAGAACGAAATCCTGGCGGAATGCGCCACCGTCGGCATCACCCCGAATACGCCCGTCTATCTCTACTGCTTCAAGGGCGCGAGGGCCTCGAACACGTTCCTGGCGCTGAAGAACGCCGGCGTGAAGGACGTGCGGATGTATTTCGGCTCCTGGAACGAATGGTCGCGCGATCCGTCGCTGCCGATCGAGGAGGGACTGCCGACGGAAGCCAAGCTCACCAAGGCGGCGTAACAGGCGGCCGTCCGATCCGGATCGATCGGACGGCTAGCCGCTTGCGGCGGCGCGGGCCTGGTTTGCAATCCCCAGCGCCTTGATGCGCGATGCCAGCGTTGTCGGCTTGACGTCGAGCATCTCTGCAGCACCTCCAGGGCCGAACACCTTGCCGCCGCAGGCCGCAAGCGCTGCCAGAATATTGGCGCGCTCATGGTCGCGCATTTCGGCTGATGTCATGACGACGGGGCGGGCGTCGGGTTTGGTGCGTGCCGAGCCTGACGAAGGCTGAACGGTGGAGCCATCAGGCAGATCGATGCGCAGCCGGCCATTCTGGGCGAGGATCGCGGCGCGCTCGATCACGTTCTGCAGTTCGCGGACGTTGCCGGGCCAGTCGTAACGCGAAAGTTTTCGCGCATCGCCTTCCGACAATCGCAGCTCGGATTTCAGCGCCTTGCTCTCGCTGTTGAGGAAGTGCTGCGCCAGCAGCGGGATGTCCTCGCGCCGCTCGCGCAGCGGCACGGACTCCACCGGAAACACGTTGAGCCGGAAATAGAGGTCTTCGCGAAACCGCCCGTGTTGCACTTCCCGCTTGAGGTCACGGTTAGTGGCGGCGATCAGGCGCACGTCGACCGCGCGGGTGCGTTCTTCGCCGACCCGCTCGAAATTGCCTTCCTGCAGCACCCGCAACAGCTTGCCTTGCAGTTCGAGCGGAATTTCGCCGACCTCGTCGAGGAACAGCGTGCCGCCGTCGGCGAGTTCGAACCGGCCGATGCGGTCGCGCATCGCGCCGGTGAAGGCGCCGCGGACATGGCCGAAGAATTCGCTCTCGAACAGTTCGCGGGGGATCGCTGCGCAATTGACGCGGATCAGCGGCCGGTCGCGGCGGCTGCTGGCTTCGTGGATGGCGCGCGCGATCAGTTCCTTGCCGGTGCCGGATTCGCCGGTGATCATCACCGCGGCCGTGGTCGGCGCCACCAGCTTGACCTGCCGCAGCGTTTTCTGAATCGCCTCGCTCTGGCCGATGATGCCGCGCGGATTGGTCTCGATGCGGATTTCTTCCTGCAGGTAGGCGTTTTCCAGCTCCAGCCGCTCGCGCAGGCGGTCGACCTCAGTGAGCGCCGCGTGCAGCTTTTCGTCGGCCTCGCGCCGCTGGCTGACGTCGCGGAACACGATCACCGCACCCACCACCACGCCGCGGTCGCGGATCGGCGTCGAGGTATATTCGACCCAGACCGGCGTGCCGTCCTTGCGCCAGAACACCTCGCCATCGACCTGGTGCACGGCGCCGTCGCGAAACGCCGCATAGATCGGGCAGTCGTGATCGGGGTAGTGCCGCCCGTCATGATGGGTGTGGTGGACGATCGGGTGGATTTCCTTGCCGACCAGTTCCTCCGCAGCCCAGCCCAGCATCCGTTCGGCGGCCGGATTGACGAACGTGGTCTTGCCCTCGGCGTTGACGCCATAGATGCCTTCGCCGGCGGCACGCAGGATGAGCTGGTTTTCCCGCTCGATATCCTGAAACACCCGCTCGACCCGCTGCCAGGTCGCGATCCCGCCGCGCATGTGGTCTTCGGCCGCAGCGTCGACATAGCGGCGGCGGCGCGCATCGAGGTCGCTCAGGGTGAGCAGCATCAGCAGGCGGCCATCGCCGGGCAGCAGCGTGCCGGCATATTCAAGGTGAAGGTTTTGCCCCGTGGCGTGGCGCGGCGTCAGCGCGTTGGTCCAGTACGCGCCCTTGTCGAGCACGGCCTGCGTGAACACGATCAGCGCCGGCAATTGTCCGGCGTGCAGCGCGCTGACCTTGGTCTGTCGCAGCAGCGCGCGGTCGTAGCCGAGCAGGGTGCAGGCGGCCGGATTGGCATCGAGGATCTGGTCGGCGTAGGGGTCGAGCAGCAGGGTCGGCTCTATTCCGAATTCGAATGCGGCAGTGTGGAGATCGACATCCGCCCCAACCGCGGAACCGACGGCCAAATCCATGATCTCGAACTCCGATATCTCGTAATCGTACTACGATTTTTCGTTTATCACGAATTCTCGTAATTGCCAAGATATGCGCAAATCCCTGCGACATCAGCGCAATCGACCTCAAAAGAGGCTGGCATGTGCCTTGCTTAATTCGAGAGCAATGCCTGTGCAGGAGGTCTCATGTCTACCTTCGATAATCCATTCGATCCCGACCGCCGTCTTCGCGCTGGAGGCTGCAGTTGCGGCCAGCATGTCAGCGAAGCCGAACATGAACATGCCGCGCTGGCGCTGCGTTGCGAGCCGGTCGAGAGCGAGGAGAAGCGCTACGAGGGCGTGGTTGCATCCGCCGTGGTGCGCGCCATGTTCCCGCAAGACGTCGCACGACGGGCGTTCCTGAAATCGGTCGGCGCCTCGACGGCGCTGGCGGCCATCTCGCAATTCTTCCCGCTCAAGACCGCGACCGAGGTGTTCGCGCAAGGCGGCCCGCCGGAGAAGAAGGACCTCAAGGTCGGCTTCATCCCGATCACCTGCGCAACGCCGATCATCATGGCGGCTCCGCTCGGCTTCTATTCCAAGCACGGCCTCAACGTCGAGGTGGTGAAGACTGCAGGCTGGGCGGTCGTCCGCGACAAGACCATCAACAAGGAATACGACGCAGCCCACATGCTGGCGCCGATGCCGATCGCGATCACGCTCGGGCTGGGCGCCAATGCGATCCCGTTCACGGTGCCGGCGATCGAGAACATCAACGGGCAGGGCATCACGCTCGCCATGAAGCACAAGGACAAGCGCGATCCGAAGGACTGGAAGGGCATGAAGTTCGCCATTCCGTTCGACTATTCGATGCACAATTACCTGCTGCGCTATTACCTCGCCGAGCACGGCCTCGATCCCGATACCGACGTGCAGCTCCGCTCGGTGCCGCCGCCGGAGATGGTCGCCAATCTGCGCGCCGACAACATCGACGGCTTCCTCGCGCCCGACAACATCTGCCAGCGCGCGATCTACGACGGCGTCGGCTTCATGCACATCCTGTCCAAGGAAATCTGGGACGGCCATCCCTGCTGCAGCTTCGCGGCCAGCCGGGAATTCATCACCAGCTCACCGAACAGCTTCGCGGCGCTGACGCGGGCGATCGTGGACGCCACCGCCTATGCCTCGAAGGCCGAGAACCGCAAGCAGATCGCCGAAGCGATCGCGCCGGCGAACTACATCAACGCGCCGGTCACAGTGCTCGAGCAGGTGCTGACCGGGACCTATGCCGACGGACTGGGCGGCGTGAAGACCGATGCCAAGCGCGTCGATTTCGATCCGTTCCCGTGGCAGTCGTTTGCGGTCTGGATGCTGACGCAGATGAAGCGCTGGGGCCAGATCAAGGGCGATGTCGACTACAAGGCGGTGGCGGAGCAGGTCTATCTCGCGACCGACACCGCCAAGGTCATGAAGGAGATGGGGCTGACGCCGCCAACGACGTCGTACAAATCGTTCGCGGTGATGGGCAAGACGTTCGATCCGGCCAAGCCGGACGACTATCTCGCCAGCTTCAAGATCAGGAAGGCGTCGTGAGGGTCAGGACGACATGCTGAGAGAGTGTCGCCGATGAACTTCTCCCTTCGTTTCCGCGCGGCCGTGGTCTCGATCGCCTTGCTCGCGGCGTTTCTCGGCGTCTGGCACCTCGCCACGCGCCAGACGGCCGCGACCACGGCCATGTCGGCGGAATACGCCAAGCTGATGGGGCTGACGGCGACCCAGGGCAAGTCGGCGATGCCGGGTCCGCTCGACGTCGGCGCCAAACTCTGGGAGCACCTCAGGCAGCCGTTCTACGACAACGGCCCGAACGACAAGGGATTGGGTATCCAGCTCGGCTATTCCATCGCCCGCGTCGGCCTCGGCTATCTGCTCGCGGTGATCGTCGCCATTCCGTTGGGTTTCCTGATCGGCATGTCGCCGTTGATCAGCAAGGCGCTCGATCCGTTCATCCAGGTGCTGAAGCCGATTTCGCCGCTGGCCTGGATGCCGCTCGCGCTCTACACCATCAAGGATTCCTCGATATCGGCGATCTTCGTCATCTTCATCTGCTCGGTGTGGCCGATGCTGCTCAACACCGCGTTCGGCGTCGCCGCGGTGCGCAAGGAGTGGATCAACGTCGCGCGCACGCTGGAAGTCGGCACCGTCAGGCGCGCCTTCACCGTGATCCTGCCGGCTGCGGCGCCGACCATCCTCACCGGCATGCGGATTTCGATCGGCATCGCCTGGCTGGTGATCGTCGCGGCCGAAATGCTCGTCGGCGGCACCGGCATCGGTTACTTCGTCTGGAACGAGTGGAACAACCTCTCGATCACCAATGTCATCATCGCCATTCTCCTGATCGGCGTCGTCGGCATGCTGCTCGACCAGATCCTGGCGCGGTTCACGCGCATGGTCACGTTTCCGGAATGAATGCGATGACCGACAAGTTCATTTCCATCGAGGGTATCGCGCGGCGTTATCCGGGCGCGGATGGCGGGCAGATCGCCGTGTTCGAGAATCTCTGGCTGTCGATGGGGCGCGGCGAGTTCGGCTGCGTGATCGGCCATTCCGGCTGCGGCAAGACCACGGTGCTGAACATTCTGGCCGGCCTCGACGAGCCGAGCGAGGGCACCGTCATCGTCGACGGGCAGGCGATCCGGGGCACCAGCCTCGATCGGGCCGTGATCTTCCAGAGCCACGCGCTGCTGCCGTGGCGCACCGTACTCGGCAACGTCGCCTACGCCGTGACCTCGAAATGGCGCAACTGGGACCGCGCCAAGGTGAAGGCGCATGCGCAGACCTTCATCGATCTGGTCGGCTTGACCGGCTCCGAGCACAAGCGGCCGTCCGAACTGTCTGGCGGCATGAAGCAGCGCGTCGGCATCGCGCGCGCTCTCTCCATCACGCCGAAGATCATGCTGATGGACGAACCGTTCTCGGCGCTGGATGCGCTGACGCGCGGCACGCTGCAGGACGAGGTGCGGCGCATCTGCCTGGAGACGGGCCAGACCGCCTTCATGATCTCCCATGATGTGGATGAGGCGATCTATCTCGCCGACAAGATTTTCCTGATGACCAACGGCCCCGGCGCGGTGCTCGCCGAGATCGTCGAGAACCCGCTGCCGAAGGATCGCGGCCGCATCGATCTGCACCGCCACCCGCTGTACTACGGGCTGCGCAATCACATCGTCGATTTCCTGGTCAGCCGCAGCAAGACGTTTGCCGCGACGACGCCGGGTCACGATCCGCGCAACGTGCCTGTCGTGCGGCCGGGCAAGCCGGAACTGGTCATTGCCTCGGGGGCGGACGAATCAATTCAGACGTCGTGGCCGAGCTTGTCCCGGCCATCCACGTCTTCCTGAGCGCGAACAGACGTGGATGCCCGGCACATTTGAGCGAAGACGCGCTTCGCGCTTTTGGCCGGGCCTGATGAGATTGAAAAGGAGAGACCATCCATGAAACGCGAAGACCTCACCGAGAAGCTGCTCGACATCAAGCGCGAGAAGGGCTGGAGCTGGAAACATATCTGCGAAAAGATCGGCGGCTATTCGGAGGTGCTGATCGTCGGCGCCGTCATGGGCCAGATGAAGCTGACCAAGCCACAGGCCGCCAATGCGGGCGAGCTGTTCGGGCTGTCGAAATCCGAAGTCGCGCATGCTCAACGAGGTGCCGATGCGCGGCACCGGCACGCCGATGCCGCCGACCGATCCCCTGATCTACCGCTTCTATGAAATGGTGATGGTCAACGGCCCGGCCTGGAAGGCGCTGATCGAGGAGGAGTTCGGCGACGGCATCATGTCGGCGATCGATTTCGACATGGCGCTCGAGCGCGTCGCCAATCCCAAGGGCGACCGGGTCAAGATCACAATGTCGGGCAAGTTCCTGCCGTACAAATATTACGGCGCCAGCGGCAACGTGCCGGAGTATGGATTCAAGGAGGGGTGAGGGGCGCGAATGGCGCCCGGCAGGCCGCGTTCCGGTTAACGCCTGATGAAGCTGCAAGGCGGCTTTTCACCGAGACGTTTTCCGGAATCGCTACCTGAGGTAGTTATTGGCTAACCCAGTCGCTTCAACCGCTGAGGTTCGCCATGACGCTTCGCCGACGCCTTGTTCCAGCCAGCCTTGTTTCAGCATGCTCGGCCTTTTTGCTTCTCGCTGCGCCCGCGCAGGCGCAGATGCCGAGGGTCGGTCTTGAAAGTGGGTCACGGCAGGAAGGCTGGGTGCGGATTTAAAACACGATCAGCTATTTCGTCGCTGGGCCGGCCGGGGAGGGCGAAGAGGCCGCGAAGCTGCGGGACCGCGCTCGCCGCACGATCTACGACATCGCTTCGCGTGAATGCGATATCCTCCGCGAACTCCTTGCGAAGGAATGCCGGATCGAGATGGTATCGATCAACATGAGCCGGCAGCAATATGGCCAGCAGCAGCCTGAAGGCTTTACCGCCACCGGTTCGATGAACTTTCAGATCACGCTGAAATAGACGTGATCTGAAAGCCTGCTCGAAGCGTCAGGTCCCGTCCTTGACCTGCGCGACCGCTGCCGCCATCAGTTCATCCATCTTGGCGCGCAGCTCCGGTGCAGGCATGGTGATGCCCTTCGCGGCGAAATCCTTCAGCACCTTGTTCTGGACGTCCTGATCGCCGGCCTCTTCGAAATCGGCCGCGACTACTTCCTTGGAGTAAGCCGTGGCGGCGTCGCCGGTCAGGCCGAGCTTCTCTGCTGCCCAAATGCCGAGCAGCCGGTTGCGGCGCGCCTCAGCCTTGAACTTCTGCTCCGCGTCGAGGGCAAATTTCTTCTCAAAACCTTCCTCGCGCTTGTCGAAAGTGGTCATTTTCTTCGGTTCCCATCCCGGCCAAAAGGTAAACGGGGCCCGCGTTGTGGCGGCCCGATCGACTACCTAGATAGGGGTAGCGAATCGGTAAGACAACAGGCCGTTAGGCCGCAGGGCAGCCGGGATAAGTTGGGCCCAACCGGGCCGGGTCGATTGTGCTGGATGGGCCAATCGGATAGGTTGCCTGAAGGCTTGGTTCCTGTTCTGTTTCCGGTGGTTTGGTTCTGAACCCGGCCTTCACGGCAGCTCCGTCGTGGTCGTAAACCCTTGTCATCCGGAGCACACCAAATTCATGGATTTCAACAAAACACGGTACATCCCCATGAGCCGTCGACGTCGTATTTATGAAGGCAAGGCGAAGGTCCTCTATGAAGGTCCGGAGCCGGGCACCCTGATCCAGCACTTCAAGGACGACGCGACCGCGTTCAACGCCAAGAAACACCAGGTGATCGAGGGCAAGGGCGTCCTCAACAACCGGATCTCGGAGTACCTGTTTCAGCACCTCAACGACATCGGGGTGCCGACCCATTTCATCCGTCGTCTCAACATGCGCGAGCAGCTGATTCGCGAGGTCGAGATCGTGCCGCTGGAGGTGGTGGTGCGGAACGTGGCGGCGGGTTCGCTGTCGCAGCGCCTCGGCATCGAGGAGGGCACGCAGCTGCCGCGCTCGATCATCGAGTTCTATTACAAGAACGACCAGCTCAACGACCCCATGGTGTCGGAAGAGCACATCACCGCGTTCGGCTGGGCCACGCCGCAGGAAATCGACGACATCATGGCGCTCGCCATCCGCGTCAACGACTTCCTGACCGGACTGTTTCTCGGCATCGGCATCCGCCTGGTCGATTTCAAGATGGAATGCGGACGCCTGTTCGAGAACGAGATGATGCGGATCATCGTCGCCGACGAGATCTCGCCCGACTCGTGCCGGCTGTGGGACATCAAGTCGAACGAGAAGCTCGACAAGGATCGCTTCCGCCGCGACCTCGGCGGGCTGCTGGAAGCCTATACCGAAGTGGCGAAGCGTCTCGGCATCCTGATGGAGAACGAGCGTCCGGCCGGTACCGGCCCGGTGCTGGTGAAGAGCTGAGTCACGTCATTCGGGGGCGGGGCGCAGACCGCGAACCCGGAAATCCGGAGATGGTTGCGCGAGATTCCGGATCGACCCGCTGCGCGGTTCGTCCGGAATGACGAGGTTGAAATGAAGGCACGCGTTACCGTTACGTTGAAGTCGGGCATTCTCGATCCGCAGGGCAAGGCCATCGAAGGCGCGCTGAAATCGCTCGGCGTCGACGGCGTCGCCAGCGTCCGCCAGGGCAAGGTGTTCGACATCGAACTGTCAGGCGCCGACAAGGCCAAGGCGGAGGCGGCGCTGAAGGATGCCGCCGACAAGCTCCTGGCGAACACCGTGATCGAGAATTACCGGGTCGAATTGCTCTAGGCGCGTCCACCATGAAATCAGCCGTCCTCGTCTTCCCCGGAATCAACCGCGAGCGCGACATGGCGCGGGCGCTCAAGCTCGTCTCCGGCCAGGAGGCGAAGATGGTCTGGCACGCCGAGACCGCGCTGCCCAAGGGGACCGATCTCGTCGTCGTGCCCGGCGGATTTTCCTACGGCGACTATCTGCGCTGCGGCGCGATTGCGGCGCGTTCGCCGGTCATGGATGCGGTGCGCAAGTACGCGGCCAACGGCGGGCTGGTGCTCGGTGTCTGCAACGGCTTCCAGATCCTGTGCGAGGCCGGCCTGTTGCCGGGCGTCCTGATGCGCAATGCGCGGCTGAAATTCATCTGCAAGGACGTCCACCTGCGCGTCGAGCGCTCGGATACGCCGTTCACGCGCGGCTACAATGCCGGCCAGATCATCCGCGTGCCGGTCGCGCATGGCGAAGGCAATTACGAGGCCGACGAGGAGACGGTGAAGCGGCTCGAGGGCGAGGGGCGGGTGCTCTATCGCTATTGCTCGGCCGACGGCGTGGTCGACGAGGCCTCCAACATCAACGGCGCCGCGCAGTCGATCGCCGGCATCGTCAACGAGCGCGGCAACGTGCTCGGCATGATGCCGCATCCGGAAAACCACGTCGAAGACATCATGGGCTGCACCGACGGCCGCGGCCTGTTTGCCGGCCTTGCCGCGCATCTGGACAGGGCGGCGTAAATTCTGCCTGACGACAATGTTCGCTGTAAAAAAGCCCCGCGATGCGGGGCTTTTTGCTATCGGCCGGTAGGCGCCGGCGCCACGGTCGAGCCGCTGGGCGATGGGTTGATGTGGGTGCTGCCTGATGGATTCAAGCCGCTGTTTCGCGCGGCCGCGGCGCTGCCGGCATCGTTTGACATGCCGCTGTTCAGGTTGCTCGTGGAACTTCCGGTGGTCGTTCCACCAACCGAAGAACCTGAATTCGTGCCGGTTGCTGCGGTGCCGCCCGTCGTCGTACCCGCACCTGTCGAACTACCGGTTTGCGCCAGCGCGCAGGTGGCTGTGAATCCCAGCGTCGTCGCCAGTGCCAATGTCGCGAGTTTCATGGTTGCTCCTCTGGTTGTTTCGCAGGGGCAACGAAGGCAGCTGGCTCGCGTTCCGGATTGATCGATCACGGATGGTTGCTGTGGAACCCGTCAGTCCTTCGCCCGCAACCGGCTCAGCCAGTTGCGATACTGCGCCGCCGGAATGGTCATGGCGGCGACGCCGGCCATGACCAGCACGAGGCCGAGCGCCAGATTTGCGGGCACGGATTCACCGAGCAGCAGCACCGACAGGCCGACGCCGATCGGGATTCGCAAGTAACCCTGCGCGTTGGTGGTGAGCGTGCCGAGCCGCGTCAGGCACATGTAGAACAGCATCAGCCCGAACGCGCTCGAGAAAATCCCCATCGCGGCGGTGGCAATCAATGCCTCGGTGGTCGGCCGCAAGGTCCAGGGATGATCGACGATCAGCGCCGCCGGCAGCAGCAGCAGGCCGCCGAACAGCAGCGAACCCGCCGCCACCACCATCGGGTCGTATTCGGTCAGCCGCAGCCCGAAGATCGTGGCGCAGGCAAACGAGATGGTGGCGAGCAGGATCACCATTTCGGCCAGGATATTGGCGTCGAGCGTCGTCAGCGCATCGAGGCCGATGATGACAGCGGTTCCGGCCAGCCCGAGGATGGCACCGACGAGTTTCAGCAATGTCGCCGGTTCGTGCCGCGTGATGCCCCAGGTGATGAGAAAGGCGAAGATCGGCGTCGTCGAGGCCAGCACCACGGTCGGCGCGGCCGGCACGTATTGCTGCGCCCAGGTGATCAGGAGAAACGGAAACGTCGAGTTGATGGTCTGTTGCTGCGCGAACAGCTTCCAGGACCGTGCGTCGGTCGGAAGCGCCAGGCCGCGGGCGCGCAAAATGACCAGCAGAAACGCCGCCGCGATCAGCGAACGCGCCGAGATGAAGGTGATCGGCGGGATGCGTACCAAGGCCGATCTTGGTCAGCGGATAGGTCGAACTCCAGCAGCACGCCAGCGCGAGCAGCAACGCATAATCGCGCCAGCCGCGCTGGACCTGTGGCGTACTAGGTGGCAACGGTGCCTGCAGGCTTCTTCCACTTCACGCGCTTGATGGTGCCCGAGAAGGTGAACAGCGACCGCTCGCCTGATTTCAGCAGGCCGCGCAGGAAGATCAGCGAGCCGCCGGCGCGGGTGATTTCACCCTCGCATTCGACCAGTTCGCCCTCGCGGGCGGCATCGAGAAACTCGCAGGAGAACGATACCGTCACGCCCGGGCCCTCCAGCACGGAGGAAGCGATCGCAAACAGCGAGTAGTCGGCGAACGACATGAAGCAGCCGCCATGGACGTTGCGCATGCCGTTGAGATGCTTGTTCTCGACCCGGAAAGCGCAGCGCACTTTGCCGTTCTCGTCCATCCGGTGCCAGAAAGGGCCGTTATGGGTCTCAAAGCTGTCCCGGGTCCAGGTCCGCCAGCCCTTGAATTCGCCCTCGGTTTCGATGTGCAGATCGGGCCGGCGGTGGAATGCGTTTTGGGGGATCTCGTTCACTAAAAATGGCCTTCAATTGGATGTTTCCGCTCTTAAATCTGATCCGGGAAGGATGTGCAAACGCCGATCCCGCAAGGCCCCCTTCGCAAAGCTCTGGACAGGGCGGAAATGCGCCATAAAAGGCCTTTTCGGCCCCCGTCGATGTTCCTAATAAGAGACCCCATGAACGAGCCCCAGATTACCCCCGAACTCGTCGC
The DNA here is from genome assembly GCA_963823485.1 of uncultured Alphaproteobacteria bacterium. Classification (GTDB taxonomy): domain Bacteria; phylum Pseudomonadota; class Alphaproteobacteria; order Rhizobiales; family Xanthobacteraceae; genus Bradyrhizobium. Next base: position 316,415 of record CAWGLP010000020.1, read on the forward strand.
CAGCCACGGGCTGAAGCCGGACGAGTATGAGCGGATCCTCAAGCTGATCGGGCGGGTGCCGAGTTTCACCGAACTCGGGATTTTCTCCGCGATGTGGAACGAGCACTGCTCGTACAAGTCCTCGCGCATTCATCTGCGCGGGCTGCCGACCAAGGCGCCGTGGGTGATCCAGGGCCCGGGCGAAAATGCGGGCGTGATCGACATCGGCGACGGCCAGGCCGTCGTCTTCAAGATGGAGAGCCACAACCACCCGAGCTACATCGAGCCCTATCAGGGCGCGACCACCGGCGTTGGCGGCATCCTGCGCGACGTCTTCACCATGGGCGCGCGGCCGATTGCCTGCCTCAATGCATTGAGTTTTGGCGCGCCCGAGCATCCGAAGACGCGCCATCTGGTGTCAGGCGTCGTCGCTGGCGTCGGCGGCTACGGCAATTCGTTCGGCGTGCCAACGGTCGGCGGGCAGGTGCGTTTCCACACCCGCTATGACGGCAACATCCTGGTCAACGCCATGGCGGTCGGCCTCGCCGAGACCGACAAGATTTTCTACGCTGCGGCGTCGGGCGTGAACATGCCGATCGTCTATCTCGGCTCCAAGACCGGGCGTGACGGCATTCACGGCGCCTCGATGGCGTCTGCCGAGTTCGACGACGATTCCGCCGAGAAGCGGCCGACGGTGCAGGTCGGCGATCCCTTCGCCGAAAAGCTGCTGCTGGAAGCCTGCCTCGAAATCATGGAAGCCGATTGCGTGATCGCGATCCAGGACATGGGCGCGGCCGGGCTGACCTGCTCGGCGGTCGAGATGGGCGCCAAGGGCGACCTCGGCGTCGACCTCATCCTCGATCACGTGCCGACGCGCGAGACCGGCATGAGCGCCTACGAGATGATGCTCTCCGAGAGCCAGGAGCGCATGCTCATGGTGCTCAAGCCGGAGAAGGAGAAAGAGGCCGAGGCGATCTTCCGCAAATGGGGGCTCGATTTCGCCGTCGTCGGCTACACCACGCCGAGCAAGCGCTTCGTGGTCAAGCATGGCGGCGATGTCATGGCCGACCTGCCGATCAAGGAACTGGGCGACGAGGCGCCGTTGTATGACCGGCCGCATGTCGCATCAGCGGCATTGCCGGTGGTGCAGGCGCGCGAGGTGAAGCCGCCGATCGGCATTTCGGCCGCGCTGGAGAAGCTGATCGGCACGCCCGAACTGTGCTCGAAGCGCTGGGTGTGGGAGCAGTACGATCACGTCATTCTCGGCAACACCGTGCAGCGGCCCGGCGGCGACGCCGCGGTGGTGCGGGTCGAGGACGGGCCGAAGGGGCTCGCGCTGACCGTCGACGTGACGCCGCGCTATTGCGAGGCCGATCCGTTCGAGGGCGGCAAGCAGGCGGTGGCGGAAGCCTGGCGCAACATCACCGCCGTCGGCGGCCGTCCGCTGGCGATCACGGATAACCTCAATTTCGGCAATCCGGAACGCCCCGAGATCATGGGCCAGTTCGTTGGCTGCCTGAAGGGCATTTCCGAGGCCTGCCGCGTGCTCGACTTCCCGGTCGTGTCGGGCAACGTCTCGCTCTACAACGAAACCAACGGCCGCGGCATCCTGCCGACGCCGTCGATCGGTGGGGTCGGCCTGCTCGACGACTTCACCAAATCGGCGACGCTGGCCTTCAAGGCGGCCGGCGAGGCTATCCTGCTCATCGGCGACACGCAGGGCTGGCTTGGGCAGTCCGTCTACCTGCGCGATGTCTGCGGCCGCGAAGAAGGCGCGCCGCCGCCGGTCGATCTAGCGGCCGAAAAGCGCAACGGCGACGTGGTCCGCGGCATGATCCATGCGGGCACCGCAACCGCGGTGCATGACGTTTCCGACGGCGGACTGCTGATTGCGCTGGCCGAGATGGCGATCGCGAGCGGGATTGGCGCGCAGCTACTGGCGGCCCCGAGCTCGATCGTGCCGCACGCCTACTGGTTCGGCGAAGACCAGGCGCGCTACGTCGTCACGGTGCCGGCGGCGGACGCCGGCCTGGTGCTGGCGAAAATGAAGGGCGCGGGCGTTCCCTGCGTGCGCATCGGCACCACGGGCGGTGACGCGATTGCCGTTGCCGGCGAGGCGCCAGTGACAGTGAGTTCGCTGAACGCGGCCTTCGAGCACTGGCTGCCGGCCTACATGAACGGCAAGACGTCGTAATTTCGTAGCCCGGATGAGCGCAGCGATATCCGGGAACGATGCCCCTCGAATCCCGGATGTCGCTGCGCTCATCCGGGCTACGGTTAGAGCTACCAAACTACAACACCCTGCTCGCGCCCGGGATCTGCCGCAGCGCCCGCGTCAAGGCCCAACTGAACGCGACGGTCAGCACGAAGCCGACCGTCGCCTTGACGATGGCCGGCAGGTTATAGTCGAACAGCCAGTATTGCAGCCAGAGCGCGATCGGGTAGTGCACCAGGAACATGCCATAGGCGTCTGCCTGCATCGGATCGAGCAGCCTGGCCGAGCCTGATTGCCGAAACCTCTGGAAAAAAGCCAGGATCAGAAACATGATGGCCACGCTGAAGACAGTGAAGCAGACGGCGTAGAGTGCTTCATACCAGTCCGGCAATGGCGACGGGTTGCCCAGTATCTCGCGCTTGATGAAGATCAGCACCCACAACAGGCAATACGGCACGATTGCCAGCACCATCCAGTCCCAGCTCACCTTCGCCATCCGGCCGTCTGCCGCGAGCAGCCCGCGATCGATTTGCGCAACGCCGATGCCGGCACCGAAAAAGAAGTAGCTCGCATAGAGCATGATGCGCCCGTGCTGCACCGAGAACGGCCCGAACTCAAACCAGCTGCTTGGTCCGTAGTGAACCAGCCCGGGAACGTAGAACGCGGCGGTGACGGCAAGCATGACCGCGAAGAACACCGCGGGCCGGCGGCGGCCGTGCAGCGAGAGGCGATTGATCGGATCGAGCAGATGGGGCGACAGCCGGTACAGCAGGCAGGCCATCAGGTCGAAGGCGAACAGGACCCACAGAAACCAGATCGGCCCGCTCGGCCACGGCCCCTTCGTGATCATATTCCACCAATACTCCGCAAAGCCGATCTCGGGATGGTGCCGCAGGGAGATGGCGTAATAGGCAAGCGGAATGACCGTGAACGCGCAGATCACGAACGGCACGCCAAGCCGGAGCAGGCGGTCCGCCAGATAGCTCGCCGGTCCCTTGCGGGCGATGCCGGACCAGGCGAACAGTCCCGACAGGAAGAAGAACATCGCCATGAAGAAACTGTCGGTGGCGAGCACGATCATGTCGAAGCCGAAGAAGTACTTCGGATCGGTGTGACCGAAATAGGTATAGGGGATCACGGCATGGTGGAGCAGCACCACCAGCGTCAGGAAGGTGCGGGCGCGATCGAGCGAAAGGTTTCGCGATTTGGTCTTGGGCACCGTGCCCACGTCGGCCTGCCCAGCGGCGGAAATCGATGTCATGCGCGCCTCCCCGCCAGAATGTTGCCGCTGCGGACCTGATTCAGCAAGGCCCATCCGCTTGGGGCCATTCCGTTATCCCTCGCAAGCCTCGTGCGGAACCGGCCGCGCCGCTGGCCGTTAGGCTCGGTGCAGGCGTCGGCCGCATCGGCCGCAGGTCGCGGAGCACGCTATGACGATCCTGAAATGGGCGCTGATCTTCCTCGTGGTGTCGATCATCGCCGGTCTTTTCGGTTTCACCGGCATTTCGGCGGCGTCGGCCGATATCGCCCGCTTTCTGTTCTACATCTTCGTCGTGATCTTCCTGGTGCTCCTGATCCTCGGGCTCACGATATTCAGGGCGTAGCTTTGGCGGGCTGGGGGGGCGGCGCGCCGGGCGGGGAGATCAGACCACTTCCTCGATCTTCACCTTGTCCGGATAGAAGGCCAGGCGGCCGGCGATCTCGGTCATGGCCGGGAAGGGCGCCTCATAGGTCCAGATCGAGTTTTCGATGTTTTTGCCGTTGGCGTTGATGTTGAAATAATTCGCATCCCCCTTGTAGGGGCAGTGCGTGGTTCGCTCGGTGCGCGCCAGCAGCGCCATATTGGTGTCCTCGCGCGGCACGTATTGTACCGCCGGATAGCTGGCTTCTTTTAGGGTCAGGGCCTGGGTGGTGTCGGCGATGATGATGTCGCCGACCGAGACCCGGACGCGCTTTGGATTGGCCGTGATCGTGATCGGGTGGTCGGGACCGGGAAGTTTCATGGTTTGGGGCCTCTTTTTGGGTCAGCCGGATGTGACCCGCCGTGACCGGTCTTGTGATTTCAAACGTTTGGGAAGGAAACATAGTGCTGCAAGGCGTGACCTAGAAGGGCGTACGCGCTGGGTTCGGCCATCACGGTCACGCGAGGGGACCGTGATTCGAAACCGGGCTTTGGTTCGCCAATCCAGCGGTGTGGAGGTGACGCCTTATTACGGCTGGCGTCTCAGGATCCTCTCGTTGAGAATGTTTGAAGCGATAAACGCTGCCCCTTCCATCGTAAGGTGTCCGTAGTCCCATGCGATCAGATCTCCCGGCTTGCCGGGAACATGAACAAGGCATCCGTCGGTGTTGCAAAGGAAGTCTTGAATGGAAATGAACGTAGCCCCTGAGGCTTCCGCAATAGCCTTGATCTCTCCGTTTATTTTTTCGGTGGTTTCCGGTCGGGCAAAAGCTCGCCGTGGTATCTGTCCTGTTTGCTCCCACGCGGTGTAGGCCACCTTGGGAAGAATTGGATCCCAATACGGACTGGGGCCTAAGACGATCAGGTTCGGTACCTTCAGCTCTCGCAGCCGCGTCAGTGCAGCGCGGAGCGCACTCCCGAAGGGACTGCTGGCGGCCCAACCTTGCGAGTAATGTTCCGAGTAATGTTCCCATGCCTGAAAAATGATAACTGTCCTGGGATGGCGTTCCTGGATCAGCTTGACCGTTTCGGCATTTATGTTTTTGCAATTGCGCCGCTGGGTGCCGAGCCAGTGGTGCCGATCATTACGATCTCCTCGATCTTCACCAGTCTCAGCCGCCCAATCTTCGTCTCCAAAGAGCAGACAGCCTGATCGGGTTGCTTGCCAGACAGGTAGGGAGGGAAAAGCTTTGTGAACACCCGAATAAAAAAGTGCCGCGTGTGAATTGCCCCAAACAAGAACTGCATTGTCGGGATCGTTAGGAGCGGAACACTCAGGGGGTAGAGGGCCGGTGGGAGGATCCCAGCAAGTAGGAAAGCGTCCGGCAGTTTGGTAGTCATATTTCATGGTGGCGACAATCGCGGCGACATGCTGTTCAGTTGTCTGGTAGCGATAGTTTCTGCCGCCGGACGCGGCGAATATGATCGCAATTGCGGCGGTGCTGGCTAGGGCAACCGAGAGCCGCGGCACGGCGTTGCCGATCTCCGATTTGCGCAACCGCTTTTCAAGGAGCTCATAGGTTAGTGCGGCTAAAAGGAAACTCAGGGTCAACAACGCAAGCGACGATCTGGCGCTATGGAATCCGAGGTAGTGTCCGAAGGAAAGCAGTGGCCAGTGCCAGAGGTAAAGGGGAAAGCTGATTAGCCCGACATAGGTGATGGGTTTCCATGAAAGCGCCTTGGCAGCTATCGTGTCGCGCCCAGCCCAAATCACCGCCGCAGTGCCGAGTGTAGGAAGTGCCGCAATGTAGCCGGGAAACGGCCTGTCTGAGTTCATCAGAAGCATTGTGGCCGCAATCACCACCAGCCCCAATACTGATAGTGTAGATCTGAGGAGCTTCTGCGCGGTCGTCGGTCGTGCACACGCGATCAGCGCTCCTAGCGACAGTTCCCAAGCTCGTGATTGCGGCAAGTAAAACGCTGATGCCGGATTCGTCGATGTGAGATAAACACAAAGCGCAAACGAGCAGGCCGTAACGAGAATTAGAAAGCTGATTGACAGGGCTCGTTTGCGAGCCACGCCGACGAGAATCATCGGCCAGAGAAGGTAAAATTGTTCTTCTATGCCGAGGGACCAAAGGTGAAGTAAAGGCTTCGAGATCGCGCTGCGGTCAAAATACCCGGCTTCGCTCCAGAACAGGAAATTCGGGACGAAGAGTGCTGATGCGACGGCCTGCCTAGAGAGAGCCTCATAATCGATCGGCAGAAGGATGAACCATCCCGCAGCAAGCGAGCAGGCTAAAACTACGATCAATGCCGGAAAAATGCGCCTCGCTCGACGGCCATAGAATCCAAGAAACGAGAATGTTCCTTTTCGACAATCATCGTTTATAATTCCGGTGATCAGATAACCGCTGATCACGAAGAACACATCAACTCCGACGAATCCGCCGGGGATGGCCGACACACTGGCGTGATAGAGCAGCACACCGAGTACAGCAACGGCGCGAAGCCCGTCGATTTCGGCGCGGTATGTCGTCTGTTGATTGAGGGCTGAAAATTTCCCGTGCATCCCAGCCCGGGATACATCACAAGCTACGGTAGATCAACGACCGACCTTAACGCCTGACCGCGGCGAGCACGAAACGTTGAGCAAACGTCAGGTGGACGTGCGACCTGTCACGCGGGCCATCCGCACCGTGGATCGTTCGCGAGCCCTGACTGTCGGTTGTGACGCGGCCCATCACCTTGCCATCGCGCCCGTAGATCGTGCGCTGTTTTGCGAGCGCGCATCCAACGTCAAAGCGGCGAGCACCAGCGCTGCGGTAATTGTCGTCTTGGTCTTGGGGCTCATCCGTTGATGGTAGCGCAGAATTATTCGGTATTCGAATATCGGTATCCTCGCAGTGAAACGACCGGGGACACGCGCCGGGAGGCGAAATCACAACTATTTGAAAGCTCGGCGCTTTTGCCGAGATCAGCCTAAGCCTTTGCCCTTGTAGGGGCGGTGCGTTGTCCGCTCGGTGCGGGCCAGCAGCGCCATATTGGGTGTCCTTGCGGGGCAGATACTACACCGCCGGATAGCTGCTTCCTTCAGGGTCAGGGCCCGGGTGGTGTCGGCGATGACGATGTCGCCGACCGAGACCCGGACGCGCTTTGGATTGGCCGTGATCGGTCGGGACCGGGAAGTTTCATGGTTTTGGGCCTGTTTTCTGGTCAGCCGGTGTGACCCGCCGTGACCGGTCTTGTGATTTCAAACGCTTGGGCTGGAAATATAGTGCTGCGAGGCGTGACCTAGAGGGACGTACGCGCTAGGTTTGGCCGTCGCGGTCGCGCAAGGGGGCCGTGATTCGAAACCGGCCTTGGTTCGAAACACCACGGAGACATGCTGGATGCCGATGGACGCCCACGATATCGAATCGATGATCAAGGCAGCTATCCCCGATGCCGAGGTGACGATCCGCGATCTCGCAGGCGACGGCGACCATTACGCCGCGACCGTGATCGCGGAGTCCTTCCGTGGCAAGTCCAGGGTTCAGCAGCATCAGATCGTCTACCAGTCGCTCAAGGGCCAAATGGGTGGCGTGTTGCACGCGCTGGCGCTTCAAACCGGAGTGCCCGAGGGCTAGCCCCGGCGAATTGCAGCGGGGGCGCATCGATGGCGGACAATTCAAACGGTGCGCTGTATCGCCCGATCGTGCCGCACCAGCACAGCCGCGTGACCTACGCCGAGCTGTTCTTCGATCTGGTCTTCGTCTTTGCCGTTACCCAGATATCGCACACGCTGCTGGCGCATTTTACGCCGCTGGGCGTGTTGCAGGTGACGCTGCTGTTTCTCGCGGTGTGGTGGGTCTGGGTGTTCACGTCCTGGATCACCAACTGGCTCAATCCCGAAAAGACCCCGGTCCGGCTGCTGCTGTTTGCGATGATGCTCGGCGGGCTGGTGCTGTCGACGTCGATCCCCACGGCATTTGACGGACGCGGATTGTGGTTTGCCATCGCCTATGCCGCGATGCAGGTCGGCAAGACGGTCTTTCTGTGGGTATCCACCCCGCCGTCGCGGCCGTCGGCGCGCATGAACGCCATCCGCATCACCGCATGGCTGTCGATGTCAGCATTGTTCTGGATCGCTGGCGGGGTGGCGGAAGGTGAGTCCCGGCTGGTGCTTTGGGCGATCGCGCTCGTCATCGAATATGTTTCGCCGGCGGCGCGATTCTGGATTCCCCGGTACGGCGCGTCCTCCGTCGCCGACTGGGTGATCGAGGGCGGCCACATGGCCGAACGCTGCGCGCTGTTCGTGATCATTGCGCTGGGGGAATCGGTTATCGTGACCGGCGCCACCTTCGCCGAACTCACCTGGTCGGCCGAGATCCTGCTCGCATTTGTCTCGGTGTTTCTCGGCAGCATTGCGATGTGGTGGATCTACTTCCACAAGGGCGCCGAAGCCGGTTCCGAAGAGATATCGAGATCAAGCGAGCCGGGGAGGCTGGCGCGGCTGGCATACACCTATTTGCATATGCCGATCGTGGCCGGGATCATCGTCACGGCAGTTGCGGACGAACTCGTGCTGAAGCATCCGCACGGCCATTCCGACCTCAAGACCGTGCTGGTCTCGATCGGCGGTCCCTTGCTGTTCCTGTGCGGCACGATCCTGTTCAAGCACAGCTTCCGCGGCTTCCTGCAACTGTCCCACGGCGTTGGCATTATCGCGCTGTGCGTGCTTGCCTTTTTCGCCGGAGATCTGTCGCCGCTGACGCTGTCGATCCTCACCACCGCGATCATGATCATGGTCGCGGTATGGGAATCGCTGTCGCTGCGATCGCCTGCGGCAGAATGACTCAGTCCAGTACGGGCAGTCTCACCGGCACCAACCGCGGCGCGCTATGCTGGTCGACGACGTTGCGCAGGACCAGATTGGACAATTGTACGACGAGCGCCCGAAGTCTGGCGTTCTCCTCGACGAGCAACCGCTCGGTATCCATGCCTTCGCGCACCGTTTGATCCTCAACGGCAGGTGACGACGTGGAGCACTGCTTCCGATGACTGGACGCTGGATAGGCGTTCCCCATGACTGACATCCCCTGGCACAAACACACCCCCAGCCAGCTAACAAACCAGACTCCGATGAGTCCGCGTCAAAATTTGGACCGCACGAAGGGCAAACGACAGCACAGATGCAGCGAATTGCAGGCAGCGCAGATAAAAAATGAAGATTTGTTAAGAAGTTTGCTATAATGAATCTGCAGGTGTGTTGGCGCGCGGCGGCGCAGATACCTTCCTTCACAACCTTCCTGAACATTGACCAGCGCGATCACTCAGTACCACGGGACCCGTGGCCGGGAATGCGCGACCATGAAGCAAAGTGAAGCACGAGTACTGATCATCAAACAGTGGGACGACTGGGTTTCGAGGCGGGTGATCGATCAGGACAGACCCACCGGGAAGAACTCGCTGAAATTCTTCCATGAACTGCAGGACACCGCGTCGCCGCTGCTGGATTTCCAGTCGCGCGGACAGGACAAGTGGCGGATCATCCATGCCTGGTTGCTGGATGCCGGACGATTGGCCGACGACTGGATTTCGGTGTCGCCCCGGATCGTTCCAGCCCGCAGGCTGCGCCCGGATCGCAGGAAGTCGAGCGTCAGGACCTGATTGAAGCGCGATGGGAGATCGGCGCCCGCAGCGGCGCCGCTCGGATTCTCAGTCCGATGCCACCAGCGCGTGAACCGAAAACATCTGGTCCCGGTCGGTCCATGTTTCCCGCACGGACCAGCCGGATTCGTGCGCCAGTGCGGTGAAGCGCGCGAGGCTGTACTTGTAGCTCGAACTCCGTATGGATGCTTTCGCCCGGCCGGAACGCAAAATTCCGTCCGAGGATGCGCACGTTCTGCGCTTTCTTGGCGATCAGGTGCATCTCGATGCGATGCCGCTCGCGATTGTAGACCGAGCGGTGCATGAAGCCGGAGACGTCGAAATTGCCACCCAGCTCGCGGTTGATGCGGACCAGCACATTGAGATTGAATTTTGCGGTGACGCCGGCGGCATCGTTGTAGGCGTCGTAGAGCACGCGCTCGTTCTTTTCGAGGTCGACGCCGATGATCATCTGCGCGCCTTCCCCGAGAATGTTGCGCGCGCTGCGCAGGAAAGCGCGCGCTTCGTGCGGCTCGAAATTGCCGAGCGTGGATCCCGGAAAGAAGCCGACCTTGGGCATGCCGGCGATTTCGGCCGGCAGCTCGAACGGCGCGGTGAAATCGGCGGCAACCGGGTGCACGCCGAGATCGGGAAAGTCACTGCGGAGCGCTTCGGCCTGCGCGTTCAGGAAGTCGCCCGAAATATCGACCGGCACATAGGCCGCGAATTCGCTGCGCTCCAGCAGCAGGCGGACCTTGGTGGTTGCGCCGGCGCCGAACTCCACCAGCGCCGCGCCCTTTGGAATGATCCTCGCAATCTCGCTGCCGCGGCTGCGCAGGATGCCGAGTTCGGTGCGGGTCGGATAATATTCCGGGAGAACCGTGATCTGTTCGAACAGCTCGGAGCCGGCGGCGTCGTAGAAATATTTCGGCGACAGGCGCTTGGGAAATTGCGAGAGGTCGCCGATCACGTCGCTGGCGAAGGCCGAGTTCTGCTCATTGAACGGGTGCCGCGGGGCCAAGGCGGGGGCATGCACATTCATGATACTCTCCTGAACGCGCTTTCCGGCGCGCTTGCATGGTCGGAAATCTCAGGCGTAATCGGCGAGGCGTAACCCCGTGAATTGCCAGCGGTGGTGCGGATAGAAGAAGTTGCGATAGGTGACGCGGCTGTGGCCGGCCGGCGTTGCAAGCGAGGAGCCGCGCAACACGAGCTGGTTGACCATGAACTTGCCGTTGTATTCGCCGAGCGCGCCCTCGATGGCGCGGTAGCCGGGATAGGGCGAATAGGAGCTGCGCGTCCATTGCCAGACGATGCCGAACGCGTCGTTGAGCTGACCGGCGCGGGCGGCGACTTCCCATTCCATTTCGGTGGGCAGATGCCGGCCGGACCAGCGCGCGAAAGCATCCGCCTCGTAGTAGCTGACATGGCTGACCGGCGCGGCTGGATCGACCGGCTGCAATCCGCCGAGCGTCATGATCCGCCATTCGCCGTCGGACTGCCGCCAGTGGCCGGGTGCCTGCCAGCCCTCGTTGCTGGCGGTGGCAAAGCCGTCCATCAGCCAGAGCGTGGCCGTGCCGTAGCCGCCGTCCTTCATGAAGGCGAGCCATTCGGCATTGGTGACGAGGTTGCGGGCAAGCCGGACCGGCCCGACCAGGGCGCGGTGCGCCGGCTTCTCATTGTCGAAATGGAAGCTGTCGTCGGTGTGCCCGACCGTGTGGATGCCTTCGTTGAGCGTAACCCATTGCTCGCCCCCGCCGTGCGCTGCCGGGAAACGCCACGAGGGATCGTAGGCCGGCGGGATCGGGTTCTGGGCGAAGGCGTGCAGGATGTCGGTGAGCATCAATTCCTGATGCTGCTGCTCGTGGTTGAGGCCGACCTCCACCAGCGGGACCAGCGCGGCGAGGGTATTCTCGTCGGCGGTCTGGAAAAACTTGACCACTGATGCGTCGACGTGCCGGCGATAGGCGGTCACTTCGTCGGCGCTCGGCCGGGTCAGGTGGCCGCGCTGGTGGCGGGCATGCCGCGGGCCGGCACTGACGTAATAGGAGTTGAACAGATAGGCGTAGTCGGGATGAAACGGCCGATAGCCCTCGCAATGCTCACCGAGCAGGAATTGTTCGAAGAACCACGTGGTATGGGCGCGATGCCACTTCGCCGGGCTGGCGTCGGTCATCGACTGGATCAACTGGTCCTCAGGGCTCAGCGGCGCGGCGCGGCGTTCCGTCTCGTCGCGCACAGCCAGATAGGCTTCCGCCAATCTCTGGGCGAGGCCGCCAGAATTGGAGAAAAGTGACGGGGCTGGGGTGCCAGGCGCGGCTGCGGCAGATGCGGATTTCGTCACAAATGTCTCCGGTTGGCGGGGAGAACGTTAGTCTTGCGAACTGGTTCCTGACGGACAGTCCGTCCTAGATAGGGGCTGGCTTGCGGGAAAAAAGCCTTCGAGGGCTATGATATTGATGCCGTCAGCCTATCGGCAGCCCTCGCCGGGACGCCTCAAGGGCGTTCCCGCATGCCAGCTCCCTGCCATTTTACTTTGGATGCACAACGGTTTGGGCTACATATATGGCCAGTACCGGGTTAGACGGGACGAGCCGGGCCGTCAGGCGAAGCCGCAGGGGGCTGTGCCCCAAAAGGAAGCGAATATGAGCATCGAACAATTCATCGACACCGAAGTGAAGTCGAACGACGTCGTGCTGTTCATGAAGGGCACGCCGCAATTTCCGCAGTGCGGTTTCTCCGGGCAGGTGGTGCAGATCCTCGACCACGTCGGCGTCGGCTACAAGGGCCTGAACGTTCTCGAATCCGCCGAGCTTCGCAACGGCATCAAGGCCTATTCGAACTGGCCGACCATTCCGCAGCTCTACGTCAAGGGTGAGTTCGTCGGCGGTTGTGACATCATCCGCGAGATGTTCCAGGCTGGTGAACTGCAGCAGCTTTTCGCCGACAAGGGCGTCACCCTCAACGCGGCGGCCTCCGTCTGAGTTCCACGGCGCGTCAGATCGGCACGGCGCGGCTGGAAGTCATCGTTACCGACATCACCACGTTGCGCGCTGACGCCATCGTCAACGCGGCCAATTCGTCGCTCCTCGGCGGCGGTGGCGTCGATGGCGCGATTCACCGCGCTGCCGGTCCTGAACTTGTCGCCGAATGCCGTACGCTCAACGGCTGCGAAACCGGCGATGCCAAGATCACCCGCGGCTACCGGCTCAAGGCGTCACATGTGATCCACACCGTTGGACCGGTGTGGAACGGCGGCAATCTCGGCGAGGACGATCTGCTCGCCTCGTGCTATCGCCGCTCGATCGAGCTGTGCGAAACGCACGGTCTGGTTTCGGTGGCCTTTCCCGCGATCTCGACGGGCATCTACCGCTTTCCATCCGAACGCGCGGCCGATATCGCCGTCCAGACCGTCGTCGGGGCGCTCGCGGCTGCGCCTGCCGTGGCGCAAGTGACCTTCTGCTGTTTCTCAGATGCCAGCGCCCGGTTGCATCAGGCGGCATTGAGTACCTTCGGCATCCCTTGTGCCGACTGACGGGCCACCGCTACACTCTCCCTCGCGAATTCCGGGGAGGGGTCCAATGAATTCACGCCGAATGCTGGGTATGTTGGCCGCTGGCGCGCTGCTGCTGGCAGCCGCGCCGCCGGCCCGCGCCGAAGGCACGTTCGATATTCCTGCCGGAGCGCGTTTCAATCCGGACAAGCTGGCGAAAATCACCGAGTTCTTCAGGAACGAAGTCGCGACCGGCAAGATATCCGGCGCGAACGTCCTGATCCGGCAGCGCGGCAAGCCGATCTATCACGAGACCTTCGGCGTGCAGGACGTGGTGTCCAAGGCGCCGATCAATGACAAGACGATCTTCCGCCTGTCGTCGCTGACCAAGGCGATCACGTCAGTGGTGGCGATGCAGTTGATCGAGGCAGGCAAGTTCAAGCTCGACGATCCGGTCTCGAAGTACATTCCTTCCTTCGCGAACATGAAGGTCGGCGTGGAGAAGAAGGCCGAGGACGGCACCAAGACGCTCGAACTGGTGGAACTGACCCAGCCTATAACCATCCTCGACCTGATGCGCCATACCTCCGGCATCACCTATGGCTTCTACGGCGACAGTCTGGTGCGCAAGGCTTACAAGGAGGCCAACCTCTACGCGGGCGAATTCGACCTTGCCGAATTCGCCGAACGGATCGCCAGGCTGCCGCTGCACAATCAGCCGGGCGCGCTGTGGCAGTACGGACATTCCACCGACATCCTGGCGCGGATCATGGAGATCGTGACCGGAAAATCATTGCTGGAGATCGAGCGTGAAAAGCTGCTCGATCCGCTCGGCATGGTCGACACCGGCTTCTTTGTCACCGAACCGGAGCGGCTGCAGCGGCTCGCCCAGCCGTTGCCGAACGACAGCAATTTCCGGGTCGGACGCGAGTACAGGACCGAGGTTCGCCAGAAATGGGAATCCGCGAGCGGCGGCATGGTTTCGACCATGGCGGACTTTTCGCGCTTTGCGCAGATGCTGGCCAATGGCGGCACGTTCGAGGGCAAGACCTATCTTAGCCCGAAGACGTTCGAACTGATGGCCTCGGACCAAACCGGCAAGGACTCCGGCGTAGGCGCGGGACTATTTCTATTTTCCCGGCGACGGTTTCGGCATGGGACTCGGGTTTGCCGTGCGCACCGATCCCGGCAACGCCAAGCCGCCACCGCCGGGATCCCTCGGCGAACTGAAATGGGACGGCGCCAGCGGCTGCTATCTGGTGATCGACCGCAAGCAGGACATGTTCTTCGTGTTGCTGGAGCAGACGCCGACGGAACGCCAGCGCGTCCAGCGGACGCTGAAGCAGTTGGTCTATGAAGCGCTGGAGCACTGACGGCGCCGCAAGGCGCTGCCTCGTGGTCATGACGCTGGCCATTCTTTCGGCCGTCGCCGGGCTGCACGAGGTGCGAGCCGAGAAGGCGAAGGCCCCGCACGCGCCAACTTTCTCGAGGGCGGCCCTTGACCGGATCGGGGACCGCGTTCGCAACGAAATCGCGACCGGCAAGATTCCCGGCGCGATCCTGCTGATCCAGCAGCACGGCAAGCCGGTCTATTTCGAGAGTTTTGGGGCCCGGGACGCGGCGACCGGCCAGCCGATGACGCCAGATGCCATTTTCCAGATCTATTCGATGTCGAAAGCCGTCACGTCGGTTGCCGCGATGATGCTGGTCGATGACGGCAAGCTCGCTCTCGACGATCCTGTCTCGAAATACATCCGTTCCTTTGCGGACGCAAAAGTCGGCGTCGATCTTTCGGATGAAGCAGGAAAGTATCCGCTCAAGCTCGAGCCATTGAAGCGCCCGATCACCATCAGGGATCTGTTGCGGCACACCTCGGGCATCACCTACGGCTTCTTCGGCGAAACCGCGGTGCAGAAACTCTATGCCAATCCTCAGCTATACGCCGGCGATTACGATAACGCCGAATTCGCCGACCGGATCGCGGTATTGCCGCTTGCCGAACAGCCCGCGACGCGGTGGAACTACAGCCATTCGACCGACGTGCTTGGCCGCGTCGTCGAGGTGGCGTCGGGGCAAACGCTATATCAGTTCGAAAAGCAGAGACTGTTTGATCCGCTCGGCATGTCCGAAACCGCGTATTACGTTGCGGATGAGGCGAAGTGGCCGCGCATCGCCCAGCCGTTTCCGGTCGATCGTCTCCGGGTTGCCGGAATCAAGGACCCGACATTGCCGCGGCGCTGGGAATCGGGAGGCGCAGGCCTGGTCTCGACGATCGGGGACTACGCCCGCTTCCTGCAAATGCTGCTCAATGGAGGCGAGCTTGACGGCAAGCGGTACCTCAAGCGTGAGACCGTCGCGCTGATGACGTCGGATCAGATCGGGCCGGAGACCGGGATCCTTCACGATCCCTTCTATTTCCCGGGCCCGACCAGCGGCTTTGGCCTTGGCTTTGCCGTGCGCACTTCACCGCCGCCGAATACGACATGGCCGCTCGGCGAATACCGCTGGGACGGCGCGGGCGGCAGTTTCTATTTTGTCGATCCGCAGGACGACATGCTCGTTGTTTTCATGGTGCAGGCCCCGACGCAAGGCGGGCGGATCCAACTGGCGCTGAAGACGATGATGTATGAAGCGCTGGGCAAGGGCCTGCGCAAGGACTGAAATCCCGGGATTACACGACCGCGTTTCGCGCGATGGTCTCGCGGTAGAATGACGCGCTCAGCTTGGGCGTCCGCCGCCTGGTTTCGAAGTCGACGTGATAGAGGCCGAAGCGCTGCTCATATCCGTCCGACCATTCGAAATTGTCCATCAGGCTCCACAGGAAGTAACCGAGCACGGGCACACCCTCGGATGTCGCACGCTGCAACTGCGCGAGATAATTGCGCAGATACATGATCCGGTCGACATCGTAGATGGTGCCGTCCGCCGCCGGCAGGTCGCTCCCCGACGTCCCGTTCTCGGTGATGTAGATCGACTTCACGTTCCACAGCCTGGCGACATGTCGCGGCACCCAGTAGATCGCCTCGGGACCGGGCCTGAGCCATGTGGCCTTCATATGCGGAAACGAGCCGGGAAACGGCGCTAGCGTGAAGCCGCGCGCGTTGTCGGCAGCGAGGACATAGTGATCCGGCGTGTAGACGTTCAGTCCGACAAAATCGATCGGAGACGAGATGGTGCGCAGATCTTCTGCTGTGTATTTCGGCGCATCCTTGCCGGCCTGCGCGAGATAGGCGTCGGTATATTTTCCCTCCATCATCACGGTCAGGTAGCCGGCATTGAGCTCGCGCGTCGCCGTTTCGGCGGCGCGAATGTTCGCGGGCGTGTCGATGGCGGGGATGCAGCTCACGGCATTCTCCGCCGGACCGACCCGGGTGCCGGCGCGTCCGTGAGCCCGGATCGCCTGCACCGCGAGGCCATGTCCCAGCGCGACGTGGTGGCGAACCTGGTTCTGATCCAACTGCGAGAGCTTGAGGCCGGGCGCATCGGCGCCGATGCCGTGGCCAAGGTGAACCAGACGGGAGCATTCGTTGATCGTGAAAAAATGCTTCACGCGGTCGCTCAAGCGCCCTGCGACATGGCCGGCGTAATCGGCGAATGCTTTCGACGTGTCGCGCGAGGTCCAGCCACCGAAACGGTCCTGCAGCGCCTGCGGCAGGTCCCAATGATACAGCGTCGCGAACGGCTCGATGCCGTTGGCCAGGAGTTCGTCCAGCAACCGGTTGTAGAAGTCGAGGCCCTTCGGATTCGGTGTCCCGGCACCTTCCGGGAAGACGCGCGGCCAGGCAATCGAAAACCGGTAGGCCTTGGCGCCGAGCGCCTTCATCAACTGAACGTCTTCCTTGTAGCGGTGAAAATGATCGGTCGCCGTGTCGCCGTTGCTGCGGTCGGCGATCGTGCCGGGCGTATGCGAAAAGCTATCCCAGATCGACCGGCCGCGACCGTCTTCGTTGACGGCGCCTTCGATCTGATAGGATGAGGTCGCCGTCCCCCACAGAAAGCCATCAGGAAAACGGGGGGCGAGCGCGCGGCCTGCCAAATCTTCCTTCGCCGGGGCGGCCTGACCGGAGCCGAGCGCAGCTAATCCGAGAGCCGACCAGCCGGTGATGGCAGCGAACTGACGGCGGGAAAATCTTCCAAATGACATGACTTCACGGGTTGCGGTCGAAACAATATGCAGGAAACGCAGGGTTCACCCGACGTGGCCGCTTCTTGATGCCGGTTGGAGCGGCATGCTACGAATTTCGTCAAAGTAGCGCAAATGGCTTCGCCGCATATCGATTGCAGAAGGACAGGATCGACCGCCTTGCGCACGCCACTGGCGCTCCTCGTCATCTCCCTGGGTATCATCGCTGCGGTCTGGTGGTGGCTCGCCATACCGGTGACGCTGGCGCGCGCGCCGATCGATCCCGCGGCGAAGCTGGAATGCGTCTCCTATGCGCCGTTCCGCAACGATCAAACACCGCACAATCCGGACCTGATCGTCAGCCCGGAGCAGATTGCCGAGGATCTCGGCGAACTCGCCAAAATCACCAAGTGCATCCGCACCTATTCGATCGACAACGGGCTCGACAGGGTGCCTGAACTGGCATCCAGGGTCGGCTTGAAGGTGCTGCTCGGAGTCTGGATCGGGCGCGACCGCGCCAAGAACGCGCTCCTGATCAATACCGCGGTCTCACTGAGCAAGGACCATCCCGGCACGGTCGCTGCGATCATCGTCGGCAGCGAAGTGCTGTTGCGTGGCGACATGATCGTGTCCGATCTTCGCGAAACCATTCGTTCGGTCAGGCCGCGGGTGGACGTCCCCGTGACCTATGCCGATGTCTGGGAGTTCTGGCTGCGCTACCGGGAAATCGGTGCCGATGTCGACTTCGTCACCGTTCACTTCCTGCCGTATTGGGAGGACGTTCCGCCCCGCGCCGAAGACGCGGCTGCGCATGTCGACGGCGTTCGCAAGCAGGTGGTGGCGGCCTTTCCCGGCAAGGAGATCCTGATCGGTGAGGTCGGCTGGCCGAGCCACGGGCGGATGCGCGAGGCGGCGCTCGCTTCCCGGATCAACCAGGCGCGATTTGTTTCCGAGATTCTCGAACGGGCGAGACAGGAGAACTTCCGGGTCAATCTGTTCGAGGCGTATGACGAGCCATGGAAACGCCGCTGGGAAGGAACGGTTGGCGGTTATTGGGGCCTGCTCGACGGCAGCGAACGGAAGCCGAAATATCCGGCCGGAGTCGAGATCAGCAATTACCCGTCCTGGAAACTGCAGATGGCCTGCGGGCTCGCGCTTGGCGTCAGCGTATTCGGCGTGGCGTTGTTGACGCAGCGGCGGCGTCCGTCGCGATCGCGACTGGCGCCATGGATTGCGGTGGCGGTTTCGGCGACGGTCGGCGGGATATTGCTCGGCATCGGCGTCGGCAAGCTGCTGGCCGAAAGCTACGGCTTCGGCGGCTGGCTGATGCACGGTCTGCTGCTGGCCGCCGGAATTGCCGCGCCGCTGCTGTCGGCGCACGCGCTGGTGTCGGGCCGTGCGCTGCCGGCGTTTCATGAACTGCTGGGACCGCAGGGGCGAAGCCTGCCGGTGCTGACGAGGCTGCTGGGCTTGACCCTGATCGTCACCACGCTGATCGCGGTCGAAACCGCGCTGAGCCTCGTGTTCGATGCACGCTGGCGCGATTTCCCCTTTGCGGCGCTGACCATGGCGGTGGTGCCGTTCTGGAGCGTGGCCTTCCTCAATCGTGCAAAATATGACGATTCGCGCCCGCTTGCGGAGACCGTCTTCGCGGGACTGCTGGTGATCGCCGCAGTCTACATCATGTTCAACGAAGGGCCTCACAACTGGCAGTCATTGTGGACCTGCGCGGCCTATGTCGTGCTCGGCACGACATTGTGGCGTCCCCGCGCCGTTGCCGCGACCGACACGGCGTTGATCGCCCGGACGGCCGTGCTTCGCAGCCGGCCCGGCGCGGCGGACCGCTGATCCCGCTACCCACGCACGATGTCGCGCACGTGGCCGACCATTTCCTCGATCATGCCGGCGGTCACATCGAGGTGGGTGCAGGCGCGAATGCGCCCGTCCATCATGGCGAGCAGCACGCCGCGCTTGCGCAAGGCCTCGACCATTTTGTCGCCGGTGACGCCGGCGCCGTCGGGCTTGAAGAACACCAGGTTGGTCTCGGGCTGCTGCACCTCGATGCCGTTGATTTGCGACAGTCCGCGCGCCAGCGCGCGGGCATTGGCATGATCGTCGGCGAGGCGGTCGACGTGATGGTCGAGCGCGTAGACGCAGGCAGCTGCGCAAACGCCGGCCTGCCGCATTGATCCGCCAAGCCGCTGCTTCCAGCGCCAGACGTCGTCGATGAAGGCGCGCGATCCCGCGATCACGCCGCCGATCGGCGCGCCGAGGCCTTTTGAGAAATCGATCCAGGCGGAATCCCATCCCGCCGCCATGTCTTTGGCCGATACGCCGGTGGCGACGCAGGCGTTCAGCAGCCGGGCGCCGTCCATGTGGGTGACAAGGCCGTTGGCCTTTGCGATCGCTGCGACCTCGTCGAGCGCCGCCTTCTTCCAGATCGTGCCGCCGCCGATATTGGCAGTCTGCTCGACGCTGACGACGGTCTGCGGCGGCTGGTAGCGCGAGCGGGGATGGAGGGCGGCGCGGAAGGTTTCGGGACTGAATTGCCCGTCGTCGCCCGGCAGCGGCGTGATCTGGAATCCGCCGAGCGCTGCATGCGCGCCGCCCTCGCGGGCGATGATGTGCGCGCTGGCATGCGCCAGGATTTCATCGCCCGGCCGGCAGTGCGACAGCGTCGCCGCAACATTGCACATCGTGCCCGACGGCATGAACACGGCGGCTTCCTTGCCGAGCAGGTCAGCGACCCGTTCGCACAGCATATTCACCGTCGGGTCGTCGCCGATCTGTTCGTCGCCCACTTCCGCCCGCGCCATCGCCTCACGCATCGCGGCCGTCGGCCGCGTCTGCGTATCCGACAGCAGGTTGATGCGGACAGGCTCGGCCTTGGGATCGGGCGGGGCAGGGGTGTAATGCATGGGTGGATGATCCTCTTTGCTTCGCGCGATCAAATTCACGATCACGGATTCAGCATCTAGTCGAAAAGTTGCGGACCTGATGTCTTGGGCAGCGTGAACCACGGCGCGAATTTAACGGACTTGCCGGCGCTGACAGGCACGCTGAGGGGCACAGATGCGACAGTACATTGCAGTGATCCATAAGGAGCCGGACAGCGACTACGGCATTTCGTTCCAGATATTCCCGGGGTGATCAGCGCCGGCAGAACGCTTGATGAAGCTCGCGCCATCGGCGCCGAGGTCCTCGCCTTCCATCTTGAAGGCCTGGCTGCCGACGGAGCAGTTGCGCCCGAGCCGAGTTCTGTCGGTGAAATCGTAAGGATGCCGAGCAGGGATAACGTCGTCGTTCTCGTTGCGACGCCGGCCGTCGCCGGATAACGCCTGTAAGCCATTCGGCCATGGCGACGGTCGGCAACTCGCTTGCCGGGCGGCAGCCAAAATGTCTTCGGGTGTGTCGCGGTGAAGGTATTGCAGTCGGGATGCTCTAAACATCTCTTGATAGCGGCGAATCTGCTCGTCGCGAGGAAGGTCAGCCCACGCAGGGAAGCTCGGCTTCGGTCGGGGTTGCCGAAGGCATGATACGGGTCGGTTTGTCGGTCGTCTGTGACATCGCGTGAACGTACACGGACTAGACGCAAACAAAAAGGCCCCGGAAAAACCGGGGCCTTTGATATCTCGGAACTCGAAACCTGATCAGCGCGAATAGAATTCGACGATCAGATGCGGCTCCATCTGCACCGCGAACGGCACGTCCGACAGCGCCGGGATGCGGGTGAACTTCGCGGTCATCTTGCCGTGATCGGCTTCGATGAAGTCGGGCACGTCGCGCTCGCCGAGCTGGCTTGCTTCCAGCACCGGGGTGAGCTGCTTGGAGGATTCCTTGATCTCGACGAGGTCGCCGGGCTTCAGCTTGTAGCTCGAAATGTTGACGCGGCGGCCGTTCACCTTGATGTGGCCGTGGTTGATGAACTGGCGCGCGGCGAACATCGTGGCGACGAACTTGGCGCGGTAGACCACGGTGTCGAGACGGCGCTCCAGCAGGCCGATCAGGTTTTCACCGGTGTCGCCCTTCATCCGGCCGGCCTCGACATAGATGCCGTGGAACTGGCGCTCGGAAATGTTGGCGTAGTAGCCCTTGAGCTTCTGCTTGGCGCGGAGCTGCACGCCGAAGTCGGACAGCTTGCCCTTGCGGCGCTGGCCGTGCTGGCCGGGACCGTATTCACGGCGGTTCACGGGGCTCTTGGGGCGGCCCCAGATGTTCTGGCCCATACGGCGATCGATCTTGTATTTCGCCTCACTGCGCTTTGTCATCGCGTCCTCTGCATTAGGTTTGAGTTTTGAGGAAACGCGCCCTCCTGTGCACCGGCATGGCCGGGGCCGACAGGTCCGCCTCGAAAGCTCGGGGAAGACCACGGGTCGCGAAACGCAACGCGGGCCGAAAGCGGCCCGCGAGCAAGCGGGTTCTTAAGGAGAAAGCGCCGTTCTGTCAACGAAATGGATGTCATTCCGGGTTCGCCCCCGGAATGATCGCCAAGGAGGTCAGGTCGCGACCGCCCGGACCGGTTTTGGCTCGGTTTGCTGCCGGTTTGCGCGCAATTCGGCGGCGATTTCCCCGTTCAGCACCTGTTCGAGCCGATTCAGCGTTCTGGCCATCAGGGCGGCATCGGTAACCCGGTGGTCCCAGCGCAGCACGACGTCGATGGTCTGATCGGGCTTTTCCACCCCGTAGCTCAGGACAAACGGCCCCGGGCTCAGTGCATGGAGCTGGCCGGCGCCATAGGCGGCGACCGAGGTCACCCCGAAACTGCCGAAATAATTGGCCCGCTGGCGGCCGAAATTCAGCCCGATCGCCCAGAACAGCCGTCGCAGCGGCAGCGGCAGCCGGGTCGTCCGCAGGATCTTGCGGAACGCCGGTACATCCTGGATCGGGGCTTCCTTGGCGTGCCGGATCAGCGCGTCGACCGCCGCCAGCGGCAACTCATCCGGCGCGGCGACCTTTTGCGGCAGCACGCAATCCTGGCCGTCCTCGACCCTGGCAATCGCCACCATGGCGACGCTGCGCGGCAGTTCGTAGAAGGCAGGGGCCGGCCATTTGACATAGAGCGTGCGCAGGATGGGTTCCTCCTTCGCCACCAGCGCGAACGCCTTGACGAAGATTGCGGCCCAGCCCGGGCGCTGGGCGGCCTGCGCGCGCGCCTCCAGCAGAGGGCGGAGGTTGAGGGGGCGGGCAAGCGAGACGAACGGCACGCGCATCGACGCGTGCATCAAGTCGGCGACGAGACGGCGCGGCAGCGTGATTTTTCGAACCGTTCCGCGCATTCGCTCCGCTCAGGTCTCTGCAATGAAAGATCAGAATGCCGTCAGGCCGGCCATTTCAAGCCGCCCGCACTGATCTAGCACGAACAAGGCGACTTGACGCCAGCAGGTTCGCATCGCTGGCACCGGCAGGGCCACAGCCCGCTCAGCCGGATGACGTAAAATTATAAGGATTTTGAAGGGCTTGGCGTCAACTGGAACCTACCGCCTGATCCCCTCAAAACTCGCCGCGATGCCGCGCTGGAACAGCGACCAGTCGAAGCCGAGCGCCAGCGCCACGTAGCCGCGCTCGATCATCCGGTTGGCTTGCTCGGCGGTGCGGGCGACGCCGCCGATCGGAACGCCGCTCTTGAGGATGGCTGCCTCGGCGCGCGCCATCAACTCAAGCACTGCCGGGTCGTCGGGAAGGCCGCGCTTGTTGATCGAGGTGGCAAGGTCGCCCGGGCCGATCACGGCGAGATCGATGCCGGGCGTGGCCATGATCTCGTCGATGCGGTCGACCGCCTCGACATGCTCGATCGTGATCATGCAGATCATGTCGTCGTCCGCGGTCGCCATATAGTCCGGCATCGAAACGCCCCAGCGGAACGGTGCATGGAACGGACCCCATAGCCGTTCGCCTTTCGGCGGATAACGCACGCTGCGCACGGCCTTTTCGGCGTCGGCGCGGCTGCAGATCATCGGAAAGTTGATGCCGAGCGCGCCGATGTCCATTGGCGCCTTGGCGAGCCAGGGCTCGTTGGCGGCAATCCGAACCATCGGAACGCAGGGGGTGCCGGCCGTCGCGGTAATCATCGCATGGGCCGAACCAAGGTCGATCGGACCATGCTCGAGATCGACGATGATCCAGTCGATCCCGCAACGGGCCATGATCTGTACGGTCTGGATGGAGGGGATGGTCGCGATCGCGCCGAATGTCGGGCGACCCTCCCGCCACAGCTGGCGGAGGCGGTTGAGTGGCGCAGGCTTCGCTGGGGTCAACGCGGAAACTCCCTGCTCAAACGGTGGCTATCCGGCTTAGATTGTTAAATATCAGGGATATCTAACCAATACCGACGTGCGTAGGGGAAGATCCGATGAAGTCAAGCGGCGCAGATCTTTCGAACATCCTGGACCGCATTCTCGATACGGCGGCTGACAACCTCAGGATCGCAAAGATTCTGATCCAGATGGGTCTCGATCCCAACAACATCACCTACGAGGCGCTGTTCAGCCGGCTGCTGGAAATTGTGCTGGCCAACATCACGCTTGCCAACATGTTCGCGCTGGTCGGCGCCATCTTTCTCGTCGCCACCTTGCTGATGCAGACGATCGTGGCGCTGCGCGTCACCAACATGGTCGGCTGCATGTTCTTCGCCGCCTTTGGCGCGCTCTCGGGAAACGTCGGGACTTTCATCCTGTATCTGCTGTTTCTGCCGATCAACGCGATCCGCCTTCGTCAGATGCTCAACCTGATCAAGCGGGCACGTATCGCGACCGAGGGCGACACTTCGCTGGAATGGCTGAAGCCATTCATGACCGAGCGCAAATACCGTCGCGGCGACAAGCTGTTCAAGAAGGATGATGCGGCCAACGAGATGTTCCTGACGGTCACGGGAAAGTTTCTGGTGAAGGAAATCAACGTCGAGATCCCGCCGGGACGCCTGATGGGCGAACTCGGCTTTCTGACCCCAAATCAACGCAGAACGGCGACCGTCGAGTGCATCGAGGACGGGCAGGTGATGACCATCACCTATGAAAGACTGCTCGAGATTTACTTCCAGAATCCGCAGTTCGGATACTATTTCCTCGTGCTGACCAGCCAGCGCCTGCTCGAGAACATCTCGCGCCTGGAAGGGATCGTTGCACAGGAAAAGGCCGCACGGGCGGCATTGGACCACTGAGAAGCAGTCCCTATCGCAAACTGCTGGTCCGGCTTTATGCCGGGACGCGTCCGCCGAAAAAAGGCATCAGCGCCTGGCTGAGCGTGTGCGGCCGTCTGGACGTGAAGATCATCTCGGCGGCGGCGGCGTCGCTCCGGCTGCCGGGAGGGCCGAGCAAGTCAGATGCGCGTCGCGCGATGGCAGGCGCCGGATCGATCCAGTCGACCGGCCATGGCGCGAGCCGTGTCAGCCGGTCCAGCAACAGTGGATAATGCGTGCAGGCCAGCACGACGGTGTCGGTACGCGCGTCGCCGTTTCCGACAAAGCAGGGGGCCAGTTCGGCGGCGATGTCCGCATCGCTCACCGCATTGCCGCTGAGCGCGGATTCTGCGAGCGAGGCGAGTTCGGCCGATCCGACCAGCGTCACCTCGCAGCCTTGCGCGAAATCGTGGATCAGCCGCTTGGTGTATTCGCGCGCGACAGTACCCTTGGTGCCCAGCACCGATACGCGCTTGGTCTTCGAACTGGCGCAGGCAGGCTTGATCGCAGGCACGGTGCCGACGAAAGGAACCTGGTAGGCGCTGCGCAGGTGCGACATGACCAGCGTGGAAGCGGTGTTGCAGGCGATCACCACGAGGTCAGGGGCATGATGTACGATCAATTCTCCGATCAGCGGCACCACGCGGGCAACGATCTGCTCTTCGCTGTGATGGCCGTAGGGAAAGAACGCGTCGTCGGCGACATAGACGTAGTTCGCGTCGGGACGGACGCCGACGATCTCCCGCAAGACGGTGAGGCCGCCAAGACCGGAGTCGAACACGAGAATCGTCGGAGGCGCTGACACGTCCGTGATCCTACTTGATCCCTGGTTACCATTCAGTTGTTTTGAAGCGCCTGGGGTGCGGGCCGCGGCTCGGCGCCTTGCTGAACTGATGGCCGGCGCGGGCGCTGCCCCCGTGAGCGATCCCGTCACGCTGCGCCGAATACGCGCTTGAAGATCGTGTCGACGTGCTTGAAGTGATAGCCGAGATCGAACTGCTCCTCGATTTCGGCATCGGTCAGGTGCTTTTTCACGTCGGGGTCTTTCTTCAGCAGGCTCAGGAAGTCGCCTTCGCCGCGCCAGACCGGCATCGCGTTGCGCTGGACGTATTTGTAGGCGTCCTCGCGGCTGGCGCCCTTTTGCGTCAGCGCGATCAAGAGCCGTTGCGAATGCACGAGACCGCCGAGCCGGTCGAGGTTCTTCTGCATGTTGGCGGGGTAGACCAGCAGTTTTTCGATCAGGCCGGCAAGGCGCATCAGCGCGAAGTCGAGCGTGACGGTCGCATCGGGCCCGATCATGCGTTCGGCCGAGGAGTGCGAGATGTCGCGCTCATGCCAGAGGGCGACGTTTTCCATCGCCGGCATCGCGTAGGCGCGTACCATGCGCGACAGTCCGGTGAGATTTTCCGACAGCACCGGGTTGCGCTTGTGCGGCATCGCCGATGAGCCCTTCTGGCCCTCGGAGAAAAACTCCTCGGCTTCCAGCACCTCGGTGCGCTGCAGGTGGCGGATTTCGATCGAGAGCCGTTCGACCGAGGAGGCGATCACGCCGAGCGTTGCAAAATACATCGCGTGGCGGTCGCGCGGGATCACCTGCGTCGAGATCGGCTCGGGCACCAGCCCCATCGCCTTGGCGACATGTTCTTCCACGCGCGGGTCGATCTGCGCGAAGGTGCCGACGGCGCCCGAAATCGCGCAGGTCGCGACCTCCTTGCGGGCGGCGACGAGGCGCTCGCGGGCGCGGGAAAACTCCGCATAGGCGTAGGCAAGCTTGAGCCCGAACGTGACAGGCTCGGCGTGGATGCCGTGGGAGCGTCCGATGGTCGGCGTCATCTTGTGCTCGAAGGCGCGCTTCTTCAGCGCCGCCAGAACCTTGTCGATATCGGCGAGCAGGAGGTCGGCGGCGCGGGTGAGCTGGACGTTGAAACAGGTATCGAGCACATCGGAGGAGGTCATGCCCTGGTGGACGAAGCGCGCCTCGGGGCCGACGATTTCGGCCAGATGGGTCAGAAAGGCGATGACGTCGTGCTTGGTCTCGCGCTCGATCTCGTCGATCCGCGCCACGTCGAAGGTCGCATCCCTGGCCTTGGCCCAGATCGTCTTCGCCGCCTCCTTCGGGATTGTTCCGATTTCCGCCAGTGCATCAGCCGCGTGCGCCTCGATCTCAAACCAGATCTTGAAGCGGGTCTGGGGCTCCCAGATGGAAGCCATTTCCGGGCGGGTGTAGCGGGGGATCATCGAAGACTCCGGCAAATTGCTTTTTACGCCGCGATGTAGCACCGCCGCTGATGTGAGACAAACGGTGCCGGTTGGCGGGCAACGGGCCGGCAGGCCTTGTCCAAGGGTTTGCATTCACGGATTATTGACTGACAGATATTGAAATCTGTCAGCGAGAGATGCTATATCCACTGCGGCGCCAATACCGGGCGCCACCGGGCTCGTCGCTTTGGGCCGGGCACTTGCAGAGGACTACGCTATGACTACCCACATCATTCATTTGACCGCCCAAATCCAGCACTGGCTAAATCAGCGCGTTGCCCGTCATCTGGCGACCCAAGCGGAGCGTCTGGAGCCGGTGAAGCATTAACCCGAAGCATTAACCCGTCAGGGGATTGAATGACCGCTCGTCTTCCCATCGTTTCGCAGGTGCGCGCATGAACGAAGTCGTGGTTTTGACCCCCGAACGGATTCTGGAGGTAACCGAAGACGTGCTGCGTCGTTATGGTCTGGCGAAGGCGACGGTGGTGGATGTCGCCCGTGCGCTCGATGTCAGCCACGGCAGCGTCTATCGTCATTTTCCCAGCAAGGCCTCGCTCCGCGAGGCGGTGGCCAAGCGCTGGCTCGACCGTCTCAGCGCGCCGTTGCTCAGGATCGCAGAGGCTTCAGGTCCGGCGCCGGCGCGGCTCGAAAAGTGGCTGCGCACGATGTTTGCAATCAAGCACGAACGGCTTGGCGATGATCCCGAGATGTTCGCGACCTATCTGACGTTGGCCCGTGAAGCCTGCAAGGCGGTGAACTGCCATAAGGATTGTCTAGTCGATCAGGCCGCCAAGATTCTGTCCGACGGCGTGGAGCAGGGCTCGTTCGAGGTTGCCGACGTCAAGGTGACCGCGCGCGCCATTTTCGATGCCACCAGCCGCTTCCATCATCCCGGCCATGCCGAGGAATGGAGCGATCCGGGCACACCGGCGCGGATCGATGCGGTGCTCGCGCTGCTGCTCAAGGGCCTGGAAGCGCCACGCAAGCGCTGATTGCGTTCGCATGCTCTCCCGCCGGCCAGGCATTCCCGCCGTTTCTCCCGATATATTTCCCGTGCAATTGCGGCCCGCACGCCGCCTGGTGTTTGATATCCATCAATACACGCGCAGGCACGGGCGCGATGATGTTGGGGGAGGAACGCGTGCGGCTTGCCGTCTTTGCTGACATCCATGCCAACCGGCAGGCGTTCAGCGCGTGCCTCGATGCCGCGCGGGCGCGCGGAGCGGAGCGGTTCGTCTGTCTCGGCGACGTTGTCGGCTACGGCGCCGATCCGGAATGGGCGGTCGATACCGTGATCGACCTCGTTGCCGACGGCGCCATGATCGTCATGGGCAACCATGACAGTGCCGTCGGGACGCCAACAGAAACCATGAATGCCGCAGCGCAGGCCGCGATCGAATGGACGCGCGGCCGGCTCAGCGCCCCACAGCGGCGTTTTCTAAAGGAATTGCCGCTGACGAGGCAGGAAGACGATCGCCTCTACGTGCATTCGGAAGCATCTCATCCCGCGCGGTGGCACTATGTGAGCGGGACGTCGGATGCTGCGCGCAGCATCGAGGCGACCAGTGCCCATGTGACGTTCTGCGGACACATCCACAAGCCGGCGCTCTACTCGATGTCGTCGGCGGCGAAGATGACGAGCTTCATCCCGATATCCGACGTGCCGGTGCAACTGCTTGGCGGCCGCCGCTGGCTCGCGGTTCTGGGCTCGGTCGGGCAGCCCCGTGACGGCAACCCGGCGGCGGCGTTTGCGATGTTCGACACGACATCGCGCGAGATCACCTATTGCCGCGTGCCTTACGATGTCGAGGCGGCAGCCGACCGGATTCGCGGCAACGGACTGCCGCATTGGCTGGCCGATCGGCTGCTCGTGGGGAAATGAAGCGATGGCGAAGCCTGTGATCGAACCCGGTGCGGAACTGGACGGCTTCACGATCGGAGAGTGCGTCCATCAGGGCGGCATGGCGACGCTGTGGACGGTGACCCATCCCGGCATCACCGTGCCGCTGCTGATGAAGATTCCCCGGGTTTCCGAGGGCGAAGACCCGGCGGCCATCGTCAGCTTCGAGATGGAGCAGATGATCGTGCCGCGGCTGGCTGGCCCGCACGTGCCGGGTTGTTTCGGCACCGGCGATTTCGACCGGCAGGCATATGTCGTCGTCGAGCGCATTCCCGGCAAGACGCTTCTCGGCCGGCTTGGCGAACTGCCGCTGCCGTATGAAGAGGCGAGGGTGATCGCCGGCAAGATCGCGACCGCGCTGGCCGACCTGCATCGGCAGAACGTGATCCATCACGACATCAAGCCGAGCAGCATCATGTTTCGTCCTTCGGGCGAATGCGTGCTGATCGATTTCGGGCTGTCGCATCACAATCAATTGCCGGACCTGCTGCAGGAAGAATTCCGTCTGCCCTATGGCACGGCGCCGTACATGGCGCCGGAACGCCTGCTCGGCGTCCGCGACGATCCGCGCAGCGATTTGTTTTCGCTCGGCGTGCTGCTGTATTTCTTCACCACGGGCGTGCGGCCGTTCGGCGAAAGCGAAACGCTGCGCGGCATGCGGCGCCGGCTGTGGCGCGATCCCTATCCGCCACGCAAGCTGAAGCCAGACTATCCGCCATGGCTGCAGGAAATCGTGCTGCGGTGCCTGGAGATCGAGCCGGTCTGGCGGCATCCGACGGCATCCCAGCTCGCGTTCGATCTGGCACATCCCGAGCAGGTCAAGCTGACGGCGCGGTCGGAACGGCTGCAGCGTGATCCGCTCACCACGGTGTGGCGCCGCCGCTTCAACCAGGGCGTGACCGTGCCGAAGCCCAAATCGGATGTCGCGGCCCAACTGGCTTCGGGGCCGATCGTGGTGGTGGCGCTCGATACCGAGGAGGGGTCGGGAGAACTCAACGAGTGCCTGCGCCGGACCGCGGCGCAGCTATTGGCAACCCTGCCTTCCGCGAGGCTGGCCTGCCTGAACGTGTTGAAGCTCGGCCGCATCACCATCGACAGGACGCTCGACGAGCACGGCAACAACAAGCATATCGATCGGCTGGTCGCCCTTCGCCACTGGGCCTCGCCGCTGGAGCTTGATGAAGGCCGGCTTACGGTGCATGTGCTGGAAGCGATCGATCCCGCGTCGGCGATCCTGGAATTCACCAGGGTCAACCAGGTCGATCATATTGTCATGGGTGCGCGGCAGAACTCGATGCTGCGCTCGCTGCTCGGCAGCGTCGCGGGCAAGGTGGCGGCCGAAGCCGCCTGCACGGTGACCGTGGTGCGGCCGCCACGCTCGGCTCTCGCACTGGCGCAAGGAAGTGGCGGTGGGCAGTAACGCCGCATCAAGGCGTCGCGTGCGATCAGTCGAGCGTCTGCACCGGCGGGAATGATGGCTTGGCGGGAGCGGCCGCCCGGCGTGGCGCCGGATTGCTGGAGGTCGCTACCCGCGCGTTCGCGGCGGGCGCGGCGTCGCCGGGGCCGATGGCTTCCGCCCTCGCGCCTCGCACACTGTCCTTCGAGGCCTGCCTCCGGTGCCGTGATGAACGCGATCGATCCAATCCCCAAGACCGCGATATCGAAGGCCCGGCAGTGTAGCCGACGAAGGCCCCGGCGACTGCCCCGACCGGCCCGAGCACAACGGCGCCGGCCACCGCACCCAGCGCGGCGTCACCCGCGCGCTGCGCAAGCGCGGCGGAGGGCGCCAATACCAGGAGCACTGCAGCAGTGATGTAGGCCTTGATCATGTCCCAGTCCCTAGATGAGCGGAACGAACCGTGGCCCGCGTTTATGGCCGGAGCATGAAGCAATGTGGCCAGAGCGTGGAGCTTTGGTGGCTCCAACTCGTTTCCCGCGTCGTGGAACCCATTCGTAAGGATGGCTGCGCCGGCGCGCAATCCTGCGTCAGTCAGATCGCTTCGCCGCGCATCAGCGCCGCTGCGTTGCGGATCGCGGAGATGTTGGCCTTGTAGGTTTCCATCGTGCCACCCTTGAACACCGCCGAGCCCGCAACCAGCGCGTTGGCGCCGGCAGCGGCGAGCTGGCCTGCAACGTCAGGACCGACGCCGCCATCGACCTCGATGTCGATCGGACGTCCCGCGGTCATCGCCCGGATGTCGCTGATCTTGCCGAGCGCGGACTTGATGAAGGCCTGGCCGCCGAAGCCGGGGTTGACCGACATCACAAGCACCAGGTCGATCAGGTCGATGACGTATTCGATCGCGCTCGCCGGCGTGCCCGGATTGAGCGAGACGCCGGCCTTCTTCCCCAGCGCGCGGATCGCCTGCAGCGAGCGATGCAGATGCGGGCCGGCCTCGGCATGGACGGTGATTTGATCGCAGCCGGCCTTTGCAAAGGCCTCGAGATAGGGGTCGCAGGGCGAGATCATCAGATGGGCGTCGAAGATCTTCTTGCTGTGCGGGCGCATCGCCTTGATCACGTCAGGCCCGTAGGAAATGTTCGGCACGAAATGTCCGTCCATCACGTCGAGATGGATCCAGTCGGCGCCGGCGGCATCGACGGCGCGGACCTCTTCGCCAAGTCTGGCGAAATCCGCCGCCAGGATCGACGGGGCGATGACGAGGGGACGTGACGCAAATTGCTGGGACATGTGCGCTTTCCCAAAGCTCTCAAGGGGCGGGACGGCTCCGCGTAACATGCAGGGCGGCCGGGAGCAATGCGGGCGCCCGGGTCTCCTGTGGGCGGGAAAAATCTGCCGGAGCCGGCATCTCTTGCCGGGGCTCGCTGATGCGGACGGATGTGAGAAAGCCCGATTTTATTGGGGTTTTCACCGTGGCACGGCGCTTGCTGATGAATAGGCACGAGCTATCGGCCGCGACCGGCGGCGCTGTTGGAGTCTTGCCATGTTCCTTGCTTTGGGCGCTGCATCGTCGGCTATCGATGCTCTCAAGGCGTTGACGTCGTCGAAGTCGTCGTCCGCGTCATCGACCGGCGCCGGCCAGAACGCAAAGAGCCCGTTCGATCTGTTGTCTTCGGGTTCGCAGGCATCTGTCGGCCCTGCTTCTGGATCCGGCAGCGGTGGTGCGCAGATATCGCCGGAGACCATGAGCGCGCTGCTGGACGCACAGAGCCAGTCCTCGGCGGAGTCGATGACCACGGCATCCAAGAGCCGCTCCAGCGCGCTGAAGGACCTGTTCGCGCAGATCGACAGCAATGGCGACGGCAAGATCACCAAATCGGAATTCGAAGAAAAGCTCGGCGCCGGCGGCACCAATCTCCAGAACGCCGACAGCGTGTTCGGCAAGCTCGACAAGGACGGCGACGGCTCGGTGACCCTCAAGGAACTGGCGTCGGCGTTGAGGCCCAAGGGCCATCAGGCCGCGATGACGCGAACGACGCCGGCGGATCAGGTTCCGATCCCTTCTCGCAAGCCCTGCAGGGCGCCAGCAGCACATCCCTCACCAACAGCGACGGTTCGGTGACGACGTCGCTGACCTATGCGGACGGATCGAAGGTGACGATGACGTCGGCCGCGGGCGCAAGCTCGTCCGCTGCCGCGACATCGTCCTACAATTTCATCGAGCAGATGATCCAGCGACAGGCCCAGGCGATCTCATCGGCCGCCACCGCGTCGCTCTCGGTCAGCGCTTGAGCACGAGACCCGGCGATGATCCTTCGGACTGCGACCTAGCCGAAACGATCGCTCCACGCCGGCAGCGCACCCAGAAAGGGTAGCGCGGTCGCACTATAGACGCCGCGCGCAATTGCACGGGCGACGGTATTGGCGGCGACCATTCCGAGTTCGGTCAGCCCGAACAGCGGATCGACCGGCTTCCTGCCGGTCGCGGCGGCAAACACCACATCGCCGTCCAGCGGAGCGTGCACGGGATAGATCGCGCGGGCCATTCCGGTCTGCGCGATCGTCGCGAGCCGCCTGGCCTGCGGTTTCGTCAGCAAGGCATCGGTAACGACGACGACCAGCGTGGTGTTCTCCAATGCCGTCGCTGCGGGGCCGCCCTTGAGGCGGGCCTTCAGCATGTCGGGCGTGAATGAAGCCGGCAATCCGCGCCCGCCGAACTCGTTGCCGATTTCGAACGGCGCCGCCCAGAACCACGGTCCGTCGCCGACCGTCACGCTGCCGATCGCATTGACCACCGCCAGCGCGCCGACCGTGACGCCGCCTTCGGTTTGCGCGGAAGCCGAGCCGAGGCCGCCCTTGAGATTGGCCGTCGCCGCACCGAGACCGGCGCCGACGCTGCCCAGCGCGAAATCGGCGCTCGCTGCACGCGCAGCCGCATAGCCGAGATCGCGATAGGGTGGAAAGCGCCCCCAGGCCTTGTTGCCGCCGTTGAGCAGGTCGAAGCAGATCGCTCCCGGAACGATCGGGACGACCGCCTCGCGGACCGAAAGCCGCGCCCCTGTTCGGCCAGCCAAGCCTGCACGCCGCCAGCGGAATCGGCGAATATGACG